>CAWFAZ010000074.1:0-25183 GCA_963813995.1 uncultured Verrucomicrobiae bacterium | reverse complement strand
GCGGGAACTCATTGCTTTGGCCAAAAGAGAAGGCGCCAGCGACCTTCATTTGGAACCGGGGTTGTGCGCCGTCTTGCGGGTGCGGGGCAGCCTGCGTTCTGTGGGCGAACCGCTTGAGCCGCCTGCGGTGCTGGAATGGGCGCGCGAGATGATCGGCGGCGATTATTGGCCCGAGTTTTTGGAACGGCGTTCCTTCGATCTCTCCAGGAGCATCGAAGGCTTGCGCTGCCGGATCAACATTCTTCAGACTTCGCGCGGGGTCGGTTTCGCCATTCGCCTGCTGCCCGCTTTTCAGCCGACCATCGAAGGGTTGAACCTGCATCCGGACCTCAAGCAATTGGTGGATCATCCGCATGGGCTGATCTTGATCAGCGGGGCAACCGGCAGCGGAAAATCGACCACACTGGCCGCCTTGATCCAAACGATTAACCTGACCGATGCCCGCCACATCGTGACGATTGAAAATCCGATCGAATTTTCCTTCCGGCCCAAACGCGCCTTCATCCGCCAGCGCGAAGTGGGCCGGGACACGCCCAGTTTCGAGCAGGCGTTGCTGGACAGTTTGCGCGAAGACCCCGATGTGTTGATGGTGGGCGAATTGCGCGAACCGGAAACAATGCGCCTGACCATGAACGCCGCTGAAACCGGCCACCTGGTTTTGGCCACGGTCCATTCTTCCAACTGCACCGAAGCCTTGCAGCGGGTCATCAACGCTTTCCCCTCCGAGATTCAAGGCAACATCGCCGCGCAAATGGCCGATTGTCTCATCGGGGTCGTCTCGCAACGGCTCCAATTCCGGCCCAATTTGAATATTTGCGTGCCGGAATGCGAAGTCCTCATGGCGACCATGGCCGTCAAAAACTTCATTCGGAATCGCGATTTCTTCAAAATCATCTCGTCGATCGAAACCGGCGCCGAATACGGCATGTGGAGTTATCCGCGTTATCGCGCGTGGCTCGACAAACGAACCAACTTCAATATGGCCGCCCGTGAAACCGTGGCGGAGGAAGAGGAGACAGCCACGAAGTCCAGGACCCTTCCGGCAGCCATGCCCAAGACCGGCCAACCCGGTCGCATCACTGAGCCTGCAACAGGTGTTTCCGCAACGTCCAAGGCTGCGGACCCGGGCCGGATTGAAATCGAGCCAACCGAGAACTTTGAAAAAATACTGAAACGGCCGTCGTGACGGCCCGCGCGGTGCGCGTCGCATCTTACCGCAAAAAAATCTCCTTCGTTTCCGTTGTGACCGAATCCAGATTTTGCAATAACTCGTTCCAATCCACCGTCAATCCGGAGGCGGCTGTGGCCGGAGCGAGTGTGGCGCCTTCGAGGGCGCGCCAGTCCGCCAAACGCTGCGAAACTTCAGGCTTGGAAAGATACTCGCAGAGACGCTGGGCCGCCGCGGGATGAGGACAGTTGCGGATCACTCCAACGGTGTTGGGGATGAAGAGCGTCTCCTCCGTGGCCGGCAATGCCCGGACCGGGAAACCTTCCCGCTGCGCCGCCGCGATGTCGTCGGAATCGGTAAAGCCAATCCAGGCTTCGCCGCGTTCGACCAGTTTTACGACCACCGAATTGCCATCGACCAGGAAGGGCTTGTTGGCCGTCAGCGCCCGGCACCAATTTCGCCACGCCAAGTCCCCCCAATGCTGGCGCAAGGCATGGAAATGAGTGGCCGTGGTCCCAAAGAGCGGATAGGCCAGGGCCACTTTGCCGCGCCAGGCCGCATTGGTGGCATCGCTGAAACGACGCGGCGCGCCGGCTGCGGTCAAAAAGTTGGTGTTGATGACCAGCCGCCGGGTGCGGTAGCCCAAAGGTGTCCATCCGTTGGTTTGGCGAAATATCCCGCGCGCGGCGAGTTGGCGGGTGCGAAACTCTTCATTGTTCCAAAAAACATCGCACTGCGGATGGCCGCGCTCGGCCAGCAGCCGGTTGACCAGGCCAACGGTCTTGACGGCCTCGCTGTCATAAACCGGCCGCACCTGGAGGCCGGTCTCTTTTTCGAATTCCCGTAAAATCGGCTCGGCATAGACCTCATCCTGGGAAGTATATATGACAACAACGCCGGCCTCTCTATTGCCGCAGCCGGGCAGCAAGAGGAGGCCGGCCAGGCACAGGATCATTTTGGCTTTATTCATGGATTGCGGGCGTTCATCCGCCGGCGTCCAGTCATTCGTCCCCGTTGTATTTCCAGCACCTCATCGCACAGCGCGAGAACTTCCTGCTCATCATGCGTCACATAAAGGATGGGCAATTGGAACTCATCCCGCACCCGGCGCAGATAGGGGATGATCTTCGCCTTGAGGCCCGTCTCAAGGCTGGCCAGGGGTTCATCGAGCAATAACAACCGCGGCGACGTCAACAAAGCCCGCGCCAATGCGACGCGCTGCCGCTCCCCGCCCGATAAATCGCCCGTGCCCCGCGCCGTCAACGGCTGGATTTGCAGCACTTCGGTGACATGCTCGAAGCCGAACAACGGCCCCGTCTCACGGCCGTTCCTGTGTCCGTAGAGGAGATTCTGGCGGACGGACAGGTGCGGGAACAGCGCCAAATCCTGCGGCACGTATCCGATCTCCCGCAAGCGCGGCGGCATGACCACGCCGGCCGCGGTATCTGTCAACACTCGATCGTTGAGGGCAATGCGCGCCGAGGCCGGCTGGCGCAGTCCGGCGATCAAATCGAGCAGGGAGGTTTTGCCCGCGCCGGAAGGGCCGAAGATGCCGGTGACCTGGCATTGCAGTTGGGCGTCAATTTCCAGGGTGAAATCGGCCAGCGGCAACGAGATGTTTTGCAAAAGGAGATTCATCTTATCTTCGCTGCCGGCGCATGAACCATCCGCTGGCCCAGACCGCCGCGAAAGCCAGCGCCACCGAGACGCCAAGCAACCGGTAGGCGGCGGCATCCTCGCCGAGTTGGACCGATTGGTAGATGGACAGGGACAACGTGGCCGTCTTGCCGGGGATATAGCCGGCCACCATGATCGTCGCGCCAAATTCGCCCAAGGCCCGCGCAAAGGCCAGGATGACCCCGCCAATAATCCCGCGCAAGGCGAGGGGAAGGGTGATGGTAAAGAAGACCCGCAGATCGCCCGCCCCCAATGTCCGGGCGATTTGTTCGAAGCGGGGGTTCACCTGCTCCAACGCCCATTGTGCCGAACGCACCAGCAACGGAAACGACATCACGCCCAAGGCCACCAGGACAGCCCGCCAGCTAAAAATAATGTCCAGATGCAAGCGGTCGTGGAAAAAGCCGCCCAAGGCTCCGCGCCGTCCCAATACTTTAAGCAGGATCAGCCCCGTGGCCACCGGCGGCATGACCAGCGGCAGTGTGACGAGGGTTTCGACGAGCGATTTTCCCGGCCAATCATGGCGCGCCAGCAGCCACGCCACCGCCAGGCCCGGCGGCAGGATGACCAGTGTGCTCAAGGCCGAAACCCACGCCGTAAACCAGACAATTTGCCATTCAGTGGCGGTCATGGCGGGTAGTTGTGAACAGAGAATCCGAACTTGATAAAGACCAAGCCAGCCTCATTTGAATCCAGATAATCAAGGAAAGCCTGGGCCGCCTTCGGATCCCTGGCCTCCTTCATCACCGCCATTGGATAGCTGATTTTGGGGCCATCCTGGCGCGGCACTGCGAAGGCAACCCGCACCTTTTTGGAAATGGCCGCGTCAGTCTTATAGACAATTCCGGCTTCGGCATCGCCGGATTCCACCGCCGCCAGCGCGGCCCGGACGTTTCCCATCGGCACAACCTTGGGCGCGATCTGATCCCAGAGACGAATCTTGTTCAGGTATTCCCTGGCATAAATCCCCGCCGGAACGGACTGCGGATCGGCCAGCGCGATATGACCGATCTTGTCATTGGCCAAAGCTTTGGGCGAATGGATGGAGAGGGGGTTGTCCGCCGCCACTATAATAACCAGCGAGTTGGACAAGCGGCTCCGGCGCGTCTTCTTTTCGACCAGCCCCTTTTCTTCGAGAGCATCCATCTTGGCCTCGTCGGCGGAAAAGAAAATGTCCGCCGGCGCGCCTTCCTCAATCTGCCGCGCCAGGAGGCTGGACGCGGCGAAGTTGAATTCAATTCTATCGCCGGTCTTGCTTTGATAGTTGCGGGCAATTTCCCCCAAACCATCCGTCAGGCTGGCGGCGGCGAAAACGGTAATGGTCGCCGCATGAACCGCAACCCCGGCCCAGGCAATCGCCAAAGCCGGGAGAACTTTGAGGAGGCGCGTTATCTTCATGGCGATATAACGTGCCTTGTCCGGGGAAAGGCCGTCAAGCCCGGTCGTCGCCCTAATCAGGGGAGACGCATCTAAACGCTGCCACAAAACTCAAAACGAACGAGTTCTTTGGTGAAAAGAACATAAATTGACGCCACCCGCATTGAAACAGCAACAATGCGGGTGGCGTCAATTTAAAAACTGTGTGTTTCATCAGCCCATGTCAAGGTAAAATAATCAAAAACAATCGAATGCCTTCCATCGCCCCAAGCTGAAGACTGAACTCCGGGCCATATCCTCCTCGACTTCCAATGGGTGGCAAATATTTATATACGACTGGCCTCTCACGCTACGCGGCTGCCCGGGCCAGGCGGTCGGCGATGGCGCGCCATTCTTCGCTTGTGGGCAGGGCTTCGACAACGATTAGCTCCGCGCCGGCTTCGTCGCATTGGTGCAGTTCGGCATAAATGGCGCGGGCAAATGCTTCGGCATCGCGGGGAATGACGGCCACCCGCCCGAAATTCTGCCGCAGGGGAATCACTCGGTGCGCGATCACATGGATTCTGTCGCGACTGATTGGGAAATTCGAAATCTGCGCAGCCAAATCGTTTTCGTCGCGCCATTGCAAGAGGACCAGTTTGGCTTTGGGTGAATAATGTTTTGGCAGCAGACCCGGACTGCGCAAAAGCGTTTCGGCGCCGCCGGACCAGCCCGGAGCGGATGTTTGCAAAGCACTCCCGCCCATGACGGCGAGCAAAGATTCGGTGTGGATCATGCCGGGGCGCAACAGGCGCGGCGGCGAGCACGCCAGGTCGAGCACGGTTGATTCAATGCCCACTTGCGATGGCCCGCCATCCACGATGAGAGGAATGCGGCCGCCCAAATCCTTGCGGACGTGTTCGGCGGTGGTGGGGGAAATATGATTGGACCGGTTGGCGCTCGGGGCGGCCAAAGGAAAGCCGCAAGCGCGAATCACCGCCTGAATGAAAGGGTGGCCCGGCCATCGCACCCCGACTGTGAGGCCGCCTGCTGTGACAACATCGGGAATCTCCGGCGAGCGCGGCAGGACCAGAGTCAGCGGCCCCGGCCAAAATGCCCCGGTCAGCCTGGCGGCCAGCGGCGGCCAATCGGAGACGCACCGGCGCGCCAAATCCAGGCTGGCGACATGGACGATGATGGGATTGTGCGGCGGACGCCCCTTGACTTCGAAAATGCGCCGGACGGCATCGGCATTCCAGGCATTGGCGGCCAGGCCATAAACCGTCTCGGTCGGCAACGCCACCAACTGGCCGGCGCGGAGCAATTCAGCCGCGCGCGCCACCGCTGTTTCAAACAGCGACGCGTCGTTTGTTGCGATGACTTCAGTGTCCATTGCGCCGAAAATTGAACGCTAGCAAACATGGCCCCGTCTTTCTACACTTTCCATCGTGTTAATCGCGTTGACCAAACAACTGGCCGGGGGCAAGGCTTTGACGGATGAGCAAGTTTCCGGCGCGGTGGGGGAATTGACCGGCGAAAGGGAGACGGCGGAAGTCAAAGCCGATTTCCTCGCCGCGCTGGCCCGCAAAGGCGAGACGACGGAGGAGATCGCCGCCTTCGCCTGCGCCCTGCGGGGCATGGCCATCGCGCCGCCGCTGGACGCGGAGACGCGTTCGCGGACAATCATCGATGTTTGCGGCACGGGCGGGGACCGCTTGAATACGTTCAACATCTCGACCACCGTGGCGTTGGTCATGGCCTCGGCCGGGGTGAGCGTGGCCAAGCACGGCAACCGCGCCGTGACCTCGCAGGCGGGCAGCGCGGACGTGCTGGAGGCGCTCGGAATAAAAATAGATTTGACGCCAGAGCGGGCCGCGGTCTGGCTGCGCGACCATCATTTTGCCTTTTTTTTCGCGCCGAACTACCATCCCGCCTTCAAACAAATCGCCCCCGCGCGGCGTTTGTGCGGCGAGCGGGGGCAAAGGACGATTTTCAATTTTCTCGGGCCATTGCTGAATCCGGCCCGGCCCGCCGTCCAACTTGTCGGGGTCCCGCGGCGGGAACTCTGTGCGCCCATTGCGTCCGTCTTGCAAAGCCTGGGAGTGCGGCGCGGGATGGTGGTTTGCGGGTCCGTTGTGGAAGGGGGCAAAAAGCGATATTTGGATGAATTCTCGACTCTTGGAAATAATTACGTGGCGGAATTTTCGCAGGCCATGACCCGCCTCCGATCCATCCCGCCCCGAAGTTTTCCCATTCAACCGGCGACGCTGGCCGATTTGGCGGGGGGAAATCCCCAGGCCAATGCGGAAATTGTGCGCCGTTTGTTGCATGGTGAAGAGCGCGGACCAAGACGGGATGCGGTTTTACTCAACAGCGCCGCCGCGCTGTTTATCGCGGGAAAAAGTCGTTCAACCGCTGAAGGATGGAAGATGGCGGCGGAACTGATCGATTCGGGGAAGACCGGGATCAAATTGCAAGAGTTGATCGCGGCGTCCGAGCGGGCTTGACGGGGTGAAGCGGTTGCGGGCATCTTCACGCCATGTATAAGATTATCGGAGCCGATCAGAAAGAGTACGGGCCCATCACCGCCGACCAGCTTCGCCAGTGGATTTCCGAGGGACGCATCAATGCCCACACCAAGGTCCAGACGGAAGGCGCCGGGGTTTGGAAATGCATTTCAGAATTGCCCGAATTCGCGGCGGCGTTGCCAGGCAGCGCGCCATCGGCTCCCGTGACTCCAATCCAAATGGCCACAGCCCCCGCCGCGGCGAAGTCCAACCAGATGGCGCTCTGGGCCATGATTACGGGATTTATCTCGTTCATTCCTTGCTGTTGGGGGATTCTCGGCGCGGTCAGCATCGTGCTCGGCATAGTTGCCCTCTTGCAAATCAAAAAGAATCCACAACAGACAGGCTCGGGATTTGCCATTACCGGCATCGTGCTGGGAATTCTTTCGATCATCATGGCAATCACTCTCACTTTGATTGTTATGGCTTTCCCCGATTATTTTCCGAAGTTTCCAAATTCGTTTTCCCAATAAATTATGAAAGGACCATTGGCAGCGTCGCCCTGGTGCTTTTTCACGGCCATCGCGGGTTTGGCGGTGGCGGCGGGGGCGCTGGTTACTTTGTTCCTTTTTGACCCCGCCACCCACGGCTTTTATCCCGTCTGCCTGCTGCACCAGACAACGGGGCTGTTGTGCCCCGGATGCGGAACGTTGCGGGCGCTGCATCAATTGACCCACGGCAACTTTGCGGCGGCTTGGCGGTTGAATTCCTTTGTCGTGGCGCTTTTGCCAGTCGGATTTTGGTTGGCGACACGGGAATTGATCTGGCTCGCGACAGGCAGGAGGCTGCCCGGCATTGTGACGCGCCCCATCTTCGGATGGGCCTTGGTGGCGGGCCTGGTGATTTTTGGGATTTTGCGGAATGTGCCGATGGCGCGGCTGACGGCGATATCTCATTAATTTGGAGTCATCCATGTATAAAGTCATTGGCAGCGACCAAAAAATTTATGGTCCTGTGTCCGTCGCTCAAATTCGGCAATGGCAGGCTGAAGGACGGATCAACAGCGCAACGCTGCTTCAGGCGGAAGGGAGCAACGAATGGAGAGCCTTGTCGTCAACGCCCGAATTCGGCGTCCCGCCCGTGGTCACGATGCCTCCCCCGGCGGCGGCCCAACGAGGGAACAACCTGGCGCTGGCGGGCCTGATCTGCGGCGTGCTGTCCAATGTCTGCTGCTGTTTCGGTGTTGTTTGCGCGGTGTTTGGAATCATCTTTTCGGTCATCGCGTTAAGCCAGATCGAGGCCCATCCGCAGCAAAGCGGCAAAGGCATGGCCCTGGCGGGCTTGATTCTCTCGGTGGTGGGTTTGGCATGGCATTGTCTCCTGCCGTTGTCCGTTGGCTTTCCGCCCGGTGGGTGGCGGGTGTTTCATCATCACTGGCGCAACTGGTAAGTTCCACAAGCTCACTGTGAAACTCGTGCTTGCCAGCCGCGCCAAAGGCCCCGCCAACCGCGCTGAGGCTTGGGCGTGTCTGACCGCCAATCTTGCCTTGCCCGGGTCAGGTTCGCTGGCGGCGGGAAAATCCATTGGCTATTATCAATTGGCCCTGGCGGCGGTAGGATTCATCCTCAGCGTGGCAACGGGCATTCACTTGCTGGAATGGATGCTGGAGAACTGGACGCGCATGAACCAATCCACCGGCGATCCCGTTGAAGCCCTGACAACCCTATGGCGTGAAATACGGTGGCCGTTGGCGGGCTTGGGCATTTTCGCCGCCTCTCTGCTGTGGGCGGCGATAACGAGCCTGCAAATCCTCTCCGCGCACCCCAAAAACCCCGTCCCGCCGCGAATTGGTTGAGGAAAGTTAGAAAGCCCCCGTCTCGTTCGTTTCAACCGTGCTTCTGCTTCGCTTCGCGCATCCAAATCTTGACCTCCTCTAGCCGCACATTCTGGTCCAAGCTTCCCAAAGCCCGCCGCAAATGAATCCCGCCACCAGCAGCGCCACCAGCCGGGTGTTGTCCCCCGCCGCCAACTGGCCCGGCAGGCTGCGGCCCCGGTGATTCTTCTCAATTCGCCAAACCCGGTAACATATCGGTCTCACCCCTCCGTTTCGTCAGTCACGCGCTTCTTCGTTCTTGGAAGAAGCAGGGCGGCGAGGAGGAGGGCGAATCCGGGCAGTGTGCGACCAAAGCATGACGCGCCAACGGCCCCGGCGAGTAAGCCCACCCAAAGGCAAGCCTGAAGTCTCGGAGCCAACACGGTTGGCTCTGGTTCCCGAAGCGCTGCTCTAAAGGCTTTGATGGCTGCGACCATTCGCCAGATTCCGAACAGCAACGCACCTATGAGGACGACATACACGAATGTTGAAATATTACCACCGGTTCTAACTGGAAATCCTTTTTCGGGTTGGACGCTCAGCAGCCAAAGAATCGAGGCTTCTCCAAGCATCGGTGCATCACTTAAATTGGAAAGTATGCGCGGCATGGCCAGCGTCCCGTTCGGCAATTCCCAGACCGTGGCCAGCATCTCGGCCGATAATGGGTATGCCAGGTCGAACCGCCCGTTTTTGCGAGCCGCGCCAACCCCGAAGGCGTTTGCAGCCACGCCGAAGCCGGCGATAACGGGGCCTGCGTCCACGTCGATGGTCCAATCGGTATTCGGAACGTCTTTCGGAAACTCGCGGAAGCCGGCGAAACCGAGCCGATGCTGCCAAAAGAATTTCTCGTAAAGCTGAAACCACGTTTTGGCGGGACCCGGCCACAGTTCTGGTGACGTCAAACAAAAGTAGGAATTCGCGCAGCCGCGGGTCTCTGACAGGGGCGCTCCGGTTTCGGCGCCTGCCTGGTAGGATGGCAATTTGAGGCGCGTGCTTCTCGGTCCAATGAATGCCCGCAGTGACCGGCTGATGAACCGGGAATGATCCGTGCCGAGAACAGCATCGGCGCGGCGGATGCACGCGATGGCGGCCATCACGTCGCCCGGATAACACTCGCCGGGATAGTCATTGAGCAATCCGCTTTTGGAATCATTCAGTTCCTTGGAAAAAGTGTCAACCTGGTCGCTCAATACATCGAGATGAGCGCCATCGTGGAGCAATTTTTCGCGGCTCGTCAGCGCCGCTATGACCAGCATGCGGTAAAACACGTTTTCACGGTGCAGGTAATTCGTCCCCCAATGTTGCTCGACCCAACTCGCGTGCTTGGGATCAATCACGAGATCAGAAGCCGCCATGATTGCGTCCTTGCAAAAGACCTTCGGCTCCACGGCGGAGGTGTGGTCTCCTGCTTCCCAGGCGGTTTGCAGATTTTCGACTCCCCACAGATAAAAGACAGACCCGAAGAGCGGCCATTCAGTGCCCGAGATGTCGGCCGTTGAAAGTCTCCCGGCTCGCCCAACCGCCACCCGTTTCCGAGCCCACGCCGCATAGCGCGGCGACAATTGGCGCATAAGCCTCCAGTCAACTCTGGGAATTCCGGGGCCTTTCAGCGCAGGGTCTTGAATGTCCAGACCTGCGCGCACCGACGGATAAACCAAAAGCACCGCCGCCAGTGAAGCAGCGATGAGCGAATTGGCCCGGATGATTTTCCTGATCATGGCGGCGTGCGGTTTGTCCCGCCGTGGCTTTGATCGTAGCCGGATCGCTCCAATTCGCGCGCCCAGCGTCGGCAGAACCATAATCGCATTATTTTACTCGTTGTGTTCAATTGGCGCTCCATGCCCGCCGCTACCTGGAATCTCGTGCTTCGGTTTCCGACTATTCCACGCCGCGAGCAGGCCAGCCGTGATCAACAATATCGGAACCAGCAGGATGAAAGCGAAGTGGAGCAGTATATGAATCAGTCCAAGAGTTGAGGCCGTTCGCCAGCTCAGATTCTCGCTCGGAGATGTGCCGCTGAGAAACGTGGTGTATTCTTGAAGCCCCGCCACGCATGAAACCGCATAAAGCGCAGCCAGAGTGGCAGCGCGCACCATAAGCCCCTGGGGAGAAAAGGCTTCTGCCTTCCATATGCGTCGTAACAGTCCAAAGGTTGCTTTCATGGTTTGCGAATGCTTTCCCAAAGTGGGCCAAGAACTGACGCGTAAAGGAGCGCGGCGTCGCCGACCTGGTTGCTGGCACAGTATTTCAAGCGGCCGTTTTGGCGTGAAGGGAATGCCGCCATGTCGAGGGTCGTGGCCAATGCCTGAAGAAAATTCCAATCGTGGAAGCTTGATGCCGCCATGAAGGCCATGCCGCTGGAGCCAGGGCTGACCCCCAACACGGGGACAACCATTCCAGAATCAACATCCATTGGTCCCTGCCACGACGCAGGCCATTCCAGACCGTAACCGAAATCGAGAATAATCCGGCCCAGTTCCTTTCTTGCCCGCTCATACTGGTCGCGCGCAAAGGGTTCGTCCACCGCTTGCAGACAATGGGCAACCATCCAAATCGACGACCCTTCCGGCCCATACAACGTCACGCCATCCAACTTATAGCTTGAGAGGAGCAGGCCGGTCGTTTTATCAACCAAATTTTCCTTCGCCATGGCCACCCATTGTTGACAAAGAGCGGCGTGATCCGTGCCGTCGAGTCGATCTGCAACTTTGAATGCAACCAGAGCAACAGCGTGGTCGTAGGTCCAACACTCATCGGGATAACTCTCCATTGCCATCAGCGGATTTGAGCGCATCCGTTGCTCAATGAGCTTCAGTCGCTCCGTCATCGGCTGCCTGTAGGAGGGTTCCTCCTGAAGAATTCGCCGGGCACCCATCATCAGCGCAATCTCTCCGTCCAGGAACAAACTGTGTGCAGGACTCACTTTGTAGGGGCTATCTTTGGCGTAGGGCATGAGGAAGACGTAGATCCCATCCTGTTTTTCGATTTTGACGGTTTCCTGGATGATCCGGTCAATGACGGGAAGATATTCTGCTTTCATGGCGGGTTCACGCAGGCCCATATTCACGAGCGACCAAACGAGAAAAGTGCGTCCCATGAAATCCCACTCCGCGTTGCTGGCGCGCATTTTCTGAAGTTCAATCTGCCGGAGCGAGGGATCTGTCCAAAGCTGCAGGTGCCGGGCGGCCAATTGGCGCGCTTTCGGGGAGACGCCACTTTCCTGGTAAAAATCGGACAAGGGTTTGCGGAAGAACAGGTGCAAACACGGGAGCCAAATGGCCGTCGCCAATGTGAATGCGGCAAGAGCAAGGCTTGCTTTCTTCACCCACACTTTCAAGTTGAATTTCATAAATCAAACCTCGGCAGCTTGTTCGAGGGCCGCAGCATCACGCTTGGGATCAGCACGATCATTGCAACCGGCAGGTGATCGGTCAAGCGGAAGCTCGGGGGGCAAGTCCCGCCTCACTGCCCAGGCGCCATTGAGAAATTCCGCAAGTGTCGGACCGCGGCGAGTTCGACGATCGCAAAAGAGCCACTGTCCTATTTCGTATGGCCAGACGCGTCGCCCCATGTTGGAATACCAGCGCATGCCGGCACGAAAACGTCGTTCGGGATGCATCAGGAGTCTCCAGAGCGATCTCGGTCGCAGTTGGCAGATCGCCTCAATCAGCTTCACCCAAAGCAGCAGCCGCCAGTTTGGCACCTGCGTGCTCTCCAGGACTTGGTGTTTGTAGTCCCAACGACTGAGGTCGGTCTGAACCACGCGATGTTTGGCTTCCTGGAGAGCGAATGGAGTCCAACTATGCGGGGTGGCATAGAGCGCCTGAATCTGATCCGGATCATACGAAAGGAGCTGCCGCAGCGTGCGCCAATAATCGCTGTCCTTCTCCTGCACGAAACCGGCCACCCAGGCGGCCATGGAAATGATGCCATGTTTTCTCATGAGCCGAATCGCCTCGCGGTCAATTGCCTTCGTGCTTCCTTTGTGAATCGCCTGGAGCGTCGTCTCATCCGTGCTTTCAAGCCCGAGCAGAAACCGGGCGACGCCAGCTCGTTTGTAAAGGTGAAGGATGTCGGCGTCCCGGACGATGTCGCTCGCTCGAGTGGTGCCAATCAGGATTAAAGGAACATTGTGGGAGATGAGCGCTTCGAGAAACGCCTGCCACGCCGGGCGGGAGGCAGTGGGGTTTTCGTCGGCAAAGTTGACCAGTTCCACCCCGCGCTCGTGATGCAGTCGCGCCAATTCAGCTGCAAATTTTACGGGATCGCGATGGCGCCACGCCCGCCAAAAACCGTGTTGTCCGCAATAATGGCAATGGTGGGGACAGCCGCGTGAGAATTGCACGACCACAGCCCGGCGTTTTCCATAATACGTATAACGGCGGTGGTCGATCAGTTCCCAGCCAACGCGACATGCATCAAGATCACGGATCACCGGCGCCGGCGGATTTGCCCGAACCTCACCTTGCAAAGTAGGCGGGTTGGCGATTGAGCGCCTTTGCCCTGGAACCGTGCCAGTGCGGAACACAACCCCAGGCACCTTCTCCAGACATTGCCGGCTTTCCAGAGCGGCTATCAGCCGGACAATCGTTTCCTCGCCTTCACCGCGCACGATGAAATCAATTCCGGGATTCTGCTGCATAATCTGCAGCCAGTGATAGGTGGGGAACACGCCACCGTAAACGATCCACGCATGTGGAAGCGCTCTCCGCACGGCTTGCACAATCTGACTGGCGGCCGGGTGGCCCGAGGTCGAACCCGAGTGACCCAAAAGAATCGCGTCGGGTCTATAATCCATGGTTCTCCAGACGATCTGGTCCAGATTCAGAGGCCCAAACTCCGCATCCACCAGCCTCACATGGTGGCCGGCATCAAGCAGCGGACCGCCTAGTGAAAGCAAACCGAGCGGGGGCAGATGCTCACGAGGGATGCGACTGCCAATCGAAGGATGCGGTGGATTGAGGAGCAGAATTTTCATAATATCTCAATCGTTGATCGCTGATTCGATGCCGGCAGTTGCGTTTCTCCGGGTTTGCTTGGCGACATACACTTTGTATTACAAAGTATGTGATGCCGTTCGCTGTCCTTTTGTTTAAATTCTTTTGACATATTATGCTTTGTTGCATAAAGTGTAGTCATGGAAACCGATTGGGCCGTCAAGAATCTGCAGGTCATCCGCACTTTGATGGAGCGCGGTGCGGTTTACCGCCGCGCCCTGGCGCCCGTCATGGGCGCCGTCGGGCTGACGGGAGTTGTCGCGTCCGTCCTGGCCGCGGTGCTGAATGTGCGCACGCCGCGAACTTTAACCGGTTTCTGGATGGCGGTGGCTTTTCTTTGTGTGGCCGAGGCCTTCTGGCTTATTCGGCGTCAGGCCCTCAAGGACTCCGAGCCGTTCTGGTCGCCGCCGACTCGTCGCATTGTGCAGGCGGTGTCTCCGGCTTTTTTCGCCGGATCTGCCGCGGGATTGATCTTTGTGGGCATCGGGCCGGGAGGCCCGCTCGCCATTTGGCTTCTGGTCCCGGGATGGATGGTTCTCTACGGTTGTGCCCTTCATGCTGCCGGGTTTTTCATGCCTCGCGGATTCAAGATGTTTGGCTGGGCGTTCATCGCGGTCGGTTGTCTCTTGGGCGCTGCCCTGTGCCTGGGCGGGCCGCCTTCAGTCGCCGGCGTGAATTGGGCGATGGGCGCGCTGTTCGGCGGTTCCCACCTGGCCTATGGCGTCTATCTGCATTTCACTGAAAAGGACGGGAATGCAACGTGAATCCGAAACCGTTTTTCCAGCTCGACCGCGTCATTCACGAGAAAGGGCGGCTGCCCATCATGTCGTTGCTGGCCGCAACACCGGAGTTGTCGTTCACTGAATTGCGCGAAGCGTTGAAGATGACTGACGGCAACCTGAGCATGCACATCAAAACCTTGCAGGAGGCCGGCTTCGTTTCTGTGACCAAGACCTTCCACAATCAACGCCCCTTGACCACTTGTTCGCTCACGCCCAACGGACGCCGCGCCTTTGCCAGCTATATCGATTTGCTGGAGCAAATCGTGCGGCAGGCCCGGGACATGGAATAATTTTATCAAAGATTGAACATATTTCCAGCCGCTGACTCTAACTTTGTAATGCAAAGTATAATTGAACAGAGTCCGACCCGGCCAGGCGTCCTCAAGATCATCCGTGCCACTCATCTCGGAATGTGCTTTGGCGTGCGCGACGCCATCGCCCTGGCCCTTGACGAAGCCAGCCGGCAGCCCCTCACTATTTTGGGCCAACTGGTTCACAACGAATCGGTGATCGGCGAGTTGCGTGCGCGGGGCATTGGAATTGAAGACCAGGCCGCGGAAGTCAAAACCCCCGCCGTAATGATCACGGCCCACGGCGCTTCGCAAAAGTCCCTGCAACATGCCCGCGATCATGGCTTGCGGGTTCTCGAAGCCACCTGTCCGCTCGTCCACCACGCCCACCGCGCCGTGCAGCAACTTGTGCGCGACGGATTTCATCCCATCATCATTGGCTGGCGCGGGCACGTCGAGGTGCGCGGATTGACCGGGGATTTGGAGGAATTCGACGTTGTGCTGACAGAAGAGGACGTGGCGCAATTGCGCGGGCGCCCCCGTTTTGGCATTGCCGCCCAAACCACGCAACCGATTGCCAAAGTCCGTCAATTGGCGGAGTTGATTCGACGCCGGTTTCCGCGTTCGGAAACGCGTTTTATCGATACTGTTTGCCAGCCGACGAAACAGCGTCAGGCAGCGGCCATTGAACTGGCCCGGCAGTCGGACGTCGTCGTGGTCATCGGCGGCGCGACGAGTAACAACACGCGCGAATTGGTGGCAACCTGCTCCCTGTATTGCGCGCACGTGTATCACGTCCAGATTGCCGCGGAACTGCGGGAAGACTGGTTCTTGGGCGCCGGCACCGTGGGAATCACCGCCGGGACATCGACGCCGGATTGGATTGTCGATGAGGTCGAGGAATGGATTCATCAAATTTCGCAATGGCGGCGATGAACATAATACAGATCGTTTTGCTTTGCACAAATCATGGTCGAATACAAACGCGCCGCATGCGATGGAAGGCCGGCCCGGCCGGTTAACCGCAGTCACACTCGTGGTTGTTCTTTGCCTTGAATCTGCGGCAAAAACAGGGCTTTGTCGCGGATTCAGGGGTTCGTGGCGCAGTTGGACTTGGGTTTCTGGAATCTGCCGCATACCGATTACAAAAATAATTGAAAATACATATGTACAAAATGTGATTTGTATGCTACTGTAGCTTTGTGATGAATGACTGGATGTCGCTCATGTCGAAAATGATGGCAAGATTGCCAAGTACATCATCCTGGTCGGGATTGATGTGCCGCAAGCCAATTTGGAGATTGCCGGTGTCAAACCGGGTCAAAGTCAGTCAAACTGCCGCGATAATCGGGCGGTTGGGCGAAAACTTATGCAAAACCTTTACCATGAATATCTTGCGCAGAATGTCCCTGAATCTGCGTCAAAGTGCGTCGCAGTCAGTCGCAGTGATAATAACGGTGTTTCAATGAAGAGGGTTTTGGCGGGACGCCGGTTCCACTCTCTCTTTTTAACTTTGAACTATGCTGCTTGAACCCTAAAATCGCCCAATGGGAAATTCGTTCGGACAGTTGTTTCGCATCACCACCTGGGGGGAATCCCACGGGGGCGGTGTCGGCGTCGTCGTTGATGGTTGTCCGCCGCGCCTCGGTCTGGTGGAAGCCGATATTCAACCCGATCTGGACCGCCGCCGGCCCGGACAATCGGCCATTGTTTCACCGCGCCAGGAGGCGGACCGGGTGGAAATTCTTTCCGGCACGTTCGAGGGCAGGACGCTCGGCACGCCCATTTCCATGTGGGTCAGAAATGAAGATGCCCGGCCCGACGCCTACAGCGAGATGGCCACGAAATTCCGGCCTTCCCACGCGGATTATACCTACCAGGCCAAGTTCGGCATTCGCAACTGGCAGGGCGGCGGCCGCACCAGCGCCCGGGAAACGATCGGACGCGTCGCCGCCGGCGCTGTCGCCAAAAAACTTTTGCGCGAACGGTTCGGGGTCGAAATTGTCGCTTATGTCCGGCGCGTGCAGGGGATTGAGGCGCGGGTGGACATGGAAACTGTCAAGCAAAATGATGTCGAGGCGAACCCGGTGCGGTGCCCTGACGCGGAAGCGGCGCGCAGGATGATCCGGCTGATCGAAAGAACGCGCCGGGCGGGGGACAGCGTGGGCGGGGTGATCGAGTGCGTGGGGCGGGGCGTCCCGGCGGGGTGGGGCGAACCTGTATTTGACAGATTGGAGGCGGATTTGGGCAAGGGCATGTTGAGTTTGCCGGCCTCGAAGGGTTTCGAAGTCGGCTCGGGTTTTGCAGGAACATTGCTGACAGGATTGCAGCACAACGACTCGTTTCGGAGCAAAGGCGGGAAAGTGCGGACGCTGACCAACCGTTCGGGGGGCATTCAAGGGGGCATTTCCAACGGCGAGATGATTTACTTCCGGGTGGCTTTCAAGCCGGTGGCCACGGTGATGCACGAACAGCAAACAGTGGACGTGAACTTGAAGAACACGACGCTCAAAGCGCGGGGCCGGCATGATCCGTGCGTCCTGCCGCGCGCCGTGCCGATGGTGGAGGCCATGGCCGCGCTGGTGCTGGCCGATCACGCCCTGCGCCAACAGGCCCAGTGCGGCGGGGGCGCGCCGTCAAAAAAATAAGTGGCGCACCCACTTATATCCGCCAAAAATCCAGATGACAGCGGCGACCGCGATGTAGGGTCCATAGGGCATGCGGCTGGACCAGCTTCGTTTGTTGGCAATAATCAACGCGATACCGACGAGCGAGCCGACGACCGCGCTGAGGGCCAGCGAAAACAGGACCCCCGGCCATCCCAGGAACGCGCCAATGGCCGCCATGAATTTCACGTCGCCCAAACCCATCGCTTCGCGCGGCAACACGACCTGGTCGGTGACCGCTTCCATGTGGGGGACCTTTTCCGGATCGAAAGTGTCCCCGCCGATTTGCAGACGTTCGGGTTGCAGGCGGACGGCGACGTTGAGGTAGCAGCGGTCGATCAATTCCACGCTGCGGGCTTGCAGCCGGATGGCGTCACCGGAGCGGTAGAACAATTCTTCGTAGGCGATCTCCTGCCCGGGCAATATGACCGCCGTTTCGGTGAAGAAAATTCTTGTGGCCGGCGGCAGAAGGACCCGGTAACGGCCAAAGAGCAATTTGCCAAGGCGGAGTATCCCATAGACCACAGCGCCGCCCACGGCCATGCCAATCAGGCTGTCAACCATCGCGGGTCCGGAGGCGCGCAAATGGTTGAAATACGGAAAGTTCAAATGCGAGGCGGGAACGAGGAACGCGGCGCAAAAGCCGGCGGCCATTCCTCCAATGGTAATCTCATCCGGGATGATGAAATGCTCATAGTCAATGAAGGTGGCGGCGATCAAGCCGCCGATCATGACACAATAAACCAGGGCGACCAGGGGATAGAGATGCCCGAAGTGAATCCAGCAAGCGGCAAAGACCAGGCCGGTCAGCAGTTCGACCAGAAAATAGCGCGCGGAAATCGGCGCCTGGCAATTGGCGCATTGGCCGCGCAGCCAGAGCCAGGTGAGCAGTGGAATGTTCAGGCGCCAGGGTATGGAGTATCCGCAATGGGGACAATGCGACGGCGGCCGGACAATGCTCTCTTCACGCGGCATCCGATGGATGCAGACGTTGAGAAAACTGCCGGCCACGCAGCCGAAGACAAAGAAGCACAGCGTCCAAAAATGAAACGGGACCAGCGCCCAGATTTTTGCGTCAAACATAACGATGGGCGATGATTTCAGTCATGGATGTTTCTCTCCAGAGCGGCGCGCATGATCTGAAGCGGGGGCGGAGCGCCAGACCAGAGTTTCAGCGCCTCCGCGCCCTGGTAAAGCAACATGCCGACGCCGTTGGCCACGCGGCATCCCGCGCTTCTGGCCGCCCGCAACAAGGCCGTTTCCATCGGGCGATAAATCATGTCATAGACGCGGGCGGGCAGGCGTGATTGCAGCCACGGGAGGTCGAGGGGCAGGGGATCGTCGGGCTTCAGACCCAAAGAGGTCGCGTTAATGACCAAATCGACTGGATCGTGCGGATAACCATGAATGACGCTCAGGCGCGGATAGTGTTCGGTTATACTGGCCGCCAATTGCCGCGCGCGTTCCTCCGTTCGGTTGACCAGGAAGATCTGTCCAACCTCCTCCTGCGCCAATCGCAGAGCGGCGGAGCGCGCCGCCCCGCCCGCGCCCAGGATCAGCACGGCGGCCCCGCGCAAATCCGGCCATTCAAAATCTTCCTTGAGCGATTGGACAATGGCGTCGCCATCCGTGTTGAAACCGTGGCTGCGGACTTCGTGGATGGCGTCGTCCCCGGCTTTGGCCAAAGGGACCCACGCGCCCAGGGAGTCACGGGTTTCAAAAACAATGGTATTGACGGCTCCCCACAACCTGGCCCGCGCGTCGGCCACGTCCACCATCTCCAGCGCCAGAAGCTTGTGGGGCACGGTGAGGTTGAGGCCGATGAAGCGCATGGCTTTCGCGCCTTCGATGGCCGCGCGCAGATTGTCCGGGTGGACCTCGAAGGCCAAATAGCGCCAGTTTAACTTCAGGGCGGCAATCCCGGCGTTCTGCATGGCGGGCGATGCCGAATGCCGGATGGGATGCCCGAACACGCCGCAAAAGCGCGTCCCAGCATTAATCGGGTCATTGACTCCATCTGACACGCGCTGGTTATAAGGCAACCACCCGCCAAGTTCAAATTGCAAAGTTCAGGAAAAGACGGCGCGGATTTTCTTCGCACCGTCTTTATTCTCCTGCCCGGTCCCTCCAGACCTGCTTTACACTGCCAATTCTCCTTTCTCGTCCGTACGGATGCGAACGGCTTCCTCCACATTGGAGACAAACACCTTTCCGTCCCCGATTTTGCCCGTCCTGGCCGAAATCATGATGGCATGAATGGCGCCCTTGACGCGGTTGTCCGGCAGGACGATTTCAACCCTGACCTTTGGCAGGAAATCGACCGTGTATTCGCTGCCCCGGTAAATTTCAGTGTGACCTTTTTGGCGGCCAAAGCCCTTGACTTCGCTGACCGTCATGCCTTCGATGCCGGCCTCCTCCAATGCATCTTTGACTTCGTCCAACTTGAAAGGTTTGATAATCGCGTCGATTTTCTTCACTTGATTCTCCCTGAGCAGCACTGATGCCATTTCTGGAATCTTTTGCCAGACAGGGCGGATTTCGATGCTTTCCGAGGGGATTTATTTCGAACGCTCTTGCCCTGCGCAAGAAGAGCTGTTGCTTTTTGCACAACCAACCTTCTTTTAGCCAAGGTTATGTGTGAATAACCTGTGAACAGATTTCCCTTTGACTTGTGAATAATTCGGTGGTTGTTTATAATCAAGCCAACAGGCGAGGCACGCGTGCCCGGGCATTTCCTGTTTGGCCATCATGGATGAGCGCTGGACTTGATGTTGATGTATTTGGGGACAAGGGCGGGGAAACAAACAAGCGGTGCGCTGTCGTCTCGATTTACGAAGATCTTGGCAGTCGGGACTTGCTTCTGCATCTTTGCGATTCCCTGGCCCGGAAGTTCAAGGATGATTTGGAATTTCAGTTTGATTGGTGGCGCTTCAAATACCTGGCGGACCCCGAAATTGCGATGGAAGCGGCGCAGAGTGCGGCCCAGGCTGATTTGATTCTTCTTGCCGCGCAATCGCCCGAGCTGCCGGTTGACGTGCAAAGATGGTTCGAAGGGTGGCTGCCAAATCGGGGAGCCGGCGATGGACTGCTGGTGCTGGTGCAGCCTTCACCGAAAGGAGCCTCGCAATCACTTCCTGCTTATCTGCGCCTGACGGCGAAGCGGGCGCGTTTGGATTATTTGCGCCTCAGTTCTCCGGGGTCAGCGGCTGGCGTGGCAGGCATAGTTGCGGGACTCTCGCTGTTCCAGCCCGACGTCAACGAGCTTCTGGCCGATGATGACCCGCCTTTGCATTGGGGAATCAACGAATAATTGTCACTGCGGCGCGGCGGCATCGAGGCGGGCCAACTCCGCGGCAGCGAACTGATACTCGGTATATTCCCGCACGCCGGTGGCCACGGATTTCTGGAAAAAATCCCGCGCGCCCGCCTTGTCGCCATTGAAGAGACGCTTCATGCCGATGTAGTAAAACGCTTCGCATTGCTGGTTGAGCGCCGGGACGACGTTCTTTTTCTCCGCCGCCGCAAGCAACGCCTTTTCGTCCAGCCGGTCCGCCACAAACAGGCCGATGGTTTTGATCCAACCGCCCTTCCATCCGGCCACAGTGGTTGAAAAATTTTCCGGCGGGCGGCCGAGTCGGCGCAGCAAAGTCTGGCGATGGAGGCGCGCGCCGGCCGAATCGTCAGGGTTCAGCTCGATGACTTTGTCATAGTCGGCCAGCGCGTCGGAAAAATCGCCATGAATCTGCCTGGCCAGAGCACGGTCGGCATGGATGTCGGGACTTTTTGGGTTAAGTTCGAGGGCGCGGGTGTCATCGGCCAGGGCGCCAACGGTGTCTCCTTTCTCCAGCCTGGCCAGGGCGCGGTTGGCGTAGGCAGCGGCATTCTTCGGATTGATTTCGAGGGCCTTCGTGTAATCGGCGATGGCGGCATCGAAATTCCTGCTGCTGCAGTTGGCAATGCCCGATCGGACGAAGAGATTGTCGCAATTCAGGCGCACGTTTTTCGCAACGCTCCAATTCCCGGTCCCGGCCGGTGGTCTGGGCCGCACGTAGGCAAAGCCATTTTTCCCATCCACGACCAAATCCATGCGGGTTAGAGCGCGCAGGCCGATGATCCCGGCAACTTCGGCGCCAGAGGCCGCCTTATTGAGCCAGGCAGCTTCGGCGTCCGGCATGTTCTCCACCGGCACATCGGTGAGAATGAGCGCGCCCAGTTTGATTTCATCCGCCCACATTGCCTGTGCGGCGAAGGAGCCGATGGACCATGTGGAATGATTGACAGTAGTCAAAGGCGCTTTTGGATGGGCGGCCCTGGCTTCCTGCCACTTTGCCGGCGTTAATTGGACCCCCTGTGGCGCTCCTGTATCCACCAGAATGGCTCCCGCTTTGCCGTTCGACAGCGGTGTTTCCAGCAACAATGTGCTGTGCGGCCGCACCTTCAGTTTCAACCATCCGGATGTTTCTTCAGGAAGTTGCGCCACGCTGCGAACCGTGCGATGGGCGGCGTCAAAAACCAGGATGTTGTCCCGAACTTCGGGCCAGCCGATGACGCCGTCTTCTCCTGAAGCGGAGGAAGGCAGGCGGGAAGACGGAGGCAGTGTGAATACGGGAAGCCGCGCCGTGAACGGCTGCGCACCCGCCGTCACTTGCGCCGGCTCGGACATTCCCACAATGATCTCAAACGCGCCCGCGACGACATCGTGCCGGGGCGGCGCAAAATTCAAACCCACCCGGTTCGCCGCCGCGCTGTAGAGCACGGTGGAGGCCGCGCCTGTGTCCAACATCATCTGAACCGGCTGCCCGTTGATCGCTAGCTTGGTGAAAACAACGCGGGGCGTCGCCGGCTCACTCACACATCCCGCAAAAAGAAAAGCCGCCGCCAGACACGCCAGGGGGCCGCGAAATGACAAACGGGTGGCATTCATCGCAACGATGGAAGATGGGATACCGTTTCTCATGCCGTCTTTCAATGATTGATTTCCTTTCGTTAAACGTCATGTACTATCGGCGGACAAGTGAATACAAACAACCCTAATACCGTGCAGGCTGTTTTGGATTATCTGGAGCAAAACAAGTCCCGATTTATTGATGATCTGTGCCAGTACGTGCGGCATCCCAGTGTTTCCGCTCAGGCCGGCCATCGCGCCGACATGACCGCGTGCGCGAATTGGCTCGTGGCGCGTTGCCGCCAAAGCGGCTTGGAGGCGCGCTTGTGCCCAACGGAAGGACATCCGATCGTCGTCGCGCAGACTCCGCGCGCGCGCGGCTCAAAAAAGCCGCCGTATCTCATTTACGGACACTACGATGTTCAGCCGGCTGAGCCGTTCACACTTTGGAAGAGTGATCCATTCAAACCGCGCATCGAAGGGCGCTCGCTCTTCGCCCGCGGGGCCAGCGATAACAAGGGCCAGAATCTGGCACACCTGAACGCCGTCGAAGCTTACCTGAAAACAAAGACGGAACTGCCATGCGATTTGACTTTCGTGATCGAAGGCGAAGAGGAGGTGGGCAGCACGAATTTGGGAAGTTTTCTCAAGGCGAACCGCAGGGAATTGGCCTGCAAGGCAGTCGTCATTTCCGACACCGGGATGCCCAGCCTGAAACTCCCGGCGCTGACCTATGCCTTGCGCGGCATTGCCGCCTTTGAAGTGACGGTGCATGGACCGTCGCGCGATTTGCATTCAGGCATTTATGGAGGCACGGTGGATAATCCGGCCCTGGCGCTGTGCCAAATCCTGGCACAGTTGCGCGACAAGCAGGGCCGGGTCAACATCCCCGGATTTTATGACGGGGTGGCGAAGGTTTCGGCCCGCGAGAGGAAGGAAGCGGCGCGGCTTCCCTTGAGCGCGGCGGAATACCGGAAATTCCTCGGAGTGCCGGAACTGTTCGGCGAGCGCGGCTACACCTTTGCCGAGCAGCGCGCCGCGCGTCCGACCATCGAGATCAATGGATTGACCAGCGGCTACCAGGGAGAGGGGAGCAAAACGATCATTCCGGCCCAGGCCAGCGCCAAGCTGACGTTTCGGCTGGTGCCAAACCAGAACCCTGCCCATGTCCGCAAAGTGATCTTGAAACGATTGCGCGACCTTTGCCCGCCGACGGTGAGATTGGAGATCAAGGCGGGGCACGGCGGCGAGCCATATTTGGTTTCGCCAACAAGCCCCCTGGCGCGGGCGGGACTGCGCGCCCTCAAGGCAGCATTCGGGCATGAACCCATTTTAATGCGCGAAGGCGGCTCGATCCCGATTGTCACACAATTCAAAAAAATCCTTCACGCCGATTCGCTCCTGCTCGGCCTGGCCCTGCCCGACGACAACGCTCATTCGCCCAACGAAAAGTTCAGCCTCGATTGCTACGAGAAAGGGATGCGAATGGGCGCGTTGCTGTGGCCGGAGTTGGCGCATATTACGCCAAATTGATAGATTGGTCCAAAAAATCGGTAACACGGTAACAAGTGTTGATAGTCAACGACTTAGCCCGCAACACAAGGTTCCTCAACGTTTTCGGTGGAATAGAAATCCGCCACGACCGACCACGATCTGCTGTCCGAGTGATTTTGTGATGCCATGTTTCAGGGCCATTTCCTATATAACTCCTTCTATATGAGCTTCTTCCTCTTGGAGCCGCCGCACGGCGGCGGCCTGCGGCCTGGGAGCTTCGCTCCAGGCCGACCCCCAGATAAGGCTTTTAATGAGAATCTATTCCACTGAAAACGTTGAGGAACCCAACACAAGGTTCCTCAACGTTTTCGGTGGAATAGAAATCCGCCACGACCGACCACGATCTGCTGTCCGAGTGATTTTGTGATGCCATGTTTCAGGGCCATTTCCTATATAACTCCTTCTATATGAGCTTCTTCCTCTTGGAGCCGCCGCACGGCGGCGGCCTGCGGCCTGGGAGCTTCGCTCCAGGCCGACCCCCAGATAAGGCTTTTAATGAGAATCTATTCCACTGAAAACGTTGAGGAACCACGAGAAGGGCGTCAAAGACAACTGCCGCAACGCCCAGGTGGTATTTGACAAGTTTCATGTCCTGGCCAATGCCAACAAGTCGGTTGACCAAGTGCGTCGGGCGGAGTTCAGCGTGGGCGGCAACGACGTGCGGGAGTCCCTCCGCCAGAGCCAGTGGCTCTGGCGCAAGAACCCGGAAAACCTCGACCGGGACGAACAGAGCCGGTTGGCCAAAATCAAAGAAAAAAATCTCTGCACCGGCAAGGCTTATCAGATGCGCCTGGTCCTGCAGGACATCTATCGCAGCTCCAACGCCATGGTGGCCCAAAAGCGCTTTAAGGTTTGGTGCCGCTGGGTGCGATGGGTGGCCCGGTTTTACAAATCCTACGTTTTCAGAGCGATGATCAAGCTGGCCAACATGGTGGAGAACCATCTGGCCGGAATCCTGGCCCACTGGAAATGGGGCCTGACCAACGCCTTTATGGAAGGACTCAATAGCGTCTTCAGCGCGGTCAAGCGCAAGGCGCGGGGCTATCGTTCCACGGTTTACCTGATCACCATCCTCTATCTGGTCGCCGGCAAACTCCGCCTGCCCCATGTTTAATTCCACTGAAAACGTTGAGGAACCTGAAAACACCTATAGATCGTTCACTCCCCGCATGGCTCTCATCAACCGTTTCGGATGAGCTGGCCGCCATAGATTTTCACCATCGCGCGCGCAAAATGCCCGGCTTCCTGTTCCGGCGTGAGCTTGCTGGCCATCTTCCGCGCCTCAGCCGCCCAGCGAGTCCCGTTGGTTTCGTCCGGATATTCGAGCCTTTTTTTGTTGGCTGTTTTCTTTCGCATAACCATCCTAAACTGTAGGATATGGAGTCAAAACACAAGCGGAACTCCACAGGGCGCAAATCAGCATATGAA
>CAWFAZ010000073.1:0-7985 GCA_963813995.1 uncultured Verrucomicrobiae bacterium | reverse complement strand
TGCGGGCCGGGTGAAGATTGACTTCCACCACGCCAGGGTCGGGAGTGATTTTGAGGAGATTCAGCCGATGATCCTTCGGCGGCGGACTGCCTTCGATGACCACGGGCAGTTGGAGCGCCGCGGCCGTTTGTTCCACCGCGCTGATTAAATTCAGATAGGCTTCCGTCGAATCCACCGGCGGCATAAAAACGAAGAGCCGTCCCTCCCGGGCCTCAACGCATAACGCTGTACGAACAATCCAATCGGCGGATTCAAGAGGTTCAGGCCGTCGATTCATTGGCAGCGCCGCAGCCGGGCTGAGGCCTGCAAATTGCCGCCGAATTTCGCTGTGTTGCCGGGGGACCGGAAGCGGTCCCAACGGCTTCATGGGATCGGGCGGATTGACCGAAGGATAATCCGACGGCAAAACCCACGGCAGCGCATCCAACGGCAAACGCAGACCGATGGGCGAATCGCCGGGCAGAAGAAAAAGATGCTGGGAACGCAGGAACCACGAACCGCTCTTCCAACCTGGAACATCGCCGTGCGCCGGCGCGATCGGCAATACATAACCGGCGATTTTATTGAGGCCCTGATGGAAAATTTTCCCCAAGCGGGCCCGTTCCTCCTCGTTTTCCAGGCGCGACCGCAGCGGGTCCACGTTCACCGGAAGACGCCGTTCCCGCCACATGTAGTACCAGGCATCTTCATAGGCGGGAATGATGTACTTGGATTTCACGCCCAGCGCCCGGGTCAGTTCGGCCATAAAATCCATGGCTTCCTTTTCGCCGTGGCCGTATGAATGGTTGTCGCGGGCGAACAATGAGTCGTCGTGCCAGATGGCCTGGCCGTCCTTGCGCCAGTAACAGGCCAAAGCCCAGCGCGGCAATGATTCGCCGGGATACCATTTGCCCTGGCCGTAATGGAGCAGGCCGCCTTTCGCAAATTTTTCTTTTAACCGTCGAATCAATGTTTCGGACAAACGGCGCTTCTCCGGACCGACGGCGGTGAAATTCCACTCCTCCCCATCCATGTTGTCGATGGATACGAACGTTGGCTCGCCGCCCAGGGTGAGCCGGACGTCGTTTTGCGCCAGTTCAAGATCAATGCGCTGTCCCAACGCATTGATTTGCGCCCATTGCTCTTCGCTATAGGGCCGGCTGGCGCGGGGGGATTCATAAATCCGCGTCACCTTCATTTCATGGGTGAGCTTGGTTTCGCACTCCTCAACCGCGCCGGTCACGGGCGCGGCGCCCGTTGGATCTGGCGAACAAGCCAGTGGAATGTGCCCTTCGCCGGCCAGCAGCCCGGAAGTGGCATCCAGGCCAATCCAACCCGCCCCGGGAAGATAAACTTCCGTCCAGGCATGCAGATCGGTGAAATCACGCTCTGTTCCCGAGGGGCCATCCAACGATTTGACATCCGCCGTCAATTGAATGAGGTAACCCGAAACAAAACGGGCGGCGATGCCGAGGTACCGGAACAGGTTTGCCAGCAGCCACGCTGAATCGCGGCACGAGCCGGACCGCAATTGAAGGGTCGTTTCCGGCGATTGCACGCCGGACTCAAGCCGGATGAGGTATTTCACGTCCTGGCAAACCCGGCGGTTCAGATAAACGAGGAAATCATTGGTTGGCATCCCGTTACGATCAATCGTTTTCAGATATTCCTGAAGCAGCGGCCCCGGCGGCGCCGTTTCCAGAAACGGGCCGAGTTCCTTTTTCAAGGCCGGTTCGTAGGTGAACGGGAATTTTTCAGCCGTTGGCTCGAGAAAAAAATCGAACGGATTATAAACCGCCATTTCGGCCACCAGGTCCACTTCGATCAAAAGCTCCTCCGTTTTTTCGGGGAAGACCAGCCGGGCCAGGTAATTGCTGAAAGGGTCCTGCTGCCAGTTCAGGAAATGCTTTTTGGGCAGAATCCGTTGCGAGTAACTCAAGATCGGCGTGCGGCAATGGGGGGCCGGGCGCAGACGCACCGTGTGCGGCAGATGGGCCGCCGGCCGGTCATAAGTATAGTGCGTTTTGTGATGGAGGGCGACGTGAATGGCCATGTTCTTATTGCACCTTTTCCTTTGCAAACTGGCCAGATTCCTGTGGAGCTCCGGGCACGCGCGTGGCGAAGAACCGCTCATAAATTCCCGTGCTGGCGCGGTTCACATTCGTCTGCAACGCATCCAGGTATTCATGCAAGCCGCCTTTGACAATCTCCTCCACGCTGGCATGGGCCAGGTCCGAACAGATCTGGCCCAGAAGTTTTTCGGCGGGCTTGCGATGGGGTCCAACGCGCGCGGGGGAAATGGCGTGCAATGAATCGCGCGCCGAATTCAGGCAAAAGCGGACGGCCCGCGGAAATTCCCCATCCAGCAAAAGGAATTCGACAATGGCCGTCGGCGAAATGCGCCCATGGCGTTTGCGATACATCTCAAAGGCACTGGCCGAACGCAGCACGGCCGCCCATTGCACGTCGTCGTAGATGGTCCCGACCTCCGCCACCGAGCGCAGGAGTATAAAGTACTTGACATCCAGAATGCGCGAGGTCTTGTCCGCCCTCTCCAGCATCCGGCCCAGGCGGCAGAAATGCCAGGCTTCGCCGTGCGTCATCGTCGCGTCGGTCACGCCGGTGAAGAGATGGCTGGCCAGCTTCACCTCGTTGAAAAAAATGTTGCGGGATTCGAAGCCCTTGCCGCTGCCGGCGGCGGAATTGACCATCAAATAAAATGTGTTGAGCTGCAGCCACATTTCCGAGGAAATGATTTCCCGCACGGAGCGGGCATTTTCGCGGGCGGCACGCAGGCAGGAAATAATCGAGTTCGGATTCTCGCGGTCAAAGGTGAGGAACTGCTGAACGTTTTGCGACGATGCCACAAGCCCATAACGCTTCGCAAAATCGGCGTGATCTCCCGTGATATTGACCAGCGGCTGCCATTGTTGATCGGTGGTCGGCGAATCGAGCATCAGGTTCAGGTTGACATCGATAAAGCGGGCCACGTTCTCCGCCCGTTCGACGTAGCGGCTCATCCAGTAAATGGAATCGGCAACGCGGCTGAGCATTACGTTTGGCCTCCGCCGGTGATGAGGCCGCCATGTGTCTGGCTCTGCTCCGCCGTCCCGGGGTCATTGGCCAGCACCCAGGTGTCCTTGGTCCCGCCGCCCTGGGAGGAGTTGACGACCAGTGAACCTTTTTTCAAGGCGACACGAGTCAGTCCGCCTGGCAGAACAAAAATATCCTTGCCGTATAGAATATAGGGACGCAGATCAACATGCCGTCCTTCCAGCAGGCCGTCGATCAGCGTCGGGACTCGGGAAAGTGAAAGAGTGGGCTGGGCGATGTAATTGCGAGGGTCAGCTTTTATTCTTTTGGCAAATTCCGCGCATTCCGCGGCCGTGGCATGGGGGCCGATGAGCATGCCGTAGCCGCCGGATTCGTTGGCCGCTTTGACGACCAGTTCGGGCAAATGTTCCAGCACGTAGCCAAGCCCTTCGGCCTCCGCGCATATATACGTTGGCACATTGGGCAGAATGATTTCCTCGCCCAGATAATATTTTATGATGCGCGGGACATAGGCATAAACGACTTTATCATCCGCCACACCGGTCCCGGGAGCGTTGGCCAGGGCCACGTTGCCGGATTTATAAACCGCCATCAGACCGGGCACGCCCAGCATGGAATCCGCGCGAAAGGCTTCCGGGTCCAGAAAATCATCATCCACCCGCCGGTAAATGACATCCACACGTTCAAAACCGTTGGTCGTCCGCATCCAGACAAAGCCGTCGAACACGACGAGGTCGCTGCCTTGCACCAATTCCACGCCCATCTGCTGCGCCAAAAACGAGTGTTCGAAGTAGGCGGAATTGTAAACTCCGGGCGTGAGTAACACGACGCGCGGGGTGGCGCTGCCCTCGGGGGCCAGATATTCGAGCATGTCACGCAGATGAATCGGATAATTGGAAACGGGCCGGATTTTGGAGGCATCAAATACTTCAGGAAACAGGCTCTTCATCAGCCGCCGATTTTCCAGCACGTAAGAAACGTCCGAAGGACAACGCAAATTGTCTTCCAGAACATAGATCTGCCCGTCGCCATGCCGCACCAGGTCCGTGCCGGTGATATGGCACCAGATGCCGCGCGGAGGATTCAAACCGACACATTGACTGCGAAACCCCTTGGACGAGGAAATAATCTCCGGCGGAACAGCGCGATCCTTGATGACTTTGCGATCGTGATAGAGATCGTCAATAAACAGATTAAGGGCGCGGATGCGCTGCTTGAGGCCTTTCTCGATGCGCTCCCATTCCGTGGCCGTGACCATGCGCGGAACCAGGTCGAACGGCAAAGTCTTCTCAAGGCCGGCGCTTTCCCCATACACGTTGAACGTGATCCCGGCCTGCACCAGAGCACGGTCGGCGGCCAATTGGCGGTTGGCCAATTCGCCGGGGGAAAGCGATTCAATCTTCCTGACCAAAGGGCGGACGGCGGCGCGGGGACGCCCATCGTCCTCGAACATCTCGTCAAAGAAGTTACCGATTTCGTATCCAGACAGATTCATTGCGATTTTCGCGCACCGTTTATCAGCGTTTTTGCCCCTTACCAGCAATTCAAGTGCCGGGGAGGAATCAAGGCAGAAACCCCGTTTGGGACTGCCGTTCTCTGGTTATAATTTGGCTGCATGTCCAAATTTGGTCATTTTCAGCCCTTGGGCAGAAAGATAAAGCAGGTTACACCGATAATGCAAGCAAGCGCCGTGATATGGTTCCATTTGATGATCCAGTTAATGGACTCATGGTTTTACAACCTGACGGGAATTCCTTTGCTTGCCAGGAATTGTTTCACATCGCCGACGGTGAATTCGCCGAAATGAAAAATGCTCGCGGCCAGGACGGCGTCCGCCCTGCCTTCCAGGAGCACCGCGGCCATGTGTTCGAGATTGCCCGCGCCGCCGCTGGCCACCACCGGCACGCCGACCGCTTCGCTGATGCGGCGCGTGATGACCAGATCGAAACCGGCTTTTGTGCCATCGGCATCAATGCTGTTTAAAACGATTTCGCCGGCCCCAAGCGACACCGCTTTCCTGGCCCATTCGACGGCCTCAAGCCCGGTGGCTTTCCTTCCGCCATGCGAGAAAACCTCCCAGCGGTCCGGCGCGACCTTTTTGGCGTCAATGGAAACGACAATGCACTGGCTGCCGAATTTTTCAGCGCCGAGGCGGATGAGATCGGGATTGGCCAGCGCGGAGGAGTTGATGCTGGTCTTGTCCGCGCCGGCTTTGAGCATGGTGCGCATGTCCGCGACCGAGCGAATGCCGCCGCCGACGGTCAAGGGCATGAAACATTGGTCGGCAGCGCGCTCAATGACCGCCACCATGCTCTCCCGGCCCTGGGCGCTGGCGGTGATGTCAAAGAAAACCATTTCGTCCGCGCCCTGCTCATTGTAGCGGATGGCCAATTCGACCGGATCGCCCACGTTGCGGAGTTCGCCGGCTTCCGCCTTGCCGAATTGCACGCCGCGGGTGACTTTGCCGTCATGCACGTCCAGACAGGGAATTACGCGTTTTGCCAGCATACCAAAAAGTGGATGGAAGTTAGCATCGAACGCGAAAAGGGAAAGATTAAACAAATTTTTTGCCACAAAAGCAAGAAGCACATATTATGATCCAAGTCCGCAAAATATGAGCCGCCAACAATCCCCGGAAAAAGTCCCCGTCGGCGCGGGCCGCCGGGAGCAACGCTGGCGGGTGGCGGCAGTTTGCCTGGTGCTGGCCGCGATCACCTTTGCTGTTTTCGGCCAGACGCTGACTCATGAATTCGTCAACTTCGACGACGATGATTATGTGTATGATAATCCGATCGTCGCCCGGGGTCTGACGTTCAAGGGACTCGCCTGGGTCTTCACCCATGCGGACTGCTACTTATACCACCCCCTGACGATGCTTTCGCTCATGGGGGATTATCAACTCCATGGACTCCATGCTGGCGGATATCATTTCACCAATGTCCTGTTGCACACCGCATCGGCCATCCTGCTGTTCCTCGTTCTGCGACAGATGACCGGCGCTCTCTGGCGCAGCGCGTTTGTGGCGGCAGTATTTGCCATTCATCCGCTGCGGGTGGAATCGGTGGCCTGGGTGGCGGAGCGCAAGGATGTGCTCAGCGCCTTTTTCTTCATGCTCACGCTCGGCGCGTATGCCCGCTATGTCGGCAACCCGAAATCACCAGCCCGCTACCTGATGGTTGCTACCGCATTCGTGCCGGCCTTGGTCTCCAAGCCGAGTGTGGTGACGCTGCCGTTTGTGCTGTTGCTCCTCGACTACTGGCCCTTGCGCCGGTTCGAACAGCCCCGAAAGCTCTCGAGGTTGATCCTGGAAAAGATTCCCTTGCTGGCGCTGGCCATTGGGGCGTCCGCGATGACGGAGATAATTGTTCTGGCGGCGGGAAAATCGATCACCCCCGTGGCTCCTATTTCCATGCCTTCGCGCCTCGGCAATGCGTTGGTGTCGTATGCTGTCTACCTGCGCCAGATGGTTTGGCCGGAAGGACTGGCGGTGCCTTATCCATATCCGCACAACGGCCTGCCGCCATGGGAAGTGGCGTTGGCCGGGACGCTGCTGGCCGGCCTTTCCGCGGTCGCATGGGGAGAGCGGCGGACACGGCCGTGGTTGCTGACAGGCTGGCTGTGGTATTTGGGAATGTTGACGCCGATGCTCGGCATTGTGCAAGCGGGCAGTTTCGCACATGCGGATCGATGCACTTACCTGCCGCAAATCGGGATTTATCTGGGGGTGACGTGGCTGGCGGCGGAGTGGGGCGCCAAGTGGCATGCGGGCCGCGTGGTCATTGGCGGCTTCATGACCGCCGTAATCGCCATGCTCATGGTTTGCGCCTGGAAACAAACCGCGTACTGGAAAAACAGCGAAACCTTGTGGACTCACACGCTCGCCTGCACCGCAGACAACGACGTCGCCCACCTCAACCTCGGAGCCGATCTTGTCAAAAAAGGAAGAGTGGACGAAGGGATCACCCATTACCAGAAGGCGCTGGAGATCAACCCCCGCTCTGCGGAAGCACACTTCAACCTCGGCAACTCCCTTCGTAAAAAGGGAAGCGTGGACGAAGCGACAGCCCAATATCAAATGGCGTTGCAAATCGAACCCAACCACGCACAAGCCCACAACAACCTTGGCATTGTCCTTGCCCTGCAAGGACGGATGGATGAAGCGATCACGCATTATGAAAAGGCGCTGCACATCCAGCCGGACTTCGTGGAGGCCCACTACAATCTGGGTGTCAGCCTTCGCAAACAGGGACGCCTGGATGAAGCAATTGCGCATTATCAGAAGGCGCTGCAAATCCAGCCGGACTACGCAGAATGCCACTACAACCTGGGCAACGTCTTCGACCAACAGGGACGCCTGGATGAAGCGATCACGCATTATGAAAAGGCGCTGCACATCAACCCCGGCTACGGGCTGGCACACAACAACCTTGGCAACGTTCTTCTGAAAAGGGGAAACTTTGGCGAAGCGATCACCCATTTCCAGAAGGCGCTGCAACTCGAACCAGCCGATTCATCGCTCCAAAGTAATCTGGCCTGGCTGCTGGCCGCTTCTCCAGAGGCGTCGCTGCGGAACGGCAACAAGGCGGTGGAACTGGCCCAACGGGCCAATGCACTGACCGCCGGAAACAATCTTCGCGTTCTCCACACCCTCGCCGCCGCTCTCGCCGAAGCCGGGCGCTTTTCCGAAGCGGTGGAAACGGCGCAGCGCGCCTTGCGCCTGGCCGAGGCGCAATCCAACACCAGTCTGGCCGGGCAACTTCAATTGGAGATAAAACTCTACCAGGCAGGCAGCCCATACCATCTCCCTGCACAAACACATTAAAGCATTCCGCCCCCCGATGCCGGGCGCAAATCAGGTTTGACCGTCCATTTCACTATTACGCGACTCCCATATTGCCACTTTACGATGTTGGTGATTGAATTAGGAACGGTTTGACGCACCGTTTGATTAT
>CAWFAZ010000072.1:0-25450 GCA_963813995.1 uncultured Verrucomicrobiae bacterium | reverse complement strand
TATTGAGGTGCGGATGCCAGCGCAGTTGTAGGTGAGAAGTTCGCGAATGAGAAAGCTGCGGACCCTTCGCGGCCTCGGTCGGAGTCAGAGCGCTGACTTTGATTTCGGTTTTAATCGAGGCCGGGGTTTCGGAGAGGGAAATGTCAAGAAAGCTGTTGGAGGTCTGTTGGGCGAATGCTTCGCCGGCCGCTCTGTCCCATCTTTCGAGGTTGTAAAAGCGCCATTGACCGTTGGTATAAATGCCGCTTTTGGCGAAAATAGAGTGGCTCGAGCGGTCGGGCGATTCCCAGGTGACGGTGGGCCCGGTCATTTCAGAAGTGGCTCGATTGAAATGGGCGATGTTCCAATGGCGACGGTCGGCTTCGTTGTAAAAGTCCAGTCTCCCGGTCCAGTTGCGATCCTGGCCGGGGTTCCTGCGGCGTTCCAGGATGTCCCTGGACTTGTCCGCGGCCTGCGGCACCCACAGCTCGTTGAGGGCGAAAATGGCCATTCCGCCAACAACTCCCACGCCCAAATAGGGCAGGGACAATCGCCAGAGACTGACGCCCGCCGCGCGCATGGCGGTTAATTCGTTGTGACGGCTGTGATTGGTCAGCGCGTAAAGGCAGGCCAGCAGCAGCGAGACGGGAATGACCTGGTCCGCCAAAATTTCCGGCAACGTGACAATGTAATACTCGACCACGTCGAGGAAGAGCAGATGTCCTTCCTGGAAACGGTTGATCTCGAAGATTAAATCGAAAGCGACGTAGAAGATCAGGAAACCGCCCAGACAATATGCCAATGGCACCAGCAACTCGCGCAGTAAATAGCGATCCAGCAAACGCACAAAACATCTGGTTATTTCGGCGGCAAAGCCGAACGGATGAACGCGGCCAGATCGTGTTTCAACGCCGCCAGCGACGGTTGATTGACGTACATCATGTGGCCCGCCTCGTAATAGCCCATGCTGACGTTGGTCTGGAGGTTGGGCGGCAGGCCCATGTGATCAAAGGTGTAGCGGGTGGCCAGATAGGGAGTGGCCATGTCATAATAGCCGTTGGCCACAAAAACCTTCAGGTAGGGATTGTGCGTCATGGTCCGGCGCAACGTCTCGGCCACGTCGAGGTAGTGGTTCCTGGCGTCATTGAAATCCCAGGGTTGCACTTTACCTGTCAACACTTCGTACGGCAGATCGCTTTCGAATTTGAGTTCGCGCCGGACATAATCGTTCAGCGTGGCCGTGAAAGGCCCCAGCACGGAGGTGAAACTGGGATCATACTCCGCGGACTCGCCGGCGGCGTCGAGGTCTGTTCCCGTCAGGCGCGCGTCGTAACGTCCGATGATGAGACGTTCCTGGCGCAGCAATTCCTTGAAATAGCGGGAGGCATGGATGCGCAGATTGGCCCGGTCCACGTAGTCCCCGGACAATCCGGTCAGGCGCGCGACTTCCTTGATGACGCGCTGCCGGTCAGGCGCGGAAAGGGCGGAGCCTTGCATGAGGGCGCGGCTGTAATCGCCCAGGGCATACTGTTCCGATTCCATCAGCGCTTTCTTCCTGTCAGCCTGCAAATCCGGCGGAAGCTTCTTATGGAACCAGGCCACGGCGGTTTCCGTGGGCAGGTACAAAACGAATGGAAGGTCATTGCCCGCGTTAAAACTGACGGTGGAAAAGTCCAGGACCGAGGAAACGAGCGCAATGCCGTTGAGGTACATGCCAAAACGGTTTTCCAAATAGCCCGACAACCCCGCCGCGCGCGTTGTGCCGTAACTTTCGCCGATCAGGAATTTGGGCGAGTCCCAGCGTTTGTAGCGCGTGGTGTAAAGGCGGATGAAATCGCCGACCGATTGCAGGTCCTGGTCCACCCCGTGATATTTGCGCGCGTCTTCGCCCGGCACCGCCCGCGTGAAACCGGTGCTGACCGGATCGATGAAGACCAGGTTGGATTCATCCAGAAGGGAATACTGGTTGTCGATCAAACGAAACGGGGGCGGCGGCAGGCTGCCGTCCTCCTTTAGAAAAACCCGGCGCGGGCCGAGAACACCCAGGTGCAGCCAGACCGAGGAGGAACCGGGACCGCCATTGAAGGAGAACGTGACCGGCCGTTCGCCGGCATTGGTGGCATCCAGCCGGGTATAAGCGACAAAGAAAAACGAAACATGCGCCTTGCCCTCCTCGTCCTTGATGACCAGGGTGCCCGCCGTTGCATTATACTTGACTGAGACGCCGTTGATCGTGACCGAGTTGGTGGTTTCGGAAAGCTCGTCCTTGGGTTCCTTTTTGTCCGATGCGGCGCCTTTGGCCTCTTCCTTTTTATCCGGCGCGGCGTTTGTAGCCTCGTCCTTTTTTGGCGGGTCAGTCTTTTGGGACCCGGTTGTTGGGGCCGGTTCCCTGGCGTCAGCGGCGCGCAGGGCGGATGAGGCGCAGCAGAGCGCGGCGATGGCCAGGAGCGGCAGCGAGGCGGCGAAGAGCGATCTATATTTCATGGCAAAATTTTACGGATGTTCGGAGTGGTGGCAGGAGCCGGAATTGAACCGGCGACACAAGGATTTTCAGTCCTCTGCTCTACCAACTGAGCTATCCTGCCACAACCAGTGTAAAACCCATGCGAAACTCGATGCCAATAACGGCAAGCAGTATAAATATCCACTGCAACACGCCGCCACGGTGCCACAAGCGGCAACCGAAATGCAAGCCCTCAAAAAACGGCAAATTTTCACTTTGCAATCGCGTGCGCGGGAGTAAAGTCCTGTTATGAGCGTGCGAACCAAAATGCTTTTCGCCGCAGCGTTGCTGGCCGGTTTCATCACGGCCTGCAATGCGGATAATCCCCCCACCAACGGAGCCATCATGAAACTTCACTTGACCACCACCTCCTTTGCCGACGGCCAGCCGATTCCCCGGCGGCACGCGTTCGATGACCAGGACCTTTCGCCCGCGTTGCAATGGTCGGGTGTGCCGCCCGCTGCGAAAAGCCTCGCGCTGATTTGCGACGATCCCGACGCGCCGGCGGGCACATGGGTACATTGGGTGATTTGCGACTTGCCGCCGACCACCCCCGGGCTTGACGAAGGCGTGTCGAAATCGCCGGAGCTGGCCAACGGTGCGAAGCAGGGTGTGAACGATTACAAACGCATCGGCTACGGCGGGCCGTGTCCGCCCCCCGGCAAGCCGCACCGCTACTTTTTCAAACTGTACGCGCTCGACATGAAGCCGGATCTCAAGCCCGGCCTCACGAAAAAGGATTTGCTCAAGGCGATGGATGGCCACGTCCTCGCCGAAGGACAATTGATGGGAACATATCAAAGGAATTAAAAACATCTTATCCAAACCGGTCGTCGGGAAATCAGCGGGGCCGTCGCGGGAAAACCAGACGGCAGCGGTGGTGTGCGCCGTGTTGATGCCGCACGCGCCCATCCTTGTGCCTGAAGTCGGCGGCGAAAGAGGCGGCGCGGCGCAGGCGAGTTGCCAGGCGATGCGCGAGGTGGCGGCGTGTGTGATGAGTTTTCGGCCGGAGACGCTGGTGTTGATTTCGCCGCACTCGCCGCGCCAGCCGCGAGCCTTCGGCGTCTGGGCTGGGGAACGTCTCCAAGGCTCGTTTGCCCAGTTTAAGGCTCCTCGCGCGCAGGTAAGCCTTCCCAACGACACGCAGTTGGCCCGCGCCATCGTCACCGAGGCCGGGAACCGCGATCTGGCAACCTGGATGATTGACGACCAAACTCTCGATCACGGCGCGCTGGTGCCGCTTTGGTTTCTTGCCGAGGCTGGTTGGGCCGGCCCCACTATCGTTCTCAGTCTGAATTATCCGGAGGGCGGCGGGCTGAGTGAACTGGGGGAAGCCATCGCTGCCGCCGCCCGCGCCTCACATCGCCGCATGGCCATCGTCGCGAGTGGTGACATGAGTCATCGTCTGACGCCGAATGCTCCGTGTGGTTTTCATCCCCAGGCTCATCAATTCGATGAAACCTTCATTCATCTCATCCGCGATGGCGATTACCATGAGATTCGGAACATCGATCCTGGACTGCGGGAACTGGCGGCGGAAGACGCGGTGGACTCCACTTTGATCGCGGCTGCGGCCGTGGATTGGAAGTCCACCGGCCACAAGGTTCTCAATTACGAAGGACCGTTTGGCGTTGGCTACGGCGTGGCGATCCTGTTCGCGGAAAAATCAAATCCGGCCGGTCTGCGACCGGCTCCAGCTCACGCCACCAACCGCGAGGGCGTGATCCTGCCCGGTCTGGCCCGCCAATCAGTAACGGCGGCGCTGCGCGGCAGTTCCGAGCTTCCGCCGGCGGCCACCGGTCAATATCTCAGCGCGCAACGCGGGGTTTTTGTGACCCTGCGCGAGCGGAGCGGAATGTTGCGCGGTTGCGCCGGGACGATCCATCCTGCCTGCGCCAGCATCGTTGCTGAAACCTGGCGCAGCGCGCGCGTGGCTGCGTTTCAGGACTCGCGCTTTCCACCGGTGGAAGCCGATGAGCTTCCCAACCTGCGTTTTGACGTGAGCGTGCTTCACTCGATGGAAAAAATTTCTTCGGCCGACGAACTTGATCCCGCGCGCTACGGCGTGGTGGTTTCCACTGAAGACGGTCGCCGCGGCCTGTTGCTGCCGGCCATTGCGGAGATCAAGACCGGCGGGCAGCAGTTGGGTTTCGCCCGGAAGAAGGGATGGATCGGGCCGGACGAACCCGTGATGTTGCAGCGCTTTCAAGTGGATTACTTTGAAGAGCAGATCGGATAGAAATCTTGTCAAGGTCTTTGAGCTTGCCAGCGTTTCCAGTCTTTGCGGAGCGCGCTCACCATGTCCGTGGCGCATTGATTGAGGGAGGCTGCCGGATTTTCCCCAGGAGTTTCAGGATGGCGGAAGAATTGCCGCTGGCGAGGTGGATGTTGGCGGTTTCCCAGCCCATGTCCAGCAGGAGCGCCTCCTCGTTCCAGCGCTCGGGCAAGTCCGCCAGTTCGAGACGGCAACAGTCCGGCGACAGCCGCCGCACCACCCATTCATCCGTCAACGTCAGGAACGGGTCACGGCAGCGCACGGCCTTTTCGTTCAAGCGCCGGTAGTAATCCTTTTTGCCGCGTTGACCGGCCCATACACAGGCCGAAGGCGCGCGGGACTTGGCTTCGCGCGCGATTCGTCCTCCGTGGTGCAGCGCAATGGCAATGTATCGTTCGTGCCCCAGACTGCCGACGCCGGCCACCCGATGCGCAAACCGCACTTGCTCCCCGGACTCCGGCAGCGCGGAGAGCAATGCCTTGCGCGCGCTGCGCGGCACCGATTTGACCTTGCGCTGCTTCTCCAGGTGCCGCCAGAATTTCTCCGGGTCGCGCAAACGGTCCCGCGCCATTTCGCGCAACGGTGTTTGTTCCTCGGCGAGCACAAACGGTTTGCCGCCGGCTTGCAGTCCCTTGCGGTAGCCGCCTAGAACAATTTCCGACGCCGCTTCGCCTTCGATCTTGAGATGCCCCTCCGGGCAGGCGATCTGGACGCTGGCCAGCAGGCGTGTCAAGTCATTCGTGCAGGCCATGGGAAACGCTTCATCGAAATCGTTGATGCCCCAGACCAGGCGGCCCTCCGGGTCCCGCCAGGTGCCAAAATTCTCCACATGCAAATCGCCCACTGCCACAACCTCCGGGGCGTTGGCCAGGGGCGCGCACACCTCCGGCCACAATTGCGCCCAACGATAAAACGTTCCCCGGAAGAAGGCGAAAAACGAATCCGCCATATAATGATGCTTCAGCGCCAGATCCGCCGGAACCAGCCGCAGATGGCCGCCCAGCCATTTTTCATAATCGCGGGTGGCCTTGATGAAATTCATAATAACTGCGCGGCCACCCGTTCGCCCAAGGCAGTCGCCTCACCCAATGGCGCCCGTGCCGCGGCCCGGCGGGGTTTGTCTGTCAGGAAGGATACCGCCCGCAGGCAAAGTTCCCCGCCTTCAACCGACGCGCAGGCGCCGATCGGTGTCTGGCAGCCGCCGCCCAGGGCGCGCAGCAATGCCCGTTCGGCGGTCACGCATTGGAAGGTTGCGTAATCGTTCAACCGCCGGCAAATCCCGGCCATGCGTTCGTCCTTCTCCCGAATCTCCAGGCCGAGCGCGCCCTGGCCAACGCAGGGCAGCATCTCCTCGGTGGCCAGGGCGCGCTCGGCCTGGAGGTTGGGGACAGCGAGAACGCATGGCCGGGATTTCAGCGGCATCGATTACGCAACCTTCCAATGCGTGACCGCCGAACGGGCATTGCTGCGCGCCCTGAGGCGGCTGCCAGACACCGATCGTGCGCGTCGGTTGAAGGCGGGGAACTTTCCTGCAGTATGCTTCCTGACAGACAAACCCCGCCGGGGCCGCAGCGGCACCCATAGGGTGAGGCGGAGCTCCTTGGGCGAACAGGGTGGCCGCGCAGTTATTATGAATTTCATCGAGGCCACCCGCGATTATGAAAAATGGCTGGGCGGCCATATGCGGCTGGCTCCGGCGGATCTTGGCGCTGAAGCATGATTATATCGCGCATTCGTTTTTCGCCTTCTTCCGGGGAACGTTTTATCGTTGGGCGCAATTGTGGCCGGAGGTGTGCGCGCCCCTGGCCAACGCCCCGGAGGTTGTGGCAGTGGGCGATTTGCATGTGGAGAATTTTGGCACCTGGCGGGACCCGGAGGGCCGCCTCGTCTGGGGCATCAACGATTTCGATGAAGCGTTTCCCATGGCCTGCACGAATGACTTGACACGCCTGCTGGCCAGCGTCCAGATCGCCTGCCCGGAGGGGCATCTCAAGATCGAAGGCGAAGCGGCGTCGGAAATTGTTCTAGGCGGCTACCGCAAGGGACTGCAAGCCGGCGGCAAACCGTTTGTGCTCGCCGAGGAACAAACACCGTTGCGCGAAATGGCGCGGGACCGTTTGCGCGACCCGGAGAAATTCTGGCGGCACCTGGAGAAGCAGCGCAAGGTCAAATCGGTGCCGCGCAGCGCGCGCAAGGCATTGCTCTCCGCGCTGCCGGAGTCCGGGAGCAAGTGCGGTTTGCGCATCGGGTGGCCGGCGTCGGCAGTCTGGGGCACGAACGATACATTGCCATTGCGCTGCACCACGGAGGACGAATCGCGCGCGAAGCCAAGTCCCGCGCGCCTTCGGCCTGTGTATGGGCCGGTCAACGCGGCAAAAAGGATTACTACCGGCGCTTGAACGAAAAGGCCGTGCGCTGCCGTGACCCGTTCCTGACGTTGACGGATGAATGGGTGGTGCGGCGGCTGTCGCCGGACTGTTGCCGTCTCGAACTGGCGGACTTGCCCGAGCGCTGGAACGAGGAGGCGCTCCTGCTGGACATGGGCTGGGAAACCGCCAACATCCACCTCGCCAGCGGCAATTCTTCCGCCATCCTGAAACTCCTGGGGAAAATCCGGGCAGCCTCCCTCAATCAATGCGCCACGGACATGGTGAGCGCGCTCCGCAAAGACTGGAAACGCTGGCAAGCTCAAAGACCTTGACAAGATTTCTATCCGATCTGCTCTTCAAAGTAATCCACTTGAAAGCGCTGCAACATCACGGGTTCGTCCGGCCCGATCCATCCCTTCTTCCGGGCGAAACCCAACTGCTGCCCGCCGGTCTTGATGTCCGCGATGGCCGGCAGCAACAGGCCGCGGCGACCGTCTTCAGTGGAAACCACCACGCCGTAGCGCGCGGGATCAAGTTCATCGGCCGAAGAAATTTTTTCCATCGAGTGAAGCACGCTCACGTCAAAACGCAGGTTGGAAAGCTCATCGGCTTCCACCGGTGGAAAGCGCGAGTCCTGAAACGCAGCCACGCGCGCGCTGCGCCAGGTTTCAGCAACGATGCTGGCGCAGGCAGGATGGATCGTCCCGGCGCAACCGCGCAACATTCCGCTCCGCTCGTGCAGGGTCACAAAAACCCCGCGTTGCGCGCTGAGATATTGACCGGTGGCCGCCGGCGGAAGCTCGGAACTGCCGCGCAGCGCCGCCGTTACTGATTGGCGGGCCAGACCGGGCAGGATCACGCCCTCGCGGCTGGTGGCGTGAGCTGGAGCCGGTCGCAGACCGGCCGGATTTGATTTTTCCGCGAACAGGATCGCCACGCCGTAGCCAACGCCAAACGGTCCTTCGTAATTGAGAACCTTGTGGCCGGTGGACTTCCAATCCACGGCCGCAGCCGCGATCAAAGTGGAGTCCACCGCGTCTTCCGCCGCCAGTTCCCGCAGTCCAGGATCGATGTTCCGAATCTCATGGTAATCGCCATCGCGGATGAGATGAATGAAGGTTTCATCGAATTGATGAGCCTGGGGATGAAAACCACACGGAGCATTCGGCGTCAGACGATGACTCATGTCACCACTCGCGACGATGGCCATGCGGCGATGTGAGGCGCGGGCGGCGGCAGCGATGGCTTCCCCCAGTTCACTCAGCCCGCCGCCCTCCGGATAATTCAGACTGAGAACGATAGTGGGGCCGGCCCAACCAGCCTCGGCAAGAAACCAAAGCGGCACCAGCGCGCCGTGATCGAGAGTTTGGTCGTCAATCATCCAGGTTGCCAGATCGCGGTTCCCGGCCTCGGTGACGATGGCGCGGGCCAACTGCGTGTCGTTGGGAAGGCTCACCTGCGCGCGAGGAGCCTTAAACTGGGCAAACGAGCCTTGGAGACGTTCCCCAGCCCAGACGCCGAAGGCTCGCGGCTGGCGCGGCGAGTGCGGCGAAATCAACACCAGCGTCTCCGGCCGAAAACTCATCACACACGCCGCCACCTCGCGCATCGCCTGGCAACTCGCCTGCGCCGCGCCGCCTCTTTCGCCGCCGACTTCAGGCACAAGGATGGGCGCGTGCGGCATTAACACGGCGCACACCACCGCTGCCGTCTGGTTTTCCCGCGACGGCCCCGCCGATTTCCCGACGACCGGTTTGGATAAGATGTTTTTAATTCCTTTGATATGTTCCCATCAATTGTCCTTCGGCGAGGACGTGGCCATCCATCGCCTTGAGCAAATCCTTTTTCGTGAGGCCGGGCTTGAGATCCGGCTTCATGTCGAGCGCGTACAGTTTGAAAAAGTAGCGGTGCGGCTTGCCGGGGGGCGGACACGGCCCGCCGTAGCCGATGCGTTTGTAATCGTTCACACCCTGCTTCGCACCGTTGGCCAGCTCCGGCGATTTCGACACGCCTTCGTCAAGCCCGGGGGTGGTCGGCGGCAAGTCGCAAATCACCCAATGTACCCATGTGCCCGCCGGCGCGTCGGGATCGTCGCAAATCAGCGCGAGGCTTTTCGCAGCGGGCGGCACACCCGACCATTGCAACGCGGGCGAAAGGTCCTGGTCATCGAACGCGTGCCGCCGGGGAATCGGCTGGCCGTCGGCAAAGGAGGTGGTGGTCAAGTGAAGTTTCATGATGGCTCCGTTGGTGGGGGGATTATCCGCATTGCAGGCCGTGATGAAACCGGCCAGCAACGCTGCGGCGAAAAGCATTTTGGTTCGCACGCTCATAACAGGACTTTACTCCCGCGCACGCGATTGCAAAGTGAAAATTTGCCGTTTTTTGAGGGCTTGCATTTCGGTTGCCGCTTGTGGCACCGTGGCGGCGTGTTGCAGTGGATATTTATACTGCTTGCCGTTATTGGCATCGAGTTTCGCATGGGTTTTACACTGGTTGTGGCAGGATAGCTCAGTTGGTAGAGCAGAGGACTGAAAATCCTTGTGTCGCCGGTTCAATTCCGGCTCCTGCCACCACTCCGAACATCCGTAAAATTTTGCCATGAAATATAGATCGCTCTTCGCCGCCTCGCTGCCGCTCCTGGCCATCGCCGCGCTCTGCTGCGCCTCATCCGCCCTGCGCGCCGCTGACGCCAGGGAACCGGCCCCAACAACCGGGTCCCAAAAGACTGACCCGCCAAAAAAGGACGAGGCTACAAACGCCGCGCCGGATAAAAAGGAAGAGGCCAAAGGCGCCGCATCGGACAAAAAGGAACCCAAGGACGAGCTTTCCGAAACCACCAACTCGGTCACGATCAACGGCGTCTCAGTCAAGTATAATGCAACGGCGGGCACCCTGGTCATCAAGGACGAGGAGGGCAAGGCGCATGTTTCGTTTTTCTTTGTCGCTTATACCCGGCTGGATGCCACCAATGCCGGCGAACGGCCGGTCACGTTCTCCTTCAATGGCGGTCCCGGTTCCTCCTCGGTCTGGCTGCACCTGGGTGTTCTCGGCCCGCGCCGGGTTTTTCTAAAGGAGGACGGCAGCCTGCCGCCGCCCCCGTTTCGTTTGATCGACAACCAGTATTCCCTTCTGGATGAATCCGACCTGGTCTTCATCGATCCGGTCAGCACCGGTTTCACGCGGGCGGTGCCGGGCGAAGACGCGCGCAAATATCACGGGGTGGACCAGGACCTGCAATCGGTCGGCGATTTCATCCGCCTTTACACCACGCGCTACAAACGCTGGGACTCGCCCAAATTCCTGATCGGCGAAAGTTACGGCACAACGCGCGCGGCGGGGTTGTCGGGCTATTTGGAAAACCGTTTTGGCATGTACCTCAACGGCATTGCGCTCGTTTCCTCGGTCCTGGACTTTTCCACCGTCAGTTTTAACGCGGGCAATGACCTTCCATTCGTTTTGTACCTGCCCACGGAAACCGCCGTGGCCTGGTTCCATAAGAAGCTTCCGCCGGATTTGCAGGCTGACAGGAAGAAAGCGCTGATGGAATCGGAACAGTATGCCCTGGGCGATTACAGCCGCGCCCTCATGCAAGGCTCCGCCCTTTCCGCGCCTGACCGGCAGCGCGTCATCAAGGAAGTCGCGCGCCTGACCGGATTGTCCGGGGACTACGTGGACCGGGCCAATCTGCGCATCCATGCCTCCCGCTATTTCAAGGAATTGCTGCGCCAGGAACGTCTCATCATCGGACGTTACGACGCGCGCCTGACGGGAACAAACCTCGACGCCGCCGGCGAGTCCGCGGAGTATGATCCCAGTTTCACCTCCGTGCTGGGGCCTTTCACGGCCACGCTGAACGATTATGTCCGGCGCGAACTCAAATTCGAAAGCGATCTGCCGTACGAAGTGTTGACAGGTAAAGTGCAACCCTGGGATTTCAATGACGCCAGGAACCACTACCTCGACGTGGCCGAGACGTTGCGCCGGACCATGACGCACAATCCCTACCTGAAGGTTTTTGTGGCCAACGGCTATTATGACATGGCCACTCCCTATCTGGCCACCCGCTACACCTTTGATCACATGGGCCTGCCGCCCAACCTCCAGACCAACGTCAGCATGGGCTATTACGAGGCGGGCCACATGATGTACGTCAATCAACCGTCGCTGGCGGCGTTGAAACACGATCTGGCCGCGTTCATCCGTTCGGCTTTGCCGCCGAAATAACCAGATGTTTTGTGCGTTTGCTGGATCGCTATTTACTGCGCGAGTTGCTGGTGCCATTGGCATATTGTCTGGGCGGTTTCCTGATCTTCTACGTCGCTTTCGATTTAATCTTCGAGATCAACCGTTTCCAGGAAGGACATCTGCTCTTCCTCAACGTGGTCGAGTATTACATTGTCACGTTGCCGGAAATTTTGGCGGACCAGGTCATTCCCGTCTCGCTGCTGCTGGCCTGCCTTTACGCGCTGACCAATCACAGCCGTCACAACGAATTAACCGCCATGCGCGCGGCGGGCGTCAGTCTCTGGCGATTGTCCCTGCCCTATTTGGGCGTGGGAGTTGTTGGCGGAATGGCCATTTTCGCCCTCAACGAGCTGTGGGTGCCGCAGGCCGCGGACAAGTCCAGGGACATCCTGGAACGCCGCAGGAACCCCGGCCAGGATCGCAACTGGACCGGGAGACTGGACTTTTACAACGAAGCCGACCGTCGCCATTGGAACATCGCCCATTTCAATCGAGCCACTTCTGAAATGACCGGGCCCACCGTCACCTGGGAATCGCCCGACCGCTCGAGCCACTCTATTTTCGCCAAAAGCGGCATTTATACCAACGGTCAATGGCGCTTTTACAACCTCGAAAGATGGGACAGAGCGGCCGGCGAAGCATTCGCCCAACAGACCTCCAACAGCTTTCTTGACATTTCCCTCTCCGAAACCCCGGCCTCGATTAAAACCGAAATCAAAGTCAGCGCTCTGACTCCGACCGAGGCCGCGAAAGGTCCGCAGCTTTCCATCCGCGAACTTCTCACCTACCTGCGCTGGCATCCGCACCTGGATCGGGAAAAGCGATGGCCGTCCCTCATGACGCAACTGCAGGGCCGCATCGCCGCGCCGTTCACCTGCCTGGCGGTGGTGCTGATCGCCCTGCCCTTTGGCGCGCGCAGTGGCCGGCACAACGTGTTCGTTGGCGTGGCGGGCAGCATTTTCATTTGCTTCGCCTACTTCATCCTGCAACGCGTCTCCGTCGGCCTGGGCGTCGCCGGCTACCTCCCGCCGGTTGTGGCGGCATGGCTGCCCAACATCCTTTTCGGCGGCGCCGGCATCGCCCTCATGTCCCGGGTGCGGTAGGTTCATTTCCAGCAGAAATAATATGATTGACTGTGATTACCAGCTTGTCCGGCTGGCCAACGGCACTTTCAGCATTCACTCAAAAGCGGAGGGCGAAACCTTTCACCCCGTTGTCGGCCCCGTCGCCGAAGCGCAGGCGCTCTACGTCAATCAGCTCAAGCTGCGCGAACGGGTGCGGTCGCAGACCGGCGAATTCGTCATTTGGGACGTTGGTTTGGGCGCGGCGGCCAACGTTCTCACCGCCTTGCGCGCCACCCGCGACCTGTCTTGTTCCCTGCATGTCATCAGCTTTGACCGCACCATCGCGCCGCTGCAATTCGCCCTGCGGCACTCGGCGGAATTGGGTTATCTGGCGCCCTATGAAAGCGCCGTCCAGGCGCTGCTGCAAACAGGCCGCGCTGATTTCAAGCACGGGCAACAATCGGTGCGATGGCGGCTGCGCCTTGGCGATTTTCCCCAATTCCTGCGCCGGCCCGGCCCGGCGCCCGCGCCGCGCGCAATTATGTTTGACGCCTTTTCACCCGCCAAAAATCCCGCGATGTGGACCGCGCCGCTTTTCTCCGATTTGTTCCATGCCCTTGATCCCAACCGCCCCTGCGCGATGCCGACCTATTCCCGGAGCACGATGTTGCGCGTGACCCTGCTGCTGGCGGGCTTTTATGTTGGCATTGGCCGCGCCACCGGGGAGAAGGAAGAAACCACCATTGCCGCCAATACGCTGGAATTAATTGATGAGCCTTTGCCGGCGGCCTGGCTCCGGCGGGCGCGCAACTCCAAAAGCGCCGAACCGCTCTGGGAACCGGTCTATCGGCAGGCCCATCTCTCCCCGGAAACGTGGGAAAAGTTGCGCCGCCATCCGCAGTTTGCCTGAAGGATTACCGATCAATCCGCCTCTGCAAGCGCGACTGCACCCTGGCAAGAATTTTCCGAATGTCCCCCTTTTTGTGCGAGGCATGGTGGCCATTCATGCCTTGGCGGACAAGTGCGGCCAATTCCGGTGTATCCTGCTCCAAACTATGGAGCGGAGATTTCTTTGTGTGCTTATCCATACCGATACGGCTTGCTCAATGAAAACACGTTGGGCAAATGCCGGATTTCCCGCACCTCACCGTCGGACAGCAAAACTTCCACAATGTCGAAACGGATTTTTACTTCAGGATTTTTCAGGAGCCGCAAATAATCCAACGCCGTCTGTGAAAGCAGCTTCCGTTTGCGCGCATCCACCGCCGCCGCTGGGCGTGTCCAGTCTTCGGACGAACGAGCCTTCACCTCGACGAACACCAGGCAGTCGTCCTCCCGAAAAACCAGGTCAATCTCGCCCCGGGCCGAACGGAAATTCGCCGTCAGATATTTCAGGCCCTGTTTTTGCAGGTGCTTCTTCGCCGCCCGTTCGCCCATCTGGCCGTGGCGCTGGGCGAGCGGCAAATCCTTTTTGTCCCCCCACCATTTGAATTGTTCGAGCAGGCTCATTGAGCTGATTGCCGGACGATTTTTCAATCAAACAAATCCGCCTGCGCCACTCGAAAGGGCGAAAAGGATTGCCGATGGATCGGACAAGGACCGCGCGCCTTGATCGCGGCCACATGTTCGGGCGTCCCGTAACCTTTATGATCGGCGAAACCATAGCCGGGATACTGCCCGTCCAGTTGAACCATCAACCGGTCGCGGCTTACCTTGGCCAGGATGCTGGCGGCGGCGATGGAGTAACTCAAGGCATCGCCCGAGACGATCGCCGTCTGCGGCCTTGGCATTGATTTCACCGGCAAACCATCGACCAGCACATGCTCCGGCGCGGGATTTAATTGGGCCAGGGCCAGGTTCATCGCGCGATGGGTGGCTTGCAGAATGTTGATTTGATCAATCATTTGCTCCGGCACCTGCGCGATGGCAAATCGGATTTCCGGGCGCGACGTCAGTCCCGCGAACAAATCTTCCCGCAGTTCCGGGCCGAGTTGTTTGGAATCATTCACCTTTTTCAACGGCTTGGGCAATCCGTTCAGAATCCATTCGGCCGGAAAAATGACGGCGGCGGCAAAAACCGGTCCGGCCAGAGGTCCCCGACCGGCTTCATCGACTCCGGCGATCCGGGTCACGCCCTGCTCCACCAGCGCGATCTCGAAACGAAAGCGTGCTGGCCCTGAAATTCTTGCCGCCATTGACAAAGAAGGGTAAAGGCTGAAGGCTGAAGGCTAAAGGCTAAAGTATGGCTTTCTCACTGGCTGGCAAAACGATCCTGATTACGGGCGCTTCAAGTGGTTTTGGCGCGGCTGCGGCGCGCGCGTTCGGAGCGCAGCATTGCAAATTGCTTTTGGGCGCGCGCCGCGTGGACCGCCTCGAAGCCGTCGCCGCTGAAGCCCGCAAGGCGGGCGCGGGCGAGGCCCATGTTCACCCGCTGGACGTGACCAAAACCGCCAGCGTCGAAGAATTCGTGCGATGGGCGCGCGCCAAAACGAATGTTGTTGACGTCCTGATCAACAACGCGGGCGGCGCGCACGGCCTGGACCCGGTGGCCGCGGGACGCGATGAAGATTGGGAAGCCACGCTGCAAACCAACGTGCTCGGCGTGTTGCGCATGGTCAGGGCCGTGCTGCCGTTGATGCCGAAAGAGGCGGGCAGTTCCATTTTGAACATTGGTTCGGTGGCGGGCCGTTTCGCCTACGAAGGCGGCGCGGCCTACTGCGCGGCCAAAGCCGGCGAACTGAAAATCACCCAGGTCTTGCGCCTGGAATTGAACGGAACGGGCATCCGCATCGGCTCGCTCGATCCCGGCATGGCCAGGACGGAATTTTCCACCGTGCGTTTCAAGGGCGACACCGCGAAGGCCGACAAAGTCTATGAAGGGGTGCGCCCGCTCATGCCGGAGGACATTGCCGAAACATTAGTGTGGATAGCCAGCCGTCCGCCGCATGTGAACATTGATGAAATGGTCATTAAATCCATCGATCAGGCGGCCACCTTCAAAGTCTTTCGGCGCAAAGCAGGGTGAGGGCATGCCTTTCTTATTTGCGCGGGGCTTTTCGCGCCATGGCAACAAATTCCCCCGCCAACCGCGTCAACTCCGCCCAATTTTCTTCGCGCAGAATTTTTGGCGAAACCAGACTTGTCGCCACGCCAATGGCCACGCAACCCGCCGCAAAGAACTCCGGTCCTGACTGCAAAGTCACCCCGCCGGTCGGAACGATCTTCAAATGCGGCATGGGCCCCCGCATGGCCTTGATATAGCCCGGCCTTTCCGCCGGGAAAATCTTGATCAAATCCGCGCCGGCCTCATGGGCCAATTGCGCCTCCGTCGGAGTGTACGCGCCGAGAATGACCGCACACTCCGCCGCGTGGGCCGCCCGCACGATTTCCGGACGCATGATGGGCGTCACCACGAAGTTCGCGCCCGCCTCGATGGCGGCGCGGCACATCTCCGCCGTCATCACCGTGCCGACGCCGACAATGGCCCGCTTGGCGAAGCGCTGGCTGGCTTCCCGGATCAAGGCCAGGACGTTGGGCGTGGTCATGGTGATTTCGAGGGCGGTGAGACCTCCGGCGAGCAGCGCTTCGCAGGCTGGCATCACATGATCAGCATTGTCCGCGCGAATCACCGGAATGACGCCGGGGTCGAGCAATCGGGAAACAATCTCAGCACGAGAAATCATTGGAGCAAGATAGTTTCATCTCCCGCGGCGGCAAGCTTATTTGGCGCCACTTCGCTGGATTGGAACAAAGTCAAAGAAAAGTCAATGCGCTGGATTTCGCGGCGCCTCCGGGGCATGGTGTTTCCTGCCAGGCGTACTGGCAGAAAGGCAAATCACCATGCCCAAAGTCTCGGAACTGAATGTTAACGGCAGGGCCGCCCTCATTGACGCCGAGGGCGAACGGACCTTGCTGAGCGTTTTGCGCGACGACCTTAATCTGACGGGGTCAAAATTTGGGTGCGGTGAAGGCCAGTGTGGCGCTTGCACCGTGTTGCTGGACGGCGCGCCCACCCGCTCGTGCCAGATTCCTGTCGGCAGCGTGGGCCGGCGCAAGGTGCTCACCATTGAAAGCCTCGCGCCAGAGGGCCAATTGCATCCGCTGCAACAGGCGTTTCTGGACCACGACGCCTTTCAATGCGGCTATTGCACATCCGGCATGATCATGTCCGGCGTTGCTCTTTTGCGAAAACGCAAGAACCCGTCGGAGGCTGAGATCGTCCGTTTCATGGACGGCAACGTTTGCCGTTGCGGCATTTACCAGCGGATTATCGCGGCGATCAAGGAAGCCGCCAACAAGGTCCCGGGAGGCGCAAAATGAATGTGACGGAGGAACTTGTAATCGAGCCTGAACGCTACGAATTGCTCGAACCGCGCCGCTGCCATTTTGCGGTGAATCGACGGGAGTTTTTCAAACGGCTCGGCTGTGGTCTTGTTGTGTTGTGCGTGGCGGGGCCGGCGCTTGCCCAGGAATCAGGGGGCGCCCGGCGGCGCGGAGGGCGCGGCGGACAGATTCCCGGCGACATCGACGCCTGGCTGCATGTGGGCGGGGACGGCGCGGTAACGGTCTTCACCGGCAAAACGGAAGTAGGCCAGAACATCCGCACCTCGCTCACGCAAGCAGTAGCCGAAGAACTGCGCGCGCCCGTCGCCTCCATCAAAATCGTCATGGCGGACACCCAATTGACTCCCTTCGACATGGGCACTTTCGGCAGCCAGACGACGCCGCAAATGGCGTCGCGGTTGCACAAGATCGGCGCCGCCGCCCGTGAAGCGTTGCTGGATCTGGCGGCGGATCATTTCAAGGTGGATCGGGCGTCGCTGGTCCTGAGCGATGGAAAGATTTCCAAGGCCGGCGGGGCCGGGTCGGTCACCGTTGGCGAACTGACCAAAGGTCAAAAGCTGGTCAAGTCTGTGACCCATGAGGGTTCCGCCACGCCGGCAACGGACTGGAAGATTGCGGGCACTTCTGTGGCCAAAGTGGACGGCCGCGACTTTGTCACTGGCAAACATAAATATTCCTCCGACACGAGCCTGCCCGGAATGCTTCATGGCCGCGTGCTGCGGCCCAATGCTTTTCAGGCGTCGCTCGAATCCGTCGAAACCGCGGCGGCGGAGGCGATGCCAGGCGTCAAGCTCGTGCGCGATGGCGATTTCATCGGCGTGACGGCCCCGGACGCCTTGGGCGCGGACCATGCGCTGCAAGCCATCCGGGCCAAATGGACGGCTAAACCGCAGCCCTCAAGCGCCGAACTTTTCGATTATCTGCGCAAGAATGCCGGTGCGGGTGGCGGACGCGGAGAAGGCGCGAACACCGGTTCGATTGAGGAGGGATTGAACGCCGCCTCGCACAAACTGCAGGCGACTTACACCATCGCCTACATCGCCCACACCCCTTTGGAACCCCGCGCGGCCGTTGCCTGGTGGGACGGCGGCAAACTGACGGTTTGGACCGGTTCCCAGCGGCCGTTTGGCGTCCGCTCGGAGCTGGCCGACGCCTTTGGCATCGCCCAGGAAAACATTCGCGTCATCGTGCCGGACACGGGGGCGGGCTATGGCGGCAAACATACCGGCGAAGCGGCGATTGAGGCGGCGCGCCTGGCCAAAGGCGCGGGGAAGCCGGCCAAACTGGTCTGGACGCGTCAAGAAGAATTCACCTGGGCCTATTTCCGCCCCGCGGGCCTGATCGACGTCACCGCCGGCGTGCGCGACGATGGCGCGATCACGGCCTGGGAATTTCATAATTACAACTCGGGCGGTTCCGGCATTGCCAGTCCCTACGACATCCCGAATCACAAAAGCCAGTCCCACGCATCGAATTCCCCGCTGCGGCAGGGTTCCTATCGGGCGCTGGCCGCGACCGCCAACCACTTCGCGTGCGAGTCGCACATGGACGATCTGGCGGCCGCCGTGAAAATGGATCCGCTGGACTTTCGCCTCAAAAACCTGAAGGACCCCCGCCTCCGCGCCGTCCTGGAAGCGGCGACGGAAACCTTTGGCTGGCGCGGGGCCAAAAGCGGCGGCGGGCACGGCATTGGCCTGGCTGCCGGCACGGAAAAGGGTTCTTACCTCGCGACGTGCGTCGAGGTTCTGGCGGATAAGGACAGCGGAAGTGTCAAAGTGATTCGCGCGGTCAGCGCCTTCGATTGCGGCGCAGTCGTCAATCCAAACCACCTGAAGAACCAGGTGGAAGGGGCGTTAGTCATGGGTTTGGGCGGCGCGCTGTTCGAGGCCATCGAATTTGAAAACGGCATGGTGACCAACCCCCGGCTCTCCGACTACCGGGTCCCGCGCTTCAGCGACCTCCCCAGGATCGAAGTGGTGTTAATCGACCGGAAGGACGTCGCGTCGGCAGGCGCGGGAGAAACCCCGATAGTCTGCATCGCGCCTGCGATCGGCAACGCGATATTCAACGCCACGAAAATTCGACTCCGGTCGATGCCCCTGGCGCCAGACGGGTTGAATGGTTGATTTGTCCAATGCCGCCTTGTCACCAGTACTGGTGACTGGCGGGTCAAGGGGGATGGGGTAAGCTTTGGACAGTTGACAGTGCAAAAACGCAGTTCCGTGTGTGTTGGTTGGACGGAAGCCTGTGGTGTCGCATGAGTCACGCAAAGACTTTTAAAAAGGCTTTGTTCTCATAAGTGAGGCCGGGCGAAAGCCCGGCCTTTTTCATTTTGTTGGTTGGTGGAACCGGCCTCTGGCCGCCCCATTTTGGCCTCCGGCCAAAGTTTCCCCCTGTTTTTTCACTTTTTCTTTTTTCTTGTTGCCTTTTTTTCGGCGGGCCGCCATATTGTGTAGCAACGTTACGTGAAGCAACTACATACAGGGTCTGGCGTGAAAGGGCATTATTGAATGGCCGGGACGGATTTGAAACAGGAATTTCGGGATCTTCTGCAGGCTTCGGGCTGGTCGCAGGCGGAAGCGGCGCGGCAATTGGCCATGACCCCCAGCGCGCTCAGCCAGATCGTGCGCGAAAACTCCCCCGTGCGCCCCAGCCTCGTCACTTTGCGTTTGTTCGGGCTGCTCTTATGGCCCAAAAGACCGGGCGCGGCCCGGCGCCTGGCGGACCGCCAACGGGAGAGGCGCGCCGAAAAATGGGAGCAAGATTTGATCCGGGCTTTGCGGCGGATTCCCCCAAGACCCGCAGGCCAATCCTGAGCGTGCTTTACGCCATGATTGAGGCAGCACGGAGCAAAGGCGCCGGCGGCAAAAAGCCGCGGCGGCCTGGAAGGCGACGGGGGAAATAAATCAAATTGGGACGCCCTGGAGAACTGGTTCACAAGGACGCAGAGGGTCCAACGGAACAGGCGATCATGGGCACAATTGGAAAGGGACTTATGTCAAAGAAAGAGCAATTCCTGGCGTTTGTGCTGGTGGGGGCCTTGGCCCAGGAATTTGGCCCAAAGAGCGGTGATGCTTCGCTTATCATGCACATTGCCAGCCAAATTCCCGAGGAAAGGATACCCGAAAACGCCATGAACGCGGCCAAAGTGTTTTTGGCCTTCTGCAATGGAGTTTGCAAAAAACCCCACAACTGGATGCTGGCCCGCAGTTGACTCGCGCCGCCGCCGCTTGTCCTTCCGCCATATTTAAGTTCGCACCGGGTGCAAACTCAGGTATGGTGGATTCTTCAGTGCGGATTCGTGTCCATTTTTATTCGTATTGCAAAGATCTGACGGGTTGCGCCTCGGTTTCCGAATGCGTCGAGCCGGGGAGCCAAATCGAGGCTCTTTTGCAAAAGCTATTTGTCCGCTTTCCCAAGCTGGCCTCCGCGCAAAAATCCCTGCTCGTCGCCGTGGGCGTTGATTATCAGGGCGCCGATTATGTCTTGCAGGACGGCGATGAGGTGTCGCTGTTTCCACCCGTGCAAGGAGGATGAGGAAACATGTTTCCCCCGTGCAGAAATGAGAGACCCATGCGGCGCGAGTTGCACATCACGACGGATGAGATCGATGAATCTGCCCTGCTGCAACGGCGCGAATTGGCCGGCGGCATGGGCGCGGTTGTGTGTTTTCTGGGCGTGGTTCGCGGCGCGGAGGAGGGCCGGCCCATTGCAGCCATTGATTACGAAGTCTTTGCCGGGATGGCCCGGCGCCAATTCGACCTCATCTTTGACCAGGTGGAAATGCGCTGGCCGGTGGCGTCGGTTCGGCTGGTCCATCGCGTCGGGCGTGTGGCTGCCGGCGAACCCTCCCTTTGGGTGGAAACGATTGCCCCTCATCGGGAAGAGGCGTTTGCCGCCTGTCAATTCATCATTGCGGAAATGAAACGGCTGGCGCCGATTTGGAAGAAGCCATGCCCGGACCCCTTTTTTTTTTTTTTTTTTTCTTCTAATTTTTTAACGGAACGGGACCCAACTTCAGCTTCAGCCTTCAGCCTTCAGCCTTTTTTCCGCGCTTGCCTCGCGGCTGAACAGGCGCGAAGATTTGCTGTCTTGCTTTATGGTGAGTCTTTTAGCGTGGAAATCCCTCCGCCGCCGTCCCCCGCAGGGTGATCGGTTGGGCCGATTGGGCCGTGCCTTTGACGGCCTAGCTCTTCTTTTGATTTTGCTGTTGACCTCCGTGCCTGCCTGGGCCGGGCCGAAATTGGAGGTTTCGCTGGACCGCAACACCATCAGCCTGGGAGATTCGGCCGTTCTTTCCATGACCTTCGAAGATTGTTCCCCGTCAGGCATGCCGAATCTGGCGCCGATTCCCAACCTGGAATTTGGCGGCCAGTCGTCGGAACAGTCCTACTCCCTCATCGGGGCCAGCATGACTCGCAAAACGGTTTATTCCCTCGAATTGCATCCCACCAAGGCCGGTAATTTTACCATTCCCTCCATTGAGGTTACGGTCGATGGCGCGCGTTTGAAAAGCCGTCCGATTACATTGAGGGTGTTCGGGGGAAATGTCCCGCCGCCCGCCGGAGTGCCGGAAACTGCCTTTGTCAGGCTCATGCCATCCACCAATGTCATTTATCTCGGTCAGACCCTCCCGGTGGAGCTTCAGTGCTATTGCCAGGACAACGTCAACAACATCCAACTGCCGCAGTTCAGCAGCGACAATTTTATTGTTGGCGATCTGCCCAACCCGCGTCAGCGGCCCCGAGGCGTCCGCGTCGGCAATACAGTGTACAACCTTTTCAGCTTTCACACCTCCGTCACGGCGATCAAGACCGGCACGTTTGCCCTTGGCCCGGCGACGTGGAGTCTGGCTGTTATTACCGGCCAGCGCAATTTCTTCGGCATGGCCGAATCTCATCAAGCCAGTTTTACCAGTGATACGCCGCAAATTCGCGTCCTGCCCGTGCCGGCCAACGGCGCCCCGCCCGGCTTCAGCGGCGCCCTCGGCGACTTTACCCTGGCGCAATACGACGCCGGACCCACGACCGTGGGTGTCGGCGATCCCATTACCTTGAAAATCCGCATTGCCGGCCGCGGCGCCTTTGACACCGTGACGCTCCCGACCAACAACGAGACGGGGTGGCGCGAGTTCAAGACCTACCCGCCAACGGCCAAACTTGAGACTTCGGATCCGATGAAAATAGAAGGGGCGAAGTATTTCGAGCAGGTCATTACTCCCCAGAACACGGAGGTCAAAGAGGTGCCGCCGTTTGTTTTCAGTTTTTTTGACCCGGCCGGGAACGGTTTTCGCACGCTCACCCATCCGGCAATTCCCTTGACCGTCCATGCCACCGCCGCGACACCGCAGCCAACCGTCATCTCGACAGGCACAGCGCCGCCGGAGGCGCAAGAGCAGGGAGAGGAAATCGTGCATATCAAGCCGATGCCGGGAAGAGTCCAGGCGGTTGGGCCGCCGCTCATTCAGCAGCCGGGATTCCTGGCCTGGCAGGCGCTGGCCCCGCTGGCCTGGCTTTGCGCGCTGGCGCGGCGCAAATGCAAGGAGAAGCTGGCCAACAACCCGCGCCTGCGCCGGCAACGGCAAGTGGCGCGATTGGTGCGGCAAGGGCTGGCGGATTTGGCGCGGTCGGCCGCGGCCAACGACGCCGAAAAGTTCTATGCGACAGTCCTGCGCCTGTTGCAGGAACAACTGGGGGAGCGGCTGGACCTGCCGGCGCCAGCCATCACGGAAGCAGTTTTGGAAGACCTGAAGGGCTTGCGTCCCGAAACAACGGCGCTCTTGCGCGAATTGTTCCATGATTGCAACCAGTACCGCTACACGCCGGAGCATACGTCGCGGGAAATGGCTTCCTTGATCCCAAAAGTAAAAACGGCCCTGCAAGGCTTGCAAGGCATGCCCGCCACGCCAACAAGAGCCGGTCTTCCCCAGGGCGTTGGCATTCTCCTGCTGCTTTTGGGCGCCATGACCCTTCGGGCTGCACCGGCGCCGGACGCCTTCACCCAGGCCAACAGGCTTTACGAAGAAGGCAAATACACCCAAGCCGCCGCTGCTTATGACAAGATCACGCGGGCTGGAGCCGTTTCCCCCGCCCTCTATTTCAATCAGGGCAATGCCTGGTTGAAAGCCGGCCATATCGGGCGGGCCGTATGCGCCTATCGCCAGGCCGAGACCCTCGCGCCGCGCGACCCCGACATCAGGGCCAATCTGCAAATCGCCCGCAACCAGGCCGGCGACAACAATCCCGCCCTGCCGGGCAGCCGCTGGACGCGCTGGATTGGGCGGCTCACGCTCAACGAATGGACCCTGGCGGCGTCGGCCGCCGCGGCCCTCTTTTTCCTTGTCTTGACAGCGCGGGAAATATGGCCCGCGTTGAAGAAATCCGGCGCGGCGTTGACCGCCGTGCTGGGCTTCGCCTGTCTGGGCCTGGCCGCCTGTCTGGGCCTGGCCGTGGACCAGCGTCTGATCGAAAAATCCTCGGTGATCATTGTACCGGAAGCGGTGGTGCGGCTCGGGCCATTGCCGGAATCGCAGAGCGTTTTCACCGTCCACGACGGCGTGGAACTGCTCGTTCTGGGGAGCGACGGAGACTGGTTGCAAGTGAGCGACGCCGCCAAACACATCGGCTGGCTCGCCCAAAAAGAAGTGGCCCTCCTCCCGTAGGCGGGAGCACAAAGAGCACAAAAATTGAGTTTTTGGCGTTTGCAAGTCATTCATAGTCAGTGACTTAAAAATATCGCTTTGACCCACTTTGACCCACCTTGACTGGTTTGACTGTCGAACTTTAACGATAAATCCGAGACCACCAGTTTGAGCGCGAGGGTTGATTTTTGCATAAAATAAAAATGTTTCAAAATGGTGCGATTTGGTTGGATTAAGTTTGATTTACCTTGATCTTTTGAGGGCCATCAAGCCTTCGCCGCATCCACCTCGCCGCTGCGGCTACGGCGGACGAGACGGCTATGGCGCGGCAAGCCCGCCCAGCGAAAGGATGGCAGAAAGATGATTGGGGGAGAAAAATGGGCTTTTCCTGATTTTCCTGCCCCTCCATATTTCTGCCTTTCCGACATGGCCTTAATGGGTCATTCATTAGACGAAGATTACAGTTAATATATTATTTCGTCAACAGATATTTGAAAGAATTTTTAAAATAGTTGTGATTTTATTTGAAAACAGATTTAAGTGCTTGCGCTGCAAAGACTTAAATAGCTTATTAACCACAAAGATCACAAGGATCACACAGAACAATTCCTTTTTTGGCCAATGTCTTTGTGCTCTGTGTGCTCTCTGTGGTAAAATCATTGCCGGATTTGTTGCCGGATTTGTTGGTGGACAGAGCGGGCGGGAGGCGGCATTTTCCTGGCATGGCGCAAAAACTTCGTTGGCAATATGGAAACCGATACGACTATGGCGGAAATGTGGCGGATAGGTGGAAGTGCTTTGAATGGCTCTATGTCCTAAAGTGTCGCCAATCGTTTTGACCCCGACGCCCTGATGCAAAAGATGGGTGGCCAAAGAGTGGCGCAGCATGTGACTGCCGCCAGGTTTAAGCTCCAATCCACTTAGGCGGATACACCGTCGAAGCGCATTGTGGAATCCGTAAGGGCTCAAAGGACCACTGGGTGCCCGAAGTTTCAAAAACAAATGCCGCTGTTTGGTCTGGGGCCTGGACTCTCGCAAATACCGGATCAGGACGTTGGCGGCTTCATCCATCAGCGGCAAATGGATGACCTGCCCCGACTTTGATTGCAGTATCTGTAGTGTGCGTTCCCGCCAGTTGATGTCGTCCAGCGTCACACTGGTTACTTCACTCTGTCGAAGGCCATAAACGGCAGCCAGATAAATCATCGTGAAGTCACGCAGGCCGGATGGCTCAGAACAATTGATGGAACAGAGCAAATCTCGGATTTTCGACCATGCAACCGCCCGAGGAAGTGTCTCCATCTGATAAACGCGCGGCGCTGCAAGTTGCCGGTGTAAAGGCCGAAGAAGTTGTCCCTCCGCATGTTTAAACCGCAGGAAGCCGCGCAGGCAACAGACAATGCGGTGCATACTCACTCGACAATTGCTTCGTGCCGCCTTCCGAAGATATGCCTCGACCTGATTCAGGCGCAGGTTTTGAAAGCTGAATGGTCTGCGATCCAGTTGGAGGAATTGAAAAAATAGCCGCAATCGGCGCAGTTGCCCTGAGATCGTGGTGCGGCGCAACCCGCGAAGTTCGGACATATATGCGCCATACCTGGTTTGTTCGGCTTCCAAGGGCGGGACTGGCCCGAGTCTCTCCGGGATTACTTTCAGTTCTTTCAAAAAGCGCAATAAGGACCGGACTGGGCCAGCGATACGACGGCTGTCCCGATTGAACTGATGGTAGGCACTCGTCAGTCCCGCCACGTCGAGTTCTTCGAGCCGACGATAGCGTTTGCGGTGCAGCCAGCGGACAAGGTGCCGCAAGCCCGATAAGTGGAGTTCAACCGACGATTGCCGGTAACCCCGCTGGTTCAGCCATTTGGTGTAGTGTTCCACCAATGATCCGAAGATGGGGAGGTTACCGAGGGCCTGCGCCGGATGGGGAGAACGTTTGAGTGGGGGATGTGTTGTCATTCCGACAGTGTCCACACCCCGAAACCTGCTCGGTCAATAATGTGGAGCTAAACTGCCAGGAGATCTTGGGAA
>CAWFAZ010000071.1:0-13343 GCA_963813995.1 uncultured Verrucomicrobiae bacterium | reverse complement strand
CCGGGTCGAGGAATTGGCCCGCGGCTTTGCCAAAAGTCCGGATGCCATGCGCCTGCCCCTGGTCGAACTGACCGGCGGCGAACCGCTGTTGCAGAAAAATTCCCTGCCGTTGATGAAAACCTTGTGCGACGCCGGTTTTATCGTGTTGCTCGAAACGAGCGGCGCGCTGGATATTGCGCCGGTGGATGCGCGGGTCCGGCGCATCATGGATTTGAAATGCCCCAGCAGCGGCGAATGCGAACGGAATCGATGGGAAAACCTGGCCCATCTCAAGGCCGGCGATGAAATCAAATTCGTCATCGGCACCCTTCAGGATTATGAATGGGCCGTGGAAACAATCGCGGCGCGCCATCTGGCCGGGATCTGTCCGATTCTCTTTTCGTGGGTTTCCCCGCTGTTGCCGCATCAGCAGGATAAATCATTGCGCAAGGTGCCGGAAGGGCAGACCCCCATCTCGCGTCTCGAGTTGGCCGAAAAAATCATGGCCGACGCGCTGCCGGTCCGCTTTCAACTCCAGATGCACAAATTCATCTGGCCACCGGACCGGAAGGGCGTCTGAAATTTCCCCGCGTGAAAACCAAATCAAAAAAAGTCCTCGATCTTCTGCGCGCTTATGAGCCGGCCAACATGCTCTGGATCGCGCCGGACGGTTCGTGGCCGATCGTGTGGGCGCGGGCCAGGGGAACGAACGTGTGGGACGCGGAGGGCCGGAAATACATCGACTTGACAGCGGCGTTTGGCGTGGCCGCGGCGGGGCATGGCCGGGGGCGCGTGGTCGCGGCGGGGAAACGGCAGATGGGAAAACTGCTGCACGCCATGGGCGACGTTCACCCGCATCCTTTGAAAGCGCAGTTGGCCCGGGAACTGAGCCGCATTACTTTCGAGCGCTGGACTTCCGGCGCGATGGCGGGCAAGACGATGTTCTCCAATTCCGGTTTCGAAGCCGTCGAGACCGCGCTCAAAACCGCCCTGCTGGCCACGGGCAAACGGCGGATTCTGGCCTTCACCGGCGCGTATCACGGCCTCGGTTACGGCGCGCTCAACGCGACGCATCGCGCCCATTTCCGCGACCCGTTTCGTTCGCAACTGGGGCAATTCGGCCGCTTCGTGCCGTTTCCGAAGGAAGCGGACGATTTGGCTGTGACAAAGGACCGGGTAACAAAACTTTTGCGGAGCAAGCAATTCGGCGCGATTTTGGCCGAGCCGATTCAGGGACGCGGGGGCGTCAATGTTCCGCCGGCGGGTTTCCTGCCGTTGTTGCGGACCCTCTGCGACCAGTACGGCGCGCTGCTGGTTCTGGACGAGATTTACACCGGCTTTGGCCGGACGGGAACGTGGTTCGCCTGCGAGCAGAGCCGGACCAAGCCGGACTTGATTTGTCTGGGAAAGGCTTTGACGGGCGGCTTTCCGCTTTCGGCGTGCGTCGGGCGGGCGGAATTAATGGACGCCGCCTGGCCGCCTTCCACGGGCGAGGCCATCCACACCAGCACTTTTCAAGGTCATCCGGTCGGATGCGCCATGGCCCTGGCCCAGATCAAGGAACTCGAAAGTCAATCCCTGCCGGAACGGAGCGCCGCTCTGGGCGCGTATCTGATGCAACAGTTGCGGGCGGAAATTTCCGCGCCGGGGCATACCATCGAAATCCGGGGCCGCGGTTTGATGGCGGGCCTGGAAATCAGGAAAGCCGGCGGCGGCCCGGCCACGGCGCTCGTTTTGGAAACAGTCAAGAAGATGTTGCGGCGCGGTTTTATTCTCCTGCCGGAAGGCGAATTTGGGAACGTGATCAGTTTCACCCCGCCGTTGATCATCACCAAGGCCCAGCTCGCGGCGGCGGTGGCGGTCCTGCGGCGGGCGTTGTCCGATGCGACCGCCAAAATGAAATGAACTGGAAAAAGTATTTTAACCACGGATAAACACAGATAGACACGGATGAAAGCAAAGTATGGAGTCCCGGCTTTAGCCGGTCCGGCGTCCCACCGGCTGAAGCCGGGACTCCATGCCTTTTTATCCGTGTCCATCCGTGGTTTACATTCCCTCAACTGCCGTTTTTAGGATGAAACTTTCCGAGATCAAACAAATCCTGTCCGAGCGCGAGTGGAAGCTGACCAAGTCGCTCGGCCAGAATTTTCTGCACGATCAGAACCAACTCCGGCGGATTGTGGCCGCGGCGGAACTGGGACCGGCGGACAAGGTCCTGGAAATCGGGCCGGGGCTTGGCCCGTTGACGGAATTGCTGGCCGCGCGGGCGGGCGAGGTTCTGGCGATAGAAAAGGACCGGCGGCTCTTTGATTTTCTGCAGCAGAAATTCAGCGGCGCGCCGCACGTCAAACTCATCCATGACGACGCCTTGCGTTACGTGAAGAGGAACCGGGAATGGGCGGATTGGAAACTCGTCGCCAATCTGCCTTATTCCGTCGCTTCGCCCATTCTGGTCGAGTTGGCGGAGAGCGAGCATCCGCCCGGGCGGATGGTGGCCACGCTGCAACTGGAAGTGGCGCGCCGGATTGAGGCCGGCCCAGGAACCAAACAATATGGCATTCTCGGCCTGTTGCTGCGCCTGCGCTACGAAACGCGCGGGTCGTTTAAAATACCGGCCTCATGTTTTTTTCCGTCGCCGGAGGTGGATTCGGCCTGCATTGTTTTGGCGCGGAGAGCCGGGCCGCTCCTGCCGCCCGCCCTCCAGCGGGTGTTCACCAAAATCGTCAAGCGCGGTTTCTCGCAGAGGCGCAAAATGATGCTGAAACTCTTGAAGCAGGACTGGCCGCCGGACCGGTTGAGTGCCGCGTTCGGGCAATTGCAACTCCCGCCGCAAGTTCGCGCCGAGGAACTAGGCCTGGAACCATTCGTGCGACTGGCCGAATTGTTGTCAACATGAGCGAAGAGATATTTGACATCGTTAACGAACGGGATGAAATCGTCGGCCGGCTGCCGCGCCGCGAGGTCCACCGCGACGGACACAAACATCGCGCGGTGCATGTGCTGGTTTTCGGCTCGGACGGCCGCATCTTCCTGCAAAAACGCTCGATGACCAAGGACACCTTTCCGGGCGCATGGGATTCCTCGGCCTCCGGCCATCTGGACAGCGGCGAGGATTACGACGCCTGCGCTGTGCGGGAATTGAGGGAGGAATTGGGCTTGATCGCGGCCGCGCCGCCGCGCCGGCTTTTCAAAATCGCCGCCTGCGTTGACACCGGGCAGGAATTTGTCTGGGTGTATCAATTGGAATCGGACGGGCCGTTTGCGCTGCATCCGGAGGAAATCGAACGCGGGGAATGGTTCGGGCGCGGCCAGGTGACGGATTGGGTGGAAAAGAGGCCGCAAGATTTCTCCAGCGGTTTTGTCATGATTTGGAAGAACTTGACGGCGGGCGGCGCATTCCTTAATTTACCCAACTCGCGGCCGGGCCAATCCCACGACACAGGGCGATAATAATGGCGCTTTTGGCGCCCGGCGCGATTCGCCCATTTGAATTGAAAGGCTGTTTGTGAATGTATCGGTGGAAATTTTGAGTCCGTGCAAAAGGCTGATGCGCGTGGAAATCGAAGCGGCGAAGGTCGATGAAACCTTCGCGGAAACAACGCGCAAATTTCAGCGCGAGGCCCGGCTGCCCGGCTTCCGTCCCGGCAAAGCGCCCAAGGACATGGTGGCCAAACGCTACGAAACGGAGATACAGGACGAAGCCAAACGAAAACTCATTGCTGATTCCTACCGCCAGGCCGTTGCCGAACAGAAACTCGACGTGGTCGGCTCGCCGGACATCGGGGAGATTGAATTTGCCCGGGGCCAGAAATGCCTGTTCACCGCCACGCTGGAAATCGCGCCCGAATTCCAGTTGCCCGAATACAAAGGGCTGCCCGCCCGCCGTGAAACCGGGTCGGTCACGCCCGAGGACGTCGAACGGGCGCTGCTCCTGTTGGGCGAACGCCAGACACAATTTCAAACCGTCGCGCGCGAATTGAAGGAGGGCGACGTCGCTGTTGTCAACTATACCGGATCCTGCGACGGCAAACCGGTCACGGAAACGGCCCCGACCGCCAGGGGCCTGGCCGAAAAGAAGGCCTTCTGGATCAATGTTGACAAGACCTCCTTTATTCCGGGATTCGGCTCGCAATTGATTGGCATGAAAGCGGGCGACAAGCGGACCATCACGGTGGATTTTCCGGCGGATTTCGTCACGCCGCAACTGGCCGGGAAAAAGGGCGTTTATGAGGTTGAACTGGTCGAGGCCAAGGAGAAGGTGGCGCCGGAGTTGAACGAGGCCTTTGCCAAATCTTACGGGGCGGAAAGCATGGAAAAATTGCGCGAGGGCGTGCGGGCCGATTTGCAGAACGAATGGAACCTGAAGCAGAGCCGCAGCATCCGCAACCAGGTCGTGCAAAACCTCCTGGGCAGAATCCAGTGCGATCTGCCCGAGTCCCTGCTCGAACAGGAGACGCGGGAAATTGTTTATTCGATTGTCAACGAGAATCAGCAGCGCGGCATTTCCAAGGAGGCGCTCGACGCGCAAAAGGACCAGATTTACGCCACGGCCAGCGGCACGGCCCGGGAACGGATCAAGGCCACTTTTGCCTTCCAGCGCGTGGCGGAAAAGGAGGGCGTGCGGGTGGAACAGGTGGAAATCGCCCGGCGGCTGCAGGACATGGCGGCGCAATACAAAATGCCGGTGGACAAACTGGTCAAGGAACTGGAAAAAGGCGGCGGGCTGGCGGGCGTTTACAGCCAGCTCTTGAATGAGAAGGTGGTTGATCTGCTCGTGCAATACGCCCGGCTGGAAGATGTCGCCATCGCGCCGGCGGCCCGGACCTGAACCGGCAAGTCCTTCTGCGCGGAAGCTAATTGCGTCTGGCGGCCATTTGCAGGAGGAGGTTGTTCAACTCTTGCATGCGAGGCGGTTTGCTGAGCACGGCATCCACTTCCGGGGCGGTTTCCCCTTCCGTTTTCATGATCGTGCCCCACCCCGTCAACATGATGACGGGTGTGTCTGGCGATTCCGCTTTGATGGCGCGGGCCACATGGTGTCCGTCCATGTCCGGCATGCCCAAATCAGTGATGACGATCTCATACGGCTCGCGCCCCCGGAGATTGGATCGGAACATTTCGACTCCTTCCCTCCCGCCTGGAGCGACAGTCACCTTGTGGTGATAGACTTCAAGCAGATCATGCATGAGTTGCCTCAGTTGCGGTTCGTCGTCGATGCAGAGGATGCGCAGGGAGCGGCAGGGTTCCGGTTGCGCCGGCTGGAGCCGGGCGGACGAAATCGCCCGCTCCCGGATGGGGAAAATGAGACGCACAGAGGTGCCCTGATTCGGTGTGCTGTCAATTTCAATGCTGCCGTCGTGCCGCCTGACCATTCCATAAACCATCGCCAGTCCCAGTCCGGTGCCGCCGGTTTGGAGCTTGGTGGAGAAGAACGGTTCCAGGCAGTGTTGACGGACCCTTTCATCCATGCCGATGCCGTTGTCCCGGATCTCGATCTGAATCTCCTGCTGCTCACTCCCAGCCTTTGGCAAATCGGGCTTGGTGACCGAGCGGGTGACGAGGGTGATGACACCCCCTTGCGGGAGCGCCTCCACGGAATTAAAGACGACATTGGTCAGCGCCTCGCGGAGGTCACTGGCATTGCACACCAGCACGGGCGGATTCGGTTCCTGTTCAATATTGACGCGAATGGAAATGCCCTCGCGCTGCGCCAGATCACGCCAGCGCGGGCGGGTGAGTTCGACCACCTCGTTGATGGCCTTGTTGACGTTCACCTTTTCCAACTGATCGGAATCCAGGTCGCGGCGGTAGAATTCCCGCATTCGGGCCACGATCTGGGCCACGTCCTGGGCGGCCTGGCTGATCCTCTTCAGGCGCTCCCGCGGGGCATCCGCCAAATCCGGCAGTGTGCTGAGCAACAGTTCCGAGTAGGCGGTAATCGGGGACAGCGCGTTATTGATGTCGTGGGCCACACCGCTGGCCATCTGGCCCAGGGCACGGAGACGCTCCTGCTGCACCACGGCCTGCTGGGTCCGGCGCAACTCATCGTAGGCTTTTTGGGTTCCCTCGGTCAGGCGCACCTGATTGTACAGATTCTGACATTCTTCTTCGGTGGTGATGACCTTGACTTGCAAAGCCTCTTTTTCCCGCCGGACGGCCGCGATTTCCGCATGCACCTGTTCCGCGTTGTAACGCACCTCTTCCAAAACGAGCACGATCATGCTGACGGCGATGAAGAGTTGCAGCACCGCCGCGATAAAAAAGCCGGCGCTGTAGAGGTTCCCGTATTGTTGGGAGAACGGGTAGCTCCCGAGGTAAACGCCCCACAGCAAAAAGCCCAGGGACAACATGCCCGCTCCCACGAACGCCCTTTGCTTCCGCAACCGAAAAAAACACACTCCGGCAAACAGGCTGCTCGAGCCAAGCAAAATAAACACGGGCAATTCGATTTGCAGCACACCGGTCATTGCCTGCGGACTGACGAAGGTCCAGACCACCAGGAATGACATGAACCCGCCCAGCAGCCGTTGCGGGACCGGAATAGCGAGAAAACGAAGGCTGCCCCACAAAAGGAAGACTGCCGAAATTGACACGCAACATTGCTTGATGGCGAAGAGGACGCTCTCCGCGCCCGGATCCCCCATGCGCAGGCTCAACGTCAGCCACAGCGCATAAAACAACCATGCGGCGGTCCAGATGGTGAAATACTCGCGCCGGGTGTAACGGTTGAGGTAGAAGAAAAGTCCCACCAGCACCCACACGCTCAGCAAGGAAACCAGCAAAGCCGCCCGCAGATATTCCTGCGGGAATACCAATCCCATGTCCTCGAAATTCATTGTTTTTCTCTCTTTTGTTTATATCGGCGGGAACCGGCGGAACTTTAGGCTGAAGTGGCGCAAATCATCAGCCCTTGCGGTTTGCATGCACATAACTTGAGTTGCCCCTTCCCAAAAACCCTTTCATTTTGCAACCCCGGAAAAAACCGTGAGAATTTCGACATTTTGACAAGTCACAACCAGTTTTAGGTAAGTTTAGGCAGGGTATTTACGAGCAAGCATGAGGTTCCTCCACGTTTTCGGTGGAATAGATTCTCATTAAAAGCCTTATCTGGGGGTCGGCCTGGAGCGAAGCTCCCAGGCCGCAGGCCGCCGCCGTGCGGCGGCTCCAAGAGGAAGAAGCTCATATAGAAGGAGTTATATAGGAAATGGCCCTGAAACATGGCATCACAAAATCACTCGGACAGCAGATCGTGGTCGGTCGTGGCGGATTTCTATTCCACCGAAAACGTTGAGGAACCAAGCATGATCGGGGAAGTGATTTGTTATCAGGCGATTACGATCAAAAGAGGATTAATTTGAGGAATTCGCTTGACATTTTATATAAGAAATATTTAGATGGCAATAGTCTTAAATTAGCGAAGCTCATTTTGGCCTGTTTCGGTGATTTTCAGACCACTTTGGGTTCCGGGGATACGCAAACGCATGAGCACGAAACTGGCAAGAGCAGGCCGCACCCTGGCACTCTGTCTGCCGGCCTTTAATTTAAGAACCGTATGAAACCTCTCCAACCACTGTGCCACTCCCTTGTTCAGACATTCACGCTTGCCGTCTTTGCGCTCCTGTTCCTGCCGCTTCTGGCATTGTGCCAGCCCGGCCCGCCGCCGCTGCCGCCGATCCAGTTAAACTCGTGGGTTTTGGCGGGGCCAAATTGGCCGGATATATTCGGCGATGCCCCGCTAGGCTTTACCAACTTGAACACCGCGCCCGGCTGGAGCCCTGCCGGAACAGCCCTCAGCGTCGATACGAACTGCCCGGCATTTCTCAACTTGAGTGTGATTGACAAGGGCGAACCAAACATCAGCCTGCCCTCTGGAACAATTTCCTTCTGGTTTCAACCGAACTACACAAGCGTGCCGGACGGCGGCGACGGACCAACTAATTGGGCCAGCCTGTTAACCATTGGCCAATGGACATCGAATGCCGCAGCCTCTTGCTGGTCGCTCGCCATTGACCCGGACGGCACGAACCTGATTTTTCTGGCGCAGTCCAATGGAGCCGAGCAGATCGTCCTCACCGCGCCCATTGATTTTGACGCCGGAGACTGGCACAGCGTCTGCCTGACCTACTCACCCGCAAATGGTTGTTGCCTCTATTTGGAGGGCCAACCGGTCACCAATGCCGGAGCCATCGCCTGCATACCCAGCGACAACGACTGCGCGGTGTATGGGTTTAGCATTGGCAGCGAGGGCGGCACAAACGGTGTATTCCAAGCCAGGGGGCAATTCCAAGACCTTCAGACTTACGATGGCCCGCTTTCCGCCGCCGAGATCGCGCAGGATTATGCCGATACATCCGCCATCATCCTCAATTCTGGTGGGAGTTTGCCAGCTTCCGGCGGCTTTCATCCCGACAACGGCGCGGCAGGCCCTGGCGGCGGCACAGGCGGGTCCGGTTCAGACAGCAGTTTCTTCCAGCCAAGCTATGTCATTACATCCAACTATTTAAACTATACCAACTTCTGGCTTGCCGTGACCAATAGCGCAATGCAAGCCTTTGTTAGTGTCGTAAGCACCTTGCCTGGACTGACTTACGAAATTATGACCAACGCGGCCCCAACCACGACCAACTGGGGCGTATGGCAAACCATCCTTGCGTCAAATTCCATCACCCCGGCCCCGCCCATGGACCTCAATTCCAACGCGTTGTTCTTCAAAGGTGTGCTTCTTGGGTATCTGGGTCCCAACGCCTATTATCCGGGCGCAAATACGAACGGCGCTCCGTCAATTATCACACAGCCGGCGAGCCAATTAGTGAATGAAGGGAGCAGCGCGACTTTCAGCGTGATGGCCGTAGGCGCGACGCCGTTGAGCTGTCAATGGAGCTTTGATGGCACGAATATCGGCGGAGCGACGGCAAGCAGCTACACGATATCCGATGTTCAAGAGGCTAATGTCGGCTGGTATGTGGTTGTTGTGACGAACATGGCGGGCAGCGTTACAAGCGCAGTGGCAACGTTAACAACATCCAACTCCCCTCCTTCCATTATCACCCAGCCGCTGAGTCAGACGGTAAACGATGGGAGCAGTGCAACCTTCAATGTGATGGCCATTGGTGCGTTGCCGTTGAATTACCAATGGAGTTTTAATGGCACGAATATCTCCGCAGCGACGAACAGCAGCTTCGTGATCAGTGACGTCCAGGCGATAAATGCCGGAAATTACGTCGTGGTGGTCACAAACGTGTATGGCAGCGTTACAAGTGTTGTCGCGACTTTGACGAGATCGAACGCCGCGCCCACCTTCGTCTATGAACCCATTTCCCAAACGGTGGTGGAGGGCGACACAGTGACCTTCAGCGCGCGCGCGGTCGGAACCGAGCCGATTACCAATCAATGGCAGGTTTTCAGTAACGGCGCGTTCACCAATCTGCAAGGACAGACAAATACCCATTGGGTGGATGTCAACATGCAACCTGGCGATGCTGGCACCTATGCCGTTGTTGTTGCCAATTCTGTCGGCACTAATTCCTTCACAAATGCCGTATTAGACGATATAACTGCCGACACCGCCGACGACCCAGCCGGCCAAATAGTTGACGCCACGGTCATGCCGGTGTTCGGACCTCGTCAGGATTATACGTTTCAAGCTTACAACACTTATTATATTGCATGCAATTTGCTTACGCATTCATCGAACGTCGATTTGTACGGGACTACGACGATTCAAGGAGGGAGCGTGATCAAGTTCGATTACGATGAGTTGTCATTGTATTACTTCTCTGATGGGAGCGGGAGGATACCGGACGCCGCAACCCTGGTCTTGCATGGGCCGTTGGTTTGCGAAACCGGTCCCTACAATCCAGCCATCCTAACCTCGATTGACGACGATTCCCAAGGGGAACTGCCATATGTTTGGTGGGCCCCAAAAGGTCCTGGCCAGGATATCAGTTCGGGTTCTCCGGTAACCGCCACCAATGGCTATGCTTACCTGAACTTGGACGACGTACATGACACGAACGGCATCTCCATCAGTTATCTCAGGTTTTGTTATGCCGACCAGGCTGTCACCACTCCGACTAACTCGGGCGTTCTCGACATCTGGAATTGTCAGTTTTTGGAGTGTAATATGGCGCTTGCCAGTTGGGCGAAGGGCGGTGCTTCGACCAACCGCCTGCATAACGCCCTGTTCAGCCGCTGTAATTACGTCTTTAGCGCGCAGACCAACCTGGCTGAATTGGACGGCGAGCAAGTGACGGCGGATGTTTTCTCGTTCTGGAACCCGGTGCTTGCGCCAGGCAAGATATGCCTGACCAATGCCATTGTGATGGGCGAATTTGGCGGAGGATTGGTCACAAACAACCAAAATGTGGCCATCAATCCTAACGCATCGCCCTTCGAAGCGGGAGACGACGCATTTTATTATCTTGCGACCAGCAGCGCCTGTAGCGGGGCTGGCACGACGAATATCAGCGGTCCGATGCTTCAGCAGTTGTGGCAGAAGACTACGGTCGTGCCGATGTCACTTTCGGGAGACATCGGAATCGATGAGATGACACTCTTTCCGGTGGCAAAACGTTACCGGGGTGGAGCGCCGGACTTGGGCTACTATTATGACCCGCTGGATTATACGGTCGCGGCTATCTTTGTGACTAATGAAGTAACGGTGTTGCCAGGGACAGCGATTGGCTTTCGCAATGACGATTTCGGCGGTTTTTTCCTGCAGGACGGCTCATCGTTTATTGCTCAAGGCATGCCGACTAACCCGGTTGTTTTCGCGGATATTGAATTTGTGCAGGAGGGGCCGCTGTTGCCCGGCAGGGTTTTTCAAAACTATACGCCTGTGTTGCCTGGCGCATGTGCTCCGTCGTATTACTATTATGGCGGCATTGATTTCATCTGTGCGGAGGACGAAACCAACAGCGATAGTCTGGCTCCAAAAGTGGATATGCGCTTTTGTAATATTTATTCAACGGCCGATGACTTCGACCTTTGGGCCGGTACTCTCGAAACGTGGCTGGGTTCGGAAGTGTACTACACATTCGCCAGTTCGGTTTATTGGACGATGGAGGACTGCGTTCTGGAAGGCGGGCAGATTATTCTTGGTCCACCGTACGACCTAAGTACCAATAATGTATATCAGCCAGGGGCGGTATCGTGGAGAAATAATTTGTTTGCATCAGTCGTAATCGCTCTGCAGCCTTCATACGATGGCATAACCAACATTGACTTGCCGTTTTATGCCTACAATAATTTATTCAAAGGGCGATTATTGAATGTGATTCCGGCGTCCCCGGGTAATTGGATTTTCAAGGATAACCTGTTTGATCAGGTTGATTTGTGGCAAGACACAAGTCAACCGATTGACGCCGAGTATAACGGCTACTGGCTAACAAAGGACGGGTTCCAATTGATAAATAACGATGGAAACTTGTCAACCAATGATCAGTATTTTGCCAGTCCTCCGCCCTATCAAGTTGGGCCATTTGGCAATTATTACATGGCTCCGGGCACGGTGCTGGCAGGCACCGGCAGCGCGAATGCAAATCTGTTGGGCCTTTATTATTACACGACCGCGACCAACCAGGCCATTCAGGGCGATGGCATTGTTGATATTGGTCTTCATTATGTGGCGGCAGTCAGCAACAGCAACGGTTGGGTCCCGCTTGAGACGAACGGAATTCCGGATTACATTGCAGATGTCAACGGAAATGGGGCAATTCCGACAAATGCCACTATTGCTACCAACGCTGTTTATACCAATATTGACCTCTCTGGCGACGGCCTAGTCGGCAGCATCAAGGAAGCGTTGGGGATGACCAATCCCTTCGATACGAGCAATTCGCTGGCACTTTATCCGATCACCACGGGGCTGGAACCAGCCACCAACACCTTTGAAGTCTATGTCCCCTACAGCTTGCTAACCAGCATTGGCACACTGGAACTGATGGTGGACGGCATCCCGGCAGCAAATCAACAATGTGAGCCGGCGGACGATGGACATGGAAACACCCTGCTGGTCTGGGACGCGACCACCAATAGTCCTCCCGGCCAGGCGTATTATCTCCAGGCTCATTTGATCCTCAACAGTTCCGGGGTGAGCGGAGATGGCCCCCTCCTTTTGTTTAACCAACCGGTAATCGCAATCCAACCAGTGAGCCAGACAAACGGCTTGGGAGGCAGTGTGACGTTCACGACGACCAACAACGGTCCAGGGCCTAATACCTATCAGTGGCAGCTTGACGGGACAAATATTCCCGGAGCCACTGGCAGCAGTTTGACAATTACAAATCTGGCATCGACAAATGCCGGCGATTACACCGTCATCGAGACAAACCAGGCAGGGGATTCGCTGGAAAGTTCCAACGCTGTTCTTGTGGTGTCGAACATTTATATTGGAATCACGATGCAGCCGATGAGCCAGACGGTATATGAACCGGATACTGTCACTTTCGCTGTGACCGCTGTGGGCACGAATTTAACTTATCAATGGCAGAAGCTGGATGACAACGGCACATTCGTCCCCATTCCAAATGCCACCGGCAGCAATTATACGCTAAACAATATTCAATTCAGCTCCACAGGCGTTGTCGGCACTTATGCCGTGCTTGTTTCGAGTGGGACAGATCCGACAAATTCAATTCTCAGCAGCAGTGCGAGCCTTGCTGGCTACGGGCTTGGCGGAATTGGATACCTGCCTCTGATTGGACCGCGTCAAAACTATACGTTTAGAGGCGATACGACCTATCTTATCTGTTCAGCCACGCCTCATCGGAGTGCGGCCGATCTTTATGGAGGCACGACTATTGAGGGGGGAGCCGTGATCAAATTTGACTTCGGCAATCCCATAGCAATCGGACCTTACCAGACCGCGCCTGGGTCTGCCAATACCGGCCTGATTGTGCATGGGTCTTTGAATTGCGAGACCGGGCCTTATCGGCCCGCGACGTTGACGACCATGGATGACGATTCGCAAGGGGAGATAATATTTGTCGGTGATGGGAGTGGCGGCATAATTCCCGAATTATCCTCCACCGGGAATCCAGAAACTGTGTCCCCTGGCAGGATTTATCTCAATTTGGATGACGCTCACAGCGAAAACTCGATTTCGATTAGCAATCTGCGGTTTTTCTATGCGGACCAGGCGGTGACGACGCCGACGAATTCAGGGGTGTTGCAGGTGTGGGATTGCCAGTTTGTGGCCTGCAATTCAGGGGTCAACAGCAGGCTGCCGGGCGGTTGTTCAACCAATCAACTGCACAACGTCCTGTTCGCCGATTGTAATTTCGCGGTGGCGGCACAGAACAACTGCGCCGAGGTGGACGCGGAACAGGTCACCGCTGATGTTGTCTCATTTTGTGACTCGGAGT
>CAWFAZ010000070.1:0-8832 GCA_963813995.1 uncultured Verrucomicrobiae bacterium | reverse complement strand
TGTACGGACCAGTATATCGTGCAACGCGCGCTGGGTGCTCCCAACGAACAAGTGGCCCGGCGCGGCAGCATCTTCGCGGCCTTTTTGAAATTGTTTCCGGTTTACCTTTTTATTATTCCCGGTCTGATTTGTTTTGCGCTGGCCAAAAGCGGCAAAGTGCCGGGATTGGCCGAGGTGTACGATCCGCAGACCGGCCAGGCCACGGCCGCCGCGCAAGGGGCGTTTCCCCTGATGGTGGCGCACCTGTTGCCGGCGGGCCTGCGCGGCATTGTGGTGGCGGGATTGCTCTCGGCCCTCATGGGCTCCCTGGCCGGCGTCTTCAACGCCTGTTCCACCCTTTTCACCGTGGACATTTACGAGAAGCTGCGCCCCAAAGCCTCCCAGCACGAACTGGTGCGCATGGGCCGCATCGCCACCGCCATCATGGTGCTCATCGCCATGATGTGGATTCCGGTGGTCAAAGGGGCGACCGGTCTTTACAACTATCTGCAATCAGTGCAAGGCTATCTGGCCCCGCCGATCTTTGTCGTCTTTTTCTTCGGAGTCTTCTGGAAACGGCTCAACGCCGCGGGCTGCCTTTGGGCGATGATCGTCGGATTTGTCGTTGGCATCTTCCGTCTGCTGGTCGATACGCCCGTGACCATGCATGCGATCAAAAGCTATCCTGAAGGCTCATTTCTGTGGGTCATCAACAACATCAACTTCCAGTACTTCAGCATCTTGATCACCCTGATATCCGCCGTCGTCATGGTCGTGGTCAGCTACGCCACGGCGGCTCCGGATTACGCGAAAATAAAGAACCTGACCTTCGCCACCACGACGACGGAAGACAACGCCAAAACCCGCGCCAGTTGGGGATGGGGCGAGGTAGCCGCCTCCGCGTTCATCCTGGCGTGCATTCTCGGCGCCTACCTCTATTTCCGGCGATAAGTGAATGGTTCGATTTTTTCGGCAGATCCTTTGGCTGGCCGGTGTTTTCTTTTGGGCTGCGGCGCGGGCGCAATCTGCCAATGAGAGCGACGGTCCATTGCATTCGGAGTTTGCTGATCCGCCTTAAGGTGGGCGCCAAAAGCGCCGATACCAGGTAAATGATGTCAGTGCCCGGAGAACCACGCGAATCAACGATGAAAGAAACAGATGCCAACTGGTCCACGCTTCTGGAAAGCGACCCCTCGGAGCCGTCTCCGCGGGAGTCGCAAGCGCTTTCCTATTTGCTGCTGGATCAACTGCCGATTGGCGTTTTCCAGAAGGACCGCGAGGGCCGTTACATTTTTGTGAATTCATGGTTTTGCCGCCTCAAAGAGTCAACCCCGGAGGAATTCGTTGGCAAAACCGCCGATGAAGTTGCCGCCGGCAAATGGACGCCAGAAAACGCAGAGCAACCTGAGAAGTTGAGAGAAATCAACGTGATAAATGACGGCGCAAACCATCATAAATTCATCATGCAAACCGGCCAATCCATTGAAACGGAGGAGCAGCATGCCGGTGCGGATGGCAAGGAGCGATATATCCACGTCATTAAAGGACCGTTAATTGGCCCCGATGGAACGATCGTTGGCTCGCAAGGCTTGTTGTTGGACATCACCGAGCGCAAACGGGCGGAGGCACAGTTGGCCAGTGAGCGGGATATGTTGCGGGCGCTGATGGATTCCTCGAAGGATGCCATCTATTTCAAGGACCGCGAATCGCGCTTCCGTCGTTGTAGCGCGGGCCTGGCTTCGTCCTTCAAGCTGGGCAGCGCGGACGAGGCCATTGGCAAATCCGACTTTGACTTCCACGGGAAGGAGCATGCACAGCAGGCCTTCGACGACGAACAGGATATCATCCGCACCGGCCGGCCGATGATTGGCAAGAGCGAGAAGGAAACGTGGCCGGACGGACATGTCACCTGGGCGCTGAGCAGCAAAATGCCCCTCTATGACGACCACGGTGAAATCATCGGGACGTTCGGCATATCCAAGGACATCACCGCTTTCAAGGAGGCGGAAGCCACCGTTGAAGAATTGCACAAACAATTGTTGCAGACTTCGCGGCAGGCCGGCATGGCCGAGGTTGCCACGAGTGTCCTGCACAACGTCGGCAACGTGCTCAACAGCGTCAATGTCTCCGCCACCCTGCTTCTCGACAACGCGAAGAAATCCAACGTCGCCTACCTCGGCAAGGCCGTCGCGCTGCTAAACGAACACCCGGACGACCTGGGCGCCTACATGGCCAATGATCCAAAAGGCAAACAGTTGCCCGTCTATTTAACCCGGGTTTCCGAGCAGTTAAGCAAGGAGCAGCAGCGCAACATCGCGGAACTGGAATCCCTCCGGGAAAACATTGAACACATCAAGGAAATCGTGGCCATGCAGCAGAATTACGCCAACGTTTCCGGTGTGGTGGAGACCGTCAAGGTGACCGACCTCGTCGAAGACGCCCTGCGCATGAACGCGGGGGCGTTGGTCCGGCATGAAGTCGCGCTGGTTCGCGAATACACCGAGGCGCCGGTGATAACCGTTGAAAAGCACAAGGTGCTCCAGGTTCTGGTCAATGTGATCCGCAATGCCAAGTATGCCTGCGACGAATCGGGGCGGAAGGACAAGCAAATCAGGCTCAAGATCTCCCAGCGTGATCAGTGGATCTGCATCGCGGTCATTGACAATGGCGTTGGGATTCCGCCGGAAAACCTGACGCGCATTTTCAATCATGGTTTTACGACCCGCAAAGACGGCCACGGCTTCGGCCTGCACAGCGGCGCGCTGGCGGCCGCGGAGCTGGGCGGAAGATTGACCGCCCACAGCGACGGCCCCGGCCAGGGCGCCACCTTTACGCTGGAACTGCCCGTGCAACCTCCAGAGAGCGGCTCCTGATCGCGGCTGATGGCCATGGCCGCCCTCCCTCCTGCATCATTCAAGGCTCAACCAATTCTTTTCAATGTCTGCAAGCCTGAGTTTGGCGACGGATATTGTGTTGGCTTTGAGGGATCGGCGAATGAGCTTGCCCCGGACTCGAATTCTTGCAAAATAAATGCCGGATGGCACATAGCGAACCAGATTTGCATACGGTGTCTTTTGCAAACGGTCTTTTGGCGCTGCAATACTGTCTTTCACAGGCACAGTATCAGAAAATCAAGTTGCAAATCTGACAACTTCGCCAAGTGCTTGTCATTAAACGGTTGGAGAGATGGCAGAGTGGTTTAACGCGCACGCCTGGAAAGCGTGAGTACCTAAAAAGTACCCGGGGGTTCGAATCCCCCTCTCTCCGCCATCCCCGGAATTGATTCCCTTTCTCGCGTGACTTTGACCGGGTTGCCCCGCACATTGAGGCGGTCAAATGAAACAACAATCTCCAGTTTCCCGTGGAGGCCGGTTCGCCGCCGCACCGGCCGCCGACGCGGCGCAATTCACCCAATCCGTTTCCTTCGATTGGCGTCTGTGGGAACAGGATATCCTTGGGTCCCTGGCCCACGCGGCCATGTTGCATAAAACCGGCCTGCTCACCCAATCCGAATTTTTCGAGATCGAAAGCGCCCTTGACCAGATCGGCCAGGACATCACCGGGGGCCGGTTTCAATGGAAGCAGGAACTGGAAGACGTCCACATGAACATCGAGGCCGAGTTGACCCGCCGCGCGCCCGCCGGGGCAAAACTGCACACGGCCCGTTCGCGCAATGATCAAATTGCCCTCGACATGCGGTTGTGGCTGCGTGACGAAATCATCGAATTGTGCGGGGAAGTGCGGTCGTTACAACGGGCGCTGATCGGTCTCGGTGAGAAATATTCGGACGTCATCATTCCCGGCTACACCCATTTGCAACGCGCCCAGCCGGTTTATTTCGCCCATCATCTGCTCGCCTACGTCGAGATGCTCGAACGCGATTGCGGCCGGCTGGCGGATTGCTTTTATCGCACCAATGTATGTCCGCTGGGCAGCGGCGCCATCGCCGGCTCAACCCTGGCCCAGGATCGGGAGATGGTCGCCAAATTATTGGGCTTCGTCGATGACAACGGACATCCCCGGCTGACCCAAAACTCGATGGACGCGGTGAGCGATCGTGATTTCGCCGTCGAATTTTGCGCCGCCGCCGCCTTGCTTGCCGTTCACTTTTCACGGCTCGCGGAAGACGTGATTCTCTGGGCCGGCGCGGAATTTAATTTCATCAAGATCGCCGACGCCTACACCACCGGCTCGTCGCTCATGCCGCAAAAGAAAAACCCGGACATCGCCGAACTCACGCGCGGCAAGGCCGGGCGGGTCTTTGGCAATTTGATGTCGTTGCTCACGCTGCTGAAAGGTTTGCCCATGACCTACAACCGCGATTTGCAGGAGGACAAGGAACGATTATTCGATTCGGCGGACACGGTGCGCGCCGCGGCGCGGCTCATGGCTGCGATGTTGCAGAACACCGCGATCAATCGCGCCGCCTGCGCCGCCGCCGCGAGCGACCCGGCATTGCTGGCGACCGACCTTGCGGATTACCTCGTGCGCAAAGGCATGGCATTCCGGCAGGCGCATCACGTTGTCGGCGCGGTCGTGGCGCTGGCGGAGAAAACCGGCAAGCCGCTCAATAAACTATCGCCCGCGGAATTGAAATCCGTGGACAAAAACTTTGGCCGTGATGCGCTCGGTGTTTTCAATTTGCAAAACGCGATGGCCAAACGAAATTTGACCGGCGCGCCGGGAACGAAGGAAGTCGCCAGGCAACTGGCGCACTGGCGGGAACAGCTTTCGTGAAAGCTGCAATTTTTAATGAAAGAAATTCGATCAATTGCAAAGTCGGAAATTGAAGAAGCTCTTACTAACAAGGTCGGGGATTTGGGCAACCAAGTTTTGTATGACCTTTGCTCCGAACATCCGTTCCACAAAACAGATCAAGAAATCGTGGCTAAAGTGTGGTTAATCGGACGTTCTTACGCAGCCGCGATTGAGCGATGCAAAAACAAAAGCTTGAACTCACCCGGAGACGTGTTTTACGAAAAGGTAGTTGCTCCAAAAATTAGGAATTCCGAAATTGACGGCTGGCTTACTTTGCTTAAAAGCGAGCCAACTCCAAAGAATGCAATTGAAATACATTACAAGCTGATGGCTCTCTTCCGTGAAATATCAGGACATCAAAATCGTTCGCTGGCATCAAAATACCTTCATTTCCACCAGCCAGATTTATTTTTCATTTTCGATTCAAGATCAATGGCGGCAATTCGCAAGATCACCCCAAGAACTCACAAGCAACCGTCAAATTTATCAACAAACGAAACGGACAAAGATTACGCAAATTTCTACTCGCGTTGTCTCTGGCTCCAGGAAAATTTACAAACGCAGTTTGGCTCCAAACTGTCGCCGCGTGAAATTGACAAGATTTTGCTCCATGTTGAGGACATCATCACGCAGAATGGCGAACCGAAGGCGAAGCTTTCCGCCGTGCCCGCCGCCTACCGGAGGAATGGCATTCTGGTGCATCACGCCGGCCGCGCAATTTCTTCGCAAGATGTCACGAAGGCTTTAACTGGACATTTGGAGGAAAACATCGAGATGTCGCCGGATTTTGACGCGCCGCTGGATGACTTCAAATATTACATGAAATGAAGCTGCTGCTGGACTGGTCAAGCGGCGGCCAGCTTTGCTTTTTTGCGCCAGGCGCGCTCGGCAAATCTGCGGGATTCCTTCGCGCCGCGCAGCAGGCAGTCGGAACTGATGTCGCAATCAAGCTTTGGCCAATAGACCGAGGTGTGGCAAATCTTGAAATTCGCGCGTTCGCGGCGCGTGGCAAGTTGCAGCGTGGGATAAAACGACAGCGGCACGCTCACGGTGCGTCCGTCTTCCAAGCCAAACGTCAGCCGTTCGCCGGTGATTTGCACCGTGGTCACGTCCGGCGGTGGAGTGTTATTCAGTTTCATTCCATGCCTCAATCAATCTGGCTTCGTGTGTTTCAAGAATCCGGGCAATCTCCCGGAGTTCGGCTTCACGGAAACCTTTGTTCCAGCTTAACTGCACCGGAGCGAGCCAGAATTTGGCCTCGCTTCCAGCTTTATGCACATGCACATGCGCCGGTTCGTCGGGTTCAGAACTGTAAAACCCGATCCGATACCCTTTGACGCGCAACACAGTCGGCACTGGATAAGATTACGTCTGCGCTGGAAGGTTGGCAAGGCGTCAGCGCAAGATTTTGCGACTTTAGCTGGCGCGAATGGCGGGAAGATTTATTCTTGCAGAACAAATGGCCGGGACATCAAACGATTTGCTCAAGGCGACGTCGCGCTCGTTTTATCTGAGCTTGCGCGTGCTGCCCGCCGCCGTGCGCCCGCAAATCGGCCTGGCGTACCTGCTCGCACGCACGACTGACACCATCGCCGATACGGAATTGGTTTCCGTCCAGGGGCGGCTCGAAGCCCTGGAGGCGTTGCGCCGCAGAATTCTGGGCGCGACGAGCGACACCCTGGATTTCGGGCGGCTGTCACAGGGTTGCGCTCTGCCGGCGGAAAAGATTTTGCTGGAACGCGCCGAAGAGGCTTTGCGCTTGCTGGATCAATTGCCGGAGGCGGACCGGCGGCTCGTTCGGGAAGTCTTGCGCGTCATTATGAGCGGGCAGGAACTGGACCTCAACCGATTTGCCGGCGCGAAAACCGCGCCCGTTGCCGCCTTGGAGACCGAGGCCGAACTGGATGACTACACCTACCGCGTGGCGGGCTGCGTTGGAGAATTCTGGACGCGCATCTGCCGCCTCCATCTTTTTCCGGACGCGCGCCTGGACGAGGATTTTCTGTTGCGCAACGGCGTTCGTTTTGGCAAGGGGTTGCAATGGGTCAACATTCTGCGCGATATCCCGCGGGATTTGCGCAAGGGACGGTGTTACCTGCCGCGGCAGTCGCTGGCGGCGGCGGGTCTCAGTCCGGCCGACCTGCTTTCTTCGGGCAACCAGGCGCGCTTTCGCCCGTTATACGATCAATGGCTGGCCGGGGCCGAATCCCATCTGGCCGCGGGCTGGGATTACACCAACGCCCTGCCCCCCGGGCAATTCCGGCTCCGCCTGGCCTGCGCGTGGCCCATTCTCATTGGCGTCAGGACCTTGCGCAGGCTGCGCCATGAAAATATGCTTGACAAGACGCGGCGCGTCAAAGTCACCCGGCCCGAAATCTACGCCTTGATTGGCCGGTCGATCCTGCTCTATCCGTGTCCTTCCGCATGGCGGGGCCAATTCGGCCGGGAAATGAACCGCCCGTGATCATAAATGAAGTTGATTCCAGCGGTTGTTTCGATTAGAAAGTCGGTATGAGGAACAGCAATCTGTGTATTTTAGCCTGTTGTGCCGGCCTAAGCTGGGCGGCTTTCGTAACCGCGCAGCCCGCCGCAAGCGGGAGTAATGATCAAGACAAGGCCCTGAAGGCATTGCGCCAGGCGGAGGCGGGACCAGCAGTCCCGGATCAAATTGCCCCGGCTGCTTCCGCTCCGGCCGTTTCGGCGGCTGCGGAAGGCCAATCTCAGCCGCCGACTGCTCCGGATAACGCGGCGCTATTAAGAGAATCTCTGCGGCGACGCAAAGAGGCGGAAGAAAAAGACCGCGCCGGCCGGGCGGCACAAAAGGAGGCCGCCAAACAGCAACCGGAGCAGGGCAAGCTTAAAATCAATCCAGAAAAAGAGGCAAAAAAGGCAGCCGCCGAAAAAGCCCGCATCGAACGGGCGGAACAAAAGGAGGCCGCCAAACTGCAACGGGAACAGGACAAGCTTAAAACCAAACAAGAGAAAGAGGCAAAAAAGGCAGCCGAAAAAGCGAGTCCCTCTGTCGCGCAACCCGCACCTGCTGGTTCTGCTGCTGCGAGCGCCGGTGAGCAAAGCAAGGCGATGGAAGCCCTTCGCCATGCTGAGGCGGGACCAATAGTCCCGGAACAAATCGCCCCGGCTGCTTCCGCTCCTGCCGTTGCGCCCACGCCGGTCGTTGCGCCTGCACCGGTCGTTGCGCCCGAACCGGTCGTTGCGCCTGCACCGGTCGTTGCGCCCGAACCGGTCGTTGCACCCGCACCAGCCGTTGCGCCCGCACCAGCCGTTGCGCCCGCACCGGTCGTTGCGCCCGAACCGGTCGTTGCGCCCGAACCTGCCGCCCTTGCCGTTCCAGCGCTGCCCGACAATCAAAACAAGGCGCTGGAGGCCCTTCGCCAAGCCGAGGCCACACCAGTAGTAGTCACGGATCAAGCGGCACAAAAGGAGGCGGCCAGACGGCAGCAGGAACAGGACAAGCTTAAAATTAAACAAGAAAAAGCGGCAAAAAAAGCCGCCGCCGCACAAAAGAAAAAGGCAGCCAAAGAAGCGAGTCCAGCCGTCGCGCAACCCGCACCGGTCGTTGCGCCTGCGCCGGTCGTTGCGCCCGCACCAGCCGTTGCGCCCGCACCAGCCGTTGCGCCCGCACCGGTCGTTGTGCCCGCACCGGTCGTTGTGCCCGAACCTGCCGCCCTTGCCGTTCCAGCGCTGCCCGACAATCAAAACAAGGCGCTGGAGGCCCTTCGCCAAGCCGAGGCCACACCAGTAGTAGTCACGGATCAAGCGGCACAAAAGGAGGCGGCCAGACGGCAGCAGGAACAGGACAAGCTTAAAATCAAAAAAGAAAACGACGCAAAAAACGCCGCCGCCGAACAAGCCCGAATCGCCAGGGTCAAAAAAGAAGCCGACGCCACCGCTGCCCGCAAAAAGGCCCGGGAAGAAGCCGCCCGCCGCGAACCGCTAAAAAAGAAAATGCAAAACGCGCCCGCGCCCGCCCAAGCCGCGGCCAGGACGCCGCCCGCCAATACCAACGCGCTGTCCGCCAAGGAACAAAAACTGGCCGATTTGCTGCGCCGGTATCAAGCCGACGAGATTACACCG
>CAWFAZ010000069.1:0-25871 GCA_963813995.1 uncultured Verrucomicrobiae bacterium | reverse complement strand
CCATCAGCGGTTGATGGTCAAGAGCGTTGACACCCTCACGGGCTGGTTCTGGGGCCGAAGAAGTGGGGTTGGCAGAGGTTATTTTACAGCTGGTCATGACGGGCAGCAATGGTTCGGAAGCAATAACGATTATAACGTGGCTCTCTTACCCACTCCGATTTCTTCCCGTACCTGTGCATGGACCCACACTGCCTGGCCTTCAATATCAGATTGTTTGATACCAGGTGACTAATGGAGAGCGCCCTCTCCATGATCTCCACCCTGCATTCGCTACCTCGGTGGAAGGCAATGCGGGGACACCTCCTGATACCACAATCACCGAACCGCTCCGCAACCAATCGACGTGGAAAAGTTCTGGGACACCAATGACGTGGACTCCAACACTCGGACGACAACGCCGACAAAATTACCGCTGATCTCCCGCATGAAAGAATTGTACTTGTCACGATCATCCCGTATAGATTGCATTACCAGTACCTATTTGGGAGCGAAGAACTCCATAGTGGGCGGCACCGCCCAGGCCGACATCCTTTTCTGGCATCTTTGTGCGAGGGCCTCGACCTTACCGCTGGGGCGTTCCCGACCCGCCGGGGAGGTTTATCGGCCATGAAAAATACCGCAACTACGATGGAACAAATCCACATTTCGGCGACACCAGCGTCCCTGGCGTCCGTCCAAAACCCCGACAATGTGGCGGTGTTTGCGGCGGAGCGGAGCAAGCACGGCGCGCTCACCATCATGGTTGTCTGAACAAAATACTTGACGAAACACGGCGGGTGCCGCAAGCGGACTTGGGTCCCCAACACACGGACGCTTGCACAGGTGCCAAACTTTTGCACCTGAATGTAGACTTAGTTATTGTGGATTTGCAGAAACTGCCTACAGCGCCAAAAAGTCAAACCACTAGGCCGCCCCGAGCCTTGCACCGACTCGTCTCGCCATCTGCCTCACGCCAGCTCAAGTTGCGTCCACCTTACCATCATAATTTTCAATTTCTGGGTCAAGGGTGGAGTTTGGCGGGGGAGTTCCGTGGCGGTTGGGACAGTCGTCCACCAACCTTTCCACCGTCAGCACCAACACGTTCAGCAGCCCTACTCCTGGTCCGCTGCCCGTGACCAATGCCCTAAAAATCTACCGCGCTGTTTTGACCGCGCTTTAATATAAGAAGAGTTGTACTATGTATTAGTACCTGAGCTTCCCCGAGGTTCCGCGTCCTTTGCGTCCGGTTGGCTTTCCCGCCTCCTGCTGCTCGCGCCGGCGAGAGCTCGTCCAGCATCGCTGCTGTTGCCGTCGCTCCGCAGCGGCTGACGCCGAGATTGTGCGTCTGGGATCCAGGTGTCACAGGGTGGGCGCATGCTGCCGCCGCCTTTATTTGCACCTTTGTGATATGCTGCCCCGCGCATCAATCGCAGGTTGTGTCCCGTCGCGCCCCTGGTAATTACAGCCGCCATTGGCCTGCTTGACTAAAGCCGAAGCCCGGGCTCGAATGTCTTTACCCAGTCGGCTCCGGCGCGTTCGCACAACTGGCACAAGTGGTGTTTAAAGTCGTCGCTCTTCAAGCCCGCTCTGCCCTTGTCCAGGTAATTCGTTCTCAAAATCACCTTCAGCTTGTGTTATCGGTGGGTGGGCTTCGTCCACACTGCTTCACGTCCCGCTCCACGCAGCCAATCGCTGCTCAGCGCCTTGCCGATATTGATGACCATGTTGATCTCCGCCGCCGCCCTCACAGAGGCTCAACCTGACCCGGTAACCCTGTTTCGATTCGGGTTGTGTGAAATGCGATGCGGGAAACCGATGACACCTCCCACGCATCAGCGCCGTCCCTTTAGAGTTCCGCTGCCTGTTTGATCAGAAGGAATTCATGCAAGCAGCCCCCGCCCCGGCATCGTCGGTGCAAGCTGGGAACCTGCCTCGAATACTCCCGTCCGTTGAAAGCCGGATGCAGGCAGCGAAAAATGATATTTGATTCACCATTTCTTATGACGTATATCTCATAAAAGTGCGTCCATGTTTCACGGATAAGGCGGGCCATGCCCGAAAATTTAGCGGTTGCTATTTGCGCCGTCTGTGGCAATATGAACACTAATAAAGGTTATGGATACACCTAAAATTATCGCTTATTTGAAACCTACCTGCGGCTGGAGCCAGGGCGTGCGCGCTGTTCTGCGCAAATACGACCTGCCTTTCGAAGACCGCGACATCATCAACGACGCGTGCAACGCCAGGAAATGATCGAGAAAAGCGGCCAGATGCTCAGCCCTTGTGTCGAGGTCAACGGCAGAATGCTGCCCGATATCAGCGGCGAAGAGGTGGAGGCTTATCTGTTGGCCAACCGTTTGGTCGCCGCCAACGCGCGTGTGCCCGATGCGCCGATCAATCAGGCCTGCGCCCACGAAATGCCCCAAGCCAGCCCGGTCAACTTTCGCTCTTAACTCCTGGGCGGACTGAGACATTATTAATAAACTCTTTCTCTCCGCCGTCGCCACGCTGGCCGTGGCGTTGGCCGGGAACGCCGGTTCTTCCACTTGCGATTCCTGTTGCGCGGCCGCCTGCGTCTCCGCAGGCAATTGCTGTTGCGCCGCTTCTTCCCCATGCAACATCACCCGCGCGCCGTTCGGCAAAACGCGCGATGGCAAACGCGTCGATATTTACACCCTGCGCAATGTCAACGGCGTCGAGGCGCGGATTTGCAACTACGGCGGCATCCTCGTCTCGTTCAAGGCCCCGACCGTAATGGCCATCTGGGCGATGTCGTGCTGGGCTATGACAATCTGGACGGCTATTTGACCAACAGCCCCTATTTCGGCGCGCTGATTGGCCGGTATGGCAATCGCATTGCCAAAGGGAAGTTCACTCTGGATGGCGTCACCTATAAGTTGGCGGCCAATAACTCTCCCAACGCCTTGCACGGCGGCCTCAAGGGTTTCGACAAAGTGGTTTGGCGCGCCAAAATCATCCAGAGCGACGCGGGTCCCGCATTGGAACTGACCTATCGCAGCAAGGACGGCGAGGAGGGGTACCCCGGCAATCTCAAGGTCAAAGCCGTTTACACTTTGATGTCGGACAATGGTTTGCGCCTGGAATTTACGGCCACCACCGACAAAGACACCGTGCTCAATTTGACCCAACATTCGTATTTCAACCTCGCCGGCCACGGCGATGTTCTCGGACACAAGGTCTTTATCGACGCCGACAAATTCACCCCGGTGGACGAGACGTTGATTCCGACAGGCGAACTGAGGCCCGTGGATGAAACACCCTTTGATTTTCTCGAACCGACTGCCATCGGCGCGCGCCTCAACAGGATGAAAGGCAACTCAAGTTCGGCAACGGCTACGACCACAACTTTGTGCTCAACCATCCCATGGGACGATTGGATGTGATCGCGCAAGTCAGTGAACCGACCACGGGCCGGGTGTTGGAAGTGTTGTCCACCGAGCCGGGCCTGCAATTCTATACCGGCAACTTTCTGGACGGCACGATCACGGGCAAAGGCGGCCGGGTCTATAATGGCCGCGGCGCCTTTTGCATGGAGCCGCAGCACTTTCCGAACTCGCCCAACCAGTCGGACTTCCCCTCAACCGCTCTCAGGCCGGGACAGTTTTACCACAACACGATCATTTTCCGTCTTTCCACCAGCAGATAAGGGTCTGAGATCAAAGTGCCAGAGGACTGGCGCATTCCAAAACGCTTCGCGCCTTTCGCAAGTCGTCGGACAACGCGCCAGCGTCCTGGAGTGCCCCGAAAGCTTTCGGGGCCGCTAATAATCCCAATCTTGTCCCTTCCGTCCCTTTGGTGCGCATCTTGACACTGCTACCGGTATCCGGCGGATGGGTGGTATGGAGTCCCGGCTTCAGCCGGTAAGGCGTTGACAATTTTAAGCGGGTGAAAAATTTTTATGCTCCCTTCCTTTCGTGCGCCGCGCCGCCTGAAGGCGGGACTCCCAACTCCCTGCGGAACGAGCACGGCACAGCCCCGGAAGCTTTCGAAGCACTCCGACGGTGGCAGTGTCAAGATGCGCACGTCCCTTTGGTGCCTTTCAGTACCAACTTGCCCGCGCGGCGTTCTATTCTTAAACTATGCGTAATGAAAACGCGGTTCGTTGTCATTCTCTGTGTGTTCAACGCCGCCGTTTTGGCGGCGGGATACCTTTTTTCAGCGAGTACCTGGGGCGGCCAGGTTGAGCAGGATCGTGCCTTGGCCGAGGTCGAGTTGGTGGCGTGGAAGGCCAAGTGGCGCAGGCTTCGGCTCCGCCGCAGCCTGTTGTTGTTTTAATCACAGCAATGCTTCGGAGCTGAGCTCAATCCACCTATTTCTTGCCAGGAGGAGAGGCTAACTCCTCCTGCTAGCCATTCGGCTGGGAACTCAGCGTCAGGGACATGATCATGACTAGTGAGCCGGTCATGCCGCATGGGAAGTGCGTGGCCAATATTACTAAAAATGGCCGCCCCTTCAAATTCTGGAAACCGGAATCAGCGGAAACTCAAACAAACCCAGCTCGAAGAATGGGCGAAAAGTGCTGAAAATCCAACAAGGAACTCCCCGCCGTCCTGTGCGAATTGTCGGCTCCTCAGCCGAGATGCTAAGGAGGAACTTCGTCCATACCTGCACCAACAGCAAATTGCTTTGCTGGCTTTTTTGTCCGCACTGACAAGCGTCCGCTTATGGCCTTGCGCGATCAGTTTGAAGGCCGAGCGCGACCGCGTCGCCTATGACCTAGGAGGGCCGCTGACTCCAGGGGACATTGAAAAATTGAGGAATATCGACGAAGACAGACGCGGCCTTGTCCGCCTTGCTCAGTACCCAGGAAAAGGAGGAATACCAGCTCAGCATGTGCCCACGGCCGATCAGTTGCGCGCGCAACTCATCGGCTTCAACCCGACCGAAGACGAATTCCGCGACCTGTTTCACGGCAACAGGCCATTGATGCCGCTTATGCCTACGAAGACATGAGCGACCCATCCGTCGCGCCGCCAAAGCCTGGAACAGCAAAGGATGATGAGCAACGTCAAAGCACAATAACCCGGACCGCGCCGCCGTGCTGGATCGTCTAAGGATCCAGAATATCAGAACCTCAGTATATTGACAAAGCTTCGACCTGCCGGCCGAGACCTGCAAGCCATTGTTGATATGCGCCAGACTGCAGAGAACCAAAAGCGGCAGCTTCTGGCCAACAAAGAGATCCCGCCGGAGCGGATTGAAGCGGCCCTCAAAGCCATCGAAGCCGAACAGAACGGCTGCCCGTGATACCTCGGCGACAAAGCCTACGCACAATACTCGCAAAGCGCCGCCTGGATCCACAACCTCGGCACAAGTCCTGAATAGCCAATTCAGAGCAGTGTTTTTACCACAACCACTCAATTCATCCTTGTTCCGTAGACTACCCAGTTTTGTTAATCCAAGGAATGCTTGGCGTCTTCCAACACTTTCATGCCTGAAAACTCGAACCTGAAAGTCCAAAGTCAGGTTCGACAGCACAACTGTGTGGGCCAGTGGCGGGCGATTGTAGATTTCGGACGAAATGAACGAGGTTGCTGGGCAAGTGTATTTGTTGCCAATGGAGACCAGTTTTGGAGGTTGGAGCTCTCATTGGACGACAACGCTGAAACCTATGTGGCCATACAAATCAAATCCAAGATGGCCACCCGATGAATCCGAATTGGCGATCGCCGACGACAAGCGTCGAACGGCGGGGCAAACTTAATTGTTGTATGCTCATAAAAGCCGCCCCCGTCCGACTCGCCGGTTACGTAAACATCGCCTGCGGTGTCCAACGCGATGGAGAATGGGATATCATTGTTGCTGCCGACACCGTTGAATCGGTTTGCCCATACCGGAATGCCATCAGTCGAATAAGCAACCGTTAAGTAATCGCCACCTTCGTTGGTTGTTCCCGCCTCGCCGGTCACGTAAACATCGCCGCTACCATAACTGCAATCGCATTGGCCATGTTGCCGAACGTCGCCTGTCCGGCGTCGATATTCGTCCATAGTGGAAGGCCCGCATTGGAGTATTTGATCGTCTCATAATCCCATAACCCCTCAGAGTCCGTTATGCTGCCGGTCACATAGCAATTTGACGATGTATCCACGGCAATGGCGCAGGCCCATCCATCGTATTCGTTCGTCCACAAGGGCGTGCCATCGCTGGCGTATGCCACCGTCGCATTAAGTCCAGTGACATAGACGTTGTTCCCGCTGTCTACCGCTAACGCGCGGGCGGTTTGTTCCGAATCCTGCGAACCCGCGTAACAGTTGGTCCAGAGGAGTGCGCCACCACTCGAATAGGCAATAGTGGCAAATTCAACGTCAGAGTCGCCCCCAGCCGAAGAACCCGTAACATAGACATTGCCATTTGAAGCGACGGCGATGGCGCAGGCAATATTGTTACCCGTCTCCCCATAACGATTTGTCCAAAGCGCAGTGCCGTTGTTTGAATAGGCGATGGTAGCATAGTCCCCGTCGTTGCCGGTCACATAAATGACCCCATTCGGGCCGACGGCAACACCAACCGCAGAAGCACCGCCCGTTCCAGCGCCATCGTACCAGTTTGTCCACAAACAAGCGCCGTCAGTTGAATACCCGAGCGTCGCGTAGTGGATTTCATTGTTGGTGTCGGCGGCCCCGCCCGTCACGTAAACGGTGGCATTAGAGTCCAGCGCAATGCCCCTAGCAGCCCGTTAAAAAAAGGCGGTTTTTTCGTGATCGCCGCATAAAACTGAATGCAGCAGTTGTCATGACGGTTATCAGGAACAGCCCGATCACATCCCAAAACATGCTCTCCGTCCCAGTTGTTATCCTGTGAACTATAACCGCTGTCAGCGTCAGCCACGCCAAACCGGCTAAAAAGCCGCCCCACGCTCCTTCATCCGCGTTCCGTGGCTTTCTCATTCCCCATACCTTGCGCAGCAGTAACCCGAGATTGTAGGCCGCGCACTTGAGCGTATAGGTTTTACTCACGTTGGTTTGGCCTCGCAACCACGCTCGCCTTCCCCCGCCGGTCTCGCAGACATGGGCAAAGGTCCGTTCGCACCGTTCACTGCGCCAGCGGTTCAATTGCCGGCCCTTGGGCCCGCGCACCCGCCGCCGGTTGGCTCGAAAGGCCCGTTCTTGCTCCACCGGTTTGTCTGTCCAGCACCGTGTCTTCTGCCGCCGCTCCGGAATATACGTGCGCAGGCCGTTTGTCTCACACTGTGTCAACAAATCATTGTCGTGATAGCCCTTGTCCATCACCATTTCCTCAATCTGGGTGGCACTGCCCGCCAAGACCAGATTGGCTTCGGCCAGGCTCAATGTTACCGGCCCGCTCTGCGGATCAGATCTGTCGGCAAAGGTGACCGTTGTGGCTACAATAGCTTCGCTGGCCAAGTCCACCGCGTGCTCGGCTTTGTAGGCCAGATGGGTGCGCCCGTCTTTCATCTTGGCAATCCGACTGTCCCGGTCGGTCGGACTTTCCCACTGCTGATTGGAAAGAATATCTGCGGGGACTGGCCAAAGCCGAGGGCATCGAGAATCCCACCGAAGAAGATTTGCGGCGTTTGGATCGGGGACGCAAGGACAAGAAAGTCTCCAATCAGCAGTGGGAAAGTCCGACCGACCGGGACAGTCGGATTGCCAAGATGAAAGACGGGCGCACCCATCTGGCCTACAAAGCCGAGCACGCGGTGGACTTGGCCAGCGAAGCTATTGTAGCCACAACGGTCACCTTTGCCGACAGATCTGATCCGCAGAGCGGGCCGGTAACATTGAGCCTGGCCGAAGCCAATCTGGTCTTGGCGGGCAGTGCCACCCAGATTGAGGAAATGGTGATGGACAAGGGCTATCACGACAATGATTTGTTGACACAGTGTGAGACAAACGGCCTGCGCACGTATATTCCGGAGCGGCGGCAGAAGACACGGTGCTGGACAGACAAACCGGTGGAGCAAGAACGGGCCTTTCGAGCCAACCGGCGGCGGGTGCGCGGGCCAAGGGCCGGCAATTGAACCGCTGGCGCAGTGAACGGTGCGAACGGACCTTTGCCCATGTCTGCGAGACCGGCGGGGGAAGGCGAGCGTGGTTGCGAGGCCAGACCAACGTGAGTAAAACCTATACGCTCAAGTGCGCGGCCTACAATCTCGGGTTACTGCTGCGCAAGGTATGGGGAATGAGAAAGCCACGGAACGCGGATGAAGGAGCGTGGGGCGGCTTTTTAGCCGGTTTGGCGTGGCTGACGCTGACAGCGGTTATAGTTCACAGGATAACAACTGGGACGGAGAGCATGTTTTGGGATGTGATCGGGCTGTTCCTGATAACCGTCATGACAACTGCTGCATTCAGTTTTATGCGGCGATCACGAAAAAACCGCCTTTTTTTAACGGGCTGCTAGGGGCATTGCGCTGGACTCTAATGCCACCGTTTACGTGACGGGCGGGGCCGCCGACACCAACAATGAAATCCACTACGCGACGCTCGGGTATTCAACTGACGGCGCTTGTTTGTGGACAAACTGGTACGATGGCGCTGGAACGGGCGGTGCTTCTGCGGTTGGTGTTGCCGTCGGCCCGAATGGGGTCATTTATGTGACCGGCAACGACGGGGACTATGCTACCATCGCCTATTCAAACAACGGCACTGCGCTTTGGACAAATCGTTATGGGGAGACGGGTAACAATATTGCCTGCGCCATCGCCGTCGCTTCAAATGGCAATGTCTATGTTACGGGTTCTTCGGCTGGGGGCGACTCTGACGTTGAATTTGCCACTATTGCCTATTCGAGTGGTGGCGCACTCCTCTGGACCAACTGTTACGCGGGTTCGCAGGATTCGGAACAAACCGCCCGCGCGTTAGCGGTAGACAGCGGGAACAACGTCTATGTCACTGGACTTAATGCGACGGTGGCATACGCCAGCGATGGCACGCCCTTGTGGACGAACGAATACGATGGATGGGCCTGCGCCATTGCCGTGGATACATCGTCAAATTGCTATGTGACCGGCAGCATAACGGACTCTGAGGGGTTATGGGATTATGAGACGATCAAATACTCCAATGCGGGCCTTCCACTATGGACGAATATCGACGCCGGACAGGCGACGTTCGGCAACATGGCCAATGCGATTGCAGTTGATGGTAGCGGCGATGTTTACGTGACCGGCGAGGCGGGAACAACCAACGAAGGTGGCGATTACTTAACGGTTGCTTATTCGACTGATGGCATTCCGGTGTGGGCAAACCGATTCAACGGTGTCGGCAGCAACAATGATATCCCATTCTCCATCGCGTTGGACACCGCAGGCGATGTTTACGTAACCGGCGAGTCGGACGGGGGCGGCTTTTATGAGCATACAACAATTAAGTTTGCCCCGCCGTTGACGCTCGTCGCCGGCGATCGCCAATTCGGATTCATCGGTGGCCAGTTTGGATTCGATTTGTATGGGCGCATAGGTTCCAGCGTTGTCGTCCAATCAAGCTCCGACCTCCAAAACTGGTCTCCATTGGCGACAAATACACTTGCCAGCAACCTCGTTCATTTCATCGATCTACAATCGCCCGCCACTGGCCCGCGGTTCTATCGAACCTTGATTTCGGTCCATTAGAGTTTTTAGGCCGTTGGAAGTCTACAAAGGCTTGAGCGTTCCTTGGACTTGAAACTGGGTCATCTCGGAAGCAAGGAATTATGGGATTGATGGTTGTCAGTAAAGAGCACCTCTATGAATGGGCTATTCAGGACTTGTGCCGAGGTTGTGGATCCAGGCGGCGCTTTGCGAGTATTGTGCGTAGGCTTTGTCGCCAAGGGTTTCACGGGCGGCCCGTTCTGTTTCGGCTTCGATGGCTTTGAGGGCCGCTTCAATCCGCTCCGGCGGGATCTCTTTGTTGGCCAGAAGCTGCCGCTTTTGGTCCTCGGCAGTCTGGCGCATATCAACAATGGCTTGCGAGGTCTCGGCCGGCAGGTCGAAGCGTTCTGTCAATATACTGAGGTTCTGATATTCCGGATCCTTGGACCGATCCAGCGCGGCGGCGCGGTCCGGGGTTAGTTGTGCTTTGACGTTGCTCATCATGCTTTGCTCGTCGGCGGCTTTGGCGGCGCGAACGGATGGGTCGCTCATGTCTTCGTAGGCATAAGCGGCATCAATGGCCTGCTGCCGTCGAAACAGGTCGCGGAATTCGTCTTCGGTCGGGTTGAAGCCGATGAGTTGCGCGCGCAAATGATCGGCCGTGGGCGACATGCTGAGCTGGTATTCCTCCTTTTCCTGCGGACTGAGCAAGGCGGACAAAGCCGCGTCCTGTTCTTCGTCGATCTTCCTCAATTTTTCAATGTCCCCTGGAGTCAGCGCGCCCTCCTGCAGGTCATAGGTGACGCGGTCGCGCTGGCCTTCAAACTGATCGCGCAAGGCCATCAGCCGGGAGCGCTTGTCGTCGGACAAAAAAGCCAGCCGGCGATTATCCTCGTCGGTATCGACAAAGTACTTGTTCATCTCGCGCTCGTAATTGAGGCCGAGCAATTCGCGCAGGACGGCGGGGAGTTCCTTGTCGATTTGGGCCAGTTGTTTTTCGCGTTCTTCGAGCTGGGTTTGTTTGAGTTTCCGTTTCTCGTCCGTTTCCCAGAATTTGAAGGGGCGGCCATTTTGATAATACTGGCCGCGCCGTTGCGCATAGAGGCGCATGACGTCGGTCATGATAATGTCCCTGAGCGTGAGTTCCGGGCAGCCGATGGCGCGGAGGTTGGCGATGTACTGGCGGTAATCGGTGGATTCAAGCTGGCTCCAATTGAAGGCGTTGCTCTGATAAACAACGACGGGCTGCGGGCGGACGGAAGCCTGCGCCGCTTTGGCCTTCCACGCCGCCAATTCGACCTGGGCCGACTCACGATCCTGCTCAACCTGGCCGCCCCAGTACTCGCTGAAAAAAAGGTATCCCGCCGCCAAAACGGCGGCGTTGAACACACAGAGAATGACAACGAACCGCGTTTTCATTACGCATAGTTTAAGAATAGAACGCCGCGCGGGCAAGTTCGTACTGAAAGGCACCAAAGGGACGTGCGCATCTTGACACTGCCACCGTCGGAGTGCTTCGAAAGCTTCCGGGGCTGTGCCGTGCTCGTTCCGCAGGGAGTTGGGAGTCCCGCCTTCAGGCGGCGCGGCGCACGAAAGGAAGGGAGCATAAAAATTTTTCACCCGCTTAAAATTGTCAACGCCTTACCGGCTGAAGCCGGGACTCCATACCACCCATCCGCCGGATACCGGTAGCAGTGTCAAGATGCGCACCAAAGGGACGGAAGGGACAAGATTGGGATTATTAGCGGCCCCGAAAGCTTTCGGGGCACTCCAGGACGCTGGCGCGTTGTCCGACGACTTGCGAAAGGCGCGAAGCGTTTTGGAATGCGCCAGTCCTCTGGCACTTTGATCTCAGACCCTTATCTGCTGGTGGAAAGACGGAAAATGATCGTGTTGTGGTAAAACTGTCCCGGCCTGAGAGCGGTTGAGGGGAAGTCCGACTGGTTGGGCGAGTTCGGAAAGTGCTGCGGCTCCATGCAAAAGGCGCCGCGGCCATTATAGACCCGGCCGCCTTTGCCCGTGATCGTGCCGTCCAGAAAGTTGCCGGTATAGAATTGCAGGCCCGGCTCGGTGGACAACACTTCCAACACCCGGCCCGTGGTCGGTTCACTGACTTGCGCGATCACATCCAATCGTCCCATGGGATGGTTGAGCACAAAGTTGTGGTCGTAGCCGTTGCCGAACTTGAGTTGCCTTTCATCCTGTTGGAGGCGCGCGCCGATGGCAGTCGGTTCGAGAAAATCAAAGGGTGTTTCATCCACGGGCCTCAGTTCGCCTGTCGGAATCAACGTCTCGTCCACCGGGGTGAATTTGTCGGCGTCGATAAAGACCTTGTGTCCGAGAACATCGCCGTGGCCGGCGAGGTTGAAATACGAATGTTGGGTCAAATTGAGCACGGTGTCTTTGTCGGTGGTGGCCGTAAATTCCAGGCGCAAACCATTGTCCGACATCAAAGTGTAAACGGCTTTGACCTTGAGATTGCCGGGGTACCCCTCCTCGCCGTCCTTGCTGCGATAGGTCAGTTCCAATGCGGGACCCGCGTCGCTCTGGATGATTTTGGCGCGCCAAACCACTTTGTCGAAACCCTTGAGGCCGCCGTGCAAGGCGTTGGGAGAGTTATTGGCCGCCAACTTATGGGTGACGCCATCCAGAGTGAACTTCCCTTTGGCAATGCGATTGCCATACCGGCCAATCAGCGCGCCGAAATAGGGGCTGTTGGTCAAATAGCCGTCCAGATTGTCATAGCCCAGCACGACATCGCCCAGATGGCCATTACGGTCGGGGGCCTTGAACGAGACGAGGATGCCGCCGTAGTTGCAAATCCGCGCCTCGACGCCGTTGACATTGCGCAGGGTGTAAATATCGACGCGTTTGCCATCGCGCGTTTTGCCGAACGGCGCGCGGGTGATGTTGCATGGGGAAGAAGCGGCGCAACAGCAATTGCCTGCGGAGACGCAGGCGGCCGCGCAACAGGAATCGCAAGTGGAAGAACCGGCGTTCCCGGCCAACGCCACGGCCAGCGTGGCGACGGCGGAGAGAAAGAGTTTATTAATCATGTCTCAGTCCACCCAGGAGTTAAGAGCGAAAGTTGACCGGGCTGGCTTGGGGCATTTCGTGGGCGCAGGCCTGATTGGTCGGCGCATCGGGCACACGCGCGTTGGCGGCGACCAAACGGTTGGCCAACAGATAAGCCTCCACCTCTTCGCCGCTGATGTCCGGCAGCATTTTGCCGTTGACCTCGACACAAGGGCTGAGCGTCTGGCCGCTTTTCTGGATCATTTCCTGGCGTTGCGACGCGTCGTTGATGATGTCGCGGTCCTCGAAAGGCAGGTCGTATTTGCGCAGAACAGCGCGCACGCCCTGGCTCCAGCCGCAGGAAGGTTTCAAATAAGCGATAATTTTAGGTGTATCCATAACCTTTATTAGTGTTCATATTGCCACAGACGGCGCGAATGGCAACCGCTAAATTTTCGGGGCAAATCGGCCCGCCTGTGCTATCACATGAAACATGGACGCACTTTTATGAAATATACGTACGAAGAAATGGCGAAAATGATCGATCATTCGCTGCTGCATCCGGCTTTGACGGACCAGGAGTTGGAGGCAGGTTGCCAGCTGGCCGCCCAATACGGCACGGCCTCTGTTTGCATCAAACCCTATTTCGTCAAACGGGCGGCGGAACTGCTCAAAGGGACGGGCGTCATCGTGGGAGGTGTCATCGGTTTCCCGCATGGCAACAGCACGACCGAATCGAAACGGTACGAGACGCAGTTGGCCTGTGAGGACGGAGCGGCGGAAATTGACATGGTCATCAATATCGGCAAGGCGCTGAGCGGCGATTGGGCCTACGTGGAGCGGGACGTGAAGGCGGTGTGCGACGAAGCCCACCAGCGTGGCGCGAAAGTGAAGGTGATTTTCGAGAACGATTACCTGGACAAGGGCGGAGCGGGCTTGAAGAGCGACGACTTTAAACGCCGCTTGTGCCAGTTGTGCGAACGCGCCGGAGCCGACTGGGTGAAGACGTCAACCGGCTTCGGTTTCGTCAAGCAGGCCGATGGCAGCTATAATTACCGGGGCGCAACGGAACACGACCTGCGATTGATGCGCGGCAGCGTGTCGCAAAAGGTGCAAATCAAGGCGGCCGGCGGCGTGCGCACCCTCGACGCCCTGATCCAGACGCGCGATCTCGGCGTCAGCCGCTGCGGAGCGACGGCAACGGCGGCGATGCTGGACGAGTATCGCCGGCGCGAAGCGGCGGAAGAGGCGGGGAAGCCGGCGACAGCAAAGGACGCGGAACCTGACTCAGGCGGCTACTGATGCATTAGTGCAGACCTCTTATATTAAAGCGCGGTCGAAACAGCGCGGTAGAATTTTTGGGCATTGGTCGCGGGCAGCAGGACCGGGAGTTGCGGGCTGCTGAACGTGTTGGTGCTGACGGGCAACCAGGTGGAAAGGTTGGTGGACGACTGCAACACAAAAGTCCCGCCAATTTCGCCCTTGACCCAGAATTGAAAATTATGATTGGTGACGGCCCCGGCCAGCAAACTCAGGGTGGAGCTGGGCGGAATGACCAATAAAGTAACGCTCGGGGAGGGCACCGTGGTTTGAAGCTTTCCGGCGCTGTAGGGCAAATTACTCAATTGGGCGATGACATTGCTGGAATTGAGTTGCCAGACCTGCGCGCTGCCGGAGCCGGTGTAATTGGTCAGATTGATCACCAGCGGCGTGTTTCCAGTCAAGTATTTGTTGACAACCATGATGGTGAGCGCGCCATCCTTGCTCCGCTCCGCCGCAAACACCGCCACATTGTCGGGGTTTGGACCGGACGCCAGGACGCTGGTGTCGCCAAATGTGGATTTGTTCCCATCGTAGTTGCGGTACATTTTCATGGCCAGATAAACCTCCCCGGCGGGGTCGGGAACGCCCCAGCGGGTGGCGAGGTCGAGGCCCTCGCGGCCGAAGATGCCGAGGATGTCGGCCTGGGCGGTGCCGCCGTTCATGGAGTCTTCGGCTCCCCAATCGTACTCGGTGATGCCGATCTTGGTCCCGGGATAATAGGTGGCGACCCAATTCTTCATGCGGGGAATCAGCATGATATCGGCGTTGATCCAACTGTTGGAGTCCACGTAATTGGTGTCCCAGAACTGCCGCGTCGATTGGTTGCGGAGCAGTTCGGTCGCGGTGTCGGTGTCGGAGGTGCCCACATTGCCTTCCTGCGGGTAGCAATGCAGGGTGAAATAATCGAGCAGGCGTTGTCCATTAGTCGCCTGGTACTGCGACAATTGATGCAAAAGCCAGGGCATGTAGTCCCATCCGCCATTGGTCTTGCGATCCGGATAATCAGCCACGTTATAATCGTTATTGCTTCCAGACCATTGCTGGTCATAACCGCTGTAGAAATAACCGTTCCAACCCCACTCTTCCGGCCCCAGAACCAGCGCGTGGGGGTCAACGCTCTTGACCATCGAGGCGTAGGCTTCGATTTTCCCAAGGATTTCCTGCATGGTCGGTCCCACCGGATGGATGTCCTGGTGGGTCGAAAACCAGATGCTGTGTTCGTTATCCATGATGTAGTAACCGACTCCGCCATTGGTGGACACGCCCCAGTTGGTGATTAAATGCTGCACGTAAGCCTTTTGAAAATTGGTATCCACCGGGGTATAGGCGTCGTTTGGGTCGTTCGTGATGATAAGCCAACTGGTTTTGGTCGCGCTATTGGTGCCGACGCCATCGCCGGCATCGGAATTCCAGGGATCGTTTCCGGTCTGCGGACCGTATTTGGCGATGGAATAACTGACAAGCGTGCCCCGGTTGGAACCCAATTTCGGCCCCCAACTCATCATCGGAATGGTGATCAAGGGCTGCGCGCCCGCCGCCTTGCTGGCAGCCACGACCGAATCCGCCGATTCCCCCGGTGTGGAGGAGCTATCGGCCATGCTTTCAAAATACCAGTCGTTTCCTTTGCCGTGGGCATTGATCTCCCAATTATAAGTCGATTCTTCGTTGCCGCCCGACCGGTTCATGGTGAAGTTCAAGTCCTCCAATTGACTGGACGTGGCAAACGCCACGCCGTAGATCATCGGGCTGATCGGGATGCGATTGGCCCCGGCGTCGATGCCAATATAGTTTGTCGAATTGGTCGAGGACTGCTGCGGCGGATTTGTGGAGGCATTTATGGAGATATTGTCAATCCAGTTGGTGATTGTGAATTTCGGGTAGCCGCTGTAGGAGTTTATGTCAAGGGCAATGCCGGGAACGCTGCCAAATGCTTGAGTCTGATCAATCGGCACGGAGACATGGTACCAACTGCTGGAAGCGCTGGCCGGGATAGTCACGGTGCCGGCGGTGATCCAATCTTGACCGTAGCCGGTGGTGATAAAGCCGACCTGGATGGCGCCATAATTGCCACTGCTGCTTAACGGAGTGCCCGGCGCGACGAGAATATCGAAGGAGACGTTGGTGTAAAGGGCTGTATTCGCCTCGACGCTGAAATCATAGGCGTTATTAATGTTGCTGGCAAACGTTCCAAAAAAGACATCCTGCTCATTGACGGTCTCGTTCAGGGGACTGATGACCTTCAGCGAACCGGAACCGGAGGTGCTGGCGCCAACGGTGGGGTTGGAGGAGTCCGTTGTCGGGTCAACCAAGATGTCGGTGTATCCGGGGTTCTGGTTGTACCAATATATCCAAGTGCTGTTGAAAGGGGACGTTGCACCGCCAGTGGCAAAGGTGAAATCGAAGGTGTTTGTTATGATAGTTGCCCCCTGAGTTCGAGGCGCAGAAAAGGCCAGCGCCAAAACGGCGGCGGCCAAAGTTCCTGACGTGAAGAGTTTTTTAGTTTTCATGGTGTATTGTTGGTTGCCCGGCTGTAATTCAAGCACCCGTTTTCAGGTTGTCGGAGCAAATAATCTGGTTTGCCTGTCCGCAAAGCCACGCCGCCGAAGTTTGCAGCCAATTTGCGGCCATGGCGATGGCACCGGCATGATTCATACCCATGCTCCTTGATTCATACCCCCACTGTATCCCATTTTCGAGAACTTGAAAAGCTTTTTTTCGTGACCTTTGGCGCCATGAGAATGGAAGTTTACGGGGGGCATGAAATCTGCCAGAATCAGCGCCGGCTGTGAGTCATATATAACAATGAAAAAGCAACACAAGAGCAGGCCGATTCTCAAGTTCACTCCATTGAACGACGGGCTTTTCCGCTACGTGTGCGGGCGCCGGAGTCATGCCTCGGACCGTGTTCTGGAGGATTTGCGCAAGGAGACGGCGGCTTTGGGGGAAATTGCCATTCTGCAAATCGGGCCTGATCAAGGGGCCTTCATGACGCTGCTCGTCAAGGCCATCGGCGCGCGAACCGCCCTCGAAGTCGGCTCGTTCACGGGCTACAGTTCCATTTGCATCGCGCGCGGACTGCCGGGAAAAGGACGCTTGCTCTGCCTGGACGCCAGCGCAGAATGGACGGCGACGGCCCGGAAGTATTGGCGCCGCGCCGGGGTGGAGAAAAAAATCGAGCTGCGTCTTGGGCCGGCGGTGGAGAGCCTGAAGAGATTGGAGCCGGGCTGGAGGTTTGATTTTGCCTTCATTGATGCGCATAAGCCCGAATATGACGCCTATTACGAACTGGTTTTGCCACGGATGCGGCCCAATGGATTGATTCTGTTCGACAATATGCTGTGGGGCGGACGGCTTGGAAAAGGCGGCCCGATCCAACACCCCGGCGGCCGCGCGATTGAGAAATTGAACCGCAAACTGGCCAGGGATCGGAGGGTGGAATCGGTCCTTCTCTCCATCGGGGATGGCGTGCAACTTTGCCGCGTTGCCGGAGTTAAAAGGTGAGGAATAATTGACGAATGACAGGACTGAAAATGACGAATGACGAAATCCTGATGACCAATAAAGGGAAAATGTCCAATGACCAAATCCTGATGACTAATGAATGCCTAAATGCCCCAATGACGAAAACCGTGCCGACGCTGGCTTGGTCATTCGTGCTTCGTCATTTGTCATTTGTAGTTTTGTCTTCATTGTCCCTGCTCTGGTGCGGGTGCGCCAGTCCGGGCCAGGCCAGCCCGCACATTGTTGGCAGAATTACTGGAAACTCCTACACGTCGCCACAGGGGCATTTTTCGGTGCCCTTTCCCGTCAGTCCCGAAGTGGGCGGACGCGTCGTCCGCGACGACGAGCAAAGCGTGACCTTCTATGACAACTGGGGCAGCAAGATCAGCTTTTATTCCCGGCCGTTCGATGCGCGAAGCCCGATGATGTCCGCTCCGCAATCGGAGGCACGGGCCAGGGCGCTGGAAACATTTATGAAGGACATTTATGGCGCTTCGATTGTGCCGCACTATCACCCGGACGTTCTGGAAGGGACGATATCCTTCATCTATTTGAAGCCGGTGATGCCTAAAACCGGCGTGGCGACTTTTATTCATCAGAAACGGGTTTACCTGGTGGAGACTGACTTTCTGCCGGGCGTGCAATTGCTGTCCAAAACCGATGACGCATCAGAACAGGCGCGCGACGAGTGGCTGGAAAACCGCGCCGTGGAACTGCTCCGGTCAATCGAGATCCAGTAAAAAAGAAAACGAAAACAAAACCGGCAGGGTGAGACTCGCCTTTGCTTCTTAATTCTGCCTTCTGCCTTTCCCGCGGTCAGGCCAGCAGTTCCCTGGCGTGCTTGAGGATTTCGCCTTCAACCCGGCCTTTAAAGGGAAGGGCCGCCCACGGAAGATTAATGTCGATCCGCACCTCGGCCGGCTCCACTTCCAATTGCCCGTCAACGGCAAAACCCATGGCGCGAAAGCGAAAGGCGTCGATATTCCCCGTCCACGCCTCCTCCAAGTCGGTGACCCTGTCGCCAAATTGGCCGCGGGTTTCAGCGATGAGTTTGGAAACCCGGCTTTTGGCCTCGTCCTGTCCCAATTGATGCGGCACGGAGAGTTTTATCTTCAGCATGGCGACAGTGTAGAGGGAAAAGGCCGGGGCCGCAATCGCCGCTAAAAGTCCGCATCGGGCAGAGAACACGGTCTCTGGCCGCCCTTGGTCCCCCGTTCCCTGTCGTGCGCTTCCCAAACCAAACGCAATCCTTCCAAGGTCAGAAGCGGTTCGACGGCGGTGATCTCCGGCAATTTGGCGGCAATGAGCCTGCCGTAACCACCCGTCGCCACGACCGGCAGGCGGCGGCAGCGCAATACGCCCTTCAATTCGGCCACTAACTGGCGGATCAAGCCGCGGTAACCGTGAACGGCCCCAATGAGCATCGCTTGCGCGGTGTTCCTGCCCACCACCGCCGTGACTTCCCGCATTTGAATGCGCGGCAGCAACGCTGTTTTCTCATGCAAATAATCGGTCATCACCGCCAGCCCCGGCGCGATAATGCCGCCGACATAATTGCCCTTTCGATCCACCACGTCGAACGTCACCGCCGTGCCAAAATCGACCACAACGGACGGGGCGCCAAAACGGGTCCTGACGGCGACGGCATTGGCCAGGCGGTCCGGACCGATGGTTTGCGGCGCCGGATAATCGATGCCCACTCCCCGCACGGTGTCAGGTGTTAATTGGAGGCAGGGAAGACCGAGCCTGGCCTGAACGAACTTGACCACGAGCGGCGTCACCGCGGGCACGACGCTGCAAAGAGCCACGCCGGCCAGCGGCTGTTTATTCAGGAAACTGGCGGCGGTTCGCTGGGCGGCGCCCGTCCCCCACCCCTTCGTCGGCAAATCGAGTTGGCGGCTGACCCGGGCGGAATTGGCCAGCCCGATATGGGTATGGGTATTACCGATGTCGAACAATGCAATCATCGCCGGACATGATCCTTGATCCATCCAAAAAGTAAAACGTCAAAGAACTGTTTTCCGCTGTCGCTCCGCGACTACAGGAACCATCCCCCCGCGAAGAATCCCGTCCTGCGCCCATTCTTGCAATCGTCTGTAACAAAAGCTGGCCAAGGCGCGTCTATTCAGTTATCAGGGAATGCTGGTTTGCGGCTGGCGTCCAAAAGCCTGCTGGTCATGCGAAAAAATAAGATCTTCTGGTTCGGTGTGCTGCTCGTCGTGGGCGGCATTTATATTCATTATTTCACGCATTGGTTTGAAAGACCGGAGATTGCCATCACGGCCTCTTTCCGCCCCATCCGCCGGGCGGGTGAGACTGTTTTCCCGGTTTTCTTTGCCCTCAATGGCGCATACAAACTGACCAGCGTGAAGGTCATCCCGTTGGAAAATGACAAATTCAATCCGCGGGCCGCTCCGGTCTGGCATCTGGTTTCCGACAGCTATTGGATTCGGACGAGGGCCTTTTTTTATGGCCAGCCGATTCCAGGCATGAAACCCGCGGTGGAAGGAGCCCGCCCCGATCCACTGAAGCCGGGCGCGGTGTACCGGTTGATTCTGTCGGCGGGCGGTTCAACCGGCCACAAGGATTTCAAGGCGAAAGCCATCGGGGAGTAAGCCCCTGGGTCAGGGATTCGGTGACGTGTTGTTGGTGCGCCAGAAGGCCGTCGTACACCACAGCACAACCGGGTCAAATGCCTTGCCCCACCTGATAAAATGAACGCTCCCATCGATAAAGCCGTTGTTAGCCCCGCCGATGTTGGTGCTGGTCATCGAATGGTCATGTTTGGCCTGGTCCACCACCAGGCCATCATCAAATTCGAAATAATCCATGTAAAAATCGCCGTCGTAAGCCAGCTTTTCCCCGAAGATCACGGTCTGCGACGGCAGGGGAATGTCTTTTTCACTCAGAAATGGATTGGGGTCGGGCACGCCTTGGAAGGCATTCGTATTGCCGTATTTGGAGGCGTAGCCGTCATTAAAGCCGTTGATAAAATAAGTGCGCGATGCGTCGTCCGCCGGGGCTTTGTCCACCGGGTTTCCGCTCGGGTCCGTGCCTTCGGTCTGGGGGGTGCCGGTCTCACTTGGGCAAATCAAAAGATTGGTCGTTTTATAATAGGAAATCAAAATGGCCGGCCAGCGGTTGGTGATGCTGCCGGGAGAGGAGTTGACGCGGGAAGGATATGCGCCGCCGTTGTCACTGGCGTACATCATGTTGGCCAGGCTCAATTGATGGACGTTGTTCATGCACTTGATACGGTGCGCGTCTTCCTTGGCTTTGGCCAACGCGGGCAGCAACATGCTCGCCAGAATGCCGATGATGGCAATGACCACCAGCAGTTCGATCAGCGTAAAAGCGGCGGTTTCCGCCGGCTCATTTTTCAGTCGTGTCCCGTTTTTCATTCCACATCAGAGACGCTCCAGGCCGCCCCTGCATTATAACTCACTCTTGATTGTCAGAGGATTTGACGCGCGCCGTTGTCAAATAATCAAAGTATTTTCCAGAATGGAGGGAATTTTTTTGTAAAGCCGGCCGTAGGCCGCGGCGGTTCGCTCCCAGGAAAAGTCCCTGGCCATCCCGTTTCGGCGATAATGGGCCAGCAACTTCTTGTCGCCATAGAGGACCAATGCCTTGCGAATCGCCTTGGCCAGCGCCCGGACGGAATATTCGGCAAACTTGATGCCGTCGGCCTTTTCCGGGTCCTCCGCAATATCAATGACAGAATCGTCCAGCCCGCCCGTCAAACGCACAATCGGCACCGTGCCATAGCGCAAACTGTACATCTGGTTCAGCCCGCACGGCTCAAAGCGCGACGGCATGAGATAAAAATCGCACCCGGCTTCGATGCGATGCGACAAGCCGGTGTCGAAACCGATTTTAACGGCGCATTTGTCGGGGTGGCGTTCGGCCAGTTTTCGCCAGGCGCGCTCGTAATCGCGTTCACCGCTGCCCAGAAAAACAAACTGCATGCCGGCGGCCAGCATTTCCTGGAGCGCGGTCAATTGAATATCCACGCCTTTTTGGCCGGCCAGACGGGACACCGTGCCGAAAAGGGGAACGTCCGCCGCGGGGGGCAACCCCATTTCCTGCTGCAATTCGATTTTGTCGGCTTGTTTCCCCCGCAAATCAGCCGCCGAATAGGAGTGTTTCAGAAAAGGGTTCCCTTCTGTCTTCCATTCATCGTAATCAACGCCGTTGAGGACGCCGAAGAGCGCGTTGTGGCGGCGGCGCAAAGCGCCGTCCAGCCCGCAGCCGTAAAGCTCGGTGGTGATTTCCCGCGCGTATCTTGGACTGACCGTGGTGAGAAGGCTGGCGAAGGAGATGCCGCCCTTGAGGCAATTCATCCAGCCATAAAATTCCAGGCCGTCAGGCTGGAAATAATTTCCGGGCAGATTGGTCAGGGCGAATTTTGCGGGGGGGAAATTGCCCTGGTAAGACATGTTGTGAATGGTCAGGCAGGTGGGTGGAGGAGCGGCCCAGCCGTCGCGCATTTTTTGGTCGAGCATGAAAACAGGCGCGAGGGCGGTTTGCCAGTCATTCACATGCACCAAGTCCGGCCGCCACGGAAGATAACGCGCCAGATGGACCAGGGCTTTGCAAAAGAAGATGAAGCGCTCGGCGTTATCGGAGTAATCCATGCCCCGTTCCTGGTAGATATCGCTTCGTTCGAAAAAGTGCGGTTGCTCGATGAAATAAACGGTGAGCCGGTCGTCCACGACGCGCGTCCAGACCCGGCCCTGCACCCGGCTGGAATCGAGCGGCAAATCCAGGTTCCAATCAAGGGGTTGGATGTCGGGAAACTGCGCGCGAATGCCGCGATACAGAGGCGTGACCAGGCGCACCTGGTGGCCGGCCCGCGCCAGGAATTTGGCCAGCGCCCCGACCATGTCGGCCAGGCCGCCGGTTTTGGAATAAGGAAGGGCCTCGCTGCCCGCCAGCAAAATATTCATCACGGTGGAGCGCCAATTCTATCGCATTTCAATAATGGCCGCAGCGGCGGGGGAATGAGCAGGCTGCCATCGGATTGTTGACATGTTTCGACCAGGGCGACGAAAAGCCGGGCCAGCGCCGTGCCGCTGCCGTTGAGAATGTGCGGGAATTTATTCTCCCCGTTCCCGGTTTTGAAGCGAAGATTCATGCGGCGGGCCTGGAAATCCTCGCAATTGGAGCAACTGGACACTTCCAGGAACTGCCCCTGCCCCGGCGCCCAAACTTCAATGTCGTATGTCATCGCGCTGGCAAAACCCATGTCCCCGCTGCAAAGCTGGACGACCCGGTAATGCAAGCCGAGCAATTGCAGGACCCGTTCGGCGTTGGCGACCAATTTCTCCAGTTCCGCATAGCCCTGCTCGGGTTGCGTGATCTTGATCAATTCAACCTTGTCAAATTGATGCACCCGGATCATCCCCCGGGTGCCGACGCCGGCCGCGCCCGCCTCGCCGCGAAAGCAGGGCGTGTAGGCGCAATAATAAATGGGCAACTGGCTTTCCGGCAAAATCTCGTCGCGATGAATATTGGCCACCGGCGTCTCCGCCGTTGGAATGAGAAACAATTTGCCGAGCGTGGAGGCATCGACCCCTTCCTGCACGGCGTAGTATTGATCGGCAAACTTGGGGAACTGGCCCACCCCGACCATGCAATCGCGATTGACCAAAAACGGCGGTGACACCTCGGTGTAGCCGTGCTCGCCGGTGTGCAACTCCAGGAGGAATTGGATCAGGGCGCGTTCCAATTTCGCCCCCCAGCCGGTGTAGAGAAGAAAACCGCTGCCGGAAATCTTGGCGGCGCGCGCAAAATCCACCAGCTTGAGATGTTCGCATAATTCGATGTGCGTTTTTGGCTTGAAGCCGAATTGTGTTTTCTCGCCCCAGGCGCGTTTCTCCACGTTCTCCGCTGCCGATTTGCCGACGGGGACGTTCGCGTGCGGCAAATTGGGCAACTGCAACATCAAGGCATCGCGTTGCTGCTCAATCTGCGCGGTCTGCTTGTCCAATGCGGCGATGCGCTCGCCCATTTGCCGCGTCTCCGTCTTCCTGGCCTCGGCTTCCGCCGCCTTTTTCTGCGCCATCAACGCGCCAATCTCCTTGGAAATGCGATTGCGGCTGGCTTTGAGCTGTTCGACCTCCGCCAGGACTTTTCGCCTTTGCTCATCCAAGCCGAGAAGTTGATCAATCTTCGCCTCGTCATTGCCGCCGCGCGCCGCCAGGCGTTCCCGGACGAAATCGGTCTTATCGCGAATCAATTTAATATCGAGCATCGGCGTATTATAGAAACGGGCAACTCGACCGCAAGCGGGGAATGCGGCCCGTGGCACGACGGACGGCGCTGAAAAATCGGGTTCAGGCCTGAATTGCACGGATTTTGTTTTGGCATTTTTTAATTTTTTCCTCTATTCGATTGACAGATGAGCGGCGCCGCCTGGCCATGCCGGGAAACTGCGCCGAAGTGCGCCTGAATCGGATTGTGTTTTGATTTTCATCATGTCACAATCAGATGGACAAAGCTCTGGCACGGCCCCTTTGACCGTCCGGCCCAAGTTCCAAAAGCTCGATTCCTCTTTCGCCTTTGCGACTGCGCCCTTGCGTTTCTTCTGATGCGGGGAAGATCAACGCAAAGACGCCAGGACACAAAGACGCCAAGAGAGTCCGAAATCCGAAGCGGATTGGCTTATTTTGACCGTGATTAACTAAGTTTAACGCGGTTTGACCCGACCAAAGCTGTTTATTTTGCAAGATGTTCATTGTTATGGATTTACATACGATTCGGACCGCCAGCTTGACCAACAGAACTGGTTTGATTCAGTTTGACTGAGTTTGACTGGGTGCAGCATCGAACTGGTTGGGGAGCGCGACCGTCCCGGTCGTGGTGCGGGGCGTCTCGCGCCGCGCTTCCCCTCTGTTCTCCACAACAGGTCTTTGACATATTGATGCGTAGAGTGGGCGCCGGGCGGAGATGTGTTTGGCGGGACGCCAAACACGGCGGGCGAGACGCCCGCGCTCCCCTTTCCTTCATCCTTCATAATTCTGCCTTTCCTTTATGGCCTTAATGGGGCATTCATTAAACGAACATTACAGTTAAAACATTTATTCGTCAACAGATTTTTTAAAGATTTTTCAGAAAAGTTGTGACTTTTTGCAAATGGTTGTAACACGCTGTATTGCAATGATTTATCAAAGGTCAAATGGGTCAAACCGGAGGTTTGCCCATATTTGGTTTTGCCGATGCAATGGAGTCGGAGGAGCGGGCAGTGTGTGGGAAGCCCGGACATCAAGCAGGCTTTGCTGGAACGCTTGCATGGCGAAAATCAAATGAATAAAGAAAAATGGACAAAGCTCTGGTACGACCCCTTTGACTGCGCTGCGAATTGGCCGGGGCGAAGAGAAAAACGAGAGTTTAAAAAGTGAGAACTGACACGAATGGCGCTTAATTAGGTTCCTCAACGTTTTCAGTGGAATTAAACATGGGGCAGGCGGAGTTTGCCGGCGACCAGATAGAGGATGGTGATCAGGTAAACCGTGGAACGATAGCCCCGCGCCTTGCGCTTGACCGCGCTGAAGACGCTATTGAGTCCTTCCATAAAGGCGTTGGTCAGGCCCCATTTCCAGTGGGCCAGGATTCCGGCCAGATGGTTCTCCACCATGTTGGCCAGCTTGATCATCGCTCTGAAAACGTAGGATTTGTAAAACCGGGCCACCCATCGCACCCAGCGGCACCAAACCTTAAAGCGCTTTTGGGCCACCATGGCGTTGGAGCTGCGATAGATGTCCTGCAGGACCAGGCGCATCTGATAAGCCTTGCCGGTGCAGAGATTTTTTTCTTTGATTTTGGCCAACCGGCTCTGTTCGTCCCGGTCGAGGTTTTCCGGGTTCTTGCGCCAGAGCCACTGGCTCTGGCGGAGGGACTCCCGCACGTCGTTGCCGCCCACGCTGAACTCCGCCCGACGCACTTGGTCGACCGACTTGTTGGCATTGGCCAGGACATGAAACTTGTCAAATACCACCTGGGCGTTGCGGCAGTTGTCTTTGACGCCCTTCTCGTAGCCTGCGCTCATGTCCATGCTCACTTGGGTGATGGCGTACTGGTGCCCATTGTGCGCCGCCAATGCCTGGACAAACGCTTGCCAAGTCTCGTGGCCGTGGCCTTCTGTAGCAAAGATCACCCGCTTGGCCACCAAATCAGCAAACACACTGATATACTCCTGGCCTTTGCGCACGCCCATCTCATCGACTCCGACGCAGCACACGTTGCCAAAGTCGGCTTGGGCGTAAGCCCCATCCACATGCTTAAAGAGCATCCGCCACAGGCGCATGTCGCTCTCCCCGGTCACTTCGGCTACTTTGGCCATGGGCATCTCGCGCATCAGCAGCAGTGCGAACGCTTCAAACTCCTTGGTGAAGTGCAGGCTTAATCCTTCCCAGGGCGGACGCACCCGAAAGACATGGCCGCACTGGCGGCACTTGCCGCGCGGCAACCGGCAGGTGATCTCACAGCGATGTTG
>CAWFAZ010000068.1:0-11184 GCA_963813995.1 uncultured Verrucomicrobiae bacterium | reverse complement strand
CTCCGGCGTCACCTGGGCGAGGAAATCGTCGAAGCTCGGCCTCGCCGGCGATCGCCGCGGCGGTCAACGGATTGTCGCCGGTGACCATCACCGTCTTGATGCCCATCGCGCGCAACTCGGCGAAGCGCGGGCGGATGTCGGGCTTGACGATATCCTTGAGATGAATGACCCAGACCAGGCGCCGGTTGTCGGAGACCGCCAGAGGCGTGCCGCCGGCGCGCGAGATGCGGTCGACGACCTCAATGAAATCGGCCGGCGCGGTGTCGCGCGTCATGCCGGACTGCGCGAGGATCAGTCGACGGCGCCCTTCGCAAGACGCGTTCCGGCAATCAATACCGGACAGGCGCGTATCGGCGCTGAACGGCACGATGCCCAACCAGCCAAATCCACCGGCGTCTCGACGGCGTAGCGGCTCCTGGCGAGCGCCACGATCGAGCGGCCTTCCGGCGTCTCGTCGGCGAGGCTGGCGAGCAGCACCGCTTCGGCCGATCGCAATACGTATCGGCCTGGCCGGGCAACTGGTACGGTTGCGTATTGCTAGTTTCAGCGGCGCGCGGCGGGCATTGGAGTACGAAATCCCCCGGCAAATCGAGGTCCTGACGCGCGGCGGCACATTGAGCCAGGAAACGCGCCGTTGGGATGATGCGGCCGGCATTACTGAAACGATGCGGAGCAAGGAGATGGCCCATGATTACCGCTACTTTCCCGAACCGGACCTGATGCCCTTCGAACCAACACCGCGCTGGCTGGAAGAAGTTTCGCAACGGGTCGTCGAACTGCCGCTGGCCAAAAAACAGCGGTTCATGCGCGAATACCAATTGCCGCCCTCCGACGCCCAGACATTTGTGTGGGACGTGCCGCTCGGCTCCTATTTCGAATCCCTGGCAAAAAAGTGCAAGAGTCCCAAAGCCGCGGCCAATTGGGTCATCAACAATCTCCGCGCCAAACTGACCGAAACCCGCACAACGCTGGCCGATCTAAAATTCAAGCCTGAACACATTCTCGAACTGATCGAATTGGTGGAGAGCAAAAAAATCAGCAGTTCCATGGGGCAGCAGGTTTTTGTGGAGATGTTCGCCAGCGGCGAATCGCCGGGTGCCATCGTCGAAAAGAAGGGCCTCGCCCAGGTGAGCGACACCGGGGCCATCGAAGGCTATTGCGATCAAGCCATAGCCGCCAATCCCGGCCCCGCGGCCGACTTCAAAGCCGGCAAACTCGCCGCGCTGAATTTTCTCAAAGGCCAGGTGATGAAACTGAGCAAAGGCAAAGCCAACCCGAACCTCATCGGCGGGATTTTGGAACGGAAGCTGAAGTAAGTTTGGTTAACAAATGATTGCCTTTCAGTTTGAAAGGCAGATTTAATTTTCTCAAGAAAATCCGCCCCGAAAAAAACCGTGAAATTTGCGGCTTTTTGAATAGTCATAACATGTTGTCGGTAAAGTATTTACAGAAATGGCTTAAATTAGTATTTACAAATGAAGCTGCAATTGGGAAAGCCCAAATGACGCGGGGGCGGAATTGGCCACAGATCAGGGGGCAAACCAATGACTTTTCACCGGCTGTTGCGCGGCACAACGGAAAGTTGCCCCTGTCTCGTCATGGGAAATGTTATGGTGATCCCTTGACCTTTGAAAGGTTTGACCCCTGACGCTTGAATGCGCTTTTGCCGCCATACTAAAAAGAGGGGAAAAACCTCTTGGCGGGGCCACCGAGTTGGGTTAGAATTACCCTATGAGCGCAACAGAACTCATCAAGCAGGTGGCCGCGCTTCCCCAGCGGGAAAGAACGCTATTCGAGCAGCTTTTCCACGCGATGAAGAATGGCAGCCGCACCCCCGGCCCCGCCCGCCAGTCAAACTGGCCCGACTTTGGCGAACGTTTGCGCGGCATTTATGGCGACAAGATTGCGCCTGATTCGCAGAAGATCATTGATGAGGGACGTGGTGACCGCTGATGGACGCTTATTTTGACTCCGCCATCATCGTCATCGGGGCGAAAGAGTTTGTCACATTCGATGTGCGACAAGGAGCGATGGCGAAACAAGCCGGTCTCACGGTCAAACCGTAACGCCCGTCCGCATCCAAAATCCGTTTTTTTCCGATGATGCCTCTCCCAGCCATGAATGGCTGGGCTATTCAACTGTAGACGTCACCAGGCGCCTCCTTGAGATTCCCGGCGTGCTCTGCTAAACTGCGGCAATGACTGCGTTTCCTGTGAATCCAGAAAAGGCACAGCAACTCGCCCAACGCATGGCGGCCTTGGGGGTGCGTGAGGCCGATATCGAGGAAACTTTTGTCAGGTCCGGAGGGCATGGGGGGCAAAATGTCAATAAATCGGCAACCTGCGTTATGCTGCTCCACCGCCCAACCCGCCTGCAAGTCAAGTGCCAGACAACGCGTCAACAGGGACTCAACAGATTCATTGCCCGGCGGCTGTTGCTCGACAAAATTGAAGAGCTACAGACCGGGCAAGTGGCTTCGGAGCAGGCCCGCGTCGAGAAAATCCGCCGGCAGAAACGCAAGAGAAGCCGCCGGGCCAAAGCGCGGATGCTCGCTGACAAATCCCGTCACGCTGACAAGAAAGCCTCCAGGCGCGCAGTCGGAAATTCCTGGTTCTGAGCGCCGCGTTTCTCAGCATACCAAGGTGAATCACTTCTTCTTATACTTTTGACGACCATTTGCAAAAATGCCGGACACGAATAACTTTAAGGGCATGGCAGAGTCCAAGAAAAAGCCGGCAACAGGGAGTTTTCCAGGCAAGGCCCGTCCCATCGATGCTCCGACGGCGCTGCCGCCTGAACCCGCCGTTCTTTCCCGCGAGCAGCTCGATCTCCTTTCTCTGTTGCAATTGGTCGATTTGATCGCCGCCAAATTGCCGCCGCGCCACCATTCCCTCATGGACATGGTCTATCTGCGCGACCGCATCGTGGAGGTCGAGGAAATCAACGATCAAGCGCGCCAAACCATCGAAAAACTGGATGCCATTGTCGAAAAATTGCGTTCGCCTGCTTATCGCGTGGGGACTTTCCTGATGCCGCTGGAGCCGGACAAAGCACACGTTTGCGTGGGCGGCACGGATTACGTTTGCCGACTGGACCCGCAAATGCCGCTGGCCAGCCTGCAAGTCGGCCAGCGCGTGCTCTTGAATGAAGCCTTTGCCGTCGTGCAAGGTCTGGGCTTCGACCGCAACGGCCCGATTGTGCGGATTGATGAAGTGCTTTCTGGCGGCCGCTTGCGCATCGGCCAGGAGTCGGGATTGCTTTGCTCGGTCTTGCTGCGTTCGTCGCTTCTGGCCAAGGAGAAACTCAAAGCCGGCATGGAAGTGCGTCTGGATGTCAATCAGCGCGTCGCTTTGGAAGTCATCGGCGTCGGCCGCCGCATCGAACGTTCCCTGGAAACCGTGACGGCCATTCCGTGGGAGGCTGTGGGCGGACAGGCCGAGGCGGTGCAGGCGATTCGGGACACGATCGAGCTGCCGTTCTTGCATCGGGAATTGTTCAAGCGCTTCGAACACAACGTGCCCAAGGGCTTTTTGCTGCACGGGCCGCCCGGTTGCGGCAAGACCCTCCTCGGCAAGGCCACGGCCCACAATCTCCGGGAGCAAATCCGCGCTGAGACGGGGGTGGATCACCCGGAGTTTTTCCTGCATGTCAAAGGCCCGGAGATTCTCAACATGTGGGTCGGAGAATCCGAAAGGCAGGTGCGTGATTTGTTTGCCCAATGCCGCGAGCGGGCGGCGGACGGTTCGCTGGCCTTTCTGTTCATTGACGAGGCGGAATCCATTTTGGGCACGCGCCGGGCCGGCCGTTACAGCAGCATTTTGAGCACGTTGGTCCCGATGTTCTGCTCGGAAATGGATGGATTGGAACCGCTGCAAAATGTCGTCGTTATTCTGGCTTCAAACCGGGCGGACCTGATTGATCCGGCCATCCTGCGACCGGGGCGCATCGACCGGAAAATCAAAGTCAACCGGCCCACCCAGGAAGGCGCGCAGCGGATTTACGAGATTTATCTCAAGGACACCCTGCCCCTGGATGAGCCGAAGGAGGCGCTGGCCGCGGCAATGGCCGGGGCGCATTACGCGCACACGCCGGAGAACCAATTTTTGGAAGTGACCTATCGCAGCGGCAAACGGGATTTTCTTTATCGCGGCGATCTGGCCAGTGGAGCGATCATTGCCGCGGTGGTGGAGCGGGCAAAAAGCCTGGCCATCAAGCGCTCCATCCAAACAAAACTGGACACGCAATTGTCCCGCGCCGACCTCTTGCTCGCCTTGCAAAAGGAGTACGCCGAAAACGATCTGTTTCCTCCAACCGACATCACGGAAGACTGGCTCAAGCTGACCGACTTCGATCCCGACAACGTGATCAAGCTGGCCCCGATTCGGCCGCGCAGGAAAGATTCGCCCGGAACGGGGGTTGTCTGAATTGGGCGGCCAGGCGGGATTATGAAAACGCAGGCGGAAAACGAGTTGGTCAGCAAGGCCGGATTCGCCCCGGACACCAACAAGGACAAAATGATTATCCAGTTTGGCACCGAGACGGAAATCGGCATCGCCCGGGACACGGAGGAGAATTTGGACGTGGTGGCCGAGTCCATGGCCCTGGTGCGCAGCGCCACCAAATCCGGCGTCCTCATGCGCTGGGATTACGAGTGCGAGGATCCGCACGCCGACATGCGCGGATTTCACGTCAAGGAATTGCGGCAGGACAACGATGAGGCTTCTTATTTCGCCCAGGACGCGGCGCGGGAACTGAGCTTTGTCGAAATCAAGAGTGATCTTGTCCTGGGCAATGGCGCCCGTTATTACAACGATCATGCCCACCCGGAATACTGCACGCCGGAGTGCAGCACGCTGGACGAGCTGATTGTCCATGACCGCGCCGGCGAACGCATCCTGATGCGGTGCGCGCGCAAGCTCTCCGAAGAGCGCGGCTCCACGGTTCGCCTTTACAAAAACAACACCGATTTTCGCGGACACAGCTACGGCTGCCATGAAAATTACCTGCTGCCCCGCTCCTTGTCGTGGGAAAAGCTGGCCGCCGGCATCCAGGCCTTCCTGGTCACGCGCCAGATCATTGCCGGCGCGGGGAAATTTGCCATCGAGGAGGAGGACAAATTCATTTCCTCCGGCTTCCAGATCTCGCAACGAAGCGACTTTTTCAGCGAATTGCAAAGCGTGGACACCATGCAGCGCCGGCCCATTGTCAATACACGGGATGAACCGCACGCCAACCCGAATCTTTTCCGCCGCTTTCACGTCATACTGGGCGACGCCAACATGTCGCCCTTTTCGACGCGGCTCAAGATTGGCACGACCGCGCTGGTGCTGGAAGCGCTGGCCCGAAATCCCAAACGTCCCCACCCCGCGCTGGCCGACCCGCTGAAGGCCCTGACGGCCATTTCCCGCGACCCGAAATTCCATTGGGAAGTGGCGTTGCAGGATGACAAATGCTCCAACGCCCTGGCCTTGCAGCGCGAATACTGGCAGGCCGTCAACGAATTGTGCGATCTGACCGACCCGGCCAAGGCTTCCCTCGTGGCCGATTGGGACAACGTGCTGCTGGACTTGGAGGCCGATCCGATGCGTTGCCGGGACCGCTTGGATTGGGTGGCGAAGCTGGCTTTGGTCCAGGAATTTCGTCACGCCCAGAACATCAGCAGCACGGACCCCTGGTTGCAAAGCCTGGACTTGGAATACCATCGGCTGGATCGCCAGGCCGGGCTTTACTACGCCCTCGAACAGGCCGGCTCGATCCTGGGCGTGCCGGACGAGGCGGCAGTCTTACGCGCCATTTCCGAACCGCCCCGCACAACCCGCGCTTATATCCGTGGACGCTGCATCCAAAAGTTTTCCGCCTCGGTCGTGTCCGCGCAATGGGACCATATTACCCTGCAAGGCAGCCGCGGACCGCTCAAGATCTCGCTGCTGGACGTTTTCACCGCCGACGAGGTTGCGGCGTTCGCCAAGGTGGTGGATTCCGCACAATGCCCCGACGACCTGCGATCCATAGCCGGGGATGTCTCCGCCTCTTTCAACTAGGCTCCGGTGGGGAAAATTTCACTCAAATTTGGGGAAATTTTTACGCCTTCAGCCTCAGATCGGCCCCCGGTTGGTCGTTGCTTTTTCGTCCGCACTTGATTTAAAATGACATAATACATTGAGTCACAATGCGTTATAACATTAGCGTCATCTTTTTCCTTCCTTTGTTGGCATTCATAATGCTGTAAATAAAGTCGATATGAAGCAGAACGCTGAGAATTCATCGGTCGAAGTCGCCGAGCAGGATCCAGAGTTGTACGCAGTCGAAACGCCACGCCCGGAAGGCAGCGCAACGACCTTGACTCTCCCCTCTGTGCGTCGTGCGCGACAGTCCCGGCCGGAAGTTGCCGTTTTGGGCTGGCAGGAACGATTCTACCGGCTGGCCCTTCGCGAGAGCAAAGCTTAAAGCTGCGCATCGTCTATGGCGTTGTCGCGGATTTGGAATTGCCGCGAACCGCAGTCTTTGCACGGATTTTGCCTCTTGATTCAGTTCGATCCCCCTTGATTCACCTTGATGTTTCTGATCGTTTAGCATTGTCCCGAAATTAGGCAAAAGAGTATCATTTCGGGAGTGTGCCTTGGTTTTCCAGTCTATGCGCTCAAACAGAAGTTTTCAGGTCACACCCCTGATTTACGCCTTGCTGTGCGTCGCGCTCATTGGGTTTTTCGTTTGGGTCTGGTGGCCGTCCGGACCAGTTAGCCGGCCTGTTCCGGCGCCTGTCTCAACGCCTGCCAACCCTCCGGCAACCCTCAGCGCCCCGGTGCCGCGGATGGATATCCGCGCCCTGAAGTCCTCCGGCACCCGTCCGGTCGAAACCATTCTGGAAGCGCAGATTGCCCTGGCCCGGCTGGGTATTTCCCCTGGTTCAATCGATGGCGTTCCGGGGCCTCAGACTCGTTCGGCCTTGATCGCCTTTCAAAAGAAGCAGGGCATCCTTCCCAGCGGTTTGCTCGATGCCAACACCAAGCCCCTTCTCCTCATCTCCCTGCCGGCGGTGACGGAGTACACAGTCACAGCCGAAGATTTGGCGCGCCTGCTGCCGGTTTCCAAAACCTGGCTTGGCAAATCCGAACAGCCGCGCCTGGACTTCGAGAATATTGTCGAACTGCTCGGCGAAAAGGCCTTTTCCAATCCGCAACTCATTCGCGCGCTCAATCCAAATGTCAATTGGGACGATCTGCCGGGCGGCACGCCGGTGACGATACCGCAAGTCCAATCCCCGCCCGTTGCCGGCAAAGCGGCCCTGGTGAGAATTTCATTGCAGGAATGTGTCCTTGAAGCATTCGATTCCGAAAGCAACCTGCTCGTCCATTTCCCGTGCAGCATCGGGCGGCTGGCGGAGAAACGGCCCGCCGGAGAATTACGCGTTGCCACCATTGCCCTCGATCCCAATTACACTTTTGACCCGGACGTCTTTCCGGAATCTCCCGAAGCCCGGGCGGTGGGCCGAAAATTAATTATTCCGCCCGGGCCGAATAATCCCGTGGGCGTGGCTTGGATTGGGCTGGACCGGCCCGGCTACGGCATTCACGGAACGCCCGCGCCGGAGCAGGTTGGCCGCACGGAATCCCACGGCTGCTTTCGCCTGGCCAACTGGAACGCCGATTACCTGGCCAGGCTGGTCTGGATTGGCATGCCGGTGGTGGTTGAATAGGGGCCGTCTTAAACTGGAAGGGCTTGCATGAACTGCGCTTTCAACCTTACACTATGCCCATGCTGCCAACCGAATTCAAAGGTGTGACTGCTGTCACCAAAGCGAACATCTATTTTGACGGCCGGGTCGTCAGCCACTCCATTCTCTTTGCCGATCAAAGCAAAAAGACGCTCGGCTTGATTTATCCCGGCCAATTCCATTTCGGCACCGACAAGGCCGAGCGGATGGAGATTGTTGCCGGCCAATGCGCTGTCAAGCTCGACGGTCAAACCACCGTCAAGACTTATGGCGCGGGCGACACATTTGAAGTCCCGGCCAAATCCGGCTTCGATATCGGCGTCAAGACCGGCATCTGCGAATACATCTGCTCGTTTCTATAGCCCGAGCTTCCTCGATTTTTCCGTCGCGGCCCGAACGGCGTTGATCAGGACGCCGCGGACTTTGCCCTTCTCCAATTCGTGCAAGCCTTCAATCGTGGTGCCGCCGGGACTGGTCACCATGTCTTTCAAAGCTCCCGGATGCTGGCCGGTCTCCAGCACCATTTTCGCGCTGCCATAAACCGTCTGCGCGGCCAGTTTGGTCGCCATCTCGCGCGGCAAGCCCGACGCCACGCCGCCGTCGCTGAGCGCTTCGATGATCAAATAAACGTAAGCGGGTCCGCTGCCGCTCAGTCCCGTCACGGCGTCGAGCAGGGATTCCTTGACTTGAAAGGCCAGCCCGACGGCCGAAAAGAGTCGTTGCGCCAGCGCGGCGTCGGCGGCGGTGGCGGCCTTGCCCAGGGCATAGGCGGTGGCCGAGGCGCTGACCAGGGCAGGGGTGTTCGGCATGACGCGGATGACTCGCGCGCCCGCGCCCAACCCGTTTTCCAACCTGGCAATCGGCACGCCCGCGGCGATGGATATGACCAAATGCCGCGGGGTCAGTGCCGGGCGGATTTCCTCCAGCAATTCGCCGACCTGCGCCGGTTTGACCGCCAGGATGACAACATTCGCGAACTGAACCACTTCGATATTGGAAGCGGTCGTTTTGGCGCCGGTTTCTTTGGCGAACGAGGCCAGGGCGCCAGGCGCCGGGTCGCTGGCCCGAATTTGAGAGGGCCTGACCAACCCGGCCGAGGCGACTCCTTTGGCCAATGCGGTCGCCATTTTGCCCGCGCCGAGAAATCCAATGGTAAGTTTTGCAGCCATGCCAGCGTTTCTAACAGGTCAGCCCCAAGTGCGAAAGGGATTTATTTTGCCATCTCCCGCCCGTCCCATCGGTTTCATTCGTCCCATTCGTCATTTCCAGCCTCCGCTCAACGAAACTCCTCCCACTCCGGTTCATTCTCGAAAATCCACCGGTAATAATCAGCCGCCTGCAGTTTGCTGGCGGCCTCTTCATCCACCACAACAGTGCAACGCGGGTGGAGTTGCAACGCGGTCGCGGAAATCATGGACGTAATCGGGCCTTCCACAGCTTTGGCGATGACCTCCGCTTTGCTCGTGCCCGTGGCCAGAAGAATGCAGCGCCGGCAGTCCAGGATGGTGCCGACGCCCATGGTGATGGCGCGGCGCGGCACCTTGGCAGCGCCTCCGAAAAACTCCGCGTTCTGCTCGACGGTGGTCGGACTGAGGGCCTTGACCCGGGTGCGCGAGAGCAAAGCCGATAATGGCTCGTTGAAACCGATGTGGCCCGCTTTGCCGATGCCGAGCACCTGCAAATCAATCCCGCCGCAACGCTTGATTTTTTCTTCGTAATCGCGGCATTCGGCATCGAGGTTTGGCGCCAGGCCATTGGGCAAATGGGTGTTGCATGGATCGAGGTTCACCCGGCTGAAGAGGCGTTCGTTCATGAAATAATGATACGAATGAGGGTCCGATGGCGGGAGTCCGACGTATTCGTCCAGGTTAAAAGTGCGGCACAGCGAGAAGTCCAGTTTCTTTTCGCGGTGCGCGTTCACCAGCAAACGATACACCTCTTCCATCGTGCGTCCCGTCGCCAGACCCAGCACCAAAGACGGGTTGCGGCGCAATTCGCCGGCAATGATCTGCTCGACCAGATGGGCGGCGCTGTCTTTATTGGGGCGTATGATCGCTTCCATGTATCAGCAGGGGTATTCCCTGGCGTTCTCCGGCATTTTGTTGCATTGCCGAACGTGACCGTAAAAGTCAACTTTCATGCTCCGAAATTAATCGGAGCAGCGGCACGCTGACAAGGCTATTGCGAGGCAACCTGCGCGAGCCGTATCACTCCATCAATACGGACATCAACAACCGCATCCGTTATCAGGAAAAAGAAAAAGAAGGATAGATTCCATGATGATCCTTAATAGGGCCATTCAAAGCCTTTGCACTATTCGCACCATGTTTGATTGATTTTTTTTCCGGGCTAGGGGATAAAGGTTCCTATTATGAAACTCTTTGCCGTCATTGCCACTGGCATCTTCCTTGCTATTTCAGGCGTTGCCACGAAAACCTTCTACGATAATTCACAGGCACAAAGGAAGGAAAAAGCGGACAAAGTTGCGCAGGCTGAGTCGTACCGGGCCGCGATTAGGATGGCATTGACCAGCCGAGCCGCGTCGAAAGAGGGGTCCAGGGGAGACGATTATTCCCTCCGAGATGCTCAGGCAAATCGCGGCGAAACGGAGCGGCGGCAAGCGACCGGCAGGTTCGGTGCTCTTGAACACAAAATTTGGCTGCAATTTTCACTTTTCAGGATTTATTACGCGCCAGGAAACGAATGGCCCCGAGCGGGAACGGTTGGTGAGTGAGGTAAAGCGATTCCTTCCATTTGAAAAGCAGGAAGTCGGGGTCAAGTCGGAGTTAACCCATAGTTTGTAAACGTGAAAGGGTCCTCGGAAGCAAGTAAAATGATCACTGATTGAGCGGAATAAGCCTGCAAACTCTTTTCAGCATTCCGCCCCGAATGTTGCCTTCAGGCGGCCAAGTCTTTTTTGCGTTATTCTCAAGTCTTTGCCAGGCAAGGCCTTAATGCTGTTTTTGCGAAAAATCGCAGTTTTCTTAAAAATTCTTTAAAAAAGCAGTTGACGAAAGGATATGTTAACTGTATAGTTCGTTTAATGAATGGCCGATGATGGCCGGATTGGAAAGGAAGAAGGATGAACGAAGAATTGATAGACGGTGTTCGGGGGCTGCCGGGGGGGCCTGGAATCGAATTCCAAAAATTGCCGCGAAGAAGCGCAAAAGGCACAAGAAAAGAAATCCCCTTTTGCGACTTTTGTGCCTTTTCGCGGCTATTCCGTTGGCCCCAATTCGCCCGTGTGCCCGGAGCAGTCAGTCAAAGCCGGTCAAACCGGGTCAAACCGATGCTGCCGGTCAAGCGGCCGGGCAAATCTACGCAAATACATGAAAATGAACGACTTGCAAAATAATCGGCTGTCAATGCCGTCAAAGTCAGTCAAAGTGAATCAAACCGATATCCGGCAACTTTCACCTTTCCGCTGGCTGGATTCGTGACTATGCTCCGTTCGAGTGTCATTTGAGAAA
>CAWFAZ010000067.1:0-5276 GCA_963813995.1 uncultured Verrucomicrobiae bacterium | reverse complement strand
TGGACTGCGCGCACATAAGAAATTTTAGCATCATCGCCCATATCGATCATGGGAAGACGACGCTTTCCGACCGGCTGCTCCATCGCACCGGCACCGTCGCCACCCGCGAAATGGAGGAGCAATTGCTCGATTCCATGGACTTGGAACGGGAACGCGGCATCACCATCAAGGCCCATCCGGTGACGATGAATTACACGGCCAAAAACGGCGAGGTTTACGAATTGAACCTGATCGACACGCCCGGCCATGTCGATTTTACTTACGAGGTTTCCCGCAGCCTGAGCGCGTGCGAAGGGGCTCTGTTGATTATTGATGCCGCCCAGGGTGTTGAGGCGCAAACCGTGGCCAATGTCCATCTGGCCACCAAACAGAATCTGACCATCGTCCCCATCATCAACAAAATCGACCTGCCGCACGCCGACATCGCGCTGACCAAAACGCAGATGGAAGACATCCTGGCCATCCCGGCCGATACGGCCCTCCTGGCCAGCGCCAAGGAGGGCATCGGCATCGACGAAATTCTGGAGGCCGTCGTCCACCGGATTCCAGCGCCGAAACCGACCGGCGCCCCGACTCTTCAGGCGCTGGGCTTCGATTCTTATTTTGACACTTACAAAGGCGTCGTCACGCATGTGCGCGTTTTCAACGGCGAACTGCGCGCCGGCATGCATGTCCAGTTGCTTCATTCCGGCAAAGGGGTCGAAGTCAAGGAAGTCGGCAGCTTCAATCCCAAGCCCTATGTGCGCGAAAGATTGCAAACGGGCGAAACCGGCTACATGACGGCCAACATCAAAAGCCCCAAAGACGTCAAAATGGGGGACACCATCACGGATGCCAAAAATCCGTCGCCGGTGTTGCCCGGGTTCAAGGAAATTCATCCGATGGTTTTCAGCGGCCTTTATCCGATCAACACGGCGGATTACGAGCATCTCAAGGCCAACCTGGGCAAGCTGCAATTGAATGACTCCGCTTTTGTCTTCCAGCCGGAAAGTTCCGTCGCGCTCGGCTTTGGTTTTCGCTGCGGCTTCCTCGGTTTGCTCCACCTGGAAATCGTCCAGGAACGGCTCCGCCGCGAATACAACATGGACATCATCGCCACTTATCCAAGCGTGGTCTATCATGTCGTCATGACGGATGGAACGGTCAAGATCATCGACAACCCGGCCTTTCTGCCCGAACCCAATTACATTGAAAAAATCGAGGAGCCGATGGTCTTCGCCTTCGTCATCAGCCCCAACGAATACATCGGCGACATGATGTCGTTGCTGGCCGAAAAGCGCGGGGTGATCGATCACACCGAAACGCTGGACACCCGCCGGGTCATCCTGACCAGCACGCTGCCGCTGGGAGAAATTCTAATTGACTTTCACGACCGCATCAAGAGCATCACGCGCGGGTTCGGCTCCATGGACTACGAACACGCCGGCTACCAGCAGTCCGACATGGTCAAGCTGGACATGCTGGTCAACGGCGAGTCGGTGGACGCCTTTTCCTGCATCGTGCATCGCTCCAAGGCGGAGGGCAGGGGACGCGTGCTGGCCGCGAAGTTGAAGGAGGTCATTCCGCGCCAGCAATACCAGGTGGCCATCCAGGCCGCCATCGGCGGAAAAATCATCGCCCGCGAAACGGTCAGCGCCCTGCGCAAGGACGTCACTGCCAAATGTTACGGCGGCGACATCACCCGCAAACGCAAATTGCTCGAGAAACAGAAGGAAGGCAAAAAGCGCATGAAATCTTTCGGCTCAGTCAACATTCCACAGGAAGCGTTCATCGAGGTGCTCAAAGCTTGATCCAACTATGAAATTACGATGGTTCCTTTCCGGCACGGTCCGGCAAGCCACTGACATGTGCCAGCATGTCCAAAGATTGCTCAATGCCCAGCGCGACGTGTTGTTGCCCCAGGCGCTGGAGGCTGTCACCGCCTCCTTGCGCCAAACACGGGCCGCCATAGACGCCAACGCCGAGGACGCGGCGTTGGGCAAACAAATGGCCCAATTGGAGGAAACGGCCAACAAATGGATCAAACCGTATCCCTACGCCGATTGGCGCGAGAACATCGAAGTTTTCCTGGTCGCCATCGTCGTGGCCATGGCCATCCGAACCTTCTTTCTTCAACCGTTCAAAATTCCCACCGGCTCGATGGAGCCGACCTTGTTTGGCATTGAATGCACGGACCTGCGCGATCAGTCGAACTTCAAAATGCCTGGCCCGCTCGCCCGGTTCTGGGACGTGATTTATGACGGGACCATTTGGCACGAATTCATTGCGCCCGCGGACGGTGAGGTTGTTCGTGTCGGGCCGCTGGAGCATGTGTTTCGCTTTATCAACAAGCAAACCATCTGGGTGCAGTACCGCGGCCAGGACGGGCAGGTTCCATTCACCGTATGGTGCGGCCCGGACGGGCGGGGAGATCGTTTTGGGCATCTGATGGGTTTGGAGCCGTCTTATATTCGGTCTCCGTTCAGCAAAGGCGAACCGATCCTCCGTTTCAAAGAAGTCACCGGGGACCATCTCTTCGTTGATCGTGTCACATATAATTTCCGGCGGCCCCGGCGGGGCGATATTGTCGTTTTCAAGACCAAAGGCATCCAGGGAATCCAGCAGCAGGACCAATTCTACATCAAACGCCTGGTCGGCTTGCCGGGCGAAAGCGTTTCCATCGGCGACGACCAACATGCGCGGATCAACGGACAGCGCCTCGACGCCTCGACGCCGCATTTCGAGAACGTGTATGGATTCGACCCGAACGCGCCCCCGCGCGAGGGCAGATTCGGGCAGTACAACGGCCACGTTCTCCAACCCGCCAGCAGTTATTTGCCTTCTCCGGGTGCCTCCATCGAAATTCCTCCCAGGCGCTTCGTGGTCTTTGGCGACAACACGCTCAACAGTTTGGATTCGCGCTACTGGGGTCCGTTGCCCGAGCAAAATGTCATCGGCAAATCGTGCTTTGTTTATTGGCCCATTTCCAGCCGCTTCGGCTGGGGCCAGCGATGATTTGAGGAAAACATGCCAATCATATTGAGACCTTATGCCGGTTGAGTTTAAAGATTATTACAAGGTGCTGGGCGTGCAGCGCACGGCCAGCGGCGACGATATCCGCAAAGCCTTCCGCAAACTGGCCCGGATGTACCATCCCGACGTGGCCAAAGACAAGAAGGGCGCCGAGGAAAAATTCAAGGAAATCAACGAAGCCTATGAAGTGCTGGGCGACGCTGATAAACGCAAGAAGTACGACGAACTCGGCGCGGATTGGAAGGCGGGAGGCGCCCGGCCCGGTCCCGGCGGCCAAGCTTACCGGACTCATTCCTGGCGGACCGGTGAACCCGGCGGGGAAGGCTTCGAGTTCGACGGCACCGGCTTCAGCGATTTCTTCGAGCAGTTTTTTGGCGGGGGAGGCAGGTTCAGTGGCGGCCGGGGCCGTGGCGGTTTTGCCGAACCGGAAACCGAAAAGGGGCAGGATGTGGAAGCGGTCCTCATGGTAACGCTGGAAGAAGCGATGAAGGGCGCCATTCGTCCCATTACTCTCCGGCGCAATATTCATTGTCCGGAATGCCACGGCACGGGGGCGAAGGGACGGCAGGTTTGTCCGTCATGCTTCGGAACCGGCCAGGTGGCCAAGACAGAGAACTACAAGGTGAAGATTCCGCCAGGGGTTCGGGACGGGCAGCGCTTGCGCCTGACGGGGCAGGGCGAACCCGGCATGGGCGGCGGACCGCGCGGCGATTTATATTTGCGGGTTCGCATGGCCAGTCATCCTGACTATCGCGTCGAGGGCGGCGATCTTTATTACGATTTGGACCTGGCTCCGTGGGAAGCGGCGTTGGGGGCCAAAGTGTCGGTGCCGCTGCTCAGCGGATCACTCAGCATCAAGATACCGCCCGGCACACAGAACGGCCAGCGTTTGCGCATCAAAAATCGGGGGTTGCCTGGACGCGGGGGCGAGTCCGGCGATCTATATGTGGTGGCCCGCATCCAGATGCCCAAAGAGATCAGCGAACCAGAAAAAACTTTGTGGGAGCAATTGGCCCGCGAATCCCATTTTAATCCCCGGGTTCAAAAGGAATGACTTATGGAAAATGACGAATGTCGAAGCACGAATGACCAATTAATGACGAAGCACCAAGGATGCAGTTTCTATGTTTCGTCATTGGGTCATTTAGGCATTCATTGGTCATTAGGATTTCGTCATTGGACATTTCCCTTATATTATAGAATTACGGATCCATGTCCACCCTGGAAGAAGTGCGTGCCTTCGCCAAAGGCGGCTCCGCCCGCATTCAACGCTAAATTTAACTCGTCATTTCTCCAAAAGCGATTAGACTGTCTGCATGAGCTATCTGACGATGGAAGTAGAAATTGACCATGGAAAAGTAACCACAAAAGAGCCGTCGAAATTGCCGGAAAAGGCCAGTGGTTTGCTCACAATTTTTCAGCCGGAGATCTCAGGGATGACCAAACTGACGCCGCTGGAAGCGCTCGATGCATTGCAAAAGCATCTCCGGATCGATGCCGGGAAAGCCGCGGATTGGATGGCGACGGTGCGCGAGGCAAGGCGTTAATGGTTCGAATTGCGATCCTTCGCCGTGATTCACTTCGACACCAACTTTCTCATTCAGGTCACCGTCGCCGGGTCATCGGCGCACGAACGGTTTCGTGCGTGGGCTGCGGCTGATGAAAAGTTTACTGTCAGTAGCATTGCCTGGGCAGAGTTTTTATGCGGGCCATTGGATGCAACGGCGGAATCCATGGCGCGGCAAATTTTCCCGAACCCGGAACCCTTTCTATCCGAGGATGCTGTTCTCGCTGCCAATTTATTCAATCAAACTGGACGGCGTTCCCGAAGTTTGGCTGATTGCATGATTGCGGCAGTGGCAATCCGTAGCGGGGCAAAACTGGCCACGATTAATGCGGCGGATTTTCAGCCGTTCATCAAACATGGTTTGACTCTGGCCTGACAAAGCTCGCGGCCATCGCCATGGCGACGGCTTTGCCGCCGGTTTCTTCTACGGCCTGCTCACCGGCGAACTCCCGGAAGAGGCCGTCAAGCTCGGCTGGGCGCGCGGCGCGCTGCTCACCACATTCCCTGGCGACACCACCATGTCCACCGTGGAAGAAGTGCATGCGTTCGCCAAAGGCGGCTCCGCCCACATTCAACGCTGACCTGGCCCTGGCGCGAAGCGTTTCGGAGTGCGCCAGTCCTCTGGCGCTTTGGGATTGGTAACAAGCACAGCCTTCGAGAGAATCACAATTCGTCACCCGGCAACGGCGGGACATCA
>CAWFAZ010000066.1:0-34796 GCA_963813995.1 uncultured Verrucomicrobiae bacterium | reverse complement strand
GACGTTAGAATGGTGCTCGTGTCTGCTGAATTCTCAAAGGAGCTTACATCGGCAGTGATGTGGCTAAATGAGAGGGATCTTGATATACGCTGTATTTGTCTGAAACCCTATTCCGATGGGAGTCGCGTGTTAGTGGATGTTCAACAGGTAATCCCCCTTCCAGAGGTCACCGATTTTCAGGTGCAGATTCGAGAGAAAGAGCGCAGAGAACGCAAAGGTCGGGCTGAAAGGTATGGAATTCGGAAACTGTTCTGGACCAAACTTCTGGAGTATGCGCGAACCAAGACCAGTCTTCATGCCAATATTTCTCCCGGTGAATATTCTTATTGTGGAACGGGAGCAGGGATGAGGGGGTTAAGTTTCCAGTATAATGTCACCCAGCATGAAGCGACGGTAGAACTTTATATCGACCGCGGCCCAGAAAGCGAATCTGAAAACAAAACGATATTCGATACGTTGTTTAAATCGAAAGATTCCATTGAAGCTTCTTTGGGAGAATCCCTGGCTTGGGAAAGGTTGGATAACAAGCGCGCATGTCGAATTCAAAAAATTATAAATGGTGGATACCGAGATGAAGAGCAGGCATGGACGAGCACTCACGAAACAATGGTCGATGCAATGATCCGGCTTGAGAGGACACTTAACCCATATATTGCAAAACTCAAGGTGACCACTTAAACCCATTGGTTGAATAGTTGAAATTTTAAAAAGCGTTGTGATGGCGACTCGAATCATCGGTTTGCAATAGTTCTCGGCGAATAGCGACAAGGGAATTGCAATGTTCTATGATCTGCTGAAGTCAAGGAGAAGCATCAGGCAATTCCAAAACAAAGAAGTGGAGAAGGAAAAAATAGATACAATCCTGAAAAGTGCACTGCTGGCCCCATCGTCACGGGCGATCCGGCCATGGGAGTTCATAGCAGTCACAGACCGGGCATTGCTCCAACAGCTCTCCGGGTGCAAGGAATTCGGTTCTCAATTTCTGGCTGGTGCGCCCTTGGGGATAGTAGTTATTGCAGACCCAACGGCGTGTGATGTCTGGGTGGAGGACGCTTCCATAGCATCGATCATTATCCAGCTGTCGGCGCAGTCGTTGGATTTGTCTTCATGTTGGATACAGGTAAGGGAAAGATTCCACTCAGGCGGGGTCAAAGCGGAAGATTACATCAAAGGAGTTCTTGGGATACCCGAAAAATACAACGTTGAGTGCATTGTTGCGATCGGCTACTCCGCGGAAGAAAAAAAGCATACGATGACAATGAATTGCTTTACGGCAAGATACTGGCAGGGAGAGGATCGGGATTAAGATTAGGATTAAGATTAAGATTAGGAGCCAAAGCGGGATTCACGCTGGTGGAGATTCTCATTGCCACCTCCATCATGGCGATGCTGCTGGTGGCCATCCATGCCGCCTTTTTCAGCGCCCTGGGCTTGCGCGAAAGAACCATCGATTCCCTCGAAGCCAGTTTGCCCGTCGAACAAGCGTTGCAGACCATGCAGCGCGACCTGGCCAATATTGTCATCTCGACCAACGGAACATTTTTTGGCCCCCTGCAAACCACCAATCCAACCAATGCGTTGCCCGGCCAGGTCGGCCCGAACTTCTACACTTCCGGCGGTGAGTTGGACGGAGTAGTTCCATGGGGCAATGTGGAGAAGATTGATTATTTGCTGTCTGCGCCGACGAATGGAAGGGCCGGACCGGGCCAGGACCTTATCCGCGCCATCACGCGCAACCTGCTGCCGGTCAACCCGCCACTGATGCCCGATGAGAAACATGCCCTCTTGAGCGGCGTGCAAAGCCTGACCTTCCTCTATTATGACGGAACGCAATGGGACGCCGCCTGGGACACGACCCAGCAAACCAATTTGCCGCTGGCCATCAAGGTCCAGATTCAAATGGCCGCGCGCAACAGCGGCGCCCTGGCGCTGAATCCGCCCTTGGAATTGGTCGTGCCCGTGGATATACTTTTGAACACGAACCCCGTTACGGCCATACAAGAATGAACTTCTCCACTCCTAATCTTAATCGTAATCTTAATCTTAATCGGTGTTCCGAAAGAGGATTAAGATTAGGATTAGGATTAAGATTAAGAGCAGCTCAAAGGCGCGGGTCGATCTTGATCATTGTGCTTTGGGTGTCGTTTGGTTTGTGCAGCATCGCGCTCTATTTCGCTCATTCGATGTCCATGGAGTTGAAGGCGGCGGACAACAACGTGGCTGGCGTGGAGGCCGATCAGGCCATCGAAGGCGCGGCCCTTTACGTCAGCAACGTCATCGCCACGCTCGGAATCTCCAATAATATGCCCTCTCCGGCCAACTTCAAGGCCGACGCCGTCAAAGTCGGCAATGCGACCTTCTGGTTGATCGGACGGGACACAAACGATTTGGAAAGTTCCGCGCAGGGCGATCATCCGGTCTGGGGCCTGGTCGATGAAGCCTCCAAGGTGAACCTGAACAATGCCACCGCGGCCATGTTGCAGAATTTGCCGCAAATGACGGCGAACCTCGCCGCCGCGATGTATGATTGGCAAACGGGCAGTAATGCCACCGCCAGCACCGGCGGGGCAAAATCCCAAACTTACTCGGGCCTCAATCCACCCTACCTCTGCAAAAGCGCTCCTTACGAGACGATTGATGAATTGAGCCTGGTGTACGGCATGAACATGGACTACCTCTACGCAGAGGACGCCAATCTCAACGGCATTCTCGACCCCAACGAAAATGATGGCGACCTCACGCCGCCCAACGACAACCAGGACGGAATCCTGGACCCGGGATTGTTCGAATACGTCACCGTCTGGACCGCCGGGGAATCGACGACAACCTCAAACGGCACCGCGCGCGTCGCCATCACTAATACCGCTGCGTTGAACTCCCTCCTCCAGTCGAACTCACTCTCCCAATATGAGATCAGGAGTGGCGGCAGCACGAACAGAATCAACGGCCGTCCCCCCCGCCCGCCCCCTCATCCTACGGCAGCGTCCTGCAATTCTATGTGATGAGCGGGATGCCGGAAAATGATTTTCAGCAAATCGAGCCGTATCTCATGAATACCAACACCAGGGGTTTGATTAACGTCAACACCGCGACCGCCACGGCCCTGGCCTGCATCCCCGGCATCGGGCTGACCCTGGCGCCGCAAGTGCTGGCTTACCGCCAGTCCAATCCGCCGCAAACCCCTTCAATTAGCTGGCTTAAAACAGCCTTGGGCGGAGACCCGACGCTCGCCGCCGAGGTCGGGCCTTATGTGACGCCGTATTCCTATCAGTACACCGCCGACGTGGCGGCGGTGGGGCATTATGGCCGCGGCTATCGGCGGGTGAGATTTGTTTTTGATTGCAGCAGCGGCACGCCGCTGATCGTCTATCGCCAGGATTTGACCCATTTGGGCTGGGCGCTTGGCAAAAAACTGCACGACCAATTGCTGGCCCAAAACATCAAATGATCCCATTGTTCAAACGACAACGCGCCGCATCCATCCTCGGCCTGGCCCTGGACGGCAACCGGCTTGAAGTGGTGTCCCTGCGCCGCAGCAACGGCACTTTGAATCTCCGGCAGACCCTGGCCGTTTCGCTGGCGCTGAACCCATTGACCGATGCCGCCGAGTTGGTGGGCCGGGAAATCCGCAATCACCTGGACCAGGCGGGAATCCGCGAACGGCGTTGCGCGGTCTGTCTCCCGCTGAGCTGGGTGTTGAGCTTGCAAACCCAATTGCCGGAATTGTCCGGGGCGGATCGCGCCAGTTTTCTGCAAATCGAAGCGGAACGCGGTTTTAGTTCCGGGCCGGAGACGCTCTTCACGGCCCATTCCTTCTTCAAGACACCGAGCGGCGGACAATACGCCACGTTGCTGGCGGTGCCGCGCGACCAATTGGAAGCCTTGCAGCGGGTCCTGCGCGCCGCCCGGCTCAAGCCCGCCGCCTTTGCCCTGGGAGTCACCGCGCTGCAAGCCGCCGGCGCCGAACCCGGGCGCGTGGTGCTCCTGGCCGTTCGGAATAATGCGGTTGACTTGCAAGTCACCGGCGGCGGCGGCATCGTCGCCCTGCGTTCCCTGGACGGCGCCATCGAAACAGAGGGAGCGCAGAAAAGCATTTCCGCCGACCTCGTGGCCCGCGAAATTCGCATCACCCTGGGCCAATTGCCCGGCGGGCTGGCCGAGACTTCCGGCAAACTCAAAATCTTCGGCCAGGGCGAGCTGGCCAGGCAGTTGGTCCACGACCTTTCGCCCCGCCTCGCCGCCCTGGGACTGAAAATGGAGGTGATGGAGAAGTCCACCGCCGCGCACTTCGACAATCCGTTGCCGCCGGAAATGGCCGCTTCCACGGCCCTGGCCCTGGCCGCCAACTATGTCAAAGGCATTGATGTCGAGCCGGATTTTCTTCCGCCCAAAGTGCAGCCCTGGCGGCAGTTGGTCAGCACGCGCCTTTCCCCTCGGAAGCTGGCCTGGGCGGGCGCGGCCGCCGCCGGATTGGTTTTGTGCGTGGCCGCAGCTTTCGGCTTCCAGCAGTGGCAAATCTCCTGTTTGCAAGCGAAATGGGACGCCATGGCGCCGACGGTCAACGAACTGAACGCGGATCAGGATCAAATTAAAAAATTCCGCCCCTGGTACGACACCTCGTGCCGGGACTTGCAAATCCTGCGCAAACTCAAGGACGCCTTCCCCGATGACGGGTCGGTTTCGGCCAGGAAAGTTGAGATTCGCGAGGTTTCCGCCGTGACGTGTTCCGGCATCGCGCGCGACAATGAGTCCTTTTCCAGGCTCCATGCCAAATTGGGCGATGACACCAACCAAATCAGCGGCCTGCACGCCGAAGTGCATGGGCAGAAACCCATGGACTTCACGCTGAGTTTTCAATGGGAAGGAGGCGGGGCCAATGGAAATTAAAAACCGCGAAAAACTGCTGCTGATCGCGACGGGCGCATGCCTTGTTCTCCTGATCTTGAATTGGCTGGTCATCTCGCCCCTGACCGCAAGCTGGCGCCATCGCTCCGAACGCATCGCCGCGCTCCGAAAATCGCTGGGCGAGGGGGCTGTGCTGCTGCGGCGGCAAGCCTCGATTCGCGAGCGCTGGGAACACATGAGCACCAACGCCCTGTCCAGCACCCCCACGGTGGCGGAACGCCAGCTCTTTGACGCTTTTGACCGCTGGGTGCGCGAGAGCCGCGTGACGGAAGGCTCTTTCAAGCCGCAGTTGAGGCAGACGGACGATAACTATTCAGTCATGGAGTGCCACGCCGAAGTGACGGGCGCCTACGGGACCATCATTCGTTTTCTCTACGATCTGGAAAAAGACCCGATGGGCCTGCAACTGCAAGGCGTTGAACTGACCGCCCGCGATGACGCCGGACAGCAAATCTCCCTCGGTCTCGAACTCAGCGGGCTGCTCCTTCCCGCGCCCAACCCATGAACCGAAACATCCTTGCCGCCGTTTTGTTGCTGCTCCCGGGAGCCGGCCCGGCCGCCGCCGCACAGGAGACCAATGCCGGCGCGGCCTCGGACTGGAGTGTGTTCGAGTCCATCGCGCAAAAAAATATTTTTGACCCGACGCGGTCCGGGCGCGCCGGGGGCAGGAGCAGGCCGAGGGCGGCGGTTGTCCGAACCTTTACCTTTCGCGGCAGCGACGGTTATGTTGCGTTCTTTACGGGCGAAGGAACGCCGGGGAAAGGGTATGTGAAGATTGGCGATTTGATAAATGGTTTCAAGGTAAGGCAAATCACTTTGCATTTCGTCAAATTGGCCGAACCCAACGGAAACATTGTGGAGTTGAAGGAAGACAATACCATGCGACGGGAGGAAGACGGGCCGTGGACCAAGTCGGACCAACCGGCGCCCCCGGCCATTGCCGCCACGGAGACAAAGGCGGATGAATCCACCGCATCATCCAGTCCGGCGTCCGCCGGCGGGAGTGATGTGTTGGCAAGACTCAGAGCAAGACACAAACAGGAGGAATAATGAAAATCAAGAATCTAGCACTTATCGCCCTGGCCGCCCTGGCGGCGGGAGGGCTGGCCGCGGCAGCCGACACGGAAACCAACGCGCCGGAAACCGACCTCGACGCGCCTGCGACCAACGCGCCTGCGGCCTCCACCAATGCGGATCAATCCGCCGCGCCCGTGGCACACGCGCCGCCGGCCACCAACGCCCCGGACATCGCCGAAATCAGCGATGCCGCGGAGATACCGCCCACCAACGCTGTGCGCATGAATTTTCACGACGTGCCTTTGAATACAGTCTTGAATTATCTGAGCGCCAGGATGGGTTTTGTCATCGTTTCGGAAGCGGAAGTGCGCGGCAACGCCACCATTGTGAGCGAACAACCCGTCAGTACCAACGAGGTTCTCGAATTGCTCAGCAGCGCGCTGGGCAAAAACAATTACAACGTGACGCGCAACGGCCGGGTCCTCACCATCACGACGGCGGAAAATGCCATGACAGGATCAGCGACTCCGGTCAAACATCCCGAATCGCCCGCGGAAATCCCGGTCAATGACGAGATCGCGACAGACGTTCTGCCCGTCCATACGCTCAATCCGACGCAGTTGACCAAGGATCTTGCGGAATTGGTTCCGCCGGGGGCGAAACTGTCCGCCAACGAATCCGGCAATGCCCTGATCATGACGGGACGGCAGAAGGACATTCACCGCTTTGCCGAGATCATCGCCGCGCTGGACAGTTCGAGCGTGTCGGAGGTTGAGGTTTTCGTTCTCAAATTCGCGGACGCCAAATCCGTCGCGGCCGAGTTGAAGGAGGTGTTTCAAAGCCCGGATTCCACTGTCGCCCGGGCGGATGCGCGGACGCGGTTTCGGGGCGGCGGTTTCGGGGGTGGCGGGTTCCCCGGCTTTGGCGGTGGTGGCGGTGGCGGCGGCAGCAGTGACACCCCGGAAAAAAACGCGGCCAACAAAGCCGTCTTTGTCTCCGACGACCAGATGAACGCGGTGGTGGCGAGCGCGCCGCCTGACTACTTTCCCATGATTACGAATGTCGTCGAGCGGCTGGATAAACCCAGTGAAGACATCACCATGATCAAACTGTTTCATCTCAAACACGCCGATCCGCAGGAAACGGCCGATTTGTTGTCCAGTCTCTTTCCCGACGAAAGCAATAACAACAATCAAAACAACCGCTCCATGGGCGCCCGGTTTATGCCCCCCTGGATGCAGCAGCAAACCCCCTCCTCCAGCAAGAGCGAACGGATGACGAGACAAACCCTGGTCCGCGCGGTGCCGGACCCGCGCACCGCCTCCCTCGTGGTCACAGCCTCCAGGGACCAAATGGAACAAATCTCTGGAATGATCGAAGAACTGGATAACAACCCCGCCATGATGCAACATGTGCATGCTTATGTTCTGAACAACGCCGATCCGGTCACTGCCCAGGCGGCCATGACGGCTCTCTTTGCCGGCCAGACCACCAAACCAACCACGACCCAGAACGCCAGCCCCCTGCAAACGCGGGAACAAAACAACGCCCAACAACAAACCACCTCCTCCTCAACGAGTGGATTCGGCGCCTCCGGGGGCGGAGGCACGATGGGCAGTCGTTGATCCAAACGCATTGAGTCAAACATTAAAAATATGACTGTTAAAATTGCAAAATTCCCGGCCATCCCCTGGATTGTGCTCTCTCTCTGTTGTTGTATGACCCTGCCGCTTCCGGCCCAGCGAACCACCGGCGGCGGCACTGGCGGCGGAGGAGGCGGATTCGGCGGAGGTGGTGGATTCGGGGGCGGTGGAACTGGAGCCGGCAGGGCCACCGGTTCCACAGGTTCCTCCGCCAGTTCGACCGCGCTGGAGCGCACCCCCAACGGCCAGGTGGGCAGCGCCAACTTTTACGTTGATCAGGACACACACACAGTTTTCGTCACCGCCGATGATGCAACGGCGGCTTACGTCAGCCAGGTCATCTCCAATCTGGACCGGCCCAAGCCCCAAGTCCTGATCAAGGTCGTATTCCTCCAGGTGACTTACAACAATGGTTACGACGTCGGCATCGAAGGCGGAATTACCAAGAACATCAATGCCTCAACCACCGCCAGCGCCTCCAATCTCTTCGGGCTTGCGGCCCAACAGGCGGGGGTTTTTGGCGGGACCGGATCAACCAGTGTCAATTCGCTGCCCGGCGCCGGCCTTTACACGCTTGCCGGAAATGATTTTTCAGCCACGCTTCGCGCCATTCAGGAAGTCGGCAAAACCGAGGTCCTGTCCCGCCCGACCATCATGGCCCGCAACAATCAGCAGGCGACCGTCGTGGTCGGCCAGCAGGTGCCGATCATCAGCGGCGTCACCTACGACAGCTTCGGCAACGAACACAGTTCCATCACCTACCAGAACGTGGGTGTCATCTTGCAAGTCACTCCTTTCATCACGACCGACAACATGGTGGAAATGATCCTGGCTCCCCAGATCTCCAGCGTGGCCTCTCAATCCACACAAATCTCCAGCGGAACCAATGGCAATTTCAGCACTCCCTATATCAATATCGAATCCGCCAACACCGTCGTCGTCACCCCCAACGGCCAGACCGTGGCCATCGGCGGCATGATGCAGGACAACAAGACCACCACCGACAGCAAGATTCCGCTGCTCGGCGATATTCCGGGCCTCGGCCTCCTTTTCCATCACAAAGTCAAATCCGTCACCAAAACGGAGCTGATCATTTTTCTCACGCCTTACATCATCAGGACACCGGAGGACCTTGTCAGGATGACCCTCGACGAGAAGTCCCGGGCGGATTTGGCGCCCAAGGCATTTTCGGAAAAGGAATTTCATGAGTACCTGGCCCCGCAACCGTCCGCGTCCGCTCCGGCGCCGGCGGGCGGCTCGCCTCATTCACGCCAATAACCATTATTGACACATGATGACACGACGCAGTTGGGCGGTTTACGGAATGCTGGCGGCCATTTGGGCCATGCTCATTGGTTGGCAGATCGCCGAACATACGCGGGCCAGGCAGATGTTTCACAACATGGTCGTTGATCGGGGCAGGTCCATCTCGACGACCTGCGGCCGGCTGATGCGCGCCCGCAGCTTTTTTGGAGTCGTTTCCCGGGAACGGCTCGAAGCGGCCCTCAATGCGTTGGTCGATACCAACGAGCTTCGCTCAGTCCAGCTTCTCAATACCAACGGCGAGGCGGTGGCCTCGGCCGGCGTCCCGTTTGAACTGCCGCCCAGAAATCAACTGGAAGGGGGCGTGTTATGGAGCGACAGCACCGTGGTCGTGGAGAATCCGGTGGATTTGGGGACCAATATGCCGCAACTGGTCCTGCCCAGGGAGATCAGGGAGGAATTGCGGTCATTGGAAACAAACCGGGCCCCTGCTGCCGTAACGAATGTTGCCACGACCGGCACCAATGCTCCCCGCTCGCGCTACGATTGGCGCGGGCAGGGCCACCCCTATTGGATGAAGGATGAGGAGTACAAGGCATTGATCGAAAAAAAGGGCGCCCATACTTTTGTCGTCGTCATGTCCACCGACATGATCCGCCACGCCTCCTTCTACGATCTTTGGATGAGGACGCTCATCGTTTTATTGGGGACCATTGCGGTCGCGGGCTATGGCCTGGCCTGGCGAACCCTGGAAAAGACATCTGAATTGCAACTCCGCCTGGTCCGCGCCAGCGAATTGAATCTGCATCTCAAAGAATTGAACCTGGCCGCCGCCGGCCTGGCCCACGAAACCCGCAATCCCTTGAACATCATCCGCGGCCTGGCCCAGCTCATCTCCAAGCAGCAGAGCGCTTCCCCGGAAATTCAGGCCAAATCCCGCGAGATCATCAACGAAACCGACCGCGTCACCGCCCAATTGAATGAGTTCATCAATTACTCCCGTCCCCGCGAAGTCCGCCGCGCCCCGACCGACCTCAGCGCCATGGCCGGCGAGGTGGTGCGGACATTGAATTTTGACATCGAGGAAAAGAGCATCCAGTTGCAACTCCAGATCGATCCCCTCATCATCGAGGCGGACGAACAACTTCTGCGCCAGGCCCTTTTTAATCTCGTGCTCAACGCCATCCAGGCGGTGCCGGCCAGCGGCGTCATCCTCTTCCGCGCCAGCAGGCGCAACAATGAAGAAGCCTTCATCGAGATATCTGACAACGGTCCCGGCGTGCCCGCCGAGAACCGCGCGGAAATCTTCAAGCCCTACTTTACCACCAATGAGGAAGGGACCGGTCTGGGCCTGGCCGTCGTGCAGCAAATCGTCCTGGCCCACGGGTGGGAGATCCAATGCCTGCCCAATGAACCCCATGGGGCGTTCTTTCGCATCGCCCACATCAAGGTCAAAAACAAGGATTGAATAACGTGCCGCCGGAATCTTCCAATTCAACCACGCCCCGCCTGCTCATTGTCGATGACGACGCGGCCCAACGCAGCCTGCTGGATTCCTTCCTGGCCAGCCAGGGCTTCAACACCGTGCCCGTCTCCTCCGGCGAACGCGCCTTGGAAGTCCTGCGCGAGCAAAAAATCAGCATGATGATCTCCGACGTGCGCATGCCGGGATTGTCCGGCCTGGAAACTTTGCGCCTGGCCCGCCAGGAGCACGGCTCCTTCCCCATTTTGCTCGTCACCGCCTATGCCGACGTCCGCGACGCCGTCGGCGCCATGCGCGATGGCGCGGTCAATTATCTCTCCAAACCGATTGATCTGGACGAATTGCTCGCCTCCGTCCGCCAGGCCACCGGCCTTTCCCAGCGCGCGCCCCTCAAGTTTGACGCCGGCAAACAATTGCCCCCGCACATTATTGCCGCCAGCCCGTTGATGCAGGCCCTCTTTGGCGATGTCTCCCTCATCGCCGCCTCCGAAAGCCGCGTTCTCATCACCGGCGAAAGCGGCGTGGGCAAGGAGGTCGTGGCCGATGTGCTTCATGCCTGGAGCCCCCGCGCCGCCGGCCCTTTCATCAAGGTCAATTGCGCCGCCATCCCGGAAACCTTGCTCGAGAGCGAACTTTTCGGTCACGAAAAAGGCGCCTTCACCGGCGCCGTCGCCCAACGCATTGGCCGCTTTGAAATGGCCGACCGCGGCACCATTTTCCTGGATGAAATCGCCGAGATGTCCCCCCAACTCCAGGCCAAACTTCTCCGCGTCGCCCAGGATGGCCGCTTCCAGCGCATCGGCTCCAACACGGAAATCCACGTCAACGCCCGCATCCTCGCCGCCAGCAATCGCAACCTCGAGGAAGAAGTCAGGGCCGGCCGTTTTCGCGAGGACCTTTTCTATCGTCTCAATGTCGTGGAACTCACCGTCCCCCCCTTGCGCGAGCGCCGCGAAGACATCCTGCCGCTGGCCGGCCAATTCGTCGCCGGTTTTACCCAGGGCCGCGCCCGCCTTTCCTCCACCTTGTCCGATTATCTCGAACACTATTCCTGGCCTGGCAACGTCCGCGAACTCCACAACGCCATGGAGCGCGCCTCCCTGCTCTGTCGCGGCGACCTCATCGTGCCCGAACATTTGCCCGCCCGCATCCGGCCCGGCGCGCGCTCCGGCCCGCCGGGGGAACCGATGGACGCGCAACGCCTGGAAGAAATCGAATCTCAAGCCGTCATTCAAGCCCTGCACAAGCAGAATTTCAACCGCACCGCCACCGCCAAAGCGCTGGGCATCAGCCGCCGCGCCCTCATCTACAAATTGCAGCGCCTGCGCGAACTCGGCAGCAACGTGGACGCCCCCTGATGGGGGAAAATGTCGAATGACGAAGCACGAATGACTATTGAATGACGAATGACGCAGTTTGGTCATTGGGTCATTTGGGACATTGACCCCGAAAGCTTTCGGGGTTGATTGGTCATTCGGATTTAGTCATTCGTCATTTTTGCAGCAGGTCATTAGTGCTTTGACATTAGTCATTCCTCTCTTACCATTTCCCCTGCGCAATTGATTCATCATGGCTGAATATAAAGTCCAATTCGAGGTGTTCGAAGGGCCTCTGGATTTGCTCCTTTATTTGATCAAAAAGGAGGAGGTCGATATTTATGAAGTCAATCTGACCCGCCTCGCCACCCAGTTCATCGAATACATCGACGTCATGCGCCTGCTCGATCTGGATATCGCCGGCGAATTCCTCGTCATGGCTTCCACCCTCATGTACATCAAAAGCCGCGAGCTTTTGCCCAGGGACTTGCAAGCCGAAAATCCGGAAGAAGACGACGGCGAGGATCCCCGATGGGAGCTGATCCGCCAATTGGTTGCCTATAAAAAATTCAAGGACGCCGCCGTCGGCCTTCAGGCCCGCGAAATCGAACAGGAAAACACGTATCCGCGTCTGCCCGTTCGCGCGGAGACCCCCGCTCCGCCGCCCGTCCCCAGGGCGGAGGCCTCCATTTTTGATCTCCTCAACGCCATCAATGAAGTCCTCAAGCGCGTCAGCCAGCGCGGGGATTTCCGCGAGATTTTCGAGGATAAATGGACCGTCAGCGAAAAAATCGAGTCCCTGCTCAAACTGATCGCGGAGAAGTCGCCGCTCAAATTCTCCGATTTGTTCAGCGCGGCCACCAGCCGTTCGGAAGTGGTCTGCACCTTCCTGGCTTTGCTCGAGTTGATCCGCTTGAGACAGTTGCTCTGTGTGCAGGCGGAAGATTTTGGAACAATTGAAATCACAAAGGCGCCGCCCTCGACGATTGCGCCCGCCCTGCCGCACGCGGCGGCGGCCGGCTGAGAGATGCTTCGCATGGAACTCAAATTTATATTGGAATCAATTTTGTTTTCGGCCCAAAAGCCGCTCAACCCCGGGGAACTGCGCGATCTCCTCGCCGCCGCCGCCGAACAGGGCGATGCCGCCAGGCCTTTCAAGAAAAGCAGGGAGCCTGACATCACCGCGGCGTTGGAAGAGTTGCAAAAAGACCACCAAACCGCCCAACGCAGCTATCGCCTGGCCTGCGTGGCGGGTGCCTGGCAATTCGTCAGCCAGCCTGAATTTGCACCCTGGATCATTGCCCTCGTCGGTTTGAAATCGCGCCCGTCGCGCCTCTCACAACCCGCCCTGGAAACCCTGGCCATCATCGCCTATCGCCAGCCCGTCACCCGCGCCGAAATCGAACAAGTCCGCGGCGTGGCCGTGGACGGCGTCATGCAAACCCTCCTCGAACGCGGCCTGGTTGAACAAGTCGGCCGCGCCGAAGTCATTGGCCGTCCCATGACCTACGGCACCACCGGATTGTTCCTGGAGTATTTTGGATTGCGCGGCCTGGAAGATTTGCCGGCGGCGGACGAACTGCGCCGCATCCCGGTGGCGAAGCCCGAAGGATTATTGACAGCCGACCCCGGCCTGGCCACCGCCCCCCCGCAGCAACTCACCCTGGCTGACGTGGAAAGCGCGGCCCCGAAGCCCGCCCCCCCGCCCGAAGCTCCCCCCAGTCCAGGAGGTGAACAAAATGAATGAATACCAATTTCCTAGGACCCCTTCAATGTTCTCACCAAGGGAGTGAAAGAATGACAGCGGAAATGGGTTTTTCCATAAGCTTTGGACTGTTCATCTTGGGTTGGATTCTGTTTGTAATCCTTTATTTCTCTAAAGTAATTCCAGTAGTTTGGCGGATAGAGGGAGCACGGAAAACACTTCTCAACATCATTTTGCAGGTCAACATTTTAGGGAACGTTAGGACATTCTATCGTATTGCTAGAAGTCAAAATAATCCGATCATGCTGAAGGAGTCCTATATGTTGATCGCAATCGGAGGGTTTTCTATCATCGCTATGTTAGTAGGGATTATATGCGCGGCATTAACAGGTTAGTGAAAGGGTCAATGAAAGAGTTGCTTTGCATCAGCGTCGCGTTCCTGGCGGTGGCTCTTTTCAACGGATGCGCCACTCAAGATCTCTCCCGGAATGTGCCGGTAACAACGGTTGGGACGTTGCAGCCTACGTTTGAATGGACGGCTCCGAAAGAATCCGGCGTTTCGTATGACTTGATAATTTGTGTGGGCATTAACGAACACCACGGATTCTGGGCCCCCGGCAAGACAGCCTACTATCGTCAGGGCCTTACAATGACGACGCACACCCTTGACCAACCGCTGTTGCCCGGCACGGTTTACGTCTGGTCGGTGCGGGCGCGGTCAGGAAACAGAACGTCCCAGTGGGCCGCATACAGTGACGGCAATCCAAGTCTCTCCCAGAAGGGCCGGCGCCGTTACAGTGCAATGTATCCGTTCAAAACGCCGGGGAATTGAAATATTCACCACGCCCAGGCCAGTATCAGCAGCCCCGCCACAGCCGGTTTTCGGTAATGTTTCCTCAGATTGTTGATGGCCATAAAATCAGACCTTGGCAAAGCCCGTGACAACACGGGGCTTGTCGGGGAGTCTTTTGGGCAAAAAACCACGCTCACGACCGCTTGGGTGTAATGGACGACTATCCCGGCCCGATGGCCGTTTTGGTCAATGCCCTCAAAAAGAAAGGTGTGCGGTTCGAGGAAGCGAGCTTCAAAGATGGTGAGATTATCTATACGGAGAACAATATCTTGGTCTTGCGGGGCTGTGCGCTTGAGGTTGTCCACCGCGCTTTTGAGAGCTTGCCATGTGGCGTCTCCAGACATCAATCGGCGTGTTTGTTCTTGCTCTGCCATTCGCGCTGTTTCCCCGCCTTGTCCAGACGCAATCCAGCGGCCAGAGCGACCGGCGTCAGACGCGATATTTTTTGCATCAGTTCATGGAGGTTTGCGCGGGTAAATTTCCACTCGAACGGTTTGGCGATTTGTTCATAGAAGTGCTGGAAGGCCATGAGGCGGTCAGCTACTTGGCCAAGACTGGAGAAGTCATTGGGGGTGAGCACCTTTCCATGGATGACGGAGAAATAAATCTCCACTTGGTTGAGCCAACTGGCGTGGACGGGCAAATGAACCAGGATCAGATTGGAATAATCTCCCTGGGGTCGCCGCACGGAGGCAGCACCACGATGGGAGGTGCCATTGTCCACAATCCAGAAGACCCTGTGCGCCTTCCGATAGGGCTCCTTTTCCATCACCTGTTGGACCAACCGATCACAGGGTTCGATGCCGGTGGTGGTTTCGCAACGGCCGAACACTTTGGCGCGCCGCACGTCCCAGGCCGCCATATAAGCCAGCGCGCCGCCACGCTCGTACTCCAACTCAACGCGCATGGACTGCTGCGGTCGCGGTGGCACGGTGGGATGCAGGCGAAGGCGGGCTTGAATGCTGGTCTTTTCATCGGCCGAAATAATGTAATCATCGGTTCCCAACGCTTGGCCGTTCCAGAGTCCTTGATAGAGGTCCAAGACGCGCTCCGCCTTGACTTGAAAGTCCGGGTCGCGAGGGAAAATCCAACTGCGGTGCTGCCAAGGCCGGATGGCGTATGCAATCAAACATACGCTCACTTCGCCGATTTTATTCAAAAACGCAACATAAATACGTCATATTATTTATGCCACTGTGTACTTAGCTGGCAACATGAAAGGCAACAGAGCGGCAACATGTTGCCGGATTTCTCCCTTTGCCGCCCCGGCCAAAAACCAGGCAAATTCTTCCCTGGCTGTTTCCTTATGACACAAAATAGTGCAAAGTCTTGCTTTTTTGAGAAGATTTTTGCCGCAAAGGAACGCAAAGAACGCAGAGATAAGAGCTTATGTTGTTTATTTTTTGTGATCCTTGCGTTCCTTCGCGGCAAATTCATTTTTGGTTGCGGCGTCAGCCGCGCTGTGTTGCTGGCGTTCTTTTTCTGATGCTTTTTCCGCCTCTGCCTCCTTTTTCAGCCGACCGGCTTCTTCTGCCGCCGCTTCCTGCCGCAACTGCGAATTCGCTTCGATCTCTTCAAGCCTGGCGTTTATGTCCACCATAACGCTTCGGCGAAGGTGGAAGCGGTCGCGGGGAAGGTGGATGCGGCGAAGGCGGATTTGTTGGTGGACAGCACGGGCGATGTGAGGAAGGCAAAATGTGGACATGTGAGGAACTGACCCGTTTCTGAGGAACTGACCCGTTTCCGTTTCTGACCCGTTTCAGGAACTGACTCGTTTCCGTTTCTGGACGTGGGCGTGCCGGGTGTCCGAAGGCGGTTTGTTGCGATCATTCTGGCAGTCCGCTTAGATGCTTTTCCCGGTTGCGCCACACGGCCTTTCTGATTGGCACGCTTCGGACCGCGCTTCCAGATAAAGATATGTGGGCGCATCTTGACACTGCCACCGGTGGAGTGCCTCGAAAGCTTCCGGGGCTGTGCTGTACTCGTTCCGCAGGGAGTTGGGAGTCCCGCCTTCAGGCGGCGCGGCGCACGAAAGGATGGGAGCATGAAAATTCTTCACCCGCTTGAAATTGTCAACGCCTGACCGGCTAAAGCCGGGACTCCATACCACCCATCCGCCGGAAACCGGTAGCAGTGTCAAGATACGCCCGGTTCAAACGCGGGAATTTTTCCCTGTCAGATTTTCCGCGGCTCTGCCATAGTCCGCCATTGACAAACCCAGCTTGATGGGTTACTATGCGGCCATGAATGAGGCAGTGCGAGAATACGCGTCGGAGTTCGCCCGGCTGGGGGGCTTGACAAAATCCGAAGCGCGGGCGGCGGCCAGCCGGAGAAACGGCAGGCTCGGCGGACGCCCTAAAAAAACCGCCACGCCAGCCAAAAAAACAGGCAGTAAAGAGCAACCAGATTCCTTTGACTATCAAAGACTTGCGCAAGAGCGCAATCTTTTCGTTTGGGAAACCTAGCAGGATGGGTTATTTTACCAGCATGAAGAATGAAGCATTTGATGGTTGTGGCGGCTGGGAACGCCGCCGCTGGCCGCGTCATGTGCCCGAACCGCCGCCTGCGAAACGGCGAAATGGGTCATGCCCGCCGTTTTCCGGGCGATCCCCCGCCGGTGCGGGCCGCTTCGGGCGCATCTCAGCAAATCAGGCGGAAGAAGTTTAGCCACAGATGAACACAGATAGACACAGATCAGAAGGAATGCTGGAAAACAGGAGTCACCCAAAGAGTAAAAGATTCTTTTCAGAAAAACCTGTACCACAATCACGCAAGTCTTTGTTTTCCCGACAAGAAAATGGCCGCAAAAGAACGCAAAGAACACGAAAGCAACCACTTCCATCTTTGGGTTCTCTGCGTTCTCTCGCGGCAATTCCCTGTGGTTGCGGCGCAAGCCGCGTTGGGTTCATCTGTGTCAATCTGTGGCTCCTGTCTTTGAGTCGTTGGATATTTTCCCCGGCCGATCGAGGTCTGTTCTCCGGCGGCGCTGACCGGTATAGAAAAAGTGGGATGCGCCCGGTCGCTTCCGTGCTCCCGTTGCCTCTTGACATGATTTTTCAACTTGATAAGTTTTGTCCCTCAACTGCTCATAATGAAACAAGAATGACTCCGCCGTGAAGAACCTTAAAATAGCCATCGGAGCCGATCACGGCGGATTCGAGTTGAAAAATCAGCTTTTGGGATTTTTGCGGGACAAGGTTTCTTCCGTGCAAGATTGCGGAACGCACAGCAAGGATGCAGTGGATTACCCGCGAATCGCCTATACGGTGGCGCGCTTGGTGGCCGGCGGGCAATGTGACTATGGCATCATGATCGATGGCGCCGGGATCGGCTCCGCCATGGCGGCCAACAAGGTGCGCGGCGCGCGCGCGGCGGCCTGTTACTCCGTCGGACTGGCCAAAAACAGCCGTGAGCACAATGACGCCAATGTGCTGACCTTGGGAGCCGGGCAGACGAATTTTGAGCAGGCGAAACCCATCGTCGAGGCATTTCTCACCACGAAATGTGTCGAGGAACGTCATCTCAAACGGGTTCAACTGATCAATGCCATCCAAGACGGCCCCATCGAAGTCGGGCCGCACCAAACCACGTTGTTGGCCGGCACCGGAGAGCCATACTTGAGCGTCATGCAGCCGCCGGCGGAAAAGATTGCCGCGCCGGACTTGGAAAAAATCACCAAACGCATCCAGGAACTTCTCGCCGCCCAGGCCGCGCAGTCTGCCGCCGGGCCGACCCAGCCGCCGTTGGACATCGCCCAATTGATTGATCACACCATTTTGCGGCCGGACACGGTGAAGAGCGACATCGAGCAACTCTGCCGGGAAGCCCGCCAATACAAATTCTATTCGGTCTGCGTGAACCCGACCTGGGTTTTGCTCGCCCGGCAACTCCTGGAGGGATCGGGCGTGAAAGTCTGTTGCGTCGTCGGCTTCCCGCTCGGCGCGCAACCGCCGGAGACCAAAGCGATGGAAGCCCGCGCCGCGATCCGGCAAGGGGCGAAGGAAATCGACATGGTCATCAACGTCGGCGCGCTCAAGAGCGGCGACGATGAACTCGTGCTCCGCGACATCCGTTCGGTGGTCGAGGCCTGCCGCGACGGCAGCGCCAAATGCAAGGTGATCCTGGAGACTGCGTTGCTGACCAATGAGGAGAAGGCGCGCGCCTGCGAACTTTCTGTCAAAGCCAGGGCCGACTTTGTGAAAACCTCAACCGGTTTCAGCACCGGCGGAGCGACCGTCGAAGACGTGGCGCTGATGAGCCGGATCGTGCGCGACAAGAAACTTGGAGTCAAGGCGTCCGGCGGCGTCCGGTCGCTGGCTGAACTTCGGCGCATGGTGCAGGCCGGCGCCACGCGCATCGGCACGAGCAGCGGCATCAAAATCCTCCAGGAAGCCGCCGGCCAGGCCGTCAGCGCAGAGGGCAAAAAATACTAGAAAGCAAAGGACAACATCATGGCAGACCTACGCTCATACATTTTTCTTGACAGCCTTCAACCGCAGGTCGCGTCGTTTTTCGCGACCGTCTCGCAGGGCTTCCTGCCCATCGCAGGGCAAGCCTCGCTGTTCGTCGAGATCTCGCCGGGCATGGAGATCAACACGGTCACCGACGTGGCGCTCAAATCCACGAAGGTGACGCCCGGCATGCAGATCATCGAACGACTTTACGGGATGCTGGAAATTCACTCCGAGTCGCAGGCCGATGTTCGCCAAGCCGGAGCCGCCATCCTCGCCGCGTTGGATTTGAAAGAGGAGGGCCGCTACAAGCCGGTCATTTACAGCAACAACATCATCCGCCGCATCGACGACTACCACACGATGCTCATCAACCGCACCCGGCACGGCAACATGATTCTCCCGGGCCACACGCTCTTTACCATGGAAGTTGCCCCGGCCGCCTACGCCGCGTTCGCCGCGAACGAAGCAGAGAAAGCCGCGAACATCAACATCCTCGAAATCCGCGCCTTCGGCAGTTTCGGCCGCCTCTATCTGGGCGGCGAGGAAAAGGACATTGACGTCGCCGCCAAAGCTGCGGAAGCCGCCATTCTTAGCATCACCGGTCGCGAGATGAAAGGCGGCGGCTGACAAATTTTGAACCGATCACAACTCAAACAACAAGAAATGTAAGGAAACAATTATGCAAGATTCACTGGCACTTGGGTTACTGGAAACGCGTTCGTTTTCCGCGATGGTGGAGGGCGCGGACGCGATGGTCAAAGCCGCGAAGGTCGAATTGGTCGGCATGGAAAAGACGGGCGGCGGTTATGTCACCGCCATCATCCGCGGCGATGTCGCCGCGGTAAAAGCCGCGACCGATGCCGGCCGCACGGCTGCGAGCCGCGTCGGCGAAGTCGTCGCCGTCCACGTTATCGCCCGGCCGCACCAGAACGCGGACGAAGTATTGCCGCTGGGTCGCGACATGAAAGCCGCCAAGAAGTAACATTCGGTTCACCGCCGGACAGCGGGCCACAGGGCCATGCCCCGGCAGGATGCAATTATGAATCTAGGCAAAGTTGTCGGCACCGTTGTCGCCACGCGCAAGGAAGCGAGCATGGACGGTCTCAAGTTCATGCTTGTCAAACATGTGGACGCCGAGGGCAAGGAAACCGGCGGCCAGGTCGTGGCGGTGGACGCCATCGGCGTTGGCCCGGGCGAACTGGTGCTCGTCGCCACCGGCAGTTCCGCGCGCCAGACACTCGCGACCCAAAACCGCCCCTGCGATGCCGTCATCATGGCGATTGTTGACAGTTGGGAAATTGGCGGCGTGGACAAATACAAAAAATAATCAGGTGAATCGTGGCCGGCCTTACCGATCAGGAAATTGAAGTCATCGCCCGGCGGATCGTCGCCGACCTAGGCGGTCGTGACGGCGCGGGCGGCAAGGACAAGTCTGCCGGGCCGCAGCCGTCGCCGTCCGGCGAACTCGGCGTCTTCGACACCCTGGACGCCGCCGTGCGTGGCGCATCCACGGCGTTCCGCCAGTTCGACGAGATGGGCTTGCGGAAGCGCAACACTATCATCGCCGCCATCCGCAACGCGATGCGCGAACACGGCGACGCGCTGGCCAGGGAGGCATTCGAGGAGACCGGCCTGGGCCGCCACGCCGACAAGGTCCTCAAGAACCAGCTCGTCACCGAGAAGACGCCGGGAACGGAAGACCTTCAACCGCAGGCCGTCACCGGCGACGACGGCCTCAATCTTACCGAGCCGGCACCCTACGGCGTCATCGGCGCGATCACGCCGACGACCAACCCGACCTCGACCGTCATCAACAATACCATAGCGATGGTCGCCGCAGGCAACGCCGTGGTCTTCAATGTCCACCCGAACGCCAAACGCGTCTCCTGCCACACCGTCGCGCTTATCAACAAAGCCATTGTCGCCGCCGGCGGACCGAATAACCTCGTCACCTGCATCGCCAACCCAACCGTTGAGAGCGCGCAGGCGTTGATGAAGCACTCCGGCATCCGCCTCATCGTCGTCACCGGCGGCGGCGGCGTGGTCAAGGCGGCGATGGAATCGGGCAAGCGCGCCATCTGCGCCGGGCCGGGCAACCCGCCCGTTGTGGTGGATGAAACCGCCGACATTGACAAAGCCGCGCGCGACATTGTCTTCGGCGCGTCGTTCGACAACAACATCATCTGCGTGGACGAGAAGGAATGCCTGGTTGTCTCCAGCGTCGCCGACAAGCTTATCCAGGCCATGATCTACAACGGCGCGGCACTGGTATGGAAGGACCAGTTGCCGGCACTGGAGAAGGTCCTCTTCAAGAACACCAACGGCCCGCGGCAGGAAGCCGACATTGACCGCTCCCTTATCGGCAAGAACGCCAGCGTCATCCTCCAGAAAGCCGGCATCGCCTGCGACGACTCCGTCCGCCTCGGCATCGTCGAGGTGGATCACGATCATCCGCTGCTCTGGACCGAGCAGATGATGCCCATCCTCCCGGTCACGCGCGTGCGGGACGCGGACGAGGGCATTGATTTGGCCATCGCGCTGGAACATCCGCGCCGGCACACATTCGTGATGCATTCCGAGAACCTGTCGAATCTCAGTCGCATGGCCCGCGAGTGCAACGCCAGCATTTTCGTCAAGAACGGCCCGTCGCAGGCGGGACTGGGTTGGAAAGGCGAAGGCTACGCCTCGTTCACCATCGCCAGCCCGACGGGCGAAGGCATGACGAGTCCGCGGAGCTTCTCGCGCTGGCGCCGCTGCACGCTGGTCGGCGCATTCAGGATCGTCTAGTGAGGAAATATCAAGCCATCGCGGTCATGGAGTTCAGCAGCATCGCTGACGGGATTTACGTCACCGATCTTTTGCTGAAGAAAGCCCCCATCGCCATGATCAAGTCCGGCACTGTCAGCCACGGCCGCTACCTCATCATCATCGGCGGCTCGACCGGCGCGGTGGAGGAATCATTGAACGAAGCGCTTGCCGTCGGCCAGGCCGGAGTGCTGGATTACACATTCCTGCCGGACGTTCACCCCCGGGTGCATGACGCCGTTCTGGGCCGGCGCGTGCCCGCTGAACAGGACGCGGTGGCCATTCTGGAAACCAGCACCGTCGCCGCCAACGTCCGCGCCGCCGAACTGGCGGTCAAGGGAACCGAAGTGCGGCTGGTGGAGTTGCGTCTGGCCGATTACGAGATGTCCGGCAAAGCCATTAGCGTCTTCAACGGCGAATTGCACGCCATCGAAGCCGCGATGGGACTGGCCGGCGATTTTCTGCGCGGACGGAAGGAATACATCCATCACCGCATCATCTCCCGTCCGCACGAGGCGGTGACGCGACATCTGACCGAGGGCACGCGTTTCGCCGGGACGGCGGTTCGCGAGTTTGGCGGCGAGGAGGTTTCCTGATGTTACTTGGCAAAGTCATCGGCACCCTCACCCCGTGTGTCGTTTACAAGGGACTGGAAGGCGTTCCGATGCTCTGGGTGCAGCCGCTCGACAAGCAAGGCAACCCCAAGGGCGAGCCGCTCGTCGCCTGCGACGCCACCCGCATGGCCGGACGCGGCGAGTTCATCTATTTTGAAGGCGGACGGGAAGCCGCGCTGCTGCTCGACCCGTGGTTCGTCCCGGTTGACCACGCCATCGTTGGCATCGTGGACGATTTGAACATTCCTGCACCATGATCATCGGCACTGTCAAAGGTGATATCGTCTCGACGATCAACCACCCGTTCTACACCGGTAAAAAATTGCTGGTTGTCGAGAAGGAAGACTTTGCCGGCAAGCCTGGCGGTTACCTCGTTGCCATTGACGGCGGCGTTAATGCCGGTGTCGGCGAACGCGTGCTGCTCGTTGACGAAGGCAACTCCGCCCGGCAAATCGTCGCGGACTCCCAGGCTCCGGTGCGCTCAATCATCGTTGGCATCATTGACCGCATAGACCTCGAGACGTAACTGGCCCCAGCGTGTGAACTTAAACTGGTTTCCGGGGCAGATGTTCGATCGGAGCCGGATCGATCCATTTCATTTCAGCCAGGGTAAAAAACTGTCCGCCGCATTTGCAGGTCAGTTGGCCGTCGGCCGATTTCACAAGATTGCAGTGATCGCAGACCAGGGTGCTTTCGCTCTTGCGCTGCGCCCGCCGGTTGTCAAACCAAGCCGCCGGCAAAATGACGGCTATCACGGCACAGCCAACGTAGCCTGAAACCGAATCCCTCGGCAGCACGCCAAAGATCATAAAAAGGCGCACGAGGACATACCACAAACCCACTCCCAGCAGAACATCCAGAAATGCAATGCGCAGCAGCCTGGTCCGTTTTCCCAAGGTTACTTCGGCCGGCGACTTTCGAATCCACATAAAGAGCCTTTTCTATACTGCATAAAGATAACCTTGCGCGGTTGATCTGTATGTGGGGGAAACTACGATTTTTTCTGTAGGGCGCCGCCGTACATGCCTGGCGGAAGGCAAGGACTCAGTGTTATTTGCCGTCGGGCGATGACTTTAAAACCAGCTTTCCAGAGGAAGGCAGCTCCGAGGTGTTCCAACCGCCGCCCAGCGCCATGATGAGTTGCACGCTGGAGACCATCTGTTGCATCCGCAGGGTCACGGCTGTTTGCTGATTGCCCAGGAGCGTCTCTTGCGCGGTGATGACGTTGAGATAGCTGGCGATGCCCAATCGGTAGCGTTCCATGGACAAATCCAGACTTTTTTGCGACGCTTTGACGGCGACGTTCTGCTGTTGTGTTTCCGTGGTCAGAATGCGGAGGGCCGCCAAATTGTCCTCAACCTGCTGGAAAGCCGTCAAAACCGTCTGGCGATAATTGGCGGCTGTTGAGCGATAATTCGCCCAGGCCTGTTCGTTGGCGGCTTTGCGTCTGCCGGCATCGAAAAGGGTCTCGGACAGGGAGGCGCCCACGGCCCAAAAGAGACTCGGCGGCGACAACAAACTGGACAGCGAGGTGCTTTGATAACCGGCCGAGCCGGTCAAGCTCAGAGTCGGGAACCAGGCCGCGCGCGCCACGCCGATCCGGGCATTGGCTTCCGCCACCGTGCGCTCCGCGGAAGCCACGTCAGGACGCCTTTCCAGAAGAGTTGAAGGCAGGCCGACCGGAATGGCCGGCGGCGGGGTGCTGATCGGCGCCGGGCGGAGCGAAAAGGTCGAAGCGGGCTGGCCGGCGAGAAGAGCGATGGCGTGTTCATATTGAGCGCGCTGGATGCCCAGGGCGGCGGCTTGGGCCAGGGTGGTTTGCAGCAAGGCGTCGGCCTGCGCCTCGTCCAACTCGGAATCAATGCCCGTCTGGAAGAGGGTCGTTGTCAAGTCAACGGATTCCCGGTAGGCTTTGACCGTTTCATTGAATAATTGAATCATTTCGTCCTGGCTCCGCAGTTCGTAATAATCCACGGCCAATTCGGCCTGGGCGGTGAGCTTCATGTTTTCAAGGGTCGCCGCGCTGGCCTGGGCTGCATAGGCGTCGGCCCTGACGGTGTTTCGAACCGCGTCCCAAAAGTCGGGTTCCCATGAGGCATCCAGCGGCAGAGTATAGGACGAAATAATCCCGTTATTGGGGGACCTTGCCGGGCTGGATTTTGTCAGGGCGGGGTCAACGCTCACCGTGGGATAACTCGCTGAACGGGCTTCCTTGACCAAAGCGCGGGCGGCGAAAAAATTTTCCAGGGCGGCCACAATATTTTGATTGGAGATGGCGACCTGTTCCTCGAGCGCGTTCAATTGCGGATCATTGAACGATTCCCACCATTTGCCCTTGATGACTCCGTCGCCGGGCTGGGCCAGTTTCCAGGCATTGGTTTCCTTGAAGGCGGGCGGTGTTTGGACGGAGGGCTGATGGTAACCGGGCGCGAGATTACAGCCGGTCAGGAGAATTAAGAAGTAAGAATTAAGAATTAAGAAGTCAAGAAAGGCACTTCGGTTCGACTGTTGGCTGTTTTTCATGTTTCTCAATTCTTAATTCTTACTTCTTAATTTTCTTCTTTCATACCGGTGCGGGCGGCGCGGCGGGCAGGGCCGGGGTTGACTTTCCCCGAACCCGCTGCCACCAGAGGCTGAGACGGTCAAAATAAAGATAGACCACGGGAGTGGTGTAAAGGGTCAGCATCTGGCTGGCCAACAGGCCGCCGACGATGGACGCGCCGAGCGGGCGGCGCAATTCCGAACCGGTGCCTCTCCCGAAAACCAGGGGCAGCGCGCCGCAGGTGGCGGCCAGGGTCGTCATTAAAATGGGACGAAAGCGGAGAATGCAGGCCTGGTAAATGGCGTCGGCGGGTTTCAAGTGGTGCTTGCGCTCGGCCTCGATGGCAAAATCGACCATCAGGATTCCATTTTTCTTGACAATGCCAATGAGCAGGATGACGCCGATGAGGGCGATGATGGTCAAGTCGAGGTGAAAAAGCATCAGGGCCAAAACGGCGCCGACGCCGGCGGAGGGCAGGGTGGAAAGAATGGTGATGGGATGGATGTAACTTTCATAGAGAATGCCCAAAACGATATAGACCGCCGCCAGGGCCGTCACGATGAGAAAGGGCTGGCTGGCCAGGGAGGCTTGGAAGAGCTGCGCCGTCCCGCCGAAACTGCCTTGAATGTCCTGGGGCATTCCCATCCGCTCCTTCAGGTCTGTAATATTCTTGACAGCTTCGCCCAGCGAAACGCCCGGGGCGAGGTTGAAGGATATCGTCACAGAGGGGAATTGACCCGAGTGATTGACCGCGATGGGGGCGGTGGCGGTTTTGTATTTTGTCACGGCCCGCAAAGGCACTTCGCCGCCATTGGTGGACTGGAGGTAAATGGACTTCAAGCCTTCGGGCGTCTGCCAAAAGTTGGTCGCCACTTCCATGACCACATGATATTGATTCAACTCGGTGTACATGGTGGAAACCTGGGCCTGCCCAAAGGCGCTGTAGAGGGCGTTGTCAATCGCCTCGGCCGTGACGCCCAGGCGCATCGCTGTCGGACGATCATAAGTGAGCATGGATTGGAGGCCGTTGTTTCGCTGGTCGCTGTTAACGTCGGTCAGCCCTGGAATTTTTTTCATTTCCGCCTGGAGGGCAGGCCCCCACTTGACCAACTCCGCCACGCTGGGGCTTTGGATGAAATACTGATACTGGGCGGCGCTCTGGCGGGCGCCGGAGCGCACGTCCTGGCCGGGCTGCAAAATCAGCGTTGCTCCCGGAACCTGCGCGAGCTTTGGGCGCAAGCGATTAATCACTGCGTCGGCGCCCACCTTGCGTTCACTCAAGGGTTTTAAGGAGGCGAACACATTGCCGGTATCAGTGGCGCCATTGCCGGTGAAGCCGATGACGTGCTCGACGGCGGGGTCCTGCCTGACGATTTGGATGAATTGCCCGAGCTTGGCTGACATGGACTGAAAGGAAATATCCTGCGTGCCCATAACGATGCCACCCATCGTGCCATTGTCTTGCGGGGGAAAAAGCCCCTTGGGCACTATGAAGAGGAGGTAAAAATTAAGCACGATGGCCCCGAAAAGAAGACAGAGTGTGAAAAACGAATGGCGCAGAGACCACTGCAAACTGGTTTCGTAATGGCGCAGCAGCCAGTCGAACATTTTTCCGGTGGTCTGATAGAGCTTTCCATGATCCTCCTCCCTTTCGCGTTTGAGCAGCCGGGAACACATCAGGGGCGTGGTGGTGAGGGAAACGACCAGCGAAACCAGTATGGCCACTGAGAGAACGACGGCGAATTCATGAAAAAGACGACCGATGTAGCCGCCCATGAGAAGAATGGGGGTGAACACCGCCACCAGCGAGATGCTGATGGACATGACGGTAAAGCCAATCTCTTTGGCCCCGCGCAAGGCGGCTCCCATGGGCGTCATCCCCTGCTCGATGTAGCGGGTGATGTTCTCGATGACAACAATGGCATCATCCACCACGAAGCCGGTGGAGATGGTCAAGGCCATGAGGGAAAGATTGTCCAGAGTATAATGGCAAAGGTACATGATGCCGAAGGTGCCGATGAGGGAAACAGGCACGACCACGCCGGGGATGAGGGTGGCGCGCGCGCTGCGCAGAAAGACGAACACGACCAGGATGACCAGGGAGATTGAGATCAGAAGGGTCTTCTCCACGTCCCTGACCGAAGCGCGAATCATTGTGGTCCGATCCATCATGATGGTCAGCTTCATGGCGGCGGGCACGGAAGCCTGCAAAGAGGGCAGCATCCGGCGAATGCGGTCCACCGTGTCAATAACATTGGCTTGCGGCTGCTTGAAAATAACGAGGACCACGCAAGGCTTGCCGTCGGCGAACCCGCCCGCCCGCAAGTTCTCGACCGAATCGCGCACGTCCGCCACGTCGGAGAGCTTGATGGCGGCGCCATTCCGGTAGCCCACAATGAGCGGCTTGTACCAGGCGGCCTTGAGCAATTGATCGTTGGCCGTGATATCGGCAGTGGTATGCCCGTCGGAAATCTGGCCTTTGGGTTCGTTGGCGTTGGCGCCCCGTAAAACGTTCCGAACATCCTGCAAGCCCAGCCCGCAGTTGTTTAATTGCACGGGATTGACCTCGACGCGCACGGCGGGCAGGGAACTGCCACCCACAAAAACCTGGCCCACGCCGTCAATCTGCGAAAGCGCCTGTTGCATGATGGTGGAACCCGCGTCATAAAGCCGGCCGCGATCATAGACATCGGAAGTCAGCGACATGATCATGATGGGCGAATCGGCCGGGTTGACTTTGCGCCAGGTGGGATTGCTGGGCAGATTGGCCGGCAGATAGCTGCGGGCGGCGTTGATGGCGGCCTGCACGTCGCGGGCCGCGCCATCAATGTTGCGGTTCAAATCGAATTGCAGGGTAATGCCGGTGCTGCCCAGGGAGCTGACGGAAGTCATTTCATTGACGCCGGCAATGTGGCCGAATTGCCGTTCCAACGGAGCGGCCACCGACGAGGCCATGATTTCCGGACTGGCGCCGGGCAGGCCGGCCCCGACCGAAATGACGGGATTATCCACCTGGGGCATCGGAGCAACGGGCAGCAAGTTGAAAGCGACCGCCCCGGCCAGCGCAACGGCAAGGGTCAGCAGCGTCGTGGCCACGGGCCGGTGAATAAATGGCGCGGAGATATTCATGAGGACGCGGGCAAGCCTCCGGGCACGGGCGCGGCGGCCGGGGCGCCGGCGGCGGCATGGGCCGGCTTGCGGGTAAACCTGTCCATGAAAATGTATATGACAGGTGTCGTGTACAAAGTGAGAATCTGGCTCAAAATCAGCCCGCCCACCATTGAGATGCCCAGGGGGCGGCGCAGTTCCGCGCCGGTGCCCGTGCCCAGGGCCAGCGGCAGGCCGGCCAAAAGAGCGGTCATGGTCGTCATCAGGATCGGCCGGAAGCGCAGCAGACAGGCCTGGTAGATCGCGTCCACCGCGTTTTTCCCCTCCTCGCGCTCGCCTTGCAGCGCGAAATCGACCATCATGATGCCGTTTTTCTGGACGATGCCAATGAGGAGGATGATGCCGATGAGGGAAACAACGCCCAGGTCCTGGTGAAAGAGCATCAAGGCCAGAATCGCCCCCACCCCGGCCGAAGGCAGGGTCGAGAGGATGGTGATGGGGTGAATGAAACTCTCGTAGAGGACGCCCAGAACAATATAGACGGTGATGAGCGCGGCCAGGATGAGCAGCGGCTCATTGGTCAATGAGGCCTTGAAGGATGCGGTCGTGCCCTGGAAGGAGGCCAGGACTGACGCGGGCATGTTCAGTTCCTTCTGCGCCTTTTCCACGGCGCTGGCCGCCTCGCCCAGGGCCGCGTCCGGCGCCAGGTTGAAAGAGAGGGTCACGCAGGGAAATTGTCCCTGATGGTTGATGGACAGGGGCGCTGTTTTGGACTCAAAATGGGCAAAGGCGCTCAAGGGAACCGCTCCGCCATAGGCGGACTGGATATAGATGTCATTCAATTTCGACGGGTCCTTTTGAAAGGACGGCGTTGCTTCCATGATGAGGTGGTATTGATTCAATTGTGTGAAAAGAGTCGAGACTTGTCGTTGTCCGAAGGCGTCGTAGAGGGTCTCATCAATTTGCTGCGCGCTAATGCCCAGGCGCGCCGCGGTCACGCGGTCAATGACCAGCGCTATTTGCAGCCCGTCCACTTGCTGGTCGGTGGCCAGGTCGCGCAGCTCGGGCAGCGTCTGCAATTTGGCCATCAGTTTGTCCGTCCACAGTTGCAATTCGGCCGGATCGGGGTCTTCCAGCGTGTATTGGTACTGGGTCCGGCTGACGCGGTCTTCAATGGTGATGTCCTGCACCGGCTGCATGTAAAGAGTGATGTTATTGACCCTGGCCAGTTCCGGCTGCAAGCGGCGGATGATGTCCGAGGCGCTGATCTTTCGTTCCTCGATGGGTTTGAGATTAATGAGAATCCGTCCGCTGTTCAGGGTGGTGTTGATGCCATCGACGCCGATGAAGGAGGACAGATTGGTCACAGCCGGATCCTTGAGAATGACTTCGGCCAGTTGCTGTTGTTGTTGGGACATGGCGGTGAAGGAGACGTTCTGCGCCCCTTGCGAGATGCCTTGAATCACGCCGGTGTCCTGCACGGGGAAGAACCCTTTGGGTATGAGAATATAGAGCACGATCGTCATGACCAGGGTGGCCACGGCGACGAGCAGGGTGGCCGCGCGCCTCTCCAGAACCCAGCGCAGCGTCGTGCCGTAAAAGGCAATGACGCGCTGGTAAACATGCTCGGAAGCCCTGAAGATTCGTCCCTGTTGTTCTTCCGGGGTGCGATGGAGCAACCGGGAGCACATCATGGGCGTGAGGGTCAGCGAAACCACGGCCGAAACCAGAATGGTCACGCTCAGCGTCACGGCAAATTCGCGGAAAAGCCGTCCAACGATGTCCTGCATGAACAGCAGCGGGATCAAAACCGCCACCAGCGTAATGGTCAGCGAGATGATGGTGAAGCCGATTTGCTCCGCGCCCTTGAGCGCCGCGGCGAGCGGTTTTTCGCCCTGCTCAATGAAGCGGGAGATGTTCTCGATCATGACGATGGCGTCGTCAACAACAAATCCTGTCGAAATGGTCAGCGCCATCAGGGAAAGATTATCCAGGCTGTAGCCCAGCAGGTACATGACGGCGAAGGTGCCAATGAGCGAAAGAGGCACCGCCACGCTGGGAATGATCGTGGCCGTAAAGCTGCGCAGAAAAAGAAAAATGACCAGCACGACCAGGCCCACGGTCAGCATCAGTTCGAATTCCACGTCACGCACCGAGGCGCGAATGGTCGTCGTCTGGTCGGTCAGGATGCTCACATCGACAGCGGGGGGCAGCGTCGCTCGAAGCTGGGGCAACCGCGCCTTGATGCGATCGACCACCTGGATGATGTTGGCCCCGGGCTGGCGCTGGACGTTGACGATGACGGCCGGAACCTTGTTCATCCACGCGGCCTGGTTGATGTTTTCCACATCATCCACCGGCTTGGCGACATCGGACAGCATGACGGGCGCGCCGTTGCGGTAGGCGATGACAACTTTGTTGTAATCCTTGCTGGTGAGCAATTGGTCGTTGGCGTTGATTTGATAGGAAGTCTTGGGGCCATCGAAATTGCCTTTAGCCTGATTAATGCTGGTTTGCTCAAGGGCGGTGCGGAGGTCCTCGAGGTTCAGTTGGTAGGACGAGAGGGCGGTGGGATTGGCCTGGATGCGCACGGCCGGTCTCTGGCCGCCCACGATGCTGACGAGACCGACGCCGGAAAGCTGGGAGATTTTCTGGGCCAGCCGTGTATCGGCCAGATCTTCCACCTGGTATAAAGGCAGAGACTTTGAGGTCAGGGCCAGGGTCAATACGGGGGCATCCGCCGGATTGGATTTGCTGTAGATGGGAGGCGCTGGCAGGTCGGACGGCAGATACGTTTGCGCGGCGTTGATGGCCGCCTGCACTTCCTGTTCGGCAACGTCGATATTGAGAAAGAGCGCGAATTGCAGCGTTATTATCGAACTGCCGCCCGAACTGGTGGAGGTCATTTGATTCAACCCGGGAACCTGTCCGAATTGTCTTTCCAGAGGGGCGGTGATGGCGGAAGCCGTCACATCCGGGCTGGCCCCGGGATAGAATGTCACCACCTGGATGGTGGGAAAATCCACCTCGGGCAGGGCCGACACCGGCAGTTGCTGATAAGCCACAATGCCGACCAGCAAAATCGCCGCCATGAAAAGCGACGTGGCCACGGGCCGTAAAATGAACGGGCGGGAGGGACTCACGGGCTGACCTTTGAATCGTCGGGCTTCTCTTTGTGCGAACCTTTATGTTTTGCGCCGCCTGCTTGAGTCTCATCGGCCGGTTGGCGGGGGGCGACCTGGATCCCTTCGCCCAACTTGTTGAAGTTGTCCAGGGCGATGACTTCTCCAGGCTCCAACCCTTGCGGAACGGATGTGACATTGCCATCCGCCGTGCCAACGGTAATGTTGCGCATCGTGACCGTCTGGTAATGGGTCACCGTCCCGTTGGTTGTGACGGTGTTGCTCGTGACCACATAGACAAACTCGCCCTGCGGATTGTGCTGAATGGCGAAGTTGGGAATCAGACTGACGCCATGCAGGGTCTGAATGATCAGCTTGGCATTGACAAATTGATTCGGGAAAAGAGAGAAATCCTCATTGTCAAAGATGGCCTTGACCTTGACGGTGCCGGTGGAAATATCGACCATATTGTTGAGGGCCAAAACCTTGCCGGTGGCCAGCTTGTTCTCAATGGCCCGGTCCCACGCTTCCACGCTCATTTGATGCCCGGCCTTCATTTGCTGCTGGATCTGCGGCAAGACATCCTCTTCCGGACTGAAAACGACGGTGATGGGCTGAAGCTGCGCGATGACCACCATGGCATTGGTATTGGCGGCATGGACAACATTGCCCGGATCGACGAGGCGCAAGCCGACGCGGCCGGCGAAGGGCGCGTGAATGTAGCAATAGGCCAATTGCACCCTGGCATTCTCCACCGTGCCCTCGTCGAACTTGACCGTGCCCTCGTCCTGATGCACCAGCGCCAACTCATCATCAACCTGCTGCTTGGGAACGGCCTTTTTGACGTAAGCCGTCTGGTAGCGGTCCAAATCGATTTTCGCCCCCTCCAGCAGGGCCTTGTCGCGCTCCAACTGTCCGGTGGCTTCGGTCAATTGCGCCTGGTAAGGGCCGGGATCAATCACGGCCAGGAGGTCGTTGCTGGCCACCATTTGGCCTTCAGTAAAATTGACCGTAATCACCTGCCCGTCAACGCGGGGCGAGATCGTCGCGGTATAGACAGGCTGCACCGAGCCGATGCGCCAGTCTGCCACTTCGATGTCGCCCTGCTGCACGTTGGTCACGATGATGCTGACGGGCGGCGGCGCTGGCGGCTTGGGTTTCTTGCCGCGGAAAAGGAAAAAAGCGCCCACACCCAGGACGATTACCAGGAGGACAAGAATCCATGTCCCCCAATGATGCTCCTTGCGGGCGGGAAGATTCGGAGGCGGTGGAGCGGGGTTGCCAGTATTTCCCGAGGGGGTGTTTGCGCCGGGGGCGGTTTGCTGATTGTTCATGCGGCATTAATTGAGTTCACTGCTTTGGCCAAAACCCGGCTGGCGGTTTGAATCAAGCGCGGAAAATCAAGCGGCTTTTCCAATACCGCTTCGACCCCCGCCTTGCGCCCCGCCGCCTGCTGGTTGGGACGGGCTAGGATAATAATGACCGGCGGCGGCGGCGCAAGTTTTTTGGCGTCCAGTTTTTCAAGGGTTTCCCAACCGTTGGTTCCCGGCATGCTTGTCGGGCAGCGACTCCAAATTGTAACCTGATCTTTGCCCTCCCGTCGTTGTCGCCCGTCACCGGCCCTGATAATCCAGAGACATGAAAAAACAAATTTTACTGGTGGCCCATGAAGACGACGTTTTGGAATCATTCCCGGCGGCTTTGACTCTGGCAGGTCATGACGTTCTCCTCGCCCACGCCGGTTTGCAGGGCATCAGGCAAGCGCGCAACGTGTCACCGGACGTGATTGTCCTCGACGCGACATTGCCCGACCTGGATGGCTCAACCGTCCAGGAAATCCTGCATCGATTGCCGTCCACGACCGGCATTCCCACCCTGCTGCTCAAGCCCAGGCCGCACCGGCTGATGCCCTTGTCCCTGCAAGCCGATGGCATCCGCGCCGGCCTCATCCAACCGTTGAACCCCGGCGAATTGCTGCGCCAGGTCAGAGATGCGCTGGCGCTATGCCGGGATCTGCAATTGGACGCGGAATTGGCGGAATTGGCGGAAGAATATGCCTGATGTTCCGGCGTTTGTGGCATGACCGGCGTTGACCTGATCGGGCGGGCGCCGCAAGTTATGCGAAGGAATGCCGATCATCCCAAAAACTTTTCTCCATGCAGTGCGGCTGGAACGTGACAAGGTCGCCAGTTATGACCGATACCCGTTTTGCATCCCAGCCGTGCGGCACTTGGACAGGCTTGAGTTCAGCCCTGCGGTCACATTCCGCCAACAAACAAGGACTCCGACAGCACCCCTTTGCAGAAAAGAAAAACGCAAAGGCGCCAGAACGCGAAGAAATTCCGGGCAAGAAATGGGACGTGGCGGCGGCGGAGCGCTGCCATTTGCATAATCCAGAAATGCGGCCCCGAAAGCTCTCGGGGACGCGCCGCTACGGCAGCGGCGGACCAACGATGATCCGATAGAACTGTGCCGCGCCAATCGCGTTTGTATCAATGAACGTGAACGGCGACGGCGGGGAGTTGGTCTCAAGCAACGTGACCCAGGAGCCGCACGACAAATTCGTCGAAACTTGCAGAGCGTAGTCAGGCCCGGCCTCTCCGGACACCGACAAACTGAACTGGCCGGCGGAATACGAGGGCGTGATGATGTTCGGCTGCGTGAGCGGGTTCACGATGACATTGAAGCTGTTGGTGGCGCTCAGATTGGGCGTGCCGTTGTCTGTGACCACGACCTGGATGAGGTTGGTCGTGTTCGCCGCGCTGACCGTCGGACGCCAGGTGAATATGCCGGTGGCAGAGTCAAGCGACGCGCCGGACGGGCCGCTCAACAGGCTGTAAGCCAGCGTTTGCGCGGGCACATCCGGATCCGTGGCGACATCGTTGATGGTCACGTTCACGCCGACATTAACCGTCTGGCCGGAGATGACGCCAAAGGCGGGCGCGTTGTTCCCGACGGCAAGAGTGGCGGGCTGGCTCGTGACCGTGCCGGACGCGTTGGAAACGACCACCGTGTAGGTTCCGACATTGTTGGCATTGGCGGCGGCGATGGTGTAAGCGGGGCCGTTTGTACCCACGGGATTGCCATTAAACAACCATTGACAGGTCGCCGCTGGAATGCCAGTGGCGCTGACAGAGAATTGCGCGGACGCTCCGCCCGCGACGGACAGACTTTGCGGCTGGGCGATGATGTTCGGGGCCAGGGCCGGAGTCCAGCCGGAGAACCAGTTGGAGACATTTTGCACCCCGTTGGTCGCCGTGTTGCCGTCAATCTCAGTGGCCCAGGCCACGCGGGCGTTGGTGCTCACCGGGTTGCCATTGGTGTCCACGCTGTCATATTCCCAGAAACGCAGGAACGCCGTGTTCCCGACCACCGTTCCGCTGCCGAGAATCCAGCCGGCAGGATTGATGACGTTGGTGTCCATCGTGCAGTTGATAAAGGCATCCTGCCCATAGAACCAATTACCGTTGCCGCTGTTGGCGGCGTCGCGGCCCAGGTCGCTGCCGGTCACGCCGCTGGCGCCGTCAATCAAGCAATTGACAAACGCGAATCCATTGCTGCCTTGCGGCGTTCTCGGCTGCGTCAAGTGGCCGCCCGAGGTCATTGACATCAGTTCGCAATTGGTCGCATAGAGCGTCCCTTCGCCCCAGATGAAGTCCGTGTCGCCCTGCACATGGCTGTCCTGGATGTACTCCTGGTCGCCCGGCGCGTTGCAGAGGATCGTGTCCTGGTAGCTGTCCACGTTCGCGTTGAGGCAGATGAAGCGCTTGGAAGTGTTGATGTACAGCGCTTCGGCCTGCGACCCGCCGTGCGGCGTGCTGTTGGTGATGGTCAGGTTCTGCACCGAACAATCGTTGGCCGAGGTGAAGCCAAAGGACGGCCGCGTCGAACTGGAGGGGTTGATATTGTTGTTGTCCGGATAGGCCACGATCGTTTGTTGCCGGTCCTGGCCGATGATCGAAATCA
>CAWFAZ010000065.1:0-30951 GCA_963813995.1 uncultured Verrucomicrobiae bacterium | reverse complement strand
TCTTTTTGCCACCTACTCATTCAGTGCATTACTACTCCGTGAACCCGTAATTTGGGCATTGTCCGTAAGATTCGTTCCGTTGAACACCCATTGGTAAAACAAAGGCTGGGAACCGCTGGCCCCGACGCTAAATTGAGCCGTATTGCCGACAATAACCGTTTGGTTGGTTGGCTGCGCAACGATACTCGGCACGCTCGGCAGCGGCGAAATGGTGTTCTCTCGAATGTAAACTGTCACCCCGCACTGGCACGCGCCTCCAAAAATCCCTGGGCGATCCTGGCACAATTGAACCTGGGCGTTGGCGGAGTCTTTGCAGCTTGTATAAGCAATCAAGCATTTAAATGTAGGCCCGCCCCCGCTGCTCCCGCCGACGCCGTACAATTGGTGCTCGCCGCTCGGGGTGACTTGGAAAGTGCTTTCGCCCCCGCCAGTGGAGTAATAGTATGTCCCGTAAAGGTCTTGCCCGCTGCTCCAACTCCAAACCAAAGTCGTATCCTGGGTGCGATAGTATCTGGATGTTCCATTTTGGACATACAAGTACTCGCGAGACTCATTTGCCGGGGTGTTGATGAGGCTGTTCGCGACGGTAGCCGTCAACGCGGTCCAACCACCGCCGGCCAGCGACATAATACAATTGACACTGAAGGCGGCCTGACCGCCCGGTCCACCCGGAGCAATCGTATAAACGCCGTCGGTGGTGTAACCGGCATCATACCAGCCCCGCGCGGATGTGGGCCAGTAGGCAAAAGGATAAACCGTTAAAACGGCTGGCTGGCTTGTGATGGAGCCGATCGTGTTGGTTATTACCACGGAATACGAGCCAGACATGGCCGAAGTTGCCTGGGATAAGGACAGGGTTGCGTTAGTCTGTCCGGCGAGGATGTTCGTCTGATTGTACCACCATTGGTAGCCCAACGGCGCAGATCCAGAGGCGATGACCTGGAAAACCGCGTCGCCTCCCTGGAAAACCGACTGGCTAAGCGGTTGGGAAGTGATGGAAGGAGGCGCCGGTGCCACCGTGAGAGTGCCTTCCAATCGGACGCCTTCAATATAACTATCGCTATTTATGGAGGTAATCGTCAAGGTATTCACCCCTGCGACAAGGTCGGACGTCGGAATGTTAAATGAGAGCAGGCTGCCCCAATTCCCATCACCAAGTGAGGCGATTGTAGTTCCGTTAAGCTGAATATAACCCTCATCGTCAATGGTCCATTCACCGCCGGTGAACTGCGCGGTCGTCAGATCGTATCCAGTAAGATCAAAGGAGTATGAGATTACATAGTCGCCGTTTCCGTAAGCATTGTCGGGATTGGGGGCAATCCAAGATGAATTTGGCCCGTTGTTGATCCAAGAAGGAAACCCCGAATCGCTCTGGCCGGGAACGACCACATAAAGATTCGGCCTGGACAACGGGTCATTGCCACCGGAGGTCAGAGTCCAATGCGCATCCAGCGCATCCCCGGTAAACTGGATATTTCCGGCAGCGTTCTGGCCGGTCGCGAAGTTAATAGTTTCAGAGGCACTTGCGACGCCCAGGGCCAGCGCGAGCACATTCGCCGCCACAAGCAGGCGTTTTACGGGGGGGTTGGTATTCATTTTCATAAAATTCCGGTCCAGTGCCGCTAGAAAGAGCTACATTCTCCAAGGGGACCCACCCCCAGATGGCGGCTGGCAACCTCGAAGCTCAATCTGACATTTTTCATTGATTTTTAGAAGAAATGCCTGGAAATCCCCAGGCTCTAATTCGCCGTGTTCAGCCTTAATCAACACCCTTTCGATTTAGATAAGCAGCACTTTAAAAGAACTTTGTTCAAATAAGCAAGACTAAAAATGCAAAGAATTTGTAACGTTTGTGCGGCAGCGCCGCACGGAAAGGGTCAAACCGTGCTCTGACCCCGCACAAAGCTCTGTGCGACAACGCGGTGGGGGTGGGGCGGACCCGCTCCCTGTGCAGGGTTTTAGCGGAGCGTGTAGCGGGTTAACTCATTGAGTATCAACCCTGTAGCGGATGTTGCGGGTTTTTCAGACCTACGTATCGAAAAGGCTGAAGGCTAAAGGCTAAAGGCTAAAGTATGAACCACTGGGCGTTTCTTGCTTTCGGGGTTCGCGTAGTCCTGTTTTCGCGGTTTCCGAAGTTTTCCCTGATCTGTCAGTTTTTGTGGTCTATGTGCTCTTTGTGGCAAAATGATTTCGCGGTTGACCCGGTTCCCCATAATCTTTCCGGACATCCGTGGAAATCCTTCCATACGTGGTCAAAATTCTTAAAACACCGATGGTCATTAAACCATCCAACCAGTCCAAGCCAGTTATATCGTTAACGTAACGGGCTTGTTACGGGTTTGTAGCGGAAAATGTTACGGGCTAAGTCGTTGACTATCAACACTTGTTACGGTGTTACGGGTTTTCCGGACCTATGTATCAATCTTGCCATTCTTCGCGGCTTTGGGGCTGATACGGCTGCGTTGAAGTCGGGAAATCGGTCAAATCCGTCCCACCGGTCCCACCCGTCCGACTACTCGACGTAAATCCCTCATTGACAATTACTTAATTACAAAATGTCGAAAATTTCACTATTTTTTCGGGGCGGCTTGTCTTTGGGAAAATCAAAGCCGCCTTTCAAACGGAATCCGCCGCCCACAGCCGGTAATTCAACTTCGGGAAAATGTTGTCCATTTGTTCGATTTGGCGGAGCCAGGGTTCGTCAATCTTTTTGGCGGTCAGTTGCTGGTAAAGGGTGAGGAAACGGTGCAGATGGTCTTTGACGCGCTTGCTGGCGTAGTCGGGACTGGTGCCGGTGCGGAGGATGAACGGCCAGTCGCTGGATTGGGCCAGGAGCAGTTCTCGGGCGGCTTGTTGCAGGGCGCGCTCCTGCAAGGGCGTGGGCTTGGCGAACCGGCCGGCCAGTTCCGTCATGCGCGGCTGGGCAATGCGGAGATGGGGATAAATCCACTGGTTGGATTCGTTGAGCCAGACCCGCCAATAACCCTCCTCGCCCCAGCTCGAGGCGGCGGGCGTGGCGACTTGCAGGGTGGGATAGCGGCGCAAATACTCGCCCGGCGTTATCAGGGTGAAGGCCTGCTGATCGCAACACGCTTTGCGCACGAAGTAATTCAAAAATTCCGGGCCTTCATACCACCAGTGTCCGAATAATTCCGCGTCGTAAGGCGAAAGGATCAGGGGCGGACGGTCGAGGATCAGGCCCAGCTTGCCGATTTGATCCATGCGGGCCTGGAGGAAATGGGCGGCGTGCCCGTCGGCGGCGCGCAACGCGGCGGCGCGGTCGTACACCTGCTTGTCACCGGTCCCGCCGGTGATGCGATGATATTTGATGCCGGTGAAACCGCGCAGGCCGGGCGCGGGGCAATAGTTCTTGACATAATCAAAATCGAGATCGAACCCGATGTCCCGGTAAAAATCGCGGTAACGGCCGTCGCCGGGATAGCCCTGCTGCTTGCTCCAGACCTGGCGGGCGGATTCGAAGTCGCGCCCGAAGGCGGCGACGCCGTTGGGGGTGAAGACGGGGGCATAAACGCCGTAACGCGGACGGGGGCGCGCGTGCAAAATGCCGTGGGTGTCGGTGACAAACCAGCGAATGTTGGCCTGTTGCAGAACAACCTCGATGCCTTCGGCGAAGGCGCATTCCGGGAGCCAGATGCCGCGCGGATCGCGGCCGAAGCATTCGCGGTAATAGTCGCGGGCCACGAAGATTTGGGCGCGCAAGCAAGGCGGGTCATCGATCAACAAGGGCAGAAGGGCGTGGGTCGCGGCGGAAGTGGCGATTTCGAGCAGGCCGTCGTCCTGAAATTTGCGAAAAGCGCCGACCAGATTTTGGCCGTAGTCAAACCAAGTTTGGCGGATGCCGGTGAAGCGGTGGTGGTACATCCAGGCCAGTTCGCGCAAGGATGCTTCCCAGTGGGTGCGGTGAATTTCATTTTCGGCCAGGGCGATCAGGCCGTCGAGGTGCCGGACATACCGTTCCTGCAAGAGGGGATCCAGCAGCATGGCGCAGAGCGGCGGGGAAAGCGAGAGGGTCAGGCGCGCGGCCATGCCGTCGTCCTGCCAGCCTTCCAGCATCTGGATCAGCGGGATGTAAGTTTCGGTGACGGCTTCAAAGAGCCAGTTTTCCTCCAGGAATTTCTCGTGCTCGGGGTGCCGGACAAACGGCAGGTGCGCGTGCAGGAGAAGGGCGAAATGGCCTTGCATGACATGCAAAAAAACGGCAGGCCCGGAGCCTGCCATCGATTCATGCCACAGCGGTGACCAGCGGCGGTTGCAGCCGTTTATCCTGCGGGTGCGCGCCCACTTCGCCTTGATAAGCCGTGCTCCGGCCAAACTTGAGACGGGCCTGGCGCGTTTCCTCGCCGTCGGCGGATTGCGCCGCGGCGGGCAGGGCATATTCGCCATCGGGCAGCGCAAAACGGAAACTGAAACTGCCGTCGGGCCGGAGTTTGATTTGCCGGTCGCCGATGGTCACTTTGGCATCCGGTTCGGTGGACCCGTAAATAATCAATTCAGCGTTGACGTTGAACCAGAAGCCGCGCTGGCGCTGGGCGCCCCCGAACGGGCTGGAAACACTCGAAATGCTGGAGATCGCGCCAAAGGGCGAACTGACCAAACCAATCGAGGAAATTTCCTGTTGCAATTGACGTCGGACCAATTCAGTGATTTCGAGCGAGCCAATCCAAATCCGGCGCACCTGATCCATCGAAACGACTTCGGCCAGGGCCTTTTCATGGTCGGCAGTCCACACGTGCCTGATCTCTTCGGGCGCGGGGAGTCCTTTGTAGCCTTGGGCGCGCATTTGTTGAATGGCCTCGACCAGCGGCACATGTTCGCGCAAGGCGCCTTTGACAATCGAAAGCAATTGCGCAAACGGAACATCGTGCGGAATGGTGGCAAAGCGCAGGGTTGTTTCGTCAGACAAGCTGTCGGGCGGGGTCAGGGTCGCTCCCGAACAGGCCAGCGCGACCCAGCGCCGGGCGGAATCGTAATAGCCCAGGGCGCTCAAATACTTTGCGCCGGCGTCCGGCACGGGGACAAACCAGTTGCGCGATTCCGGATGGACGTGTATTTCGGCCAGGGGCCTGGCCTCCACGGCGCCGCGATAAATGCGAAGGACCAGATGGCCGTCGGCGGACAGACTGTTGTATTTCTTGAGTTGGGCGCGGGTCAAATCCCAATGGGCGTAAAGCCAGTGCGGATCACGGGCTGTCAAAAATAATTGCCGGGTGCCGTAGGCTTCCGGCAACTCGCTCTCGGCCGGCGGAACATGCTGGCCGGGCGGGGTGGGGCCCAGAGAGTAGCGCTGGCCGGGACCGCCGGCCGCGGGGGCGGCGGAGGCATCGCCTTCGAGCAAAATGGAGGGGATTTTCAGACGGCTGGTTTTCGCGGCGCGCTTCGCCTTGGCGGCGGGCGCCGGCGCTGCCGTCTGCGGGGTTTTGGAAGCGGCGGCGGCGCGCGGCTTGGTGCTTTTGCGTCCGGCTGGGCTTGGCTCGTCTGGATTTTGTCTTTTCATAGGCGCATTCGTGCGGGCAACACGGTTAAAATTTTCCCGAGGCCAACTATGGCCCGGAAACGCCCCGCGCGCAAACAGAATTTCAGCTTGCCTGGGGGTCTTGGAAAAACATACACTAATAAATCAGAAGACCATTATGAGCAAAATGAAAGCCCCGCGCCCGGTCCCGGCGCCGTCCGGGTTGATATTTGTCGTGGACGACAACGCGCTGCTGGTGGAATTCTCCGGGGCGGTGCTGAAAGGGGAGGGTTATGAAGTCCGGTTTTTTACCGATCCCAAAGCCGCATTAAAGGCGATGCAAGAGGCGGACCCCAAGCCGGTGGCGTTGGTGACAGACTATGAGATGGGGGAATTGAACGGATTGAAGCTCATTGAATTGTCGCGCAAAATTCATCCTTCGCTCAAAACGGTGTTATTGAGCGGCACCATCAACGAGGCGTTCATTGCCGGGCATCCCGCCAAAGTGGACCGGTTTCTGGGCAAACCCTACCTGCCGGCGCAATTGAAAAGCATGGTGGGGGAATTGTTGCAGTCTTGATGCTTTCCCCCGATGTCGTTCGACCGGGAGAAGATGAAACTGGCTGCGGCGGAACTCGCCGCCGATGGCGTTTTCATCGGAACGTCCTCATGGAAATACCCGGGATGGTTTGGGCAGCTTTACACGCCTGCGCGCTACGAATACCGGGGCAAAGTCGCCAAAACACGTTTCCAGCGGGACTGCCTGGGCGAATACGCCGGGGTTTTCAAAACGGTCTGCGTCGATGCGGCGTATTACTCCTTTCCGGGCCGGAAATATCTGGAAGGCCTCGTGTCGCATGTTCCGCATGATTTCCAATTTGCCCTCAAGGTCACGGACGACATCACGGTGAGGAAATTCCCCAACCTCGGCCGATTCGGTGTCCGGGCGGGAAAGGCGAACGGAAATTTTCTGAACGCTGATTTGTTCAGCCGCGCGTTCCTCAAGCCATGCGAGTTTATCCGCGCGAACATCGGCATCCTCCTGTTCGAGTTCTCGCGGTTTTTTCCAAGTGATTACGAACACGGGGCGCAATTCGTCGCCGACTTGGACAAGTTTTTTGGAAATCTCCCGGCAGACTGGCATTATGGCGTTGAGATGCGCAACAAACACTGGCTTCAGCCGGAATACTTCGCCTGCCTGGCGCGTCACCGCGTCACGCACGTCTTCAACTCGTGGGACGCCATGCCGCCGGTCAGCGGGCAGGCGGCGCTCGACGGCAGCCGCACCAACCCGGAAATCGTTGCGGCCCGCTTCCTCCTCAAGCCCGGCCGAAAATACGAGGACGCGGTGAAAGCATTTGCACCCTATGACAAAACGAAAGATGTGAATGAGGAGGCCCGCCATGCCGGCGCGGCTCTCATCAAGGAAGGCAAAGAGAATCCCGGGCGAAAAACCTTCATCTACGTGAACAACCGGCTCGAAGGCAATGCGCTCGAAACCATCCAGGCGATGCTTTCCGAAGCGAGTTCACCGTAATAGACGTTGACACTCAACCCAACATATACTATCCGTATGGATAGTATATGACCGCACTGACACCAGCCCAGCAACGAGTGCTGGATTTCATCCAAACTGAAGTCCAGGCCGGAAGACCCGCCCCGACCCTGCGGGAGATTGCCCGCCGTTTCGGCTTTCGCAGCCATCGGGCGGCGGCGTGCCATTTGGAGGCGCTCAAACGCAAGGGTCTCCTCGAGTCCGAACACGGCAAAGCCCGGTCGTTGCGCATCACTTCCCCGCTGGCCAAACTCCGCCGCCATGTCATGGACATCCCGTTGTTCGGTTCCGTCCCGGCCGGTCTGGCTCAAAATCGCGAGCAGGAGGCCGGGGGTTGTGTTTCGGTGGACATCCAGAGCATTGGATTCAAACCAACGCGGAACACGTTTGCGCTGCGCGTGACGGGCGATTCGATGATTGGCAGGCATGTCTGCGACGGCGACATCGTGGTGCTCGAACACGGGCCGGAGCCGCGTTCCGGGCAGATCGTGGCCGCGCTCATTGACCGCAAGAGCACGCTCAAGACCTTCGTGTTGAAAAACGGGAAGCCGTTTCTCAAAGCCGAAAACCCCGGGTATCCCGACCTTGTGCCGTCGGACGATTTGATGATCCAGGGGGTGTTCCGGGCGCTGCTAAGAAAGGCAGAAGGTTGAAGTATGAATGCAGAAAGAAAGGAAAGTTGAAATATGAATGCAGAAAAAGACTTGAAAGAACGAACAAAAAGATTCGCCAGGCGAATTATTCGTTTATTCGCGGCGTTGCCGAAGAACACAGCTACGCAGGTCCTCGGAAGGCAGCTTTTGCGGTCAGGCACATCAATTGGAGCGAACTACCGCGAGGCGAACCGGGCCAGGTCGAAGCCCGAGTTTATCGCCAAAGTAGGCGATTGTCTGCGCGAAGCAGACGAAACGGCCTATTGGCTTGAGTTGTTCAGCGAGGAAAGCTTTGTCCCGGCAGCAAAGTTAAAACCGTTGCTTGACGAAACCAACGAACTCATCGCCATTTTCGTCACGATTTCCAAACATGCCAGGCAGGAAATGTAGAAGGCAAAATTCAGAAACTTTTGCGCACGAGCGCGTTGGCTCCACTTCTTCATTCTGCATTCATCATTCTGCCTTGGTTATCATGCGCACCATCGTTCATCTCGATGCGGACGCTTTTTTCGCGGCGGTCGAACCGGCGTCCGATGTGAAGTTGCGCGGCAAACCGATTGCGGTGGGCGGGGAAAAGCGCGGCATTATTGCGTCGGCTTCCTATGAGGCGCGGAAGTTCGGCATTTTTACTCCGATGCCGACTGCCCAGGCCCGCCGGCTTTGCCCGGAGCTGATTGTTCTCCCCGGCGATTTCGAGCGTTACGAGCAGTTCTCGAATTGGATGTTTGGCTATTGCTACGATTTCACGCCCGACGTGGAGCAGACTTCAATTGATGAAGGCTATTTCGACCTGTCCGCAGTGCGAAAATCGCCGGTCGAAATCGCCCTGGCGATTCGCAAGGCCATCGGCCAAAAACTCAAAATCATCGTCAGCGAAGGCATCGGGACGAACAAGCTGGTCAGCGCGATCGGATCGAAACTGACCAAACCCGCCGCGTTCAATGAAGTCCCGCCCGGCGGCGAGGCGGCGTTTCTGCGCCCGCTGCCAAACAAATGGCTTCCGGGTGTGGGGCCAAAGACGAGCGCGCGTCTCAACGCGGCCGGCCTGGCGCGGATTTGCCATGTTGCCGCGACTCCATTGGAAATGCTGGAGTTGCTGCTCGGCAATCAAGCCGCCGGCATCCGGCAGTTCGCGCAGGGGATTGACGAACGCCCGCTGATTCCCGTTCGGGAGCCGCAACAGTCGTTCAGCCGGCAGGAGACCTTCGCCAGCGACATCACCGACGAAGAATATGCCGAAGCCACCTTGCGCCGCATGGCGGACCATCTTTTTGCAAAGGTGCGCGAGGAGGGCCGCAGCGTCCGAACTCTCCATGTCCGCGTCCGCTACAACGACATGGCGGAAGACCAGGTGAACGAAAGCCTCATCGAGCCAACCGACCTGGAAACCGACGTGTATGGCCGGTTGCGCGCCATGCTGCGCGCGGCCTGGAGACGGCGGGTGAGTTTGCGCCTGGTGTCGCTCAAGCTGTCCAATGTCTATGACAGCCGCTTTTCCGGCGAACTGCCGCTCGAAGGCCCGGCGCAACGGCGGGACGCCCGCGCCAGACTGGCGGTCGTGATTGATGAACTCCGCAAAGCAAGGGGACATTTAGTGATTTTGCGGGGGCACGACTTTATTCTGAAGGATGAAGGCGGAAGGCAGAAGGCGGAACCCTTCGCGCGCGGACAAGCTGGTCTTACTTCAGCCTTCAGCCTTCAGCTTTCAGCCTTGCCCTGCGTTCCGCTTCGCGCGCACAGCCACTATTCGTTTCTCGATTCCACGCTCTCGCCCGCGGCCATCGTCGCATTGGCAAAGCGGCACGGCCTGCCCGCCGTCGCGCTCACGGACACGGGCAACTTGCACGGCGCGGTGGAGTTCGTGCAGGCGGCAAAGCAGGCGGCCCTCAAGCCGGTCCTCGGCACTGAACTGCGCGTGGACGGCAAGTTGTTGCTGCTCTACGTTGAGTCGGCCCGCGGCTGGCACAACCTCTGCCGATTGCTCTCAAAGAAGGCGGAAGGCGGAGGGCGGAATGATGAAGGCGGCGTTGCCGGACGCCAGCGCGCTCCCGTTACTTTTGCATTCTTGCTTCATCATTCCGCCTTTCTTGACGGGCTGATCGCCGTCAGCGAGGATGCGCGGCTGGCGGAACTGTTTCCGCGGCGATTCTACAGCGCCGTCCATGCGCGGCAGACGCCCGCGGAATGGCCGGCCGTGGCGTGTCCCGCCATTCATTACGCGACACCGGATGACCGCCGGAAATACGACATCGTGCAGAGCATCCGCACCCTGACCTTGCTGCAACAGGAACATCCCGAAAAACGGCGCGGAGGCCGGTGGCATTTCCGCACCCCCGCTGAAATGGCGGCGGCCTGCCGGGAGCATCCCGACTGGTTGCGGCATTCCCATGAAATCGCCGGGCGCTGCAACTTCGACCTGCCCTTTGGGAAACCGCAGTTCCCGGCGTTCACGCCGCCGGACGGTTCGCCGCCGGGCGATTTTCTGCGGCGGTTGGTTCTCCAGGGTCTCCGGGAACGCTACGGCTCCCGCGCCGGCCAGTTCCGCCCGCAAGTGATGGAGGAACTCGGCATTATCAATGAAGTCGGTTATGAAGAATACTTCCTCATCACCTGGGATTTTCTCCAGGAATGCCGGAAGCGCGGCATTGACTGGATAACACGCGGCAGCGCGGCAGATTCGCTGGTCTGTTATTGCCTGGGCATCAGTGGGGTTTGTCCGGTTCGCTTCGGCCTTTATTTTCGCCGCTTCCTCAACAAAGAGCGGATGGCGTTGCATAAACTGCCCGACATCGACATTGATTTCGCGCACGACCTCAAGGACGACGTGGTGAAGATCCTCTTCGAGAAATACGGCCCCGAACATTGCGCGGCGGTCGGCGGTTTTTCGACCTTCCAGGCTCGCAGCGCCTTTGCGGAAGTGGCGAAAGTTCTCGGCGTCGCGGAACGCGAAGTGAGGAAGTTCACCGGCCATTTTCCGTGGAGTTTCGGCGGCGGCTGGGTGCCGGATGAACCGGCGCCCGGCGGCGGCGCGGGTTTGATTGAAATGCTGCGGGCCAGTCCCGAAAACCGCGATTTGCCGTTGGACGAAGAACCTTACCGGACAGCGTTGCAAATGGCCGAATTCCTCGATGGCGTGCCGCGTTATCCCAAGATGCACCCGTGCGGCCTCGTCCTTTCGCGCCAGCCGATGCACGAACTGACGCCGACTTTCATCGCCAGCAAAGGCTGCGCCACCACGCACTTTGACATGGATGCCGTGGAAACCATCGGCTTGGTGAAGATGGACATTCTCGCCCAAGGCGGCCTGGCGGTCATGCGCGACGCGAAAGCGTCACTGGCCAAACGCGGCGTGACCGTGGACTTGCAGGCTCTTGAGCCGTGGCAGGACCCCCGGGTTTGGGAGATGATTGCCGGCGGCGGAGCGCGGGCGGTGCATCATATCGAATCGCCTGCCATGACCAGCCTCTGCCGAATGAGCAACGTGCGCGAGATCGACGGCCTTATCGCCATCGTCAGCGTCATCCGGCCCGGCGCGGCCAACGAAGGGAAGAAGCGGGCCTTCACACGGCGTTATCAGGGGCTGGAGCCGGTGACCTATCCGCACCCGTCGCTGGAGGCGTGCTTGCGGGACACTTACGGGCTGGTGGTTTACGAGGAACACATCCTGCAACTGTGCGAGGCGTTTGCCGGACTTGATCCAGGCCGCGCCGACGTGCTCCGGCGCGCGCTCAACAAACAAAAGCGCGTCGTCATTGAGGAAATTCGCGGCGAGTTCTTCAAGTCAGCGCTGGCGCGCGGCCATTCGCCCGAAAAAACCGCCGAAGTGTGGGAACTGGTCGCCGGCTTTGCCGGTTACGCCTTCTGCAAGGCGCACAGCACGGCTTACGGTGTCGAGGCCTGGCAATCCGCGTGGCTCAAACGCCATTTCCCCGCCGAGTTCATGGCCGCCGTGCTGACCAATGGCAAGGGCTTCTACCATCCGCTCGTTTACGTTCTCGAATGCCATCGGCTCGGATTGAAGCTGCTGCCGCCATCCGTCAACGAACCCGGCCCGGCCTTTGTGCCGCGGGGCAACCTCATCCGCGTGCCTTTGACACGGGTGAAGGGACTCGCCAGCCGCGCAACGGATGCGATTCTCACAGCGCGCGGGCGCGGGCCGTTCATTTCCCTGGCGGATTTCTTTCACCGCATCGCCCCTTCGGGCGGGGAAATGGAAGCGATGATTCGCGTCGGGGCCTTCGATGAGTTCGGCGAAACCCGCACCCGCCAGTTCTGGCAGGCGCAGCGCCTTCAAAAGTCAGAATGCAGAAGTCAGAATGCAGAATTCAATTTCGGCCGGGCCGCTGATCCAGTTTCATCCTTCTTCCTTCAAAATTCGTCCTTTCTTCATGAGCCGACCCGCCGCGAACGCCTGCAATCGGAAACGGATTTATTCGGCTTTGCTGTCAGCGGCCATCCGCTCGAATTGTTCGCCGACGTGGCGTGGGACACCTATTGTCCCGTCAATCGCCTCGGTGCATTTGTCGGTGAAACTGTTGTCACTTGCGGTCTCGTTGTTGAGCAGCGCACCCATCACCAGATTACGGGTGAACCGATGAAGTTTCTTTCGCTGGCCGACTGGACCGGCATGGTCGAAACCGAACTCTTCGCGCAGACTTACAAGAGCTATGGTTTGGCGACCGTGCGCCATCCGGTATTGGAGGTGAAGGCGCGCGTGGAGCCATTCGAGAACGGACGGGGATTTTCACTCCGCGTCCTGAGCGCGGGAAAGCCGCGACTCAGGGGAATTAAGAATTAAGAAGGCAGAATTAAGAAGCAGGGAAAAGTCAGTGTTTCTTAATTCCTAATTCTTACTTCTGAATTTGCTTCAGCGACCGGCGAATCATCCCCAGCGCGCCCAGTCCCATCAACACGCAAGTTGTCGGTTCGGGAACCACAGTGTACTCGCTCGCAGCAGTTCCGAAGGTTGTGCCGGGGGATGTGGCAGAGTCATAATAGTTGCCTCCAAGCCAGGGTTTATAGCTATTATCTGACTCCGGCGCCCAGCCGGTATTGTCCAATACACCATAAGCAGATTGGCCGCCTGGAGAATCGAACGATGACACAACGTCGAAGTAGAAACTGCTGCCGGGACTCAAACCGAGGCTGCTTAACGGTGTCGTGATTGTGGCGTAAGTATCTCCAAGGCCGCCAGCAGCATAGGACCCCCCTGCGCCCCCGTTCCAGCTACCACCACTATACATGAATGCAGTGGCGCCGCTGGCTCCCGTCCAAGTGTTAATCAAGGCGTTTTCACCGCTACTGATGCCAACGGCGAGTCCCCAAGGGGGGGCGAATCCTGTATATCCACTGCCGCCCAAGCCAACCTGCTGAATTTCGATCGCATAATTTATGTATGCATCCATCGGCTGGGTCGAATTGATGGTGAAACTGATATTATTCGCATCGTTGTTGACAACAACGCTGCCAATGCCGGCGCCATCACCCAAGCCACCGTTAGCGTCGCCGGTGCCAGTATATGTCTCTTGGGCCATCACGGGCAACGTGGCCACCGTTAACAGGGTCACTACAGAAATAATGCAGGTTTTCATAATTTTAATAGATGTTGTTATTTGCCAATTTGTGGTTGTTCATCTGCCTGATTATGCCATAAACTAGGGATTTGCCTAGCCTCACAAGTGTATGGTTTTGGGTTTTGGCCATATTTGTGGTTATTAATTTGCCTGATTATGTCATAAAACCAGGGATTTGCCCAGCCTCACAAATGTATGGTTTTTGGCTGGCCATGTCGGCGAACTGACGCGCAGGCAGGGCAGGCCGGGATGCCTTTATCCCATTTCTTAATTCTGCCTTCTTACTTCTTAATTTTCTTCAAAATTGGCCTTCTTTGTCTTTGAAAAGGAGGTTGAATGTTGTTAGCGAACCGTAACAGCGGGTCACGTACTGCTGCATTTCAACCTTTTCCCCGTCGCCGAGCGTCGGATGGCTGTTGATTTTCTGTTCCAGGACACGCAACTGATTGCGAACGCCAACGAGCTTGTGGAAAAAGACCTCCAGCGGAACCTCTTTTGTCTGCAAAGCCGGGTCTGCCGGATGCAGGACCATTTTGCCTTTCTGCCAGCGCAACCCAAGTTCACCCACAACCGCGTTGGGATGCTCAAACCCCAGGCGATTCAGCGTGGATTCAACGGCTGCATCAATGAATTGTTTCAGGGGAACAGTCAGCCCTTCCACTCTGGCGTTTGCCTCCGCGGGCGCCACCTCTGCAAGCTGCGGATCAACCGTCCGCAGAACGTTGTCAAATCGAATGGCGGCGTCAACATTGGAAATCTTTTCAACCACGCCCTCCCCGTATTGGGGATGTAACACCTTCATTCCGACGATCAAATCTTGAAGTTTCATAATCGCACATCATCGTTTCCCTCCTGTATATTGGGCAAGATCAAGATTACGATTTAAATGACATTTATGAATGCCCCTTTCCTGCAGGCCCGGCCCGACGGAGTCCATCTGGCGGTAAAACTCCAGCCGCGCGCGCCGAAAAATGAAATTGCCGGTCCGTTGGGAGGGGAGCTGAAAATCAAAGTGACCGCGCCGCCGGTGGATGCCGCCGCCAATCAAGCTTTGATTGATCTGCTGGCCGAAAAACTCGGTTGCGCGCGCGGCGCAGTCCAAATCATCCGCGGCAAAACCTCGCGCCACAAGACGATCTGGATTGGCGGCCTCAGCGCCGGCGAAGTGCTCCGGAAGCTTTTTGAGGCGTGAATCATTGGTCAGGGCTTTAGGGCGAAGCCAGGCGGTAGAAGCGGGCGGTGTTGGCGGCGGTGTTCGTGTCGGCAAAGATCCAGTTGCCGTTGGTGTCGGCGGCGTTGGTGACGAGTGGCTGCCAGTCAACCGGCGGCATGAGGTTGGTGGCCGCTTGCAAGACGTAGCTGGTGTTCGCCGACCCGCTGAATTGCAGTTGAATCCCTTGCCCAGCGGTGAGGCTGGCGTTCAATGGAGGCAGTACCACGGTCACGGTGGCCACCGTGCTGGTCGTACTGCCGTATGCGCTTGTCACGACGACATCGTAGCTGCCGGCATTGGCAGATGTTATGTTTTGAAAAGCGAGTCGAGTCGGATCCGCTTCGTTCAGATATAAGAACACCTTCCGCACACGATTATTGGAATTGTCTGCAATGATGAGGTTGCCGGACTGATCCGATGCCACGCCGGAAGGATTCGCCAGGCTGGCATTTGTCGCCGGACCACCATCGCCAAGGACTCCAAATCTGCCTCCAGCGATCGTCGAGATAATGCCATTAGTTTCCACCATGCGGACGAGGTAATTAGCTGAATCGGCAATGATCAGATTGCCAGCGCCGTCCGCGACTACGCAGCCGGGAGAGTTGAGCCAGGCATTTGTCGCCGGACTGCCATTGCCAAGGAATCCCGGTATCCCCGTTCCAGCCACTGTCGTAATTATCCCGTCGGCGTCAACCTTGCGAATTTTGTTGTTGCCTGTGTCGGCGATGAAGAGATTCGAATAGGGATCGGCAGCGACGGCGCGCGGGCCGCGCAATTCAGCATTTGTTGCTGTTCCGGCGTCTCCAACAACCCCTGCCGTGCCGTTCCCGGCTAGGGTCGTGATAACCCCAGCAGCTCCCACTTCCCGAATTCGGTTGTTGCTGGTGTCCGCAATGAGGAGATTGCCAACAAGGTCGAGCGATACTCCCATCGGGTGGTATAGGGCGGCATTGGTTGCCAGGCCCCCATCGCCTCCATAGCCGCCCGGCACCGGATAGGCGGGGCCAATGCCTGCGACCGTGGTGATGACACCGCTTGGGTCCACCTTCCGGATGCGATTGTTGCCTTCGTCGGCAAAGAAGACGTTGCCAAAGATGTCCACAGCGAGGGCGGAAGGGGTGGCCAAGGCGGCATTGGTCGCAAGACCGCCGTCGCCAGAATAAGCGCGCGAGCCTGTTCCGGCCACGGTTGTAATCACGCCGTTGACTCCAACTTTGCGGATTCGGTTGTTGATTGAATCCGCAATGAATAGATTGCCGAGCGCATCCAAGGCCACCGCAACTGGCCCGCTCAGCTTGGCATTGGTGGCCGGGCCGCCGTCTCCGGAATAGCCGCCCGAGCCGCTGCCAGCGATAGTACTGATGACGCCGATGGGCAGATTGGTTCCATTGAATCGCCAATGGTAGGTAAACGGCCCAGTGCCGGACATGCCAACGCTGAACCTAACGGCGCTGCCAGCAACAATCGTCTGACTACTTGGGTCATTTGTGACGGTCGGAGGAAACGCGACAGTCAAAGTCACTATGCTGCTGGTGGCCGAACCGTACAAATTGGTCACCACCACCTGGTAGCTGCCGGCATTTGTCGGATCAACGGCCTGGATCGTTAGGGCACTGTTGGTCTGATTCGGGAGCGGTGCGGTGTTAAAGATCCATTGGTAGCCAAAAGGGGCTGTGCCATTGTTCGATACAGTTAACGTGGCATTGCTGCCAACGCCGACAATCAGGCTTCGCGGCTGCGTAGTTATGCCGGGCGGAAGCAAAATCGTCAGCGTGGCGACGCTGCTTGTTATGCTGCCATAGGGGCTGGTGACCACGACATCGTAACTGCCAGCGTTCGTGCTGGCCAAATTAGACAGGTGGAGGGTTGGCCCTTGAACGGGTACTTCACGGACTCGATTGTTATATGAGTCCGCAACAAAGATGTTACCGGTGGCGTCCACAAAGACGCCGAATGGGAACGACAAACTGGCATTGCCGGCGGCGCCACCGTCGCCGCTGTAGCCATAAGTTCCATTTCCCGCCACTGTGGTGATGACGCCGTTGGTGTCCACTTTCCTGACTCGGTTGTTGTTCGAATCTCCGATGTAGAGGTTACCGGACTGGTCGAAGGCGACCCCGAACGGGTAATAGAGGCCGGCGTTGGTGGCAGGCCCGCCATCCCCTGAGTAGCTGCCCTCTTCAGGAGATCCATTTCCATTACCAGCGACAGTAGTAATCATACCTCGCGCGTTGATTTTACGGATGCGGTCATTTCCCCAATCGCCGATAAACAGGTTGCCTGATTGGTCCAATGCGACGCCCGCCGGTTCGTCCATGCTGGCAGCGGTTGCCGGGCCTCCATCGCCCGCGAATGCCTGGACTCCGTTTCCTCCCACGGTGGTGATGATTCCGTTTGTGGCCACTTTGCGGACGATGTTGTTCAGCGAGTCCGCAATGAACAGGTTTCCGAACGCATCTGGCGCCGTGCAATCAGGGTACGCCAGACTGGCATTGGTTGCGGGACCATTGTCTCCGCTATAGCCGGCTATCCCATTCCCGGCCACTGTGGTTATGCCGCCGTTGGTGTCAACTTTACGGATGCGCTGGTTAAACGTGTCGCCAATAATTAGGTTGCCAGCACTGTCGATGGCAACGCTGCTGGGGAGGTTCAGCATGGCGTTGGTGGCCGGGCCGCCGTCGCCAGAATAACCGCCTGAACCAGGATAAAATGGGCCGGTTCCAGCCACCGTGGTTATGACACCGTTGGTGTCAACTTTGCGGATGCGGTTGTTGCCCATATCCGCAATATACAGATTGCCAAAGGGATCAAGGGTCACGCCATACGGGCTGGTCAGACTGGCGTTGGTCGCGGGACCATTATCGCCAGGGGAAGCGTACGCTCCGCTGCCTGCCACAGTGGTAATGATATTTGGAAGGATCGCTCCGTTGAATCGCCACTGGTAAGTGAATGGCCCGGTGCCGGAAACCCCAATGCAGAATGTCACATTGCCACCCACCACAATTGCCTGATCCAAAGGTTGTTGCGTGATCGTCGGTCCGGTTTGCGCCTGGGCCGTGGCCACGGCCAGCCAACAGAACACAACCCTGCACAGCGCCGATGGCTCCGGTTGTTTGTTGCCACGTTTCATTCGCAGCCTCTCTTGGTTAAGCTTTCACACCAGAAAGCACATTAGCAACAATACTGCATGCGTGTCAATCGTTTTAAGTTCCTAATGCAAAGTTATTAAGGAAAGGACCGGCCATCGTCAGGTTTGTCGCCACCGAACTCATGCTGCGCCGCCGCCGCGAGCTTTCGGATGAAGTCATGGCCGGAAAATTCCGCGTCGAATTTCCAGACTGGGAAGATTCGCGCAAACGGGAGAGGGAGGGAAATCCATAAACAGCCATTTCTGGCTGCTTGGGGATGTGATTGGGTTTGAAACAGAGTTGCTGCAACGGCCCGCCTGATGGGGAAAATGTCTAAGAGCGTGTTTTGAAAATGGCAAACCGTCAATCATAAGTAAGTTGCTTATGTTGTACAACATTACCCTTCTGTCATAGATGGAATGGATGCAAACGCATCCTATCAAATATCCGAGTGATCTGACCGATGAAGAATGGAACCAAATCAAGTCTCTGGTGCCCGCGCCCAAATGCGGCAAGGGAAAACGCGGCCGCCCGCTCAAGCTGGCGCGTCGCACCCTGGTCAACGCCATCTTTTATGTCGACCGCTCCGGTTGCGCCTGGCGCTATCTGCCCAAGGAGTTCGGACCTTGGCAAACCGTCTATGGCTACTTTCGGCAGTGGAGCCAGGATTGGACCTGGACCTTCATCCATGACACCGTGCGCGACTGGCTGCGCAAGACCGAGGGGCGGCAGGTGGCGCCGACCGCTGCCATTGTGGACAGCCAAACCGTTAAAACCCCCGATCAGGCCGGCGAATGCGGCTACGACGCGGGCAAAAAGATCAAGGGCCGCAAGCGTCATCTGGCGGTGGACACTCTGGGACTGGTGCTGGCCATGAGGATCACCAGCGCCGCCCTGCAGGACCGCGACGCCGCCCCCATTTTGATTGGCGCGCTGGTGGATATGTTTGGACGACTGCAAATCATCTGGGCCGATGGTGGCTATCTGGGAGCGTTGGTGCGGTGGGTCAAAGAGTTGCGGCCCTTTGGCAAACTGCGTTTGGAAATCGTGCGGCGTTGTGATCACGCCCGGGGTTTTAAAGTCCTGCCCAAACGCTGGATCATCGAACGCACCTTTGGCTGGCTGAGCAAATCGCGGCGGCTGTGCCGTGACTATGAAGTCCGGCTTGATCATAGCGAGGCGATGATACGGATTTGCATGATTCGACTGATGGTCAAACGTCTGGCGTCAATATGAATAAAGCATTTTCAAAACACGCTCTAATGACGAAATTAGGGCATTCGTGCTTCGACATTCGTCATTCCACTTTGGCCCTCATCCCGCTTGACGCGCCGGGCGGTTTGTCCCCATTATTCGACCGGGCATACGCCCCAAATATATGAACTTGGACCATCTCTATTCGCATCTGACCATCAAAACAAATGCCAAACTGGCTTTGCTCGTCCTGGATGGATTGGGCGACATCGCCACCAAGGAGCAAAATTATCTTACGCCCCTCGAAGCCGCCGCCACCCCCAATCTCGACCGCTTGGCCAAAGACGGCGCGCAGGGACGCATGATCCCGGTCGCGCCCGGCATTACTCCGGGCAGCGGCCCCGGCCATCTCGGATTGTTTGGTTATGATCCGCTGGAATTTCAAGTCGGCCGCGGCGTGATCGAAGCCCTCGGTTTGGGCCTCGAACTCAAGGCGGGCGACATCGCCGCGCGGGCCAATTTCTGCACGCTCAACGAAAAAGGCATCGTCACCGACCGCCGCGCGGGCCGGATCGAAACGAAAATCACGGAACAACTGTGCGCCTTGCTCTCGCGCAAAATCAAAAAGGCGGGCGATGTCGAAGTCATCATCAAACCGGGCAAGGGCCACCGCTTTGTCGTCATTTTTCGAGGCAGGGGGTTGGAAGGCCCGTTGACCGACGCCGATCCCAATCGGGAGGGATTGCCCGTGCCCACGGTGGAGCCGACGGACCCAACATCAGTCGCACAAAAGAAAACCGCCGCCGTCATCGCCGAGTTTTTCCGCCAGGCCCTGGCCGTCCTGGCCGGCAAAAAACCCGCCAACGGTTTTCTGTTGCGCGGCATCGCCCATCAGCCGGAGATACCAACGTTCGAGAAGCGCTACGGCCTGAAGCCCGCCTGCCTGGCCGTTTATCCGATGTACAAGGGGCTGGCCCAACTCGTGGGCATGACCAAAATCGAGGGGCCGCAAACCATTGCCGAACAATTCCAGCGCTATCTGGCCGAATACGACAATTATAATTATTTTTTCATCCACTACAAATACACCGACATGTTCGGCGAGGACGGCAACTTTGCCGCGAAGAAAAAAGCGATTGAAGAGTTCGACGCCGCGCTGCCCATCCTGCTGCAAAAGCGCCCCGACGTGCTGGTCATCACCGGGGACCATTCCACGCCCTGCGCGCTCAAGGGCCACTCCTGGCATCCGCAGCCGGTGCTGCTTTGCTCGCCTTGCGGCGGCTCGGACAAATTGGAGCGCTTCACCGAAACCGGCGCCAACCTCGGCTCGCTCGGTGTTTTCGAAGCGAAGTATTTGATCCGCCTCATGCAGGCCAACGCCCGGATGTTTGACAAGTTCGGCGCGTGACGAAAATGCCAAAGGCTGGAGCATTTTAAATATAAATGTAGCCGTATGCTGTTCGGTCTCGGGGAGCGCGACCGTCCCGGTCGCACTCGTCGGCGTCTCGCCGACGAGACATTCTACGGCTACATCTTTATTTAAACTGCTCTAAAGTGAAGAGAGAAACCAGCCTTTGTTTTTTTCAGCCTTTGGCCTTTTCTTTCAGTCCAGTCCGCAGGCCCGGCGCGCGCGGGCAAGGACCTTTCCGGCCAGCGTCCTGGCTTTGGCCGCGCTGTCCCTTAGCACTTGTTCGACGTAATCCATGTTGGCCGCCAACTCCGCCCGTTTGGCCCGGGCCGCCGCGAAATAATTCCAATACTGCTCGAAGAGCGCCTTTTTCAAATCGCCATAGCCCAGGCCGCCCGCCCGCAGGCGGTCCTCGTAATCCCTGGCCGTCCCGGCGTCCGCCACCAGCTTGAGCAATTGGATGGCCAGATTCTTCTCCGCATCCGGTTTGGGTTCCTGCGGCGTCCGGCTGTCCATGACCAGGCCCATGACTTTTTTGCGCAAGGGCTTTTCCTCGCCGAATATTTCAATCGTGTTCCCGTAGCTCTTGCTCATCTTCTGGCCGTCCAGGCCCGGCACCACCGCCGTCTCCTCGCGAATCCTCGGTTCGGGCAAAACAAAGGTCGGTCCGTAGGCCTCGTTGAACTTGATGGCAATGTCGCGCGTGACCTCGACATGCTGCTTCTGATCGCGTCCGACCGGCACGACATTCGAATCGTAAATCAAAATATCGGCCGCCATCAGCACCGGATACGCCAGCAAGCCGTGATAGGGCGAAAGGCCGCGCGCGATTTTGTCCTTGTAACTGTGGCACCGTTCCAGCAGGCCCACCGGCGTGACAGTGGTGAGAATCCAGCAAAGCTCCGTCACCTCCGGCACATCGGATTGCCGGAACAACAGCGTCCTTTTCGGGTCCAAACCGCAGGCCAGAAAATCCAGCGCCACGTCCCGGGTGTTGCGCCGCCGCTGGGCCGCGTCGAAGAGCGACGTCATCGAATGATAATTGGCGATGAAATAAAGGGCCTCGCCCTGTTCCTGCAACTCGATGGCCGGCTTCATCATGCCAAAATAGTTTCCCAGGTGCAGCGCCCCTGAAGGTTGGATACCGGATAAAATTCGCATCGGCCCAGTTAAACAAACCCCCGCCGCCTTCGCAAGTTTAACAGCCCGTCTATCAAGTAGGAGACGACGTTGTCTCCTGCGGGAATGAGTTGTTTTTTAACGGCCCGTTACCCGGGGCCGTCCCGGCAAAGGCTTTCCGGCAAGGCGGTCAATTCGTTCTCCGCGCCGTCGGGTTTCCAGACCACGCGGCCGTCCTTCCGGATGCGGACAATCACTCCGCGCAATGAACCCCGCAAAGTTTTCACGCGGTCGCCGGTCTTCCAATCAGCGGCTTCGGAAAGCGAGTCAACAATGCTTGCCATTGCTTCCCGGTCAAGCACTCCGGCAATGTAATGCGCGAAAGCCGAAGAAACTTCCCGTTTGCGCGCTGGTGGAAGATCGCTGTAAATGGCCAGCGCAAGCTCGCGCCCGATGGTGGCAAACGTATTGCCGTTAAAGAAAAGAAACGGGGCGTGGCGATGCTGTTGTTTCAGGTAGTCGAGCGTTTCGAGAAGAGTCAACGCGAGCGGTCTTTGAGTTTCCCAGCTTTCCGCGCACGCCTGATGAGTTTCCGAGTTAAGTCCATGCTGTGCTCGACCTCTTTCGCACGCTCCTCGGTTGATGCTGACGACAGACTGCCAACTCCAGTTTTTGATAAAAGCGGCTCTGGTTTGAAGCGATGAGCCGATTCCGCCGCCGCCTGGCGGATGTCCTCCGCCGTCAGGTGCTCCAGCAGGTCCAATCGCAGTTTCATCGCTCATACGCTGCCACAGTTGTCATTGGTGCGCAACTCTACTCCAAATCGCACACAGGAACAGTGTCCCTGAAGGTTGAATGCCGGATAAAATTCGCATCGGCCCAGTTAAACAGATTCCCGCGACCTTCACAAGTTTAAGCACACATGGACGAGGACTTTTTCGCGCAAAGGCGCAGAGGCCGCAGAGAAAAGCACAAATATCCCGTTTCCTTGCGTGGCATGTCGCTGCGCACTCCGTGTCGCTGCCCGTATCAGCTTGACATTTCGGCCTGATACCGGAGAGAAGGAGGAAGCATGATCTACAAAGTCGAATTCAAGCCGCGCGCACTCAAAGACCTGAAAGGGCTGCCCGCCTCGGAGAGCGTCCGCATCGTGGCCAAGGCGTGAACGGGTCAGTTCCTAGCATTGCTGTATTATTGTTTGACAGATCGCCTTTCCCGGCACAAATTCGCCCAGATGGCCATAAATTGTCCCGGCCAGATCAGTTCCATGGGATTTCCGAAACTTCCACACGTTTCCAAACGATTTCAGCGCCGAATCGGTCGCGTTCATGAGCCATTTGAGAGTTTCGGTGTTCGCGTACTTCGAGTGGTTCGTGGTTGACTCCGTTCTCCATAATCTTTCATGCCATCCTGAAATCCGTGGTCAAATTCTTTCGGAATCGTTCTTCCATCCCGGAACCGCCCCCGGTGCGGCCGGCCAAGTGGTGATTGATAATTGTCGTTCGACAGAGCGCCACGCCCGCGGCAGCCCGAAAGAGAAGGCTGGACGGAGAGAAAAGAGGGCATACCCAAATGATTGTCAAGAAATAATATTGTCAAGAAAAAACGGCGCAAGTCGCAAACATCACAAGATAAAGCAGTTGCAACAAATTATCACAGCCATCAGACATCAGGGAAAAACCAAAACCGTGAATATTTCACGATTCATTTTCATAACTTTTTTCGCTATTTTTTGGGCAATATGGTTCAGCGCAAGTTGTCTTGAGAAATTCAAAATGGCCTTTCAAACTGAAAGGCAATTTGGGAAAGGCCAATTCAAGTTTTGTGCTTTGTGGCAAAATGATTTCGCGGTTGACCTGCCTGTCAATCCTGCCGTTTCGTGGTCATTACGTCATTTTCCGGCGGCGGGCGCGTTCTGCTTCTCTTCCGCCACCCGCGCGGCAAATTCAGCCAGCCATTGTTGCGCCTCGCTGCGCACGCTGTCAAGGGCGGTGAGCGCGCGGGCCTTGAGCAGTTGTTCGGGCGGGATGCTGGGCCGGCCCTCCCCGGCATACAGACAAATCCTAATGACCAATCAATGCCCAAATGACCGAATGACGAAATTGGGTTTCGTGCTTTGTCATTCGTCATTATCCGGTCATTTCTTTTCGTCCGGCGGGGCTGCGCAGCACGTTTTTTCGTCCGGCGGGGTCGCGCAACACTTCCGGCAACGATCCAGACTCAACGGGCCTGGGCCTGCCGCGAACAAATAAAAGAACACAAAACAATAAACGACGGCCAGTTCGCCATGATTGTGGATGGGCCACCATGCTTCGGGAAAATGCACCATGAAGTATGCGACTGCCATCTCCCCGGAAAGTATGAACGCCGCGGGCCGGGTGAAAAGGCCCGGCAGGAGGAGCAGCCCGCCAACCAATTCCAGAATCCCCGAAACGCCGATCAATGAGAAAAGATGAGGCGCGGGAAGCCTGGTCGCCGGATATCCGAAAACTTTTTGCCCGCCATGCTGCAGGATCAACACGGCAATGACGACGCGCAGCAGGCTCAGAAAATAGGGAGACCACTTCTCACAACAGTTACACAATTTGCACATGACGTTCTTATACATCATCTCCCGGCTTGCCGCAAAGGATAATCCGCCGCGCCGGAAGCAACGGGGCGCCTCTCACTTTTTGGACACTGGTGAGCGCCGCTTGAGGGCAAGCCCCGATCTGCCTGGAAAATGTCGAATGACATTCGTCATTCTTTTTGGCCTGGCTGCGGCAAGCCATTATCTCTCATTGACAACGGGGTTGCCAAAAACGGGATGCGCACCCCGATCAGTAATTTATCATTTTTAGCTGTCCAACGGCAGGCCGGTTGTGTTATTCTGGGGGCGCTATGAAGAATGTGATGGAAAATATGTTCGCGCTTCAGACACTCCAACTTCAAACCGGACCGGGCCAGCGGAACCGGGATGGAGCCATGGAAGCGATCCGCAAAACCATCCCCAGCGTCGTGTTGGCGCACTATGACCGGTTGTTGGCGCATGGCAAAAAGGGCGTGGCCATCGTGCGCAATGGCGTCTGCACGGAATGTCATCTGAGGGTTGCCATCGGCGCGCTGGCCGCCCTGGCTCATGAGAACGACATTCAAGTATGCGGCAATTGTGGCCGCTACCTTTTCCTCCCGGTAAACGAACCGGTCGTTCCAGTGACTTTGCGGCCATTTGTCAAGACTGCCAGGCACAAAAAGGAATCGTTCGCACATGCACATGCCGGTTGACGCGGCCATCGCTCCCGCGTCCGCGCCGGCATCGCCTTGAACATCCAACCTGCCACGTTGCTCGTTATGTCGCTCTGCGGCTATGCCGCCGGAGCCGTGGCCGGTTTGTTGTTCATGCGCCGCGAGAAATTGGCCGCGGCCTTCTCCTTCGGCGCGGCGGCCCTCTCGGGCCTGAGCGGACTGCTGGCCGCCCTTCTCTTTCTCGGCAGCGGCGCTCCGGCTCCGTCCTGGCAGGGCGAACTGATGCCCACCCTGATTCCTTACATCAAGTTCGGTGTCCGGCTCGACGGGCTGGGCGCGTTCTTTCTCATGGTGGCGTCGCTGCTCGGGTGCGCCGTCTCGATTTATTCGCTGGATTACGCGAAGGGTTTTTTCGGGCGCAAAAACGCCGGCGCGCTGGGAGCTTTCTTCAACGCGCTGTTGCTGGCCACGACGTTGACGGTCGTGGCCAATACCATCTGGCTCTTTCTCATCGCGTGGGAACTCATGGCGCTGACGGCCTGGCGCCTGATCAGCTTCGAACATGAGCAGCCGGAGACGCGCCAGGCCGGTGTGCTGTTTTTTATCATGTCGCACATTGACACCGGGTGCATCATTCTGGGTTTCCTGCTGCTCTTTCAGGTTTCGGGTGATTTCAGCTTCAACAGCCTGCATGGCTTGGGCGCGAAAATGTCAACCGGCAACCGTGACGCCGCATTCGTCCTGTTCCTGCTCGGCTTCGGCATCAAGGCCGGCATCGTGCCGCTGCACATTTGGCTGCCGGCGGCCCATCCGGTCGCGCCCAGCAACGTCTCCGCCCTGATGTCCGGCGTGGTGATCAAGACTGGCATCTACGGATTGACGCGCGTGTGCTTTGAGTTTCTTGGCCCGCCGCCGCTGTGGTGGGGGGTGACGGTGCTGGTGGCCGGCACGGTTTCCGCCGTCCTGGGCGTGCTTTACGCTTTGATGGAGCACGACCTCAAGCGCCTGCTGGCCTATCACAGCATCGAAAACATCGGCATCATCCTGATGGGCTTGGGCGCGTCGCTGGTTTTCCTGCATGAGGGACACCCGCTCCTGGCCGCGCTCAGTTTGATTGCCGGGATGTATCACACCATCAATCACGCCGCGTTCAAAGGGTTGTTGTTCCTCGGCGCGGGCGCGGTGGTGCGCTCGACCCATACGCGCAACATGGAAGAAATGGGCGGTCTGGCCAAACGAATGCCGGACACGGCCTTTTACTTCCTCATTGGCGCTGTCGCCATCTCCGCCCTGCCGCCGCTCAACGGCTTTGTCAGCGAGTGGCTCACCTATCAGGCCTTGCTGCAAGGCTTCGGCACGAGCGAAAGTTTGTGGCGCCTGGTCTTTCCCTTGGGCGGCGCGATGCTGGCCTTGACCGGCGCGCTGGCGGCGGTCTGCTTCGTCAAGGCCTTCGGCATCACCTTCCTGGCCCAGCCGCGCAGCGCGGCGGCCCGGAACGCGGGCGAGGCCGCCCCTTCCATGCGCGTCGGCATGGCCGTCCTGACGGCCGCCTGCCTGTTGCTTGGATTTTTTCCGACCGCGTTTGTCCGTTTGCTGGATCCGCTCACGCAGCAGCTCACCGGGCGGCAAATCAGCGGGCAGCTCAGCGTGGCCAATGGTCTGGTGCTGGCGGCGCTCACCGAAAAAGCCGGCACCGTCTCCACACCCGGCATGGTGCTGATGGGGCTGTGCCTGCTGCCGATTCCCTTCGTGCTCTGGCTGGCCCTGGCGCGCAAGACGAAGACCCGCCGCGGCCCGACCTGGGACTGCGGCCAGCGCGGTTTGACGCCGCAGATGGAATACACCGCCACGGGTTTCTCGAAGCCGGTTCGGATGATCTTCAAGGCGCTTTTCCGCCCGCGGCGCGACACGCAGCGCGAATACGACTTTTCGCCCTACTTCGCCACCAACGTCCGGTTTGAAAGCCACATCGAGGAAGTGTTTGTGCAGCGTCTTTACCGCCCGCTGCGAATTTCGATTGTGCGCGCGTCCCGGCGGATTCGCGCGCTGCAGGCGGGCAGCATTCACGCCTATCTGCTTTACATCTTCATCACACTTTTGTTGCTGCTGATCTTCGCCTTATGACCCTGCCACTGATCCTTGCGCAAATCGCGTTGCTTCTTTTGCTGGCGCCGCTGCTCACCGGCCTCATCAGGAAGTGGAAGGCCCTGTTGCAGAACCGGCGGGGTCCTCCGGTCTGGCAACCTTTCCTGGATCTGCTCAAGTTTCTGCGCAAGGACATGGTCATCTCCGAACACGCCTCGTGGGTTTTTCCCCTTGCGCCCTATCTGGTGTTTCTGACGTCGCTCTCCGCGGGGCTGCTGGTGCCGATGGTCGCCGCGCAAGCGCCGCTGGGCCTGTTCGGCGGCGCTCTGGCGCTGGTCGGATTGCTGGCGTTGGGCCGGTTCTTCCTGGCGCTGGGGGGACTGGACCCGGCGAGCGCTTTTGGGGGCATGGGCAGCAGCCGGGAGATGACCCTTTCCGCCATCGCCGAGCCGGCGATGATGCTGGCCATTTTTACCCTTGCCATCTCCGCCGGCTCGACCAACCTGAGCCAGATCGTGCTGGCCAGCCAGGAGCCGGGCTGGAAATTTCTCGATCCGTCCCACGCGCTGGCCTTCATCGCCATGTTCATCGTGCTGCTGGCGGAGACGGGCCGGATTCCGGTGGACAACCCGGCCACGCATCTGGAGCTGACCATGATTCACGAGGCGATGTTGCTGGAGTATTCGGGCCGCTATCTGGCGCTCATCGAGTGGGGCGCGTCCATCAAGCAACTGGTCCTCATGACGCTGCTGGCCAACATCTTCTTTCCCGTCGGACTGGCGGTGAAAACGACGGCGGCGACATTTGGGCTGGGTTTGCTCTATCTGGCGGGAAAACTCATCGTGCTGGCCGGGGTGGTGGTTGTGGTTGAGACGACCAACGCGAAACTGCGCCTGTTTCGTGTGCCGGACCTGCTGAGCGCCGCATTCATGCTGGCCATGCTGGCACTTGTTTCCACCTTTTTATTTCGATAACCATGAACCCGGCCGCCATTCAATCCGCCTCGAACCTGATCACGCTGCTGGCCTCCGTCATGCTGGTGCTGCAACTACTGCTGGCCGTGCAGTCCATGCTCATCACCAATATACGGCTGTTCGCGTTGCAATCGCTCCTGCTGGCCGCCATCGCGGGCGTCGTCGGTTGCGCCTATGGCGCCTGGCACGTCTTGGTCGTGGCGGCGCTGACGATCATTGCCAAAGTCATTTTCCTGCCGTGGCTGCTGGGACGGCTGGTGCGCCAGATCAAAATCGAGCAGGAAATCCGCCCCTTCCTGAACATGACCGCCTCCATGCTCATCTGCGGCGCGTTGACCGTGCTGGCCTATGTCGTTGCCCGTCCCATCCCGTCGCTCGAACGGCTCGGCAGCAACACGCTCGCCGTGGCCATCGCACTGGTGCTGACCGGTTGTTTCCTGATGATTAACCGCCGCACAGCCCTCACCCAGGTCCTCGCCCTCCTGACCATGGAAAACGGCGTGATGCTCGCCGCCATTGCGCTGGTCACCTATGGCATGCCGCTCGTGGTCGAAATCGGCATCTTCTTCGACGTGGTCGTCGCCGTCATGGTGCTGGGCATCCTTGTCTTTCGCATCCGCGAGACGTTCGCCTCGATGGATGTGAGCAAGCTCAACGAACTCAAATGGTGACCTCATGCTGCTGACTTCCATTCTTTGCCTGCCGTTGGCCGTCGGACTGGCCTGCCTTTTCATGCGGCCACGCAAGGTGGTGGAATTTCTCAACCTCGCCGGATTCGCCGGCGGGTTGGGTCTGGCAGTGAAGCTGTTCAAAACCGTGCTGGCGAACAAGGGGGCCGCGTTGACCGAGTGGGGCGGGTTCCTGCGCGCCGACGCCCTGAGCGCGTGGATGACTCTGCTCATCGCGGTCGTGTCGCTGGCGACCTCGATTTACGCGGTGCCTTACTTCCGCCGCGACCTGGCGGACGGCGTGGTGAGCGGGCGGCGCTTCCGCGAGTACTACGTTCTCACGCCCTTTTTCGCCGCGGGCATGTTCCTGGTGGTGCTGGCCAACAGCCTCGGCGTGATGTGGATCGCGGTGGAAGCGGTGGCCCTTTGTTCCGTGCTGCTGGTGGCGCTCTACAATCAGCGGACTTCGCTGGAAGCGGCGTGGAAATATGTCATTCTCGGCGGGTTGGGCCTGGTGCTGGCGCTCTTCGGCACCATCTTCACTTATGCGGCGGCCATCGGCAAAACGGGCGCGGGAACCATGCCGAGTTTCAACTGGTCGCATCTGCTGGCCCAGGCGCCGCAACTGGACCACCACTTGATGACCCTGGCCTTCATTTTTGTGCTTGTCGGCTACGGCACCAAGGCCGGCCTGGCCCCCATGCACACCTGGCTGCCCGACGCCCACAGCGAAGCGCCGTCGCCCACCAGCGCCATGCTCTCCGGCGTCTCCCTGAAAATCGCCATCTATGCGCTGCTCCGCTTTCACATTCTCGCCACCGCGTGCCTCGGCTCCGGTTTGAGCCGCCACCTGCTGCTGGGCTTCGGACTGTTTTCGATGTTGCTGGCCGGGCCGTTCATTCTCGTGCAGAAAAACCTCAAGCGGATGCTGGCTTACTCCAGCCTGGAACACGTCGGCCTGATTTGCGCGGCGGTCGGTATGAACGCGCCGCTGACGGTTTTCGGGGCGATGCTGCACATGGGCTACCACGCGCTGGCCAAGCCGGTCCTGTTTTTCGCGGCGGGCAACATCCACCAGCAACGGCACACGCTGGATTTCCGGCGTCTCGGCGGCGGGCTGGGGCGGACCATGCCGGTGACGGCCCTGTTGCTCGGCCTCGGCGCCGTGGCCGTGAGCGGCCTGCCGCCGTTCGGCCTGTTCGTGAGCGAACTGACGGTGATTGCGGGCGGCTTCATATCGCATTACGTCTGGGTTGGCATCGTCATGGTGGTGGCGCTCATCATTGTCTTCTGCGGGTTGCTGAACAAGATCGCCGGACTGCTGCTCGGTCCGGGCGATGGCGGACACGCGCGCGAAACCATTTCAGCGTGGAGCATCGCGGCCATGAGTCTGCCGTTGGTAATGTTGTTGCTGTTCACCTTCTGGCTGCCCGATTCCCTCCGCCAACTGATGGAACAAGCGGCCGGCATCATTCGGGGGGCGCCATGAAGCAAAGGATTGGAACCACCCCATGAACCTGCTCCCCGAATTACGCATTTTGGAGGATTGGACAAAACTATGGGTGACCCCTGCTTTGACTTTGAACGGGACTTGCGGGGCTTGGGGAAAGGGGCTATAGAATACCGATCATGGTTATCCCTTCTGATTCCATCGACCCGCTTGAGGCAAAGTCTGCCAATGCAACTGCCGCAGCCCAGGCAGCGCTTAAGCGGGAAATTGAGAATATTTTATGCTCGTACGTTGGTTGGTTTGACCCATTTGCAGAGATTATCCAAAACGCCCTCGATTCAGTCGAGGAACGGGCAAAAGCAGAACCCAAAAGCTATAAGCCCACCCTGCGAATTATCATAGATATTCCAAAAAATTCTTTAACCGTTTCCGATAACGGAACTGGTCTTTCAAAGGAAAAATACCGTCAATTTCTCGCCCCAAGCTTTTCATTCAAATCAGGAAAGACGAGAGGCCACAAAGGCGTTGGAGCGACATTCCTAGCGTACGGGTACAATTTTATTCAAATCGCGACGAGGACAGCAGATTATGAACACGTTGGGAAAATGGAGAACGCACGCAAATGGCTAACGGATGCTAATCCTGCATCTAATCCATTGATCATCCCTGATAAAGGCGGTTGCCTGGACCCTGCATTTGCAGGGTTCGACAAGGGGGTCTCGATAACCATTCGGTTTGACAACACCACCGTCCCCGGAGACCTCCGGTGGCTCAAAGCAGAGAGTGCCGATGTGTGGAAAGACATTCTGCTGATCAAGACCGGGCTTGGGGCAATCCTCGGCCCCTTGAATATTTCGGTTCAGTTGATCATTCGCCCTGAGAAAGGCGCAGAGAGCACCCTGGAGTTCAAGGAAACCGAATACCACTGGCCTCACCAGATTGTCAAAAAATCAAAATCTTTGCTAGACGTCCAGAAGAAATCCGACGAGCTTCATGGCAAGCATGGCAAAAACTATCACATGCCGCCTTCTTTTCGCAACCTCGACTGCCTATATGAAACCTTTCAACCCAAGCAAATCTCCACTGTAATCACTTTATCGACTGAAGAACAAGATATTGTAAACCGCTACGCACCGACGCTTTACCTATGCTACACGAATTCGGCGCGTGTCTGGTCGGATTACAACGAGTCCTTAAATCTCAGAGGCAATATAGACATCCTAAAACCGGGCC
>CAWFAZ010000064.1:0-12664 GCA_963813995.1 uncultured Verrucomicrobiae bacterium | reverse complement strand
ACCGTGGTTTTGGCGTTGATCCTGTAAAGTCATGCCCCGCCAGGAGCCTTGGGAGAAATCACGAGGCTCTCTCAGAGCTTGTCTGAAAACTCGCCCGGTCAAGGGGACCGGGCCTGCAAAAAATTGGAATTCCGGCCGCTTCCTGCAGCCGCGTGCCCTCACGCGGCGTTGGGTATGAGTTTTCAAACAGGCTCTCAAGCTTTTCCCCGGAAAAGCCGATGAAAAGAACCATAAGAGAATGTCAACAGCCAACCCAACATCAGAAGGAGAAACCCCCGCAACTCGTTTGGCAGAACCATCGCCAATTCAGCCCGGCGCAAAGGATCCCGCGAGCGATTTCATGGTGAAAAGAAACATCCGGATTCTGATTGTGGACGACAACCAGGCGATCCACACGGATTTTCGCAAGATACTGTGCGCAGACCACGGGTCGGAACTAAAAGACATGGAAGCGGCCCTCTTTGGGCTGTCGGCGGCCAACCCCCGGCCGGCGTATGAAATCGACTCGGGCTACCAAGGCCAGGAAGGGGTGGCATTGGTGGAAAAAGCGCGGGAGGAAGGCCGCCCGTACGCGCTGGCGTTCGTGGATGTGCGCATGCCGCCCGGCTGGGACGGGGTGGAAACAACGTCGAGAATCTGGAAGGTCTGTCCGGACACCCAGATCGTCCTTTGCACGGCCTATTCGGATTATTCCTGGGATGAAATGATCTCGAAGCTGGGTTATTCGGACCACCTGGTCATTTTGAAAAAACCGTTCGACTCGGTGGAGGTGCTGCAATTGGCGTCGGCCCTGACGGAAAAATACCGGCTGGCGCTGGAGGCCCGGAGCAAGGTGAACCAGTTGGAAACGAAGGTGAAGCAGCGCACGAAAGTCCTGCAAAAAACCAACGAAAACCTGCAAACACAAATTTGGGAACGGCAAAGGGCGACCGAAGCCCTCCGGGAAAGCGAAAAGCGCTACCAATTGTTGTTCCGGAAAAACCCGCTGCCCATGTGGGTGTTCGATTTGAAGTCGCTCGCCTTTCTGGCGGTCAACGAGGCCGCCCTCCAGGGGTATGGCTATTCGCAGGAGGAAATGCTTTCCATGACCGTGAAGGATCTGGATTGCGCGGAAGACCGGGCGACACTGCTGGAACGGTTGTCGGAACCCAACGTGCGGCGTCCCTCCAACGGCCTTGTTACCAAACATCGCAAGAAGGATGGCAGCATTATCACGGTTGAAATCAGTTCGCGCGTCATCAGCTTCGACGGACGCGAAGCGAAATTGTCGCTGGCCAATGACATTACGGAAAGGAAGAAGCTGGAAGCGCAGTTCTTGCGCGCCCAACGCATTGAAGGCATCGGCACGCTGGCGACGGGCATGGCCCATGATTTGAACAACATCCTGGCGCCGATCCTCATTTCCGCCGGAACATTGCGCTGGGGCCTCACCCCGGAGGAGCAGGAAAAAGCCATCAGCCGCATCGAGGCGGGCGTCAAACGCGGGGCCGACGTCATCCAACAGGTCCTGACCTTTGGCCGGGGATTGAACGGGGAACGGGTGGCAATCCATGCCGGAGAAGTGATGGACGATGTGGTGCGGATCGCCGGACGAACCTTCCCCAGGAACATTATTGTCACCTCGCAAGCCGAGGCCGGCCTTTGGACGGTCATGGGCGATCGGACGCAAATCCACCAAGTCCTGCTGAATTTATGCGTCAACGCGCGCGACGCCATGCCCAACGGGGGAAGACTGGCGTTGCGGGCGCGAAACGTCATATTGACAGAAGCCAGGCCGGCCCTGCCTTCGCCCGCGCTGCCCGGGCCTTACTTGTTGTTGCAGGTTTCCGACACCGGTTGCGGGATTGCGCCGGAGGATCGGGAGCGGATCTTCGACCCGTTTTTTACGACGAAGGACATCGGCAAGGGCACAGGCCTGGGATTGTCCACCGTGCTGGGCATCGTCAAGAGCCATCAAGGAGCCGTCATGGTGGAGAGCGCATCAGGCAAGGGAACGACCTTCCGGGCATTGCTGCCGGCGACACCCGAAGCGGTGCAAAGCACGGCGCCCTACACGCCCCCGGAATTGCCGCGCGGCGACGGGGAGGCGGTGTTGATTGTGGATGATGAACCGGAAGTTGTTTCGGGCATGAGGGCATTGCTGGAGAAGCAGCATTACCGGGTGTTGGCGGCGAAAGGCGGATTGGAAGCCCTGGCCGTGGTCCACCGGCACGGGCCGGCCATTGACGCCGTGGTGACGGACGTCATGATGCCGGAGATGGACGGCGTGGAGTTGATTCGGGTGTTGAGAAAGATGCATCCGCGCCTGAAAATCATTGCCTCGAGCGGCTTGGGAACGGAGAGGGGATGGAACGTGCGGACGGAGGAATTGGAGGCGCTGAGCGTCAAGACATATTTGGCCAAGCCCTATACGGTGGACAAGCTGCTCGCGGCGCTGCACGGTTTGCTGCGGAACGGCGACGGCCGTTGTGCCGCCCTCTCCTGATCTCCACCTCCATCCCGGGATCTCATATTTTGGCTGTTGCGCCCGCCGTAAATTTTTTTCTTGTCGCTCATTGACTGCGGCCGGCAATTATGCCAGGATTCGCGGCAGTGAAAATTTTTTGGTGACATTGGACTTTTTTATGAAGAAAAATCTTTCGACATCGCTGCCGGCCTTGGGGCTGCTGTTTGTTTTGCCGGGCCTGGCTTCGGCCCATATTCTGTTGGGAACTCCGCACGGGATGCAGGATGGGTTTATGCATCCGTTTACCGGGCTGGACCATTTGCTGGCCATGTTTGCGGTCGGCTTGTGGGCGGCGCAATATCGCGGTCGCGCGGTTTGGATGATCCCGCTCACCTTTGTCAGCGTCATGGTGTTGGGGGGGATCATGGGAGTGTCCGGCGCTTATGTGCCCGGGGCGGAGCTGGGCATAGCCGCTTCCCTGCTGGCCTTGGGCGCGCTGATTGCCACCACGACCCGTTTCAGGCCAAGCCTGGGCATGTTGGTCGTCGGATTTTTCGCTCTCTTCCACGGTTACGCCCACGGCCATGAAATGCCGGCCGCGGTGAGCGCCATTTCCTTCAGTTTTGGATTTGTCCTGGCCACCCTGCTGTTGCACGGCTTGGGAATTGCCGCCGGCATCTGCCTGCAAAAACAGCGGCGCGTCATCGCCTTTGCCGGGTCGGCCATTGCGCTGTGCTCGATTTTTTTCTTCCTGAACTAAGGGGAAAATGACGAATGTCGAAGCACGAATGACCAATTAATGACGAAGCTCGAATGACGAAATTTCGTCATTGGGTCATTTGGGCATTGACCCCGAAAGCTGTCGGGGTTGATTGGTCGTTAGGATTTCGTCATTGGTCATTTTTTTCAATGAGTCATTTTGCCGCGCCGTGACGAGTTGCTTTGAACTGAAATCCTTTCCCGGCGGCGCGGAACTGGCCCGGGCCGCGGCCAAAGACTGGCTGGATCTGTTGGGCAAATCGTCCGCGGCGCACCTGGCGGCCGTTTCCGGCGGACGCATCGCCGGGACCTTTTTTTGCGCAGTGACAGAATGGGCGCGAACGTCGCGCGTCTCACTCCAGAACGTTGATTTTTTCTGGGCCGACGAACGTTGCGTCCCGCCCGGCGATCCGGACAGCAATTATCTTTTGGCCAAGGAGAACCTGCTTCAGCCGCTGGCCATTGACCCGGACAAAATCCACCGGCTCAAAGGCGAACTCCCGCCTGATGCGGCGGTGGCGGAAGCCAACGCCACGATTCAGCGCATCGCCCCAAAGAACAGCGCGGGTGTGCCGGTTCTCGATTTGATCTTCCTCGGCCTGGGCGGGGATGGGCATATCGCGTCGCTCATGCCCAATGCTCCGTCGTCGTCGGTCCATTCCCAAGCGCCCTATCTGCGTGTTGCAAACTCACCCAAGCCTCCGCCGAATCGAATCAGCCTGAGTTACGCCGCCATCGCCGCCGCGAAAGATGTGTGGGTGCTGGCCTCCGGCGCCGGAAAGGAAGAAGCGTTGCGCCAGTCATTGCGGCCCGGCGCGCCAACGCCTTTTGGCCGCGTTCTGCAATCGCGCGCCCACACCCTGATTTACTCCGATATTGCGCTCTGATCGCCGCTCCTAATCTTAATCTCCGAGGATTAAGATTAAGAGTAAGATTACGATTGGGAGCAGGAAAACCCGGGAAACAAGAGGGTTTGCGTGCCGGGGGGATTTCCAGTATCTTTTGGGCAATGTTCGTATGTTAAAAGACACCATTTCAAAAATTGAGGGCCGCATCCGGAATTCCGGGGCCGTGGACGACACCCATCGCGCCGAGTTGCTGAAGTTGCTGGGCGAGTTGCGGGGCGAAATTGCGGCGCTTTCCAAAACGCACCAGGAACAGGCTCAAAGCATTGCGTCGTTTGCCGAAGTGTCCGCGCAGGAAGCCACGCGCGAGACAAAAAATCCCGAAACGCTCCGGCATTCCATCGGCGGATTGGAATCCTCCGTGGGGGAATTCGAAAAGACCCACCCGCAATTGGTCGGCATTGTCAACCGCATCGCCGGCATGCTGGCCAACATGGGGATTTGACCGGCCGGGGCAACCTGGGGCGATGACACATGGAAATGAGGAATAGCCGCGGTAATTTTTCGCGCCGCGCCTTGTTGCGGCGCTGGCCCCTGCTGTTTTTATGCGGAGGTCTGCTGCTGCCGGGCACGTTGCGCGCGGCGAAATCCGCGGAAGACAAGGCCCTTTCGACCGCCCGCGCGTTGTTTGACGACCATCAATACAATCTGGCGGAGACAAGTCTCGGCAATTTTCTGGCCGCTTACACCAATTCGCCGCACCGCCCCCATGCCATTCTTTACCTGGCCCGCTCGCGTTTGGAGCAATCCAATTATGACGGCGCGATCCAGTTGCTGGCCAATTCGGTGTCGCAATCGGGCGATCTGGCGGGGGAATACATTTTTTGGATTGCCAGCGCCCGCCTGGATAAAGGCGAATACGCGCAGGCGGCGGAGGGATTTGCCAATCTCATAAAAAACTTTCCAAATGCCCGCGCGCAACTGCAACTGGAAGCGGCCTGCGATCAAGCGGAGGCCTGTTCCAAAATGGAGAACTGGCCCCGGGTGATCGAGCTGTTGCAAAAGCCGGACGGCGCCTTTCGCAAGCTGGCCGCGGGAGATCCCAAAAATAGTTTTGTCACCCGCGGCTTGCTTCTTTTGGGCGAGGCGCTCCTGGCCGGGGGGCAGTACGCCGATGGCGAAAAAGTGGCCGGCGGCATTGATCCGGCCGGTTTGGGGCCTGAATGGCAGTGGCGGCGGCAATACCTGCTCTGCCGCCTGGAATTGGCCGGCGGCCGGGCCGGTGAGGCGTTGCAAAACAGCGCCGGCCTGCTCGATACCGCCTCCGGCCCGCGGCATCTTGCGGCCAGCCGGTTTTTGCGCGGTGATATTCTGGAGGTTCTCGGCCGCGCGGCCGAAGCGCTGCAATCCTACACCAACAATCTGGCCGGCGATCTGCCGCCCGAAGACCAGCGCCAGGCGCTCTTGAAGGCCGTGGCGCTGATTCTGGCGCACCATCAAATCCAGGACGCCGTGCAACTGCTGGAAAGTTATGTCACGCAGCCAACCAATGGGGCCGCGCTTGATTTGGCCCGATTGAGCCTGGGCGAATTGTACCTCAAAATATATTACAATCCCGCTCCGGCGCAGAAAACGAACGACCCCGCCGTGGCAGGCACGAATTTTCTGCAAGAGACGCTGACCAATTTCGAGAGTGTCATCCGGAATTTTCCGGCCAGCCCGCTGGTCGCGCAGGCGCGCCTGGACCGCGGTTGGTGTTACTGGGCGGAGACCAACATGGCCGGGGCAAAGGCGGATTTTCAGGCAGCCGCCGATCTTTTGCCCCCTTCACCGGAGCAGGCGGTGGCGCGCTTCAAACTGGCCGACACGGAATTTTACGAACACGATTACGGCGCGGCCCTGACCAATTACAATTTGCTTCTGCAACAGTACGCCAACGTGGAGAGCGTGACCAACGGGTTGTTTGACCAGGCCCTTTATCAAATCGTCCAGGCCAGCCTGGCCCTGGGCGATCCGGCCGGCGCGGAGGCCGCCTTGCGGAAACTCCTGGACTGGTATCCCAACAGTTTATTTGGCGATCGCGGCCAGTTGTTGATCGGCGAGAGCAGAAGATATGATTACGCCATGGCCCGGCGGGTTTTCAACGAGCTGCTGGAAAGAGCGCCGAACACGCCGCTCCTGCCCGAGGTGCAATACGCCATCGCCCGGACCTGCGAGCAGGAGGGAAACTGGCGCGAAGCCCTGCGCGAGTACGACCGTTGGGTGAGCCGGCACGCCACCAACGCGCCTTTGCTTCTGCCCCGGGTCGAATACTCGCGCGCCCTGGCTTATGGAAAAGCCGGCATGGAAACGAACGCGCTGGCGCTGTTCACCAATTTCGTGGCGCGCTTTCCCTCCAACAGCCTGGCCCCATGGGCGCAAAACTGGGTGGCGGATTATTATTTCAACCAGGGCGACAATCAATCGGCGGAGAAGAACTACCAACTGCTCTACCAGACATTTCCCAACGCCGGCGATCTCCCCTATCAAGCGCGTTTGATGGCGGGCCGCGCCGCGCTCGCGGGCCAGCGCGCGGCCGACGCCCGCGCGTATTTTTCCGATCTGGTGACCAACACGAGCGCGCCCTCCAACCTGGTGGCCCAGGGCTACTTCGCTTTGGGCGACACGATTCTGCAACAATTCCAGGAAAACCCGACCAACGGCACTTATTTGAATGAAGCCATCACAGCGATCAGCCATCTGACCAACGGCGCTCCAACCAACGCCATGGCCGCCCAGGCCTACGGACGGCTGGGCGACTGTTATATGCAATGGGCGGACAAACAATGGGAAATGAAACACGACCCGAAAGTTTACGCGGAAGCGGTGCAGATGTATCAGACCATCACGAATTTTCCGGCCACGAACGTGGATGTGGCGACGCGCAGCCAGGCCGAAGTGGCGCTGGGGCGGATAGCCGAGCAGCAAGACCAGCCCGATCAGGCGCTGGCGCATTACTGCAAAGTGCTTTACGAATTGGACCCGGACCATTTCGATCCATTTTGGGTGGAACAAGCCGGCAAAGCCGCCGCCCGAATCTACGAACAGCAACAGCAATGGGACAAAGCGATCAAGGTATACCAGCGCGTATTGAAAGCCGTGCCATCATTGCGCACGGCCCTGGACAAGGCCATCACCGCCGCCCAAACCGCCGCCGACAAGGCCAGGAATTAAGCGTCACATCATCTTCAAAAGGGTGTCGGCCATGTCGGAGGGGGTCGCGGCTACGCCGATGCCGGCTTGTTTGAAGGCCTCGATTTTGGCCGCGGCGGTGCCCTTGCCGCCGCTGACAATCGCGCCGGCGTGCCCCATGCGCCGGCCCGGCGGGGCGGTCGCGCCGGCAATGAAACCGGCCACGGGTTTGCGGCAGTTTTTCCGGATCCATTCGGCCGCTTCTTCCTCAGCCGATCCGCCAATCTCGCCGATCATTATGATGCCGTGCGTCTCGGGATCGTCGTTGAACATTTTTATGATGTCCAGGTGCGAGGTGCCGTTGACAGGATCGCCGCCAATGCCGACGCAAGTCGATTGCCCTGCGCCGCGGCAGGTCAATTGCCAGACGGCTTCGTAGGTCAGGGTGCCGCTGCGGGAGACAACGCCGATGTGGCCCTTTTTATGGATGTAGCCTGGAGCAATGCCGATGCGGCAGCCGCCTTTGGAATTCTGGCCGGGGCCGGGAGTGACAACGCCCGGACAATTGGGCCCAATCAACCGGGTTTTCCCGCCTTGCATGGCTTGTTTCACCTTCACCATGTCATTGACGGGTATGCCTTCGGTGATGCAAACGATCAACGCCAGCCCGGCATCGGCCGCTTCGAGAATGGCGTCGGCGGCAAAAGGCGGCGGGACGAAAATGGCGGAGGCCGTTGCGCCGGTCTCCTGGGCGGCGGCGGCGACGGTGTCGAAGACCGGCACCTTGTGGCCGGCATGTTCGAACATCTGCCCGCCTTTGCCGGGGGTGACGCCGGCGACGAGGAGCGTGCCGTAATCGAGGGAAAGTTGAGTGTGCCTGGCGCCAAAACTGCCTGTGATGCCTTGAACAAGAACTTTTGTGTCGGGTTGGACGAGGATGGACATGGGTAAATCAATTTTTCTGTTGGCGCTTTTTTATTTCCTTCAAGTCCCTGACCGTAAGTCGGTCGTGGCCGCGATCCATGGCTTCCTTGGCGCGGATCAACGTGTCAATATTAATAACGCGGCATTTGCCGGCCGGAAGCTCAATTTCCACCGAATGTTTCATGACCTCTTCAAAATTTCCAACGGCTAGGACTTCGCCAAGGCAGTCCACTCTGCCGAGGTCAGTGTTCAAATACAAATTCTTTAGTTGCGCGCAAAGCTCCGGCGTCAATTCCAGCGGCAAATCTGTTCGCGGAAAATGCGTAGGATGCAAATCCGCAAACGCTTGTTGAATCCGCATCAGATTGGCTTCGGAAAACCGGCAGCAAACATCTACGTCACGAGTGGAACGCATGACGCCATGAGCCAGGGCAGCAAATCCGCCAACCAGGACAAATTCCACCTGCGCTTCAATCAACCTCCGCGTCAATTCAGCAAGATTTTGCATTGCGTTTCTCCATTGCGAGCCGCAGTGAATCACCGAAATTCATTATATCGTCGTTGGCCAGAATTCTTTCCCACGGGGTCATGGCGAGGCTGTCGTCCAACATCAGCTCAAGGCTGTTATCCGACGGCCCGTACGCTGCCGACGTTTCCTCTAAAACAGATTCATGGATCACATACTCGCCCTTCATCTGCGCCAATGTCGCCGCGTCAATCATGGAATCAATCTATATGCGTTTTAATGTTTAATCAATCGCCTCGTTTTCCGGGCTAAAGGCGATTTCGGTGGTTTTAAGCATTGAAAATCAGGTATCGGTCGGCGTTTTGTCCCAGTCATTTCCAGAGGCACGCCCACAAAGCCAGTTCAAGGAAAAATGCCTCTCAAATGCAATTGAACCAACTTCCGACCATTCGGCGTCAGTTAGGTCGCGATAGGCCTTTCCTTTCACCGCGAAATCTTCTTCAACGACTTCCAAAGTGTTTTTTTCCTTTTCTGCCTTTGCAGCGAGACGAACAATTTCATCGTAAGAATTGAATTGTGGAATTTCTGCCGGGAATGGTCGTCCCTCTTTAATCAATTGTCGCGTCCGGCTGCGCCAGTGCCAAAGTTCAGCAAGTTCGCGTTCGGTTTCAATCCTGTTGGCATCACGAAGTTTCGCCGTGTTGCGAAGGTCATTGAATTTCTCAAGGTGTAGATGTCCCAGGACGTCATCACTGGCCAATGTGCCGTAATCGGGGATTTTATCTATGATGGATAAAGCCCACAGCAACACTTGCAGCGATTCCGTGCGCCAAGTCGCCTGCAAGAGAGATTGATTTTTTATTGACGAGTAAGGCATCACTAAAATGCTCTTTTCTGCAACGGAGAAAAAATTCAATAAGCCAAATTCTTCAGCCCCGACCAGCAATTTGCCCGCGATTCCTTTCACCGTTTGTTCAACGGCTTGTGCTTCTCCAAGAGGCATTTTCGCAAGGTTCTCCGGGAGTGTGCCGGAGGAAATCACAACTTTCCCAAAAATGGCCAAAAGATTTAAGCAGTAAGCGCGCTCAACAATCTCATTTGTTTGTGGAGCAGCCATAGTTCTCCAGTGTCAGTTTTTTACCGCCTTCACAACCTTCCGCGCCGCGTCGGCCATCGAGTCGCCGTTGATGATGGGCAGCCCGGAGTCCTGGAGTATTTTTTTGCCAGGCTGGACGTTGTTGCCCTCCAGGCGCACGACCAGCGGCAGGCCCAACCGGGTCTCTTTGACCGCCGCCACGATCCCCGTGGCGATAATGTCGCATTGCATGATGCCTCCGAAAATGTTGACCAGTATCCCCTTCACGTTCGGGTCGCTCAGGATGATGCGGAAGGCGGCGGTGACTTGTTCCTCGCTGGCGCCACCGCCGACGTCCAGAAAGTTGGCCGGACGCCCGCCAAAATGCTGGATGATGTCCATGGTGGCCATGGCCAGCCCGGCGCCGTTGACCAGGCAGGCGATGCTGCCATCGAGCTTGATGTAATTGAGATTGTATTTGCTGGCTTCAATTTCCAGCGGCGCTTCCTCGGCCAGATCGCGCATGGCCCGGATGTCGGCATGGCGGTGGAGCGCATTGTCATCCAGGCTGATCTTGGCATCCACCGCCAGGAGCGCGTCCTTGCCGTCGCGTCCGGCAATGAGGCAGAGCGGGTTGATCTCGACCAGGCTGGCGTCGCATTCCCACCAAGTCTTGAAAACTCCCGCAAAGAATTTCGCGCCAGCGGCGATCAAATCACCCTTCAAACCGAGAGCGACGGCCAGTTTGCGGCCCTGAAAGGGCAACAAACCGAGGGCCGGATCAACGGTTTCTTTGATGATCTTTTCCGGGTGTTCGACCGCGACTTGTTCGATGTCCATCCCGCCTTCGGTGCTGACCATGACGATCGGGCGCGACAGGGCGCGGTCCAGGAGAACGGCGCAGTACAATTCCTTTTTGATCCGGGGCGCGGCGCAGACAAGTACTCTGCCGACCAGGCGGCCTTCCGGGCCGGTTTGTTGGGTGACAAGAACATTGCCCAGCATGGCCCTGGCGCTGTCAAAAACTTCGCCGGCGGTTTTACAAAGTATGACGCCGCCCTTGAAGCCGTTTTTAAACGTTCCCTTGCCGCGCCCGCCGGCATGGATTTGGGCTTTGACCACGGCCACTGTTTCGCCTTTGGCGAAAAGTTCGGCGGCAAATTGCCGGGCGGCCCCGGCGTCGGTGAAAACTTCCGCCGGCGGCAGGGAGACTCCGTATTGGGCGAGAAGTTGCCTGGCTTGGTATTCGTGGATGTTCACCGGCTGGCTTTTCTACATTTCCTTGTCGAAGACCAGGACGTATCCGTCCTTGGGCAGAAGCAAAGTGTCGCCCTCCTCAATTTCGATTTCCGTGTTTTCCGGTTTCGAGCCGGGAATGGTGACCTGATAGTTCCCGTCCTTTTTCCATGTGCCGACGGCGACAATGGTGGAATTGGCGGCGCTTGGAGACTGCTTTTTCAAGATGATTTGGTTGTCCGTCGTGGCGGTCAGGCTCAGATCCGTAATGATCGGGTACATTTCCTGACGCACCCTGGCCAACTGACGCGGGTTCAGGCCGTGTCGTTTGCGTTCCTGGGCCAGCGTGGCTTGGGGATCAATCGTCCAAACACCCAGAATGGTTTCATCGTCGAATTTGGGGGACTTGCCGGTGGTGAGGTACTCTTGCAAATCATTGAGATCCTTGCCGAGTATGCCGTAAATCTCGCCGGTCAAGGCGGTGTTGGTGACTATGGCTTGAACGGCGGGATATTTGAGAATCTCGCTGATATTGGCCTGCCGGTCGATCATTTCCAGCAGCGGCTCGTCGTTGGCCAGGGCTTGCAATTGAGGACGCTGGCCCAGGGTGAGAAAGGGCGGATAGTGCGAAATGCGGCTTTTCAGCAATGGATTGTGCATCACAAGGTCGGCGATGTCGCTGGCCTGGTAAACCTGGGCGGGCGTTGGATCATAAGCCGCCAGGACCCGGTCCAATTTGAGGTCGTGCAATTCGGCGCGCGTTTTGGTGAGGAATTGCGCGCCCGGCGGATTGTTCCCTTCCGAAGCCGCTTCGGCCGTGAAATAGCCGCCAATATAAATCGGAATCATGATGAGAAAAAAATAAACAGCGCCGTTGAGCAGGCCGACGCAAAAGCCAAGCCGGCAATAAAGGCGTTGCCAGCTAATGAGCTGTTTTTCGTCCGCCTTGTACTTAAAATGAAGGCTGAGTTTGCGATGCGCCACGCCGCCCGCAATCATGAAAATGATGAGAACAATCAGGAAGGCCAGCGCCTGGGGAACGAAGAATTGCCAGAGCGGATGCGACAGCCCCAGAAGCGGCAGAAGGTGTTTGGTCAGGGGCGACAGCGGCCCGGCCAGCACCACCCCAAAAAACAGCCCGACCAATGAAAAACCCGCGCGGATGGGTCCCGAATACCAGCCCGTCACTCCGACCAGACCAAGACAAGCGAATGCGATCAACCAAACCATGCCCGCCATGCTGGGAGATTCGATCAAAAAAAGCACGTTTTAAATTTGGCAAATCCGGTTGCCCCTGAATCATTAGCGACTTTTGGGGAGCGCGACCGTCCCGGTCGCATCCGTCGGCGTCCCGCTGGCGGAACTCGCGCTTCCGACACTTTCTCCCTTTGAGTGAACTCTTGAGGGGCGCAAATCAGTTTTTGTGCATCCTTTTTTGGCGATTTGCTGAAAGACTGGCCGGAAACGCACGATTGATAGATAGAGGTCCGGAAAATCGGCAACACGGCAACAAGCCCCATTTTACAAGGGTTTCGTTGCCCTTTTTCGCCGGCAACACAGCGGCAACAGGTGGCAACATATTGCTGGCTTTCGTCATCCACCGCCTCAGAAGCTGTATAAAATGAGCCATTTGAAAGGGAAAGGCAGGTTTACACAACTGACAATGGACAATGGATAATGGTTAATGGTCAGGTTTGCCGCGAAGAGGCAAAACGCAAGATTGATATGTAGGTCTGAAACGT
>CAWFAZ010000063.1:0-24464 GCA_963813995.1 uncultured Verrucomicrobiae bacterium | reverse complement strand
CCACGTCAAATAAATCAGGCGGGAATGTGTAACAAAAGGGTTAAAGCGCCGCCTTGGAGTCTTCCGGCGGTTTTATCACGGCCAGAACCAGGGCGTCGGGCGTCAGATATTTTCTGGCGACGGCCTTGATGTCGGCCAGCGTGACGGCTTCATAGCGGGCGTCTTCCAGGTCAATGTGGTCGTGACCCAATCCATACAATTCATCCAGCGCCACAGTAATCGCATAACCGCCCAGGTCCTGGCGGGCGATTTTCTTTTGCCCGATGATCTTGGCTTTGGATCGCTTCAGTTCTTCCTCGCTGAAACCTTCGTCGCCCAATAATTTGACTTCCTTGAGCAATTCCTCTTCGACCTGGCCCAATTTATCGCGCGCCGTCCCGGCGTAAAAAGCGAAGAATCCGGGAACAACCCCGAGAAAGTTTTGCGCTCCGACATAGTAGGCCAGTCCGAGTTTTTCCCGGATGCGCAGAAAGAGGCGGGAACCCAGATCGCTGCATCCCTCCTGCACCAGTTCAAGAGCGTAGCGATCGCCATCCTTCAAGGTCACCCCCGGAAAACCGGCCAGCAACACCGCTTGTTCCTTCTCCCGCGTCTCGCTGATCCGTTTTATGCTTGTCAGCGCCAGGGGGCGCGGCCCTGTGGGGATGACGGGCGCGCCTGCTTTCCAGCGGCCAAAAAACTTTTCCATCGAGGCCCTCAATGCGGCGATTTGAACGTCGCCGAAAATGGCCATGACGCAATTGTTCGGCACAGCCATTGTTTTGTAAAAGGCGGCCAAGGCGGACAAGGGGATCGCTTTGACGCTTTCTTCGCTGCCGAGGGGGTCCAAACCGTAGCCAGCGTTGCCAAAAAGCCCGCGGCGCATGGCCTGGCTGCAACATTGCAGCAATTGGTCCTTTTGCGAGCGGATCAATTCCAACTGAATCCGCCGCTCCCGCTCAAAAGCCGCCGCTGGAAAGGAGGGATTCAGCAGAACATCAGTAAACACCTCGAAACCGGTTTTCAAATCCTCGCTCAGCACTTCCGCGGACAAGCCAAAACTGTTGTTGCCGCCGAAAGTTTCAATGTTCCCGCCCACGGACTCTATTTCGGTGGAAATCTGTTCCGCGCTGCGCCGGCCGGTGCCTTGCAGCAGCATCTTGGACATCAACTGCGTCAGGCCGTTGTTTTTTTTGGATTCGGCCAGCACGCCGCCCTGAAAGACGGCGCGCATTTCCACGAACGGCAGCCGGTGATCTTCCTTGACCAGAAGCCGGAGGCCGTTGGGAAAGACGATCTTTTGCACCGCGTTTTCGGCGGAGACATGGACCGCCCCCGCGGCTTTGGGCGCGGCCCCTTCCGGCAACAATGCGTAGAGAGTGCGATTGGCCGCCGTCAAATACTCCCGCGCCACCCGTTGCAGAGTGGCCGGGGTGACTTGCCTGGCCGCCGCCAGATAACGCTCGGAGAAATTCAAGTCGTTTGCCGCAAGCCAATTCGAGCCAAGGTCCTGCGCCTGGCCCTGCATCGTCTTGCGCGTCGCCAGCATGCCGGCTACGAATTGCTTGACGACCTTGGCCAATTCGGCGGCGGGAACAGGTTCATTTTGGACTCGCCCGACTTCAGCCAGCAGCGCGTCGCGCGACGCGGTGAATTTATCCCCATCCACCACCGCGCTCATGCCGAACAAGCCCTGGTCGGCGGCGCAGTAAGTCCAGGCGTCGGCCGACGTGACCAACCCCTGCCTCTCGCGCACTTCGCGAAACAAGCGCGAACTCCGCCCGCTGCCCAGGAGCGACGACAGTATATCCAGGGCCGGCATGTCGGGATGCCGCACATCGGGGATGTGCCAGGCAAAGTGGAAAAAGCCAAGCTGAATGGAGGCCTCTTCAATCGTGTCACGCGGCCCGGTTTGCCTCGGTTCGCGCGGCAGCACCATTGGCGCAAGCGGCCTGGCCTTGCTCCTGGCGAAACCCTCGCGGATTTGGCCGATGACCGCATCGGCCTTCACATCCCCTGTCACGACAAAGAACAGGTTGTTCGGCACGTACCGTTCCCGGTAGTAAGCCAGAATGTCCTCCGGCTTCAGCGTGTTGAATATCTCCGGGTAACCGATGATGGTGAAGCGATACGGACTTTTGGTGTAGGCCACTTCGAATAGCCGCCGGCCCGCCCGGCGAGCCGGGTCGTCCTGGTTCATGTCCATTTCGCGGCGGATGACATCCAATTCCTTGTTCAATTCCTCCGCGGGCAGACTGGCGTTTTGCATGATGTCGCACAGAATATCGATGGCCACAGTCGCGCCGGTGTCGGGGACATTGATATGAAAGACCGTGCGATCAAAGGAAGTGTAGGCGTTCATGTAACCGCCCGCCTGTTGCACCTCCTGGTCGATGCGGCTGCCCGGACGGGTCGTGGTCCCCTTAAAAAGCATGTGTTCCAAGACATGGGACAAACCCGCGCCCAGCCATTTGCCTTCGCAGATGCTGCCCGTATTGCACCAAGCCTGCGCCGAGACAACCGGCGCGCTATGGTCTTCCCGGATAATGAGCACCAGTCCGTTTTCAAAAGTCACCAGCCGAACATCCGGAGGAATGCCCGGAATCTGCCTTGGCAACGGTCCTTTTCGCGCCGGCGCGGCGGCGCGTTTTCGCGACGGTGCGGTGCGTGCCCTTTTTTGTTTGGCGCCGATCATCGAATTCCCGGAAGAGTCACCCTTTGCCGATCATTTTCACCTGCGACGGTTTCGGTTCCAGAACCCGCGGTTTTGCCGGCAGAAACGGCTTGCGGAAAGCCTCATCAAAATCATACCCGCCCTTGAAATCATCGCGGCTGTCGGACTGGGATTGGGTCGCCTGCTTGTGCCGAATCAGGTTAAAAACAATTTCACCGAAATCCTCGCACGAATGAATGCCCCACTCCGACAAGACAGTTGGCGTCATGGGGCCAAACGTGTCCAGGGCGTAATCGCGGATGCCATTGAGCAATTCCTTGCCGCCGACGTGTTTTTGCTCCTGTTTATGGCGGCCGAGGGATTTCTGGGTATAGCAGATCGCCTCCTGCACAAACAGGTAAGCCTCAAACTCATAACGGTCATCCGCCGCCACGATTTTCCGGATGGCCTCTTCAAAACTATTAGGCGATTGCATAATTTACGATCTTTGCTGCGTGCTGGGCGTCATTGGCGCGTGCGCCGTACGATACACCTTCACCGCCCACCCTGTCAGCACTAAGAACAGAATCAGACACAGCACAAACTGTTCCTGTTTTGTCAGATTCCTCATCTTGCAGTCAATATACATCCGCCGGGTCGAATTTCCAAGCAAAATTCATTAACACCCCGCTTCAGCAGGGTGATCGCAGCCACCGATTCCCTCGCCCCGCGAAGCGGGGAGAGGGTTAGGGTGAGGGGTTCGTTCCGTCGGTAGGGTGAGACTCCGTCGAACCCCAACTCGATCCAGCACGGGGAGCGCGTGCGTCCCGCGCGCCGTGTTTGGCGTCTCGCCAAACACAGCTTCGCCCGGCAGCGCGGTCGAAAATTCTGCACCACCAAGGCCACGAAGCGCAAAAAGCGACAACTGGTAGGGTGAGATTCCGTCGAACCCCAACTCGATCCAGCACGGGGAGCGCGTGCGTCCCGCGCGCCGTGTTTGGCGTCTCGCCAAACACAGCTTCGCCCGGCAGCGCGGTCGAAAATTCTGCACGACAAAGGCCACCAAGCGCAAAAAGCGACAACTGGTAGGGTGAGACTCCGTCGAACCCTAACTCGATCCAGCACGGGGAGCGCGTGCGTCCCGCGCGCCGTGTTTGGCGTCTCGCCAAACACAGCTTCCCCCGGCAGCGCGGTCGAAAATTCTGCACCACGAAGGCCACAAAGCGCAAAAAGCGACAATTGGTAGGGTGAGACTCCGTCGAACCCCAACTCGATCCAGTCAAAACCGGAATTGTGGTTCGTGTATTTCGCATGGTTCGCGGTTAAATTCAGTTCAAAAACATCACCTTCCGAAATAAAAATCTGCGATTGACAGAGATCCGATTCTGTTTGAACTGGGGGTTAGTTTCCTGCATTATCGGAACGGCTTATGCCAAACCCGCTGAACATTTCCGGCGTGATGCCGGGCGAAGCTGATACCTGCCGGAAATATGTCGTGCCGAAGCTTCTGGCGGCGGGCTGGGACTCCGATCCGCATTCCATCGCCGAACAGCGTTATTTCACAGACGGGCGAATCATCGTGCGCGGCAACAAGGCCGAACGCAAAAAAGGCAAACGCGCCGACTATCTGCTTCGCTACACTCGTGACTTTCCCATTGCCGTCACCGAAGCCAAGGCTGCATACAAAAAAGCCGCTGATGGTCTCCAGCAGGCCAGGGACTACGCCGAAATCCTCGGTCTCAAATTTGCCTACGCCACCAACGGCAAGGAAATCGTCGAGTTTGACTTCATCACCGGCATCGAGCGGCCCATCACAACCTTTCCGACGCCCGCCGAACTCTGGTCACGCTTGTGTCTGGGCGAGAAAATAAAAGACAACATCCTCGCCGAACGCCTGCTCACACCGGTCAACCTTACCACCGGCAGGGAACCGCGCTATTATCAGCGCATCGCGATTGACCGCGCCGTGCAATCCATTCTGGAAGGCAAAAAGCGGGTGTTGCTGACGATGGCCACCGGGACGGGCAAGACGGATGTCGCCTTTCAAATCTGCTGGAAGCTCTGGTCCTCGAAGTGGAATTCCAAAGGCGATCCCACACGCAAGCCCCGCATCCTTTATCTCGCCGACCGCAATTTCCTCGTGGACGATCCCAAGGATAAAATCTTTTCGCCCTTTGGCGATGCGCGCCACAAAATCGAAGGCGGCAAGGTTGTGTTTAGCCGGGAACTTTATTTCGCCACCTATCAATCCATTGCCAAGGACGAGCGCCGCCCCGGCCTTTACAAGGAATTCGCGCCGGATTTCTTCGACCTCATCATCGTGGACGAGTGCCATCGCGGCAGCGCGAAGGAGGATTCCAACTGGCGCGAAATCCTCGAATACTTTGCCCCTGCTTACCAACTCGGCATGACGGCGACGCCATTGCGCTCCGACAACCGCGACACTTACCTTTATTTCGGCAACCCGATTTACACCTATAGCCTGAAGCAGGGCATTGACGACGGTTTTCTCGCGCCCTATCGCGTCCATCGCATCGTCACGCAATGGGATGCCGCCGGTTGGCGTCCGAGCAAGGACGACCTCGACCGTTACGGCCGCGAAATCCCCGACGAAGTTTATACCACCGCTGATTTCGAGCGGCGCGTCGCATTGCGCGCCCGCACCCAGGCCGTCGCCCGGCACCTGACCGATTTCCTGAAAAAAACCGACCGCTTTGCCAAGACTATTGTTTTCTGTGTGGACCAGGAACATGCTTCCGAAATGCGCACCGCGCTCAACAATCTGAACGCCGACTTGGTTGGCAACCCTCGCCCATCGGATGGGAGAGGGGCTGGGGGTAAGGGAGGTCCATTCCCCGATTACGTCTGCCGGGTGACCGCCGACGAAGGCGATATAGGGCGCGGCCACATGCAGCGGTTTCAGGACGTGGAGACTCGCTCGCCCGTCATCCTCACCACCTCGCAATTGCTGACCACCGGCCTCGACGCGCCCACCTGCCGCAACGTCGTGCTCGTGCGCCTGGTCAATTCGATGGTCGAGTTCAAGCAGATCATCGGGCGCGGCACGCGCGTGCGCGACGACTACGGCAAACTTTGGTTCAACATCCTCGATTACACCGGCACAGCCACGCGCAATTTCGCCGACCCGACCTTCGACGGCGATCCTGCTTTTGCAACAGTGGAGGAAATTGACGAATACGGCAAAACAAAGGACATCGAAATCATCACGCCGGAAGAAGTGGAGGATGAAAAGGGCGAACCCAATGAACCGACAGGCGGCACGATTATCAGCGACACCTTTCTCGGTGAACCAACTCGTACGAATTCCAGAATTGCCATTGCAGCAACAGATTTGTGATTTGTTGTCACGAATTGAAGTTGTCGCTGCTGTCGCTGAGCGCGACCTTATGGCACTTTCGAAACGCGCGCCCGCGCTGCTTCAATCAGCCTTGCACAATGTTTTTGGAGGTGAGGCAAGAAGGCTGGATGAGGAGGATTCGGAAACCACCGAAGAAATCGACGTGGAAACGCCTGATTAATATTTTGCAAACAAAAAAACACAACTAACAATAACAGAAAACAGGAGTACACATGCCCAAGAAAGCTCAACATAAAGTGCCTAAACCCGGTTTGAGTTTTGCAAGGATATTTCAAGGGGAAAAATATGTCCTTACAGTTGTCTCAGAGAATGGGAGGACGATGTATCGTCTTGGAAAGAATTCATACAGGTCGCCAAGTGCCGCCGCAAAGAAGATCACATGCGGAGAAGTCAACGGATGGAAATTTTGGAAGATTATCTGAAGCCTGTTCTCAGAGTGAAACGCATACACGTCGAGCAGCGACGGATTGGGCCGCTTTGGGGGCAATGCAGGCGGAAGCGCTTTCAAGCCGAAACCGCCGCCGAGTTGGATGCCTTGCTCCCTGCCATCCTTGCCCGCGCCTTCAAAGGAGAATTGTAAAAAGTCTTCTGCCTCTATGATCCTTTGAAATCCGTGAAATCCGCGGTCAAATTCTTAAAACACCGATGGTCATTAAACCGTCCAACCAGTCCAAGCCGGCTTTATCGTTAATGTAACGGGCTTGTTGCTGGTCTGTTGCTCTTTTTGTTAGGTTCCTCAACGTTTTCAGTGGAATAGATTCTCATTAAAAGCCTTATCTGGGGGTCGGCCTGGAGCGAAGCTCCCAGGCCGCAGGCCGCCGCCGTGCGGCGGCTCCAAGAGGAAGAAGCTCATATAGAAGGAGTTATATAGGAAATGGCCCTGAAACATGGCATCACAAAATCACTCGGACAGCAGATCGTGGTCGGTCGTGGCGGATTGCCGTGTTGCCGATTTTCCGGACCTCTATCTATCAATCCTGCCTTTCCCATTCCAGATGGCTATTTTTATACAGCCGGAAAAATCAAACCACGATGTTGACCAGCCTTTTTGGAATGACAATGACCTTCTTTACCGCTTTCCCGCCGATGAACGCCTTGACCTTCTCGCTGGCCAGGGCCGCCGACTCAATCTGGGCCGGGGAAGCTTCCGCCGGAACAACAATCCGGTCCCGCAATTTGCCGTTGACCTGCACGGGTATTTCCACCGTCTCTTCCACCAGGAGTTGCGCGTCGAATTTGGGCCACGGTTCGTAGGCCAGCGTCGCGGCGGAGTCCGCTGGCGCGCAAAGTTTGGCGTGCAATTCCTCGGCCAGATGCGGAGCGAACGGATGCAGCAAAATCAGGAAGTCGCGCAAAATCCCCTTTGGTTTGGTTTCCCAGGCAATCGCCTCATTGACAAAAATCATCAAGGCTGAAATGGCGGTGTTGAAGCCAAAGTGGTCGAGGTCCTCGGTGACTTTTTTTATGCAGGTGTGGAGCGTTTTGAGCTGGGCGGGCGTGGCGGCGCAGTCCTGAATCGCCGCGCTCAGCCGGATTTGGTCCAGCGCCCCGGTTTCTTCCGTTCCCCTTGCCGCCTGGTTTTGCTCGAAATCTGTTTGACTTTTTTCGTCCACGAACAATCGCCAGACCCGCCCCAGAAAGCGGTACACCCCTTCCACGCCCTTGGTGTTCCACGGCTTGACCATTTCCAACGGCCCCATGAACATCTCGTAGAGCCGAAACGCGTCCGCGCCGTATTCGCCCAAAATATCGTCTGGATTGACGACGTTGCCGCGGGACTTTGACATTTTTTGCCCGTCCTGGCCGAGGATCAGCCCCTGGTTGACCAGCTTGGCAAACGGTTCGGGCGTGCTGACGCAGCCCAAATCGAAGAGGACATTATGCCAGAATCGGGCATAGAGAAGATGCAGCACGGCATGTTCGATTCCGCCGACGTATAAATCAACCCCCGGCGTGGCGTCGGGGCTGCTGGTCCCCATCCAATAATGTTCCGGTTCCGGCCCGCAAAGGGCGCCATCATTCCGTGCGTCGGTGAAGCGGAGGTAATACCAGCAACTGCCGGCCCATTGCGGCATGGTGTTGGTTTCGCGCCGGGAACCGTCGGGCAGATTGACCCATTCTTTCGCCCGCGCCAAAGGAGGTTCGCCCGAGGCTGTGGGCTTGAAATCGGTCAGGTCCGGCGGTTGCAACGGAAGAGCGGATTCGGGCAGCGCCTCATGGTAAAGGCATCCGGCGGCGTCCACTTTCCAGATAATCGGAAACGGTTCGCCCCAATAGCGCTGCCGGCTGAAGAGCCAGTCGCGCAACTTGTAATTAATCGTCTTGCGGCCCAACTTTCGTTCTTCCAGCCAGCGAGTGATCTTTTCTTTGGCCTCGGGCGTGGGCAGGCCAGTGATAAAATCCGAATTTACGCTCGTGCCATCGCCGGTAAAACCAATCGAGTCCCGTTCTTCAGGGGCCTGCACCACCACGCGAATGGGCAGCTTGAACTTGCGGGCAAATTCCAGGTCGCGCTCATCGTGGCCCGGCACCGCCATGATGGCTCCGGTGCCATAGGTCGCGAGCACGTAATCCGCGATCCAGATCGGAATTTTTTCCCGATTGACCGGATTAATCGCGAAAGCGCCGGTGAAAACACCGCTTTTCTCCCTGGCTGTTTCCGTGCGCTCCAGGTCGCTTTTGGTGGCGACTTCAGCCTGGTAGGTGGCCACGGCGGCTCGTTGCGGCGGGGTGGTGATGACATCGACCAGTTTGTGTTCGGGCGACAGCACCATGTAAGTGGCCCCGAACAAAGTGTCGGGCCGGGTGGTAAAGACCGGGATTGCCGCCGAGTCATCCTCCAGGTGAAACTGAACCTCGGCGCCCTCGCTGCGCCCAATCCAGTTGCGCTGCATTTCCTTGAGCGATTCGCTCCAATCAATTTTTTCCAACCCGGCCAGCAAACGTTCCGCATAAGCCGTGATGCGAAGCATCCATTGCCGCATCGGTTTGCGCGCGACGGGAAACCCGCCGACTTCGCTTTTGCCGTCGATGACTTCCTCGTTGGCCAGGACCGTGCCGAGTTGTTCGCACCACCAGACCGGCGCCTCGGCCACGTAAGCCAGGCGTTTGCTGTCAACAAATTCACGACGCTGGTCTGGCAGGGTTTCGATTGGTTCGGCCTTATTGGTCGCGGGGTTGAACCAGGAATTGTAAAGCTTGAGAAAAATCCATTGCGTCCATTTGCAATACTTCGGGTCTGTCGTATCAATTTCCCGGCTCCAATCATAACTGAATCCGAGCGATTTTATCTGGCGCTTGAAGACGCCGATGTTCTCTTCCGTCGTTTTCCGCGGATGCTGTCCCGTGCGGATGGCGTATTGCTCGGCCGGGAGTCCAAAGGCGTCCCACCCTATTGGATGCAGCACATTGAAACCCAGGGCGCGGCGATAGCGCGCCAGGATATCGGTGGCGGTGTATCCTTCCGGATGGCCCACATGCAGGCCCGCCCCGGAGGGATAGGGGAACATGTCGAGAATATAAAACTTGCGCGGAAGCCCTCCCGCCAGGACCTTCTCCCGCAGGCCATGCCGCCTGGCGAACGGATGTTCCGGCGGAATGGAATCGCCAGGGTTCCAAGCGCGAAAAGTTTCTCGCGCCTCCCAAAAACGCTGCCATTTTGGCTCGATCAAATGAAACGGATATTGTCGCCGCATAGAAGGCGGGTGGATATTGCGGAAAGAACCGGCGCCGGGCAAGGAGTTTGAAGCTCCCCGGCCGGGCGCTATTTTTTATCCGCCGGAACAACCCCCGCATCAATCAGCTTGCGCAATTTCGGGCGGATGACGAATTGGCAATAGCCCTGACTTTGGTGCTCGTTGTAATAGTTCTGATGATATTTCTCCGCCGGATAAAACTTTGTCAGCGGAATGACTTGGGTCGTGATGGGTGAGGAGAAATGCCGGGCAGCTTCCGCCTTGGACTTTTCCGCGGCGCTCTTCTGAGCTTCATTGCTGTAGAGAATGATGGAGCGATATTGGGTGCCCTCATCGTTGCCCTGACGGTTCAAAGTGGTCGGGTCGTGGGCCTCCCAAAACACCTCCAGGAGCTTGTCATACGTGATGATCGAAGGATCAAATTCGATCTGTACGACCTCGGCATGACCGGTGGCGCCGGTGCAGACCTGTTTGTAGGCCGGATTGGGCGTCGTGCCCCCGGCAAACCCGGAGACAACCGATTTCACACCGGGGATGCGTTGAAAGACGGCTTCGGCGCACCAAAAGCAACCGCCGCCAATGGTGGCGACTTCCAGTTTTTGCGGCGCGTTGGTGGATTCAGGTGCGGCATTCATAGACGTTGCAAACTGTAATGCAGTGGCAAACAAGCTGGCTGCGGCTGAGAGCCGGGCCAATCTGCTTCGCGCATTGGAATAGGTGTGATTATTCATGCAAAATTACCCAAGGATGGCCGCTTTGCCGCCAAATTTCAATGAAATGTTTGCGCTTGGGCCATCCTGCACATTTTGACAATCGAGATGACAATCGGGAAGCGCAGTATTCGTCATTATTTCCTTTAAATGATCATCGGATTGGTACAGAGTTGTGCTTATGACGAAACTTACCTCGATGCTGTGCGGCCTCGGTTTGGTGCTGGCGTTTCAGGCAAACGCGCCGGCGCAGAGCATCACCAATCAACCGCGGAGCATCACCGTCAATAACGCCTCCACCGCCACGTTCACCGTCGGGGCCAGCGGCGCGACAAACTATCAATGGCGGTTCAACGGCAGCAACCTGACAGACGTCGGGAATATCACCGGCTCGACTACTTCGGCGCTGACACTGGAGGACGTCAACTCCAATCAAATGGGGAACTACACGGTAATTGTCAACGGTTCGGTGACGAGTTCTCCCCCGGCGGTATTGACAATTACAAATGGCACCATTGTCACAATCACCTTCTCCGGCTTGCTGACCAATGCGCCCGGCAGCAACGTGCAGGTGCAGCTCTTCGACCATGACAAGCCGGCGACGGTGGAGAATTTCCTTCACTATATAAGATCGGGCGCCTTTACGAACATGTTTTTTGAACGGTGTGAGCCGGGGTTCATTCTACAGGGCGGATACGACGGGGCAACAGATCAGACTAACACAAATCCTCCCATTACGGGTTGGGATATTGCCAGCCACACCGCCAGCAACCAGTTCAGTCCACCACCGTTTCCACATCAAGTTGACAGCGAATTCAATGTCGGGCCGCTGATTCATAATCGCTTTGGCACGATTGCAATGGCGCTCGTTTCTGGCGAGCCAGATTCCGCCACCAGCTCCTTTTTCTTCAATTTAGTCGATAATTCCACCAATCTTGACCCCGAAAGTTTCACGGTTTTTGGACGAATACTCAATAATTCGAACGTGCTGGCGTATTTTAACACTTTGAGCAATGGATATGGCGGGGTCTCAAATGAAGTGTTTTCGGATTATGGAACGCTGAACACAAACTCGTTTCTATTCTCAGCCCAAGAAGTGCTGCCGGTCAATTACATTGGAACCAACGCCCCAGCCAATGCGAATCTGGTCTTTTGTGGTTTTTCCTTCCCGGCGACTCCGCCGGTGGATACGCATTTGCCAGCGGTTTCGATAAGCTCTCCAGCAGCCCCTGTGCCGGTGACTAATTTGCAAGGCACAGCAAGTGACGACGTGGGGTTGGCAGTGGTGATCTGTGTTCTGACTCCGATTGCCGCGGCAGACGGTACATATCCATATCCATATACAACTGCATCCCCTGAGACTAATTACGCTGTCGGAACCACCAATTGGTCGCTCAGTTTGTACCCAGGCAGCTATGACGTGAGCGTTCAGTCGCAGGACGGAGCCGGGAACCTCAGCACGAACGCAACCCAACTGCTGACTGTTACGACTATTGTTACCAATGGCGACGGAACTGCTGCTTTTACGAATGCTGCATCCAACATCGTCAGCGCTGTGGGCTATCCTTTCCAGGAAGGCAGCAACTATGACTTGGTGGCAACACCCGGCTCCAATGAGTTGTTCTTTAGTTGGAACAACGAGTACGCGACTAACGACGAATCGGTACAAACCTACTCGTTGAATTATGGTCTTTTTACCGCGACGTTTATCTCGAATGGCATTCCGAACGGCATCGCCTTTACCTATCCAGAGGCAAATGCCGTGGTGAGCAGCGGCACTTTCAATATCACCGGGACCATTTCCACCAACGCCTCGCCTCCGGTGACCGTGACCTGCACAATCTTCTCCCAGTCAACCGGGTTTTCAGTGTCCCCTCCCTTGACGACCATCGGCACGAACACCTGGTCGATACCCGTGACTCATCTTGCGAGCGACTTCTATACTGTCGAGGTCACAGCCGCGGACTCGGAAAGCAACACCACGGCGATCAGCGCAAATTTCGCTGTCGGAGTCCTCTTGCAGTTGATTACATTGGGCGATGGAACAGTTTCCGGCGCCACGAACGGGGAATATTTTGTAGCTGGAACAGTTGGAACAAATGTGCAGGTCACAGCAACCCCCGTCCCCGGTGTGTCGTCATTCTACGCATGGAATGATGGCACTGCGATCTTTACCAACTCGACGGAAACCTTCACGATGAGCAGCAATCTGACGCTAACCGCGGAATTCGTCTCTATTGGTGTGCCAAAAGTCATCTCTTTTGCCTATCCCACAGCCAATGTTAAATTAAACACCAACACTTTTCCCCTGAAAGTGAGGCTTGCGTCCAGCGCAAAGTCTGCCCAGGTCACCTGCCAGATTTTTTCGCTGACGACATCCAACGAGGTTGTTCCGCCGCTGACGCTGACGAAAACCAGCGGCAACACCTGGTCAGCAACCGTGAGCAACCTCCCGCCCGACGAGTACGAGGTCGAAGCGGTGGCCGCCTATGATGTGGGGGGAAAGAGCACAAGCTCAGCCGTTTCCGAGATATTCTCTGTGCTGGATTTCAAACAAGTGGAGGGTACCTATGCCGGCCTGTTCATTTGCTCCAGCGGCGGTCCTGTCGCGCCGACTAATTCCGGTTTCTTCACATGTACGGTGACGGCGTCCGGAACGTTCAGCTCAAAGCTGCTTTTCCCTGCTTACAAACCGCTTGCTATAAATGGCCGTTTCTACATCAACAATGGAGAGGGTTTTTTCGATATCGATGGAAATATCAAGACGGACTGCCCTTTGGACCTTCCCGGGAACCCTGCTTTTCTGGGCTTCATGAGTTTGGATCTAACCAACGGACTCGATGAATTGACTGGATACGTCTATGCGACAAACCAAACCGGATATAGCTGGTATTCTCAACTCATCTGCTACCGTGCGGTCACGAAACTTTCCGCCCGTACCACGCCAGCCACGGGAAAATATATATTCAGCCTGGATCCAACAAATTGGCCCAATACTGGCTACGCCTCCCTTTCCGTGGGCAGCGGCGGCACCCTTGCCTTGAGCGGCGCGCTGCCGGACGGCGCCTCGTTTTCGCAGTCGGCCAGGGTTTCCAAGGATGGCACCTGGCCTCTCTATGTTGTCCCTGCCGGTTACAAGACCAACGGAATGCTCATGGGCTGGGAGACCTGGCAAACTAACGGCTTGGGAAGTTACACAGGCGAACTAAATTGGTATAAACAGAACGGTGTTGGCGCTTATTACACGAGCGGGATTAATACAAATGTGAATTCTACGGGGACAAATTATGTTCGTCCCGCAAAGGACAGCTACTCAATTGTTTTTCAAGCAGGGACAAACAGCGTGCTGGGAAGCAATCACCTCACAGTGACTCACCTTGGCGGCCAATTCGTCGTCCCATCGCCCACCCCTGCCGACAAATTGGCAATGTCCCTGTCGGCCAGCGGAGTTTTAACCGGACATTTTGTTACTAACAACGACAGCAAGCCGCTCCAATTCAAGGGGGCTTTCTTTGGCCAGTCACAAGGCGGTTCCGGTTTTATTCTCGATGGCGACGGCCAGACAGGTTATTTCTTGCTGGAACCACAGGAAGCGCAATGATTTTGTCTTGCGCCCACGTTGTATGAAGAAGCTTATCCCGATTTTTTGCGATCTCTGTTTGGCGTTCGCTTTCCAGGCAACCGCCCCGGCGCAAATCATCACCAACGAGCCGCAGAGCATTACCATTAATAGCGCCTCCACCGCCACGTTCACCGTCGGGGCCAGCAGCGCGACAAACTATCAATGGCAGTTCAACGGCAGCAACCTGACAGACATCGGAAATATCACCGGCTCGACCAAATCGGTGCTGACACTGGAAGATGTCACCACCAATGAGGCCGGAAGTTACACGGTGGTTCTCAACGGTTCGGTGCAAAGCTCGAACGCGGTCTTGACCATTGTGCCTGGCACCATTGTCAGATTCATCTTTACGAACTTCCCCAGCGGCGGCACAAGCAATATGGATGTGCAACTCTTCAACCATGACAAGCCGGTGACGGTGCAGAATTTTATTCACTACATCACGGCCGGGGCTTATACGAACATGTTTTTTGACCGGTGTCTGCCGGGGTTTGTGTTGCAAGGCGGAGACTATGGGGCGTCGAACCAGACCATGGACATTTCTCCGATAACCGGTTGGATTATTGAACAGCAGTTTACCCAGAATGGCGCCATTGAACCGCCGTTCCCAGCTCAGATTACCAATGAATTCCATGTCGGGCCGCTGATTCACAATCACTTTGCCACGATTGCAATGGCACACCCTACCAATGGACCAAATACCGCTTCCAGCGCGTTTTTCTTCAATTTGACCAATAATTCGCCTTATCTTGATACTACCAACGGCGGTTTTGCGGTTTTTGGGCGTGTCATCGACGGGACGAATGTGCTACAGTACTTTAACACGCTGACTAATTGCGGCGGCATGGTCACAAATGGAGAGATTGTGTTTGATGGGGGGCTGATGACGAACTCATTGACAAACCTGCCGGTCAATTACATTGGAACCAATGCTCCAGCCAATTTAAATCTGGCCTATTGTAGTTTTCAGATAATATCTCCGCCGGGTGATACCAACCTGCCAACGATTTCGATCACCTCTCCCACAACCAATGCTTTGTGGAGCAACAGTGTTCCGTTAACGATCCGGGGAACAGCAATTGACACGAACGACATTGGGTTGGCGTGGGTGCGCTGCGATTTGATTCCGCTGCCCGCGGCAGACGGGACGCTTCCGAATGGGGGTGTTTCCTTGACGAATTATGTTCTCGGGGCAACCAATTGGACGCTGGACTTTGGGATTGTTGCACCAGGGATGTACAAGCTGGGCGCTCAGGTCCAGGACGAGGCTACAAACCTGAGCACGGAAGAATTCGTGCAGCCCGTGACTATTACGGCTGTTGTTACCAATGGCAACGGATCTGTTACTTTTACGAATGGCGCATATACCAACCTCAACGCTGTGGGCTATCCTTTCCAGAACGGCTCCAACTATAATTTGGTGGCAACGCCCGGGACCAATCAAGTGTTCGTTAGTTGGACCGCCGGGAACCAGACTGATGTCAACCAGGAAATATCCGGCACCAATTTGGATCGTGTTCTATTGACCGCGACGTTTATCTCGAATGGCCTTCCGAATAGCATGGCGTTTACCTATCCAGCGTCAAATGCCGTAATAAGCACTAACGCGTTCGACATCACCGGCACCATTTCCAACGTTGCTTCGACTCCGGTGACCGTGATCTGCCACATCTACTCCAGCACATCCTTGCTGGCGTTCAGCCCGCCGCTAACGAACAGCGGCGTCACAAATAATTGGTCCGTAGCCGTGAGCGGCCTTCTGCCCGGACAGTATTCTGTCGAGGCCATGGCAGCGGATTCTGCGAGCAACAGCACGGTGATCGTCGAAAACTTCAGTGTGGCGACGAACGCCCCCTTGCAGTTGAATATAGTGGGGCCTGGAACCGTTTCGCCTGTTACCAACGGCGAGACTTTCCCGGTTGGATCAACTTTTCAGGTCACGGCAAGTGCCAACCCGGGGCAGTTGTTCTACTCATGGAGTAATAGCGCCAGCACCGAGGTTTCCATGAACCCGGTGCAAACATACACGATGGCTGCCGGTTTGAAGCTGACGGCGACGTTCGTCACAAATAACTTTCCGAACATGATCGCATTTACCTATCCGCCAGCGAATGGCATAGCAGGCACAAACACACTCTACATCACCGGTACCATTTCCAGTAATGTTTTATCGACTCCAGTAACGGTGACTTGCCAAATCTTCTCCCAGACAACCTTGCTCGCGGCCAGTCAGTTGCTGAAGACAAGTGGCACGACAACCTGGTCAATAGGGCTGAACGGCCTTGGCGTTGGCTCCTATACACTTGTGGCAACAGCGTCGGATTTGGCTGGGGACAGCACGCTGATCAGTGAAGACTTCTCGGTCCAGTATTCCGGTGCTTTGCAGTTGATTATAGTGGGCAAAGGGACCGTTTCGCCCGTTACAAACGGGGAAATGTTGCCCCTGGGAGCAAATTTCGAGGTTACGGCAACCCCCGCATCGGGGCAGGTGTTTTACACATGGAATAATGGCACGCAGATTTCCACCAACGCGACGCAAACCTACACTATGGCCTACGGTTTGACGCTGACTGCGACGTTCATCCCGAGCAATACGGCAAAAGGCATCTCTTTCACCTATCCTGCGGCCAATGCCAGATTAAGCACCAACACCTTTCCGCTGAAAGGAAGAATTGCGGCCAGCTTCAAGCCAGCCGGGATAACCTGCCAGGTTTTTCAGACAAACGGTTTGGCCATCGGTCCGCCGCTGATGACGAGTGGCACGTCAACTTGGGCGGTACCCGTGACCAACCTCCCAGGCGGCTATTATACCGTGGAAGCGGTGGCCACAAATCCGGTGGGTATGAGCACAATTATTTCCGAAAACTTCTCTGTTCTGCCTTTTGCAGCGGTGGCGGGGACTTACAGCGGCCTGTTCATCAGCACCAACAGCCCCGTGGCTCCGACCAATTCCGGTTTCTTGACTTTTACCGTGGAGCCAACCGGACTGTTTAGTGGAAAGGTGGTCTTCCCCGCTTACGCGCCAATTCCCATATTCCCAACTTTCTTCGAGAATATCGGCTTCACCGCCGGATATTTTCCATTCGGCATTAAGAATTTTCACGGGAACACTTTGAGCGGGGCCATTTATTTGGATTTGAACAGCGGAACCGATGTTGCGCTTGGAACGATCTCTTCGGACGCATGGTCTTCTCAACTGATTTGCCACCGCGCGGTCACGAAACTTTCCACCAACACCACACCCGCCACAGGCAAATACATTCTCAGCCTTCAGCCTGGGAACCAGACGAACAGGCTCAGTACCAACGGCTACGCAGCGCTTGTCATTGCGAAAGGCGGCACCGTGGCTTTGAGCGGCGCCCTGCCGGACAATACCACGTTCTCACAGTCGGCCAGGGTTTCCAAGGACGGCATTTGGCCCCTCTACGTGATCCCGACCGGTTACAAGACGAACGGAATGCTCATGGGCTGGGAAACGAACCTCGCATCGGGCGGTTCCAGCGGGCAACTGTACTGGTACAAAGCTCCAAATGCAGGCGCTTATTACACGAGCGGGGTTGATACGAATGTGATTTCGACAGGGACAAACTATTTACCCCCGGCAGCGACCAACTACTCCATTGTGTTTCAAGGAGGGACAATCGTGCCGCCATTGACCAATTTCCTGAAGGTGAATGAGGCGGACGAGTTTTTCGTTTCTGGCGGCTCGGCCGACAAATTAAAGATTTCCCTGTCAGCCAACGGCGTTATAAGCGGATCTGTTCTTAATACGAACGATAACAAAACGCTGCGATTCAAGGGCGCTTTTATTGGTCCGTCACAAGGCGGCTCGGGGTTCATTCCCGATGCCGGCGGACAGACAGGTTGCTTCGAACTGGAGCTGGAAGCGCCGTAATTTTCGCGACGACGCCCAAGACGGTTTGCCCCCATGACCACGCTGCTGATTGCCACGCGCAACGCGCACAAAGTCCAGGAGATTGGCCAAATTCTGGGAGGGGATTTTCGTTGTCTCACATTGAACGATTTTCCCGGCGCGCCCGTCGCCGTCGAGGACGCCGAGACCTTTGCCGGCAACGCCACGGGGAAGGTTTTGTCCCTGGCCGAATGGCTGACGAAGAATCCGGAGCCGGTGTTCAGAACGGTTGCGGCGGAAGCGCCGTTCTACATCGTGGCCGATGATTCCGGCTTGGAAGTGGATGCGCTCGATGGCGATCCAGGGGTCCACTCGGCGCGCTTTGCGGGCCGGGAGGCGCCCGGCGCTGCCAATTCCACGGATTCAGCCAACAACGCCAAGTTGCTTCGGTTGCTCGAAGGCAAGCCGGCGCAGCAGCGGACCGCCCGGTTTCGTTGCGTTTTGGCGGTTCTCCGGCTGGTCTTCTCCCCGGTGTCCCGGCGCGCTCTTCCTTTTTCCCCGAGCCAGATCGTTCTGCTTGACGGTGTTTGCGAAGGGAGCATTAGCGGGATTGCATCGGGCCGGGGCGGTTTTGGCTATGATCCACTGTTCGTGCCCAAGGAGTGCATGCAGTCCTTTGCTGAATTGGGGGATGAGATAAAAAATGAATTAAGCCACCGCGCGCGCGCCTTGGAAAAGCTCAGGCAATTTATCGGGAAAGGGCTTTGTTGACGGTGTTCGCTATCCGGGCGGCAGAACGCCGGCTTGGGGCGTCACTTTCCCGATGTTTGGGGTGACGTCGGCATCGACATTGCCCAGGGCCCAATTCATCCCGCCAAGGAGGACCTGTTGGAAAACGGGATTGGTCCAAATATCATCGCGGTGCCCCATGCTGGTGTAAAAGGCCCGGCCTTTGCCATACTTGTGGGCCCAGGTGGACGGATAGTTCGGGCGATCATAGGCGCGTTTGTTGCCGCCTGATTTGTCCATGTTGGAGGTGTCTTGCACCAAAAGCACATGCAGGTCAGGCGCGAAATACTTGAGCGAATACCATTCTTCCAACGGCCCAAAGTCGTCCGGCACCGCGCTCATTCCGGGAAAATTCTTGTCCACGCATATCTGGCGGGCGCGCTGCTGCGCGCCATGAATAATGAATTCCGCGCCAATCATCTTTATGTAGGGATCGATTTTGGCGCCATCGTCTTTCTGGCGGGCCGGACCGTGCTCCCCGCCGCCCGGCGAATGAAATGTGTCCGTGGCGCTGTGCGTGCCGATGAAGCCCTTGCCGTTGGCGATGGCCTGGAGGAACGCGGCCTTGCCTTCCTTGGACATGGGCGGATTTTTGTCTGATCCGGGTTCGGTCAGATCACCTGTCGTATAGAAAAAGAAAGCATCATATCTGGCGATGTTTTCGGGCGTGAAAACGCCCCCGTCCTTGGTGAAAGTGAATTCAATGTTATTCTTTTTTCCCAGCTCGGAGAGTATTTTCTCCGCTTTGCTCAGTTGACCGTCCTGTCTTTTGATCATGTCATGCTCGAAGCCGGAGGATTTGGAAAAGAAGAGGATTTTCCCGGGCGCCTCCTGTGCTCTGGCCATGGGAGAGGCCAGAAGGAGGGCCGGAACAAGGGCGATGGATCGGATTATTGGAACGAGAATTTTCATGCAATCGTATTTTTTATGAAAGTTACCGGGGTTCATGGTGCCTCCAGGCGGAAAAATTGCAATAGCATTCAAAGGGGGCCGTTTCTCACAATTGAGGATGCTTCGATTTGACCCCCGTAACGTGTCCAAATCGCTGTCCCAACTGAACAACAACCAGACACTTATCCAACGTGCCCGCAACTGGCATGCGGGCTGCGCCTATAAATCCGCGCCATGCGCTTTCAACGCCAAACATGCACAAAAGCATTGAAAACATTGGTGATTTTGAATGTGCCATGTCGAATTACGCTTGCGCGGACAGATGGTCAAAGGGGCTTTTGCGGGCCATGGCACGGGAGATGCAAGCATCAAGGCAAATGATGAACAGACTGACATTGATTCAGAGCTTATTTGCCGCAATATGGCTTGTCCTTGGCACGCCCGGTTTCGCCCAGACCAAATCGAGGCCGCATAGATATTCCAGCGGCGTCGATGTCGCTCTCCAAATAGAAAGCGACCTTTACAATGCGCTGGACGCCAAATTCCGGAACAAGTTGCAAGCGGCGCGAGCAGACAAGGCAGCCTTGGATGCGCGGGCGAAGGCGCTGAAGGAAAAGAACGACGAGAATAAAACGCCGCGCGAGGTTTCCGTCTCCGCCAGCTTTGTGGATTTGATCAACCATATTGCCCATGCCAAGGCCATTGATAGAATCGAGCCGGGGTACATTGACCAATACATGTCCGGTTTGGCCCGCGAGACTGCGAACGGAAATCCGCCCGAGGCGCCCAATATAGCGGAGGACCGTTATTGGTCCGATCAAGTCATGAACGACCAGGCCAGCTATTTCAACCAGATGATGGGCATGACCATGGCCATCAACCTTTCCCACCATTATCTTGGCCAGTTCGACAAATATGCCGGCGTGATGCAGTCTGGCAAATTGGCTCCCATCAATAATCTCCTCACCCCCGGCGAGTGGGAAAGGGGCGTCAGAGCCGCCGCCGTGAATTCGCTCGATTGCGCCTTTGGAACGGAAGGGGCCAAAGCGCTATTTGATGCCATTGACAAAATGCCGCAGCGACCGGCTTGGACGGCGTGTATCGTGCCGCAAAACACTGACATCAAGAGACTCAACAAACAGTTGGGCAAATATGAGGTTGCCTTTTTCCGCGGCGGGTTGAACTAGCTTTTGGCGGCGGGGAGCGTCTTTGGCGGTTGTCAAGAATTGGCGGCACCCGGAGGGAGCGCCGCCAAAACGGACAAATTATTGGAACACGGTTTCCTCGTTTTCGAGGAAGCCTTGCAAATGACGCAGGCGGGTGGGGTGCCGCATTTTGCGCAACGCCTTGGCTTCGATTTGGCGAATGCGCTCGCGCGTCACGTTGTATTGCCGGCCAATTTCTTCCAGGGTCCGTTCATAGCCGTCCACCAAGCCGAAACGCATTTCGACAATCTTGCGCTCGCGCTCGGTCAAGGTGGCCAGAACGTCGCTCAAAGTGTCCTTGAGCAAACTGTAACTGGTGACGTCCGAAGGATTGGCCGCCTTTTTGTCTTCGATGAAATCACCAACGCTGGCGTCATCGCCATCGCCCACGGGCGCCTGGAGGGAAACGGATTGCTGGGCCATTTTGAGGATGGCGCGGACGCGTTCGACGGGAAGATTCAGTTCGTCGGCGATTTCCTCCGGCTCGGCTTCGCGGCCCAATTCCTGCATGAGGCGCTTCTGGACGCGCATGAGGCGGTTAATGACCTCGATCATGTGGACCGGAATGCGGACGGTGCGGGCCTGGTCGGCCACGGCGCGGGTAATGGCCTGGCGAATCCACCAGATGGCGTAGGTGGAGAATTTGTAGCCGCGCTGATATTCGAATTTTTCGACGCCTTTCATCAGGCCCATGTTGCCTTCCTGAATGAGGTCCAGAAAGGAGAGGCCGCGATTGGTGTGCTTTTTGGCGATGGAAATGACCAGGCGCAAATTGGCGGCGGCCATTTCGCATTTGGCGTCATCGGCCCGGGTGGCGGCCTTCTTCATGGCGCTGTGGTCGGCCAGGAACTGGCGGTGCGGCATGCGGACAAATTTTTCCAGCGCGCCCAGTTTGGCGTGTTCGGCGGCCAATTGGGTGGTTTTGGACGTGGACTTGCGGCGCTTCTCCAATTCCTCGATGGAGCGAAGAGTGGCTCGAAGCTGGTCGGCGGCATTGTCCGAAACGAGCATGATTTCTTCGGCCACTTTCGGCTTGTAATAGAATTTCGGGAAACAGGCCTGGAGGGCATTGTGCAGGCGCTGAAAATTCTTCAGGAAGCGCGGGGGCGCGGGCTTGGCGCCGGATGGGCGGCATTGTTCGTAAGCTTTGTCGAGTTTTTGATCCAGGTCGCGCGCGCGCCGGACGAGGCGGCGCAGGATGGTCAAATGACTGGCGCGGCTTTCGACTTTCTTATCAACAATCACCCGGTCAAAGCGTTCGCGGGGCGGGTCGGAGAGCAGCTTCTCGGCCAGCGCGATGTGTTCCTTGCCTGTAAAACCGAATCCAAACAAAATGCGGCGCGCTTCGGTTTCGCCTTCTTCGATTCGCTTGCAAATCTCCACTTCCTGTTCGCGGGTGAGCAAAGGGACTTTGCCCATTTGGCGCAGATACATTTGGACGGGATCGTCCAGGATATCCAGGCGGCTTTCCTCCACTTCTTCTTCCGGTTCGGGCGCCTTGGGGCGCTCCAGGTCGGGCGCTTCAACGATCTCGACTTCAAAGCCGCGGAGCTTGGAATAAATGGTGTCCAGAAGCTCCGGGGAAACGATTTCATCCGGGATCGCGTCATTGATGTCGTCATAGGTGACATACCCCTGGTCCTGCGCGAGACGGAGCAACTCTTTGATCTTTTCAACGATAATGGGAGAATCGGTTGTGATGGCGTCAGGCGACGCGGCGACAACGGGCGCGGCAGGTTGTGGCGGTTGAAGACCCCCATTGGAAGGGTGCCCCCCCCCGTTTTTGGCCTTGGATTCGCCTTTGATCGGGGTTTGCAGGGTAAAGCGGGCCTCTTTAACCCCCCGTTTCTTGGGCAAGGAATTGGCAACGTTTCTTCCACCATTGACCCGAATGATTCTCTTTCTCAACATAATAATCGGACACCGATTCGGTGTTAAGGTTCATTAATAACCGCGCGAAAACTGTCCGCGGCAATTACTAAATAAACGCGGACACTTCTCCTGTTTTGGTTGCTCTTTTGAGTCAAAACTCCAAGAACCGGAAGACCGCCTCGATGTAGGATACATATTCAGTGGTTTTCTGTCAAAGAAAAGACGCAAAAAAAACTAAAAAATGGCAATTTCAGCGCATGTAAACTGTTAATCATTAGCATGTTATAGAAAAATCAAATTATTGAAGATTATTTCATTGCCTGGAGGGTTGCCAAAGGGCTTAAAGCGGCAAATCACAGCCTTTAGCCTTTCCCTGCATCGGTTTGACCTTCCTGACTGACAAGCACCCGAAAAACAGGGCCTTTTTCAATCGTCAACCCCGAAACTGTCGGGGCTGTCCCCCGACATGGCTGGCTCATGAAGAGAAACCTTCCGCATGTTCTCCCTCTCCTCCACACACTTGTGGGCTTGCCTCGAAAAAACGGACACAGAAATTGTGTAAATCATTAGTTAGTTGTTTTGGGATTCGAAGTCAATGGGGGAACGATAACCGAGCGAGCTGTGCAGGCGGCGGCGGTTGTAAAACACTTCGATGAAATCAAAGATGGCTTGGCGGGCCTCGCAGCGCGTTTTGAAGTGGCGACGGTAGATCAGTTCGTATTTGAGGGTGCTCCAGAAGGATTCCATGGCGGCGTTGTCGTAACAGTTGCCTTTGCGGCTCATGGAGGCAATGGCTTGGGCGCTGTGGAGGGCGTGGCGATAGTCGTGACTGGCGTATTGGACGCCACGGTCGGAATGAAACACCAGGCCTGCGGGCGGCTGACGCTGAGTCAGGGCCATGCCCCAGGCGGCCAGGATCAGTTCGGTGTCAATGTGTTCACTCATAGCCCAGCCCGTGAGTCGGCGGCTGTAGAGGTCCAGGATGCCGGCCAGATAGAGCCAGCCTTCCTCGGTGGCCACATAGGTGATGTCGCCCAGCCAGACTTGGTTGGGAGCGCTGGGAGCGGGCAGGTCCGGCAGGCGGTTGGGGGCGATGGGTTGATCGTGGTGGCTGTCGGTAGTACAGACCCGGAAGCGGCCTTTGGCACGGCCACAGAGACCTTGCTGGCGCATTAAACGGGCAATGCGATGGCGACCATGAGCGCAGCCGGCTTGGCTCAACACCTTTTGAATGCGTGGGCTGCCATAGGTCTGGCGACTGTCTTGGTGGATCTGGACAATCTTTTGAACGAGCCGGGCATTTTCCTGGGCGCGCGGGCCGGGTTGGGCTTGGCGGTTGGACCAGTCGTAATAACCGCTGGAGGAAACTTCCAAGGCTTCACAGAGCGAACGGATAGGATGCTCGGCTTTCATCGCGTTGATCCGTTGAAACCGCTGGTCGGGGGTTCGGAGAGGATGCCCAAAGTTTTTTTTAAAATGTCGCGCTGCTGGCGCAGATAGTCGTTCTCGCGCCGCAGATCGGTGTTTTCGACCTCCAGTTGTTCGGCGCTGCGCTTCGCGCCGCCGCCCCCTTTCCCCCCTGGAGGCGGCGGCGCGAAGCGCTTCCTCCAGACACTGAGTCTTTGGGCATGAATCCCCAACTCCCCAGCCACTTCCGTGGCTGCTTTGCCGCTGTGGAGCCACAGCTCCACCGCGTGCTGCTTGAAAGCCTTGTCAAACTTCTTTCGGGTCTTCGGGGATGGAATCACAGGTGTATTCATACAGGTATTATCTTTCGTTGTCTTTCTTTACCTGTGTCCGCTGAACCGCGCAGGCC
>CAWFAZ010000062.1:0-23999 GCA_963813995.1 uncultured Verrucomicrobiae bacterium | reverse complement strand
GAGGAAGTGTTGAAGAAGAGATTGGTGAAGCCTTGCTATGACATGCTGAAATTGCCATTGATGGCCAAAATGTTCGGGGGCAGCACGGCGGGGCGGAAAATCGCCGAATACGTCCAGGCAATTCGGAGAGGGAAGCTGGATGCGGACTTGGACCTTTTGCCCACCGACCAGTACGCAATTGAGGAAGCCGCTGCAAAGAAAGCAAAACCCGTCAAACCGGCCCAAAAGGAGCGGACAGTTAAGCAGGCCGGGAAAACCAAGCTGGACAACCTGGCTAAACCGTTGGAGGAAAACAAGATAGAGAGTGGAAAGGAGCAGGAATCCAGTCAGGCAGAATCAAACCCGGTCAAACCAAATCAAACCGATTTGGCACAAGCAGGGGATGGGGGATTAGCTCCTCCTTTTAAACTTGTTCCATCACCCGAAATGGCCGAAAATCCCACTGTACTTATATGACACGCCAGAAGGTCTTGGACCTGTATTTCATGGAGGCCCGCGCCAAGCTGATCGATCTGGCCGCTTTTCTTGATCGCGTCGATCGGGCGGACGGCCGGGACGACTTTCGCATCAAGGCCTTTCGACGCGCCTTGGCGGAATTGCAAAAGGCCGATCCCCAACGCGCCAAACGCGTCTTGCTTGGTTTAAGCGATCCGACCGCCGAGCCAATCCAGCGCGCCACGACCAAGGTGGCCGTCGGCGCATGGCCGGAAGCGCCCTAGTCCGCCGTTCTCCATAATCCTTATGCGCTACATCGAACCTCATGCACACATGGTGAGCCGCACGACCGACGATTATCTGGCCATGGTCACGGCGGGCTGCCAGGCGGTTTGCGAACCGGCGTTTTGGGCGGGTTTCGACCGCCGTTCCGTCGATGGCTTTTACGATTATTTTTGCCAGTTGACCGAACACGAACCGAATCGCGCCGCGAAATTCGGCCTGCCGCATTTCGCCTGGCTTTGCATTAATCCAAAGGAAGCTGAAGACCTGAAGCTGGCCGGGGAAGTCATCGGCATTATTCCCCAGTTCCTCGACCGGCCCAATGTCCTCGGCATCGGGGAAATCGGGCTGAACAAAAACAGCCGCAACGAGCTGGCCGTGTTCGAGAAGCACGTTGATTTGGCCGCGCGCCATGACCAGTTGATCCTGATCCATACGCCGCATTTGGAGGACAAGCTCAAGGGGACGAAAATTACCATTGACGCTCTGAAAAGCGACGGGAGGATCAAACCGGGGCGCGTCATTATTGATCATGTGGAGGAGCACACCATTGAACTGGTGCTGGACGCGGGCTTTTGGGCGGGGATGACGCTTTACCCGGAATCCAAATGCACGGCCGCGCGGGCGGTGGACATGATCGAGCTTTACGGGCGCGAGCGGTTATGGATGAACAGCGCCTGCGACTGGGGCGTGAGCGTTCCCCTGGCCGTTCCGCGCGCCGCGCTGGAAATGCGGCGGCGCGGCCATGCCGCCGAAATGGTGGACGAAATGATTTATCAGAATCCCATCCGGTTCCTCGGCCAATCGGGGAAATTCAAGCTGCCAGACTCTCAATGATTCTTTGTTGAGGTAAGGATGCAGACACTGAATTTATTTGAGGACCTCGTTGTGGATGCTCCGAAGACGGAAGGCATCAAATACGCAGGTTCCAAACTCAAGCTGCTGCCTTGCATTATTCAACTGATACGCAAAGCGAAACCGAAGACAGTGCTGGATGGCTTCGCCGGAACAACCAGAGTTTCCCAGGTGTTGGCACAAGCCGGACATCGCGTGATTGCCAATGACCTTTCGGCATGGTCCAAAGTTTTCGCAACCTGCTACCTCCTCAACCCTCATCCCCCCGAACATTATCAGCCGCTGATTGATCATCTCAACGCATTGCCCGGAAGAGATGGATGGTTCACCGAACATTACGGGGGCGAGCCAAACGGTGGATGTTCCGCCGGCAAAGACAGCCTCAAAAAGCCGTGGCAAAAACATAACACCCGGCGACTGGACGCAATCCGTGAGGAGATTGACCGTCTTTCTCTTTCAGATGTTGAAAAGGCGGTTCTATTGACAAGCCTAATTCTGGCAATGGATGAAGTTGATAGCACACTGGGGCATTTTGCTTCCTACCTCAACGACTGGTCTCCCCGCTCCTATAAGAAAATTCATCTGCGAGTCCCCAGTCTGATTCCGAAGTTGGAAGCTCACGCCGTCCATCAAGGCGACATTTTCGATTTGATGCCAAAAGTCCAGGTTGACCTCGCGTATTTCGATCCGCCTTACGGCTCGAACAACGAGAAGATGCCGCCTTCGCGGGTCCGCTACGCGGCATATTATCACCTCTGGACGACCATTTGCCTCAACGACAAACCAGAGCTTTTCGGGAAAGCAAATCGCAGGGCGGATACATCGGACACCTTGGCGAATTCAGTCTTTGAAGATTTTCGGCGAAACGCGGCAGGACGATTCATTGTAGTTAATGCAATTGAGCGTTTGCTGCGGGCAACGCGCGCGAGACACATCATCTTGTCATACAGTTCCGGCGGGCGCGCGACCGCGGAGGAACTGAACAGCGTTATTTCCAGTGTCGGACAGCTTGTTGAAGCACTGGAAGTTGACTATCGAAAGAATGTCATGGCTGGAATGCGTTGGACGAACGAGTGGATCAATGATGCGGAAACGCCGCACAAAGAGTTCCTGTTCTTAATCGAAAAAAACAATCACAGCCTCCCAGACCCAACTGAACTCCAAGGGGCGCGCCAGCTTTGCCCACGCAATGAAACTCAACCATGATCTGCATCTGGCTTATTGCACGAACATCCATCGCGCTGAAACGTGGCCTGAGACCCTGGCGGCGTTGCAGGAGTTTACCCTCGCCGTGCGCGACCGCGTTTGCCCCGGAAAGCCTTATGCCGTCGGGCTGCGTCTCAGCGACCTGGCCTCGCGGGAGTTGAGCCAGCCTGCCGCCCTGCTGGAATTTCGCCGCTGGCTGGATCGAAATAATTGTTACATTTTTACGATCAACGGATTTTCCCATGGCCGCTTTCACGGGCGGCGCGTCAAGGAGCAGGTGTATCGCCCGGATTGGACTTCCGACGACCGCGTCAATTACACGAATCGGCTGTTCGATCTGCTGGGGCAACTCGTGCCGCCGGGCATCGAAGGGAGCGTGAGCACCGTGCCCGGTTCGTTCAAGGAATTCATCACCACGGACGATCAGCTTCGGCTGATTCGCGCGAACATTTTCCGCTGCGTCGAGCATATCGAGCGGGTCAGCGGGCAAACCGGACGCCGGCTGCATCTTGGCCTCGAGCCGGAACCGCTCGGCCTTTTGGAAACCACCGATGAAACGCTGGCTTTCTTCGACCGTCTCCGCGCCGGGCATCCCAACGACAGCCGGCTGGCGGAGTTTCTTGGCGTCAATTATGACACCTGCCACTTGGCGGTGGAATTTGAAAATCCCGCCGGGTCGCTGGCGCGGTTGCGGCGGCACGGCGTCAAAATAAGCAAACTGCATCTCAGTTCCGCCTTGAAGCTGCGCCCGACGCCGGAGAACCTGGCCGCGCTGGCCGCGTTTGCCGACGATACTTATCTGCACCAAGTTGTGTCCCGCGCCGCCGATGGCAAATTGACCCGGTACAAGGACCTGGAGGTGGCTCTGGCCGCCCTGAATTCGCCGGCGGAGGAATGGCGGATTCATTTCCACATTCCATTGCACAGCCCGCCGGCGGCCTTGTTTGACAATACTGCGGACCACCTGCTCGGGGTTTTGGATGTTCTCCAGGCCGATCCGCATCTGTGTTCTCACTTGGAGATGGAAACCTACACCTGGGAGGTCATGCCGCCGGAAATGAAGAGCCGAAGCGTGGTCGGGCAACTGGGCCTGGAATATGACTGGTGCCTCAACGCATTGAGGGGCAGGGGACTGGCTTGAACTTAACGCGGCCATCCAAACTGCGCGCGCTCCTGATTTTGGGGCGGGTTTCAAATCTTCCCACAGTGTGGTCCAACTGCCTGGCAGGTTGGTGGCTGGCGGGCGGCGGCCCCTGGACGGGCCTGCTTTGCGTTTCGATCTCGGTCTCCTTTCTCTATCTCGGCGGGATGTTTTTGAACGACGCCTTTGACGCGGGATTCGACCAAAACCACCGCCGCACGCGGCCGATTCCGTCGGGCGCCATCACTGAAAAAGAGGTTTGGGGGTGGGGCTTTGCCTGGCTGGTCCTGGGTCTGGCTGGTTTGGCTTGGCTGGGCGTGGTTACGGCCGTGTTGGCGTTGATTCTCGCCGGCTGCATTTTGTTTTACAACGCCATCCACAAAATCATGGTCATCGCGCCCGTATTGATGGGCGGCTGCCGTTTTTTGGTTTATCTGGCGGCGGCTTCGGTTGGGTTGAATGGAGTTACGGGAGAATCCATTTGGAAAGGGCTGGCCCTGGCCGGCTACATCGTGGGATTAAGCAGCCTGGCTCGCAAGGAAAGCGCGCCGGTTCGCATCCAATACTGGCCCTGCATTTTTCTGGCCGCGCCCCTCCTCGTTGCCGGGCTGGCCGATGATGGGCCTGATCAGCGGGCGGCCTCATTATGTTCTGTCGTTCTGATCCTCTGGGTTGTCTGGACATTGCTCCAAACCTTGGGACGGGAGCATCCCAACATTGGCCGCGCCGTTTCACGTTTGCTGGCGGGCATTGCGCTGGTGGATTTGCTGGCGGTGGCGGATTTGTCGGCCGCGGCGCTTTTCCTGGTTTGGTTTTTGCTCGCGTTGTTGCTGCAGGGGTTTGTTCCGGCCACCTGAGGGGCAATGATCGCTTGACACACCCTGTTTTTTGACATTTTGCAACATATTTGACTCTGGCGCTCGCGTTTTCAACCATTGTGTAGTATGGTAAGTTGTGATGTGTGAGAAAGCCATGACATGAAGACTAAAATGAAAAGTTGGAGCAGGAAAAAAATTAGTGACAAGTTTACCGGATTGTTGAAGCAGGACGGCACGCCGATGTCCCGCCAGCAAATCCACATGGCGCGAAAAAAAGCGCGCGGCATTTGTTTGACCTGCGGGGCGCCGGCCATTGGCGTGTACTGCTTGAAGCACACCATTGCGGCGCGCGAACGCATGCGCCAAAAATTGAAATATCGCCGCCGCCTGCGCAATTCTTCGAGTTACGCTTTGGAGAAGGAAGTCCGCTCCAAACGGCATCATGCGGGAATCCGTGGCACAGCGGTGCGCCGCTCCCGGTCGCGAAGCAGGGTGTTGGCCGGGCGTTAGCCCGCCGCTTTGGCAGGGGCTTGGGATCGCAAGGTCAAAAGCCACGCCGCGCACAAAACGCAGAAGGCCACCGTCGCGCCAAGCGGCATGATCTGGAGCAACATAACGGGTGTGCGCCCGGCAAACAATAAAGTCAGCCAATAGAGCAGGCCCAGTGCACCGTAGAGCATGGCCAGTTTGAGCCATCGGCTGGCCAGGCTCCAGGTGCCGATGGCTTGATTCAGGCCGCAGACCACCAAGGTAATGGCAAGAGGCAGGATCATGCCTGCCGCTTGGGAGTTTTGATGTCCAAAGATGAATTTCACGAACAAATCCCTGAAGACAATAAGTCCAATGCCGCCGCAAGCCAGCCCAAGGGCGAACAGCCCAAGAAGAATGCGCTGATCGGACATGGCCTGGCCCTCTTTGCCGCCAGAGCGCGAGGTAAACATGACGAGCAGCAGAGGGTAAACGGTGGCAGGGATGGCGCGGGCCAGGGTTCCGGCGGCTTGGTAGGCCGTGTTATCGTCACCCGCAAAATAACGTTTCGCCACCAGTGCATCGCCTTGGAGAAAGAAGAAGTTCCCCGCAACATAGGCTGCCGTGACGAGCAGGAAATTGACAAACTCCTGATTCCACGGAGAGATGCGCGCCGCGCCGTGCCGAAAAATATCCTTCCACCAATAGAGCAACGACAAATTGGTCAGGAGCGAAAAGGTTGTCGCAGAAACGGCTGTTTCCGCCTTTGGAATGTACCTCGTCATGACCCACCCGAAAAGAATCCTCATACCCACGGCGATCAAGCCAATGACCGCCAGGCGTTTAAACCAAGCCATCCCCTGGCACAGTGCCACGGCAAAACCCGACCATAAACCGACGAGGACACAGAGGAGGGCGGTCAGCATCAGGCTCGTTCGGAAATGAAAAAAGCGGCCCAGTGGATCAGCCAATACAACCACCAGGAACGAGCCTGCAATGGTGGCCTTTAAAAGAAAGTTTTGACAGCCAGCCAGCAAACCCTGCAAACGCGCCTCATCATTTTGGGCGCGGAAGTGGGCAATATAATGGACCAGTGACATGGACACCATGGTGAGAGGAAGACTCAATAAAATGATGAAATTGAGCGTGCCGAGGGTGTCCCCGTATTCGCCGGGTATCTGCCGGCCAATAATGGCATTGAAAGCATAATTGCCCAGCCCGCCAACAAAGCCGAGCACCGACCAAAAGATGCCGCTGCGCCACAATTTCACCGCGCAGGTTATGCGGGGGCGTTCTTGTTGTGTCAACGGCAAAGCATTATGGAATTGAAGGCACACTTGAAATCACGAGTGTCAACCGTTAGACTTCCCGGCGGCATGAGCAGTTCTTACATTCAAAATCTTTTTGCGGGACGCATCGGAGGGGGAAATTACGGAAAATCGGCGGCGATTTATAAGTTTGAAAAAATCAAACGGGCCAAACGCGCCGCGCTCAACGCCCACCCCGGCGCTGAAATCCTCGATCTGGGCGTCGGCGAACCGGACGAAATGGCTTTTCCGGAAGTGGTGGCAAAATTGGCCGAAGAGGCGCGCCAGCCCGAAAATCGCGGCTACGCGGACAATGGCGATTCAGTATTGAAGGAAGCCGCCGCCCGCTACCTGGAAAAGGTTTGCGGCGTGCGGGGTATCGATCCGGGAACCGAAGTCCTTCACTCCATCGGCAGCAAGGCCGCGCTCTCCATCTTGCCAGCGGCGTTGGTGAATGCGGGTGATTACGTTCTCATGACCACGCCCGGCTACCCGGTGTTTGGAACGCACTCCAAATATTACGGAGGGCTGGTGTATCAATTGCCCTTGCTGGAAACCAATGGTTTCCTGCCGGACTTGGAATCGGTCCCATCCGAGGTGCTGCGCAAGGCCAAGGTGTTGGTGTTGAATTACCCGAACAATCCGACGGGGGCCGGCGCCACGCCGGAGTTTTTTGCCAGCGTGGTCGCGTTCGCCAGGGAGAACCGCTTGGTTGTCATTCATGATGCGGCTTATGCCGCGCTCGTTTTTGAGGGCAAGCCGCTCAGCTTTTTGGCGATGCCCGGCGCCAAAGATGTCGGCCTGGAGCTTCATTCCACGAGCAAGAGTTTTAACATGACCGGCTGGCGTTGCGGCTTTGTCGCCGGCAATGAATTATTGGTCCGGGCTTACGGCGATGTAAAAGACAACACCGACTCGGGCCAATTCCTTGCCATCCAGCACGCGGCGGCGTATTGCTTCGAGCATCCGGAAATCACCGAAAGGATTGCCGCCAAATACTCCCGCCGCATGACGGGGCTGGTCGGAGTGTTGCAACAATGCGGTTTCAAAGCCGCCAAACCCAAAGGCTCCTTTTACCTCTATGTCAAAGCTCCCAAAGCGGCGGCGTTGGGCAATGGAAAAGGCCTCGAATTCAAAAACGCCGAAGAGGTTTCGCAGTGGCTCATAACCGAAAAACTGATTTCGACCGTCCCTTGGGACGATGCCGGGGCTTATTTGCGCTTCAGCGTCACTTTCGCGGCCAGGGACACGGCGGATGAGGAGCGGGTCTTGCGCGAAATCGCCGGACGGCTCGGGGAGGTGCGGTTCGAGTTTTAAGGGTGCTGCGAAACGGGCGGAGAGAAGCCGGCCGGGCAGCCATCAGCCAAATCTATTGCAGTTCAAAATCATCCGTTCGGAAAGGTGAGGCGGGCAGGCCCGCCTTGTTCCAAAGGTTGACTACTGGATAACTGGCCCAACCGTACCGCACCGCGATGGGATGAGCCACCTTCGTACTGTGAACGAGCACCTTGTCCAACCCTTTAATCTCGGCATTGGCCCACACAAATTTTCCGTCCGGACCGCAAATGGCGAAGCCTGTCAACTCGCCGCCGCGCGCTTCCAAGCCGCCGCCCACATGGTCGAAGGTCAGGACGATTTGGTTCTTTTCAATTTTCGCCCGCTTATAGACGGGGCCGGAATACTCAATCGCCTGGTGATAGGCAATGCCGCGCGCTGCCAGGGCCAGCCGCGCGCCGACGGGCTGCTTTTGGGTGGGATGAATGTTGTGTTGATCTCCAACATCAGTAATGACAGCCATTGCCACATTGGGCAGGATTTCGGTTGCCTTCAGTTGCGCTTCACGCACAGAAGCCCAACTGCTCTCGGACGGCGCCTGTTGGATATCGCGAAAAGGCGCCAATTGGACCAGCAGGAATGGGAATGCGCCTTCGCCCCAGACTGTCCGCCAGTTGCGGATCAAATCGGGAAAAAGCGTGTGATACTCCGCGGCGTCCTCAGCGCTGCCGGCATTGCTCTCCCCTTGATACCAAAGGGCTCCTTTGATGGCGTAGCCCGCCAAAGGCGCAATCATTCCGTTATACAATTCGCCCGGTTTCCAAGGACGGCGCGGCGCGGCATTTGTGAATTCCACGCCCTTCTCCTTCGCCTCGCTTTTCTCTTTGTTGTAGGTCGTGAGGCTCCGTTCGTACTTGTCCTCGGCGACAATCCATGCCCCGAAGACTTCGGCGCGGTATCGGGGATTGGCTTGCAGAAATTCGCGCTGCATCCAGACGTCGGCGGGTGTCCCGCCCCAATCGGATTCAATGACGCCAATGGGCACATGCAGCGCCTTTTGCAGATCGCGCGCGAAGTAGTACTCCACCGCTGAAAAGTTCGGCGCCGTGTCTGGATTGCATTCGGTCCAACCCGCGCCGATATCGTTCGTCGGCGAGTCCATTCTGGCCTTGGGTACATGTAATAAATGAATCATCGGATTGGCGCTGCTGGAGATGTCGGCCGCCGCCGCATGTGACTGTTTCAGGGGAAATTCCATGTTGGATTGCCCGCTGGCCAGCCACACCTCGCCAACCAGCACATGCTTCAGTTCGATGGAGTTGCCGCTGGTAATGGTTAACGTATCCGGCCCGCCCGGCTTCAAGTTTCCCAATCTGACCAGCCATTTTCCGTCTTTAACGCGGGTTGAAACCGTCTGCTTTTGAAATCGGACGGTCACGGTGGCGCCGTCCCGGCCCCAACCCCAAATGGGCACGGATACCCCTTGCTGCAATACCATGTTGTCCGAAAACAGCCGGGGCAGGCTGACCGATCCGCTGATGGCGGACGGTGTCGGCGTGGTTTCTCCTCTGGCTGGATGGCCTCCGCAAAGGACTGCCACTGCCGCGAGCAAAGCGATTTTCCGAGATGTCAAATGCATGTTCCATCATGCGCTCGAACCATCGGCCAAAGTCAAGAGCGCATTGACTTTTCTCAAGAGCAACTTGCGTTGAACCATTTTGGCTTTGGAAAAAACAGTGAAAATTTCGGCATTTTGAATATAAGTAATTATCAGCAAGTAGCTTCCACAATTGACAACGGATAATGGTCAATGGTCAGATTTGCCGCGAAGAATGGGAAGATATGGGTGATAGGTCCGGAAAACCCGCAACACATAACTTGGGACTGATGGGACGAATGCGACTAATGGCCTGCCGGTCTCCGGACTACAATTGCGCTCGCGCTGACCTTTACGCTCCGCCCCTTTCCGCACGACGAAAAGGAAAATGAGGCAAAACCGACTTGCCGGGCATCCTTGAATGTGCCATCGTTCGGATTCGGAACATCGAAGTTCAACAATTTTGGATGGTTTTGCACTCTTAAGCGCCCTGGCACACTGGCTGAGGGATTGCCAGAGTGCCGGGATCAGACACGCAAAATGAGCCAAGGCGCAGTGAATCGCGGGGAGACGAAACAGCCCACGATGCTGGCCGCGCGGTTGCACGGCCCGGCGGACTTGCGCATCGAAAGGGTGCCGCGCCCCGGGCCGCCGGGAAAAACCCAGGCGCTTTTGCGCGTCAAGATCACAGGTATATGCGGCAGCGATCTTCATACCTACCAGGATGCCCGGATTGGCGATACGCCGGTGACTTCACCGCTCATTCTGGGGCATGAATTCTCCGGCGTGGTCAACGCCGCAGGCCCGGACGCGCTGGATGGCAACGGTCAGCGGCTGGAGCCGGGGACGCGCGTGGCGGTGGACCCCGCCCAGCCCTGCCTCCATTGTGATCTCTGCCAGCAAGGCCATCCCAACCTCTGCCGGAATCTTCGCTTTTGCAGCAACCACTCCTACGACGGCAGTTTGAGCGAATGGATGCTCATACCGGCGCGCTGCTGTTTCCCGGTCCCGAAAGCCATCAGCGACATCCAGGCGGCTTTGCTGGAACCCTTGGGCGTCGGCCTTCATGCCGTTGATCTGGCCAAGTTGCGCGCGGCCCACAGCGTGGCCATCCTGGGCGCCGGTGCCATCGGGCTGTTCATCCTGCAAGTCGCCAAACTGGCCGGGGCGGACCCGATTTTCCTCACCGATAAATTCCCCTGGCGGCTCAAACTGGCCCAACGATTCGGCGCCCTCGCCATCAACTGCGACCAGGAAGACGCCGTCGCGCGCATTCACAAAGAAACCGCCGGGCGCGGCGTGGACGCGGCCATCGAAGCGGCCTGGGCCGATCACTCCGTCCAGCAAGCCGCCGAGATGACGCGCCCCGGCGGACGTGTCGTGCTCGTGGGCATCCCCTCGGACGACCGCTTGGCGATGAAACATTCCACCGCCCGCCGCAAAGGGCTGACCATCAAATTGTGCCGGCGGATGAAACACACCTACCCGCGCGCCATCCGGCTGGTGGAGCGGGGCCGCGTGGATTTCCGCGGGCTGGTCAGCCATCGCTTTCCCTTGCGCCGCGCCGACAAGGCGTTTGAGCTGAACGCCGCCTACCGCGACCAAGTTGTCAAAATTATCATCGAATCTTGAACTGGCCGCCAAAGCCCCGGCGTATCTGCGCCCGTCCGCGCAACTGAAACTGCTCGAAACCGCCACCGATTGTCTGGCCGCAATCGAACTCGCCGTGAACTGGGAAGCCGAAAAACTTTACGGCGTGGAAGGACTCGGCCCATTCGACGAATTCTAAAAACCGATGGATGAGCCAGATGACATTTTCACAGAAGACGAAGCGGAAAATCGTCCGACCGATCCGATGCAGAATCAGGCGCGGGCAGCAACGCGTTTGCGGGCAGGCATCCTGGCTTTGGTTGTCGCTGACTTGCGATGTATAGGCAGGCGCACCAGGCGGTCGCCGTATTTGGCCTCCCCGCGGCGAAGAATGGCCGCAAGTTTCTTCAGATCGTATCCGCATTCGGCGGCGAGTTGGTCGCGAACCCTCCAGATTTCTTCCAGAAAATCGTTCTTCATAATAAGTGCTCACTTGGCATTGGCGTGTCGTTTCTTACGAACAGGCTTGGCCGTTTGGCGGGGTGCGAACGACACCAGACGTTCCGGATGTTGCGCTTCAAGGGCCTTCTACAGTCCCCGGTTGGCCCGCCAGAGCAACACGGCTCCGACTGCCTGGAAAATGAAATCAGGCAGCCAGACTATCAGCCAGGGCGCACGTTCCGCATGTTCGGCCCACGCCATGCCCAATACTATAAAGCTGTAATAGATCAACATTAGCACCAAGGCGGTCGCCACGCCAACGCTCGTTTCGCGCCGATGCCCCCGGATTCCCAAGGGTATCCCCACCAGCGTAAATCCAATGCAGGCGAAGGAAAATGCCACCGTGCGATTCAGATAGACCAACACCGGTGTCATCATGTCGCTTGTCATCTGTCTCAAAAACTGCTGCGTTTTCAGAAGCTGCTCATTGTTCAAGCCCTTCGCCAGTGGTTCGGCCATGTCGCGCTCGATTTTATCGCGCTTTTCCAGGAGTTGGCGGAAGGTCATGTCGCTGATCGGCAGAGGAACCGCCTTTTGCGCTTGCGCTTGGACTTTGATGGGGAAGGTCGCTTCGCCGGCGTCGGGCATGGGCTTCCAGCCGTCGCTGTAATGATGCATGCTGTGCTCATCATGCAGGGTCAGAATGATCTGTTGATGCGCCAGATCGGAAACAATGGTTGCGGATGTGCCTTGTATCCTCTCTTCCAGTTGTCCGTTTTTATCGTACTGCGAGACAATGACGTTGTCGAAATTGGTCCCGTCCTTATGGCGCTTGCCCACCCAAATGGAATGATCGCCGAACGGGGTTGATTCTCCGCTTTGCAGCAAGTCGGACGGGTTGGTCACCACGGCGCGGTACAGCAGCTCCTTGTAAGCCATGCGGCAGGCTGGAGCGATGTCGAAGTTCAGCCACGCGCACAATCCGCTCACCGCCACGCTCAACAACAGCACCGGCGTGATCAGACTGATCAAACTGATGCCGCTGGCCCGCGCCGCCGTCAATTCCTGCTCGGCGCTGAAGCGGCCAAAAACCAGCAACGCCGCCGTCAACATCCCAATGGGCAGCGAGTAGGCCAATACATAGGGCACCAGCAATGCGATGGCGTGCAGGGCCAGGCCAAGGGTCGCCTGGCGGTTGATCACCAGATGCAGAACCTCCTTGATGACGTTGCCCAGCAGGAGCACCAGGGTGAAAACGAACACGGTCATGCCCAACGTCGCCAGCATCTGGCGAGTCAAGTATAAATGTAGCGTTTTCATCTGCAAGGCGGCGCGGCAGGCAACTGCCCGGCCGCGCGTCACCCGTCAGCCATCGCCCTTCGTCGTTTACTGCGCCTTGGCCGATTCGTCCGCGGCGTCGAAGGCGTGCTGCAACGCCACCAAATCTTCGCCGGGCTTGAGCGAGTCCAGTATGGCCTGCTCCGCCTTGAGTTGTTCGGTGGAGTAAGCGGCGGCCTTGATGGACAAGCCGATGCGGCGGTCTCGACTTGTCAATTTTGATGACACGCGCCGTCACTTCCTGTCCGGCCTTGAGGACGTTTTTGATTTTGTCCGTGCGCTCTTCGCTGATCTGCGAGATATGCACCAGGCCGTCAATGTCGTGTTGCAGGCCGACGAAGGCGCCGAAGCTGGCCAGCTTGGTCACGTTGCCTGTGACCAGATCGCCCACCTTGTAGAATTGGTCGATGCTGCTCCAGGGATCGACGGCCAATTGTTTCACACCCACGGAAATGCGCTGGTTGGCCTTGTCCACTTCCAGCACCACCGCCTCCACTTCGTCGCCCTTCTTGAACATTTCGGAAGGATGATTGATCTTGCGCGTCCAGGAAATGTCCGAGACATGGATCATGCCGTCCAGGCCTTCTTCCAATTCGATGAAGGCGCCGTAGCTGGTTAAATTGCGAATCTTGCCTTTGACCTGCGTGCCCGGAGGATACTTCTCCGTCGCGCGGTCCCATGGATTGGCTTCGAGCTGGCGGATGCCCAGCGATATTTTTTGCTCCTCGCGGTTGATCCCCAAAACGACCGCCTCGATCTCCTGCTCGGCCTTCAACACATCGGAGGGCTTGGCGATGCGTTTGGTCCAGGACAATTCGGTGACATGCACCAGGCCCTCCACGCCCGGTTCCAATTCCACAAACGCCCCGTAAGGCACCAGATTGACCACCTTGCCCTTGACCTTCGCGCCGACTTGATACTTGGCATCGATGTTTTCCCATGGATTGCTCAGCTTTTGTTTCAGTCCCAGGCTCACCCGCTCCTTTTCCCGGTTGATGTCCAGCACCACCACGTCGATGTCCTGCCCGACCTTGAGCAATTCCGAGGGATGCCCGATGCGCCCCCAGCTCATGTCGGTGATATGGAGCAATCCATCGATGCCGTTGAGGTCAATGAAGGCGCCGAAATCAGTGATATTCTTGACTGTTCCCTTGCGGATGTCGCCCGGGGTCATGTCCGTGAGCAACTTGCTCCGCTTTTCATTGCGCTGCTGTTCGATCAACTCGCGCCGGGACAAAACGATGTTCTGGCGCTCCTGGTTGATTTTGACGACTTTAAATTCGTAGCTGTTGCCGATGAACTGGGCCAGGTTCTTGGGCGGGATCATATCGATCTGCGAGGCCGGCAAAAAGGCCTCCACCCCGATGTTGACGAGCAAACCGCCTTTGACCGCGGCTTTGACCTTGCCGGTGATGGTGCCCCCTTCATTGCAAATGGTCAGGATTTTGTCCCAATTCTTTTTGAATTCGGCCTTCTCCTTGGAAAGGATGACCATGCCTTCCTTGTCTTCCAGCTTTTCGATCAGGACATCGACTTCATCGCCGAGCTTGACGGTTTTAATATCGTCGAATTCGGCGCCGGAAACGACGCCTTCACTTTTGTAACCGATATCGACGAGGACTTCTTTGGGGCGGACTTCAATGACAGTACCTTTGACAATCTGGCCCGTGGCAAAGCGGGTTGGGCTTTGCTTGAGGGCTTCTTCCATCGTAAGCATAATTATTATGTATTCATCAACTGCGGGAGGCTTGCGGGCGCGCGGTGGCGCCATCGAAGACTCCATTGCCTGACCTGACCGCGTTGCCTGGCAACAGAGGTAAAAGGTTAGGTTTCAATGTTAACTTTCTTTTCTCAGCCTTAATGAACAGCCGCACCCGCAGCGTTCAGGCAGCAGAAACAATACGCCTCCGCCCGAATAAGGCAAGTCAAAATAAGCCCGCCCAAGCAGGCCCAAAAACAGCCCATCAGTCAAACCAGCTCCACAACGCCGGATTTTGCCCGTTTTATTATGCAAAGCGTTCATAATAAAGTGTTTACACATAGTTCTCTTCCAACTGATTTATGCCAACACTATACCAATTCCATTGAATTTTTGCAGAAATGGGCTTGATACCGCACCATAAGCGGATATAATAGGGCATGATCTCAAACAAAATTCCGATGACCACGGCAAGCGCGGCTTCAGTCCCGCGCCAGCGTGGTCAAGCCGGCGGTTTCACGCTCATTGAATTGCTCGTCGTCATCGCCATCATCGCCATTCTGGCGGCCCTTCTGCTCCCGGCGTTGGCACTCGCCAAACAGCAGGGGCAGTCAGCCAAGTGCATGAGCAACGGCCACCAAATCGTTCTTGCCTGGATCATGTACGCGGACGATAATAAAGATCTCCTCGCCCCCAGCGATTATCCGTTCGAGACTTGTTACGCGACCTATAGCCCAAAAATCTATCTGAAGAATTGGGTTTGCGGGACAATGGAACAGCAGATTGACTCAACCAACCTCAGCGAACTTACGGACCAAACCGGCACGGCGCTCGCTGCGTATGTTAAAAACCCCTACGCTTACAAGTGTCCCGCGGACACCTACGTGGACACCCGATCGCATGGATCACATGTGCGGAGCTATTCGATGAACTCCGCCGTGGGGACGACTTGGTACCAATTCTATATCAACGGAACGCCACCGCTCGGCTCGCCGGTGCAAGGCGAATGGCTGGACGGCGCCACCTATACGGCCAACAATTATTTGACCTATGGCAAACTGTCGTCCTTCACAAAGCCTGGCGCGGCCAACACATTTGTGTTCATGGACGAAAACCCCTACTCCATCAACGACGGATCCCTGGCAATATCAGCGGCTGCGGCGACAAACGCCACCTATCTCGTTGATTGGCCCTCCGGCAATCATAATCAGGCAGCGGGCATAGCTTTTGCCGACGGCCATTCGATCATTCACAAGTGGTTGGACAAGCGCACTTATAGCCCGACAGGGTCAACCCCCGGCCAGGGCGCCTCAGGCCCGACCAAACAAACCCCTGATGACCGGGATTGCTTCTTCCTGGCGCCCATCACCTCCGCGCTGCGCTGATGGCGCGTCAAAATTGCTCAAACCGTTGCTTTCCGCAGGAAGCGTCGTCGTCTCCTGCTTTTTAAAGGAATTGTCATCCCTTCGGGCCTGCGGCGGCTTTCTTTTCCGGGAAGAGGAATTGGAGGCGGGTGAAGGCGGCGGGATTGATTCTGGCTTGGCCGAAATCCGCGCTGCGTATAATCATCTCGTCGGGCCGCCAGGTTTCCAGAATAAAGGTCAGAATGCCGCCTTGGGCGAATGTCGCCCGAACGGTGGCAGCCTGGGTTTGAGGCGGACGGGTCTGCCGGCGGGCGAAAGTGATGGCTTTGAGTTCCGCGAGCGGGATTTCGGCGGGGCGGTTGGGGGGGCGGAGGGCAATTTTTCCGTTGCTGATGGACTGGATTGATCCCGCTATTTTTTGGCCGTTTTCGAACCAGCAGACATCGGTGGAATCGGCGGCGGGTTCTTCGAATATTCCGTCCCAATGGGTGATGCGCAAATGGCTCAGCTTAATCACGCCTCCTGGATTCTGCACAAATCTCATGCCGGTGCCTTCGCCAGCGAAGCCTTGGGGATCGTCCCATTCCTTGACCAGTGTGTCATCGAGGGAAAGGGCGATTTTGTGTTGCGCTTTGCTGACGCGCAGATCGACATGGAGCCGGTCTTTGTTATTGAGGGAAGGAAAGGGCACTTGGCCAAGCCCGTGAAGACTCTCCTTTTTTTTGATCGGCCACAAATCAATGTTTCTGTAATTGACATTATCCAGGCGCAAACTGTAAAAGCCGCCGAAGTCCGGCCCTTGTTCTTTGCCAACCAGATAAATCGGCCGCAACGAGTCGGTATAAAGGGCGACGGCGAGATTGAGAGCGCCTTTCCAAGCCAGGTCGAATTGAATCTCCGCCACATCGGGCAGCTTGAGGTCGCGGGCGATGGAAGCGGTTTTGCCGGCGTAAAAAGCGCCGTCGCGGTAGGTCCATTGGCCGGATTCGCCGGGCGCGGGCGCGGCTGACACGGCCTGGGTCCATCCCTCCAGTCCGGTGATTTCATCGAAGACCGCCGGCGAACGTCGAATGAAAACCAATGATTGCAACGAGGCGCGGGGAATGCTCAAGCGGCCGGCATACCACGTCTGCAAAGCAACGGCTTCGCGGTCACAGGAAACGAGGCCGCCTTCCAGGGAGTCGCCATTGGCCAGAAGAAGCCGGCAGGCATTGTTGGAGGGCGCGGTGGAATTCTTTGGCGCTGGAAAATCAATCTGCGCAATGGTGTCCGGCTTGAACTCGATTGGCTGGGCGGCGTCGGGATGCCGCCACTGAACGGCGCCTGGCGGGTCAATGGCCAGCAATTGGCCATACAACAAATCGCCGTTGCGGAAGAGCAAGCTGTCCGGGGCCGCGTTGGTGGCCGGGGAGGATTTCGGCGGCAGTTGGGCGGGGGCGCTTGAAGCCAGGGCGGCGGCGAGAGCCAGGCTGGCAAGACTGGGAACGATTCGCGCGATGCTATTCATCCAGACCTTCGAATTCCTTGTCGCTCACGACCGGGGCGACCGCTTGTGCATGGCCGGGGTTGAATTCCAGTTGCCGGATTTGCCCCGGCTGAAAGGCGAGAGAACCGAAGATCGCGCTTTGCCCGGAAACTTCCTTGTCGCTCCATTTTACCAATTGAAAGGAAAGACTGCCGCCGCATGGGAAAGAGGCCCGAACTTCCCAGGGACCGCCAGTCGCGGCCGCAACCGGGGTGGCGGCGAAATTGATCTGGGTGACGCGCTGGAGGGGAATTTGCAGGAGGGTTTCGCCCAGGGCCAGGGTGACATTGCCGCCGTTGATGCCGGCGATTTTACCGGCGGCCTGGTCGTGATTGATAAAACGAATGACGTCAACATTGGTCATGACGGCGGAGGGTTCCGGCTCGCAGCGCCCTTGCCATTGGCTGATTTTGAGGTTGCTCAATTTGACCACGGCGCCGGCCCCGCCCACCTGTTGAAAGAGAAGACCCCCGCCCGTGGCGCTGAAACCGTTCTCGTCCTTCCAGCGTTTGGCCAAAACATTATCAGCAAAAACGGCCACCGTGCCTTCTTCCTTGTTCGATTGTATAATGATATGGATTTTGTTTTTGGCAGCGGGATTTGGCAACGGCGCGCTGCCGAAAGTCCTGAACGGAAACTGATGGTTGGAATCGAAGTGGCGCAAATTGACCTGATCGCGCGTGAACTCGAGCACGTACGAATTGCCGGAATCCAAATGGTCCACGGCATCGCTGTAAATGTTCACCAGCAACTCGAATACATCGCCCCAGGCCAGGTCAAATTCAACGGTGGAAGAACCGGACAAATTGAAGTCGCGCCCCAGGGTTCCGGGAGACCCGCTGATGAAAGAGCCGTCACGGAAGGTCCAGCTTTCGGGATTATGGCTGCCGATGATCCAGCCAGCGGCGTCGGAAGGCCCGTCGTAGAGAATTGTATAATTACTGGAAAGAAACGTGATGGTTTGCACGGACGCGCGCGGAATCGTCAGCGACTCCCCAAACCAGGCGCTGAAGCCAAGATGATCGTCATGCAGCGAAGTGACCGAGCCGAACAAGTCGTCGCCATTGACAAAACGAAGATGGGAGGTCGGGGCCAGAGTGACGGAAGCGGCGCGGGCAAAACGGATCGAATCAATATGACCCGGCTGCAAGTCGATGGGGGCCTTTGCCGCCGGATTTTCCCAACGCAGGCCGGAAGCGGCATCCATGCGTTTCAATCCGCCGTGCATGACTGAGCCATCCACAAATTGCAAAAGATCACCCTGTTCCGCCGGGGTGGTGAGGGGCTGGCCGGCAGACTGGATTCCTCCCCGGGCGATGAATAGACCGTCCAGATGGATTTGGGCGGTCAACACGGCAGGAGCGGCAAAAACCAGACAAACAAACAACGGAACCAAAACGGCGTTACCTCTCATAAATCGGCAGGTAGCGGTAGTTCAGCGCCAGGGACAAGAGCGACCCCGCGGTGGCGAAGGTGGGCCCGAGTTGTCCCTCCCAATTGCCATCCGGCGTCTGGGTGGCGCGCAGCGCCGTGATGTTCGCGCGGTTCCAACTCTGCCACAACTCGGGCGAGCCGTGGAACCAGGCCTGGGAGGCGTAATAGAGGAAATATTGCGGGTAGGCCCGATCGGGCGGCGTGTTTTTGAGGAAGGCAAACGCGCTTTTGAAGGCGGCCGAGTTTTTTTCCCGGGCCAGCGCCAGAACGACGCAGGCGATGGCGGTGCGGGTGGCATTGGGCGCGTTGGGCGAAATGTAGCCAAAGCCGCCCTCGGGAGTCTGGCAAGACAAGAAGAATTTAAGGCCGTTCTGGATGGCCTCTTCGGGCACGGCCATGCCGGCGTTGCGGGCCGCGAGCAAGGCGACCATTTGCGCGCCGCTGACGGTGGTGTCCGCATCCTGGGACTCGGGAGAATAACGCCAGGCATGACGGCCGTTGAGCTTCTGGGCGGTGACAATGAGACCCACCGCCTTTTGCAAGGCGGGACCGAGCCGGGGATCGTCCACCGCGCCATAAGACTCGGCCAGGGCGAGGGTGGCGAAACCATGATTGTACATGGAACTGCCGATGTAACCGGTTTTGGAATCCATTCCTTTCAAAATGAAATCCAGCGCGCGATGAAGGGTCGTGCTGTAAGGGCCAAAATTCGGATCGTCGCCGTGGGCCAGAAGGCTGATGACAGCCAGGCCGTTCATGGCGGCTTCATCGCCGCGCGGTTCATCAGGCCAGTTGCCCTGGGGCGATTGGGTGCGGACAAGGAATTGCATGGCCTTGACATACATGCGATCCACTTCCTCCGCCGCGAGGGCGGCGGACCCGGTGTACAACTGCTGGGCGCGCAACGGGACGGGCGCCAGAGACGCCGCCAACAACAGCCACAACAGCCGATGCGCCTTAATCTTTGGATTGTTCAATGCCATGAAAATAGATGTCCAATGCGTCGCGAAATTCGGCGGGTGAATTCTCGATGACGCCGGAAGCTTTGTCCACATTTCGTGTTGCGGCGCCCTTGCCGGCTGCGTTGCCGGCCACGGGATTGCCGGCTCGATCCGTCTTGCCGCCCGCGCGGTTGAGGCCGGTTGCGGGCTGGACGGCCATGGCTTTGGCATTGTCGGTATTCTGCATCATGCGCAGGAGGAACGCCATTTCCCCGGCGCTGCCGGCGCTGCCGGGGGACTGTTGCGGTTTGGCATGTTGGGCTTGTTCGTTGATCAGATTGACCAGATCGGAAAGGGAGTCGATGGTTTTGATTTCGGCCTGGTCGGCCGGCTGGCCCGTCTGGGACGTTTGCAAAACGGCTTCTACTTCCTCCATCGCGGCGGCCGTTTGAGAGAAGGCCGCCTGCAATTCGGCCAGGGCCGCCTGCTGATGAATCTGCTCCAGATCGCCGGCCAGTTTTTTCTGGGTGTCAACAAGGGAATTGGCCCGGTCTTTGAAGGTGGACGGCTCGCCCTTTTGCTGGTCGAGAACGGCGGTTTGATCGCGCAGGTTCATTTCGTTTTCGCGCAGGCGCAACAAGGCGATGAGTTGTTCGGTCATGTCTTTGCTCCGCGATTTGCCGCCCGAACCCTGGCCGCCGCCGGAGTCGTCCGGCTTGGGTTCAAGTTGGTCGCCCCATTTCTGAAAGCGTTCGGACCATTGGCCAAGACCGCCGGAAGCTTCGATGGCGATGTTGTCGCCGATCAATCCGCCCAAACGTTCCAATTCATCGGTGGCGCGCGAGTCTTTCATTTCCCGGCTGACCGCGCCGTAGTTTGTCTTTTGGGTGCGCTCGAAGAAACGGCTGATTTCGCCCTGCAAAGCGTCCGATTCTCTTTGCGCCCGGCCCTGGTCGCTGGTCAGCGCGTGTTCAAAAAGTTTGAATTTCCCGGGCAGATCTCCGGGCGGCAAGCCGATGGTGTCGGGAGCGGTTTTGAGCAACTGGACGCCGATCTCCTTCTCCTGCGCTCCAACTTTGCGCAGGCGTTGCGAAAGGGTCAGGGCCTGCAAGTCGTCCATGTGCCGGCCAGCTTTGTCCTGCATTTTTTCCAGGGCTTCGAGAATATCTTCGGCCTTTTGGGTGGCGTCGGCCATTTGTTGCGGGCGCGATGCGGGGTTTTGTTGGGCGGATTGCATGGAGGCGGCGGCATCCTTCATTTTCTCCCGCGCCAATTGCTGCCATTGCTGCGCGGACTGGCTCCATTGGCGGATGGTGTCCGCGGGAAACACGGGGTTCTTCATGGCTTCCTGCAGCGCGCCTTCGGCTTGCCGGCTCAACTCGTCCAGGTGCGAAGAATTTTCCAACTGTTCGTTTTTGCTTTCGCCGAGGCGCGCGGATTTTTGCGATTCGGGAAGCTTCTCATTGTCTTTGACGCCGCGCAGATTGGCCGCGATTTTTTCCTGGAGGCGGGTGACGTCCTCGATGCGGGCCATGATGTCTTCCAACTGTTCGCGCACGAGTTCGGCGTGCTCCTCGGGGCTGAGAACGCGGATGCGATAAGGCGCGGTGCGCGAACGCTCGCGCTCGGGAAAGAAATCGCGCGCGTAGCCTTGCAACTCGACGGTCGAATCAGCCGGAATCCGAAAGGCCCGCGGACTCCACAGGAAAACTTTCTCGATTTTCTTGACGCGGGTGGACGCGGTCATGACTTTCACTTCGCTGGCAATGCTTTCGGTCAGTGGCGTATCGGACACCACCTCCCAGGTCAATCCGAGGTCGCGCACGCCGAAATCATCGCTGGCCTCGGCCCGAATGTGCAGGACATCGGAAACGAGCACGGCCGTTTCGCGGGGCAATCCGGGCAAGTCGGCAACGGGCGGAGCATCTTTCCGCATGTCCACGGAGAGGCGCAACGGGGCGGCGTTGGACAGGCCAAGATCGTCCCGCCAATCGAAGGTGTATTGGGCAATCCCATCGGGTTGGGCGGGGGCGCTGCTGAAGTTTGCCCCTTCGATTTTCAACGGCGCCGCCTCGCCTCCTTCGGGCTGCATCAGGGCGGCGGAGAGGGCGCGGCTGATGGTGCCGTGAAAGGCAATGCGGCTGCCTTCGACGGCCAGCAACGATCCGCTCTGCAGCACCTGGGTTTGATCGGGATATTGCAGGTAGTCCGGTAATTGGATGCGCGCGGCCAATTCGCGCAGCGAAGGCCGGTGAACCGGCACTACCTTGATCTCGGCCATGGCATCGCCCACTTGAACGCGCAGCACGCCAGTCTCGACCTGCCCGGGAATTTGCAGGCGGATTTTGCCGGAATCCACGACGCCTTCAAGTTTGGGCAGAGCCGGCAATTGGCCGGAGACACGGCCCGGTTTCCAAAAGGAGCGGTATCGGACATTGCCGGAAATGGCAAAAGGCTCGCCGTGGGGAACGATCAATTCCCGCGGCAGCCCTTCCAGGCCGACGAGGGTGTAACGTGGAATGCTGGCAGTGGGACTGAGCCAGCGCAGGAAGGCGTTCCAACTGGCTTGCGGGAGGGCGAGCGAGAGGGCCAGCCAGCACACGATCACGGCCCCCGCTCCGAACGCGAATTTTTCCGCCGGACGGGCGCTGACACTTTGGCGAAAATTATATTGACGCGCTTCATCCGCGACCTGATGGATGGCGGCATGATAGAGGGCGGGGGAAAAATTGGCCAGATGGCGCTGTTCCTGGGCCAGTTCAACAATGCCGAGCAAACGGTCGCCGAGGCGGCGATATTTTTTTTGGACGAGATCGGCCAGATCCTTGAGGCCGCGGCGATGCCAAAGCCAGCGTCGCGCCCAGTTGCAAAACGCGGCGATGACGACGGCCAGACCCAGGAGCGAGAAGACAAGGCGCAAACCCGGCGGCGTGTTCCAGAGGCGATCGGAAATAAAAAGGGCGAGCAGGGAAATAACGAGGCCGGCCAGGATCGAGCAAAGCGCGACGGTGGTCTCGACGCGCCAGAGGCGGCGTTGGACATCGGCGAACTGGCGGCGCAACTCCTCCGGGAGCGTCACCGGGAGGTCATTATCATTTTGGGCCATGCAACAAAACTAAACATTAGGACGGCGGATTTTAATCCGGATGGCGCCTGCAATCGGCTTATGGCTCACGAGAACGAGATAACCACCACCACCAGCACCGGATAATTTCCAGCCCAGAGATTTTCCACCATAATGCCGGATCATGTCTTTGACAGCGTCATTGGTCATTTGCGGAAACAGGCTGACTTGCGCTTCAAAGGAGGCGCGCATATGCCGGCCAAATTGCGGCAGATTCTTTTCCAGGATGGCATGCCAGCATCCATCGGCGGCCGCGGCCAATGCGCGGACTTTTGGCGCTGTAATTTTTTTGCCTTTCAACACATTAAAATTCGCCCCCCGCTGGCCGAGAGGAATCAAAAACAGATGTTGCTCAATCCAGTTGAGAATCTTCTCGTCAGTGACTGAAGTAATTTTCTCCGGCCAGTATTTGCCGCGATAGTCCAGCCGGTTCAGGCCGGGAAACACGATGCCGATGGAATCTTGTGAGCCGGCAAAGATTTTGGTGCCGGGCGGATTTTCAAAGGCGAATAACATCCTGGCCAGTTTTTCGCGGTCGCCTTCCGGCAGGTCAGTCTGCCACAACTCGATGGCCCGGCGGCGGGAACTCGAGGCCATGCCGCTGCGTTCATTGAATTCAATGATCGGTTCCAGAGAAATGGTGAGCACGGAACCGGCCCCCTTTTTGGAAACGCAAGGCTGATCCAGCCAGCCGCCGGCCAGATCAAGCCGGAAAGGAATCCAACATTGCTTGCGCAGGCTGGTGGAGGAGCGCACCGGCAAATGGGCTTTTGGGAGGCGTTTGGACACAATATATTTGATCCCCAACTGTCGGCAAAGTTCGGCTTTGGCCGGCGTGTTCCCGTCCTCGTTGACAAAAAAGATATCCGGAGCCACGCTCTTCAACTCAGTTAGAAAATCCATGAGGCCGGAGCCACTGTTGATGAGACACGCTTTCACATACTTCAAGGCTTCGAGCATGTATTTTCGTTCGGATTGGCTGTTAACCGGGGCGCGGCCTTTCAATTCCCGAACCGTCTGGTCGGAGCCGATCGCCACATAAACGTCGCCATGAGTGGCGGCCTCTTCCAAAAAGCACACATGGCCGCTGTGAAGCATGTCAAAGCAACCACTGACAAACACTTTTTTCTTGCGTGTTTTTTTAAACATTGGGACGGCC
>CAWFAZ010000061.1:0-4621 GCA_963813995.1 uncultured Verrucomicrobiae bacterium | reverse complement strand
CACCGTGTCCGGCGCGGCCAATTTTGAAAAATCCACCCTGACCCAAATCACCGAGGCGCGCGCCTCGGTGGGCAGGGTCAGCATCAATACTAAAACCGCGCCCGATGACGCCGCCAAACTGGCCGAATTCGATCAGGCGCAATCCCAGCTTTCCTCCGCGCTCTCGCGTCTGCTGGTGGTGGTGGAGCGGTATCCCGATCTGAAAGCCACGGCCAATTTCGCCGCCCTCCAGGCCCAGTTGGAAGGAACGGAAAACCGCATCGCCGTCTCCCGGCGCGACTTCAATAATGCCGTGCAGGCTTACGACACGGCGATCAAATCCTTCCCCGCCGTCTTCTACGCGGGCGCGCTGGGCTTCCACGAGAAACCCTACTTTGCCGCCACGGCCGGATCGGAAACGCCGCCGAAGGTGCAGTTTAACTTCGATAATGCGAAACCCGCGCCGGCGCCGGCCAAGCCGTGACCGCCATGCGACGTTGCTGTTTCATCTTGATTTGGATTTGGTGTCTCTGCGCCATTGCCGGCGAAGTCATTCCGCCCGCGCCGGACCATTACTTTAATGATTACGCGCACGTTGTGAACGCCACCACGGCGGACCAACTCAACCTGCAATTGGAAGGCTTCGAGCGCTCGACTGGCAATCAGGTTCTGGTGGCGGTTTATCCGAGGATGCAGTCCGATTCTTCCATTGATGACTATACCATCCGCGTTGCGCGCTCATGGAAGGTTGGGCAAAAGCAAAAGAACAACGGCGTGGTTCTGTTCGTTTTCATTGAGGATCGCAAAATGTTTATGCAAGTCGGCTATGGACTGGAAGGCGTCCTGCCTGATGCGCTTTGCAAACAAATCACCGAGTATGAAATCAAACCGCGTTTCAAGGCGGGGGATTATGCCGGAGGTTTGACTGCGGGGGTCAACGCCATCATGGCCGCGACCCGGCATGAATACAAAGGGACCGGAAGGACAGTTTACGAGCAAAAGCATCACGGGGCCGGGCCATATCCTGCGATCCTGGTCTGGCTTTTTCCAGGCCTTTTCATTTTGCTATTGCTTCTCTCTCGTGGCTCCAGAAGACACGGTTGGGTAATGAGCAGCGGCGGTTGGGGAGGCTTTTCCGGCGGTGGCGGATGGGGCGGCGGAGGGGGTGGATTCTCCGGCGGAGGTGGATTCTCGGCGGGCGGCGGAGGCAGCTTCGGCGGGGGAGGCGCCGGGTCAAGTTGGTGATATGAAAGCGCGCGATTTTTTAAACCAGCTTCAGCACGATGCCATCGTGAAGGCGATTGGCGAAGCGGAGGCCAGAATGCGTGGCGAGATCCGCGTCTTCATCAGCCGCAAGGAACCGGAGGATGCAGTGGCCGCCGCGCAAAAGGTTTTCCATCATCTGGGGATGCAAAAGAGCCAGGAACGAAACGGCGTCCTGCTGTTTGTCGCTCCGCGCGTCAGGAAGTTCGCCATCATCGGCGACAGCGCGGTTCATGCGCAGTGCGGAGATGAATTCTGGAAGGAAGTCACGCAAGAAATGTCCGGCCATTTTCGCAAGGGCGAATTCACCGGGGGGATTCTGCATGGCGTGCGTCGCGCGGGAAAACTTCTGGCGGAACATTTTCCCCGTCATCCGGGCGATAAAGCGCCGCAGCCCGGCGACATCGCGCACGATTGATGCGCCCGGTTGCCCACTGGTTAAAGCGCCCGCAATGCGGCGCGCACCGCCGTGACCAGCGCCGCCACGCGACCCGGCAAGGGGAAATCCGACGGGGCTTCAAAGGTGTAGCTCTGGCGGGTCTTGTGGGTGATGAGATGGAGCGATTCGGGCCATTGCGGACGTTCGGCGGGGTTGACGCGGGGCCGAATGATGCCGTTTTCCGCCGGCCAATTGTCAATCAGCCGCGCGCGCTCGATCGGACATACTTCCGCCACCGCCCCGACAATTGCAGCGGCCAGGGAGGCCCGTTGATCCGGATTCAATTCATAGAGATAAAAGCCGTGCGATTCCCAATCCTCATGCAAACAAAGCGCCAGATCGAAGCCCGGCTGCTGTTGCAGCCAATTCACGTGCGCGCGCGTTTCCGCGCTCTGCAAATGGCGGTAGTCGCGGTTGAGATCAATGCCCTGAAAATTTTCGCGCCGGTTCAGCAGGAAACCGGTCGGGTTCAAACATGGGCAAAGCCAGATCGCCACGTCCGCCGGCCAGCGATCCTCCTGGAGCAATTGCAGAGCCGCCAGCGGTCCCGCCGGTTCGTCGCCATGTATCCCGGCCGATAGATAGACACGCTTCCGGGCGGATTCCACGGAGCGCCGCCAGGCAATGAAGTTCAAGGGTTGGGCCGCGGATTCGGAGTCAAGAGGAACAACGTCACCCGCCCAATGCTTCGCGGCGGCGGCCTTTTCCAGTTCGCGCAGGACCCTGGGCAGGTCGAGGGTCTCGCCGCGATAGCCGCCGATGTTTTTAGCCAGGCGCTCCACTGCTATTGATCGGAAAAACCGTGCTTGTCCCAATCGGGGTCCAGGCCCAGGTCCTTGATCATCTGCAAATCCCGCTCGACCGGCTGATTGAGCGTTGTCAAATAATTTCCGACCATGAGGGCGCTGGCGCCGGCATGGAAGACCATGCTTTGCATGTCGCGCAGGTTGACGGTGCGGCCTCCCGCGACCATGATTTCCTGGCGCGGCAGGATGAAGCGGAAACAGGCAATGGTCTTCAAGATCTCCAGCGGCGCGAGCGGCGGCACATTCTCAAAAGGCGTGCCTTTGATGGGATTGAGAATGTTGATGGGCACCACATTGGCCCCGGCTTCCTTCAAGGCGAAAGCCAGGTCGCAGCGGTCTTCGCGCGTTTCGCCCATGCCGATGATGCCGCCGGAACAGATTTTGATTCCGGCCTTTTTCAAATGGGAAATGGTTTGCAGCCGGTCCTCGTAGGAGTGCGTGGTGCATTGGCTGGGGAAAAACCGCCTCGAAGTTTCCAGGTTGTGCCCGTAACATTCCACTCCCGCCTCCTTCAAACGGTCCGCCACCCGCTGGCTTTGAATGATGCCCAGAGAAACGTCGGCCCGCGTCTTGCCGCTGTTGGACAATTCGCGGACGCGGTCGCACACCTCATCCAGCATCGGCCCTTCCTTGAGTCCGCGCCACGCCGCAACCAGCCCCAACGCCGTGACGCCGTTGCGCTCCGCCTCCTCCGCCGCTTCCTGGACCGGTTCTGGATCAACGAACCCATATTTGGGCGAGCCGGTCTGATAAAAAGACGACTGCGCGCAAAAACTGCAATTCTCCGGGCAGGCCCCCGCCTTGGCGTTGACGATGGAGCAGAGATGAATCTTGTTCCCCTTGAAATGCTCCCGAATGCGGTTGGCCCCCGCCATTACATCAAAAATGTCCGCCGAATCTTCCACGGCAAAAAGCCACAGCGCCTCCTGGCGGGAGATTTCCCCGCCCTGAATGACCTGCCAGGCCAGTTCCGAAATCCGGGCATGGCCGCCTGCGTCAACCAATTCAGCCATCATGGTTGACACAATAATCTCCCGGCCCGCCAAGTTCAAGCGGCAAATGATTCCAGGATCAAATAAACTCGTTGATCAAGTTCTCCAAAAACTCCTGCCGTCCGCTGGCGTTGGCCGCCGGAGCGCCTTTTTTCAACAGGTATTTCTCCAGCGCCGCAAAACTGCTCCTGCCCGATTCAATCTCCCGGCCGATGCCGCCGTCCCACGAGTTGTAACGTTGCTTGACAAAAGCCGCCAGACGGCCGTCCCGCCGGATGGCAGCGGCTGTTGCTTGCGGATGTGAGATTGGAAAGGGCCGAAAGCATGGCCCTGGTCTCCCAATTTTTTGCACGTCATCACATCATCAATGAACATAGACTCGAAGGAAGCCAGAGAAATCAGCAAAAGGCCGGTTTCAATGCGTCCATCAAGGCCACCGAAGAGAGGCTCCACGTTAGGGTCCATCACGAATTCGGCTATGTCCTCGGCAAACTGAGCATATCTCGCCTCAGTCACCTCCACTTTCTCATGAAAGTGATGATTACTTACCGGGTAGAAGCTATGAGCCGCTCCCAACAAGTATACCGATAGAACATGCGCTCCCATCATGCTGGTTTACGTCCCTTCCTATGCGAAATCTCATCTAGTAAAATCCAAACACCGACCAGAAAGGCGATGCCCAGAAGTGTTAGGTTGTCTTTGGTGTGAGGACTCATGCATCACTTCGACTGAGCATGGCACGAACCCTCTCATCAATGTCAATTCGAGGTGTCTGAGTTGGAATCGTCTTGATAAGTTTCCGAACGGAATCCTTTTCAAGTTTCACGTAACTTCTATCCACCTTTGCTTCAATGCCAATTTGTTTTACAAGCCTTAGCAAAGATTTGCATGAAGATTCCATAGGCTTGCTCGGGAACCCCCACATCGCTATTGTGTAGTAGTATGAAGTCATAATGATCTTCATCCATCTTAGATATGATATGCTTCATACTTTTCTGGAAAAAAACCCTAAGCTTCTCATCAGTCAAGTGCTGGTTCTGAATCTTGATTTGATCCTCAGCTACCTGTTCCATGGCACCACGAATGATACCGAGAAGATTTGATTCCTCTTTGACAGGAGGTGGTGGAGGCATCGGCGGTAC
>CAWFAZ010000060.1:0-26935 GCA_963813995.1 uncultured Verrucomicrobiae bacterium | reverse complement strand
CCCGGACGCGCGCCCCGAAGCGGTGGCGCGAGCCAGGAACCTGATCGCGGACCCGGATTATCCATCGCAGCACACGGAGGAAATACTGGCCCGCCATCTGGCGGTTCAACTGAAGGCTGAAATCGATCCATTCCCCACCCGAAGATGAACGCACGCCAGCGCATCACCATGCTTTTGAAAGAATGGCTCGAAATGACTCATCACGAATCCCACGTCATCCAAGTCGGCCGCTGGTCGGAGTTGGCCGGGATTCAGAAAGCCAAAGCCGCCCTGCAACTGCCGCTGACCGACGCCATCGAACAGTGGAAGACCGAGAATCCCGCGGAAGCCGCCTCGCATCCTTTTCGCGACGAGGTTAGCCGTCTTCTCGCCTTGGAAGCCAACAACGGCGAATTGCTTGCCGTGCGCAAGCGCGAGGTGCGCGAGAAAACACTGCTGCTCGAACAAGCCCTCGACGATCTCCGCCGCCTTCGCTGCTCCTGCGCGCAAACGTCCGAAGTCGCCTGTGATTCCGTGTCGCGCTGAGAAGACGAAACGCAGGGCCTGCAAATCGTATGCAAATACTCTAAAATGAATAACTTGCAAATGAGTCACATTTAAGTCACATTTTGCCATTGAGTTGCCGGCAACTATCCGTAATTCTCTAGCGGATGAATCCATAATCCCGTGCCAGCGAATTTGCCAGGTCCACAGAGCATCAAGGATCGCCCCGCGCCCGCGGCCCTGTCGGAATGCTTTATGCCGCGAAGCTGGCTGGAGGGCGGCATGGCTATCTTGAATCACTCCGGCGGCTTGCTCGAAATCAACAAGCCTTTGTGCCATTGGCTCGAAAAGCCGGTCACCGACCTGATCGGCGAATCCTTCTGGGACATCCTGGCCAAAGTGTCACCAGACTGGAATGAATCCGTCCTCCATGCCAGCCGGAGCGCCGCGCCGTTCGCCCGCCTGGATCTTCAATTGCCCGCCCGCCAGGAGCAGCCCGCCCAATGGTTTAATCTGGAAGTGGCGCGCACCCCCCAATGTTCTTTCGTCCGCTTGAACTCCTCCCCTCCGCCCCTGACCGGTTTGCAAGAGGGCCTTTTGGATGACCACCTGCGCAGTGATTCAACCCGGCGCGACATGTTCGTCAAGCTGCTGTGCGCCGAAGCCCGGCTCGAAGGCCTCACCCGCCGCTGGCCCTGCGTCATTTTCAGTCAGCGCCCGGATTTCAGCCTGCAATCCGCCAGCCAGAACATCAAGGAACTGACCGGCCTCGACGCCGCCGACTGGTGCGGCCAGCGCGACCGCTTCTGGGAAGTGGTCCACGAGTCGGACGCCGCCGACTTGCGGCAACAATTCAAACACGCCGTCCAATCCAACTCCCCCGTCACCAACACCTATCGCATTCGTCACGCCCTCACCGGCCATGTCGCCTATATTTTGGAGCATCGCCAGCCCGTCATCACCCCGCACGGCCTCCTGCTGGGCTACGAGGTCGTCTGGCTGGATGTCACCCGCCAGACCATCGCCGAAAGGAGGCTTTCCACCGCCGCGTGGAAGGAAACGCTGGCCGTCCTGACCCTCGGCATGGCCCATGACTTCACCAATATCATCGCCGGCATTCATTCCCTGAGCGAATCCTTCCTGGCCCAGATGGACGCCCGGCATCCCTTTCACGAAGGCTTGTCGTTGGTCAAGAAGAATTCATTGCAGGCCAGCCAGCTCGTCAAACGCATGGTCAACCTCCACCTCGGCCAGACCGGCGAGCGCAATTATCATAATCTCAACGACATCGCCGGCGACCTCGTGGATCTCGTCACCAAGATTCTGCCCCGCCGCATCCAGCTCGCCGCCGATTTGTCCCCCCTCCAGCTTCCGGCCTATCTCGATGTCGTCGAGTTCCGGCAAGTCGTCATCAATTTGCTCTTGAACGCGGCCGATGCCATGCCGCGCGGCGGGCGCCTGACCTTGCGCACCTCCCGCCACGAGGAATTGCCCGCGCTGGAAAACATGAAAGGCACGGCCCCCCGCCTCCCGTCCGTTTGCCTGACCATTGAAGACACCGGCTCCGGCATCAAACAGCGGCATCTGGCCTCGATCTTTGACCCGTTTTTCACCACCAAGGCCAAAGGCTCCGGCCTCGGCCTTTACAACGCGCGCCTCGCCATCGAAAAACTGCAGGGCGCCATTTCCGTTGTCTCCAGGGAGGGCGCGGGCACGAGTTTCCAAATCTGGCTGCCCGAAGCCGACTTCTCCGAATCGCGCCGCCTTGAAGAGGCCGAGGCCGCGTCGCGCCAGCGCCAAACCCGCCGCAACCTCCTGCTCCTCGGCCTGCCCGGAGAAGTGCTCGATAAGACCGCCGAACTGCTCCGCTCCCACAACTACCAAATCGTCACGGCGGCTTCGTCCGACAGTTTGGCCCAGTTGCTCCAGTCCTCCGACTATCATTTCGACGGCGTTTTCCTCCTCGCCCAACCGGATGATCCGGCTTTGAACTCCCTGCCCGCCGAGGTGCGCCAGCAGAATAAAAACGTCAAACTGGTCTTGAAACTGGCCGGCTGCAACCAGGACGATTTGGACGCCCAATTGCTCAACGGCATCGATCTGCTTCTCAATCCCGACTTGTCCGAATCCGACATGTTGTTGAAGCTCAAATCGTTTTTTGACAAAAACGGCTGAGATCCCATGTCTCAGGAGCTGAACACACCCAAAGAATCCGTCCGCCCGATCCTGATTGTGGATGATGAGGAAATCGTCCTGGTCGCCTTGCGCGACACCTTGTTGCACGAAGGTTACAACGTGGTTTCCTCTCCCCATGCCGTCCATGCCCTGAGTGTTCTCAAGGAACAGCAGTTTTCCGTCGTCATCACCGACCAGCAAATGCCCATGGTTTCCGGCCTGGAGTTTTTGGCCCAAGTCCGTCAAATCCAGCCCGAAGCCACCCGTATTCTCATCACGGCCGTCCTCAACCTCGGCACGCTGATCGACGCCATCAACAAAGCCGAAATCTACCGTTTCGTGGTGAAGCCTTGGTCGCGTGAAGAACTCCTCGCCTCCGTCAAGAGCGCCGTCGAGCGTTTTGATTTCATTTCCAACAACTCCCGCCTCCTGTCAAAAACCCTCGCCATGAACCATGAACTCCAACAGATCAATCAGACCCTGGAAAATCAGGCGGCCCGCCTCGCCCGGGAAAACGCCCAATTGCGGCAGCCGTCCGGAGAACCTCCGCCAACCGGCTAACCCCCCGCCTCCATGCCAAATCGCGCCAGGGGTTCATTTAAATGCCAATTTTAGGCCTGACACTTAAACGAGTTTTACCACGTAAGCAGGACTTGCCAGCCTTGACACCGGTCCGATGCCTGTAATCGGGCAGCCCCCTGGAGATTTTTTAGTTGAATTGGCATCGGTTAAGGTCAAAAATCATATCTGCTGTGGACAAAACGCGCGCAAAACGAATTGTTGGCGAACTCTCAGGAAAATTCCTTGGGGAATGGGAAGTGGGAAAACTGATTGATAACGGCAAGTCAGCATTGGTAGTTGAAACAAAGGATAAAAGCGGGCAAAGGGCCGCGTTGAAAATTTTTGATCCAGAACTTGTCGAGGAGTCTTCGCAAGAGGTGCAGCTTTCAAGGATCAAGACCGAAAGGAATTTGATCGGGAAGGAACATCCGCATTTAATCAAAATTCTCGATGGCGGCCGTTCGGAACAATTGGGTTATTTCTACGTTGTCATGGAATACTTCCTTGTGTTTCAATTGAGATTGACTGGCAAACGCGAAATGTGCCGCAAGGACAACAAGAATTCTTTCCAAGTGATAGCAGAACCATATCTTTGGGTGACATCGCAGAACTTGGTCGAACTCTCGGTCGGGCCATTGAGATATTCAACAAAATTGCAGCTATGCAAAATGAGGCAAAGAAACGTGCTGGGAAAAGCGAAAAGGAATAATCTGTTTTAAAGTTGTTCGCTTTGAGTATTATTTCACATGGACAGCATTTGTCCACCTGGATGTGCCATGATGAGAATCAAGAACACAAAATCACCCATGAAGAACAACAAAACCGCAAAGGCACGGCTAAGAGCCTGTTTTAAAATTAGCAACGGGCCTGCGGCGAGGGATTTTGACCGTGGCCAAGGCGGTGAGCTGCGAGCATCCCCAAAGCGGGCTGTAAGCAGCGAGCCAACGCAGGCTACGGGCAAAAGACCTGCCGCCCGGGAGGTTTTCACGCAAGAGGCCCTCTGGCTTCGTTGCTCCTCGGTCACAGACCACTGGCGGGTATGCTCCCTCGTCGCGCCTCGCCATAGGGCCTCTTGCGCGGAAACAGGCCCATTGCCAATTTTAAAACAGGCTCTGAGAGGCGCAAAACCGGTCTGCTTTGATGGCAAGTTCATCGGATACACGGGAAAAACCTTCCGGGAGCTAGGGGCCGTGGCCAAACAAGCCAGACATGGCCAGGGGCGCCGCCGCTCCTCTGTCAACCGAATAGAGGAAAAAATTTAAAAATGCCAAAAATGCCAAAATCCGTGCAATTCATACCACCATCTTTGTGTTCGGTTCGCTGCTTTTGGTGGAATAGAAACGCGGCGAGTGCCGCTTGGATTCTGGCCTCCACGCCGCCGTTGCCATGAGCGGACGCGATGGGTGTGATGCCAGGGTGCTACAGGTGCTACAAATAAGCCAAATTGTAGCACCCTTGTAGCACCCTAAGTCATTGATAATCAACGTTTGTAGCACTGTAGCGGGGGGGTGGGGGGGTACAGAATCCCAGTCACTTCAGCCGTGCGCTACGCTTCTTCGCTCCGGCTGGCCGCTCCAATTTGGTGCCAAAGAAGGCTTTTAATGAGAATCTATTCTGAAAACAGCGAACCGAAAGTGTTGCCACCCGTTGCCGCTGTGTTGCCAGCCGAAAAGCTCAACGAAACCCTTGTAAAATATGGCTTGTTGCCGTGTTGCCGATTTTCCGGACCTCTATCTATCAATATGACCTTTCTGGCGATTTTTGACCACCAATCGCTGCGACCGTCAGGTTGGAAGGGGCGCTCTCCTTTGCGCGGGGCAAATCCATTCCACCGAAAACAGCGAAGAACCTGTTGCGGGTTTTTTGGATCTATCAATCTTGCGTTTCCGGCCAGTCTTGGCGGCGCTGGCGCCGGGTCAAAAAATGAGGGCGATGCAAAATCGGGCCTGGGTTTCAAAACAAATTGCACTACCGGAAAGGTTCATTTAAAACTTGCATCCGCTGCTCAATCAGTCGCTAAATTACCGGCTCAAGCAGCGTGTAGGCTGGCAAATGCAAACTTTGGAACAAAATGCCCATTGAAAAAATCATCGTCCTGGAAGACGACCCCATCGTCCGCCGCAACCTGGAGCAGCAACTGCGCCAGCAACGCTACGACGTCGCTTCCACCGAGACCCTCGCCGGCGCCCGCGACTTGATGGCCCGGGACACCTTCGACCTCATTTTCCTCGATGTCCGCCTCCCCGATGGCGAAGGCACCGACTTGCTCCGCGAACTGCAATCCCAACCCCTGAAACCTCTCGTCGTCATGGTCACCGGGTTTGGTTCCGTTGAATCCGCGGTGGAGTGCATGCGCAACGGCGCGTTCGATTACATGCTCAAGCCCTTCTCGGCCGATCAATTGCAAGTCACCCTCAAGAAAGCCGACAACTTCAACCAGCTCCTCAAGGTCAACGCCTACTTCAGCAACGCCGAGGAGGATGATTCCGGTTACGAGTTGCAGGGCCAGAGCCTGGCCATGGAAAACTTGCGCCAACTCATTCGCAAAGTCGCCCGCACCCAGGCCACCGTCCTCATCACCGGCGAAAGCGGCACCGGCAAGGAACTGGTCGCCCGCGCCCTCTATCGCCAAAGCCCGCGCGCCAACGCTCCTTTCATCAAGGTCAACTGCGCCGCCATCCCCGAAAACCTCATCGAAAGCGAGTTCTTCGGCCACGAAAAAGGCGCGTTCACCGGCGCCCTCAATAAGCGCGAAGGCCGTTTCGAACTGGCCCACTGCGGCACCATTCTCCTCGATGAAATCAGCGAGATTTCCCCTCAAGTCCAGGTCAAGTTGCTCCGCATCCTCCAGGAACGCGAACTCGAACGCGTCGGCGGCAACCGCACCATCAAAGTTGATGTCCGCGTTCTCGCCACCACCAACCGCCGCCTCGAAGAAGGCGTCGAGCGCAAGGATTTCCGCCAGGACCTTTACTTCCGCCTCAATGTTGTCCCCATCCACGTCCCCCCGTTGCGCGACCACATGGAGGACGTCCCTCTCCTGGCCCAACAATTCATGCCCCGTTTTGCCCGCAAACACGGCGTCCGCGTCCGTGCCATTTCCGATCGTTGCATGGCGGTTCTCCAGGCCCACCATTGGCCCGGCAACGTCCGCGAACTGCAAAACGTCATCGAACGCGCCGTCATTCTCTGTGGCGACACCGGCCTGCTCGAGCCCGAGCACTTCGGTTTTTCGCCCCTTTCCACCAGCGCATCGAACTCTCCGCCGCCCGGCTCCGGCCTTGCCGCCTCCCCTGCCGCTCCTCCGGCGCCCGTTCCCGCGCCCCCTGCGCAGGACCTTCTTTCCCTGGCCGAGGTGGAAAAACTTCATATATTTGCGGCCATGGACAAGACCGACGGCAACCGCACCCATGCCGCCAGGCTGTTGGGCATCAGCGTTCGCACTCTGCGCAACAAGCTCAACGAATACGGTGTCCCTGCCAAATATGGCGACGCCCCGGACGCCCCCGACTCCTCCGAGCCGGCCGGGCTTCCAACCGAACGCTCCTGATTATGACAAAAATACAAAACATCACCGCACTGGAAATACTTGACTCACGTGGCAACCCGACCGTCATGGTCAGCGTCGCCCTCAACAACAACATCACCGCCTCGGCCTGCGTGCCCTCCGGCGCCTCCACCGGCATCCGCGAAGCCGTGGAATTGCGCGACGGCGACGCCAAACGTTACGGCGGCAAGGGCGTCCTCAAGGCCGTGGCCAACGTCAACAAAATTATCGCGCCCAAACTCAAGGGCAAATGCCCGCACGCCCAGCGCGAAATTGACTACCTGATGCGCAAACTCGACGGCACGGAAACAAAAGCCAGACTCGGCGCCAACGCCCTTCTCGGCGTCTCGATGGCCGTCTGCCGCGCCGCCGCCCTGGATTCCCGCCTGCCCCTCTACGCCCACCTCCGCAAGCTGCACGGCGTCAAGGCCGCCGCGACCTTTGTCCTGCCCGCCCCGATGATGAACGTCGTCAACGGCGGCGCTCACGCCACCAACAACGTCGATTTCCAGGAATTCATGCTCTTCCCCATCGGCGCGCCCTCCTTCGCCGAAGCCTTGCGCTACGGCGCGGAGACCTTCCACACCTTGAAGAAGCTCCTCCAAAAGCGCGGCCTGGTGACCTCGGTGGGCGATGAAGGCGGCTTCGCCCCCAACCTCAAGACGAATGACGAAGCGGTGGATGTCATCGTCGAAGCCATCCGGGCCGCCGGCTACAAGCCCGGCAAGGACATCGCCATCGCCCTCGACCCCGCCGCCAGCGAATTTTATGACGCCGGTTCCTATGTCATGAAGAAATCCGACGGCTCGCGCAAGTCTCCGGCCCAGATGGTGGAACTTTACGCGGATTGGGCGCGGAAATATCCCATCGTTTCCCTCGAAGACGGCATGGGCGAGGAGGACCGCGCCGGCTGGCTGGCCCTTACCAGGACGCTCGGCAAAAAACTGCAATTGGTCGGCGACGACAACTTCGTCACCAACCCAAAAATCTTCGCCCAAGGCATCCGCGACGGCATCGCCAACGCCATCCTCATCAAGCTCAATCAAATCGGCACGGTGTCCGAGACATTGGAGACGGTGGCGATGGCGCAGAAGGCCCGCTACGGCGCGGTCATCTCCCATCGTTCCGGCGAAACCGAGGACGCCTTCATCGCGGACCTCGCGGTCGGCACCGGCGCGGGCCAGATCAAGACCGGTTCGCTCTGCCGTTCCGAGCGCATTGCCAAATACAACCGTTTGCTCGTCATCGAAAAAGAACTGGGCAAAAAGGCGCGCTACGGCGGCGCGTCCCTCCTTGCCGCGAGAAAATGAGGCCGTCCACGGCGCATGGCTCAAATTGTTCTCAGCACTTTAAACGCAAAGTACATTCACGCCTCGTTCGGCTTGCGTTATTTGCTGGCCAATTTGGGCCATTTGCGCCAGGAAACGCGCCTCATCGAATTTGACATTCAGCAGCGCCCGCTCGATGTGGTGGAAACGATCCTGGCCCAGCAACCCCGCATCGTCGGCCTGGGTGTTTATGTATGGAACACCAGCCAGGCCGCCCAAGTCGTCGCGGCGCTCAAGCGCGTGCGCCCGGATATTATTGTTGTCCTGGGCGGCCCCGAGGTCAGTTTCGAAACCGACCGGCAGGAGATTGTGCGCCTGGCCGATTACGTCATCACCGGCGAAGCCGACCTGGAATTTGCCGCGCTCTGCCGGCAAATCCTGGCCGGAATGCCCCCGGCCCAGAAGGTCATCCCGGCGCCATTGCCCGACCCGGCCCAACTCGCGCTGCCTTACGATTTGTACAACGACGAGGATGTTGCCCACCGCATCATTTATGTCGAAGCGTCCCGCGGCTGTCCGTTCACCTGCGAATTTTGCCTCTCCTCCCTCGACGTGCCGGTGCGGCAATTCCCGCTGCCCTGCCTCCTGGCCGAACTGCAAAAACTGCTCGACCGCGGCGTGAGTCAATTCAAATTTGTCGATCGCACCTTCAACCTGAACATCGTGACCAGCAAAGCCATCCTGCAATTTTTCCTGGATCGCCATTGCCACGGCTTGTTCCTCCACTTCGAAATGATTCCGGACCGGTTGCCCGGGCCGTTGCGCGAAGTCATCGTGCAATTCCCGCCCGGCACCCTTCAGTTTGAAGTCGGCATTCAAACTTTTGACGAGATGGTTGCCAACAATATCAGCAGGCGACAGGACTATGCGCAGCTGGCCGACAACATGCAGTTCCTGCGCCGGCAAACCGGCGTTCACATCCACGCCGATTTGATCGCCGGCCTGCCGGGCGAGACGCTGGAGAGTTTTGCGGCGGGATTCGACCGGCTTCTGGCGCTGGGTCCGCAGGAAATCCAGGTCGGAATTTTAAAACGGCTGCGCGGCACCCCCATTACGCGCCACGACCAGGCATGGCAGATGGTTTACAGTCCCCATCCGCCCTATGAAATCCTGCAAAACAAACTCCTGGATTTTTCCGTCATGCAACGTCTGCGGCGATTCGCCCGCTATTGGGACCTGGTGGGAAACAGCGGCAATTTTTCAGAAGCGACGCCATTGCTGTGCCAGACCCACAAGTCCGCCTTCGCCGCCTTCATGCGCTGGAGCGACTGGCTTTACGAGCAAATCGGACGGCAACACAGCATCGCCCTGGATCACCTTGCTCAATGCCTCTTCCAGTATCTCACGGAAGAATGCGGCCTGGCGCGCCTCGCGGTGGCGGAAGCTCTTTGGCGCGACTGGCAAAAAGCCGGCCGCCGGGAGAAACCCGCCTTCCTTGCCGCATACATCCCCGATGCAAAAGTCCACCCGCCCCGCGCCAAAAGCGAAACCCCCAAGCGTCAAGCACGCCACCTGGGTTTGACCCAGGTTTAAAGATCAAACATTGAGCTTTGAACGCGAACGGCCAGACTTTAGTTTTTTGGCGTGGACAACAGTTTGCCAACGGTCACCATTATTATTGCCGCGCGGCCCGATGAATCGGAAGTGCGCGCCCTCGCCGCCGCGCGCCGGCTCGATTATCCGCCCGACAAACTGGAGATTATTCTGGCCCGCGGCAAGCAGCCCTCCGTGCAGCGCAACGCCGCCCTCCGCGCCGCCCGCGGCGACATCATCTATTTCCTCGACGACGATTCGCGCCCCGCCCCGGAAAACCTGCGCCGCGCGGTGGAACCGTTCAAATCTCCCGAAGTCAAAATGCTGGGCGGCCCGAATCTGTGTCCACCGGACGCCCCGGCCATCGAGCAGGCCTTTGCCCTGACCATGGGCAGTTGGCTGGCCTTCGGTCCGAGTTGCGCCCGTTATCGCGCCGTGGGCCGCGCCCGCGCCACGAGCGAGAAGGAATTGATCCTGTGCAATCTGCTCGCGCGCCGCGACGCCTTGTTGGAACTGGGCGGGTTCAATGAATCGCTCTATCCGAATGAAGAAAACGCGTTGATGGACGAACTGCAAAAACGCGGCGGCAAACTGCTCTATGACCCGGAATTAGTGGTCCATCGGCGGCCGCGCGGCACCTTCGCCGCTTTTTGCAAAATGCTCTGTCATTACGGCCGCGGCCGCGCCGAACAATTTCGCCTGCACCCCACGCCCGGTTCCGCCCCCAATTTTGTCCCGCCGCTTTTTTGCCTTTTTCTGGTCCTGCTGCCGTTTCTGCCCCGTTATTTCGACTGGGTCCTGGCGGCCTACGGCGCGGCGCTTGTTCTGCAAGCCGTGGCCGTGCTGCCGCTCAGGAAATGGCTTTGGCTCCCGTGGATTATGTCGCTGATTTTTGTCAGCCATGTTTGTTACGGCCTGGGTTTCTGGCGCGGATGCCTGACAACACCAAAAGCGCCTCCGCCGGCCGTCGCCGCCGAAGTGCGATTGGAAAAGCTTTAGCGATTCGTGGGCATCACGCTCCAGTGGGCCGATTGCGCCGCGAGAGGATGCGGCCAGACATTCCATTCCACGTTTTCATCCATTTTGCTCAGCACAAATGTCTGTTGCACATTGGAGGTGGCGGCATTGAACATAAGCTTGGCGAAAAAAGTGGCGTTGTCCGGAACGCTCAGTCGCGGCCAGTGGCGGCTGGCGCCATGCACGGCAACCATCAAAGTCAACACGCAGGCGGCGATCGGCGTCAGCCAGTGCCATACATCCGCCCGACGCAGGAAAACGGGCGCTGGCGCGGCCGTTGCAAAAAGCCGCCGCGCTATTCTAGCCGAGGGGCGACGCGGCATCCAAGATTGCAATTGTTTCTCCAACGAGTTCATCTCTTGCATACGTTTTTCCTTTCAGACAAAGCCGCAATTTATTCAGGCCGTAGCGGTAACGTCCGGCGACCGTGTTCGGCGACATCTCGAACAAGCGGCCAATGGCTTCAAAAGTCATCTCATGCCAGATTTTCAACACAATGACCTCGCGCTGTTCGGGCGGCAAATTGGCCAGGCACCGCATGGCCTCGGCTTCCGCCTCGGAGGTATCGGCCCGGCGCTCGAACCAGCGGACTGATTCCAGTTCCCGGGCCAGCCGCCGCCAGAGCCTGCGATGATAATTCAAGGCATGGTTGCGAAAAGTGCGCAGGCCATAATGTTCCGGCTCCTCCGGCCGCCGCTCCAATTTCAACAGCGCCACAAATGTTTCCTGCAGAACATCTTCCGCTTCATTGTGACTCAATCCCAAGGCGCGCCCATAAAGGATCAACCCCGCCGCTTTTTGCTCATAAAGCGACTGGCACCATCCGCCGTTTAGCTCTGATTCATTCACGCCACTGCAATAGCCATGCCGACTGCGCTTATTCTCTTACACCAGGATAGACACCATTGGAGTCTGATTTGTGTAATCTTTTTTTATTTCCGGCTTTATTGTTTGGCCCGGCGGGCGCTAAAATGGAGCGATTGTTGTGATGATAATTCGAAAACTCAGAAGGTTTTTCAGGATGGCCTCGCCGCCGCCTCCTTCGTCCAAACCGGATGTTATTGATGTCCATGCGCATTCCATGCCGATTATTTACCGGCGTCATGCGCGGGCCAGGAATTACGTTTTGCGTTTGTTCTCCAACAAAACGGTGGTGGTCACGGTGCCGCGGGCCGGGACAATGAATTTTGCCCGGGACTTTGTGGCCAGCCGCAAGAACTGGCTGGAAAAGCAGTGGCGCATCCTGGAAACGCGCAACATTCCCCCGCATTTGCTGCGGCCCGGCATGGAAATTTTATTTCGCGGCGACCCTGTCGTGTTACGGGTGCAAAGAACGGGCCTGGCCTGGCAATTGCAGTTTGGCGCTGAATCGGCGCCGCTGGCCGGCTTGGACGGCAATCTCCGTCCGGCCCTGGAAAGCCATTTGCAAAATCTGGCCAAAACCGAGTTGGTTGCTCGCGCCCGGGAATTGGCCGGGGCGCATCAACTCGATGTCAAACGCGTGGCCGTGCGCAATCAAAAGACCCGTTGGGGGTCCTGTTCCCATAATGGCACCATTTCCTTGAATTGGCGGTTGATTCAGTTGCCCGCCGGGGTGCGCGATTACATCATCGTTCACGAACTGATGCATTTGCGCGAGTTGAACCATTCCCCCCGCTTTTGGGCGGAGGTCAGAAAGGCATGTCCGAACTATCGCGCCGCGGAGGACTGGCTCAAGCAGAACTCCGGGCAAGTTGGTTTTTAAGGTTCTTCGCTGTCTTCAGTGGTTCGTCCGAAAGGGACAACTGGAAATCAGCCGGACACTTCGTGTCCGGCTAATTTCCTTTGCTCCTCTGGAGCGTGGGGCTGACACCCGATCTTGCACGGAAATGACAACAATCTTTCCGTCTGACGCCCGCCGCGGCGAGAAAAACAAGCCTGGAACAAGGCCGCCGATGTTTGACTAGGCGGGCGCGGGGGCGGGGGAGCCGTAGCCGGGCAGCTTCGGCGGCAGCGGCTTGGGCACCTCCGGCAACGGCGTGGCCGCAATCGCGCCCGATGGAGGCTCGACCTTCGGAGCGGGGGGCGGCGGCATGAAGGTTCCGGTGCGCACAATCTCGCTGACCTGCTCGCCATCCAGCGTCTCGAATTCGAGGAGCGCGTTGGCGATGATTTCCAGCTTGTCGCGATTTGTGTCAATAATATTTTTTGAAACGGTGTAGGCCTCGTTGATGATGCGTTTGACTTCGGCGTCGATCTCCTGCGCGGTGAATTCGCTGTAATCCTTGCGCTGCACGACGTCCCGGCCCATGTAAATCTGCTCCTGGTCGTTGCCGTACTGCACCATCCCCATTTTATCGCTCATGCCCCACTGGCAGACCATGGCGCGGGCCACGGAGGTCGCCTGCTGAATGTCGCCCGACGCGCCGCTGGAGATGTCGCCCGAAACGATTTCCTCGGAGATGCGTCCGGCCATCATGACGGCGATCAAATCGAGCATTTCTTTGCGGCGATGATTCAAGACGTCCTCCTTGGGCAAAGACATGGTGGAACCGAGCGTCTGGCCGCGCGGAATAATGGTGACCTTGTGCAACGGATGGGTGTGGGTGAGGACAACGTTGACCAGGGCGTGACCGGCTTCGTGCCAGGCGGTGCATTTCTTGTTTTCTTCGGACATGGCCATGCTGCGGCGTTCGCGGCCCATGCGCACCTTGATGCGGGCTTCCTCGAGTTCGACCATCCCGATATTTTTTTTGCTCATGCGCGCCGCCAGCAAGGCGGCTTCGTTCAAAAGATTGGCCAAATCAGCCCCGGAATAGCCGGGGGTGCCGCGGGCGATCACTTCCAGATTGACCGCCGGGTCCAGCTTTACGTTGCGGGCGTGGACTTTCAATATGGCTTCGCGTCCGCGCACGTCCGGCAGGCTGACCATGATTTGTCGGTCAAACCGGCCCGGCCGCAACAAGGCCGGGTCCAGCACGTCGGGACGATTGGTGGCGGCGATGATGATGATGCCGTCCTGGGTGTCGAATCCATCCATTTCCACCAGCAAGGCGTTCAAAGTCTGCTCGCGTTCGTCGTTGCCGCCGCCCCAACCATGCCCCCGGCTGCGTCCCACGGCGTCAATTTCGTCGATGAATATCAGGCAGGGCGTGTTTTTCCTGGCCTGTTCGAACATGTCGCGCACGCGGCTGGCGCCGACGCCGACAAACATTTCCACAAAATCCGAACCGCTGATGCTGAAAAACGAGGCGTCGGCCTCGCCCGCTATCGCCTTGGCCAGCAGGGTCTTGCCCGTGCCCGGCGCGCCCACCATTAAAATGCCCTTGGGAATGCGGCCGCCCAGCTTTTGAAATTTTTTCGGGTCCTTGAGGAATTCGACCAGTTCGGAAACCTCCTCCTTGGCTTCCTCGACGCCGGCCACGTCCTTGAATGTGATTTTGTTCTTTTCCTTGTTCAACATCCGGGCGCGGCTCTTGCCAAAGCTCATCGCGCCTTTGCCGGCCATTTTGATCTGGCGGAAAATGAAGAAGTAGATGAGGACGAGAATGAGGACAAAAGGCCCGGTGTTCAAGAGCACGCTCATCATGAGATTGCCGTTGTTGGGCGTTTTGAAACCCCGGTCATAAACCAGTTCCTTGGTCATTTGATCGGTCAGGGGAATATCCAGTTTGAAAGGCACCTCGGTTTTTTTGCCGTCCTTCTCGATTCTGTAATAACGGCCGGTGACGCGTTTGATGTCCGGCACTTGCGAGCCGTAGGTGATCTTGCCGCTGTCGGGGACGATGAGGTTGTTGATCAGTTTATCGTGCAGTTGCGGGTAACTGGAGAACTCTTCGACTTGCGGTTCGGTGCCGTTCCTCAACAAAAACAACACGCTGAAAGCCGCGATGATGCCAATCCAAACCAGGAAAGTCCTCGGCGGGAGGCGCATATCACCGTTTCGTTTGTCGTTCTTATCCGGTTCGCCCGGTCTATTTAGATCAGACATGTCTTAATACTTCCTTGGGTTAGATTATCATGGTGCGGCCAAATTAGCAACTATGACAATTCAGCGCCCGAATTTCGACGCCAGCTCCATTTGAGCTTCCGCACCGTGTGTTCATCCAGCTTGAATTTTTCGGCCATGCGCAACCCCTCGACCCAAAAGAGTTCGCCCAGGCGGGTTGCCGCAACGACCCGCCGGCGCCGTTCGCCCGGCGGCACCCTCAGATTTGTGAACAAATCCTGCAATTTCCGCGCCGATCCCGTTCCAATCGGCTGAAACCGGTCTCCGGGCCGCCAGCATCTCAACCAGATGGGCGCTCCCACTTTGTCCGCGTCGAAATACTCGACGTTGGCATTCTTGCGGGCAGTAATCATTTCACTATCATCGACGATTTCCCAGTGAATCTTTAGCCCGCCAAAGGTCAGCCCGCCTTTTCCGGCCGATAACGAAACTTCCCGCTTCCGCGAACTGAATTGGAAGGATTCCAACTGCCGCCGATGAACCAGCCCGGCCGCATCCCTGGAAACAGAGCCATCGGCGCTGACGGCAATCCATTGACCGGCACAGAGGCGCAATCGTTCAATCAGGTCAAAATCGGGCGACAGCCTGCCCTCAATCAATTGCCGATGGATGAGCCGCCTTTGCACCGCCACCGGGAGATGAGCAAAATGCGGCGTCCGGCCCCCCTTAAGCCACTCCCTGGCGGTGTGCGCGACGAATTCCGCTTCCGCCCCGACCACCTCCATCAGGCGCAAGACAGTCCTGCCCAGCGCCGGCTGGTAATGGCGGGTCAATAACGGAATTAACTCGTGACGGACGCGATTGCGCTGGATGTCAATCGAGGCATTGGAGGCGTCTTCCGAGAACGCGAGTTTGTTTTCCCTCGCAAAACTTCGCAGCGCGTCCTTCGACAGATCGAGCAACGGCCGGGCCAGCCGGATTTTGGGCGCGCTGGGCGAGGCATTGCTCCATTTCATTCCGGCCAATCCCCCGCCGCCCGCGCCCCGCAACAGGCGCAAAAAAAACAATTCCACCTGGTCATCGGCGTGATGCGCCAGGGCCACGGTGGGAATCCTCAATTTTGCGGCAGTCGCGGCCAAAAAATCGTGCCGCAACTTCCGCGCCGCCATTTCGACCGACAACCCGCTTTTCCGGGCGAACTCCGGCACGTTCCCGCGCCCTGCCACGAAAGGCAGTCTGAGCTTCCGGGCTGTCTTGCGCGCCAACTGTTCATCCGCGTCGCTCGCGGCCCCGCGCAATTGATGATTAAAGTGCGCCACGGTCAACTTCCAGCGGTGAGTTTTTGAAAGGCGATGAAGCAAATGGAGCAACACGATCGAATCCAGCCCGCCCGAGACAGCCGCCAAAATCCGCTGGCCGTCGCGAAAAAGCCGTTTCGCGCCGATGCCGGTTTCGATATGGCTGGTCAAATCACTCACAAGGCAAGCTTACGGAAGCCGGGCGGCAAAGTCAGGCATGCAGTAATGGGAGGGATGGGATGGATGGGACCGATATGCTGCCAACACCCCAAAAACAACGGACCCTGAAGCTGGATTTTATATAAGTTATTCATTTTAAGGTATTTGCATATATTTTTCCAGCGGCATGAGTGAGCATATCGGTTTGATTCACTTTGACTGGGTTTGACTGTGCGCCATTGCAACTTGGCGACTTTGCGTTGTTCTGTCCCCTCCCAAATCAGAGGGAACGCAAAGGCGCAAAGGCACAAAGTCGCAAAGAAAAGCGGTTTGATTCACTTTGACCGGGTTTGACCCGCCCGTATGCTGTTGAAGTTGCAAGCCATTCATTTTAAGGTGTTTGCATAAATTTCCAGGCAGGGTGAAAAACCGCACCCGGAAAAGATCACTGCGACTGACTGCGACGCGGTGCGACACCCAGCGGAAGGATGGCAGAAAGATAAGTGGGACAGAACCCCAAAAGCTTTCGGGGCTGCCTTTCCCTTCACTTCTTCCCGTCCGACATGGCCTTAATGGGTCATTCATTAAACGAACTATACAGTTAACATATTATATCGTCAACAGATATTTTAAAGAATTTTTAAAAAAGTGTGATTTTTGGCGAAAACAGCTTTAAGGCCTTGCGCGGCAAAGACTTAACCGTATCACTTCCAAAACCTGGCATAAGAAGGACTATCCAAAAATCCAGATTCTTACGGTTGAAGGTTTGCTCGACGGTTCAGAACGAATTGACGCCCCACCGCAAGAAAATCCTTTCGCCAAAGCGCAACGGGAGGGCAAACCGGAAAAACAGCAGGATATGCTCAGAGAAATGTTTTGGAAGGCTGACAGTTCTGCCGATAATTGCTGCTCGCAAGCGCAGAACGAAATATCTGGTTAGACAAAATGTTGACATGCTCGGAACTGGAAAAAGGACTTGCAAATCTGTGGAGCAGGCGGAAAATCACGAAAATGGCCCACGCTGTTCGTGGGCAAGAAATCAAATGGGAAATATCAAATGGAATCGATGCACCTATCGCGGCGCCAATTGCTCTCAAATATTGGATTTACTGCCACCGGTGGAATGTTGGCGGGAGCTTTTGCGGCCCATTCGGCCCCGCAGGCCGAAAAGAACCCACCGGCACCCAATCCCCCGGAGCTCAACGTGCGTGATTTTGGCGCCCTCGGCGACGGCATCAAGGACGACACAGCGGCATTTTCCGCCGCGATGAAAGCGGCCACGGATACCGGCAATTTCGCGGTGTTCGTGCCGCGCGGACGTTACTTGATCGGCACCCGCCTCGATGTTCCCGCCAACGTGATTCTGGAGGGAGTCTATCTTGGCCCTTCAGCCCGCACTCATGATGCCGGCAGCGTATTGCTGGCGGTGGCCGATGCCGGCAACGCCAACGGCGAGCCTTTTATCATGCTGCACGCCAGCTCCACCTTGCGCGGCTTGACCGTCTTCCACCCCAAACAAGAAATGAAAAATCCTCCAGTTCCGTATCCTTGGACCATTCGTGGGGCCGGAGACAACATCTGTCTCCAGAACATCCTGCTCGTAAATCCCTATCAAGGCGTCGATTTTGGCACATTCCGGGCAAACCGCCATTCCATTAATGGGCTGTACGGCCAGCCCCTTTATCGCGGCCTTTTTATTGATCAATGCTTCGACGTAGGCCGGGTTGAGAACGTGCATTTCTGGTGCTTCTGGGGTGGTTGGGATGGCGATCTGTATCAGTTCATGCGCGCGGAGGCGGTTGCCTTCGTGCTGGGCAAGTCGGATTGGGAGTTCATGTTCAATTGTTTTTGCATCGGCTATCATATTGGTTACCACTTCGTCGAAAACAAGACTGGTCCCGGCAACTATCTTTTGACCCAAAGCGGCTCCGACATAGGGCCTGCCTCCGTGCGCGTTGAAAACAGCCAGGCTCACGCCGGCATTTCATTCGTCAACTGTCAATTCATGGTGGGCATCGAAGTCGCTCCCACCAACAGAGGCCCCGTCAAGTTCACTGCCTGCGGCTTTTGGGGTATTCCCACGACCAACCATCACGCACTGCTCGAGGGCACCGGCCATGCCTTCTTTACCGGCTGCCATTTTATCACTTGGGGTCAGCATGACTCGGAAACTGCGGCCATTCACGCGCGGCGCGGCGGATTGACCGTCACCGCGTGCGATTTCATGGATGCCGGCAAGGCGCAAATCACCATCGAATCGGAAGTCGATGCCGCGATGATTTACGGCAATCGACTTCGCGGCCAGGAACGTCTCATCAACCACGCCGGCGCTCGTGCCCAAATCGCACTGAACGTGGTCACGCCGAGTTGAAATGAGGACAAGGGCAGAGACTACTCCCGCTGTCCCGACACCTTGCCACCAAGCCTCAGGCCGCCCGCCTGGGGCTTGGTTTTTCGGCTTTAAAGAAGGCAGGTGAATTGCTTCTCGATGGTGGAATTAAGTTTATACCCTATTATAAGTCCCAACCTTGGAATGTTTTACCGGATTCACGCTTTCAAAATACCTTGTGAGAGTTCACAAATCAAACATTTTCGGGAGTTGCAGGACAGAGGAATACGAGGCGGATTCCTCGCTTTGCATAGCAGTAGCATAGCAGGGGTCAAACCCGCATAACCGCATATTGTTTGTTTTTCATTTGCTTTATGTTGTTATGCGGGCTTGACCCCTTGTTTAAATCAGATGAGGAACGGCACGAGCGCCTTGACGCGCTTTCGGTAGGCGGAGTAATCGCCGGGGAAGTGTCGCAGCATGAGGGACTCTTCCTGCTGAAGTTTAATCCAAAAGCCGAGGCACAAGATCAGAAATCCGAGCCAGGCTTGCAGGCGGCCATTCGCAATGGCCTGCCCAAAACACATCAGGAGAATGCCCGTATAGATGGGGTGCCGCACGAAGCGGTACGGCCCCGCTGTGATAAGTTCGTGTCCCTGCCTGAAGGTGACGTTGCTGCTCCAATTCCCGGCCAGGGTCCGGCGCGACCATACGGCCACGAATAATCCGAACACGCAAACGACGGCCCCGCCAGCCCGCGCCAAGTCGGTATGAGGAGTCAATGCCAGGCGCAATGGATCGAGCAGTCCCTGCCAACAAAGCAGCGTCCCGCCCAGCATGAGAGGTAACTTGTAGGCCGTCATTGACAACCAGCTTTGCTTTTCCGCCGCCGGCTTTACCCGGAGCGCGTTGCCCGCCCAATAACCGATAAAGATTATCCAACACCCGATGATCGTCCAATTTGAAAGCGTCGTCATTTGTCCATTTCCAGGGCGGCGGTTCTGGCGCGGGGCAGTTTTCCCAAATGATAGATCAAAAAGCCATGCAAGAATTTCTGGATTTCCGCCTCTTGCGCGGCGCTCAGGCGCAATCGAAACAGGGCCGGCCAATCCTCACGGGTGAATTTCTCCAGGAATTGCCGCGCGCCGGCGCTCAGGGACGTTTGCGCCAGGTCCGGTTTCAAGCCCAGTTCGTCCAGCAATTTCATTTCGAAGGCGAAGATGGTCGCGGCCCGGGCCGGGTGGCGGGTCAATTCCCGCAGCAAACCGGTGAATTGATCGTAGAGAGCGGGCAGGGGGGTTTCGGTTTCGGTGGTTTGCTCGATGAGGGCGGCGCAATAGGAGGCTTGTTGCAGCCAGGCCAGTTCGGGGCGCAACGCGGCGTGGCTTTCCAGCAGCCGGACTTCTCGCAAGGTGTGCAAGTCCGAATGGCGGCTGCGCGCAAAACTCAATTCAGCCAGGTGGAAAAGATCAATCTGCCCGCGAAAAGGGGACTTGGGCCGCCGCGCCCCCCTGGCCACCGTGGCCAGCCGTCCGAAGTCCTGTGTCAACCATTGCACGATGAGGCTGGTGTCTGTCAGCGGCCGCGCGCGCAGGACGATTCCGGTCGTGCGCTCGACGTTCATTGCAATGCCGGCGGAACCGGAGCAGGGCCGGCGTTTTCCGGCGGGAGCGCCGAGATGGAATGCCCGGCGTAATCCGGAGAAATGGCCCCGAGGCTGATGATGAATTTGATCCCGTCCGCCACTGAAATATCCAGCTTGATAATCTCGCTTTCCGGCACGAGCAGGAGGAATCCCGAAGTTGGATTGGGCGTGGTTGGAATGAAGACGCTGATTAATTTTTCCGCGCCCAGCCCTTTTTGTTCGCCGGTGACAAAGGCGATGGAGCGCGAGCGGGCATGGGGAAAGGTCACCAGCACCACTTGTTTGAAGGAGGATTTGTTGCTGGAAAAGGATTCATTGACCTGTTTGACCGTGCCATAAATTTTGTTCAACAACGGGACCCGCATCAAGGCATGGTCCACCCATTGGATGGTTTTGCGCCCGAGGTAATTGCGCCCGTAGCGGCCCGCCAGGCAGATCAACACCACTGTCAACAATAGCGCGAACCAGCTCCAATACCAATACATTTCGCCAAGCCCGCCGTTGGGCATTTTCGCGTGGGTCCAGGAGGAGGGCAGGAAGAAGAGCAGCTTGTCGGTGACGTTGGAGACGTTCTGAAAAAGCCAGAGGACGACCGCCACGGAGATGACCGCCGGCAAAACAACGGCCAGGCCGGCAAAGAAATTGGCCCGCCACCGCACAAAAAAATTATTTACATTGGAAGGCATTTTTAGCGCGATCCAGCTTATCCACGTCAAAGCGCCGCGACAACTCCTTTACAAGCTTGTTTTCTTCCCGCTTCATGGCCCGTCGCGGGCCTGTTTCCGTGTCATTGTAGCCTTCCAGGTGCAAGATGCCATGCGCCAGATAACGGAGGATCTCCGATTGCCAGGTCGCGCCAAAGCGGCCCGCCTGGGCGACGGCGTCATCCACCGAAATAAAAATTTCGCCATGCAAATTTCCATCGTCCGCCGCCTCCGCATGGTTGAAGGTGAGGACGTCAGTCGAGCCGGAACGGCCCAGGAATGTTTCGTGTAATTCCGTCATCTCGAAGGCGCCGATGAGGTGGACCCCCAACTCGTATTTGCGGCGGGCGCGCGATTCTTCCAGGAGATGCCGGGCCATGCGGCGCAACAGCGCGAGGCTCAAGAGCCGGCTTTTCTGCCGGTTAAACAGGCGCAAAAGTTTCATTGCTGGCGGCCGCGATGTTCTTCGTAAGCGGCGATGATCCGTTGCACGAGCGGATGCCGCACCACGTCGCGGCGCGTCAACTCCACCAGGCCGATGCCCTCGACGCCTTTCAAGGCGTGCTGGGCTTCGAGCAGTCCGGAGTGTTTGTGGCCCGGCAGATCGATTTGAGTGATATCGCCGGTGATGACGGCCTTGGAGCTGATGCCCAGGCGGGTGAGGAACATGAACATTTGCTCGGTGGTGGAATTCTGGGCCTCGTCGAGGATGATGAAGGCGTTGTTCAAGGTGCGTCCGCGCATATAAGCCAGCGGCGCGATTTCAATGACGCCCCGTTCCATGTGCTTTTCAATGTCCTCGGCCGGCAGCATATCCTGCAAGGCATCGTGCAGCGGGCGCAGGTAGGGGGTGATTTTTTCGTAAAGGTCGCCCGGCAAAAAGCCCAGGGCCTCGCCGGCTTCCACGGCGGGGCGGGTGAGGATGATTCGGGAAACCTTCTCCTCCTTCAAGGCGGCCAGGGCCAGGGCCATGGCCAGGAAGGTCTTGCCGGTCCCGGCCGGGCCGATGCCAAAAGTCACATCGTGGGCGCGAATGGCATCGACATATTTCTTCTGCCCCACGGTTTTGGGGGCGACGGGCGCTTTGCGCGTTGAGGTGATGATTCTATCGGCGTAGAGAGCGCGCAGGGCGGAGACGCCCTCGTTTTTGACGACGTTGAGGGCCTGGGCGAATTCGCGGTTGCGCACCGTGCCGCCGTTTTGCACCGAGCTTTCCAGCAATTGAAACATTTGCCTGGCCCGCTCCAGGGCGTCGGCTGAACCGTCGAGTTTGATCCAGTTTTCGCGCGCGACGGCTTTGACGGAGAGTTCGTCGGCCAGGGCCTGGAGATTGCGCGGTTCGTTGTTGAACAATTGCTGCGCCAGGCGCGCGTTCTCGAAGTGAAGTGTTTCCGTGGGCATGGGGGGGAAGCCTTATCCGGCCAGCGCGGCGCGCAATTTTTCCGCCACGTCGGCCAGCGCCTGCGGCAGCACCGTTGTGCCCGCGAGAACCGGCATGAAATTGGTGTCGCCGTTCCAGCGCGGGACGACATGAATGTGAACATGATCGGTGATGCCCGCGCCGGCGGTGACGCCCAAATTGATTCCGATGTTAAATCCGTCGGGTTTCATGACCTGCGTCAAGGCATTTTGGCAGCGCCGGGTTAATTTCATCAAGTCGCAAAGTTCCTCCTCTGTCAGCCCATTGAAGTCGGGCGATGCTTTGTAAGGCACGACCAGCAAATGTCCGCCGTTGTAGGGATAACAATTAAGCATGGCGTAACAAGTGCGTTCGCGCACGATCACATAATTGGCCAGATCATCGCTGGACTCGGCGATTCGCTTGAAAAGTTGGGCCGTTCCGGGGGCCGGTTTTGGTCCCAGAATGTAGGCAATTCGCCACGGCGCATGCAAAGGTTCCATCACGGCAACGCTAGTGGTTGAGGCAACAATTGTCAAAACCAGAGCAGAGGTCCACCGGATAAAGATTCACTTGCAACTTTCCCCCGCCGCCGGGTTAATATGAGGGACAATCGGCAAATAGTTCCGCTTGATCTATGGCTCAATTTACGTACAAGGCCCGGCGCCGCTCGGGCGAGGTGGTAACAGGCGTGTTGGAGGTCGCCGACCGCACCGCCGCATTGCTGCAAATCGAAAGGCTCGGCTTGTTCCCCATCGCGGTCGAGATACCCAAGGGCGCGGCCGCTGTTGCCGCCGCCGCCGCCGCGGCGGCGGATCGCCCCGCCGTTACTGGCAAATCGTTGAGCGCGCTCCTGCCGCCCGCCCTGCGGCAGTACTTCAATCGCCAGCGCAAGCCGAAGATGCAGGAACTGGCCACCTTCACCAATCAATTGGCCAACCTGATCAAGTCCGGCATGCCATTGACGGTGGCGCTCAACAGCATGACCCACCTGGAAACCAAGGGCATTCCAGCCGAGGTGAGCCGCCTGCTCAAGCAGGACGTGATGGAAGGCCAGGGCCTGTCCGAAGCCATGGGCAAACAGCCGGTCATATTTTCAAACCTCTACATCAACATGGTCAAGGCCGGCGAGCAAAGCGGCGCGCTGGTCGATGTGCTGCGCCGCATGGGGGACCATTTCGAGCGGTTTTCCCAGGTGCAGAGCAAGTTTAAATCGGCCATGATTTATCCGGTGTTCGTTTGCTGCGTCGGCATTGCCATCAGTATTTTCTTCATGACAGTCATGCTGCCGAGCTTTATGCAACTGTTCCAGGGCATGCATGTGCAATTGCCCCTGGCCACGCGCATTCTCATCGGCATGAATGCGTTCTTTCAGCGTTGGTGGTGGGTCATGCTCCTGATCGTCGTGGGCGTGGTCGTCTCTTTCAATCGTTTTCGCGCCACGGAAGCGGGCAAGATAAAGATCGATCAATGGAAGCTCAGCGCGCCGATTTTCGGCAAGGTCATGCGCCTGCACATCTTCGGACAGTTTTGCCGCACCCTGTCCACTCTGCTGCAAAACGGCGTGCCCGTGCTGAAGTCCATGGAGATCACCGAGCAAATCATCGACAACCGCATCATTAAGGAGGCCATCGCCAAAACCCGCCAGCAAGTGACGGACGGAAAAACCATCGCCGAACCCCTGGCGCGCAGCAAAGTATTTCCTCAATTGATGGTCGATCTGGTCAAAATCGGCGAAGAAACCGGCGATGTGCCCGGTTCCCTGAGCAATCTGGCCGAAACTTACGAAGGCGAATTGGACATTGCCTTGCGCGTCATGACCAACATGATCGAGCCGGTCATTATTTGTGTCATGGCCTGCGGCGTCGGCTTCCTGCTCGTCGGCGTGCTTTCCGCCCTCTTCGCCATCACCTCCAGCATCAACGTGCGATGAAGCCGGGCCGGCCATTTCCGCGGGGTTTCACCTTGATTGAAGTCATGATGGTCGTGGCTATCATCGGCCTGACCCTGACCATGGGCATGCCTGGATTCCTGCGTGTGCTGCAAAGGGAAGGGATGCGCAAGGCCGAATACGAGATGGTGGAGGCCTGCAAGGAGGCGCGCCGCGCCGCCATTATGAACAATGAAAAGACGTTCCTGGTCATCCATCCGCTGCTGGGCACCTTCGAGGTTCCCGGCGCCTTCCACCAGGCACAATTGCCCGGCGACATTGCCATCGACATTTTGGGCGTAAATTTCATCCAGTTTGAAAGGGCCGATGAGGCCAGGGTCTGCTTCTTTCCCAACGGCACCAGTGACGAATTCACCATTGTCCTGCACTCGTCCGGCGGGCTGTATCGAAAAATTTATCTCGATACTGTCACGGCCCTGCCGGACATACAGAACATCCGATGAAAATGCCCGATATCAACCGCGACGAACGCCGCGCCCGCCATGCCGCTTTCACTCTCATGGAGGTCATGATCGCCGTCGCCATTTTTTTCATGGCCATGTTCACCATTTTAGGCGTGCTCAGTTCGTCCCTGCACGCGGCCTCAATTTTGCGCAACAGCGGCCCGACGGCCGGCATGGTGGCTGCGCAATTATCGCTCTCGACCAACCTGGAGGAAGGCAGTGACTCCGGAACCTTTGACGACCTCCCGGTCTATCACGATTTGGGCTACCGATGGATTTCGCAGACCACCGAAGCGGCCACCAACGGCCTGTTTCGGGTTGAAATTGCGGTGATCAATCCCAGCGGCAAACCGGATTCCGTCTTGACCGTCCTGTTCTACCGCCCCGCTTCGCAGACCAGCCAACTGGGATTCCATTGATGAGGAGCGATGCCAGCGAAATTTTCCAGCCGAAGAAATTATGCCGGGTTTACCCTGATCGAAGTCATGGTGTCGATCGCTGTTTTTATGCTGGTCATGGGCAGCGTCATTGCCTGTTGGAGATGCATCATCAACGGCAAGATTATCGCGGAGAACGCCGCCGCCGCCGCGCAGCGGGCGCGCGTGGGCATCAAAACCGTGGAGGACGCGCTGACCACGGCCGAGATTTCCAGCGCCAATATCCAGTATTATGCCTTTCTGACCGACACCAGCGGCAAGTTCGCCTCGCTGAGTCTGGCGGCGCGCCCGCCGGCGGACTTTCCAGGGTCCGGGTTGTTTGGTGACAACGTCATGCGGCGGGTCACGTTCGATGTTGAAACCGTTGGCGGCACGAACAATCTGGTCATGAATCAATCGCCGCTGTTGGAAGCGCTCAACGATGAAAACACCCCCTATCCCATCACGCTGGCGCGCGATGTGAGCATCTTCATGTTGGAATTCTGGTCTGAGAAGGATGGCGACTGGGCAGTTTCGTTGGATGTCACCAATGCATTTCCGCCCATGATCCGGGTCACTCTCGGCGTGGGCCATCCGGCGGATCGTTCGGACGTGCCGTACGATTTAATTGTGCGCACCGTCGCCATGCCCTCCAAGGCCCATTGAAAACGCGCGTCAACAGTCGAACTTCCCGCCGGGGCATCGCCTTGGTGCTGGTCATGCTGACCATCATCGTGCTTTCGGCCATCGTCGGCAGCCTGGCCATTTCCATGAGCACGGAAATGCGTCTGGCGCGAAACACCGATTACGACGCGCAAATGGAATGGATGGGCCGGTCGGGCATCGAATTGGCGCGTTACGCCCTGGCCAATAAATGCGAGGAACAGAAAGCCTTCGACGCCCTGAATCAATTTTGGGCGGGTGGAACCTCCCCGTGCAGCAACGACGTCCAAAACATCCCGCTCCGGGATGTGCTGCTGGGCCCGGGCCGCATCAGCGTGACCATCACCGACATGGAACGGAAGTGGGACATCAACCTGGTGGCCAACCCGCGCACTCCGCAAAAGGATGTGTTGCATAATGCGCTGGCCGAGGTGGGGGTGACCGATGCCGAGCAGTCCGAAACTATTATTGACTCCATTCTGGATTGGATCAACCCCAATGAGACGGCGGGGTTTAGCGGCGCGAAAAGCGATTACTACCTGCATTTAAACCCGCCGTATTATTGCAAAAACGGCCTCATCGATGACATCTCGGAATTGCTGTTGATCAAAGGCATCACGCCGGAAATCTATTGGGGGTCCAATTCGACCAACCATCCCGTCTCCGCCTACCAGCAACACGGCGGCGGGACCTTCGACCAGGCCGCCCCGAACCGGAGCGGGGCCGGCTTCCGCAACGGCGATCAGCCCCAATACCCGGTCGGTTTGGTGGAACTCTTTGGCGCCATGGGCGGCCCGCTCAACATCAACACGGCTTCGCTCAAAACGCTGCAATTGATCCCGGGCATTGACGAGGCCACCGCCGCGCATATCCTCCAGCAACGCCAAGGCCCGGACGGACAGGATGGCACCGATGACGATGTTCCTTTCCAACCCGGGGAGCAGATCGAAGGCATCCCGCCAGCCCTCCAAGGCGCGACCAGCTACGGTTATCGCAGTTATGTCTTCGATGTCACGGTGGATGCCTACATCAACGATTACCACCGCACCTTCCACGGCATCGTCAGCCGCGGCGGTGGCAGCAGCCAGACGCTCAGTTGCGTGAAGTTTTACTGGGAATGAAGCTTACTTGGCGGCGGTGGCGGCATGCAAACGCACGCTCAAGCGGGATTTGGAGCGGTTGGCGCGCGCCCGGTGGATCACGCCCGTTTTGGCCGCCTTGTCCAGCGTGGAACTGAGCGCGCGGAAGGTCGCGGCCGCATCCTCTTTTTTTCCCGCGCCGAGCAGTTCGGCATACTTTTTTTCCAAATTGTGCAAGCGGGATTTGACCATGTGATTTTGCAGACTCTTGCGGGCG
>CAWFAZ010000059.1:0-49934 GCA_963813995.1 uncultured Verrucomicrobiae bacterium | reverse complement strand
TAACGGTCGTTGTTGTCGGGATAACGATGCACCAAACCCGGCACGGGCGAATGGGCATCCTCCCCGCACGGATCGCTCATCTCCCAGGGGGCGGCGTGGGTTTCCTGCCCGCGCGGCACCACCTGCCAGCGAATCGGGCAATTTTCGTCCGCCGGATCGATCAGGTTGAAAAAGTAAGGCGGAATGCTCAACGCCAGCTTTTTATTGGCCAGGAGGGTCCCGGCATATTCCTCCGGCGTCAACGTCGGCAACAGCCGCTGCAACTGTTCCAGCGACGTGATGCGATTCTTGAGTTGCCACCGCCAATCCGTCCAGTTCGCTTCGCTGACATCGGCCCAAAACCCCCGCCCGGCGGAATGGAATTCCTTGAGGGCTTGGAATCTGGTGGAATCGGGATCCTCCCTGTTTAGACCTGCCAAAGTATTACTTTGCATCTCGAAGGCACTATAAATAGGTTCGCTTTTATGTCAAGTCAGAGCGAATCCCGATTGACGCACTTTGACTGGATTTGACCCGTCTGAAAGCCGATTATTTTGTAAATCATTCATTATAAAGTATTTGCATATAAACTGCCTGGCAGGAGAGATGCCCCGCACAGCAACTGAGTCCTCCTCCGCGCGATTCCGGCCGGTGCCAGGATTCCCGGTCGCGCCTCGAGCCGCTCACCCCCCCCCAATACTGAGGGTGGACAGAATTCGACTGGGAATGTTATCTCAGTCATATTCCGTATTCGAAAATGAAGAACATCAATGTCATAACGCAATCGGCACTCGTCACTCTGGCAATCGCATGTTTCACCGGCGCCGCCGCCGGAGCTTATTCACCCGGCAAAACCTTTCCCGCCGATGTTTTAGCCTCGGGCAGTGAGGTGAAATTGACCGGCGGTTGGCGGATGATCTCCGCAAATGACGTATCCGCTTCAGGAGAAACCCTGTCAACGGCGGGATACAATGCTTCAAGCTGGTATGCAACCACGGTCCCGTCAACAGTGCTGGGGACCTTGATCAACAATGGAATTTATGGCGGCGACAATGTTTTTGTTGGCACAAACTATGAAAGTGTGCCGGGATTAACCAATCAAGATTGGTGGTACCGGACCGAGTTTACCGCAGGAGCGGGATCGCAATACTGGTTAAAGTTTAATGGTATTCAAAGAAACGCTGATATCTATTTTAATGGAACCTGGATCGGCTCCGGGACAAGCAATAGTTTCATACCAATCGAATATAACGTCACTGGCAAGATTAGAAACGGAACCAATGCATTGGCAGTCAAAATTTATCCGCCGCACGGTGAATTGTTTAATTTAAGTTTCGTGGATTGGAATGAGGAGCCAAGAGATGGCGGCGCCGGATTGTGGCGTGATGTGGTGTTTCGCACCGCTTCGGGCGCGGTGGGGGTCAAAGACCCTTACGTGGCCACCACCAGTATTACATTCCCCAATCCCACTGCCTGTACGGTATCAGCCCGGGTATTGTTGGATAATGGCAGCGGCAGTGATGTGTCTGGAGTCGTAAAAGGCGAGATCTCCAAAGCAGGGACGAGTACCATCGCTTTCCAGCAGAACGTTTCATTAAGTGGCAAAGAAAACAGGTGGGTGGCAACGAGCGTTACTGTCCCGAACCCGAAACTATGGTGGCCATATCAATTGGGAACACCGGATCTTTATCAATTGAGAATATGGTTTGAGACAGGCGGGTCAGAAAGCGATTCCAAAACGATCCATTTTGGCATCCGGAAATTCGAACAGTATCATACCCCGGATGGAATGTGGGGCGTGAAGGTCAACGGCAATAAAATCCTTTGCCGTGGAGCCGGGTATAATTGGGAAATATTCAGCCGTTATACGCACTGGCGCAATGAGGCCGAAATGGGATACTTGAAAATGATGGGGCTGAACTCCCTGCGTTTTGAAGGCTGGAATGCCAATGATGAGCTTTATGACATCTGCGACCGCGAAGGAATTTTCATCATGCTCGGGGAAACCTGCGCCTGGGAATATTACAATAAAGCCGGGCCAAAGGGTCCGGCAAATTCAACCATGACCGCGATGTGTGAGTGGCAAATGAGAGAATTCCGTCATCACCCCAGTCTGGCCATCTGGAATCACGGCAGCGACGTCGAACCGTCATATCCGCAACAAGATGCGAACAATCAGATTTTAGACAAATATGGTTTCCGGGGCGACGGCGCGGTGGCGAAGAATGTGAGTCTCTGGGCCTGCCTTGATCCTGCCACCTGGGACGGCGTTAAAATGGAAGGCGAATACAATTATATGCCGCCGAAGTACTTCTGGGAAGGAGCTGATCAAGAATTCGGCGGCGGCGCCTGGGGATTCTGCGCCGAACAAGGACCGGGAACCATCCTGCCGGAATATGAGAGTCTTGTAAAATTCATCCCTTCCGGAAGCCTGTGGCCGACAGACAGCGTTTGGGATTATCACACTTCGCCATATGCCAATCTTGCGCCAAAAGGCGGTCTCGGCATAACAAAAGCCGGGATTGACAAACGGTATGGGATCTCAAGCAATGTTCAAGAGTTTTGCCAAAAAGCGCAGCTTTCCCAATATGAATCCATGCGGGCGCAATATGAATCGTACTCGGCTTTCAAATCAAGAGCGGGGCGTCCTTCCACGGGAGTGTACATGTGGATGCTTTGCGACGCCCGGCCGGATATGTTTTGGAACATGTTCGATTATTACATGAAACCAAACAGCGCGACCTTTGCCACTCAAAAAGCCTGCGCAAAAACACTGCACGTCTCATATAACTACGCCGACACTTCAGTCTGGATCAATAATGAAAGCCATGGCAGTTACAGCAACCATAAGGTATCCGCGCGAGTCTATAATCTTGATTTAACCCGGCAGTATTCAAATGAAATGACCATCGGGACCATTGCCGCAAATACCAGCCTGCCAGCCCTGACCATCGGCAATGTCTCCGGGCTTTCGACAACCTATCTTGTCAGATTGCAATTGAAAAACGCCTCCGGCGCTGTAATTGATGATAATGTTTACTGGTATTCGACACAAACGGATGCATTTAATTTTGGCAATCACAGTAATGATGGCTGCGAAGTTACCAGATATGCAGACCTGACCGGGCTGAACAGCCTTCCGACCAATGGCGATGTGACAATATCAGGTTCAAAAACCGCAAGTAACGGCGCAGAGACGGTAACGATTAACCTGCAAAACATTTCCGGCTCCAATTTGGCGTTCTTCATGCGGGCTGAAGTGACGAAAGGATCGAACGGCCAGGAAGTGGTCCCGGTATATTATGACGACAACTATATTACACTTTGGCCGGGTGAATCAAAGACCATCACCGCAAAATACGCGACGGCGGATCTTCAGGCACAGACAGCATATTTGCGCGTGAGCGGCTTCCATGTGACACAGAAATCAAGTCCGATCTCATCTGGCGGACCGGCTCCGACACCATGACCAACGCGAATCCAGGATCGACCGCAACTCTTCCATCCGAAAGTAGATTTGTTCGCCAGCTTTGAGTTCCCGCCAGATTCGTAAAACAGCTTTCTGGTTTGACACCATTGGCATTTTGCCTTGTTATCGGGCGCGTGAAAGGCAATGGCAGATTTGGATTTTTCCACGGCATCAGCTTGTGTTGTTTGCTGTGGGCCGCGAATGCGCCTGGCGTCCGCCAGTGCCGACGGCCATTCCACCATACCCATAATGCATCAGCCAAATTATGCGATATAAATGACAAAATTGTCAGGCACCATTCATGCAGGGTTCATTTAGGTGTTGTTTAATGGTGAAGGATGAAGCTTCAATAATCAACGATTCGCACTTGAAAGGAACTTTTAAGAAGATGAAGAATGGTGGTCAAAGCGGCATGAAATTTTGGCCGCTCATTCTGGGAACCGCCTTATTCACGGGCTGCGCGCATTTCCAGCCGCAGCCGATTTCGCCGGAAACAACGGCGGCGCAATTGGAGTCGCGCCGGCTCGATGACGCCGGACTCAAAAAATTCCTCGAACAAAATCTTGGCCGCGAATTAAAAAACTGGCCGCGGACAAACTGGGATTTGCAGGAACTCACGCTGGCCGCGTTTGATTTTCATCCCAGCCTTGAAGTCGCCCGCTCGCAATGGCTCGTCGCTTCGGCGGGCTTGAAAACGGCGGGCGCAAGGCCGAATCCGTCCGTGACCGTCACGCCCGGCTACGATTCGCAAATCCCGGGCAATTACAGTCCGTGGCTCGTGCCCGTGACATTCGATCTGCCGATTGAAACCGCCGGCAAGCGCGGCAAACGCATCGCCGAGGCTGAAAAATATGCCGAGGCCGCGCGCTGGAATTTTGTTTCCGCCGCGTGGCAAATCCGCGGCGGCGTCCGCGCCAGCCTGCTCGACTTCAACATCGCCGGACGCCGGGCTGGACTGCTGCAAAAGCAATTCGCCGCGCAAAAGCAGATTGTGGAATTGTTGCAACAGCGTTTTGAGGCGGGCGAAATGTCCCGGCCCGAAGTCACGACCGCGCAGATCGCGCTGAATAAAACACAGCTTGATTTGAGCGATGCGCGGTCGAAGCAGGCTGAGGCGCGTTCGCGGCTGGGGGAAGCGCTCGGCTTGACCGAAGCCGCGTTGAACGGGGAGGAATTGAATTTTGATTTTTCGACGCGCGACGTGAAGGCATTGACTTCGACCGACGCGCGCCGCGTTGCGCTGCGGTCGCGCGCGGACATTCTCGCCGCGCTGGCCAACTACGCGGCGGCGGAAGCTGATTTGCGCCTGCAAGTCGCCAGGCAATATCCCGACCTGCATCTGGGTCCTGGTTACGCGTGGAATAACGGCAACGCGGGCGACAGCCAGTGGAGTCTCGGCCTGACGCTGGAACTGCCGATCCTCGACCAGAATCAAGGTCCGATTGCCGAGGCCGAGACGCGGCGCAAACTGGCCGCCGCGAAATTCGTGGAGCTGCAATCGCAAGTCATCGGCGAAATTGACCGCGCCGTTGCCGGCTTTCGCGTGGCGCGCGAACAGGCGCAGACTGGAAATGAAGTGCTCGCCGCCGAAGAGCAACAGCAAAAATCCGCCGAGGCGCAGCTCAAAGCCGGCGCGGGCAACCCGCTTGATGTGTTGGCCGCGCAACTGGAATTGAGCAACGCGGCGCTCGCGCAGCTCGACAACGAAGCAAAATTGCAAACCGCTTTCGGCGCGTTGGAAGACGCGTTGCAGCGTCCGGCTGATTCCATTTCCGCCGTCATCAAAAATATTTCCACCGAAAATCCCAACCATTTTTCCAAATGAACCGAAAACATATCATCGCCGGCATGGCCGCCGTTTTGCTGGCCGGTCCTGGCATCGTTGCGTTTGTCACATCGAATGGCGCGGCGGCCGGCGCAGGCGACAACGAAACGACGCCGACCCTCGTGACCGTGCAGACGGGCGCGCTCAAACTCGCCACGCTGCATCGCTACGTTCAAGGCTACGGCACGGTTGAGCCCGCGCCAGCCACGAGCAACGCGCCGGCCGCCGATGCGGTGCTTTCCGCGCCGGTCGCGGGTGTCGTCACCAAAGTCGCCGCCATCGAAGGCCAGCACATCGAAAAGGGCGACGTGCTGATGGAATTGAATTCGGGCACGACGACGGTGGAAAACGCGCGGCAGCAAGTGGAGCGGCAAAGAAAATTATATGCGCAGCAAAACACATCGTTGAAAAATCTGCAGGACGCCGAGGCGCAACTGGCCTTGTTGCGCGTCACCGCGCCTTTGTCCGGCACGGCCGCGCACGTCAACGTCAAGCCCGGCCAGGCGGTGGATTTGACCACGGTCGTCGCGGAAGTGATGGATTTGAACCGGCTCGCCGTGAGCGCGGAAATTCCGGCGGCTGAAGCGGGTGATTTGAAATCCGGCGATCCTGTCGAAGTGTTGACCGAGCCGCCGGTGACGACGGAACTTTCGTTCGTCAGCCCGGACGTGGACAAGAACAATGGCACGGTGTTGGCGCGCGCGTTGTTGCCGGCGAACAACGGTTTGCGTCCCGGACAATTTGTCCAATTGCGCATCGTGACGGCGGTTCACACGAATTGTCTCGCCGCGCCAGGCGAAAGCGTGGTGACGGATGAAAGCGGAAAAAGCGTGGTCGCGGTGGCCAAAGGCGATGAGGCGACGCAAATACCGGTCCGGACCGGTTTGCGCGAAAACGGCTGGATCGAAGTTGAAGCGCCGGGACTCAAAGCGGGTGACGCTGTGGTGACAGCAGGCGCTTATGGCCTGCCGGAGAAAACCAAAATTCGCATCCAAAATTCTTTGGGCAACGAAACGCCCACCAATTCGTCCAACGCAAAATGAAGTCGGATCCCATTTCGCCTTTGGGCCGGTTCGCCACGAGGCATGCGCTGTCCACCACGTTCCTTGCGGCGGCGTTGTGCGTGGGCGGCATTTTTTGCGCGCTGCACACGCCATCGTCGGTGTTTCCGCAGACGAATTTTCCACGGGTCGTCATTCTCGTTGACAACGGCATCATGCCCGCCGATGAAATGATGGCGACCGTCACGCGCCCGATCGAAGAGGCGATGAAGGACATTCCCGGCGCGATCACGGTGCGTTCGGCCACCAAACGCGGTTCGGCGCAGGTCAATGTTTTTTTCAACTGGCATGTGGACATGGCGCAGTCGGAATTGTATGTGCTGGGGCGGCTCTCGCAAATCCGCAGCGACCTTCCGGCGACCGCCTCCACGGACATTGAGCGGGTGACGTTCTCGGCGTTTCCCATCATCGGCATCAGCCTCACCAGTTCCAATCGCGACATCACATCGCTATGGGAGACGGCGAATTATGAATTGAAACCGCGCTTTCTCCAGATTCCCGGCGTTGCGCGCGTGGAAATCACCGGCGGTCGCAAGCCGGAATATCACGTCGTCGTTGACCCGATGAAACTGCAGGCCGCCAGCCTCGGCTTGTCGGATGTGAGCGACGCGCTGACGAAAAACAATCTCTTCGCGCCCGCCGGCATGATGGAGGAAAATTATCATCTTTACCTGACGACGGTGGATGGGCGCGTTCATTCAGCCGAGGACATTGAGAATCTGGTGATTGCGGTTCACGGCGGCCACCCGGTGCAAATCAAAGACGTGGCGCGGGTCGAGCGCGGGCCGGAGCCGGTCTTTCAATCCGTCACCGCGCAGGGCCGGGACGCCGTGCTGCTGAACATCCACAGCCAGGCAGACGGCAGCACGCTGGACATCGCCGCCGCGTTGAAAAAACAATTGCAGCAACTCCGGCAGCAACTGCCGCCGGACATGCGCCTCGCGTTTTTCTACGATCAATCGCTCTTCGTGCGCGATTCGGTGGGCAGCGTGTGGGACGCGATTGCTTTCGGGCTGATTCTGTCCGTGCTGATTCTCTATTTTTTCCTGAAAAACTGGGGCAGCGTGTGGACAGCCATCGTCACGATTCCGATCACAGTCTTGATCACGCTCGTCGCCATGAAACTGGCCGGCATGAGTTTCAACATGATGACGCTGGGCGGCATCGCGGCGTCCATCGGACTGGTGATCGACAACGCGATTGTGGTCGTGGAGGCGATGTGCGTGAAAATCGCCGGCGGTCGTCCGCGCCTGGCGGGAATCCAGGAAGCCATCGGCGAAATCTTGCAACCGCTTATTGGCTCAACGCTGACGCCGGTGGTCGTGTTCATTCCGCTGGCATTTTTATCCGGCATCGCGGGTGTGTTTTTCCGCGCGCTGGCGTTGACGATGGTGGTGTCGCTGCTCACGTCATTGGCATTGGCGCTCACGCTCACACCGTCGCTGGCCGGGTGGTTCATCCGTGACCGCGAAAAAATGAAGCAAGGCCAGGCGTTAAAGACCTTGGACGGCGGATTTCTGCTGACGCGCGTTCTTCGGCTTTACGAACGCGCGTTGCGCGCGGCGTTGCGATTTAGCTGGCTCACTTTGCTGGCGTGCGGCGTGGTGGTCGTTGCGTCGGTTTTCATTTGCCGGCAGATGGAATCCGATTTTCTGCCCGGTTTTGACGAAGGCGGCTTTATCATTGATTATCATGCGCCGCCCGGCACGAGTCTCACCGAAACGTCCCGCCAGCTTGACGAGGCGGAACGGATTTTGTCGGCGAATCCGGACGTGGAGGGCTATTCGCGCCGCCTCGGGGCGGAATTGGGCCTGTTCATTACCGAGGCGTATCGCGGCGACTTCGCGGTCAAGCTCAAACCCAACCGCAAACATTCCACGGAAGAGGTCATCGCCGGGTTGCGCCACACGTTCCATGAGCAATTCCCGGCGTTCCGCTGGGAGTTTCCAGGCATCCTGACCGATGTGATCGGCGATTTGCAACTGACGCCCAATCCAGTCGAAATCAAATTGTTCTCGCCCGACTTGAAATGGCTGCAACAAGCCGCGCCGCGTGTGGAGGAACAGATCAAAAAGATTCCCGGCGTCGTGGACACGTTCGACGGCCTGACGGAAACCGGCCCTTCGATTAATTTCCGCGTGCGCCCCGCCGACGCGGCGCGGTTCGGCTTGAGCGTTCAGGATATTGCCGCCGCTGTGAATACCGCGTTGCTTGGCCAGACCGCATCGTATGTTTTGAAAGGCGACCGCATCGTTAACATCCGAGTTCTGGCCAATCCTGCGAGCGTCAATCGTGTCGCTGCGTTGAGCGAACTGCCGTTGCGGGCGGCTAATGGCAGGATCGTCCGGCTCGCGCAAGTCGCCAGTGTGACCGAGGAGCCGAGCGAAGTGGAATTGGATCGCGACGATTTGCGGCAGGACATAATCGTCTCTGCGCGGCTCGAAGGCCGCGATCTCGGCAGCGCGATGAAGGAGATTCAGGAGGAATTGAGCCGGGACAAATGGCTGCCGCCCGGCACGGTCGAATACGGCGGTCTTTACCAACAGCAGCAGGAATCCTTCCGCAACCTCATGATGGTTTTGCTCGCCGCCATCCTGCTCGTTTTCACCGTGCTGCTGATTGAATTCCGCTCCTTCAACGAGCCGGTGGCGATTGTCTTCGGCGCGATCCTGGCCATGTTTGGAACTTTCGCCGCATTGTGGCTGACGGGAATCACGCTGAACATCGTTTCGTTATTGGGCGCGATCATCGGCGTCGGCATTGTCGCCAAGAACGGAATACTCATGCTCGATTTCGTCCAGCAATTGGAATCGGACGGTGTGGAATTGACGGAGGCGCTGGTGCGTTCCGGCCACCGCCGCCTGCGCCCGGTGTTGATGACCTCGCTTGCCGCCGCGCTGGGGATGCTGCCGCTGGCTTGGGGCATCGGCTCCGGCGCGGAGATGCTGCGTCCGCTCGCCATCGCGGTCATCGGCGCGCTGTGCATCTCCGTGCTGCTGTCGCTCGTCGCCACGCCCGTGCTTTATTGCATTTTGCGGGTGGCCAAAAAAATTCCGCCGTTTAATCCAGGTGCAACGGAGTGATTTCCAACCTGCCTTCATGAGCTATCCGGGGCTGCAACTGACGTTCTGATACTGGCCATCTGGCAAAAAACTTTGATTTGCTCTTATGGTTAAATTGTGCAGCATGGGGTGATTTTTGACCGGGAATTTGTGGATGAAAACGAAATGACGTTGTTTAATGTCTTTACGCTATCAACTCGAAACATCAGGTTCGTGGCTGTTTAGGCACCGCAGTTATCTTCCGTTGGCCCTACTGCCTATTTTTCTCATTTGCCTGGCCTCCTCCAGCTACCTCGGCCATAGCCATGAGATCAATGAGTTTTGGCAGAAGGGTTGCATGGTCATATCGTTTTTCGGATTGGTCTTGAGGGTGATCGTCGTGGGGCACGCCCCTTACGGAACATCCGGCCGCAATACCCGCGACCAGGTGGCCGATACTCTAAACACAACCGGAATGTATTCCGTTGTTCGTCATCCCCTTTACCTGGCAAATTATCTCATCCTCCTCGGGTTCACGATGGAGTTTCACGTCTGGTGGCTGGTTCTGTTGACCTCCTGCATTTATGCGCTCTATTACGAGCGCATCATACTGGCGGAAGAAGCTTTCTTGTCCGCGCGATTTGACGGGGGTTTTGAACAATGGGCGGCTGCGACCCCGGCATTCATACCGAGATTCCACGGCTGGCGGCCCTCGCCGGTTCCGTTCTGCTGGCGAACGGTGCTGCAACGCGAGTATAATGCATTTTTCCTGATCATTGCGGTGTTTTTTCTACTGGACTTGATTGGCGATTCCATCGTCGAAAGACGTTTAAAGTTCGATCCCATTTGGTTTGGTCTTCTCATCGGCGGGTTCGTGATTTTTGCCATCTTGCGCACCCTCAAGAAACGAACGCATCTGTTGACGGTCGAAGGGAGATAGCTGAACGCAGAGTGGGTGTTGAATCTCTTTGAGAGTATCCGACTAGTGGGGACAACGGACTGGGCTTCAATCTCGGTTTTCGGCGATCATTGGCCGGGCACGTCGCTCTCATTGGTTCGGCGGGCCGGGGAATTTTTGGCCCGGTGGAGCGCGCGCCGGCTTTTATGAGCTATCTCGGGCTGCAATTCACTTTCTGAAACTGCCGGCAAGATTCCTGTTTGACTTCGCCCGCGTGCGAGTGGTATTTTGCCATCGTAATCTAAAAACATTTTAGACAGGAATTTAATCTATGAATTTGCGCTTTCTTTCAGTTCAAATCTCAGCGGGGGTTGCCCTCGCGCTTTTATCCTGCGGCATCAGCGCCCAGGGCGCCGCTCAACAGACCACGACCGCCCCCGCCTGCAAGAAAAAAGCGGTCACCGCCGCGGCAGTGGTTCCCAATGGAAACGTAATCGGGCTGCTGAATCAGGCTTATGGCCTCCTTTCCAGAGCTGACCACGATTATAAGGGGCATCGCATCCACGCCATGCACGCCATCAAAGCGGCCGCGCGAGAACTGGGCGCAACACTGAGTGGCGAGGGAAGCGGCGGCGAGAACCAGGGGTCGTCCGATTCGCAACTGCGCAGCGCCCAATCTCTCCTGCAACAGGCCGTCACCGGGTTGGCCGGCAAGCCGCGCCACCATGTGGCGGAAGCGATCAAGCAACTGAATATCGCTTTGACCATCAAATAAAAGGGCCTTTTCTCCCGGCCCGTGTTTAATCTTTTTTCGACGGGGCGGTTGGAGAAGCGGGCGGGGCGGAGGGAGGACTGCCCGTTGCGGTTGGGCCGCTCGAAGCCGGTGCTTTGCTTTCCTTTTTTGCGCCTTCGGATGATGAGCCGGAAGTGGCGCCGGCATCTTTCTTGGCGGCGGCCTTGTACTTTTCGCTGCGGTAATCCGTGGTATAAAACCCGCTTCCCTTAAAAATCAAACCACCCCCCGTGCCGATGGCTCGTTTGACCTTTCCTTTTCCCCAGGGTTTTTTTGGGCACAAAGCCTTGGGGCAAACGGTCAATGGCTTGGCTGTAATCGGTTGCACTGTCTCAAACCTGTGCTCGCATTTGGAGCAGATGTATTCGTAAGTCGGCATAAATCTGAAAATGGGCGAAAATCTCAACCGCCGATGCAGCTCATGGTCCGCTCCGGTTGGACAAATTCCGGCTCGCCAATATGGTGGCGGGCCTCCTTTTGCCAGACGACGGAGCGGAGAAAATCGCGCAGGGTGTCATCGGTCGCGCCGGCCCGCGCCAAACCCCGGACGTCATGCTCCACAACGCTAAAGAGGCAGGTGCGGATTTTCCCGTCCGCCGTCAGCCGGAGCCTGTTGCAATGTCCGCAAAAGGGTTCGCTGACCGGAGCGATAATGCCGATTTCGCCCCGCCCATCGGGCAAGGCCCACCGCCCGGCTGTTTCCGCCGGGTTCAGGGAAACCAGGGGCTGAAGCGGAAAGCGCTGTTGCAATCTCCGCAGGATTTCCCGTCCCGGCACCATCAAGTCCTTGTGCCAGGCCCGGCCTGAATCCAGCGGCATGAATTCGATGAAACGCAGGTTCAGATGGCGGCTGGCGGCAAATTCGCCCAGCGCTTCGATTTCGTGATCGTTAATGCCGCGCATGATGACGGCATTGATCTTGACCGGGTGCAACTCCAGTTCCTGCGCGAGGTCAATGGCCGCCAGCAATGCCGCCAGACCGTCGCGTCCGGTGATTTTCTTGAAGTTGTCCCGATCCAGCGAATCCAGGCTGAAGCTGATCCGCCGCAAGCCGGCCTGGCGCAAGGCCCGTCCTTTCTGGACAAAGAGAAAACCATTGCTGGTCATCGCCAAATCGCGCACTCCCGGGAGGGGCGCGATCATCCCGACCAGCTTTTCGATTTGCGGGCGCAGGAGCGGTTCCCCGCCGGTGAGGCGCACTTTTTCAATGCCCAATCCAACGGCGATTCGCACCACGCGTTCGATCTCCTCGAAAGTCAGGATTTGGTCATGGGGCTGCCACGGGCGCGTGAGGCGGGTGGCGCCGTCCCGCGCCGCCGGGAAACGGTTCTGCTGGAAAAGGGCGGCCGCTTCCGTCTCCGGCAAACAGTAAAGGCACCGAAAATTGCACCGGTCCGTGACGCTGACGCGCAAATCGCGCAACACACGCCCATGCGAATCAATCAATTGCCCGGCAGCAGCGTTCAAGCGGTTGGGTTTCTAATGGCTGTTGGTCGGAGCAGGCGCCTGAATCTTGACGCCGCCGCTCTGCCTGAGTTCCACCTTGAGGGAGGAATTGGTTTGCGGCGGCGCAGGTTGCGCCGGATGCGCAAGCCGCTGGGCGCCCTTTTCGTTCAAGGTTTCGTAAATGCCCCGGCGAATCCAATCCAGCCGCCGTGCAATGGACAATTGCTCCTTGAGCATGTGGACCTGCTCTTTCAGGACGGCCAGGTCATTGAATTTCTTTTCCAATTCGTCCTTTTTCGCCTGCAACTCCTTCAACTCCTTGATCAGCGCGGCCCGGTCGCCTTCCGAGGCGGCGAGCTTCTTTTGTGTCACCGTGATCTGGGTTTCGAGATTGGAGATGGAACCGCGCAAATCGGCGGACTCTTTGTCCAGCTCCTGGTTTTGATTTTCCAGGTCGGCAATCTTTTTGTCCCGCTGCGCCACTTCGGCGGCGGCGGCTTCGGCCTGGGCCTTGGCCTCGGCTTGGGCCTTGGCCAGATCGGCTTGCGTGCCGGCCAATTGGGCGTCCCTGGAGGCGAGTTTATTGGAATACTCCACCTTGGTGGCCGCGAGGTTGGTTTCCAGCGCCCGGTTGACCGATTGCTGTTCATCCAGGCTGGCGCGCACGCTGGTCCAGTTGTTGGACAGCGTTTTAATGCTGCTGTCGGCCTGGTCCTTTTCTTCCTTCGCCTTGTTATTGACGACGATGAGCGCCACAGCCAGCCCCATGGCGACGATAATCAAAACAATAATTGGAGCCTTGTCTTTCATAAAATGAGAATGCGCCCACTGCCCGTCTTTTGGCAAGCCCCCATGTCGTGTAAGACAAAACTCGTCGCCGCCCCATTCATGCGGGAGAGATGTATAGGGGTTTTTCAAAGCGCCGAGAAATGTTATGAATCGCATTTATTTTGGTAAGGTGACTGCCGTTGAAATCCCCGACAGCAAAGATGAGAACGGTAAGCCGCAATGGGAAAAATTGGGCGATGGAGAATCCGCCCTCTGGCAGCACCATGAGCTGTTTCAGGACGCGGTAAATTATTACACGCTCGCGTTGGCTGCGATGGCGGCTGGACTCAAATCAGACTCCCTCAAAGGGAAAGCTATGCTCGAATGGCGCGCAGAAGTTTCAAAATCGTGGTTGAAAGCAAAACGCAAGGCGATTCCTTTTGATGGCCCGCACAAGCGTTTGGCTGGTTTGCTCGACGCCAATCAAAGAAGGGGATTTTCTGCCCAATACCTGGCGCGACTCTTTGTCATTCCCCGAACAAAACGACAAATTGCTTCGTGCCGCTGGTCGCGCCCAATGGCGAGTTTCCCGACTACATCGCTGGTGCTGGTTTCTGGCGGATGAAAAGAAACGCGGCGATGCCTTGAAGGAAATCCGTGAATCATTCACCGCACCCGCCGAACGCAACGAACGCTGGTTGCCCGACAAAATCAAAACACTCGCCGAGAAAAAAAATGATCCCCGATTGGCGGATGAGCTTGCCGCACTGTTGCGAGACAAATTGAACAAGTTGCCGGGATTGTTTGAATTGCTGGCTAATCGGATTCTTCCATTGCGCGGACGTTCTTGGAAATGGGCAAAACATCCCATCGCTACAAATGAGAATCGCGTTTACGTGCTCACCCAAAACGGCGCAGCCTTGCCAGATGTCCGATTGCGCGGACAACGTGGGCTTTCGTTTGAGCGCATCGAGCAGATTGAAGAACTACGCCGCCGGTTTCAGTCACTGAACCAAACTATACGCCGCGATATTGGCGGCAGGCCACCCATCCGCCGTGACGAAGCTGTTCCTGACCCCTGCCCTGACTTGCTCGAAAAACTTGACCGAACCAAGAAACAGCGCGTCAATCAGACAGCCCACATGATTTTGGCCGAAGCGTTGGGTGTGCGACTGGTAAAACCACCGACCAACAAAGCAGATTTGCGACAAGATCGCGACCAGCATGGCGTTTATGAAAAATTCCGTGAACCAACGGATTTTATCGTCATTGAAGATTTGTCCCGTTATCGTGCATCGCAAGGCCGCGCGCCCCGCGAAAATTCGCGTTTGATGAAATGGTGTCACCGCGCCGTCCGCGACAAATTGAAGGAACTTTGCGAACCGTTCGGAATTCCCGTGCTGGAAACGCCCGCCGCCTGGTCGTCGCGCTTTTGTTCACGCAGTGGCGTGGCTGGCTTCCGCGCGGTGGAAGTACATCCGGGTTTGAAAATGGAATCTCCGTGGTCTTGGCATCTCAAGCGTCTTAAATTACATCGAGAAAATCCCGACCAACATCCGCTATCCGACGATGCACGAACGGAATCAGAACAAATTGAAAAACTTTTCGCCGCCTTGGACCAAGCCAACAAGGATGTTCACGGCGAACGCCCGAAATGGCGAACGCTCTATGCGCCCAAGGCTGGCGGACCAATTTTCATTCCCATTTGCGACCGGATTCCCAAACCAGATCACGAAAAACTACAACCAGCAGTCATTCAATCGGACATCAATGCCGCGATTAATCTCGGTTTGCGCGCAATGGCCGACCCTCGTTTGTGGAGCATTTATCCACGTCTGCGGACGCAGCGAGAAAAGGATGGCACCATGCTTGCCCGTGAAAAACGGAAGTATGGCGAAAAGGCAAAAATGAAAATTGAACTGGTGAAGGAAGACAAAGAAATCTCGACAACAAACCGGAATCCAAACTTTTTTGCGGACCTGTCCCAGACTATTTCGTGGGGAAACGCCAAATTGGAAGGTGATGAACAATGCCCCCTTGTAAGCGGGAAAGCCATTTGGAGCGAGGTGAAAAAAATTCAATGGCGGCTAGTTGAAAAAATAAATCAGCAACGAATACAAAGTTGGCAGGACAAAGAGGATAACGTCCCTATGTAAATTTTTATGAGCGAATCCGCTTTGCGCACGGACGGGTCGTTGGAAGCCCAGCCAAGAATGGGCGTGCGCAACTTGCACAATTTCATCTATTGCCCGCGCCTTTTTTATTTCCAGTGGGTCGAAAACATTTTTCAGGAAAACGCGGACACCGTTGCCGGTTCTCATGTTCATCGCAATGTGGATGCGCCGTCGAGGCTGGACAATCCCAAGGAGCTTGGTTTGCCGGAGGGCAGCCGCCTGCGCAGCTTGCGCTTGGAAAGCGAATCGCTCGGCCTCATCGGCGTCGTGGATATCGTCGAAGGCGGCCCGGACGGCGCGGAGATCATTGATTACAAACGCGGCTCGGCCCGGCGCGATGCTGAGGGCGAGCGTATTGCCAAAGAGCCGGACGCCATGCAGGTTGCCGCACACGCTTTGATCTTGCGCGAACATGGCGTCAACGCGGTTCGCGGTGCTATTTATTACGCGGCGGACAAACGGCGCGTGCCGGTGGATTTCAGCGAGGAGCTTTTTGAGAAGGTGCGAACCGCCATTGCCGAGGCCAAAGCCCTTGCCGCCAGCGGGCATTGCCCGCCTCCGTTGAAAAATGACGCGCGTTGTCTGTATTGCTCCGCGTATCCCATTTGCTTGCCGAACGAATCGCTTTGGTGGGCGAAGCGGCGCAAGGCAACTGCGTCGCAAGGCCAGCTTCAATTCGGCTTCGCCGGACAATCGGAAGACGCCGTGCGCGACAAAATTTTGGAGGCGCTGGATTTTGCCGCCGAGTCCACGGACAAGGAACCCACTTTGCAACCGCCCCGCCCCGGCGGCGACGATGGCGAAGTGTTGGTGGTGCAAACGCCCGGCGCGCAAATCGGCCAGCGCGGCGAGGAATTGATCGTCAGCGTCAAGGGCGAGGACGCGCGCAAAATTCCCGGCCAGCAGGTGCGGGCCATTTATTGTTACGGCGCGGTGCAGATCACGGCCCAAGCCGCCGAGACGTGTTTGGAACTTGGAATTGACGTTTCCTATTTCTCACCGGCGGGACGGTTCATTGGTTTGTTGCGCGGCTTAAGCAAACGATTGAAAGCAAAGCTCTAACGCATGAAAACTCTGCCGACACACTTATTTGAAATGCCGCGATGCCTTATCGCTCGCCAACAGCAGCGATTCACGGCGGAAAATGAGCCTATCGGCAGGGGTGGGTTTCAGTCGGCGCGAATTCAGGAATCGTGAGGCGGTGGTGGGCCGCCCGGCAAGCCCGGTTCTGGCATGTCGTTTCAGTCGGCGCGAATTCAGGAATCGTGAGGCGGAGGCATTCCAGGAGCCAAACCCAATTCACTTTGCATGGTTTCAGTCGGCGCGAATTCAGGAATCGTGAGGCGGATTGAAACAGATAAGCGTATATGCGATATTGGCAAGTTTCAGTCGGCGCGAATTCAGGAATCGTGAGGCGGGAAAATCCCAAACGGGCGGCGGGTGAATCGCTACGCATTACAATCTAATTAAATTCACACGCCCACAAAGCGTAGCGATTCACCCGCCGCCCGTTTAAAATTCATCCGCACGAATGCTGAAAACTTCAAGAAAACCTCTAGTATTTCGCAGTTGACCCGGTTCTCCATAATCTTTCATGGCATCCGTGCAATCCTGCAATCTGCACCCCGAACCCTTTCGGGGGTGGTCAAATTCTTTCGGAATCGTTTTTCCATCCCGGAACCGGCCCCGGTGCGGCCGGCCAAGTGGTGATTGATAATTGTCGTTCGACAGAGCGCCACGCCTGCGGCAGCCCGAAAGAGAGGGCTGGACGGAGAGAAGAAAGGGCAAACCCAAATGATTGTCAACAAGAAGTATTGTCAAGAAAAAACGGCGCAAGTCACAAATATCACAAGATAAAGCAGTTGCAACAAATTATCACAGCCATCAGACATCAGGGAAAAACCAAAACCGCGAATATTCCACGATTCACTTTCATAACTTTTTTTACTGTTTTTTGGGTAATATGGTTCAACGCAAGTTGTCTTGAAAATTTCAAAGATGGACTTCGGATTTTTCCCGGCGCTTCAAAATGAAAGGCATAACCCGCGAAGAATTTTGTCCCACACCCTCCCCCCATGTCCATCTTGATTAATGGACGCCAGAGCCTACATTACTGTTCATGGATATTCCGAATGAGGTCGCGGTCATGACGCTGCCGAGTGAAACCCTGTTTCCCCAGGCCCTGCTTCCTCTCTACATTTTTGAACGGCGTTACCGGCGGATGCTGGCTGAAATCCTTCATTCTCACCGCATGTTTGTCGTCGCCATGCAGAGGCGGGGTTTCTCCCGCGAATGTCCTTCCACCGTGGCCGGTCTGGGCTTGATCCGCGTTTGCGTGGACAATCCCGACGGCACTTCCCATCTGATCCTGCAAGGCATGAGCCGGGTGGAGTTGACCAGAACCATTCGCCACAGGCCCTTTCGCGTCAGCCACATACGGATGTTGCAAACGCCCGCGCGCGACAGCGTGGCCATTGACGCCCTGATGGCCAAAGTGCGCGATTTGGTTTCCGAGCGCATTCGACAAGGTTTGCAGGCCCGTCCCAACGCGCCCAAAGCGCATTCCATCAGAGAGATCATTACCTATCTGGACAAACTGAACGATCCGGACCAGGTGGCCGATCTGGTTTCATGCGCTCTGCTGCCCGGCCCGGACGAGCGCCAGACCATATTGGAAACGATTGAAATCGAACCGCGTTTGAAGCATTTAATTCATTTCTTGATGGCGGAAATCAGCCAGCATCGAAAAACGAAATCGACATGAATAATCCCACTTCTGCACCGGACCCCGGCGCGGCCGCCGGCCGCGAACAAATGATCTCGGCAATGTTTGCCCACCTGGTCATGCAAAACACCAACATGGCTTTGATTTTTCTGGGACAGATGCCTCATCCGCAAACAGGCCAGACCGCCCAGGACCTCGAACATGCCCGGTACTTTATCGATCAACTGGAAATGCTCGAAATCAAAACCAAAGGCAACCTGAATAAACAGGAGGAAGCCATTTTGAAACAAAGCCTGACCAGTTTGCGCCTGGCTTTTGTCGAAGCCGTCAATCATCCCCAGGCCGCGCCCTCCCCCGCCCCGGCGGAGCAGCCGCCAGCCGCGCCCATCACGGATGAACAGGAAACCCCCGTCACCGAACCAGCGTTGCCCGGTGAAAAGCCGCCGCCGGCCGCTGAAACAGAGTCGCGCAAAAAATTCTCCAAAAAGTATTCATAACCCGCGGCCGTTCCCGCCCTGCCGACGCGCGGGTTGTTCTCCTGCCATGCGAAACCCAATTATCGCCGCCTTGGATGTTCCGTCCGCGGATGCGGCATTGTCTTTGGCCCGCGAGCTGGCTCCGGTCGTCGGCGCCTTTAAGATAGGCGGCGAACTGTTCACCGCCGCCGGACCCGGGATTGTAAAAAAAATCCGCGAAACCGGCGCGGCTGTCTTCCTTGATTTGAAATTCCACGACATCCCGAACACCGTCGCCGGGGCGGTCGCCGCCGCGGTGCGGCTTGACGTGCAAATGTTGACCGTCCATGCCAGCGGCGGAACGGCCATGCTTAAAGCGGCCGAAAAATCCGCGCAGGATGCCGCCCAATCCCTGGGCCGGGCGGCTCCGCTGGTGCTGGGCGTCACCCTCCTCACCAGCCTGGACGGCAATGAATTAAGCGAAGTCGGTTTTCAAGCCAACGCGGGCCGTCAAGTCGAACGTTTGGCCGCCCTGGCCGTTCAAGCTGGACTGCGGGGACTGGTCTGTTCGCCTCTGGAAATTGCCGGTTTGCGGAAAATCATTCCCCGCGAAATGCAATTGGTCACCCCCGGCATCCGCGACGGAACCGGCCAACCCGACGATCAGAAGCGGACATTGACCGCCGGCGAAGCCATGGCCGCGGGGGCGAATTGGCTGGTCATTGGCCGCCCCATTTGCGCGGCCAAAAACCCCCGCGCCGCCGCCGAACAGATCCTGGCCACGCTCGCACCAAACCCTCTTTGACCGCGCCGGCCGCTTTACTGGCCAAAGAACACGGTGACACTGTGGAGATATAATTCCCGGGACGACGTGGTCAGGCGGAAATCCGCGCCGCCCCTTTCGCCGTTGCGAAAGAGCGCGTTGGTTATCTTGTAATCCGCGGTTTTCCAACTGCCATCGCCATTGAAGTTTATTCTCCCGCCGCCCGTGTATTGAGGCGATTGCCGGGAAGACCCGTCGAACTGGAGTTGCATGGCGCCCGGCGACGCGGCGTAGTACTCGACTCGAATTCCGGCGTTCATCGGACCCGGATGTTTGAAGGCCGGCAAAATCTGGAAATAGCAGCGCGCGCGCGGGCGGCCTTGAAGAAGGCGGCATTCCTTGCCGCCGATGCTGGCGGGCAAGGTGGGCACATCTTCCACTCCGGTCACTTCCCGCAATCCTCTTTCGTGATTCACCCCGCCCAATTCAATGTTGACGGATGTTCCGTTCAAAGGCAGGACCGGAGCCGGGCTTGGGGCCGGGGTTGGGGCCGCCTTGCTGACATTAATGCCAGCCGAATTGACGGCGTTGGTTTTGGGTGCGGAAAGGGGGGCCGGAAAATCCGGCATCCTGGGGATGAAATGGTCCCAGGCCAGCCAGGCCAGTATCCCCAATCCCGCGGATCCGACGAGCATGGCGAGGCGTCGGCGCACCGCATTTTCCCCGGCCGGCGGCGGCGCATCGCTTTCAGCGGTGGGCGTTGGCGCGTCGATTTCAGCGGCGGGCGCTGGCGCGACGATTTCAGCGGCGGGCGCTGGCGCGACGGCGGTTTTCTTGGGTTCTTTGGCTGGTCCGCTTGTCTCGGGCGCGGTGAAAACTGTGGAGGCAAAGCTGGTCATCGGCAACGCTGCCGAATCCTTCAAGCCGATCCATTCCGCCACCGCGCGGGCGCTTTGCGGCCGTTTTTCGGGATTTTTTGACAGGCAGGCCATGATCATGGCGGCGACGGCGGGCGGAACATCGTTTTCCACCTCCAAATCGGCCAGCCTTTCTGACAGCGGCGTCGCCAGAACGTTGCGGACCTGGTAGGCAACGTCGTTTTGATAAAACGGCGGATGGCCGCTCAACAGTTCGTAGAGCGTCGCCCCCAGCGCATAAATATCGTCGGTCACGCGCGCCACTTTTCCTTCGATCTGCTGGGGACTCATGTAGGCGGGCGTTCCGCTGGTGCGATGGCGTTCGGTATCGTTGACGGGGGACGCGAAGGCCCAGGCTGCAACTCCGAAATCCGCCAGCCGCAAACGTTGCCGTTCATCGAGCAGCATGTTGGCGGGCTTGAGGTCGCGATGAATGACTCTTTCGCTGTGCGCATAATCCAACGCCTGGCATAACTGCTTGACGATCGGTTTGAGGTAATCCCAGTAGAAGAAGCCCTTGGGCTGCCGCGACAGCAAGGTCCACAAACTGGGTCCGTCCACGTATTCCATGGAGATGAAGGCCGCTTCGTCCGGGGCTTCGTAAAGATCGTAAATGCGGAGGATGTTGGGGTGGCTGAGCATGCGGCTTTTGTGGGTTTCCTGGCGCAGATCATTCAGGGCGACCGGATTGGCGCGCACCGCCTCGGGCAGGAATTTCAGGGCCACCGGCGTCATGAGGCGTTCGTCATGGGCCAGCCAAACCAAGCCCATGCCGCCCCGACCCAGTTCGCGCAGCAGGCTGAAACGACCGCCTCCCACCAGAAAACCGGCGGCCAGATAGGCCGACGCTTCATTTTCGGGCAGGCCGGAATTTGGTGTGGGCTTTTCGTCCGCCATTGGAGAGGTACTTATCCCGCAGAAAGAGCTTCCAGTCAAGGAGAAGGCGGCCGACGAGGATTAGGATTAAGATTTGGAGCTAAAGATTGAAATCCGGCCCCAGATAAATTTCCCGGGCCTTTGGATCGTTGACCATTTCCTCGCCGAGGCCCTGGTAGATGACGTCGCCATGATGGATCAGGTAGGCCCAGTCCACCAATTTCAATGTCTCGCGCACGTTGTGGTCGGTTATCAATATGCCCAGGCCCCGCTCCTTGAGCCGCCGCACAATTTTTTGCACTTCATAGACGGCAATGGGATCGATGCCGCTGAACGGTTCGTCCAGGAGCAGCAGTTTCGGACTGGTGACCAGCGCCCGCGTGACTTCCAAACGCCGCTTCTCCCCGCCGCTGAGCAGGTAGGCCTTGCTCGCGGCCACGCGCGCCAGGTCCAGTTCGTCGAGCAGGGATTTGAGCCGCAAGGCGCGTTCCTTCGCGCTCATGGGACAGGTTTCCAAAATGGCCAGAATGTTTTCTTCGACCGTCAGCTTGCGAAAGACCGACGGCTCTTGTGTCAAATAACCGATGCCCAGGCGCGCCCGTTCATGCATGGGCAGCCGCGTGATGTCGCGGTCCTGGAACCGCACTTCGCCTTCGTCCGGCTTCACGAGGCCGACGACAATGTTGAAAGTGGTCGTCTTGCCAGCCCCGTTCGGGCCGAGCAAACCAACAATTTCGCCCGGATTGACCTGGATGGAAACGCCGTTGACCACGCGCCGTTGACGGTAGGCCTTGCCCAGTTTGTCCGTGGAAAGCAAACTGCCGGAACGGGGTGGCGCGGCGGAATCGGTTGTCGTTTCAAGCGGGTTCATGTCCTGTAATTATTTTGGGCCGGGGGCCACTTTGATGGGATCCATTTTATACAGGCCAAAAGCCTGGAAAGAGTTCGACTTGGGATGCCAAATCAAAGGGTCCGAATCGGTAATCATGTAGTTGTCTCTCCAGGCCAAAGGCGTGCCGGTCAGTGTGACCTGGTCGTTGGCGCCGGCGGTATAGACGGCGCGCCGGCTCGTTGCATGGATTTTGTGGCCGCCTTTAAGCTGGTCAAGAATGACGTTCGGCCCGGCAACGGCTTGCTCGATCTGATTTGTCACCGCCGAAAATTGCGCCGTCACGGTGTCGGCCGTCAACTTGTTGTACGGCGCGCCGGGGCTTGTCCCTTTTTCTTCGATGACAACATTGGTGTGCGCAACGATGGTTTTCATCAAACCCGTCTGGATGGAGCGCCAGGCATCAAGCTGCTCGCAAGTGATGGTTTTTATGAGGCCGGACGCGTCCGGCGCTGTTTCGCCATGGACATTGTCGCGCGCAAACGCGCTTCCCACCTGGTTGTTGGTCAGTTCGAGCGTCAGCAGAACGCAGTTCAATCTGCCCTGCAACCGGCCATTTTCGACGAGCCGGGTTTTGACGTTCCTGGAAAACCGGGCCTGATTGGTTTGATACTCCATGTCGTCCGATGAAATAAACAGCCATTGATTGGCGGAGTGTCCGGGAACGGCGGCGGGGTGATTCGCGGCGCTGCCGCCGGTTCGCATTTTGAAACGGGCGTTCGTCCGCGCGTGGTAAGTCTTGCCGCCCAACTCCGCCAACAGCGTCTGCGCTTTGACTTCCATGTCATCGTTCCACCAGACCGGATTGCCGGTCAGTTCAACGCGGTCGGTCGCTCTCTCGTACACAGCTTGATCGGACATGGCGCTGCTTTGATCGGCTTGATTGACGATGATGACATTGCCGCGGGCCGACATGCTTTGCACCGGGCCGTTGGTGGGCGGAAATTGCAGGGTGGCGAAATCGGCGAAAAGTTTGCGGGAACCATTGGTGCCCGCCAGCAGCCCGGTCGAGTTGGTGGCGCGGCCCGATGGATTTGGCTCCGCACTGGGCCATTGCACCCTGACGTGGCCAATGCCTGTCAAAAGATGCCGGGTGCCGTCGTAGGTGAATTCGTTCGCCCTGGCTTCTTCGTCGCCGTTGCGCCAGGTGGCGTCGGTCGTCAATTGCATCATTTCGTTGCCGTTGCTCACATAATAAAAACCAGTCGCGCCGGTGGCGCGGCCATTGTTGGTCGTGGTCAGGACAACATTTTGCCGGGCCAGAATGCTTTCCACCGCGCCGTTGGTGGTGAATTGAATGGTCAGCAGGTCGGAAGTCATGTCCAATTGCGGATCGATCATGTGGACGTTGCCGGCGTAATTGACCACATTCGAGTCAAGATCGAACCGGCCATTTTCGGCAAAAATTTTCAAAACCTGGCCCGCATCGGAGGCCGCATTAGTTCGCGGGGCGGCCAGCATGGACGATCTCAGGAGCGATTTGACCACCCGCGTTTCCACCTGATTGGAAATAATTAGGAAGTGATTGGATTGGGTGAAAAGGAACCCGACACCCTGGACGAACAGATTGGTCGTTGGAGTAAAAACTTGCAACGACCCCTTGTCCGACGCCACGCTGTTCGACACATCCACCTCGCATTGCGGGGCTTGGGCGATGATTTGAATTTGTTTGGGGTCGCCGTTGTGGAAGCTTTTCAACTCGAACTCATTGACCAGCACGTTGCGCGCGTTGAGATTGCTGACGCTGCTGCCGGTGATGACAAAATCCAGCTTTTTCCCCCCGGTCGCGTCGCGATAGAAGGTCATCGAAGGATGCTGGCGCAATTGCGTTCCCTGCGGCACCTGCGCCACCGCGGTTGAATAGATGCCGCCGGCCAGAAACACGACAAACAGTGAAACGGCTTTCATGGCATCGCCGGCAAAGCGCGTATCACGGCGTGCAGTTTGACCAAGCCAGCCAGCAGCGCGGCCATTTGGCGCAGCGGAATCATGTTTGGACCGTCGCTCAAGGCACGGGCCGGATCCGGATGCGTCTCGATGAACAAGCCGTCCGCGCCCGCCGCCAGCGCGCATCGCGCCAGCACCGGAGCGAAGTGCCGCTGGCCGCCCGAACGATCCCCCCCCGCGCCCGGCAATTGCACGGAATGCGTCGCGTCAAAAATGACCGGAAACCCGAATCCCCGCATGATCGGGATGGAACGCATGTCCGCCACCAAATTGTTATAACCGAACGTCGTGCCGCGTTCGGTCACAAGAAGTTTGTGGCCGCCCGCGCCGGTGGCTTTCCTGACCACCTGCCCCATTTCCTCCGGCGACAGGAACTGGCCCTTTTTCAGATTGACGATTTTGCCCGTGCGGACGGCAGCGGTGATCAAATCCGTTTGCCGGCAGAGGAAGGCCGGGATTTGCAGGATGTCCACTACAGCGGCGGCGCATTGCACCTGCTCTTGCGTATGGACATCCGTCAAAACAGGCAGGCCGAACTGGCGCCGCACCCTGGCCAGAATATCCAACCCCTCCTTCAGCCCCGGCCCGCGAAAGGATTTTCCCGACGACCGGTTGGCTTTGTCAAAACTGGCTTTGAAAACATAATTGATCCCCAATGCGCGGCAGGTCTTTTGCAAGGAGGAAGCGACTTGAAGGCAAAGGCGTTCGTTCTCAATGACGCACGGCCCGGCAATCAGGGTCAGATGAGATGCCTTCCGGATCGACTTCCAGAGGAGTGAATCATTCATGATGAAAATGACGCCGCGCCCTAAATCACCGTGCCATGCGGAATGGCGGCGTTTTTGGGAATTATGACAATCCCGTCCCGAATATAGTAATTCTCATGGTCCACCTTTTCCGGCTTGCCCTCCGGTGAAATGCGGCAGTTATCCCCAATGCGCGCGTTCTTGTCGATGATCGCATTGTTAATATGGGTGTTTCGGCCCACGCCGATGCGCGGCACCCCGCGCGCCTCATGCTGGCGGATGGAAATGTCCGATTCGTAGTAATCACACCCCAGCAGAATGGTGCGGTTAATGTCGCACCCTTCATTGATCGTGTTGCGCACCCCGATAATCGAGTCGTTGATTTTGCAGCGGTTGATGATGCACCCGTCGGAAATGACGGCGTGATTGATCTCCGCCCCGTTGATCTTGGAAGCCGGCAAAAAGCGCGGCCGCGTGAAAATGGGCGCGCTCATGTCGAAGAAATTGAAACGCGGCAATTCCGCCACCAAATCCAGGTTCGCCTCAAAATACGACCGGATCGTGCCCACGTCCTGCCAATACCCCTGAAAAACAAAGGCATGGACCGCCTGCGCTTCAATCGCCGTCGGGATGATGTGCTTGCCGAAATCCGTCAGTGTATTATCGAGCAATTTCAAGACGACATCGCGCTTGAAAAGATAAATGCCCATCGAGGCCAGAAAACATTCCCCGCTGTTCTCAATGCTCAATGGTCCATACAGGCCCGGATCCAGGCGCAACGAATCGAGCAGCGCCGCCTCCTTGGGCTTCTCGACAAAACGCTTGATGCGCAACGACTCATCAATCTGCATGATGCCCAGGCCCTGCGCCTGATCGCGGGAGACGGGAATGGTGGCGATGGTAATGTCCGCCCCGCTCTCCGCGTGTTGGGCGATGATCCGCCTGAAATCCATCCGGTAAAGCTGATCGCCGCTCAGGATCAAAAGATAATCGAAATCGTGATTGAGGAAATGCAGCAGATTCTTCCGCACCGCATCTGCCGTGCCCTGGTACCAGGTGTTGTCCGAAAAAGTCCGCTCCGCCGCCAGAATTTCGACGAACCCCCCGGAAAAATGGTCAAACTTGTAAGACTGCGAAATATGGCGATGCAGCGAAGCCGAATTGAACATGGTCAACAAATAGATGCGTTTCAGCCCCGAATTGATGCAATTGGAAATGGGAATATCGACCAGCCGGTATTTTCCCGCCAGAGGAACGGCGGGTTTGCTGCGATCGCGGGTGAGCGGAAACAGACGGGTCCCCTGCCCTCCACCCAGGATGACGGAGAGGACATTGCTTGAATTTACTGACATCCGTGCTTTTTGCGGCATGAGACAACCTCAAATTTCCGGCCAATGGGGAGCAGTGTAAACCCAACTCCGTGCGACGCAAGAAAAGTTATTCGCCGCGCGCGCGTTTTTTGCGCGCGTTTTTTGGTGCAAATCTTTAAATTTTAGGCTTTAAACCTCAAAGGTTCCTCTGTATGAACTTGTACCGATACACTCTGCGTACAGGGTGGAGTCAATTTGGCGGCCAAAGAAATATGGCAAGGTTTGAAGAAAATATGGGTAATTTTGAAGGGAGGTTTGCATTGACAGGCAGGGCATGGGTGTTGCATCCTGTTGGCCATGCTTTGTTGCCAATGGCCTGTTGTGTCTATATCGCTAAATCCTGATCCATTCCGCACAAAACTATGAGCGCACATCCCCTGCAATTCAAAGTCGCCACCGAAGAGTGGGAATTTGAACAGGTCCACGAACTCAATTACAGAACGTTCGTGGAGGAAATTCCCCAGCATCAGGCTTCCAGCACGCCCCGCCTGGTCGATAAATTTCATGGCGAAAACACGTATCTGGTCTGCCTGTGCGGCAATCAGGTCGTCGGCATGGTCGCCGCCCGCGGCCGCCGCCCGTTTTCCCTGGACCAGAAGTTGCCCAATCTGGATTCCTATCTCCCGCCCGGACGGCGCGCTTGTGAAATCCGCCTGCTCTCCGTCGAAAAGGAGTTCCGCAACGGCCAGGTGTTCCGCGGCTTGACGGCTTTGATGTGGCAGTTCGGCACCGAGCATGGTTACGACTTGGGCGTCATTTCCGGGACGACCCGGCAGCAACGGTTGTACCGGCATCTGGGTTTTGTGCCGTTCGGCCCGCAGGTCGGTAAGGGGGAGGCGATGTTTCAGCCGATGTATTTGACCCTGGAGAAATTTGAGAAGCAGGCCGAAATTTTTCTCCGCCAGCCGTTGCGCCCGCACAGACCGGTCAGTTTTCTGCCCGGTCCGGTCACCATTCCCCTCCAGGTGCGCAAGGCCTTTGAACGGGCGCCGGAGTCGCACCGGTCGGATTTCTTTATCGCAGATTTTCAGAAGACCCGGGGCCGGCTTTGCCAATTGACCCGCTCCTGCCATGTCCAGATACTGCTCGGCTCGGGGACGCTGGCCAATGACGCGGTGGCCGCGCAGTTGACTCTGGAGAAGAAACCGGGGCTGATCCTGAGCAATGGCGAGTTTGGGGAGCGCCTGGCCGATCACGCCAAACGCTTCGGGCTGACCTTCGACACCCTGAAATTCCCCTGGGGCCAGGCGCTAAACCTCGACGTGGTGCAGCAGTTCCTCTCCCGTTCCCCGGCGGTGGGATGGCTTTGGTGCGTCCATTCTGAAACTTCGACCGGCATGTTGAATCCGCTGCCCGTCCTGCAATCCCTCTGCGCGAAAAGGGGCATCAAGGTCTGCGCCGATTGCATCAGTTCCATCGGGCTGGTGCCGGTCAACCTCGAACGGATTTATCTGGCGTCGGGCGCCAGCGGCAAGGGATTGGCGGGGTATCCCGGATTGTGCATGGTTTATTACAACCATTCCATTGCCTCCAACACCGCCCTGCCGCGCTATTTGGATTTGGGCTGGTATGCCGAGCATCAGGGCATCGCCTTTACGCACTCCTCCAATTTGGTGCAGGCCCTGGACGCCGCGGTCAAGCAGCAGGATTGGGAAAAGAAATTCGCGGAAGTGGCTGAGGTGTCGGCCCGATTGCGCGCCCGATTGCGTGAACTGGGTTTCCGCCTGCTGGCCACCGCCGCCGAGGCCATGCCGGGAGTAGTCACCATCGTATTGCCCGCGGAACAGAACTCATCGGACTTCGGCCAAAAACTGCAGAAGGCGGGGTTCATGCTCAGTTACAACAGCGATTATTTGCGCCGGCGCAACTGGATTCAAATCTGCCTGATGGGCGAATACTCCAAGGACAAAATCGAGGCATTACTGACTTGGTTAAGCCGAAACCCGCCCACCGCCGCAAAACAACTGACGGCCCAGAGCGCTGTTGCGGAGGCATCTTGATTCAGGCAGTTGGCTGTGACCGAAGCTTGGCAAAGATCGTGTTGGCCTCCGCCAAACTCTCCTTCGATCCGATGTCAAACCACAGGCCCGGGACGCGCCAGGTGTAAACAGGCGTGCGCTGGTAAAGCCATTGCACCAGGCGCCCCGGCTGATCGGGATTATTTCCCTCGGCCACGTATTGGCGGATCATCGGCAGGCTCGATTTGGGATAATAATAAAGGGCGATGCCCGTCAGGGTGCTCGTCGGATTTTTGGGCTTTTCCTCGAAGAAGGTGATTTTGCCCGAAGCATCAATGGAGATGGAATTGTATTTGGTGATTTCCTGCAAATTGCCCACGTCATAAACGGCCAGGACCGGCGCATTTTTCCCGCGGCAATACCGGCCAAAATCCTGCAAGCTTTCGCTGAAAAGATTATCGCCCGCCACCACCATGAGATCGTCATCCACTTTTTCCCGGGTAATCACCAGATGCAGGTCTCCGATGGCGCCCAGTTTGTTGCTGTCATCGGTCGAACCGTCGTTGACGATGGTAAAGTCGAGCTTGGCCTTGGTGGCGCGATAGTGCCTGGACCATTCCTGGAACGACCCGGCAAACTTTGCATTGGTGACGACATAAACACGGTCGATCCCGCCAATGGGCGCCAGATTGTCCAACACATAATCGATCATGGGTTGCCCCGCAACGGTCAAGAGGGGTTTGGGTTGGGTCAGCGTAAGAGGATAAAGCCGGGTGGCGTAACCGGCAGCCAGAATGAGCACTTTCATGGATTTAATTCTGATTCTCAAACAGGCTCGGCGCAACTTTTTTGGCCAGGCCCTCGGAACGCTCCATGATTTCCCTGCCCGACTCGCAATGCAAGGCGAACTCCGCCAGTTCTTTGGCCTCCTCCATTTTCAACCGGCGTATGAGGAATTTAATTCGGGGCAGGAAAGACGGGGCGATACTCAGTTCATTGACCCCCAACCCCAGCAAGAGCGGGGTCATGAAAGGGTCGCCGGCCATTTCGCCGCAAACGCCGCACCAGATGCCGTGGTGATTGGCCGCATCCACGGTCAATTTAATCAACCGCACCACCGCCGGGTGAGTCGGTTCATAAAGGTGGGCGATCCGTTCGTTCAAGCGATCCACCGCCAGGGAATACTGAATCAAGTCATTGGTGCCCAGACTGAAGAATTTGACGCGGCTGGCCAGGGTGTCGGCCGCGATGGCCGCGGACGGGATTTCAATCATGGCGCCGATTTCGATGTGTTCATCGAAGGGCACCTTCTCGGCGCGCAATTCGCCCTTGTATTCTTCGACCAGCGCATTGGCCTTTTCCACTTCGCCGAAGCAGGAAATCATCGGATACATTATTTTGACGTTGCCCTCGGCGCTGGCCCGTAAAATGGCCCGGAGCTGCGCGCGAAACACCTCCCGTTCCTCCAGGCAGAATCGAATGGCCCTCCAGCCCAAAAAGGGGTTCATCTCCGGCGGAATTGGCAAGTGCGACAAAAATTTGTCCCCGCCCAGATCCAGAGTTCGAATGATGACCGGGGCCGGCTTCAACTCGGCGGCGACGCGCCGATAGGACTGGTATTGTTCTTCTTCCGTCGGCAGCGAGTCGCGATTGATGAAGAGATATTCCGTGCGGAACAAACCCACCCCCTCCGCGCCGTACAACTTGACGGTTTCGCCATCGCCGGCCTTTTCGATGTTGGCCGAAAGGGTGATTTTTTTTCCATCGAGCGTGATGGCGGGCAGGTTTTTGATTTCGCGCAGTTTGTCCTCGATCGAGGCCTGGCGCCGGACCATCTGCCCGTACTCGAACCGCGTCTGGTCGGTTGGATTGACAATGATGGAGCCGTTGTAGCCATCGAGCAACGCATGGTCGCCCGTCTTGATCTTGTGGCTGGCATCCTTCAAAGCGACCACGGCCGGCACTTGCAAGGACCGGGCCATGATGGCGGCATGGGATGTTTTGCTTCCCACATCGGTGGCAAAACCGAGGATGATCTTTCGGTCCAGGAGGGCGACTTCGGAAGGGGACAAATCTTCGCTGATCACGATGCACGGTTCGCGCAAATCCTGCAGGTCCTGTTGGTGGCGATGGCCCAGCAAATTGGCCATGATGCGCGAGGTGACGTCGCGCATGTCGGCGGCCCGTTCGCGCAAATAAGCGTCGTCAATCGCGCTGAGGGTCGCGGCATATTTGTCGGCAAATTCCTGGAAAGCGGCCTCGATGTTGATTTTGCGCGAATTGACCAGGGCGGTGACCGACTCCACCAGGGTCGGGTCTTCCAGGACCAGCAAATGGGCGTCGAAAATGCTGGCGTCTTTGGCGTTCAATGCTTGACTGACCTTGTCCTGCACCTCGATGATTTGCTGCCGGGTCAGGACCAGGGCCTGGTGCAGGCGCTGGATTTGCTGCGGCAATTCCGCCTCCGGCACGTCATATTTGGGGATGGTGGATTTGACTCTGCTCAGGACAAAAATCTTTCCCTGGGCGATTCCGGCGGAAACAGGAATGCCCTTATACACGCGCTCTGCGCTTTGCCCGGGATCTGTCATAAGAAATATTTAACCCGATTCGACCCCGTTGAAAAGCAATTCCTGGCTTTTTTTTCCAGTATTCATTGCTTTCATCCCCGCCCCTGATTATGCTTCAGGTTCGTTCATCAGTGCGGTCGTCATGAAAAAAAGCGCTTCAACTTCTCGTTCCGGTCTGCTGGCCGCGGGCAATTGGATCATTGATCAAGTGAAGATGATTGATGTCTATCCGCAACGCGATCAGTTGGCCAATATTCGCGGCCAATCCCGGGGCACCGGCGGTTCGCCCTACAATGTATCCATCACCCTGGCGCGCTTGCAGGCCCCCTTCCCGCTCGGCGCCGCCGGGTTGGTCGGCAATGATGATTTGGGCCGGATCATTTTGGAGGATTGCCGCCGTCATGGCATCGACACCCGGCATCTGCGCCCGACGCCTTTGGCCCCCACTTCCTACACCGATGTTATGGCGGAAAACGCCGGCAGCCATCGCACCTTCTTTCACCATCGCGGCGCCAACGCCTTGTGGAACGGCGCGGACCTGGATTTTAAAAAGCACAAGGCGCGCCTTTTTCATCTCGGTTATTTGCTGCTGCTCGACGCTTTGGACGCGCCCGACCCGAAGTTCGGCACCAAAGCCGCCCGGCTGCTCCATGCCGCCCAGCAAGCCGGCATGAAAACCAGCGTGGACGTCGTCAGCGAAGACAGCGACCGCTTTGCCCGCGTTGTGCCGCCCGCGCTCAAGTACGTGGATTACTGCATCCTGAACGAAATCGAAGCCGGCAAAACCACCGGCTTCAAGATACGTGAAGCGAACGACCGGCTGAACACCGTTTCGTTGCGTCATGCCGCCGGCGCGCTGTTGCAAGGAGGCGTGCGCGAACTGGTGGTCATTCACTTTCCCGAAGGCGGCTTTATGCGCACCCGCAAAGGCGAGGACTTCTGGCAGCCATCGCTGAATCTCCCCGCCCAACGCATCGCGGGAACGGCCGGGGCCGGGGACGCCTTTGCCGCGGGCGTGCTGATGGGGCTGCATGAAGGATGGGAATTGTCGCGCTGTCTCTTCACCGGAGTTTGTGTGGCAGCGGCGTCGCTGTCCCACCCGACCTGCACCGGAGGCGTCAAATCATTGCCCGCCGCCCTGAAATTAGCGCGCCAATTTGGCCACCGCCCCGCATTGCCTTAGGGAAAGCAAGAATTAAGAAGGCAGAATTAAGAAACATGAAAAACAAGCTTTTTCCACTTCTTAATTCATAATTCTTACTTCTTAATTCTCTTCCCTACGCTCGTTCCATGTATTTGCCGGTGCGCGTGTCCACCTTGATTTTTTCTCCGGTCTTGATGAAAAGCGGCGCCTGGACCGTAATGCCGGTTTCGAGCGTAATCGGCTTCTGCACATTACTTGACGAATCGCCGCGAATGCCCTCCGGCGCATCCGTCACCGTCAGCGTCACGCTCGATGGAAGCTCGATGGAAACCGCCTTATCCTCAACAAAAGTGACCGTGACCGTGGCATTTTCCACCAGATAATTTTTGGCGTCGCCCACCAACTCCGGCGGCAGCGTCGTCTGCTCGTAAGTGGCGGGGTCGGAGAAAACAAAATCATCCCCGTCCTTGTAACTGAAATCCATTTTCCGCGTCATCATGGGCACGACATCAATTTTCTCCGTTGAACTGAAGCGCACATCGGAAGCCTTGCCCGATTTGATGCTGCGGAGGGTGGCCTGCACAAATGCGCGGAGGTTGCCCGGCGTGCGATGCTGCGTTTCCAGGACCACGGCGATATCGCCATTATAAATAATGGCCATGCCTTTGCGTAAATCGTTGGCTGATGACATAAGGTGCTCTTTTTCCGTGCGCATGCCCGTCCATCGGAACACACGGAACTTTGAAGATACCGAAGCCCCGGCTGAAATCAAGTTCTGAAATGAACTTTCCCGCAAATTCCGGGCTTGACCCTTTACGAAATTCCCCGACTATTCCAGCCATGAGCCAGAAGGCCGCCTGAACAAAAAGTCCGAAGGTCATGTATAACCCATTAATCAAAGAATACCGGGGGCGGTTCGGCAAAGGCCGGACAATGGACGACATCGTGGATTTGGTTGAAGAATTGCCACCCATGCCGAATGTGATTGCGCACGCGCTCCGGCTGGTGGATGACGTTAACAGCACTCCGGAAGAATTGGCCGATGTGATCAAGCTCGATCCGGCGCTGGCGTCACCCATTCTGCGCTCCGCCAATTCCGCAAGCCTGGGTCATCAGCGGGAGGTCACGACCCTGGCATTGGCAATCCTCCTGGTTGGCATGGGCCAGGTTAAGACGATACTTCTCGCCTCGGCGCTCCGCCGGTGGAACCGCAACTTCGGGCCGGTGGAACGGCTCGTGTGGGAAAAATCGATTGGGGCCGCCTCTGCCGCCCATGTTTTGTGCCAGCAACTGCAAAAACAGTATCTGGACGAACTTTATTTGAGCGGTCTGCTTCACAACCTCGGCCAGATTGTGCTCCTTTCTCATAAGGAACTCGGCGGCGAGTACCCCGCCGTGCTGGATCGAATGCGCGAATGCAACGAGGATTACGTCACAGCGGAACGCGAGATCATTGGCTTCTCTCATCCACTGATCGGCGCGTTGGTGGCGTGGAAATGGGGGTTTGCCCCCTCCACCTGCCGGGCCATTCTTCATTACAACGATCCATTTGAAGGGATATCCGGAGAGCAGGACGAAAAGTTGGGGATGCTCAAATTGGCCGCTGGAATCGGCATGGCTTTGGGTTTCGGCCGCCCGGACGGGTATTCTGCGGATATGAACAAGGAGTTGGACACCTTGGCTGCTCTTGTCGGCTTCAAAGAAGCCACGCTGCAAACAGACTTGCAGGCGGCAATGTCTGAAATCAAAACCCGCTTCGCTTCCGAAGTCGGCGCCTACGCCTGATCCGGCATTATGATGACGAGGAGCCGGCTCGGCATGACTCAAGAATAGCCACCCCACGCGGGCAGGAGCAATGCAAAAGCGCACAAGGGGCCGGGGCAGGCCGCATCCCGGTTTTTGAGCGGTTAATGGTAATGCCAGCCAGTTAAAAAGGCCACAAATGCGGAAAGGGATTGCTTGATGTCCGCGAATTGACAGGGCAACTACAGTCCTCTAGCCTTTCCGCAGATGACTTCACAGGAACGCGCCTTTCACGACTTCGCTGAATACGCTGCCAATCTCAAAGGCGACGAAAAAAGCGACGCGCAGACCTTCCTTTTGCATTTGTTCGAAGCCTTCGGCCACAACGCCAACACCCTTCCCGAAAACTGCACGTTCGAATATCGCGTCCGTTTTGTCGGCGACCGCACGAAGTATGCTGACCTTGTTTGGCCAGGCCGCGTGCTCATCGAAATGAAATCTCGCGGGGCAAAACTCTCCCAACATTATCAGCAAACTTTTGATTACTGGCTCAACCTCGTTCCGCATCGCCCGCCCTACGTCGTGCTGTGTAATTTCGACGACCTGTGGATTTACGATTTCAACACCCAACTTCACGAGCCGGTTGACCGCGTCAAAGTCAGTGAACTCCCCGCCCGCCATTCCGCGCTCAACTTTCTTTTCCCGCGCCAGTTCGCGCCCGTCTTTGGCAACAACTGGGTCGCTGTCACACGCAAAGCCGCGCAGAGCGTGGCCGACGCTTTCAATTCGATGGTCTCCCGAAACGAAGATCGCGCCTCTTCCCGCCGATTTATTCTGCAATCCGTTGTCGCCATGTTTTCCGAAGACATCGGCTTGCTGCCGGAGAGCCTTTTCACCAGCCTGCTTGAGGAATGTCGTCGCGGCGCGAGCGCCTACGATCTCGTTGGCGGACTTTTCCGCCAGATGAACGAAGCCAGGCCCGCGCGAGGCGGACGTTTCGCCGGCGTGGATTATTTCAACGGCGGACTCTTTGCCCAGGTCGAACCCATCGAACTTCAGCCTGCCGAAATCGGTTTGCTGCTTGACGCTGCGAAAGAGGATTGGTCGCGCGTCCAACCCGTTATCTTCGGCACACTCTTTGAAGGTAGCTTGCTAAAAGCGCAACGCCATGCCCTCGGCGCGCATTTCACTTACGAGAGCGACATTCAGAAAATTGTCCGCCCCACCATTGTTCGCCCATGGGAAGAACGCATCGCCGCCGCCAAAAATGTTTCCGAATTGCTCGAACTACTCCGCCAGCTTCGCGTTTTCCGAGTACTTGATCCCGCTTGCGGCTGCGGCAACTTTCTTTTCGTCGCCTACCGCGCCTTGCGCGAACTCGAACAAAATCTTTTGTTGCGATTGTTCACCCAGGACAAACGGCAATTTGAAAAAGTCAGCACGGCCAGCGGCATTTCGCCCAAACAATTCTTTGGCCTGGACGTGAATGAAAACGCGGTGGAAACCGCCAAAGTCACACTCATGCTTGCCCGCCGTCTCGCCGCACGACGGGCGCACGAATTCTGGGAGGCTCACCGTGACGTGTTGCCCGGTGGCGATACTCACGCTCTGCAATTTGAGAAAGACCTGCCGCTCGACAATCTTGACGATAATATCCTCTGCTGCGACGCGCTCTTCACCCCTTGGCCCGATGCAGACGCCATCATCGGCAATCCGCCATATCTTGGTTCGAGATTTCTCGCCAAAGAGCATGGTTACGAATATGCACGGAAAGTTAATGCGGCGTTTCCCGAGGTGCCGAAAATGGCTGACTTTTGCGTTCACTGGTTTCGTCTCGCGCATGATGCTCTGAAGCCGGGCGCGCGTGCGGGACTTGTCGCCACAAAGACTATCACTCAAAATGAGTCGCGCGAAGCGAGCCTCGATTACGTGGTGAAAAATGGTGGAACGATCATTGAAGCTGTTTCAACACAGGTCTGGCCGGGAGAAGCGGTCGTGCGTGTCTGCATTGTGAATTGGGTAAAAGGTAAAGCGCCAGGGTTGAAGAAGATATTCACTCAGCTTGGCGACAGCAAGACTGACGAGTGGAAGTGTGAAGCGGTCGAGATGATCGGCCCAACGCTCGCAACTAAGACAGAAGTCACTGCCGCAAAGGTGCTTCGTGCAAACCAAGAACCGAAGCGGGTTTATGTTGGACAGTATCCATTCAACGAAGGCTTTTGGCTAACACCGGAGGAAGCAGGTATGTTGCTCAAGGAGCATCCTGACCACCGTGAAGTTCTGTTCCCATACATGATTGGGCGGGATCTTGTAGATAGCGGCAGACCGTCACGATGGATCATCGATTTTGCCCAACGCGAAATGACCGAGGCGATGCATTTCACAGTGGCGTTCAAGCGCGTTGAGAAGCTGGTGATGCCTGTCGTGCTGGCGAAGGGCGAAAGGGAAAAACATGCGACGGGAAAAGAAAGCACACGTTGGAGTCGCCTCTCGAAGCGCTGGTGGCAGTTGAGGGATTATCAGCCGGGAACAATGGCTGCGATTTCAGCCGTTCCTCGTTACATCGCTTGCTCCCGCGTCACAAAACGCCCGGTTTTCGAGTTTATTTCACAAACGATTCACCCTGACAACACGCTCATCGTGTTTCCGCTCGCGGACGATTACTCTTTTGGCATTTTACAATCGGGCATTCACTGGGCTTGGTTCACTGCGCGTTGTTCAACGCTCGGCGGCACGTTCCGTTACACCTCGGACACGGTGTTCGACACCTTCCCCTGGCCGCAGACGCCAACGTTGAAAAATATCCGTGCTGTCGCCGAGGCCGCGATCGCATTGCGCAAATTGCGCCATGAAATCATGCAGGACAACGGCTGGTCGCTGCGCGAACTTTATAAATCGCTCGAAACGCTCGGCGAAAACCGTTTGCGCGAAGCCCACGCTGTCCTCGAAACCTCCGTTCGCGCCGCCTACGGCATGAAGGAAAAGGATGATATTCTGGCCTTCTTGCTGAAATTGAATCTGGAACTCGCGGCCAAAGAATCGAAAGGCGAACCCATCACACCGCCCGGATTGCCCTCCTTCGTGCCCAATCCAGCGGACTTTGTGAGCGAAGATTGCGTGGCTGTCGGGTAACCAGCAAAAACCTATGGCGAATGCGGAACATTTGAGGATTCTAAAAGAGGGGGTTGCGGTTTGGAACGAATGGCGGCGGGATAAGGGGCCACTCAGACCTGATCTAAGCGAGGCCGATCTGAGCAGGGCCCAACTGAACTGGGCCAACCTGAATCAGGCCGATCTGCGCGGTGCTGACCTGACTGGAGCACATCTTAACGCGGCCAACCTGTTGGCGGCCGATCTGAGCGGCGCAAACCTGCGCGGGTCAAGGTTGTGGTTGGCCAACCTGAGCCTTACCAGTCTAGTTAACAGCTCATTTGCTGAAGCTATATTACTACAGACTAATTTGGGATCAACCTCGTTGAAAACGGCAAAAGGATTGGAATCGTGCAAACATCAAGGCCCAAGCATCCTTGATTACCATACCTTGATGGCATCCGGGCCATTGCCGGAGGTGTTCCTGCGCGGCTGCGGATTGTCGGATGAGTTCATTCGTTACCTGCCGTCGTTTTGGAATCAGCCATTTCAGTTTTATTCCTGTTTCATCAGCTACTGCCATGAGGACAAGTCCTTTGCCCGACGGTTGCACGATGCCTTGCAGGGACGGGGCATCCGCTGCTGGCTCGATGAACACCAGATCAAGGCCGGTGACAAAATCCACCGCGCCGTCGATGAAGGCATCCGCTTCTGGGACAAAGTGCTGCTGTGCTGTTCCAAAGACTCGCTAACCAGTTGGTGGGTTGACAAAGAAGTCGAGAAGGCGCTCATGAAGGAGGAACAGCTCTCCAAGGAACGCGGCAATGAGATCCTCGCCATCATCCCGTTAAACCTGGACGGCTATATGTTTAGGCCAGCCTGGAAGGATTGGAAGCAGCAACACCTGACCTCGCGCAAGGCCCCAGACTTCACCGGCTGGGACAAAGACAACGCCAAATTCGAGCAGCAACTTGAGCACGTCATCCAAGCCCTCCGGTCGGACGCCCGCGCCCGCGAACTTCCCCCCAATGCACGACTTTAATCGCTTACGCGGTTGAGGGAATGGATTAAAACGTCTCCATCCATGCCTTAATCTTGCTAATCCTGCCCCGCCCGCCATAGCTTCCGAGCGACGGCAGGTCAAAAATGTTTGTGTCTTCGCGCCTTCCTGTCCGCCTTGGCCTTGGCGGCGGCGGACTTGTCGCGCCAAAGCCGCCACGGCGAAGGCGGATGCGTTATTCTTAAGTCTTTGCCGCACAAGGCTTTAAACATTTTTTCATCAAAAATCACACTTTTTTAAAAATTCTTTAAAAAATCTATTGACGAATATGATATATTAACTGTATAGTTCGCTTAATGAATTGCCGATGATGGCAAGACCGGAGAGGAAAAAGTATGAAGGCAGGTAAGAAAGTGGCGAGACCCCGCTGGCTGGTGGCTTGGGGATGCGAAGGGAATGGTGTGGGGCGCATGATTCGGCCTGGCAAAATTGCCCGGTTGCCGCGCGGCATTCGCGAGGAGCTGAATCGCCGCTTGCAGCAGGGCGAGCGGGGCGCGCCCCTGGCCAATTGGTTGAATGGATTGCCGGAAACAAAAGCCGCGCTGGCCCGCGATCTTGGTGGTCCGAAGGTCACGTTGCGAAATCTGGCCGAATGGGAAAAAGGCGGATTCCGTGACTGGCAGGGCAAACAGGAAACGGAAAGCAAGATTGTGCGGCAATTCTGGGGCTGGGTGCAGCAGCAGCAAACACAGGATAAACTGTTTGGCCGCCCATTGAGTTATTTTGAGCAGGGGAACAAGATGCGACAGATTTTGGGGTTGGCACCGCTTAGGCGGGAGGATATGCCGCCAGACGAGGACTGGGACTATATTCCAACTCGCGCGGAGCGCAGGAAAGCCGCCAGGCAGATTCTCCGTCTTGACCCACCTGACGAGGACGAGGAAGAGCCTTCGACAGACGGGGGCGAAGGAAGTGCCACCGCGCCGCCTCCAGCACAGAGCGAAGAAAAATCCAACTGAATCCAACCAGAATATGAGAAAGCCAAGAAGCAATTCCAATTGGAACCAGCTCACCTGCCCGCAACGGGAAATGGTGGAAAAATGGTTGTTCGACGAGCATTTGAGTTACGACGCGACACTGGCCCGGGTGAAAAGTGAGTTTGGGCTGGAGGCCTCGCCCATGAGCCTCTCCCGGTACTATCAACGCCGGTCGAAAGAGCGCCAAATGGCCGATTTGGTGGAGGCGCAAGCCATGTCCGATGCAGTGGCCGCGCCAGAGTTGAGCACCGACTCGATGCGGGCGGCGGCGGTAAAGCTCGTCGCCAAGACGACTTTGAAGCTGGCCTGCGAGAGGCCGGACCAGTTGAAGGAGCTGGAGGCGCTGGCCAAAATCCTGTTGCTCAGCGAGGACAACGACATCCGGCGGGGACGCTTAAAACTGGAGGAGGAGCAATTTCATTACGAGGCCGCCTCCGCCGCCAGCGAGGAAATACCGCATCTGGCCTCCTTGCTCCTGAAGATTCAGGATGACGAGGAGTTGAGTGCGGAAGCCAAGATGGACAAGGTCCATGCCTTGTTGTTTCCAGAGTCTGCGCGGCTTGGACTGCACAAAATGGACCAAAAGCAGCCTGATAATGGCAGTTGAAAGGAGAAGCTACCGCTTATTACCGCATACTACCGCATATTAACGCTTATTACCGCATTCTCAAGAAATCAGCAGCAAACACCAGTGGACGCTTGGCTGGAGGCGGGCTTGCCGCGCCGAAACCGATGCGGTGAAGGCGGGTCAAGGTGCGCTCGGACGGCCCAAAAACCGGGATGCGCCTGCCGGGGCGCAATTTGCGCCCCGTGGATTGGCATGGCCGGGGCAAAAGAAGGCTTCACACAACCGTCACACAATGGTAGGATTAGCTCTGAATTGAGCGTTCCTGGCTGACGCCCGACATGGATATTAAGACGATTAAAATTCTGCTGGTCGAGGACAATCCCGATGATGTCGCTTTCTTGAGCACTGTGCTGGGCAAGGTGAGCGGGACTCATTTTCAACTCGAAACCGCCCCTGATCTCGCCGCCAGCATCGAGCGCCTGGCCGCCGCGGACATTGATCTCGTTATCCTTGATTTGACGCTGCCCGACAGCACTGGCTTGGATACCTTCAAGGGCATCAAAAGCCATGCCCGCGATGTGCCCATCATTATTCTCAGCGGCATGGATGATGAAACCCTGGCGGTCAACGCCGTCCACGCCGGGGCGGAAGATTACCTGGTCAAAGGCCGGGCGGACAGCCAGTTGATCACGCGCGCCATTTTCTACGCCATTGAACGCACCGACGCCAGGAAGGCCGTGATCAAGGCGGAGGAAAAATTCCGCAGCATTTTCGAAAACTCGGTTTCGGGCATTTTCCAAACCACCCCGGAAGGCCGCTATTTGAACGTCAATCCCTCCCTTGCCCGCATCTACGGTTACAACACCCAGGAGGAATTGATGGCCCGAATCAGCGACATCGGACGGTTGTTGTACGTGGACCCTTCCCGGCGCGCCGAATTCATTCGTTTGATGCACGAGCAGGGTGTCATCAAGGATTTTGAATCCCAGATTTACCGCAAGGATGGTTCGGTCATCTGGATTTCCGAAAACGCCCGCGCCGTGCGCGATGGCAAGGGCCAAATCCAATACTACGAGGGCACCGTTGACGACTTCACCGCCCGCAAGGAGGCGGAGGAAAAGCTGCGTTTCTCGGAATCGCGCTTTCGTTCGGTCTGGCAGAACTCCTCCGACGGCATGAGGCTGACGGACGAGTTGGGCATCATCCTGGCCGTCAATCCTTCCTTCTGCCAAATCGTCGGCATGCGCCCGGATGAGTTGGTCGGCCGCCCCTTTACCGTCATTTATGCCGAGTCTAAAGAACTGGCGGACATGATGCAGACATATCATCAGCGTCTGACCGAGCGAAATATCGGGAGCCAGCTCGAACGCCAGATCGCCTTCCGCTCCGGCAGGACGGTGGACGTCGAACTGTCCAATTCCTTCATTGAATTGGAGGAAGGGCGGTGCTTGATTTTGAGCATTTTTCGCGATGTCACCGTTCGCATACAAGCCGAAGAGCGCGAGCGCCTGGTCAATGCCGAACTGGCCCGCAGCCAGGCCGAACTGCGCAAAAAGAATGAGATTCTTGAGGACGACCTCAAAATGGCCCGCGAAATCCAGCAGGCCATTCTGCCCCAGCAATACCCCGCTTTTCCGCCCGGCGCCCCGCCCGAGTCCAGCCTGCTCCATTTCTGCCATCGCTACCACCCCACCGGCCAGGTCGGAGGCGATTTCTTCAACGTCCTCAGGCTCTCGGACAGCAAGGCCGGGCTGTTCATTTGCGACGTGATGGGGCACGGCGTGCGGTCCGCGCTGGTCACGGCCATGGTGCGCGCGCTGGTGGAGGAATTGCGGCCCGTGGCCATGGACCCCGGCCAATTGTTGACACGAATCAATTGCGATCTGCGCGCCATTTTGCAGCAGACGGGCACGCCGCTCTTCACCACCGCATTTTATTTGACAGCCGACCTGCAGAAACGCGAATTTCTCTTTGCCAACGCCGGCCATCCCAGGCCCTTGCTGGTTCACCGGCTCTCGGGCCGGGTGGAACCCCTCAAATACCCCGACGGCAAAGCGCGGCCCGCCTTGGGCCTGTTTGCCGAATCCACTTATCCGACGGCCTCCTTTCCGCTGGCGGCGGGCGACCTCGTCATGCTGTTCACCGATGGACTGTACGAAGTGGAAGGACCGGGCAACCAGCAATTCAGCCAGGACCTCCTTCTCCAAGCCGTGAAAAAACATGCCGCCTTGCACTGCGCCGACTTGTTCGACGCCATCCTGGATGAAATCAAGCAATTCTCCGCCAGCCACGAATTTGCCGACGACGTCTGCCTGGTGGGTGTGGAAGCGGACGAGAAATTTTAAAGTTGATTTCGGGCAAAAAGAAAATCGGTCACAATCCGCCCGCGCAGCAAATGTTCCTGGATGATCCGCTCCAAAACCTCCGGCGAGCACGAGTGATACCAAGCCCCTTCCGGATACACGACGGCGATCGGGCCTTGCGCGCAGACCCGCAGGCAATTGGCTTTGGTGCGATAGACCAAAGGCTCCGCACCCGCCAGATTCAGTTCCTTGAGCCGCTTCTTGAGAAATTCCCACGACTCAAGCCCTTTCTCCTTCGAACAACATTTCGGCTCGCTTTGATCGGCGCAAAGGAAAATGTGCCGCTTGTAATGCGTCAAACCCAGGGCGTCCGCTGCTTTCCGCAATTCCTCATTCATGCTTTGTCATGTATAATTTACAACCCCTCATTCCTCGGCCGCCGCCAGCCTGGCCAGCACGTTGAAATCCTCCAGCGTCGTGGTGTCGCCCTTGACGTTCTCGCCGACGGCAATTTGTTTGAGCAGACGCCGCATAATCTTGCCGGAGCGGGTTTTGGGGAGCGCCTCGGCGAAACGAATGTCATCCGGTTTTGCCACCGAGCCGATTTCCCGGACCACATGAGCGCGCAATTCCTCGCGGATGGAGGGCGTGGGATGCACGCCCGTCTTCAAGGTGACGAATGCCACCAGGACCTGGCCTTTCAAGTCGTCGGGCCGGCCCACAACCGCGGCTTCGGCCACCATGGGGTGGCTCACCAGGGCGCTTTCCACTTCCGCCGTGCCGATGCGGTGCCCGGCGACGTTGAGCACGTCATCGATCCGTCCGACGATCCAGAAATAGCCGTCCTTGTCCTGCCGGCAGCCGTCGCCGGTGAAATAGCAGCCTTTGACTTCATTCCAATAAGTCTCCATGAAACGTTGCGGATCGCTCCAAATGCCGCGCAACATGCCCGGCCACGGTTTGCGAATGACCAGTTTCCCGCCCGCATTCTTCGGCACGGGATTCCCTTTGTCATCCACGACTTCCGCCACGACGCCAAAAAAGGGCAGCGTGGCCGTCCCCGGTTTGGTCGGCGTCGCCCCGGGCAGCGGCGTGATCATGATGCCGCCGGTTTCTGTTTGCCACCACGTATCGACAATCGGGCAGCGTTTATGGCCGATGACCTCGTGATACCACATCCAGGCCTCGGGATTGATCGGTTCGCCGACGGTGCCGAGCAATCGAAGCGAAGTGAGATCATGCTTGTTGGGCCATGCCACGCCCCATTTCATAAAAGCGCGAATGGCCGTCGGCGCGGTGTAAAGAATGGTCACGCCATGCCTGGCAACGATGCGCCAGAAACGGTCCGGCTCCGGGTAATTGGGCGCCCCCTCGTACATCAGGCTCGTCGCCCCGCTGGCCAGCGGACCATAGACGACATAGCTGTGGCCCGTGACCCAGCCGACATCGGCCGTACACCAATAAACATCCTCCGGCCGCAAATCGAAGACGTATTTGCTCGTCAGTTTTGCCCCCAGCAAATAGCCGCCGGTGGAATGCAGGATGCCCTTGGGCTTGCCGGTCGAACCACTGGTGTAAAGTATAAAAAGCGGCGCTTCGCTGTCCATTTCCTCCGCCGGGCAATGGGCCTGCACATACTCCGACTCCCGATGCCACCAGACATCGCGCCCTTCCTGGATGTGGACTTCGTGGTTGGTGCGGCGCAAAACGATGACTTTCTCAATCGTTTTGGCCAGCAGATGGCCGTGGGCGTCCTTGAGGGTGAGCGCTTCATCAACGCTTTTCTTGAGCGGCACGACACTGCCGCGGCGGAATCCGCCATCGGCCGTGACGACCAGCCTGGCCTGGCAATCGAAAATGCGGTCGGCGACCGATTGCGCGCTGAACCCGCCGAACACGACCGAGTGAATGGCCCCGAGGCGCGCGCACGCCAGCATGGCAATGGCCGCCTCCGGCACCATCGGCAAATAAATGATGACGCGGTCGCCCTTTTTGAGGCCATTGCGCTTGAGCACATTGGCGAACACGCAAACCTCGCGATGCAACTGTTTGTAAGTGTAAGTGCGCTCCTCGCCGGGAATGCCAGGCCCGGCCGGTTCGCCCTCCCAAATCAGCGCCGCCTTGTTGGCCACGGGCGTGCCCAGATGCCGGTCCAGGCAATTATAGCTGACATTCAAGCGACCGCCGACGAACCATTTGGCATTGGGCAATTTCCATTGCAAAACCTTTTTCCAGGGCTTGAACCAGACCAACTCTTCTTTGGCGGCGCGGCCCCAGAATTTCTCCGGCTGTCGGATGGATTCGTTGTAGAGCGCGCGATATTGGGCCATGGATTTCACCAGCGCCTTGGCGGCGAAGGATTTGGGCGGTGGAAAGACCCGTTCTTCCTGAAGGACGGAAGTGATATTAGTGACGGCGGGAGAGGTTATTTTGGCCATAGAGCTTGCAATTTGACAACGTGGTGGATTGTAGATGGCGCGAAGCCGCCGTCAACGCCAAAAAACTGGTTTGACCCGGTTTGACTGGGTTTGACTGCCAGAATGCTGATTAGTGTGTAAGCCATTCATTTTAAAGTATTTGCATAGATTTGGCCACCAGCTTGACGGCGCACATCGGTTTGACCCGCCTTCTTCGCAAAGGCTACGGCGCGGCAAGCCCAGTTTGATTGTCTGGCAACCCGGCTTGTCATGGGGATTAACGCTAACGGAATTGCCGCGAAAAGGCACAAAAGGCTCATAAGTTTTGCAGGAATTTTTTATTTTTTACTTTAAATCACTTTAAATTAATTTAAATCACCCTGAGATTTGCCGGACAAACCAGCCCGGGTCTTTCTCCAGATCGCTGCGACTGGCTGCGACGCGGTGCGACATCCAGCGGAACGATGGCAGAAAGACAAGCCCGGCAGAACCCCGAAAGCTTTCGGGGCCGCCTTTTCGTTCACTTCTTCCCGTCCGACATGGCCTTAATGGGTCATTCATTAAACGAACATTACAGTTAATATATCATATCGTCAACAGATTTTTGAAAGAATTTTTTAAAAAGGTGTGATTTTTTACGACAGCATGTGTAAATCATTGAGCGGCAAAGAGTTAAGAAAACGCAAAGATTTGGCAGGGGAACCCCGGTTCGGGGGAGGAATGTGGAAAAGAGTTTGCAGGCTTATTCCCACGCCAATCAGTGATCATTTTACCTGGAACTTCTCCACTTGATCTTGATATATTCAACGGAGATTCAACTGCATTTAAACACAATAATGAAGCGGTTTCAGAATTTGTTTGGAAACGGCCAATTTCCGACCCCCAAGTAAATCTTGGAAATGGATCTGGAAAAGATTCGCTTCGTGGGGTTTTCAAGAGCCAAAGCAACTTTTGTTCATGGCGTTGCTAAACGAGCACTCAACGGCTTTATTCCAACGATGGCTCAGTGCAAGAAAATGACGGATGCAGAGATTGTCGAACGGCTGAGTGAAATAAAAGGCGTGGGCCGATGGACTGTTGAAGGTTGATTGTTTAATGGTTTGTGACGAGGACAGGGCTGGTCCCGAAGTGAGACTTTGAGACCAATGAATTCATAATCAGGTCAGACATCGCCCAGCAGGTAAAACACACCGCCGCCAACGCCAGAGTCAAAAGCCATGTAAAAATCTTCATAGGCGCTAACGATGCCTAACGTCCAGAGCTCAGGCACGCGGGACCAAAGCGCGTGAACCGCGAAGCGGAACTGTCTCGAAGGGGCCAGTGCCATCACAGTCACTATGATGTCCTTAAACCTAGCGCCTGCGCGACCATGGCATCCACCACGGGTTTCCCGTTCACCATTTTGCGAGCAAGACCAAAGGGTGAATCCCATCCCCACACCGCCCAACCAATGCCGCTCCCAACCAGCAGCGAACCAAAATCACGAAACCAATTGGCACGGTGTTCTGGTTTGCTCTGTACGGGAAAAACGCCAAACTCGCCGCAATATAACGGCACTTGGTTCTTGTTGCGCCACGCGAGGCCTTGGCCAAGGCGCGCAGCCAATTTATCCTTATTCCAACATTCCCTGCCATAGGACTCAACCATTCTCTTCGACGCCGGCGATGCTTCCAGGTCGGGCAGCAGAGGTGCCACGGCCTCGGGACTCGAAGGATAGGGCACACCGTGCAAGGGCTTGACTGCGTCACCGGCCCAAGTCGCACCCTGATGCGTAAAGGCAAATGGCGCGTAATAATGAAATGAATAAACAACATTCTTATCCAGCAGGAGCCTGAGCTTCTTCAGCCCGTCGATACCACCCCCCATCGGACCCGAGGTGATGATAGTGTGTTGCGGCGCGTTCCGGCGGATATCATGCGGTGATTAAAGCCACTACTCGCCGCATCCTTGCAGGTTCTTGAATCGACAAGTTGCTTTTCCGGCCATATCCTTTTGATATGAGCAGACCAGCTAAGGACAGTCGGATTACAAACGTGGATCCGCTTCCCGACAAGGTTTTGATGCGACTCTACAGCCAGGCGGATGATGACGCGGATTCCATCCGGCTGTTTATGGCCGCCAAGGCAAAGGCCGTCGAGGAATGAAAGCTTCGGACATTCAAGGCTTTACGATTGCCGGCCTCCAACCTCAGGCGTTCGGCACTGAGCAGCAAACATGAAAAAAACATACGTTCACGGCTACGATCATCGGGAAAACATTCGTCTGCAGGACCAAGCCTCCACCCTGGTCGAGTTGTTGCACTCCGACACCTCTTATCCGGCCGGAAGCCGCGTTCTGGAAGCGGGTTGCGGTGTTGGCGCACAAACCGCCACCCTGGCCAGGAACAGCCCGAATGCCTTGATTACTTCTGTCGATATATCCGGGGTTTCTCTCAGTGAAGCTAGGAGAAAAGTGGCGGCGGCAGGCTTGACCAATGTTCAATTTGAACAAGCGGATATTTTCAATTTGCCCCATGGGCCGGACTCCTTCGACCACATTTTCGTCTGTTTCGTCCTGGAACATCTCTCACGACCCGTCGAGGCGCTGCAAACACTGAAAAGCCATTTGAAGCAAGGCGGCACGATCACGGTCATCGAAGGTGACCACGGCTCCGCCTATTTTCATCCTGACAGCGAAGCCGCACGGCAGGCGATTCAGTGCCAGGTTGAACTGCAGCGGCGGGCCGGCGGCAACGCCATGGTGGGGAGAGAGCTATATCCGTTGTTGCGCAGGGCAGGCTATCGCTCAATCCGCGTGTCTCCTCGAATGGTCTATGTCGATTCCAGCAGACCTGAATTGGTCGAAGGGTTTACGAAGAAGACATTCACGGCCATGATCGAGGGTGTCCGTGAATCGGCGATCAAGGCAGGAATAATTGAACAAGATGTTTTTGAAAAGGGAATCAGGGACTTGTACCGAACGACCGAGCCGGATGGAGTGTTCTGTTATACATTCTTCAAGGCCGTTGGATACCAATGCATTTAAGCAGTCCAAGGATGAAAAGCGCGGCGACCCCGATCGCCGCCACCCACCAAAACCACTTTACGCCATAGGGAAGCGCCTTCTTTTTGCCGAATTCGCGCTCCACAAATTCGTCATATTCGAACGATTCATCCGGCAGGTTGAGGCTGCTGGCGTAGGCCTCTTCGGACCAGCCTGTTTTTTCGTCGGCGCCGCACTCCGGGCAGGCTTTGGCGCCCCGCGGAACGTCCGCGCCGCAGTTTGGGCAGGTTTCAGGCGTCATGGCAGGACCGGGATGGTTTCCCTGTTTTTTATTTTGAATTTTTGAAATCGCGCTGACGGCAAGTTTAAGGCGCGCCGGCGGTGCAGCAAAGACTTCCTGGAACGACCGATGCGGCGCGCAACTTCCTTGTCCGGCATTGTTCCAAGCAAAAGTTCCTCTTCTCGAGTCCAAAGGCGATAAACTGATGAAGAAATGCCGAGTTCATGCCGTCGCGCTTTGACGGCGCTGGGGGGAATGCCGAAGTGTTTTCCCAAAGCCACATCGGAGCGTGTGCCAAGCAAACGGTCCCTGGATGGAGTCCACCGGAGCTTATTTCGTTCTCGAAACGACCTGATGCCCAAAGAGCAGCGTTTAACTTGGACGGTGCCGCACCTGCGGCGCACAGCGGCTGCCACTTCCTTGTCCGGCAATGTTCCCAGCAAGCCGATTTCTTGTTTGGTCCACCGGCGCACCAGGACGGTGGCCCCGTATGCAGCCCGCCTCTTGGCTTTTAGTGCTACGACCGTGCGGCCAAGACGGCGGGCTAATTGAGCCGTCCATGTTTTGATCGGTCCTCGAGCCAGCGCCGGGTCAAGCAGCCGGACCTCTTCGTTTGTCCAACGACAAGATGGGCCGCTGTAGAAGATGCGTAACTTTTGCCGTCGCCCTTGCACCGCCTTTTTTGTGCGCCCCAGGAACCGAGCCACTCGATCATCAGGCCATTTGCCCAGCAACTCATCTTCCCTTGGCGACCACAACGGGGCACGCCCAAGCTTCAAGGTGAAAGGCTTGCGGAAGGAGTGCGATTTCCACAGCAGACGCGCGATCTGCTGGTTTGTCATGGCAGCCAATTTCCGTTCCATGGCTTTCATATCCATGTCTTGAAAGGTTGGCTTTCCCAATTTCCGCCGTCGCAAGGCGACTACGCAAACCTGCAGCCCAAGAAGTTTGGCGATGTCCGGGTCCGGTCGCGTGCCTAAAATTTTGTCCTCGTCCGGATGCCATTGTCGGCGGAAGGAAATGCGTTTGGAATGTCGGCGCGCGCGGACCGCTTCCACGGAGCGGCGCAATTTTCGGGCTAAACGCTCATCGGGCATTGTGCCCAGCAAAACGTCCTCCTGTTTCGTCCAACGAAGCCGCGCAACGGACTGTGTCCGCGCCGCCTCTGCGATTTTCCACTTTGGAGCCTTCAATGCATCTTGTCTGGTCATGGACAGCCCTAGTCAATTAGCCATTGCATTAGTCTGTTTTGACTTTCAATACTAATCTTTCCAATTCGGTTGAATCAAGCCATGAAAGAAGGAGATTAAGATCTGGATCAACGGAAGAATGACCTTGCCGGAGGTGATTCGGTCGCGGCTGATCGCGACGGTGGTGGACCTGGCCGGGGCCGGCGACGTGACGTATCAGGGCACGGGGAGTGGTTGCGGCTCTGGAAGATAACGCCGGAGACGCCGGATTGGAAACGCCGGGCGGTGGAATGGCCCGTGATGCTCATTGGCATTGCCGGGTGGAATTTTGGGCAATACTTTTTGAGCAGGGTCGCCGCCGATCATTATTTCAGAAGCGTGTGCATCTCGACCGTTGTCGGGGTGGGCGTGCAGGTGGACGTGTTGCGCATGAACGCGATCCTGAATAATTACGCGACCGATGATCCCAAGTTCTGCAAGAGCATGTCCGGGCGTCTGAGCAGGGCGCCTGGTTGTCAAACATTTTCAGCCAGGGCCAAAAGGCGGCTTTATTGGGGCGCGATCGCCGGTCTGAACGCTTTCATGTTTGCCAACTGGGCATGGGGAGAAAAACTGCGTCATGTGATTTTGGGGCATTAATGTCAGGGTCTTTTCAGTCCCAGCACCAGCAAAATCAAATCGATCACGAACAAAAGGACAATGGTCACTTCCAGCGTCAGCATCCAGCGGTTGGTCCGGTCCTGGCTGAGAAGCTGATAAAGATTGTCCAATGTCTTGAGCTTCTCATCAATCGTCCGGTGCCAGTCGCTCAGATGGAAACGGGCGGATATGTTTTCGTAAATGCGGGCCAGATGCCAGTCGCCGAAAAACTTTGTGATGTTTGACAGTTCGTCGCTGAAATGCGCCAGATCGATGCGGATTTCCCGCAACTCCCGCATCACGTCGCCGCTCGGCCTCGGGCTTTGGTTCAAGTCGCGGTAGGACCGCTCCAGGGCGGTGTCCAGGATGCGGTCGTAGGCTTCCAGTTCCGCCAGTTGCAGGTTGGCCAATTCCAGCACATAGAGGATTTCGTCCACCTGGCCCGGCTCCTGCACAATCAAGGCCGCGTCCCAGTCCAGCACGGCCAGGTCGTTTTCGTAGTAGCTCAAATAGCGTCCGGTCGATTCGTCGGCTTCCTGGCGCGAAAGTTGATTGACATCCGGTTCCTGGGTCAACAACGCCGCCACTTCGCGGCGATGCTGCTGCAGCCAGTCTTCGGCGCTGAGCGGCTTGCCGTCCTCCGCGCTGAGCGGGGCGTCGATGCAAAAAACCGTGTACGCTTCCTCGTCCGCCAACTGCGTGACCGGTTTCAAAAAATAGCGGGCCAGCTCGCGGCGCGCCTCCTCGGCCAGTTGCCGCACCTCCAGGCTCAGGACGCCATTGGAAAACTCCAAATCGTGGTAGGCCACCAAATCCCCGATGGCCTGCACCTCGAAAGGGACGGAGATCGTTATGCTGATGGCTCCCACTG
>CAWFAZ010000058.1:0-13274 GCA_963813995.1 uncultured Verrucomicrobiae bacterium | reverse complement strand
GCATCGCTCGTTCGGCCCGGCGAATTGAGGCCAGCGAACAGCACAGCCGATTTTATCTGCGCCGAGGCGACGGGGGTGGTATATTCGATGGGCAGCGGCTCGCTGGTTCCTTGCAGCAGGATCGGGAAACGCCCGCCCTCCTGCTCCTCCAGCACGCGCGCGCCTTGCAGCGCCAGCGGGTCGAGGATGCGCCGCATCGGCCGCTTGCGCAGCGAGGCGTCGCCATCGAAACGCGCGGTGATCGCGTGGCCGCCGACGACGCCCATCATCAGCCGTGAGCCCGTTCCGGCATTGCCGAAGTCGAGCGTCTCGCGGGGGCCGAGCAGCGAGCCGAGTCCCGGCGCCAAAGACGCTCCAATTTCCCTCGCCGCGCCGCGTCACGGTCGCGCCGAGCTGGCGGCAGGCGCCGGCGGTGCGCAACACGTCGTCGCCTTCGAGTAGACCCTCGATCGTCGTCTCGCCGACGCAAAGCAGCCCGAGGATCAGCGACCGATGCGAGACCGATTTGTCGCCGGGCGGGCGAAGGCGCCGGAAAGCCCGCTCGAGCGCAGAGCGCGAAGCGGCGTCGCCGCGGGATGCGGCTTCGAGACCGAGGCTTCCAAATCGCGTCGCCTTTTTTTGGCGTTGGCGCCCCGCGCCCAAAATCCAGGCTGCTCGGGCGCGAAAACGCAGGGTGTCGGTGTTGCGTGAAAATGCGCGCGGGCGCACCCAGATCGAGCGTTTATGCGCCGGGGTGAAGCCCGCCACCGACACCAGTCCCGCGATAGTGTTGCTGGGGTCTTTATTGATGACCAGCACCGTCAAGCTGCCATCCAGCCGCCGGACCGCATAAGCCGGGAGCAGCGACCAATCACTGGCGGCGGTAATCACAGTATCACCTGTCTGCGCGAAATGCGTCATGAGTTCCGCCGTGTAATAAGTTGGATAAAGGGTCGCATACCCGTTGGACACCACTCCAGTATCGCCATATAAACGCCAGCCATAGAGCGATGAACTCATATTGCCGTTGGTGTACAGGGCGTCGCGCAAATCCCACCAGAAAAGACCGTTGAACTCCGTTTGCATGAGTTGGGCCATGCTGTCCACCTTGAAAAGGCCGTTGACCAGGCTCACGGTTTGTTTGCCGGGAGTGGAGCCAACCGAATTGTTTTCGGTGCAGACCAATTCAATGTTCGTGCCATTGGAACCAACATAATCGGTGATTTGCTGCCGCAGGTTTTCTGCGTCGGACGCCCATCCGTTCGTGGATGCCAGCAACCCGGCGTCAGTCTCGCCGCCCGCATTCTGCGGATAACGATGGTGGATGGCAAAGTCCGGCGTGACGCCCAGGCTTTTTAAAGTCGCCAGCAAAACCGGCGTCCAACCGTAGTTGGTCTGTCCCGTGACCGGGTCAACAGCCGGATGGTTGGTGTTATTAACATGGCTGCACACGCCGGGCGTGACCACGACCCCGATTTTGGCCGCCGGATCAACTGCTTTGATCAACGAGATGTATCCTTGGGACTGCACCGCATACGTGTATGGATCATGAGGCAGCGAATTGCTGTCGGTTTCCCACGAGCCGTATTGCTCGTTGCCAATCTCCCAATACTTGAACCCCAACGGCGCCGTCCGCGAAATGCGGAGAAAGTTTGTCCCATCGTCCGTTGCGAGCGGCGCGGCCGCGCGCAATGAGGCCCAATATCCCGCCGTTTGCCAGTTGTAGCCCGTTGCATCCACGCCCAAAGACCGTGTGTTATTCGTCGAGGCATTGACATACGCCACCCACGCCGCCGCTTCATTCGAGGAGCCTGTGCCGTAGTTCAACGTGATCATGGTCTGCGCGCCCAGGTTGGTAATGACGTCAATAAAATTGGCCGTGGTCGTCGTCCACCTCCAATCATCGTTGTCCTCCTTGTTTTGAAGCCAGTGGAAATCGTCGGAATCAGAACCCCCCGGGAAACGCAATGCCTGCGCGCCCATGTTGGTCAGCAAAGCCATCGTCTGCGGTGTGTCAAGAACGCTGTCCCAAATGGGCGTGTTCAAACCGAACCAGCGCGCGTCAGCCGTCCGGATGGGCTGGCTGGCGTTCACCGATAGCAGCGTCACCGATGGCGCCGTGGCGCTGACAAGTTCGATGTCATCCAGATAAAACACAGGTTCAGCCCCGCCGATGGAGTCCTGGATGGCGAAACCGCTGAAGTTCGTCACGTTCGCCACGCCCAGGGCTGCCAATGGCACCGTGTACAGCAGCCAAGTGTTGGCCTGCGGTGTGCTCAAAGAATAGAGGGGGGCCTGCGCCGTGACCGTGCCATCGATGTCGAGCAGACCATACATTTGGAGCTGTTGCCCGCCGTCCACGCCACCGTTGAGCCAGAAACTGATGCTGGCGCAGTTCGTATCGGCCAGGGGAGAATGATACAACTGAAGGCCGCCGTAGTTGGTGGTTATGGTCACACTGATGGAATACTCGCTGTCGGAATAGACCGGTGAAGTATTGGAGAAGTTCCGCGTGGTATTATAACTCCAGTCCTGCCAGCCGCTGGCCAGCGAATTGGAATAGATTGTCATGGTACACTGGATGGTCACCACCGCGCTGCCAGTCAAACCACCTGCCTGCGCTGGGCAACCATTCGCATCAGTCAATGCGGTCACGGCGTAGGTCGTGGTGGACGACGGACTGACACTGCGCGTCGCGGGGCTGGAGGCAACCCCATTTTGTTGCGTCCCATCCGACCAGGTCACGTTCCACGGCTCGGCGCCCGTCAAGGCCGCCGAAATCGTCGTCGAACTGCCGTTGCAGATTGTCGCGCTGCCGCTCGCTGCGGCCGTTGGGGGCGGGTTGATGGTCACGGTGCCCGAACCGCTGTTGGCACAACCCGTTGTGCCGTCCGTCACCGTCGCTGTGTAGGTCGTCGTTGAAGACGGCGACACCGTGATTGACACTGTGGTCGCCCCGCCCGGACTCCACAGATAATTCGGACTGCTCGCGCTGGTTGTCGCCGTCAAAGTCGCCGAACCGCCCGCGCACACCGTCGCCGAATTCACACTCACCGTCGGCAATGGGTTGACTGTCACTGTGCCCGAACCGCTGTTGGCACAACCCGTTGTGCCATCCGTCACCGTCACCGTGTAGGCCGTCGTCGAAGACGGCGACACCATGATTGATCCCGTCGTGGCCCCGCCCGGACTCCACAGATAACTCGGGCTGCTCGCGCCGGTTGTCGCTGTCAAAGTCGCCGAACCGCCCGCGCACACCGTCGCCGAATTCACACTCACCGTCGGCAATGCATGGACTGTCACGGTGCCCGAACCGCTGTTGGCACAACCCGTTGTGCCATCAGTCACCGTCACCGTGTAGGTCGTCGTCGAAAACGGCGACACCATGATTGATCCCGTCGTGGCCCCGCCCGGACTCCACAGATAACCCGGGCTGCTCGCGCCGGTTGTCGCTGTCAAAGTCGCCGAACCGCCCACGCACACCGTCGCCGAATTCACGCTCACCGTCGGCAACGCATGGACCGTCACGGTGCCCGAACCGCTTTTGCCACAACCCGTTGTGCCATCCGTCACCGTCACCGTGTAGGTCGTCGTCGAAGACGGCGACACCGTGATTGACGCTGTGGTCGCCCCGCCCGGACTCCATAGATAACTTGGACTGCTCGCGCTGGTTGTCGCGGTTAAAGTCGCCGAACCGCCCGCGCACACCGTCGCCGAATTCACGCTCACCGTCGGCAACGCATAGACCGTCACCGTCATGCTGGATTGCGCGGTGGACATCTGGGAATCGGTGACCGTGACCGTGTAGGTGGTCGTGCTGGTGGGCGAAGCCGTGGGATTGGCCACCGTCGTACTGCTCAATCCCGTGGCGGGACTCCAACTATAAGTGTAAGGGGAGACGCCGTTGGTGGCGGTGGGGCTGCCGCCGATGGGCGTGCTGCCGCCCGCGCAAATCGTCTGGGCGCCGCCCGCACTCGCCGTCAGAGGGCTCACGTAACCCTGCCCAACGAAGGTCACCACACTTTGAGCGGGCAGCCCGTAGGTAAAGGATGAGTTGGTAACGGCGACAGAAGCCTGGCTGACAAGTGAAAGCGTGCCGGAGGTAATCCAGGGCGTCACGGAAGCGGCGGTGAAATTAGTGAGATTGAAAACCTGCGTCACGGTGGTGGACCCGGAATTAATGGCGACGATGGCGAAGCTGCCGGAGTTGGTGTTTTTGTAGGCGCTGATCGAGGTGGAGCCGCTGTTGTTCACGCCGATCCGGTAAAAGCCCGGGCGCACAAACCGGCTGAAATTGCCGAGCGCATACATGCGTAATGCCGGATATCCGTTGGTGTCGGTCAATCCTTCGTTGTCGGAATTGTTGGAAATCAGCCACCAAAAATGCCAGGCGTTCGCATTGGCCCCGGTCATGAACAAATGGATTCGCCCGGCCCAATATACGGCGTTGGAAATACTGCCGTCAAAGGCGCCACCTATCGTGGAAACTTCTGTTTCCCAAAGCGCCGCGTTGGTGTTGTCGTAGAGGGGCAATGCCGCCGGGGTATTGTTGCCATCATAATTGTGACAGGCGACAATGCTTACGTCCGCCGCAGCCGCGGAGTTAGTCATCGTTGTGTAGTAAAGATTGGTCTGCCAGTGCTCGTCTTCCGCCACAACGATTTTTGTCGAAGCCACGTTGCTGGCCGCCAAGGCGTTGTAAAGGTAAGGGACAAATTGCTCAATTTGCGCCGCGGTCCAGGTGCATGCTTCATAGTTGGTGACATTTGCATCCGGTTCGTTTTGGACGGAGATGGCGTAGAGGTTGATCTTGTAATTGTTTTTCATGCTGACCACGTAACCGGCAAGTTGGTTGGCATAAGCCTGGTTGTTGGTCGAGACAAAATTGCCGCCGTCGAGTTCTTGAGGGGTTTTCCATGTTGCCTGCGGAGTCCACGGCGTGCTCCATACCCTGGCGCCGAGGGCTTGAGCCTGCACCATGATGTTGGTTTCGACCGAAGTGCCGCCCGGGGCGATGCGGGTGCGCAGCAGGGAAAGATCAATACCGTTGAAGGAGAAGTTGGTTTTGCCATCCAAGGTTTTGCCGGTGCCCGAATTGGTGGAAAAGAACATGTTTGCCTGGTTCGTGGTCCAGGTACTGCGCCAGGCCGAGCAGGCGCCAAAACCGTCCATCCTTTGATACACGTTGGTCCAGTTCACGGATGCAGTCTGCGCCCGGGCGGGCTGGACCAGGTTGATGATACCCAGCAAAGCAAGAATCACTCCGGCAAGGGGTGACGTTTTCGGGCAGGAGTTGATTTTCATCACTGTACAATGCCATATCCCCAATTTGAGGGCAACCCGGACATGATGTATTATAATATGATTTAATGCGAAGCCTGATGGTGGCCGGGGAGAGGGGTTAAACACGGCTTTATTGCTGGGAATCATGAATTAAGAAAACACTGACTCCATCCCCCCGACTTCTTAATTCTGCTTTCCTAATTCTTAGTTCCCACAGAGATTAAGATTAGGATTAAGATTAGGAGTAGCTAAATTACAATGCGGCGGCGACCAGATCGCCGACTTGAGCGGTGGTAAACCCCATCTTGCCCGCGGCCAGGCTCTTGATCTTTTCGCGGGTCACTTTGACCACGGCGGTTTCGATGGCTTGCGCGGCGGGGTGTTCGCCCAGGAAATCGAGCATCATCTGCCCGGCGCAAATCGCCGCCAAAGGATTGATGACGCCCTGGCCGGTGTATTTGGGCGCGCTCCCGCCAATCGGCTCGAACATGCTCGCGCCTTGCGGGTTGATGTTGCCGCCGGCGGCGATGCCCATCCCCCCTTGCAGCATGGCCCCCAAATCGGTGATGATGTCCCCAAACATGTTGTCGGTCACGATCACGTCGAACCATTCCGGATTCTTGACAAACCACATGGTCGTGGCGTCCACATGGGCATAGTCGCGTTTGACGCCGGGGAAGTCCTTTTGGCCGGCTTCGTGGAAGGCGCGTTCCCACAGGTCGAAGGCGAAGGTCAGGACGTTGGTCTTGCCGCACAGGGTCAGTTGGGACTTTTTGCCCGCCGCAATATCTTCGGGCTTCAACCCCTTCCAGGGTTTGCCCCCGCGCCGTTTCTGGGCCAGGGCAAAGGCAAAGCGCAAACAACGCTCCACGCCGCGGCGGGTGTTGACGCTTTCCTGGAGGGCGATCTCGTGGGGCGTTCCTTTGAAGACGAATCCGCCCGAACCGGTATAAAGCCCCTCGTTGTTTTCGCGCACGACGACGAAGTCAATGTCCTCCGGCTTTTTATCCTTGAGCGGGCAAAAGCGCTCATCGTAGAGCTTGACCGGCCGCAAATTGATGTATTGCTCCAGTTCGAAGCGCAGGCGCAGCAGGATGCCTTTCTCCAGAATCCCCGGCTTGACGTCGGGATGGCCAATGGCCCCCAGGAGAATCGCCGGGAATTTGCGCAGTTCCCCGACCACGCTGTCGGGCAGAGGCTCCCTGGTGCGCAAGTAGCGCGCGCCGCCAAGGTCGTAGTGGGTGTAATTCAGTTTCAGCCCGAATCGGGCGCAGGCGGCGTCGAGCACCTTGATGGCTTCGCCAATGACTTCCGGTCCGGTGCCGTCGCCGGCAATGACTGCGATATCGTAGCTTTTCATCTTGGCCGCCATCGAGGCGGGAGGGCGATGCTAGTCAATTGGCTCCGGCTGGCAATTGAAATCGTCGAACAAAGTCACGCTGTCGGCTTTGGTCCAGACCCCGACAGCGCCGGGGTTTTTGAAGGTCTCGTCGTCCCATTGCAAGGCCGGTTGCCCGTCAAATGTGACCTTGAAATGCGGCCCGTGAAAATCCACCCGCAACGCATGCCACTGCCGGGACGCCACCTTCATGGCCTTGCGCCCGCACTCCTTGCGCACCCCGTTGATCGTGTGGTAGATGGTGACGTTGTCTTCAAGGGCATTGGCGCGCGCGACGTAATAATTGCTGCCATCCTGCCAGCGCCAAATCAGGCCGCCAGCCTGGTCTTCCTTGCCGGAAAGCGGTTTGAATTTCACTTCGATGGCGCCATTTAAGATTGAGAGGTTTGTTTGCGCGCACCAACAGAATTTGGCCGCGCCCGATTGCTTGAGCGCGTGGTGGCGCGGCGACGGCGCGGTGGCATCCTCCACCACCGCCCAGTGCGCCTCCCCCTTGCCCGTGACACCGCCGATCCAGCCGGCGGGCAATTCCCCCGGTTTAACGCCGTCAAAATCAACGGTCCCGCCGAAGATGGGAGCCGCGCAAAGCAGCGTTACGACAACAAGCGCCAGGGATTTCATTTTCGCTTGGCCCAGGTCATGGGAATATCCTTCCTGCCGGTGGCCAGGATTTTGCCCTTTTCATCCAGCATTTGAATCTCGAGCGTGTCCACCTTGAAGACGTCCGGGGATTTCGCATCAGGCGGCACGGCGATTTTCACCAGTTGCATGCCGGGGCCGGATTTGAGCGCAACGTCACCGATGGCAAACCAGTCCGCGGTGGATGGATTGGACGAGTCAAAAACGCGCAGATGAAGCCTGCCGCCATCGGCCAGCAAATTATATTTGACGATCACGTAGCCGCCGAACAGGTCATTTTGTTTGAAACTCTCGATCTGCACGGTGCTCTGGGGCGCGGCGGCCGCGGCCGGGGCCGCTTTGCCTCCCCCGGGCACATGCCAGAGCAGGATCATTGTTCCCTGAAAGATGTAGGATTTTACACCGGAGGCATTGACCAGATAGATCCAAATTTTATCCGTGGGCAAAGTGGCCCGGCGGAAAACGTCCGCCGCCGCGGCGCCCAATTTGACCGGAAAGAGGATGGAATTATGGCTGCCCCGGCCAACGTCCACGACCGGGCTGGAAAAATATCCCGAAACCGAAGGGTCATCGGTGCTGACCATGTCCACTCCCATCTTTGGCCTCCCATCTTCCTTCGAGAAATCGTAATCGACACTGATAGTCATTTCAGAACGGTCCAAACTGCGACTGAAGATATCGACATTGCTGACTTTGGTTCGGAAGTTGGAAGCCAAAACGAAGGAAGGCGTCGTGGCTCCCGGCGGCGGTTGTGAAACGCGGGCCTTGGCTTCGGCTTCAGCCTTGGCTTTGGCTTCCGCCACCAGTCTTTCCTGTTCGGCCTTCAGGCGGGCTTCTTCGGCGGCTTTGGCTGCGGCTGCGGCTTTGGCCCTGGCTTCGACCGCCAGTCTTTCCTGTTCGGCCTTTAGCCGGGCAGCTTCGAGGGCTTGGGCTGCGGCCTTGGCTTTCGCTTCTGCCGCCAACCTTTCCTGTTCAGCTTTTAAGCGGGCTTCTTCGAGGACTTTGGCTTCAGCGTCCGCTTTGGCCCTGGCTTCCGCCGCCAACCTTTCCTGTTCGGCCTTGAAGCGAGCCTCTTCGAGGACTTTGGCTGCGGCTGCGGCCTTGGCCCTGGCTTCCGCCGCCAGTCTTTCCTGCTCGGCTTTTAAGCGGGCTTCTTCGAGAGCTTTGGCTGCGGCAACCGCCCTGGCCCTGGCTTCCGCCGCCAATCTTTCCTGTTCGGCTTTTAACCGGGCTTCTTCGCGGGCTTTGGCCTCGGCCTCAGCCTTGGCCCTGGCCTCCGCCGCCAGTTTTTCCTGTTCGGCTTTTAACCGGGCTTCTTCGCGGGCTTTGGCCTCGGCCTCAGCCTTGGCCCTGGCTTCCGCCACCAGTCTTTCCTGCTCGGCTTTTAACCGGGCTTCTTCGCGGGCTTTGGCTTCAGCCTCAGCCTTGGCCCTGGCCTCCGCCGCCAGTCTTTCCTGCTCGGCCTTTAAGCGGGCTTCTTCGCGGGCTTTGGCTTCGGCTGCGGCTTTGACCCTGGCTTCCGCCGCCAACCTTTCTTGCTCGGCTTTCAGTCGGGCCTCTTCGCGGGCTTTGGCTTCGGCCTCAGCCTTGGCCCTGGCTTCGGCCGCAATTCTTTCCTGTTCGGCCTTTAAGCGGGCCTCTTCGCGGGCTTTGGCTTCGGCCTCAGCTCTGGCCCTGGCTTCGGCCGCCAGTCTTTCCTGTTCGGCTTTTAAGCGGGCTTCTTCGGCGGCTTTGGCTTCGGCTGCGGCTTTGGCCCTGGCTTCCGCCACCAGTCTTTCCTGCTCGGCTTTTAAGCGGACTTCTTCAAGGGCTTTGGCTTCGGCCTCGGCTTTGGCCTTGGCTTCCGCCGCCAGTTTTTCCTGTTCGGCTTTTAAGCGGGCTTCTTCAAGGGCTTTGGCTTCGGCTGCGGCTTTGGCCCTGGCTTCGACCGCCAGTCTTTCCTGTTCGGCTTTTAAGCGGGCCTGCTCGAGGGCTTTAGCTTCGGCTGCGGCTTTGGCAGCCAGCCCTTCCTGCTCGGCCTTCAACCGGGCTTCTTCGAGAGCTTTGGCTTCAGCATCGGCCTTGGCCTTGGCTTCCGCCGCCAGCCGTTCCTGCTCGGCTTTTAAGCGGGCTTCTTCGCGGGCTTTGGCTTCGGCCTCGGCTTTGGCCCTGGCTTCCGCCGCCAGTCTTTCCTGTTCAGCCTTTAGCCGAGCCTCTTCGAGGGCTTTGGCTGCGGCCTTGGCCTTGGCTTCCGCCGCCAGTCTTTCCTGCTCGGCTTTCACGCGGGCTTCTTCGAGGGCTTTGGCTTCGGCTTCAGCCCTGGCCTTGGCCTTGGCTTCCGCCACCAGCCTTTCCTGCTCGGCCTTTATCCGGGCTTCTTCGGCGGCTTTGGCTTCGGCTTCAGCCTTGGCTTTGGCTTCCGCCGCCAGTCTTTCCTGTTCGGCCTTCAGGCGAGCTTCTTCGCGGGCTTTGGTCTCGGCTTCAGCTTTGGCCCTGGCTTCCGCCACCAGTCTTTCCTGCTCGGCTTTTAACCGGGCTTCTTCACGGGCTTTGGCTTCGGCTTCGGCCCTGGCCCTGGCTTCGGCGGCCAGTCTTTCCTGTTCGGCCTTCAAGCGAGCTTCTTCGCGGGCTTTGGCTTCGGCTTCGGCTTTGGCCTTGATCTCCGCGGCCAGTCTTTCTTGCTCGGCTTTCAGCCGGGCTTCTTCGCGGGCTTTGGCTTCGGCCTCAGCCTTGGCCTTGGCTTCCGCCACCAGTCTTTCCTGTTCGGCCTTCAGGCGGGCTTCTTCGCGGGCCTTCACTTCGGCTTCGGCCCTGGCCTTGGCTTCGAGCGCCAGCCGTTCCTGTTCGGCCTTTAAGCGGGCTTCTTCAAGGGCTTTGGCTTCGGCATCGGCCTTGGCCTTGGCTTCCGCCGCCAGTTTTTCCTGTTCGGCTTTCAAGCGGGCTTCTTCAATGGCTTTGGCTTCGGCTGCGGCTTTGGCCTTGGCTTCTGCCGCAATTCTTTCCTGTTCGGCCTTTAACCGGGCTTCTTCGAGGGCTGCGGCTGCGGCCTTGGCCTTCGCCTCCGCCGCCAGTCTTTCCTGTTCGGCTTTTAAGCGGGCTTCTTCAAGAGCTTTGGCTTCGGCATCGGCCTTGGCTTTGGCTTGGACCGCCAGTCTTTCCTGCTCGGCCTTTAAGCGGGCTTCTTCGGCGGCTTTGGCTTCGGCGTCGGCTTTGGCCTTGGCTTCCGCCGCCAGTCTTTCCTGTTCGGCCTTTAAGCGGGCTTCTTCGCGGGTTTTGGCCTCGGCATCCAGTTTGGCTTTTTCTTCCTCGATGCGTTTGGCTTCAGCGCCTTCCCTTGCGCGAGCCTCCTCGGCGGTCTCGGCCGGCTGGCCGCCGGGGCTGCCCCATTTAATGGTCCTGGTAAAATTGTTTTGGGCGATCACACTGCCGCCGCTGTCGGTGAGCATCATGATCCGAACCCGGTCCGTGGTCAGTTCCTTGGGCGCGCCGGGTTCGTCATTGAAAAACTTGACCTTGATGGAAATTGTCCCGTGCCCGATGGGGATGGTCACCGGGTCCGCTCCGAACCAACTGGAGACTTTCTGTTGATTCTTGTTGGCGATGACCGGGAGAAGCCGCGCCGACGATCCGCTGGAGCCGTCGTATGAATACTCCAGCGTCAACGTCACTTCCGAGCCGTCGGCCGATTGGTTGAGAACGCGGAGATTCCGGACATCGTTGCCGCCGGACGGCCCCTGGTTTTGCATCGGGACCAAAATTTGCGCGGGGAGGAGAACCACCCCGAGTTGGAGCGCGAGTAACCCAATATGCCGGCTTTTAAGCAATTTCATGCGCGGTCGGTTGACGTGACGTGGCGAGTATAGACAAGCGTCGGCCCGTGTCAAACTGTCAGTCGCACGAAAGGCGGAAAGGCGCAAGTCAGTTCCTGAAAGCTGACTTTGTCAGCGACGCCAATAAGACCTGCATAAAGGGGATCCTTTCCGGGAGTGAATGCAAAAAAACTAAAGATTTTCAGCTATGGCCTTGTTCCCAGCTTTTTGAGGACCAGTTTGAACGTTTCCTCGTTTATCGCGGCCTCCACGGGCCGCCAAATCCATCGGGCTTCCCCGGTCCGCCCGCGTCGCGCGGGGGCAACCTCGCTTTCCGCTCGAAAGAGAAAACGAAAATCATGGTGCATGTGTTTCGGCTCGCTCTTTTTGGGATTGGCCGGAATTTCGTGCGTGTCAATATCAATGGGCAGATCGGGGTCGGAAGGGAAGGGCAGGTGGCGGCATGACTGAATGTCTGTCTCTTCCAGGATTTCCCGCAGCGCGGCGGCCAGCACGGTTTGGTCGGTTTCTTCGACGTGCCCTCCGGGCTGAAGGTAACGGTCGAGGAATTTGTGCCGGACCAGCGCCAGTTTTTTGCTGTCGGGAGACAGCACGAATCCGCTGGCCGTAATGTGTCCGGCAAAATTCTTGCGGTGAAAGAGTTGTCTTGGGTCGGTGGTGTCGCGCAGGAAGTCTTGCAGGAGGCGCAAACGCTCCTTTTCTTCCGGGAAAACCTCCAAATATCTGGCCAGCACCGTTTTCATCGTAAGTCCGGCAGTTGATTTAGCCGCAAAAGAACAAGAGTCGCAAGAGGGGGTTCTGTCCAAAATCCCCGCCCAGGAAATTTTTTGAACCGCGAATGACTTGCAAAAAATTACAGACTCGCCCGTCGCAAATCGCATATCCTGAAGCCTGTGTCCGACTCTTTGGTCATCAATGAAATCTATCTGAGTCTGCAGGGCGAAAGCTCGTTCGCGGGTTGGCCGTGCATTTTTGTGCGTTTGACCGCCTGCAATTTGCGCTGCTCGTATTGCGACAGGAGAGTAGCAATATAACGAAATCCATGAAAGCCATTGGGTTAAACGACTGCGCCGGAAGCCAATCGGTCAAGTGGAGAGCGGGGACCGCAAACTTTGTCCTCCTCGTTGCCCTTGTCCCCTGTCTGGCCGAGAACCACTTTTGGCGCGAAGGTTGGAAATGGTCGGACGGTAAGCTCGTCACTATTGGTGACGCTTTGGCAATAGTCGGCGCGGCGATGATCTTGGTTTCGCTGTGCGGAATCATGTTTGAATGGATTTGGGCGCGGACGCCCGTTTTGATTACGTGGCGCTACGGAATTGCCCTGGGGCTGGGCGTGCTCGGTGGGATTGTAATGCCTTACAACGAATGGAAGGAGTTCGGGGGTGGCATGATCACGGCGAACCAGGATGCGTGCATCAACAATCTCCGGCTTATTGACTCCGCAAAGCAACTGTGGGCTCATGATTACGGGAAATCAGACCGTGACACGCCCCAAGCCAGTGACCTGCAGCCTTACCTCGGCCATGGCTCGGCCGGTGAACTGCCATACTGTCCGATGGACGACTCATGTAGCTTTTCCAACAGCTACAATATAAACAGCGTCGGCGGACTTCCGACCTGCAAAATCGCGCCTTCCAAACACATCCTCCATTGAACGACGCAAGCCCTCCCTGGTGGGTTTTCTTCTTCGCTGCGTTATTCCCAAGTCTTTGCCGCGCAATGGATTGCGCCCGGTTTCTTCAAAAAGCCCGCTTTTCAGCAAAAAATAATTAAAAAATTCATTTGATTATTGAATAGTTCGTGCGTAATGTAGCCTAAGAGATGTATGAAGAAAGAAATGATGAACGGGGTTCAGGGACCGCCGGGGGCCGTGGAATCCAATACAAAAAATGGCCGCGAAAAAGCACAAGAGGCACAGGAACTGAAATCCCCTTTTGGGATTTTTTGCGCTTCTTCGCGGCCATTCCGTTGGCGCCAATCCCGACCGGTTGGATTCCAGGCAGGCTCGCCGTGCCGAAGCCGCTGCGGCGAAGGCGGGTCAAACCAATCCTCAGGATGGTAAACGTAGTTAACACATGCGAAATTATCTGCAAATGTTTTAATATGAAAGAGTTGCAACCAAACCGGGTCTAACCCGGTCAAAGTGAGTCAAAGTGAATCAAACG
>CAWFAZ010000057.1:0-29514 GCA_963813995.1 uncultured Verrucomicrobiae bacterium | reverse complement strand
TTGCGCCAGTGAAGTTGGTTGGAGCGTGAGTGAAAGTCCCACCCGTCGAATTAGGTTGTTCACGACGGAACACGACCTCAACAGCGTCGCCGTGAGGCGGGGTTGGAAGCTGAGGAAGATGAACAGATGGGCCATAACAAAAGTGAACCACATTTAATGAGCCTCGATAACTTTAGAACCGGAGAGCCGAGCCGCTGGTTGATCGGCGAAGGCCGCAGGGAGGAGACTGGGCAACAGCCAGCGTTTCCTCAACGCTCCGGCGGGGTCGGCGTGGATGGCACGTCTGCAAGTTCAACCAAGGTAAGCTGGGAGATCTCCGGCAACGGGTGCAAAACCCAACCGACCGCGCAAGCTGGCAGTCCCAGTCAGGCGGGCGGCGTTGCCGGAGAAGTCGGAGTCCCCCATAGTGACGTGAAGTCCGAAGTACTCGACGCGTATTTCAGCGGAGAGTTCTCGGCCAAAGCGCGAAGGGGGGACACTTGCTCAATGCGGGGAGGCGAAGCGAAGGACGCGGGGATGGCCGGGGCAACCCGGATACAAACCCCGGACAAAGTTCGGCAGCTTCAAATCACGCTCTATCGGAAAGCCCAAGCGGAACCGAAGTATCGGTTCTGGAGTCTGTATGGGGATTTGTGCCGCAGGGACGTGCTCGACACGGCCTTGGCAGCGCAACAGCGCAATGGCGGGCAGGCGGGAGTGGACGGCGAGAGTCTCGCCTCCATCCACGCCACTGCCGCCTCGCGTCAACAATGGCTCGACCGCCTGCAAGAGGAGTCGAAAGCCAAGACGTATCGGCCCAGTCCGGTGCGTCGGGTGAGGATACCCAAAAGCAGCGGGGGAGAACGGCCGCTGGGCATCCCGACGGTCAAAGACAGGGTGGTGCAAACGGCGCTGTGCCTGATGCTGATGCCGATGTGGGAGGCGGACTTTCATCCGCGCTCCTTCGGTTTTCGGCCCAAACGCCGGGCGCACCAAGCCATTGCTGAAATCCAAAAGGCAGTGCAACAAGGTTATGTGGAAATCATTGATGCGGATGTGTCGAAGTATTTCGACACGATACCGCACCGGGAACTAATGAAGGCAGTGGCCCGGCGGGTCAGCGACGGCAGCGTGCTTCGGCTCATCAAGAGCTGGCTGCGCGCCCCGGTCGTGGAGGAGGACAAGGACGGCACAAGACGAGTGATACCCAACCGGCGCGGCACGCCGCAAGGCGGGGTGATCTCGCCGCTGCTGGCCAACCTCTACCTCAATCCGCTGGACCACGGAGTCAACGATAAAACCCCTGGACAAGCCCGGATGGTGCGCTATGCCGATGACTTTGTCATCGCCTGCCCCGCCGGGTGCGGCGGGGGCGTGATGGAACGGCTCAAGAAATGGCTCAAGGCCAAAGGGCTGACGCTCAACGAAGTCAAAACCCGCCTGGTGAACATCCGCCAGGAGGGCATCAACTTCCTGGGCTTCAATCTGACGTGGCGCAAGTCCTTTCGAGGGCGGGGCTATCTGCACGCTGAACCCAGCCAGAAAAGTCGGCGCGCCCTGCGCGGGAAACTGGGCGGCATCCTCAACCACTGGACGCTGTGGCGTCCGATCCGGGAAGTGGTGGAAGAAGCCAATCGAGTGCTGCGCGGATGGGCGGGCTATTTCCACTACGGCAACAGCACTTCGGTGATGAAGCGGATGAAAGACTACAGCCAAAACCGCTTGCGGCGTTGGCTGTGGCGCAAACACGGTTGTCGCCGCAGCCTGTGGAGGCACTATGCTTCCGAGAAGTTGCATGAACACTATGGACTCTATGAACTGCCGACGACGGCGAAGTGGAAGGCAGCCCGATGAATGAGCCCGGAGAGCCGAATATGGGAAATCCGTCCGTTCGGTTCGATGAGGGGCGGGAGAGAGTCGGTCATTGGCCTTGTGCCTCTCAACCCGACCTCCCCGCCTACTCTACCCTGGCCCTGTAAAATGGCTGGCGCACGCCCTCTGTCGGAGTGCCTGACATCAGTGGATTCCCCCAAGGGTCGAAGCCGCCTGGAAAAGTACCTGGACACGTTGCCTTATCCGCATTACGAACCGGCCCCCAACAAACCGGGGCTCCTGGCGCGCATCGACGAAAGCGGGAAGCGCACTGTCGGGCGTTTCATCAACCGGCGGTTCCGGGCGGGTGCGCCAAAGAGAAAGTGATCGGGTGTCGCAAGGAGGCCATGATGTGCCGTTGGAAAAATTGGTGACGCACTTCCCGCGAACGCTGGCGAATTTGAAAGCCGCGACTTCTATTCTGCCACAGGTGATCATCTTCGACAACGAAGATTTGAATCATCCCTTCAAACGCGTGGCGGTGTTCGAAAATAGAAAAACGACCTTCCTGGCCGAACCGCTGCCACTTTGGCTGGTCCCTTTGCTCCAGCCGAACGGGTGAACAGCCCAGTTATGTAAACGAGCCCTGCATAATCGAAAGTCGGGCTAATAGACTCCTTCGACAATGTTCTTCTCCATCGCGCCGAAGGGGCGCACTTCTCCGGCGCCTTCCCATCTTCGTGGTTGGTCCGAAAGTCGCCTCAAGGCGGCTGCGGGAAGATTTGGTAGAGGATCAGATAGACCACCACGCCGGTGGCGGAAACGTACATCCAAAGCGGCCAGGTCCAACGGGCGATTTTTTTATGCAGTTCGAAGCGCTCCTTGAACGCGCGATTCAGCGTCACCAAAACCAGCGGCACAATGACCACGGCCAGCACGGTGTGGGTCAGCAGGATGGCCAGATAAACCGGGCGGAACCAGGCCGGGTTTTGGAAGCGCGTCACATGATGCACGAAAATGTGGTAGGTCAGATAGCACATCAGGAAAATGACCGAGGTGGCAAACGCGCTGATCATGCAATTGCGATGGGCGCGCCTGTTTCTCTTCCTGATGAAAACCCAGCCGGCGGAAAGGAAGATGGCGCTCAAACCGTTGAGCGCGCCGTTGACAGCGGGCAAATCTTTCAGTGTCATGGGTTTGATCCTAAATCCGGCAGTTGAGGAAAGGCAAACCACGGATGGACACAGATGAACACGGATAAAAAGGCATGGAGTCCCGGCTTCAGCCGGTGGGACGCCAGACCGGCTAAAGCCGGGACTCCATACTTTGCTTTCATTCGTGTCTATCCGTGTTCATCCGTGGTCAAAATGCTCTTTTCAAATGAAGGGGCCGTGGTTCATTCCCGCGCCAGGGTTTGGGCCGCGGCCATCACTTCCGCGACAGCCGACGCGGTTTGGCCGTCGTAATAGCCCCGAATCCGGCCGAGCTTGTCGAGCAGGACAAATTTTTCGCTGTGGATGAAAAGGTCGTTGGCGCTCTCCTGTTCCGTGGCGGGCTTGTCCAAGACGGAGAGTTTGAGGCCATCGACTTCCACGCTGTGCAGCGCGCTTTTGTCACCCGTCAGGAATGACCAGCGATTGTCCCTGGCCCCGAAGCGTTCGGCGTATTTCTTTAATACAGAAGGTTGATCGAAAGCGGGGTCAGTGGTGAAGGAAACAAGCCGGATGGGCAGGCGCGAAGGCAGCGCATTCTGAATCTCTTTCATGTGCGCGGACATGAGCAGGCATTGCCCCGGACAACGGGTGAAAATGGCGTCGGCAATCCAAATGTGCCCGCGAAAATCGGCCAGTGTCACCGTTTGGCCATTTTGGTTGGTCAACGTGAAGCCGGGCAAAGTGGCATAGACCGGCAGCGGCTTGCCTTTGAATTGTGTCGAGACAGATACCGCCAGGATGCCGAGCACGATGACGCCCAGTCCACCCCATACGGCCCAAACGGCCCATTGGATTTTTCGCGGCGGTTGACTCATAAAAAAAGACATCGCGAGGAATTCCGCGCTCCAGCAATACCGGCGCTCCAAATGCGCCGCCCTATTCGTAGCCTGCCCCGGCGCCCGCGCCCGCGCTGGATTTGGCGGCGACCCACTTCTGGTAGTCCCCGGCGGAAACAACTTTCAAGGTGCCTCTCATGGTGTAATGAGCCGCGCCGCAAAGCTGGGCGCAATTAATTTGATAAATGCCGGTTTTGGCGGGGGTGAAGTGGAGCGGGATGCGCATTCCGGGGATGGCGTCTTGCATGGCCCGCAGCGGGCGGCACGCAAAGGAATGAATGACATCCAGCGAACTGAGGTAGGCGATGACCGGTTTGCCCACTGGAACAACAAAATCCTTGGCGACGACGAAGTTGTTCTTGTAATTCGGATCGCTCTTGTCGAAACCGAAGGGGTTGTCGCCCGCGACGAATTTCGGGTCCGCCGCGACAAAAACGCCGTTGGTTCCCGGATACCATGCATTCCATTGGAATTGCTGGGCCACGATGCGAATGACGGTCGATTCATTTTCGCTGGGGAAATGCTCGACGGTCCTGGCCCAAACCGGCAGCGCCAAACCGATCAACAATCCGGCCTCGATCAGGGCGACAATTCCCTCCGCGTAAGTGGACGCATGGCTGGTGACTCCTGTGTAATCGGCTTTCGGATTCCGCGCCTTGTTATAGCGGACGAGAACATAAAGGAAGTAGCACAGCCATCCGGCAAAGAGCAGAAACATCAAGCCGTGAACAGCAACAAGCAAATGGTCCACACCGGCGCCCTGCGCGGAGGCGTTGGCCGGCAAACCCAGGAATGCAAACGAGCTTTCCATCAAATCTTTGAATGCTCCTCCTGTTTGGCCGCCGCGGCCGCCCGCCGCGCCAAAAAGACAAAGAACGTGGCGGCGCCGCACAACACCGTGCCAATCACACCGAGCAAGGCGAAAATGCCCGCGTTCATGCCGTGCGCCATCGGTGAATCGGATTGTCCGTAACAGGCGGCGCAAGCCAGCGCGGCGCCATTCACATGCGCCAGGCAAACCATTGCGGCGCCAGCAAGAAGAATTCGAAGCGCTTTCACAGGCAGCTAATGTTCCGGAGCTTCCGCAAAATCGCCTTGGCATAGACGATCAGGAGCAGCCCGCTCAGGCAGGAAACGGCGCCGCAAACGGCTTCCGTGCGATCCCCGGTTGTCGCGTAATCGTGCCACAACCAGCCGCCGAGAAAAAATGCCAGCAGGATGGAACACGTGATGAACACAATATGCATCGCTTTGAGTGACATAACTATTTATAGTGTACCACATTCGCCGGCATCCTCGCCCAAAATGTGACTCCCATCATCACGGCGAAAAAGACGGCGGTAAACACCAGGAAACAATAAATCATCTTTTTCTCGGAAAGCAAGTGCATGAAGAAGCCGGCGACCATGAACGCTTGCACGCCCGCTATCGCCAGCGTCATGGCCATGTTCAGGCCAAAGCCTCTGCCGAAGTCCGTTTGCGACGTCCAGATCGTCATGAGGGTGCCGACAGCCAGGGCCACGGCGATCATGATGTGCCGCCGCACACGCTTTTTTACTTCTTGATGCTCTTGTTCCGGGGATTTGTTCATACGCGATTACAAAAGATAGAATGTGGGAAAAATAAACAGCCAGACCAGATCAACGAAGGACCAAAAAAGCCCCGCCACTTCCACCCGGTTGGTGTAGCGGTCCGGATCGGTCTTCCACATGCCGTTGAGCGGCCCCCACAGCGCAAAAATGACAAGGATGCCGCCGATCACATGAAGGACGTGCAGGCCCGTCAGGGTGAAATAGAGGCCCGCAAAGTTATTGCGCGACGGGCCGTAATTCCGCATCTCGACGATCTCCCCGGAGTCGATCCCGATTTTTTTCTCTTCGATATTGGCCGGCGGGTCCATCACGGCGGCTTCGCTGGCCGGCCACCATCCGTCGATGACGATCTTGTCCCTGGTGGTTTCATCCTTTTGAATGTGGCCGTCGGCGATGCGGCCATCCTTCAACGTGATCGTGTAGTGATGGAATTTGCCGTAATACTCCCAGGACTTGATGCCAAGGAAGACGATGGCGCAAGCGATGGTGAGGGCCTGATAAAACCGGTACTTGTTGAAGGACCCCATCTTGAGATTGGCCCAGGCGATCACATTGGTGACGCTGGAAACAATCAGGACGATGGTGTTCACAGCTCCCAGTTTGTAATCCAACCAGTGTCGCGGCCATGTGCCCGGGTCGGCGCCGACGCGCAGGAGGATGTAGGAGGAAAACAACGCTCCGAAAAGCATCACTTCGGACGCCAGAAACAGCCAAACACCGAGTTTGGCATTGTACAGGCCGGTGTCTTCGCGGCGTTCAACCGTGTACGGGATGTCCATGAGTCAGGGGCGATGATGGGTCGGGATCGTTTTGCGGGATGAAATCGCGGGCGTGACCGGGCACGCTATATTCATAAGGGCCGCGGAACACCTCGATCGGTTTGGTGAAATTGCCGTGCGGCGGAGGCGTCGGCGTTTGCCACTCCAGCGTGGTGGCGTCCCACGGATTATCCGAGGCGACTTTTCTGCCGTGTTTCATGCTCCAGAAGAAATTGATGATAAACGGAATTTGCGCCAGCGCGAGGGCGAACGCGGCGTGGGAAATCACTTTGTTCAAACCCAGGATGAAGGGGCTTAATCCGGTCACGCCCGCCGCTTCCGCGTAGGTCGCTCCGCCGTCATACATGCGGCGCGACATTCCGGCCAGACCCTGGATGAACATCGGCATGAAGATCAGGTTCATGAAAATGAACGAAAGCGCAAAATGGACCCTGCCCCAAAACTCGTTCAAGAACCGTCCGGTCGCCTTCGGGTACCAGTAGTAGATGCCGGCAAAAATGGCGAAGATGGTCCCGGGCGCCACCACGTAGTGGAAGTGGCCGATGACGTAGTAACTGTCATGCAGTTGAATGTCGCTGGCGTTGAAGCCCAGGGGCAGCCCGGTCAACCCGCCAATGCCGAACATCGGGAGAAACCCAACGGCAAAGAGCATGCACGTGTTGAAGCGGATGGAACCGCCCCACAACGAGATCAGCAACGCCGTGAGGATGATGACCGACGGAATCGAGATCATCATCGTCGTCGTTTGGAAGAACGTGGCGATATGGATTCCCATGCCGGTCAAATACATGTGGTGCGCCCAAACAACGAAGGACAGGAAACCCAGGCCCATCGAGGCATAAACCAGCGATCTGTATCCCCACAACGGTTTGCGGGTGTTGTTGGCGATCACCTCCGCCACGATGCCCATCGCCGGAAGAATCAGCACATACACCTCCGGGTGCGCCAGGAACCAGAACAGATGCTGCCAGAGCAGGGGACTGCCTCCGCCGGCCACGTGCAAGGCGTGTCCGGAAACCACCAACCCCGTCGGCAGGAAAAAGCTCGTGCCGAAAGCGTTGTCCATCAATTGAAGGCAGCCGGCGGCTTCCAGAGGAGGGAAAGCCAGCAGGAGAAGAAAACCGGTGACGAATTGCGCCCAGACAAAAAATGGAAGCCGCATCCACGTCAGCCCCCTGGCCCGCAGTTGAATGATGGTTGAAATAATATTGATGGAACCAAGCAGCGACGACGTGATCAGGAAAATCATCCCCAGGAGCCAGAAGGTCTGGCCGTTCGGATGGTGCGCCATGTCGTTGACCGTGGCCAGGGGCGAATACGACGTCCACCCGGATTTGGCCGCTCCGCCCGGAACAAAAAAGCTGGCAAACATGATCACGCCCCCGATGAAATAAGACTGATAGCTCATCATGTTCAGCCTCGGAAAAGCCATGTCGGGCGCTCCGATCTGCAGGGGCATGATGAAATTGCCAAACGCCCCTGTGAGCAGTGGAACGATCGCCAAAAAGACCATGATCGTCCCATGCATCGCGCCGAAAGAATTGTACAAGTCAGGAGACATCACCCCCTCCTTGCTCGCCATGTCCTCTCCGAGAATCCGGGAAAGCGTCTTGCCCACCAGGGGTATCGGATGGCCGGGATAGGCCAACTGCCACCGCATCATCAGCATCAGGAAGAATCCGAAAAGCAGGAAGAGCAACGCGGTCACCGCATACTGCATGCCGACCACTTTATGATCGGTCGAGAAAATCTTCCCCGACCAGAAGCCCGGATCGTGATGGGCGCCGTGGCCGGGCGAAACCGCGTGTGAGGCAGGCTGCATGACTATTTATTGCGTTGGCAAAACCAATTTATGTTGCAAGTTAATTTCAAAGGCGCTCCCTGTCAACGGGAATCATCAACACTTATCCGTTCCCCGTTTTGTCAAATACCATTAGTCCGAATAATATCGGCAGGTAAAGGATCGACGCATAGAAAAGCGCCCTGGCCCGAAGCAGGGTGCGATGGCGCGCAAACTGAAAGGCGCACCAGATAAAGGCAACCCCCAGGACCCATGCGCCGCACAGATACACCGGACCGGCCAATTGATACAAAAACGGCGCCAGACTCACCGGCAGAAGACCCAGTGTATGGCAGAAAGCCTGCCGTCCGGTCCGTGCTCCGCTGGCATCAACGACCGGCAACATGACGAAGCCGGCTTTGGCATACTCGTCCCGGTACATCCAGGCAATGGCCAGAAAATGCGGCAATTGCCAGAAGCAAATAATGGCAAACAGCGACCAGCCTTCCGCCGAGATTTCACCCCGCGCCGCCGTCCAGCCCATCAGCGGTGGAAGCGCCCCGGGTATGGCCCCAATGGCCGTGTTGAGGGTGGTTACCCGCTTGAGCGGCGTGTAAATAAAGACGTAGATCCCCACGGTGATGGCGCCAAGCAGCGCCGTCAATAGATTCACGGCCAGCGCCAGCCAGACCAGCCCGGCCCCCGCGCAGACGCCGCCAATCATCAGCACGGCTTCAGGCGTCAGTCGTCCCGAAGGCAGGGGGCGGTCCTGCGTCCGGCGCATTTTGGCGTCGTGCTCGCGTTCGAGAAGCTGATTGAGCGCCGACGCGCCACCAGCCAGGAGAGCGGCCCCCAAAACGGTGCTGAACATCAACCCGCGGGAAACCGGCCCGCGCGAGCCGAGGTAAAAGCCAGCCAGCGTCGTCAACAAAACCAGGGTTGTCAGCCGCATCTTGAACAGCTCGCCCAAAACGACTGCCAGCGATTTCTCCGCCACTGGCGCGCCGGAGATGGCGGACGGCGCAATCAATGTTTGTACGGTGGCTTTCATAAACGGCTTAATGGGTGATGCTGGACGATGCCAACAAGGACGTCACTCCTGTTTTTTGGGCGGCGCCGCATTGCGCCACCGGCGCCGCCAGCATTCGAAAGGAAACAATGGAGGCCAAGCCGCCCGTGACCAGGCATAATGCGCCGCAGGCCACATGCGCCGTGGCCACATCGGCTGATTTGCCGGTCCAAATGGTGGCCGCGCCCAGCAAGGCCTGCGTCAGAACAAGTCCAAACCAAAGAAAGGCCAAACGGGCCAGGGGATGACGGCGTCCGAGATAATGGCCGGCGCGCCAGGCCCCCAAACCCACCGCGAGAAGAATAGCAATTGCTACGATGCGATGCGCCATTTGCAGTTCGATTTGGAAGGCGGTGATCGGATTGTCGCCGGAGTCTTCCATTCGGTTTTGATTATAGCTCAGAACGGCGGCCGGGCTGGTATCGGGCCAGATCCTGCCGTAGGCGGCCGGGAAATCCCGGATGGCAAGTCCGGCATGTTGGTGGCGCATGGTCGCGCCCAGCACAAGCTGGCCAAGTACCAGGCAGGTGGCGGCAACAAAGAAAAACCGCAGTCGGCGGCGGTCTGTTTCGGCCTGCACAGGCAAACCACGCCAAAATTCGGTTTGGCTGAGGGCGATGCAGGAAACCAGCAGGAAAAATAATTGCGCCAGTGTGGCGTGAAAAATCCCGAGGCGGGTGTCCACTTGCGTCACGCGCAGCCCCCCCAAAACTCCCTGCGCCACCACGGCTGCAAAGGCGCTGGCGCCCAGCACCCGGAGCCATCGCGGCGAAGGCTCGCATGAGGGCCAGACGAAACCAGCCGCCAGAGCGCCCAGGCCCAGGACGGACAAGCAGATGTTTTCCTTGTCATGGGCGGGAAATTTCAGGCAAAGGCAGAGGCCGGCCAGAATAAAGAGAACTCCGCCCCAGCGCAGAACCGGGCGCGATTTGCGGCCGAACAACCACAGGGCAAGAATCACGGTGAGCAAACCGACCGCCGAGGCGGCCAACCGGTGACTGTGTTCGAAAATATTCCGCCGATCCACTTGGAGGGGGGGAAAAAAAACATGTTATAGCCGTAGGTGTTGGGCCAATCCGGCACGGCCAATCCAGCGCGGTTACTGGTGACCAAGCCCCCCATCCAGACGAGCACAAACGTCATGCACGCGGTCAATACCGCGCAACGCTTCAACCCAACATTAGCAACAGGCTTCGAATTCACGACAGACAACAGACAACGACATACAACACAAACCGCGATAAATCAAACAACGCCGCGGCAAAAGGCCGGGGCGTTGGTCAAAGGAGTTTTCAGACCGTCTCCGGCCGCTTGACTTACTTCGGAGCAGGCACTTCGAGCGTAAAATTGGCGGTGACCGGACCGGTTCCCACCGTAATCTGCCTGGAAACGCCCGGCTTGGCAGTCGCTTTCAAGTGGTAAGCGGTCAAGGTATAGTCTCCTGCAGGCAAATCGGGGATTCTGAATTGGCCGTCCTTGTCCGTCACGGCAAAGAACGGGTTGTCCTGCACGCCCACGTAACAGAACATCCAGGCATGCACCTCGCATTTGATTTTGACCAGCACTTCCGGCTTGGTGATGCTGGCCGTCCACTTCGTATCGTTGAAATCGCCCTGGCTCGGCTGGGCGAAATTAAATTCCTGGTTGCCATCCACGGCCGGCAACGCGTGGATATTGTGCATCAGCGGATCCGAATTTTTGAACTTCACCACCTGTCCGACCATGACGCCGGTCAAGTAGGGATGAAACATGCAGCCTTCCTGGTCTATTTCCACCACCGTGGACGGCGGCGTGAATTTTTTCCCTTCAAGCCCCTTGGAAACATAGACAAAAACATTAGCCAGGCCGTTGTCCTTTCCGACCACATAATGGCGGGTGGTGGTGACAGTGGGATGCAATGCGCTGCAAGTATCATCGAAAGCGATGGGTTTTTCCGGCGGGGGCGTTCCTTTCAAGGTCACCTTTCCGGTGACATCGCCGGCGGAGGCGATTTGCCAGGAACCCGTCAGCACAACAACCATCGCAGAGAGGACAAATCTCTTCATACGTAATTTGGCACGATACAAAACAAACCAGCATAAAAAATAGCACGGTCGAAAAGCCGCGCAAGTCATTTGTGAAAAATCTCACAAAGAGCGCAACCTTTCAGTTTGCAACCGCAATCCGTCAGAATCACGCATTTCCACGAAGATTTGGCAGGGGAATGTTTGGCGGGGGAATGCGGTGAAGAATTTGCAGTTTTATTCTTCTGCCCATCATTCTGCCACTTCCGGTCTTCCCATCCATCTTCGCTTTGGTTGCGGCTCTGCCGCGCTGTGTTGCTTGCGAGCAGGTCAGAATCAGTCAAACTGGATTTCTTCAATGACCCTGGCTGGCCGTCAGGGGCGTTGGTGCGAGCCGCGAGCCGCATTGGCCGCAGAAGTTGGCCGCCGCCGGGGCTTTCAAGCCGCACTCCGGACAGGTCTGGCGCAATCTTTCATGGCGGTGATGAATAATCAAGTTGCGGCAGTAGGGAAGCCAGTTCAAAGCGTAGGCCAATATGAAGACCGAATCCTTTTCGTAAAACACGGCGTAGGCAAGGAACAGAAGCGAACCGGCCAGACTCAGCCACCAGAACAACGGCGGCACGACGACTTGCTTCCGCTTCTCCGTCGCATACCACTGCACCAGGAAACGAGTCGAGAAGACGCCGTTGGCGCTCCAGCCGATGATTTTCCATGCGCTCCAGGCGACGCCCAGGAATTTGCCGTCATACCAAAGCCAGTGATGCAGCCAATCCATGGGTTATTCGGCCAGCAGCTTTTGCACTTCCCCGCTCAGATCAGCGCGGGCGTTCACGGTGCGCAGGGCGCCCTTTTTGTCGATCAGCCACATGGCGGGGATGCTTTCGATCCCGAATTGGCGGGCATATTTGTTCCGCCAATACAGCCCGTCAAAAAACTGCGGCCATTCCATTTTGTGCTCCGCGACGAATTGCGTCAGTTTGTCTTTGTCTTTGTCGAGGCTGATGCCGACAATCTCAAAGCCTTTGGCATGAAACTGGTCATAAGTCTTCTTGACATCCGGCACTTCGCCCAGGCAAGGCCCGCACCAGGTGGCCCAAAAATCGATCAGCACGACTTTGCCCTTGAGTTTGGCCAGATCCACGCTGCGGCCGTCCACGGCGGTGAATTGCAGCTCGACCGGTTTGCCGACCGCTTCCAGTTGTTTGAGTTGTTCGGCGGCGGCGGTTTTCATGTTGTCGGTCGCGGCGCCATTGGCAATCTCCCGCAGCAACGGGCGCGCCTTGTCGGGCGCGCTGTTCTGCGCCATTGCCCACAGTATCTCGAAGTGCTTCTGCCCGGTCATGGCGGGGTCGCTGAGCAGCGATTTTTCGACTGCCTTGAGGCGGGCCTGTCGGCTGGTTTCGCCCCATTGCGCTGTCAGCAACAAGAGTTGTAACTCCATCAATTTGGCGTCGCCCGCATGGTTGTCCCTGGGAAACCTGGTGTAAAAATCCTTCGTTTTGTCCGTCAGAGCCTGGACATAAGGCAGGTAAAACTTCTCCTTTTCCGCCGTGGTCGGCGGAGTGGCAAGCCATTGCACGGGGTTGGGCGGCGGGTGGTGGTTGGCATTGTCAAGCTCGGCCCAGGCGGCGTCAGCATCCTTCGCCTCGAGCATGGGGGAGAGCAAATTGGATTGGGACGGCGTGCCGGCATTTTCCGCCGGCGCCGCTGCCGCCGACAAGAGGCCCGTCCACGCCGCCGCGATGATGAGTCCCGCCAGGCGAAGAATGAGAGTATTAAAGCGCATAGGATTTCTATTTAACCGATTGCGGTGTAACCGGCGCGGGGCGCTTTTCCAAGACAAATCCATCAACCTCCGGCGACGATCTGGACGATCTCCAGCCGGTCGCCCGCGGCCAACTGCCGCCGGCCAAATTCCGAAGGGGCCACCGCCTGGCCGTTATGTTCCACCACAACGCTGCGCGGCCGGAGTTTTTGCGCGAGAAGGAACTGTTCGATCGAACAGGGAAACGCCGTGGCGATCCGCTGCCCGTTGGCGATGACGCAGGCGTCGTCCATTCAAATGCGCGCCTTCATGCTGTCAGTGCCGCGTCCCAATCTTTCCAGACCGGATCGTAACCCAGGCGGCGCAGCAGGGCCTCGACTTCGCGGGGTGAACGATCGTCGGCGATTTCAAACTGGCCGGTGGCGTTTGTCGCGCCTTCCGCGCCGGCCCATTCGCTGGCCGCCGCCGCCATGTCAACAATGCGGCCGCGCCTGGTCTGATGCGTTTTTTCCCGTCCGGCCCCCGTGTAACCGCCCGGCTCGGTGTGGCTGCCGGCGCTGATCAGGGTAATGCCAAGGGGAATGAGGCCGTCGCGCAGCCGGGGCGATTCGCGCGTGGACAAGACCAGGCCGGCGTCGGGAAAGACCAGGCGCAAGGCGCAAACAAGCTGGGTCAATTCGCGCTCGCCCATTTGTGTGAGCGGCTCGAATTGGCCGGCGGAGGGACGCAGGCGGGGCAGGGAAATGGTCAATTGCGCCTTCCAACAATGGCGCAATAAATAATCGGCGTGGGCGGCCAGACACAACGCTTCGCGCCGCCAGTCGCCCAGCCCGTGGAGCGCGCCGATGCCCAGCCGCCGGAATCCCGCGGCGCAGGCCCGCTCGGGAGTTTCCAGCCGCCAATCGAAATCGCGCTTTGGACCGGAAGTGTGCATGGCGGCATAGACGGCGCGGTCGTAAGTTTCCTGATAAACCACCAGGCCTTCGGCCCCCGCCTGGACGATGGGCCGGTATTGCGCGGTTTCCATCGGCCCCACTTCCAGCGAGATGGCCGGAATTTCCGCGCGCAAGGCGCGCACGCAATCGGCCAGGTATTGTTCGGAGACAAATTTTGGATGTTCGCCCGCGACGAGCAAAACATTGCGAAAGCCCTGCTCTTGCAGCGCCCGCGCCTCGCGCATCATTTCAGCGACGCTCAGGGTCACGCGCAAAATGGGATTGTCGCGGGAGAAGCCGCAATACCGGCAGTTGTTGATGCACTCGTTGGAAAGATAGAGAGGGGCAAAAAGGCGGATGACATTGCCAAAACGCCGGCGGGTCAGCGCGCGCGAGTGCTGGCAGAGTTCCTCCAGATACGGGCGGGCCGCCGGTGAAATCAACGATGCAAAATCGGGCAGCGACCATTTTCCCGCGCGCACGCAACGGCGCGCCTCCGCGTCCGAGGCCGCCAGCGAACGCTCGTGCAACGCCTCCAAAGGCAGCCGGTTAAATTCATGAACAAAACTCACAGGCAAGAGATTAGCAGAAGCGGGGTGAAATAACAAATCAAGCCGGCGAAAAATCCCCCACTCCCAAAGCGCCAGAGGACTGGCGCACTCCAAAACGCTTCGCGCCATTGGAGAGCCGTCCGAGAACGCGCCAGCGTCTTGGAGCGCAGCGGCCCCCCGCCGCTTTTAACCTGAACAGATGTTAAAGGCAAATCAGGAGTTGAGTTCACTGAACTGTGAGGTTATCTTGCAATGGCATGAGCGTCTCGGAATTAAATGATGAGCAGGTGATTTCCCTCGTCCGGCAGTTGCCAGCCGCGCGCAAGCGCACAGCCCTGCTGGCCCTTGCCCAGGGGGCGCAAGCCCGTCGGGAGGAACGGCTGCGATTTGGCGAGGCACAGTTGCGACGCGCATGTGCCGAGCGCGGGTTGGACTGGGATCGTCTGTCGGAAGATGAGCGCGAAAGGTTCGTGGATTCCTTGCTGCACGAAAAATAACCGTGGCCTCCACAGTCGTTTTCGATACCAATATTCTCTTTTCCGCGACCGGCTGGCGGGGAAATCCATTCCAATGTGTCGAACGGGCGCGGGTTGGAGAAATTGAGGCCGTGACTTGCCCGGAACTGATGGAGGAATTGGCGGAGAAATTGGAGACGAAGCTGGGTTTTTCCCAGGAACAAGCCGTCGAAACGCTGGCGGATTATTTGGGTTTTCTTCGGATGGTGAGTATTCCCAAGCTTTTGGATGCCGTTCCGCGCGACCCGGAAGATAACATGGTGCTTGAATGCGCTATCGAAGGAAAGGCGCAGTACATTGTGAGCGGCGACAAAGACCTGCTGGTGCTGAAAAAGTTCCAAGGCATTCAGATTGTCCGTGCCAGCGACTTTCTGAGAGGCTCTAATGGAGCAGCCGGGTTGAGGTTGATTACGATTAGGAGCCGGAAACCGCCGCAAAGTGCCGGTGCTTCGTGAAAACGGGGCGCAACGCCGCCGACAATTCGTCCTGGATGGCTTTTCATTCGCGGCTCGCGCAAAACCGGACCAATGTGCAATCGCTTTATTCGGTCATTGCTTTTGGAGAATGGCTTTTTCGAGGTTGTTGCGGGCTGTCTCGAAGGCGGGATTGATTTGCAGCGCCTGGCGGAATTGGGTGATGGCGTCGTCCACTCTTCCCTTTTGCAGCAGGGCGCTGCCGAGGTTGTTGTGGATTTCCGCGAAGGCGGGATTGATTCGCAGCGCTTGTTGGTATTGGGTGATGGCATCGTCCACTCTTCCCTTTTGCAGCAGGGCGTTGCCGAGGTTGTTATAGGCTGTCTCGAAGGCGGGATTGATTTGCAGCGCTTGTTGGAATTGGGTGATGGCTTCGTCCACTTTTCCCTTTTGCAGCAGGGCGTTGCCGAGGTTGTTGTGGGCCGCCGCGAAGGCGGGATTGATTTGCAGCGCTTGTTGGAATTGGGTGATGGCTTCGTCCACTCCTCCCTTTTGCAGCAGGGCGTTGCCGAGGTTGTTGTGGGCTTCCTCGTAGGCGGGATTGATTTGCAGGGCCTGTTGGAATTGCGTGATCCCTTCGTCCATTCTTCCCTTTTGGCACAGGGCATTGCCGAGGTCGTTGTGGGCGACGGAGTTGTCTGTGGTGCAGGCAAGCGCATGGATCCACAGGGCTTCGCTGTTCCGCCAATACGAGGTCTGTTTCCAAGCGCAGACCATCAATACCGCGAGTACGCCGGTCATCAGGCCCCCAAGAAGCCCACGGCTCAGCCGCCACTCCGCCACCAGCCACGTCACCGCCACATAAATACCAATCTGCGGCAGGTAGGTCATGCGATCCGCATGTGCGAATGCGCCCACTTGCACAATGCCGATCATCGGCGTCAACATTCCCAAATACCACAGCCAACCGGTCAAAAGCCAGCGGTGCTTCCGCTGAAAAGTCAAAACGCCTTCAGTGACCAACACCAGCAAGAGGAAGGAAAGAGCCACCGTCCCAAGCGGATAACCCTTTTGCGGATTGGGATAAAAAGGCGCCAGCCCTGCCGGCCAAACCATCTGGCGTAGATAAACGGCATAGGAAACCACTGCGGTGACGATGCGTGAAGAAATGGAAACATGGGCGTTGACGGCAACCTCTTTTCCCGCCGCCAGAACAGTCATTGCGCACGCCCCTGCGGCCAACGCCAGCAAGGGAATCTTTTCCAGGATCAACCACCGGGGAATCCCGAAATACTCCGGTTGATGGACCGGTTCCCTCTGGTGGAATCGGTTCAAAGGCCAGTAGTCCAGGAGCAACAGCACAAACGGCAACGTCACCACCGTCGGCTTGGACAGCAACGCGAGCAGGAACGTGGCGGCAACCATCAGGTAGCGGGCCATCGAATCCGGCTTGCGGACATAACGGACGTACGCACCGAGTGTGAGCATGAAAAAAAAGGCGCCGAGGACATCCTTGCGCTCCGCCACCCAGGCCACCGATTCCGCCCGCAACGGATGTATGGCAAACACCGCCGCCACGAACGCGCTGCGCCAGAGAGCACCGGTCATCTGGCGCAGAATGAGGAACAGCAGGATGACCGATGCGGCATGGAACAGGACATTGGTGAAATGATACCCGCCGGCGTGGAATCCGTGGAGTTGATAATCCCCCATGAGTGAAAGCATCGTCAGCGGGTGGTATAAACTGCAGTCCGCATGGGTGAAGACCCAGGCGAGACCCTTGAGCGTCAGGCCTCGGACGACGAGCGGATTTCCATGCACATAAAGGTCGTCGTCGTAGTTGACGAACTCGTGCCGCAACGTCTGGCTGAAAACAGCCAGCGTCATTGCGGCCAGCACAAGGCAAAGCCCCAACGTCCGCCAGCATTGACCCCAGCCCTCCGCGTGAACCGCGCTGTTTGGGGGAGGTTGTTGCCCGGTCATATTCAGCCGGAAACCGCCGTAAAGCGCCGGTGCTTCGTGAAAACGGGGCGCAACGCTGACGATAATTCATCCTGGATGGATTGCCATTCGCGATAGAGTTTCACGTTGTCCTTGTTCGGGCGGGCGGTTTCCGCGTGATTCAATTGCACGAATTTCCCGGTGATTTCATTGATGCCAACGCGTTCGCCGCGCTGCAAATGCCAGCACCACATCGCCTGCAAGGCCGCTCCATAAGCCGCGCCTTCGCTCACTTGGATGGTGACCACTTCCGCGTCAAAAACATCCGCCATGATTTGCCGCCAGAAACGCGATTTGGCCCCGCCCCCGGTCACGCGAATTTGGGCCGGCTTGACGCCCAACTGGCGCAATCGTTGCAAACCGTAATTCATTCCCATTGTCACGCCTTCCATCGCGGCCCGCGCAAAACAGGCGGCGGTGAATGTTTTTTGATTGGCCCCAAACCACACGCCCGTGCCGTGCGGAACATTGGGCGTCCGTTCCCCTTCCAGATAGGGCAGGAGCATCAAGCCGCCCGAACCGGCGGGCGCGCCGGACGCCTCGGAGGCAAAGCGATCATGCGTCCAGCCAAAATCCTTCCGCACCATTTCCGTCGCGGTGGTCACGTTCATGGTGCAGAGGAGGGGCAGCCAGCGATTGGTCGAATCGCAAAAGGCCGCGATTTCCCCCTGCGGATCGATCACCGGTTTTTCCGCGCAGGCGTAAATGGTGCCGCTGGTGCCGAAACTGGCCGTGACCACGCCCGCCCGCGTATTGCCCGTGCCGATGGCTCCCATCATGTTGTCGCCTCCGCCCGCGCTGACCAGGACGGTGCTCTTCAAGCCCAAAGCTTTGGCCGTTGCCGCGCCCAGGAAACCCGCCGGCTCATCGCTGCCGATCAACGGCGGCAGCGCGCGGGACAGCCCCGGATCAATCGCGCCGGCCGCCGCCTGCGACCACCGGCGCTTCCTGACATCGAGCAAGGCCGTTCCGCTGGCGTCGCCGCATTCCATGACCTTGTTTCCAGTCAACCAGAAATTCAAATAATCGTGCGGCAGGAGCACCGTCCGCAGGCGCGCGAAATTCCCCGGTTCCTTGCGCTTGAGCCAGAGGATTTTCGGGGCCGTGTAACCGGGCAGGACCGCGTTGCCGAGCCGGCGGATCGCCGCCTGGACGCCGCCCAGTTTGGCCGTGATCAAATCGCATTCGGCCGCCGTCGTGGTGTCGCACCACAGTTTGGCCGGACGAATGACGCCGCCCTCCTTGTCCAGCGCGACGAACCCGTGCTGCTGTCCGCTGACCCCGATGGCGGCGACTTCATCCGCCGAAGCTTTGGCCTGCTTGAGCGCGGCCTGGATCGCCTGGGCGGCGGCATCGCGCCAGGTGTGGGGATGCTGTTCCTTCGCGCCGGGCGGCAGGCGCGGAATCAGGCCGTAAGCCCGCGCCGCCTCGCCGACCACCCTGCCCTGACGGGCCTCGACGACCAGGACCTTGGTCGATTGCGTTCCGCTGTCAATACCGAGGAAAAGTGTTCGCATATGGAGATGTCCGCGCTGGCGGGCTATTCACTGTCACGCAAGGCAAAAAGGATCAATGCGGCCAACGTGATCAACCCCGCCACCACTCCCAGCGTGGCGCTGACCAGGATGACCGCCCAAATGAAGAGCCAGACGCCAAAAATCGCCAAAGCGAACAGAATGATTTCCGCGCGGGACCGTTCTTTAGTCAAATTCATCGGGCCGAAGTTATGACGATTCAAGAAATCGCGCAAGCCTGGAAAAAAGTCAGGCTCATACCAAATTTCTGAAGGTTTTCCGGCAAATCATGGAAGCTCCAATCCCCGGAGGCGCCGGTGGTGGCGGATGCGCCGGACGGATTCACCCGGTCTTCTGTTGTGTTGTCAAAGTTGTAACTGTTGAAACGCGCTCCCGCCCCCGCTATGTGCCGCATTTCAGCCACTAAGATCAGGTTGGGGGCCTCCGAACAAGTTTCAAGCTGTGGTTTGGAGCGGCTTGCCCATTACGGATGCGCCTTCGCTCTTTTCTGATCCGATTCCAGCGCCGTAATGCGTTTAATGGGTTCAAGGAGCCGTGACCTGTTTGCTTACCTGTTTCATTCATATTCTTCTCGCTTTCTGGAGCCTTCAGTTCCGCTGTCAATGCCCAGGAATCAAAGGGCCCATAAGGGGAGGGCACGGGAAGGGGGTCCAGAGGGTTATGACCCTTTGGCGCGGGGTCTGGGGCGGCGTGAGTCCCAGCGACAAAACCAAACCCCAGGCGTTCGGCCTGAGGTTTGGCGGCAAGGTTTCGGGCTATTCGCCCCCTTGCCAGATTTCGGAACAATTTCCGTCCGAAAAGAGTTTTATCAATAATCGTCTGGCATCAAGACGGTCGTAATTGAGCGGTCCCATATTATATCTCAACCCCTTTCCCGTGCCTCTTCCGTGCGGCCATTCCGCTTGAAAACTTCCATCACCTGGGGTTGCCGGGGGGATTGGCGCTCCAGTCGATCGGAATCTGCCGCATGACACTGCCGACGCGGACGTAATCAGGCATTTGCGCGGGAAGCACCTGCACAAAAGGGCCGGAATTATTAGTTTCCGGCGCCTTCCAGTGCCAATACTCAACGTGCCCATCCGCGAAGGACAGATCGGCGCCTTGATTATGGCGGTTGGACGGCATGTCCCACCACCAACCATAATCCCAATTGACCATTGGGTATCCGAACTGATCGTCCTCGAGGGTGCCTTCATTTTCATCTATGAAAACAAAGAGTTTAGTCGGTGTGGGATTTGTGATGGACGAAAGTTTTGAAAAACAAGGCTGGAGCGCATCCACGTAATAATCCGATTGGGGATCTATCAGCATGCCGTAACCGTTTACAGATTGGCTCATATTATAGCTTCGATTTCGCAGTTGGGGGAGCGGATTCCCGTTTGCATCCTGAATCTCGGACATGTCAGAAGGGCAGTGGTAAATGGCGGTCGAACTTATTATAGGGAAAGAGAAGCCCTGCCTGAATGCCCAACGTATCTGTATCAGTGCGGGCATCCCCCTGGCACCACGATGTCTGCTTCATATCTCCGAGGTTTGTTCCCGCCTCCCCAGTGTCGATCCAATCATTCGGACAAAGCACGCCGGCGTAATCATCCGCATACATCTGCCAGCAGAGTTGCAATTGCCTCAGATTGCTCAGGCAATTGACGCGCCGGGCTTCCTCTTTGGCTTTGGCCAGGGCGGGCAGGAGCAGCGCGGCCAGAATGGCAATGATGGCGATGACGACCAGCAACTCGATCAAGGTAAACCCTCCAGGGCAAAAAGATCGCCCGGCCATGTGTCGCCCCGGAATTCGGCCCGCATTGTTCAGTCGATTGCTCATGGTGCCGCTTCTGATGCATCATTCTCAGCCGATTTCCGGCAAAAGTCCAGCGGAAATCGGGCCGAAGAATAAAGGTTGCCAAAATTCAAATCATTACTATAATTCATGGTGTGAGAGTTGGTTCCATAATGAAATGTCTGGCGCTTGCCGCCGTTATTCCTGGCCTGGGCACGGGCTGCAGCGGCATTAACACGACCCAGAGCTTTTCGCCTCTGATGTTCTTTTTGCCCGGGCTGGTCGAAGCCAGGCCCGTTTCTCCGCAGATGGTTCCAGTCATGCAAACGGCGGCGCCGGCGCAGATTGCGTCCAACAGGGATTTGGCCACAGTAAATTAAACCTATGCGATTTCCACTCGCGTTGACGGCGAAAATTGCCGCCCACATTGTCAAACACAAGTTATTGCGCACGCCCAGGTTCGCCCTGGTGCTGCAGCTTGAACCGCTGCACACCTGCAACCTGACCTGCACCGGCTGCGGGCGCATCCGCGAATACTCCACCAACCTCAAGGACATGATGCCGCTGGAGGATTGCCTGGCCTCGGCCATGGAGTGCGACGCGCCCATGGTTTCCATTTGCGGCGGCGAACCGTTGATTTATCCCAAAATCGAGGAGCTGGCCGCCGGGTTGCTCAAGCAGGGCCGCATCGTTCATCTCTGCACCAACGGCATGTTCATGCGCAAAAAAATGCGGGATTATCTGGCCGCCATTTACGACCGGAAACAGGAGCCGGCGCTGGCGCGGTTGCTGGGCGAAAAACTGCTCACGGAAAAGGAGGCGGAAGCCATTCGCAAGGGCAAATCAGACGCCCGCCCCGTCATCCGCCCGTCGCGCTGGATGTTTTGGAACGTCCATATCGACGGGCTGGAATACACCCACGACTTGATCGTGGAACGCGAAGGCGTTTTCAAGGAATGCGTCGAAGCCGTCAAAATGGCGAAAATCCTCGGCTACCAGGTGGCGACCAACACGACGGTCTATAAGGAAACCGAAGTCAGGGAAATCGGGGAGATGTTCGAGTTTTTCTCGTCCCTGGAAGTGGACGCGCACACCATTTCGCCGGGATATGAATATGACGCGGCCAAGAAGGACATGGTTTCGCGCCTGGGCAAACGGCCGGAGGATTTCTTCCTGACGCGAAAAATGACCCGGGAAAAATTCAAGGACATGGAGAAATGGGGCGATCGCTTCACGATCATCGGCACACGGGTTTACCAGGAGTTTCTGGCGGGCAAGCGCGAATTGACCTGCACGGCCTGGGCCATTCCCACCCGCAATGTCCGCGGCTGGAAGGCCCCCTGCTATTTGATGACCGACGGCCATTATGCCGGCTACCACGAGATGCTGGAGAAAGTGGATTGGAACAAATACGGCGTGGTGGACGGCGTGGCGCGCGATCCCCGCTGCGAGAATTGCATGGTGCATTGCGGTTACGATCCCAGCGGCGCTCTCAGCGCCAAAGCGAGCGACACCTGGAAAAACATGGCTTACAATTTCAGCGCCAAGCCCAAGCCCTATTACGCAGGCCGCTCGGTCAACGCGTTTAACGGCGTGTCCATCGGCAAGGGTCATTTGGCCCAGGCCAGGGCGGCCATTAATGCCAGTGGCGGCGGCTGCGGTCCCGGCGACACCACGCAACGCGATCAGTTGCTGGCTAAAATTGCCGGCGCCAGGAAGGCTTGACGTGAAAACACTTTTTCTTTCGCCACCGAGCTTTGACGGTTTCGACGGCGGCGCCGGCTCTCGTTACCAGGCCCGGCGCGAAGTGACTTCCTTTTGGTATCCTACCTGGCTGGCCCAGCCCGCCGCGCTCGTGCCCGACAGCAGGTTGATGGATTGCCCGCCGCACGACATCGGCGTCAAACAATGCCTGGAAGAAGCGAAACATTTCGACCACATCATCATCAACACTTCGACGCCATCGTTAAAAAACGATTGCAAGGTGGCCGAGGCCATCAAACAACAAAGGCCCGGCACGAAAATCGGCTTCATCGGCGCCCATGCCGCCGTCCTGCCCACCGAAACTTTGAAGGCCTCGCCCTCGATTGATTGGGTGGGGCGCAAGGAATTCGACTTTACCTGCAAGGAAGTCGCCGAAGGGCGGGCGCTGTCCGAGATCGACGGCCTTTCCTATCGCAACGCCGAAGGCAAAATCATTCACAACCGCGAACGCGAATTGATCACCAACATGGATGTCCTGCCCTGGGTGGTGGACACTTACAAACGCGATCTGCAAATTGAAAAATACTTCATCGGCTACCTGTTGCATCCCTATCTGAGCCTTTACACCGGACGCGGCTGCCCGGCGCAATGCACCTTTTGCCTCTGGCCGCAAACCATCGGCGGCCACAAATACCGCGTCCGCTCCCCCGAAAACGTGGCGGGCGAAATGGCCTACGCCAAAAAACTGTTCCCCCAGGTGCGGGAATTCTTTTTCGATGACGACACTTTTACCGCCAATCTCCCGCGCGCCCGCGAAATCGCCAAAAAACTGGCCCCGCTCGGCGTGACGTGGTCCTGCAACAGCCGGGCCAATTTGGATTACGACACCGTCAAATTTTTCAAGGACTCGGGCCTGCGTTTGTTTTTGGTCGGCTACGAAAGCGGCAACCAGGAAATTCTCAATCGCATCAAAAAAGGCATTGATTTGGAGGAAATGCGGCGCTTTACCAAATCCTGCCACGAGGCCAGCGTGGTCATCCACGGCACGTTCATACTCGGTTTGCCCGTCGAAACCAGGGAAACGATCGAGCAGACCATCCGCTTCGCGATGGACCTGGACGTTTTCAGCATTCAAGTTTCGCTGGCCGCGCCCTACCCCGGCACGGAACTTTACGAGATGGCCCGGCAAAACGGCTGGTTTGCCAAAAAGAAGGACAAGACCGACATCGTGCATGAGGATGGCTTCCAGCAAAGCTCGCTGGAATATCCGGACCTGAACAAGGAGGAAATTTTTGAAGCGGTGGACCGATTTTATCGCGCCTACTATTTGCGGCCCAAGCCGATCCTGCGCATCATCAAGACGATGTTGGAGGACAAGGACATATTTGTCCGGCGCTGCCGCGAAGGCTACGAATTCTTCAAGAGCCTGCGTCAGCGCAAGGTGGATCTGGCCGCCTCCCGCGCCGTCCCCTCCGCCGCCCCCGTCGCAGCCTGAAGAAGAAAAGTAAGAATTATGAATTATGAAAAAACCGCCTGACGGCGAACCGGGGCTTTTTGACTTCTTAATTCTTCCTTCTTAATTCTTACTTTCCCATCAGTTCTTCGGCGATTTGCACGGCGTTCAAGGCGGCGCCTTTGAGCAGTTGGTCGCCCGCCACCCAAAAACACAGGCCGTTGTCGAACGCGCTGTCCTTGCGCAGGCGGCCCACCTGGCAATTGTACTTGTCGCTCGCATACAACGGCAGCGGATATTCCTTCTTATCGGGATTATCCACCACGTCCAGGCCGGGCGCTTTTTTGAGGATCTCGCGGGCCGCTTCCACCGTGACCGGCTTCTCAAACTCCGCGCTCACCGCCACCGAGTGCGCCCGATAGACCGGCACGCGCACGCAGGTCACGCTGGCGCGAAAGGCCGGATGATGCATGATTTTCCGCCCTTCGTTTTCCATCTTTACTTCTTCCTTGGTGTAACCGTTGGGCAGAAACACATCCACCTGCGGCAGAACGTTGAAGGCGATTTGATGCGGATAAACTTCCTTCGTCACCGGTTCCCCGGCCACGATTTGTTCCACCTGCCGCTTCAGTTCTGCAATCGCTTTTGCCCCGGTGCCGGAAACAGCCTGGTAACTGGAGGCAAAAATCCTCTTGACATTGAATGCCTTGTGCAATGGAAACAGCGCCATCAGCGTGATGGCCGTCGTGCAATTCGGGTTGGCGATGATGCCTTTGTGCAGCCGGATGTCGCTGGCGTTGATTTCCGGGACAACCAGCGGCACGGACTCATCCATGCGGAACGCGCTGGAATTATCGATCACCACGCAACCGGCTTTGACGGCGATGGGCGCAAATTCCCGCGAAATGGCGCCCCCTGCGCTGAAGAGCGCGATGTCAACTCCTTTGAAGGAATCTTTGGTCAATTCCGCCACGGCGACCGGCTGGCCGCGAAAGGTCAGTTTCTTGCCGGCCGAGCGCGCCGACGCGAGCAGGGTCAGTTTGCCCGCCGGAAAATTCCGCTTTTCCAGCGTCTTGATCATTTCGATTCCGACGGCGCCCGTCGCGCCGACTATGGCCATATGCGGTTTTGCGTTCATAAAAGGGCGGTGAATATACCGTGGAAAAGAACAGGCGTCAAACTTCGTCAACCTGGGGTAGTGTCCTAATTTGATTTTATCTTGGGGTCCGAGGCCTCGCCAGATTAAGCCCAACGACCACGGAGAATGCAGAAATGATAAGACCGTAAATTTGGCGTTTCAAAGTTAGGCCTTCCAGCCATATAATTCCCACAATTCCAGCCATAATGAAGATCCCGGCGGACAGCAAAATCCACCCAAGTATTCTCAGGGCTCTCATTTCTTCCCTTTCACTTTGCCACATATGACCGCATGGCTTTCATTTTTCCTTGTTGAACCGCTCCCTGAGCGCTTCCCTCAAGACTTCCGCAGCCGTGACACGGGCCGTCCCCGGATTGAGCGGGGAATCTTCGCGCAACTTGCCGATGACCCGTGGGATATGTTTCAGCAAGTAATCCACCTCTTCGTCCGTATTATAAATCCCCAGGCTGATGCGCACGCAGCCGCGCGCCCGCGCCGGTTTCATGCCCATGGCGGTCAAGACATGGGAAGGGTCCAGCGAACCGGTGGTGCAGGCCGAACCGCTGGAAACACAAATGCCAAGCTGATCCAGTTGGTGCAAAATGGCCTCGGCTTCGACGGATTCGAACGCGATGTTGCTCGTGTTCGGCAGGCGCGGTTCCTTCGCCCCGGTGCGGATCGTATTCGGGATGGTGCTCAGAATGGTGTTTTCCAGCCGGTCGCGCAAGCCGCGCACCCTCGTGTTCTCGTCCTCGAGATTGGCCCCGGCCAATTCCGCCGCCCGGCCGAATCCGATGATGCCGGCCACATTCTCCGTGCCGCCGCGTTTCCCCCGCTCCTGATGTCCGCCGATCAAATACGGCTGATATTTCACGCGGCGTTTGATGTAGAGCAGGCCGACCCCTTTGGGGGCGTGCAGTTTGTGGGCCGAAAGCGTCAGAAAATCCACGCCCAATCCGTGAACATCGATCTTCATCTTGCCGGGAACCTGGGTGGCGTCGGTATGGAAAAGCACATTTTTGCCGCGGCAAATCGCGGCAATTTCCTCGATGGGAAAGACGACCCCGGTCTCGTTATTGGCCCACATCACCGAAACAATGGCCGTATCCGGGCGGATCGACTTGTCCAGCAGATGCAGGTCGAGCGAGCCGTCCGCGTCCACCGGGAGAAAAGTGACTTGACAGCCTCGCTTTTGCAGGACCTCGCCGTGCTTGATGACGGCCGAATGCTCGACCGCCGTGGTCAGGACATGGCGTTTGTCGGGATGCGTGGCCAGGGCGCTCTCAATGGCTGAATTATTGCTCTCGGTGCCGCAACTGGTGAAGACGACTTCCTTTGGATCGGCGTTGATCAAGGCCGCCACCTTGGTCCGCGCCTCCTCGAGATGTTTGCTCACCTGCTTGCCGAAGCCATAGGCGCTGGAAGGATTGCCCCACCACTCGCGCAGGAACGGCAGCATCGCCTCCAACACCTCCGGGGCGATCCGTGTGGTGGCGTTGTTGTCAAAATAATATGTTCTGCGCTGGCTCATGGCTGTTCGTTGACGGCTGGAAACCGCATTGTCACCCGTAGTTTAAGCGCAGCGGGCAAAACTGCAAGCTCCGGCGAGGCCAAGAGGCGAGCCAGAGCATCTCACTTATTGGACACTGGCCAGCGCCGCTGGAGGCCAAACCTCTATCTGACTGGAAAATGTCGAATGACGAATTTTCGTCATTCGTGCTTCGTCATTGGTCATTTTCCACCATACTTTAGCCTTTAGCCTTCAGCCTTCAGCCTTTACCCTCCCGCCCCAGCTATGACGCATGCCTCTTTAAGCACGGAGGAACACGGCCGGCTTCTACAGAGCGCCTTGTTCAATTACGACCTCGCGCCCGTCCCGCCGGAACGCCGCTCCTGGCGATACTGGAATTTTGCCGCCCTCTGGATTTCGATGTCGGCCTGCATTCCCACTTACATGCTGGCCTCCTCCCTCATCGGCGGCGGCATGAATTGGTGGGAGGCCGTTTTGACCATTTTTCTGGGCAACGTCATCGTGCTCATTCCGATGATCTTGAACGCCCACGCCGGCACGCGTTACGGCATTCCTTTCCCGGTTTATTGCCGGGCCGCCTTCGGCACCAAAGGCGCCAATGTCCCGGCGTTGTTGCGCGCCTTGGTCGCCTGCGGCTGGTTCGGCATTCAAACGTGGATCGGCGGCGAGGCGATTCACAAAATCCTTGCCGTCTTCTTTCCATCGCTGGGCGGAGTTGCCGGCAACGTCTTCGGCATCACACTGCCGCAGTTTCTATGCTTCCTCTTCTTCTGGGCCATCAACATGTTTGTCATATATAAAGGCATTGATTCGATCCGCATTCTGTTGAACATCAAAGCGCCGCTCTTGATCGCCCTTGGATTGCTCCTGCTGGCCTGGGCTTACCGCGCCGCGGGCGGGTTTGGGCCAATTTTGTCCCAGCCTTCCGCCTTCGAGCCGGGGCAGCCCAAAAGCGGACAGTTCTGGGTGTTCTTCGTTCCGGCGCTCACCGGCATGATCGGGTTCTGGGCGACGCTCTCCCTGAACATCCCGGATTTCTCCCGCTACGCGCACACCCAGCGCGATCAGGTCATCGGCCAGGCCATCGGCCTGCCCTTCACCATGGCTCTTTACTCTTTCATCGGCGTGGCCGTGACCTCGGCGACGACGATCATCTTTCATCAGACGATTTGGGACCCGGTGGACGTATTGACTCGCTTTACCAATCCTGTTGTCCTGGTGGTGTCCATGCTGGGAGTGTGCATCGCCACCCTGGCCACGAACATTGCCGCCAACGTCGTCAGTCCGGCCAATGACTTCGCCCATCTGGCGCCCCGGAAGATTTCCTTTCGCCTCGGCGGATTGATCACCGGCATCATTGGCATTCTGATGATGCCCTGGAAACTGCTGGCCGATCCGTCCGGTTACATTTTTACATGGCTGGTGGGTTACAGCGCCTTGCTCGGCCCCATCGGCGGCATACTGATTGCGGACTATTTTGTCTGGCGACGCTGCCGGTTGAATTTGTTCGCGCTCTACCACGAAGAGGGCGAATACCGGTTCACCAACGGTTTCAGCATTGCGGCCCTCCTGGCGCTGACCGTTGCCGTGCTGCCCAATCTGCCGGGCTTTCTGGCCACCATCAAAGTTGTGCCAAAGGAAAATGTCGCTCCCCTCTTTATTTCGCTCTACAATTATGCCTGGTTTGTGGGATTCTTTGTGGCGTTCGTCGTCTATCTCGTGGCGAGAAAGATGTCGGCGGCGCCCAAAGCAGTCGAACTGACCGGAAATTGAAACGTAAAATATGAAAACACCCGTTCTGCCTCCCTTCGATTATCAACCCAGGCCTTACACCGGCAAGTCCGCCGCGGAAGTTTTGCAACTGCGCCGCCAATTTCTCAGTCCCGGCATCTTCCTCTATTACAAGAAGCCCATCATGCTGGTCGAAGGCCGGGGCCAGTACATTTTTGACGAAACGGGGCGGCGCTATCTCGATGGCTTGGGCGGCATTGTCACCGTCAGCGTCGGCCACTGCCATCCGCACGTCGTCGAGGCCGCCCGCCGGCAGAACGAAACCCTGCAACATTCCACCACCATTTACCTGCACCCCAACATCGCCGAATACGCGGAGCAGCTCGCCGCCAAAATGCCGGGCGACTTGAAGGTGTGCTACTTCGTCAACTCCGGCTCCGAGGCCAACGATTTGGCGCTGCTCATGGCCCGCGCCGCCACCGGCAATTTCGATGTCATCGCCCTGCGCAATGGCTATCACGGCGGCAACATGTCGTGCATGGGCCTGACCTCGCACAGCACCTGGAAGTTCAACGTCCCCCACAGTTTCGGCGTCCATCACGCCATCACGCCCGATCCCTATCGCGGCGCCTGGGGCCGGACCGATCCCGCCGCCGGCAAAAACTACGCGGCCGACGTCAAGAGTTTGATTGACTATGCCAGCTCGGGGCAGGTGGCGGGGTTCATTGCCGAATCGATTCAGGGCGTGGGCGGCGTGGTGGTTTATCCCGACGGCTATTTGCAACACGCCTACGGGCACGTCCGCGCCGCGGGCGGCGTGTGCATTGCCGACGAAGTCCAGACTGGATTCGGACGCACCGGCGCGCATTTTTGGGGCTTTGAAAACCAGGGCGTGATTCCCGACATTGTGACGATGGCCAAAGGCATCGGCAACGGCTGCCCCCTGGCCACCGTTGTGACGACCGCGAAAATCGCGGAGACCGTGACCCGGCGGATTCATTTCAACACCTTCGGCGGAAACCCGGTGGTATGCGCGCAAGGCAAAGCCGTCCTGGAAGTCATCGAGCGGGAGAAGCTCCAGGCCAATTCCCTGAAGATCGGCGGCCATCTTTTCGCCGGCCTGGAAAAGCTCAAGGCCCGGCATAATATTATTGGCGACGTGCGCGGCAAAGGATTGATGCTCGGCATTGAACTGGTCAAAGACCGTGCCGGCAAAGAGCCGGCCAAAGCCGAATGCGCGCAAGTGGTGGAGAAGTGCCGGGACCTTGGGCTATTGCTGGGCAAAGGCGGGTTATGGGGCCAAACCATTCGTTTCGCCCCGCCCATGTGCCTCACCCAGGCCGACGCGGACTTTTTACTTGACGTTCTTGACACCGCACTGGCGAGCCTCTAATGGAA
>CAWFAZ010000056.1:0-125957 GCA_963813995.1 uncultured Verrucomicrobiae bacterium | reverse complement strand
TAGGCGGGGAGGTCGGGTTGAGAGGCACAAGGCCAATGACCGACTCTCTCCCGCCCCTCATCGAACCGAACGGACGGATTTCCCATATTCGGCTCTCCGGGCTCATTCATCGGGCTGCCTTCCACTTCGCCGTCGTCGGCAGTTCATAGAGTCCATAGTGTTCATGCAACTTCTCGGAAGCATAGTGCCTCCACAGGCTGCGGCGACAACCGTGTTTGCGCCACAGCCAACGCCGCAAGCGGTTTTGGCTGTAGTCTTTCATCCGCTTCATCACCGAAGTGCTGTTGCCGTAGTGGAAATAGCCCGCCCATCCGCGCAGCACTCGATTGGCTTCTTCCACCACTTCCCGGATCGGACGCCACAGCGTCCAGTGGTTGAGGATGCCGCCCAGTTTCCCGCGCAGGGCGCGCCGACTTTTCTGGCTGGGTTCAGCGTGCAGATAGCCCCGCCCTCGAAAGGACTTGCGCCACGTCAGATTGAAGCCCAGGAAGTTGATGCCCTCCTGGCGGATGTTCACCAGGCGGGTTTTGACTTCGTTGAGCGTCAGCCCTTTGGCCTTGAGCCATTTCTTGAGCCGTTCCATCACGCCCCCGCCGCACCCGGCGGGGCAGGCGATGACAAAGTCATCGGCATAGCGCACCATCCGGGCTTGTCCAGGGGTTTTATCGTTGACTCCGTGGTCCAGCGGATTGAGGTAGAGGTTGGCCAGCAGCGGCGAGATCACCCCGCCTTGCGGCGTGCCGCGCCGGTTGGGTATCACTCGTCTTGTGCCGTCCTTGTCCTCCTCCACGACCGGGGCGCGCAGCCAGCTCTTGATGAGCCGAAGCACGCTGCCGTCGCTGACCCGCCGGGCCACTGCCTTCATTAGTTCCCGGTGCGGTATCGTGTCGAAATACTTCGACACATCCGCATCGATGATTTCCACATAACCTTGTTGCACTGCCTTTTGGATTTCAGCAATGGCTTGGTGCGCCCGGCGTTTGGGCCGAAAACCGAAGGAGCGCGGATGAAAGTCCGCCTCCCACATCGGCATCAGCATCAGGCACAGCGCCGTTTGCACCACCCTGTCTTTGACCGTCGGGATGCCCAGCGGCCGTTCTCCCCCGCTGCTTTTGGGTATCCTCACCCGACGCACCGGACTGGGCCGATACGTCTTGGCTTTGAGCTCCTCTTGCAGGCGGTCGAGCCATTGTTGACGCGAGGCGGCAGTGGCGTGGATGGAGGCGAGACTCTCGCCGTCCACTCCCGCCTGCCCGCCATTGCGCTGTTGCGCTGCCAAGGCCGTGTCGAGCACGTCCCTGCGGCACAAATCCCCATACAGACTCCAGAACCGATACTTCGGTTCCGCTTGGGCTTTCCGATAGAGCGTGATTTGAAGCTGCCGAACTTTGTCCGGGGTTTGTATCCGGGTTGCCCCGGCCATCCCCGCGTCCTTCGCTTCGCCTCCCCGCATTGAGCAAGTGTCCCCCCTTCGCGCTTTGGCCGAGAACTCTCCGCTGAAATACGCGTCGAGTACTTCGGACTTCACGTCACTATGGGGGACTCCGACTTCTCCGGCAACGCCGCCCGCCTGACTGGGACTGCCAGCTTGCGCGGTCGGTTGGGTTTTGCACCCGTTGCCGGAGATCTCCCAGCTTACCTTGGTTGAACTTGCAGACGTGCCATCCACGCCGACCCCGCCGGAGCGTTGAGGAAACGCTGGCTGTTGCCCAGTCTCCTCCCTGCGGCCTTCGCCGATCAACCAGCGGCTCGGCTCTCCGGTTCTAAAGTTATCGAGGCTCATTAAATGTGGTTCACTTTTGTTATGGCCCATCTGTTCATCTTCCTCAGCTTCCAACCCCGCCTCACGGCGACGCTGTTGAGGTCGTGTTCCGTCGTGAACAACCTAATTCGACGGGTGGGACTTTCACTCACGCTCCAACCAACTTCACTGGCGCAACGCTTGATCCCCTTTGAGCAACGGTTCGATGGCGCGGCCCAAATTTGCCCAAAACTCAATTTGTCCGGCGATGGACCGTTCCGCGATCTCGCCGGTCAAACGCGCATCGAGCACCAGGCCATCCGAAAGCTTTACCGGCTGACTCATGCAAAAATGGCAGCATTTTGCCACCCATTGTCAAGCCCCCGGTCAATCCGCACCGGTTGAGGGAGAGCCTGCTATTTGATGCTCAGTTGGTATGGGGCGGACATCAGGCTGTCCCCCTTCGGCTTGCCAAAGGCATCATCCGTGAAGTCGAATTTGTAATGGAAACGGACGAAATCCTTGTCGGGCGGAACGGGGATGAACGCTTCCCAACGGTTTTGGACCAGTGGCACCGGCCGCATGGGATAATTTTGAAGATCGACGACAACCAGAGGTTTGAACGAGTCCGGCCGGATGACCCGTTGTTTACTCTTCCACATCGCCTCCACCCGGTAATAGCCCGAGGCGTCCCGCGGATACTGTGTCGGGGTTAAATTGGTGATGGAGCTGCAACCGGCCAAAACCGCCGGCAGCAGTGACAGAAGGCAAAGTTTGTTCATTTTTGACATATACTTGATGGCGCGGGCGCCTTCACGGCAACCCGCGGCAAGACAGATGTTGGATGCGTTCGCTTCCGAATTCAAGAGGATTAAAATCGGCCCTTGCGCAATGGCGGTTTGCTTTTAATATGGCTTTTGCGTTTGACCACCCGCGGCGGGGCCGTTCAGGGTGCGCGCTCTTAAAACTCGGATTTTAGTATGATTGCAACAATTCGCCGGCATCAAAAGTGGCTGTTTATCGTCATCATGGGGTTGACCATTGTGTCGTTCCTCTGGTATTTCAACCCGAACAGCAAAAACAGCAGCATGGATCGCTCTTCCTCCAGCGTGAACCTGGGGTCGGTCTTTGGCGATCCCATCACCCCGGAACAATTCCGCGCCGCTGAACAGGAAGGGCGGATCTTCTTTCGCCTCAATTACGGCGAATGGCCGGAGTCGGAAGAGAAAAGGAAGGACGTGCGGCGCTTCGCCGAACAGCGGCTTCTGCTCAATGCCGAATTGGAGCAATATCACATCACGGTTACTCCGGAAGCGGCCGCCCGCTATACCAAACAGCTTCTTGGCGTCAAACCCGACGACGCGGTCCCCGCCGAAAAGATAGTGGAGACATTGGTCAAATTGACGCATGAAGGCAACGTGACCCTCGATGACTTCGACCGGTTTGCCCGCCATCAGGCCGGACAGGAATACCTGGTCGCGCTCGTGGGCATGAGCGGCCAGCTCATTACTCCCCAGGAAACGGAGGTCTTCTATCGCCGGGAGAACGAGCCGATGGAGACGGAACTCGTTTCCTTCTCCGCGACCAATTTTTACGCCGCGACCACCCCCGCCGAAAAGGACATCGAAGATTTTTACACGAAAAGACAAGCCGACTACCGGGTGCCGGACCGCATCCAGATCAACTATGTTGAATTGAAAATCAGCAACTATCTGGCCAGGGCGGAAAAACAACTGGGCACCAATTTCAATGAGCGTGTCGATCAGGAGTATTTCCAAGAAGGCCCGGCCGCGTTCAAGGACGAGACCGGCGCCCAGCTCAGCGCCGAGGCCGCCAAGGCTAAAATCAAAAAGCAAACACTCCAGAATGTCGCCAGGAACGAGGCCACCAAGGACGCCAACAGCTTCCTGAACGATCTCTCCCAAGGCCACGACGAACAGCATCCTTATGCGCCCGGCGATTTGACAGCATTGGCCAAAGCCAGGAATCTGACGGTCAAAACCTCCGAACCGTTCGACCTGAAAAGCGGCCCGAAAGATTTGGCCATTTTACCAAAGAACCTCCGCGTCCTTTTCTCACTGCGCGATGATGATCCTGATGACAAAGAGCGGTCCATGATTTATGCCCCTTCGCCACTGCCGGGCGAGGAGGCTGTCTATGTCGCGGGCCTTGCGAAGCGCATCCCCAGCGAAATCCAGTCCCTCTCCGCAGTGCATGACAAAGTGGCCGCGGATTACCGCCAAAGCAAAGCGCTCGAACTGGCCAGAGCGGCCGGCAGCCGGTTCGAGTCGGCCTTGGGCGCCGGTTTGGCCCAGGGCAAAACATTCGACACCATGTGCGCGGCCCAATTCGTCCGGCCGCGGAACTTGAGCCCGTTTTCCCTTGCGTCAACTTCAATTCCTGAAGTGCCGGATCAATCCGAATTCGAGCAACTGCAGGAAACTGCCGGAAAGATGCACGCGGGCCAGTGTTCGCCTTTCATCCCGACGGCCGACGGCGGATTTCTTCTCTATGTCAAAGCGCAATTGCCTGTTGACCAAGCCGCCCTGCAACGCGATCTGCCGGTCTTTTCGGCCAGAATGCGCGAGCGCTTCCAGATCGCGGCCTTCCAAGCATGGTTTGGCAGGCAATATCAGTTGCACTTTGTCCCGCCGCCCGGCGACCTCTCCGCCTCGGGGGGTTGACCCGTGCCCGATGCCGTTAAATTGTCTTCGCCCGCCACAGGCGAATTCTGGGAAATCCCGATCCTCTTTGAAGACGACCATTTGCTGGTCTTGAACAAACCCAGCCAACTCCTCGTTTCGCCGGATCGTTGCGACCCCGCGCGCCCCAGCCTCATGCAACTGCTCCACCGCGACATCGAACGCGGCGCCCACTGGGCCGGACAACGCCGCCTGGGTTATTTGATGAATGCGCACCGCCTCGATTTCGGAACCAGCGGCCTCATCCTCCTGGCCAAAAACAAGCCCGCCCTCGTCGCGCTGGCCGCCCAATTTGCCGCCGAACAACCCTGCCGGATTTATGCCGCCCTCGTTCGCGGATCGTCCGGCCCGGACACGTTTGCGACCGACGCCAAACTGGCGCCGCATCCGCTGCAAATGGGCATTATTAGAGTTGACCCAAAAGACGGCAAGCGCTCCCGCACCCACTTTGCCGTGCGCGAACGATTCAACGGCTGCCTCCTGCTCGAATGCTGCCCTTGCCCCGACCGTCCCCATCAAATCCGCGCCCACCTCAAACATCTTCGTCTGCCCCTCGTCGGCGATGATGTTTACGGGGGCCGCCCGCTGCTTCTTTCCACCCTCAAATCCGGCTATCATCTGAAACAGGGCCAGGTCGAACGTCCGCTCATGGCCCGCCCGGCCTTGCACCTGGAGCAGGTGGCCATCGATCATCCCGCGATAGGCGCGAAACTGGCGCTGGCGGCGCCGTGGGCCAAGGACCTGACAGTGTCAATAAAATATTTGCGGCGTTACGCCGCCGGCGCGGCGCTCAAATCGCGCTGATAATGGCGCTTGCATTCGGGTGTTGCGTCACCGCCTCACAGGGGCGTATCGTTGCAGCCATGCTGATGTTTCTCGTGCGAAAACAAACGACTGCGAGGCCTCCTCGAATTTAATCCATTTGACTCAATGAAAACAAATCCGCCCATCCCAATAGTCCTCATCTGCCTGCTCGCTCTTGCCCTTCGTCTTTCCGCGTCCGCCGCCGACGCCACGATCAATCGAACTGAAAAAATTGACGGCTTCCGGAACACGCCGATGGAGCCGGGCGGCACATGGCATGTGCATGATCCGGATCGTCCGCAACCGCCGGTTGTCACCCCGGGCGAAACGTTCAGCCACAACGCCCAGGCGCCATCGGACGCGGAGATGCTTTTTGACGGGAAGGATTTGTCGAAGTGGCAAGCCGCTGGCGGAGGGGACGCGAAATGGCACTTTCAGGACGGTTATGTGGAAACACAGCGCGGCGGCGGCATCCGCACGCGCGGGAAGTGGGCGGATTTTCAATTGCACGTCGAGTTCTCCGAACCGAATCCGCCGGCGGGCACAAGCCAGGGCCGGGGCAACAGCGGCATTCTCATCAACAACATGTACGAAGTTCAGGTGCTCGACTCTTATGAATCCAAGACCTATGCCGACGGACTGTGCGCCGCCATCTACGGCCAGTCGCCGCCGCTGGTCAACGCCTGCAAGCCGCCGGGCCAATGGCAGACCTACGACATCATTTTTGAATCACCGCGTTGGAATGAGAAAGGCAAGCTGATCAAGAAAGCCATCATCACGGTGATTCACAATGGCGTCGTGGTGCAGAATCATTACGAACTGATCGGCATGACCGATGGGATCAACGCGGAACTGCCGTGGAAATCCCTCTCCAAGTATCCCGCGCCCCATTCGCCGGAGGTCTTCATCGAATTGCAGGACCACAACAACCCGGTTCGCTTTCGCAACATCTGGGTTCGCACGTTGGGAAAGGGTTGATCCCGGGACTATTTGACAATCCATTGCAGGACGGCCTTCTGGCAATGCAGGCGGTTTTCCGCCTGGTCGAATATCGTCTGCGCGTTGGCTTCAAATGTTGGTTCGTCGATTTCCTTGCCGCGGTAGGCCGGCAGACAATGCATGACGAGTGCGTCCGGTTTGGCCAGCTTGACCAGTTCCCCGTTCAGTTGATAGCCGGCCAGTTCGCGCAGGCGGCCGGCCGATTCCGCCTCCTTGCCCATGGAAACCCAGACGTCCGTGTAGAGCAAATCCGCCCCTTGCGCCGCGCCGCGGACGTCTTCGGTGCAAAGGATGTTGCCGCGCGCGCGCTCCAGCAGCGCGGCCGGGGGCTGAAATTTTTTCGGCGCCGCGATGCGCAGTTCAAAATCCAGCTTCGCCGCCGCGAATATCCAGGAAGCGGGGACGTTGCATGCGCCGTCCCCAAAAAATGCGACCCTTTTGCCCCGGATCGGCCCGCGCTTTTCCTGCCAGGTGAAAATATCAGCAATGATCTGGCAGGGGTGCTCCTCATCCGTCAACGCGTTGATGGTGGGAAGGCCGGCGTATTGGGCAAACTCCTCGACGTCCTTTTGCGCGTAGGTGCGGATGACCGCGCCGTGGATCATTCGTCCCAGCACACGGGCCGTGTCCTTGATCGGTTCGCCGCGCCCGAGTTGAATATCGGACGCGTTAAGGAACATGACTTGTCCCCCCAATTCCCGAATGCCGACCTCGAATGAAACACGCGTGCGCGTGGATGACTTGGCAAACAGCAGCGCCCAAACTTGCCCGGCCAGCGGTTTCGATTCGCCCTGGCCGCGCTCCTTTTTCACCTTTGCGCTGGCGGCAAGGATTTGTTCAAAATCCGCCCGTGACAATTTTTCGATGCTCAATAAATGTTTCATGGGGATAATTTTGCGGCAACGGTTTCGATGATGCGCAGGCCCTCGGCGGCATCTTCCCGCGGCAGATTCAGGGCTGGAAGAACCCGGACGATCCTGGCGCCGGCGGGAATGGCCAGCAGGCCCGCTTCGTGCAACTGATTGATAAACTGAATGGCGGGGGCCTGGTCCGTGGTTGAAAATGCCGGGATTTCCCCCGCCAGTTCGATTCCGATCATCAGCCCCAACCCGCGCACCTGGCTGATGACGCGCGGATATTTCGCGGCCAGCGCCGCCAGTTTCTTCTTGAGGAATTCACCCGTCTGGCGGGCGTGGTCCGCCAAATGATCGCGCTCGATCACTTCGAGCACTTTCAATCCCACCGCGCACGCCAGCGGCGACCCGCCGAAAGTCGAACCGTGCGTCCCGGCCCCCAGCACCTCCGCCCACGGCTGCCGCACCCAAAACGCCCCCATGGGAAATCCGCCTCCCAGCGACTTGGCCATGGCGATTCCGTCCGGCAGAAACCCGGCGGCGGCGGCCGGATTGACCGCGTCTTCCAAAATCCGTTGAAAGCTTTGGAAGCGGCCCGTTCGAAAATGGCCGCATTGCACGCCATCCATGAGCAGCAACAACTTTTTCTCATCGCACAATTGGCGCAGGCCCAGCAAATACTCCGCCGTGGCGGGCACCACGCCGCCTTCGCCCTGCACCCCTTCGATTAAAATCGCCGCCGTCGCCGGCGACAGCGCCGCCCGCGCCGCCGCCAGATCGTTAAAGGGAATATGGCGAAAGCCCTGCACCATCGGCTCAAAACCCTTTTTGATTTTCGGCTGGCCGGTCGCGGAGATGCCGGCGAGCGTCCGGCCGTGAAATGAATTTTCCGCCGTGAGGATTTCAAATCGTCCTTCATCGTGGCCGAACTTGCGGGCCAATTTGAAGAGGCCTTCCGCGGCCTCGCCGCCGCTGTTGCAAAAGAATATCTTCCCGGGGCCAATCAGGCCGGCCAGCTTTTCCGCCAGGCCGCCCTGCGGCTCCTGGAAATAAAGATTGGAAACATGGACCAGCTTGCGGGATTGCTCCGTGAGCGTCCGGGTTATTTCGGGATGGGCGTGACCCAGGGCGCACACCGCGATCCCCCCGCCAAAATCCAGGTAACATTTTCCATTCACGTCCCAAACGCGCGACCCCTCGCCGCGATCCAACACCAGGTCGAATCGCGCATAAGTGGGAACGACGTTTTTTTGGAACCGTTCCTGAATGGCTTGCATTTGATTTCGCATCACGGCGGCGGGGATGGGCGGGAGGTCTTTCATTCTTCAACCTGCGATCCGGTCGTCGTTTTTCCCGGCAAATACTGTGTTTGCTTCATCATGGATGGATACATTGGCATGTTTGCCTGGCGGATTCAATCATTGCGCGAGGCAAGCCGCGATTTTCATCTGGCGTGCCGCAGCTTTTCCAATTCCCGGAGCAACGGCATCCAGTAAATCTTGTCCCGCTCGCGTTCGGCGGTTTCTTCCGCGACCAATGCCTGTTCCAACTGCATCTGGTTGCCCGAAGCAGCATGCGCCAACAGCGGACGTTCGGACGTGAGCCGGCGGCAAAGCCGGGGATGATTGTGTGCCGCCTTAATGAGTAGTGACGGCGTGCGCAGTTCCTGCAGCCAGAATTTCAATTGCGCGGGATGGGGATTTTTTTGGCGTTGAAAATAATGCGCCTCCACCAATCGCCGGATCATCGGCCAGTCTTTGTCGCGCTGGGTCTTTTTCGCCTGCACGAGGTCGGGCAACGAAAGCAGAGCGCAAATGGTCCCGTCCGCCAGTTCAATAACAGTGCGCCGCCGCCAAAGTTTGGAGAATGGCTCGACGCCGCGCATTTGGGACATCACATCCACTCGCATTCGCAACGCTTCCGGGTGCTGGCAGCGAAAGTGGACGGCATGACCCCGGCGAAGATATTTTATTTCAAACGGTGGAACGGCGATGGGTTTGGCGCGCAGATCAGCGAGCGCCCGCCGCAGTCGCGCCAGATTGGCGGCATCGGCGAGGATGACGAAATCGGTGTCGCGGCTAAACTCGGCCGCGCCGTAAAACACGCACCCCTGTCCGCCCATGAGCAGGGCGCGGACGCGGTGCGCGCGCATCGAAGAAAGGACTTTGCGTATCGGGTTCGGGATCAAGTGAGCCTCCAAGCGCGAGATAGGTCTGCCACAGTTTCTCGCTCTCCAGCCAGCGTTGCACAGGGGTGAGCCGATACCACTCGGCCCGCTCGCCGCCAACCAATTGTTCGGGCTGAATCATGAAGATGGGATAGCAGATTTACCGGTCGTTGTCTTTCAAAATCACCATCCGGTTGGATCCGTTGCTGATCAAATTGACCATCAGGCCCTTCCGGGCATCCGCCGCTTTCAGCGCCTGGCGAAATTGCTTCAGATTGGTCACCGGCTGGCGGTTGATCTGGGTGATGACATCGCCCGGTTGGATGCCCTGTTCGTCGGCGGGCGAATCGCGCTCCACCGCCGTCACGATCACCCCTGAATCAGGTTCAACTCCGAATTGTTCGGCCAAACCCTTCGTCGTCGCCTGTACGGTCAGGCCAAAGGCCGGTGACCCGGTTTCTGCGCCGGGCTGATGTCTGGCTTCGGCCAGTCCGGCCTCCGTCGGCAACGCTTCCGTCCGCACCTTGATGGACAGATGATCCTTGCCGCGGACAACGTTCAAGACCACGACATGGCCGGGCGGTTGCAAGAGGATGGAGTCTTTCAGCTCGCGCGCCGTCTTGACCGTTTTGCCTTCCACGGCAACGATCACGTCCCCCGCCCGCAAGTCGGATTTTGAGGCCGGACCGTTGGCCGCCATTCCCACGACCACGACGCCGTCGTCCGTGTCCGGGGCCAATGGCTTGCCGAGATTCTTGAATTCGGGATACTCCCTCAATTCTTCGATGTAGATGCCAATCCAGGAGCGCGTGAATTTTCCCTCGGCGATCAAGTGGTCCTTGACCCGTTTGGCCAGGTTGATCGGAACGGCAAAGCCGATGCCCGTGTTCATCCCTTCAATCATAGTGTTGACAGCGATGACTTCGCCGTAAAGATTGACCAGCGGTCCGCCGCTGTTGCCCGGATTGATGCTGGCGTCGGTTTGGATGAAATCCTGGTCGGCGTAGCCCCGGGTTTCCCTTTCGAATGACCGCCCTTTGGCGCTGACATGGCCAAAAGTCACGCTATAGCTCAGGGCGAACGGGGCGCCGATGGCCAGGACGAATTCCCCGACCCGCGTGCTGTCCGAATCCCCCAGCCTGGCCGGGGTCAGGCCCCTGGCCTTTATCTTCACCACGGCGATGTCCGATTCCGGATCCGTCCCTTTGATTTCCCCGTCGTAGGTCCGGCCGTCCTTGAAGCGCACCACTATTTTATCCGCATTTTCCACGACGTGATCATTCGTCAAAATGTAACCATCTTCCGAAACAACCACGCCCGAGCCTTCACCCTCAATCGTCTCTGGACGCGAGCCGTGCCTGTGCCTGTGGTGGCGTGGCCGCTCTTCAGGCGGGAGCAGGTCCCACCAGGACCCTTCGTCCTCGCCGTCGCGGACTTTTTCCGTCACTTCGATCATGACCACGGCCGGGGAAACCTTGTCCGCGACCTCGATGAACGCGTCGTTGAGCTGGCGCGCCAGTGTCAGTGCGGGAGAATCAAGGGCCATGACGGACATGCCGCCGGCCATCAGGGTGGCGGCCAAATAAAACGCAGTTTTAAATCGGTGCATATTTCTCACGGCCAAACCATCGCACGGCTGGCCGCTTTCCGCCAAAAATATTTAATTCGCGCCAGCATCCGCATTTGACTTGCCGTTTGAGGACGGCTAACGTTTTCCGACGATGGCTGGCACAATTCAAGATGTAATCGAAAAACTCCTCACATTGCAAGACAGAGACCGCCGCCTGTTCAGCGTCAAGGACCAACTGGCGCGCGTTGCGCCGGAGCGCCAGATGCTGCAAGACAGGGCCGGCGGCGCCAGGGCCAGTCTGGATGCCGTCAAAACAAAGATCAAACTGGTTGAAACGGAGCGCAAAAAGCTGGAGTTGGAAGTGAATTCCAAACAGCAACAAATCGAAAGATATTCCCTGCAACAATTTCAAACCAAAAAGAACGAGGAATACCGCGCCCTGGCCCACGAAATTGAAACCTGCCGCGGGAGCATCGCCCTGCTTGAAGACCGGCAATTGGAGTTGATGGAACAGGCTGAAACCTTCCAAAAACAAATCCTGAACCTGGGCCGCGAAGCGCAGGAAGCCGCGACCTTGACCGAAGGCCAGTTAAAGGAACTGGCGGCGCGGGAACAGACCCTGAAAAGCGAGCTGGCCGAACTGGAATCCAATCGCGCTCAACTGACCGGCGTCCTCGATGCCTCCATTTTGAAGCGCTACGAACGATTGCTGGTGCAGAAGGGTGGCAGCGTGGTGGTGGGGATTCAGCACGGGGTATGCGGCGGCTGCCACATGAAATATCCCGTGCAATTGGTCGTCTCCTGCCAGGCCGCCCGCGAATTGGTCACCTGCCCCAACTGCGGCCGCATTTTATACTACACCCGCGACATGGACCTGGCGGTCGCCGACTAAAGTGGCTGTATTCTGTCAGCCAAAAAACGGGTTGACTTTTCAGGCCGGTCGGCGTACATAGATTTATTGTGAAAGATATTTGTTCCATCACGGATTTGCAAAGGGAAGGCCCCGCCATCGTCCGGCGGGCCGAGGCAAAGGGTTCGGTGCCTCTCGCCCGGAACGGACGCACCGTCGCTTACATCATATCCCGAAATCGGATGGAAGCGATCATCGAGACTCTGGAAATCATGGGTAATTGTGAGGCGATGAAGGCGATTCCCGATTACCAGGCCGGCAGGGTCAACATGCGAGACGCGTCCGTCCTGGATGAAGACTAGAGTCCACGTTTCGCCGCAGGTGATAACCTGCGTCAAATCCCTCGCTCCCGAACCGCGTCGCAAGCTCACTCGGGCCATCAAAGCGCTGGCTGGCGATCATGGCGATGTCAAACGCCTGGAAGGAAAACTTGAAGGATACAGCCGGCTTCGGTTTTCGGGCCATCGCGTCATATTCCGGGAAGTCTTTAGAAGCGGAGCGCGGAACATTGATTGTGTGTTCGCCGAAAAAAGGTCCATCGTTTACGACCTTTTCATCCAACTCACCGCCGAGGAACTCGGACAGTGAACGTTCATGCCCGGCGTTGGCCCGAGCGGTGGCTTGCCGAAATGGAGGCCGGCAATGCCAGGGGTATTCCCGTCAAAGAATCGCAGAAAATGCAAGATTGATAGATAGTCCGAAAAATCGGCAACACGGCAAACTACGCACAAGAAAGATTATGTCTAACGATGCAGGCGGAGGACACGCGGCTGATCTTCCCCATCAATTGAGATCACGACCGAATCTTTCTGGATTTTGAGGCATTTGAGCCGCAGGGTGCCCGCCTTTAGTGCAATAGTGGCCGATTTCCCTTCCGACATTGTCTTGCCATTGATTACGGCTTGCGGGGTTTTCATGCCAAAGGCCACACCCGTGAGTTTGAGATGTGAATCGCCTTCTGGAATGACCCGCGCAACCGGACGTTGCCAATAGCCGGCTTTGAATTGACTGGCGAGGTTTTTGGCACGCTCTACGTCGGCAGTGCTCATCTTTAAGGCCATTTCGTTCATTTCAAGGCGGGCGAGGAGCGCTCTTGTGGGCGTTTCCGAAAGTAGTATGAGCCAGGCATAGGCCGCCACCGGGTCGGCGCTCGTGCCCAAACCCTGGCGCAACGCCCTGCTCATGTTGTAGTAAGCCGAAGGATTCAGGTTTGTTGCCGCCATGAATGTCCAACGGAGACCTTCGACTGGATTCGGTTGCACCGCGTTCGTCGAATCCCCATAGCCGCCAAAGAGCAGCATTTCTCCGATGTAGTATTCCGCGTCGATGTTTCCTTGTGCGGCAGCTTTGCGATACCAGCCCAGGGCCTCCGAGCGGCGGAAATGTGCCGCAAGAACGGTGCCCAAGCGTACTTGCGCCTCAGCGTTACCTGCCTCCGCATTTCGCTTGAGGGTGGCCATATCGCCCATGCCCGATGTCAATACTTCGCTGAGTGGGTTTTGTCCCAAGACGGGAATCGCCATGAACACAGCCAGAAGAAGGATGAGGGGCCTTCTGCGGAACAAGGATACCGAAGACGCGATTTTCATTGATGACCACATTGCCATCGGCTTGACTGACAGACAAGTTGAGAGCTTTCAGAGTTCGCGTAGTCCGCGAGGGTATGAGTTTTGTCAGCGGGGCGTCCTGAAAAACTCGGGCCGCAGCAATTGCAGTACGGGCGGAAACGGTGTCACCATAAGGACCAGTTGGTCAGCTAACCAGCAGGTGGGCTTACGGGAGATGCTCGAGAAATACTCTTGGAGTCACTCTCCGTTTCTGCGAATGAGCACCGGCGCAAAGCACCTACATGGGGACCGCCCCGCATACCTGAGTGCATGTAAGCGCCTGACCCGTTTCCGTCCGTCTGCACAACGATAAGAGGACAAAATGAACGCGAATTCAAGCAGTATCGAGCGGGTGATTGGCTTTGACGCCCACCCGGATAGTTTCACGGCGGCGGTTCTACAGGGGCCTACCCCGGCCGCCGCTGTCGTGGAAAAAATGTTCAACAAAGTGCCGATGGGCCGGCTGCAGAACTGGGCGCAAAAGAACACCGCCGCCGAAGACCTGTTCGTGCTGGAAGCTTCGGGCAACAGCTTCCAAGTCGTGCGCACCCTGGCCGCGGTGGGACGCCGCGCCCTGGTCCTGGAGAGTTGCCACCTGGGCAAGCTCAAGGAGGCTCATGCCAATAATGACAAGATCAGCGCCGTGCGCATCGGCAAGGCTTATCTGGCTGGCACGGCCAAAACCGTCTGGGTGCCGGACCTTCGCACCCAAGAGCGGCGGGACTGGTTTCATGCCCATCGCAAGGCCACCAAGCGCACCACCCAAATGAGCGCGCGCGTGCGTTCCTATCTCAGCGACAATGGAGTGCGGCTCAAAAGGAACACCCGGCTGGCCAGGATTGGGGAGGTCGAAGCGCAAATCCGCGCGGCGCGCCCCTGGTCTCCGCGACAGTGGCAGGTCATCGAAGGGCTGCTGATGGAACTGCGCCACGCCGAGACACAACGCCAGCATTGGCGCCGGCTCATCGCCCAGGAAGTGCTCTCCGATCCCGATTTGTTGGCCATCGCACGGCTCTGTGGAGTACGCGAAATGGTGGCCTTCGCTCTGGGTGCTTTCGTGGGCGATATCAAGCGCTTTAGCGAACCCAAAAAGCTCGTCAAGTACATCGGACTCAATCCGGCTTTTGATGACAGTGGAGAAACGGAATGGAGCGGGGGCGTCGGAGGCCATGGGCACAAAGACCTGCGGTGTCTGCTGGTCGAGGCGGCACAATCGCTTTTGCGCTGCTCCAAAAACCCCTTGGCGCAGTGGGGCGGGAAACTGCTGGCGCGCAAGGGCTCGGTCAATCTGGCCGTCTGTGCCATGGCCCGCAAACTCGCCGTGGCCGTCTGGTACTTGATGATGGGCCGCTGGACCACTCTGGAGGAGATCGAGGCAGGACTTCAACTCAAAGTCGGCAAAATGATCAGCCAGATCGGAACCGCAGGACTGAAAAAGCTGGGCAAAACCAGGAAGACCTTCCGTGAGGAAATCTTCCAATCGCTCAAAACCGGCAAAGTGTATGTGCTCTATCCACCCAGGAAGTTCACGCCAAAGGTCGCCCTCGAGCGCCCCTTGACCCTGGCCCAAGAATATGGATTACGCTGAGTTTAACGCTTTGAGCCGCGGCTTGCGCAGCATCCCGGAAAACAAAAATCCCGGCACCAGAATCGGCACCGGGACGGATGCATCCGCAATCCACGGGCGGCTGGGCGCTCAGGTTGCACTCCTGCAGAGCCCTATCCTCCCAGCCGCAAACCCACCTTACACACAAAAGAAAAGTTTTCCAGGCTTTCCCGTTGACAAACCACATACCTGTATTTCGCGGTTGACTCAGTTTTCCCTGATCTGTCCTTTGAACTACAGTCCGTCAGCATCACGCATATTCGCGAGGATTTTTTCGCACAGAGAGCGCGGAGAACGCAGAGAAACACCAGGAAACAATATCAGCAATTGATTTATCTCTGCGTCCTCTGCGACTCTGCGCGCAACAATTCTTTCTGGGGGGGTGGTTGCGGCTCGCCGCGGTGTGCTCTTTGTGGCAAAATGATTTCGCGGTTTCCCCGGTTTTCCATAATCTGTCCGGGCATCACTGAAATCCGTGCCATCCGTGGTCAAATTCTTCAAAGACATTCCTGCTTTCCCTGTCCATAGCTGCCGCGACGGCGGATGCTTTCCCAATTTTAGCGTTGTTGTAAATACTAGGTTTAAACGTCTTTTGTAAACATTTGGTCTGCAACATGTTGTGACTATTCAAAATGTCGAAAATTTCACAGTTCGTTGACAGCCCCGCACCTGCGCCGTTTTCTTTCCGAACGGCTCTTGTCATTTGGATTTACACGCGCTACATTCTCTTTGATTTCAGAAGGGCGGAGAATCGCTTTCGTCTCGAAAGGGACGGAGGAGGAAAGTCCGAACACCAGAGGGCGCGATGCCGCGTAACCCCGAAAGCTTTCGGGGATAGACGCGGGCGGAATGCTTCAAGGCGTTTCGACGGACAGTGCCACAGAAAACAAACCGCCCCGCCCGCAAGGACGGGGTAAGGGTGAAAAGGTGAGGTAAGAGCTTACCGCCTGGCGGGCAACCGCCAGGGCACGGAAAACCCCATCGGGTGCAAGGCCAAATAGGAAACCGGGGGGCGGCCCGCTCCGCGTTCCGTTCTGCGGAACAGGTTTCGGGTACTGGCTGCTGAGACAAATGATTCTCTCCCCCGATTCTGTCGGGGCAGACAAAATTCGGCTTACAGCCCTTCTGAAATCTTCTCCCCCGGCCGTTCCCGCGCGGGCGCGGCGGCCAGATGAGCGCCAAACCATTCCTGCGCCAGCCGCCCGACTTCCTCCAGCGCGCCAGGCTCTTCGAACAGGTGCGTGGCCCGCGGCACAATTTCCATCTTCGTTTTGCCCTGCAATTGCGCCAGCGCCAGCCGGTTCAATTCAATGACCTGTTTGTCCCTCCCGCCGACGATCAACAAGTTGGGAGCCTGGACCTGCCGCAACGCCGGGCCGGCCAGGTCGGGACGTCCTCCGCGGGAAACCACCGCGGCCACCCGCTCCGGTCGTTGCGCGGCCGCCAGCAGGGCCGCCCCGGCCCCGGTGCTGGCCCCGAACAGTCCGATCGGCAATCCCGCTTCCCGGCGCGACATCCAATCAATCGCGTGGACCAGCCGTTCCGCCAGGAGCGCGATGTCAAAACGAAGATGCGTCGTCCGCAGATCAATCACTTCTTCGTCGGCCGTCAGCAGGTCGAACAGCAACGTTCCCAAATTCCTTTCCCGGAGCGCCGCGGCCACGAACCGATTCCGCGGGCTGTGGCGGCTGCTCCCGCTGCCATGCGCAAACAGCACAACTCCTTGCGCTCCCTCCGGCACGGCGAGTTCGCCTTCCAGGGACACCTTCCCGGCCGGCACAGTGACCCGCGTTTCAAGGTCGTTCAAATCTTTCATGACTCCTCCCGCAACAGTGTTTGCTCCGGCCTGACCGGCCGGATAATCGATCCTTGTTCCAACAACTCCCGCACCTCCTCGTCGGTTGTTTGTGTAAAATCTTCGTACCATTGACCTACGCCATGAAACCCCTCCGGTGTCTGCACACAGACGATCTCAACCGCTTCCCGCTCGAATTCCTCGTAAGTCTCCTTCGCCGCGACAGGCGCCGCCACAATGATCCGCGCCGGATGATGTTCCTGGAGCGCAATCACCGCCGCCCGCATGGACGCCCCCGTTGCCAGACCATCGTCAATCACAATAACAACGCGATCGCGCAACTCCGGCATCCGGCCAACGCGGCAGACCTGTTCGCGCCGCTCCAATTCCCGCCGTTCGCGCGCGATGACTTCATCAATCGTCCGTTGCGGAATGCCCAGGGCCTCAATCAGCGTCGCGTTCAGGAAGCAGACGCCTCCGCTGGCAATGGCGCCCATGGCCAGCTCCTCGTGCGCCGGCACGCCCAATTTTCGGACCAAAAACGCAGCCAGGGGCGCTTGCAATCTCCGGGCCACCTCGAACGCCACCGGGATGCCGCCGCGCGGCAGGCCCAAAACGACAACATCCGCGCGGCCGGCATAAGCTCCCAGTTTGTCAGCCAAAAACCGGCCCGCCTGCGCCCGGTTTTGAAATCGAAAGTTCACTCTGCGTTATTCTTGATTATGAGGATTCCTGGCGCCCTCGACCATTTGTTCATGCTCGGCTTCGTCCAGCCCCTCCTCCGCCAATTGCGCGGCGCAGGTTTGTTCATCTTCCGGCTTTTCCTTTTCAACCGGATGACCCGCGGCGTCGGGCGCTTCGTCCCATGTTACCAGGCCCGCAACCGTGTCCTCCTCGCCTTCGCCGTCGGCCTCCGGGGTGGCGCCGGTCATCTCGCGTTTGGCCTCCATGAAATCATCCTGGTTGTAATGATTTGGCAGGCGGCCGTTAATGAGGGCAATTTCCCGCGCGCGCTCCGTCACCATGTCGCGCGTCACCGTGCCCATGCCCTTGAAATGATCGGATATTTTTCCGTGGCCTGGGCGTGACTTTTTCATAACTCACATTAGGCCCGAAAAAGCCGGGAATCAACCACGGATTTTTGGGGTGGCGGTTTCAGGCTCCTAATCATAATCTTAATCATAATCTTAATCTTCTTTGTGCAATGCGGATTAGGATTAGGATTAGGATTAAGATCAAGATTAAGATTAGGAATGGCTTGAAAAGGCCCGTTTGCCGCCTGCTGTGGTTTTGCGCCGCGCTGGCCGGCATGACGCCGCTTTGCGGCGACGCCGCCCCGCCTCCCGGAAATGTCCCGGCCATAATCCAGCGGAACTATGAGGCCGCGCGCCGCCACTATGAATCCAATCCCGACGATGACCAGGCGGCATGGCAGTTCGGCCGCGCCTGCTTTGATCGCGCCGAATTCCCGCGCGACGACGCCGAGCGGGCCAGCCTGGCCAAGGAAGGCATGGCCGCCTGCCGGAAAGCAGTCGCCCACCGGACAAACCTCGCCGCCGGCCACTATTATCTGGCCATGAACCTGGCCCAATTGGCTCGAACCAAGTTGCTGGGGGCCTTGCCGCTCCTGGGCCAGATGGAGAACGAGTGGATGACCGCCCTCGCCCTCGATGAAAAAATGGATTATGCCGGTCCCGACCGGTACGTCGGTTTGCTGTATCGGGACGCTCCCGGCTGGCCGGTCAGCCTGGGCGACACCGGCAAAGCGCGGCAGCATCTGGCGCGCGCGGTCGAATTAAGCCCCAATTTTCCCGAAAACCATTTGAACCTCATCGAGTCCTATTTGACATGGAATGAAAACAGCGCCGCCGCGCGCGCGGCGGAAAAACTGCGCCTGCTTTGGCCGGCGGCGCGCAAGGAGTTTGCGGAAGAATACTGGGAGGAATCGTGGAAAGACTGGAACCAGCGCCTGGAAAAAATTCAAGCCAGACTGAATCCGCGCCCCGAAAAATGACGGCTGGCTAAAATGTCTAATGACGAAATCCTAATGACCAATCAATGTCCAAATGACCCAATGACGAAACCTGGAAACTTCGTCATTGATTAGTTTCGTGCTTCGACATTAGTCATTATTTATTGGGTGGCTGCTTGACGATTCGAGCCGCCATGACTTTACTCAAGGCATGAAAATTGCGATTGGACTATTAGGCGCGACCTTGTTGCTGGCCGGTTGCGTTCATCACAAGCCGGCGCCCAATCCCGTCCCGCCTCCCAGGAGCCAGCAACCCAAAGCCGTCATCAAGCCCGATTTGCGGGCGTCGGGCCGGGTGGCATTGGTCAATGCCGAAGCCCGTTTTGTTGTCATCAGTTTTCCGTCCGGTCCCGTGCCGCAAACGGACCATCGCCTGAGTGTTTACCGCAACGGCCTGAAAGTGGGCGAAGTCAAGGTCAACGGACCCCAGCGCGAAAATGACACGGTGGCGGATATAATCACCGGAGACGTCCGGCTCCACGATGAAGTCAGGGAAGAATAGGGGCTGAATGTCATTGGCCACCACCGCCATGACCGGGCCGCTGCTCAAATGGTCGCTGCCCGTCGAACTGCGCCCCCAGGTGCCCGGATTTGCCCCAACAGACGACAAAAAGGCGCAAGCGCAATGAGGATTTCATTTGGGCTTGTGATTGACAGCAATCAGGGAGGCCTCGACCCGGATGTAATGCAGCGCCACCGGCGAGAGAATCATGCCGGTGACGCCCATCAGCCGTTCCCCGATTACCAAGGCAGGAAGCCTGAGCCAGCCAGGCAGAAAACATGCCGTGTACGACAGGCTTTAAAAGCCTTCCCCGCGAGGAGGCGAAAGGCTAAAAAATGGAAGATTGGACACACGTCAAGCAATTGAATCTGCTGCCAGGCACCTCGAGGGTTTGGAGGGGCATGTATTCGACGTGCTCACTGTAACCAAACCAGAATCCGTGGAAGCGGCTGTCAACTTGGCAAAAGTCATTTCCAAGCTGTCACCGTTGGTGGGAAACATGATCGAGTTCAACACGGTTGAAGTTCTGAATTCGAAGGACGAGTTCGACGAGTTTGGAAAATGGATTCGGCAGGATCCCGATTTCCCGGATACTATTCTCAAAGGAAACATCTCGCCGATTCCCGGCTTTGAAATCAAGGCGTGGTTTCCGATGGCAACGGAAATTACGGCCAGGTTTAAGGACAGCCAGAACCACTTTGTCGACGACAACACCCACGTCATCATTCTTGCGTGGCTCCCGGAGTATATGATTTACGGGAAGCCTAAAATCATCGGTGTTTCCGTTGCATCTGGAAAATCGGTGGCTGCCGCGCGTGACCTGCATTACCACAAGCCGCCTGGCTACTTGGTGCTGGAACCCGAGGACACGAAGCAGCGGACGCGAAATCTGCGGCAGACCAATACAAATGGATACAAATTTCAGGGCACTCCAATGCAGTTGGCGAAGGCTAAAATGATGGTCAAATCGTGGGGAAGCGGTGGGCATAAATACAAGCCGACACCCGATTACCAAGCCAAATTGAGGAAATTAACATCACAATTTCGTTATCGCCTGGACACCAACTACGCGAAGATTGACCGAATTGAACACGCTCGAATTGAGTCGTTCAAAGAGGAAATCGGCAGGAAGCAATTCTTTGGCAAGACGGTCAAACAGTGGACACGGGTGCTGAACAGTAAGGATGACGAAGCTATCCGCAAAGCCGTTGAATTACTTGGCATTAAAGATTCAGGAGCAACGGCACTGGTTCGGTAAACCGCTGCACGCCAAGCTGAAAGTAAGTCGAATCAATCTCGGCAGCGTAGGCCATTCGCTTGCACTTCCAGGCCGCCAGTGACGCGCTGAACAATCCCCCGAATGGTTCCCAAACAACGTCGCCTTCGTCAGAGGATGCTTGTATGATGAGGGTTAGCAAGTCGAGCGGCTTCTGGTTCAAGTGTGCTGCCTTGCCGTTGGGCGCTTTGATCCGTTCATTGCAATGGAGGGCATTGCGTTCCCAAACATTGGTGAATCCGTGCGGGCATCGGAATTTGTATCGCATCCCGTCCCATTCGTCTGCCGTGAGGGAACGCTTTGCGTCAAGGGTGAAATATGGCCTTCCGTTGGGGTCGCCATGCTCATTGGCGTAGTCAACCAGCATCTGGAACTTGTCTGGCGGTGGCGGATACCAGAGATGCCCTTGGTCGAAATACTTCCGGGTGGCGGCATCGGCGACACCGCACGCTTCGTTCGTCTTTCGGACTGGCAGACCGGAGCGTTTCCACTCCTTGAGCATCCACTCTTTCAACGGCAAACCCCCAAACCTCGCCTCGAATGAGTATTGAACGCAAATCTCCGTGACAACCGGGAATCGCCGAATCTTCTGTGTGTTGACGTTTCCGGCGATGTGCGCTTTACCCTTGCTCCAAAAGTTCGCGTTGACATAGCGAAATCCATATCGCTCCAAAACCGGGTGTACGGCAGCCCAGCCAATTTCCGAGTTCCAAAACCATAGAGTCGTCTGCGGAGTCGCTTTGGCTGCCCATGCTTTGATATGCGGTTCATACCAGTCAGGCAGGCCCAAGTGGTCGGATGTATCACCATCGAACCCAAGCACACCATAGCCGCCATCGGAGACGATAACGGTTGGCGCCCGCCAGGAATCGTAAAAACTCAGGCTGTCGCCATAATGGAGATTGACGCACTCATTTTGAAAAAGATTGCTGTCAGGCTCTGTGTGAAGCGTGATTGTTCGAATGCGTCCCCGCGTGCTGGGGGAAGGGCCGCCGTTCTTTGGAAGTGCCATCATTTGAACAATCTAAATAACTCTAACGCACGCGGCAATCTTTTTCGCGTTTTCGGGGCCTGCCGCCTTTTCTGCGGTCATGCTTGTCGAACCGTTCCACCTCAGCTTGCTCGAGCAAGTGGTCTCGTCCGCGTTTTTCTGACTTCAATTGCCCATCGCGAATCAACTGACGAACCCGACCAGGGGTCACGCTAAGGATGACGGCCGCTTCGGCTGTCGTGATAAGGCCCACGTTTCTGCCATATTACTGTGATTTGCCGTTCCTCGTCAATGCTGGCGCTGAACGGCTATGGCAGGAACCCGTCAATAAAGGTCAGATACCCTTGCCTCCCGTCCACCTTGCTGTGGCGTTCGACGGATTTGCCGAGTTCCCGCAAACAATCCACCAGCAGTTGAAGCGAAATGGCAGGGACGTTTTCGGGGCCGGGAACCGGACATGGTTTGCGGGCCAGCCGGAATTCGCAGATGGCTTTCACGGCCTCAAATGTCGCGGCATCAAATCCGCTCAAGCCGGGTGGTTTTGGAGCATCGCCACGCAACTCAGCCCGGTAGGTCTGGAAGGCGGCCTCATAGGCGCGGAGCGCGGTGTACTCCGACATTTCAGGGTGGCCGCGCCAGATTTCCACAACGCTAAACTCCAGATTTTGGAGAATGTCGAGTTTGTCAATTGTCCATTTCATTGCGCCTGAATGGTTATTCAATGATCTTCAACATGACCGTCCGGTTCCCAACGGTTGCCGCGATTCAACAGGCGATATAATGGCCCGGGGATATTGCAAAAGCAGGTTTCGCGCCATTTCCAGAGAATGCCGTGTGCCGCCCGGTCTGTCCAACAGAAACACCGCATCTGCGTCGGATTAATGGATTTCTTTGGTTTGCCACAGTAGAACCGCCCAAGTGTTATTCTTAAGCCTTTGCCGTGCAAGGCCTTAAAGCAATTTTCTTAAAATCACAACTTTTTTAAAAATTCTTTAATAAATCTGTTGACGATATGATATGTTAACTGTATAGTTCGTTTAATGAATGTCCGGGGATGGCCAAATTGAAAGTGAATGGAAATGCCGAAGGCTAAAGTTATGAAAACCGAATCGGAGCCGGACGGGGGTTTAAGCTGTGGTCAAATCTCGCCAGGCTCAACTCGCCCAACCGGGCCAGTCAGCCCGCCCGCCGAAGCCGTTTCGGCAAAGGCGGGTCAAACCCGGTCAAAGTGGGTCAAACCAATTTGGTTGGTCAAGCTGGCGGGCCACAATCCATGCAAATCCATATCAATGAACAGCTTGCAGAATAAACAGCCTCAGTCCGGTCATACCAGTATTAACGTAGTTAAATATGGCCAAAATGAGCCAATCCGCTTCGGACTTCAATCGATTCGGCCCCAAAACAGGGATGCATCTTTGCCAACTTCAGCCTTTTCCTTTGACAAGCGCCCGCGGCAGAGCCAATGATTTTCGATGACGGAGCAGATTCTCATTTTGGATTTTGGCTCGCAATACACCCAGGTGATTGCCCGGCGCATTCGCGAGTGCCATGTCTATTCCACCATCGCGCCCTTTGACATGCCCGCAGCCGAAATCGCCGCCCTCAATCCCAAAGGCCTGATTCTGTCCGGCGGCCCGTCGAGTGTTTATTCGGCCAGGGCGCCGCTGCCGGACCGGGCCATTTTCAAAATGGGCCTGCCGATCCTGGGGATTTGTTATGGCGCGCAGTTGATGGCCCAATTCCTCGGCGGCAAAGTCGAGCGGGGCCGGAAACGCGAATATGGCAAAGGCACGTTGTCGGTCACTGATCGCGGGTGCGCGCTTTTTGCCGGTCTTCCGGCGTCGCTCCAGGTCTGGAATTCGCACGGGGACAAACTGGGCAAAATCCCGAAGGGCTTCAAAGCCGTGGCCACATCGGACAATTCGGAGTTCGCGGCCATCGAGGACCGCGCGCGCCGGTTTTTCGGCCTGCAATTTCATCCTGAAGTGGTCCACACGCCGCGGGGCCGCGAGATCATGGCCAATTTCGTCCATAAAATTTGCGGGTGCGGCGCAGGTTGGACGATGCGGCATTACCTGGACCAGGCGGTGGAGGTCATCCGCCAGCAGGCCGGCCGGGAGCGCGTCATCCTCGGTCTGAGCGGGGGGGTGGATTCGAGCGTGGCGGCGGCGCTGTTGCACAAGGCGATTGGCGGCCAGTTGACCTGCATTTTTGTCAATAATGGGTTGCTGCGCGGGCGCGAAGCGCGGGTGGTGCGCGAAGTTTTCGGGCGCCATTTCAAAATCAAGCTGCAATACGAGGATGCCTCGAAATTGTTTCTGCGGCGCCTCAAAGGGGTGACCGATCCCGAACGCAAACGCAAGGTCATCGGCAAAACTTTCATCGAGGTTTTTCAAGCGGCGGCCAAACGGGCGGGAACGGCCCGGTTTCTCGCCCAGGGCACATTGTATCCGGATGTCATCGAGTCGGTGCCGATCGCGGGCAATCCGGCGGCGCTGATCAAGAGCCACCACAATGTTGGCGGCCTGCCCAGAAAGATGAAGTTCAAATTGATCGAGCCGCTCAAATGCCTGTTCAAGGATGAGGTCCGGCAATTGGGCCTGGCATTGGGATTGCCCAAGGAAATTGTCTTCCGCCAGCCCTTCCCCGGCCCCGGTCTGGCCGTGCGCATCCTGGGCGAAGTCACTCCGGCGCGTTGCGACATATTGCGCGCGGCGGACAGCATCGTGGTGGAAGAAATGAAGGCCAGCGGCTGGTATTACAAAATCTGGCAGAGCTTTGCCGTGTTGCTGCCGGTGCGCAGCGTGGGGGTGATGGGCGACGAACGGACCTATGATTTCACCATTGCCATCCGGGCCGTCGAATCGCAGGACGGCATGACGGCGGATTGGGTCAAGCTGCCGTATGATTTGCTGGAAAGGCTGTCCAGCCGGATCATCAACGAAGTCAAGGGAGTCAACCGCGTTTGCCTGGACATATCGAGCAAACCGCCGGCCACCATCGAGTGGGAGTGAAATTGGAACTTTAAATTTGCGCCTTTAACCATTAAGATTCACGCATGGCCATGCTGCGCAGAACCGTTGCCAAAACAAAATTCATGGATTTTCTCCAGGGGCAAAAGCTGCGCATCACTCCGCAGCGCCGGGCCATCATCGACACCGTTTTCAGCACGGCGGAGCATTTCACGGCCGGGCAACTGCTCAAATGGTCCCGCCGCCGCGATAAATCCGTTTCGCGGGCGACGGTGTATCGGACGCTGCCGCTCCTGACCGCCAGCGGTTTGGTGCGGGAAATGGATTTTGGGCGGGACTGCAAGTTTTACGATCCCAATTACGCCGACCATCCGGACCACAGTCATATTATATGCCAGGATTGCGATACGATTGTTGAATTTGAGAGCGATCAAATCAAACAGGTGGAAAGGGAAATGTGCCAAAAGCTGGGGTTTTCGGTGAAGACCCATCGTCTGCAGATCACCGGCAGTTGCGAAGAACTCAAACGCCTGGGCAAATGCGCCCGCAAAAAAGGGTGTTAGCGGGCTGGATCATCCCATTTTGATTTGCCCTCCGGATGGAACAGTGTATAATCCCGCTGTTTTCGCATGTCTTTACACAATCAACTCGAATCATCAGGCACATGGTTTTTTAGGTACCGGAGTTATCTTCCGCTGGCCATCCTGCCCATCTTTTTGGTTTGCCTGGCCTCCTCCAGCTACCTCGGCCACAGCCATGTGCTCAATGAGTTTTGGCAGGCGGGTTGCATGGTCATATCGTTTGCAGGATTGGCGCTGCGGGTCATCGTCGTGGGGCGCGCGCCCGTCGGAACGTCCGGCCGCAATACCCGCGACCAGGTGGCCGATACTCTCAACACAACCGGAATGTATTCCGTTGTTCGTCATCCCCTTTACCTGGCAAATTATCTCATCATCATCGGTTTCACGATGGCGTTTCACGTCTGGTTGCTGGTTCTGTTAATCACCTGCATTTATGCGCTGTACTACGAGCGCATCATGCTGGCGGAAGAAGCTTTCCTGCGCGCGCGCTTTGGCGCGGTGTTCGAACAATGGGCGGCGGCGACCCCCGCGTTTATTCCGAGGTTCGGCGGATGGCGGCCCTCGCCGGTTCCGTTCTGCTGGCGGACGGTGCTGCAACGCGAGTACAACGCATTTTTCCTGATCATTACGGTGTTTTTCCTGCTGGACCTGATTGGCGATTCCATCGCTGAAAGACGTTTCAAGATCGATGCCGCATGGTTTGGCATTTTCATCGGCGGGTTCGTGATTTTTGCCACCTTGCGCACTCTCAAGAAGCGCACGCGTCTGTTGACGGTCGAAGGAAGATAGGGCCGCGCCAGAATTCGCTTTTATTAACTTGCCCCGACGGCTTCGACTCACTAAGACTTCTGTGTTTACGGTTATTCGCACAGGCATGGCCACCAAAGCGCATCGCGCAAAGAAACGATTGAAGGGCCGCAAAAAGACACCGCGCCCCCCTGTGCGCCGCCGTCCCATCCGCCGTCCTGCGCCGCGGCGGCCCGTCTCGCGGCGGCCCACCCGGAAAGTTGCCCCGGCCGCCGCCAGCCCTGTTCCGGAGCGGGCGGCAGTCGATGTCCCGCGCGATGAGGAAGCGTATGCCGCGGTGCCCGAGAGGGAACGTTCCGGCTACGATGGCGATACCGCGATCAAGCTTTATTTGCGCGAAATCGGCCAGGTCAAACTCCTGACGCCCCAGGAAGAAATCCAATTGGCGGCCCGCATCAAAAGGGGCGACAAAAAAGCCCGCGAACTCATGATCAAGGCCAACTTGCGTTTGGTCGTCAAGATCGCCCATGACTATGAAAATTTCGGCCTGCCTCTGCTGGATTTGATCAACGAGGGCAACATCGGTCTGATGAAGGCGGTTGAACGTTTTGACCCGGCCAAGGGCGGCAAGTTGTCCACCTACGGTTCGTGGTGGATCAAACAATCCATCAAGCGCGCCCTGGCCAATCAGTCCAAGACCATCCGGCTGCCCGTCCATTTGGTGGACAAAATCTCCAAGATGCGCCGCACCGCCATGAAATTGCAGGAGGTCTTCGGGCGCGAACCGACCGATGAGGAATTGGCCGAGGAAATGGGGATGTCTCCGTCCCGGGTCGCGCAAATGCGCATGGCGGCCATCCGGCCCGCCTCCCTGGACGCGCCCATTGGGGATGATGACTCGAACAATTTCGCGGAGGTCGTTCAGGATGAGAATGCCGACACGCCTTACCAGCATCTCGAAGAAAAAACCGTCACCAGGATGTTGCGCGAGATGGTCAAAACTCTCGACCCGCGCGAGGCCACCATCCTGCAATATCGCTTTGGATTGGACGGCGGGACTGAAAGAACGCTGGAGGAAGTCGGCGTAAAATTCGGGGTGACTCGCGAGCGGGTGCGGCAAATCCAAAACATCGCGCTGCACAAGCTGCGCCGGATGATTGAGAAACTTGAGGCTGTCAAATCCTAGGCGCCTGCCCTACTGTGCCGCCCATGACAACTAACGATGTGTCGGTTGAGGAACTGGCCGGCGCCATTCGCAACATTCCGGATTTTCCAAAAGCCGGCATTCAGTTCAAGGACATCACCCCCGTTCTGGCCGATGCGCGCCTCTTTGCCGGCTCCATCGACCATTTGACCGGCCGTTTTCCGCCGGGCGCGGTGGATGCGGTGGTGGGCATTGACGCGCGCGGGTTTATTTTCGCCGCCGCCGCCGCTTACCGGCTCAAGTGCGGTTTTGTTCCGGTGCGAAAACAGGGCAAGTTGCCTTATCGCACTTACGAACAAAGCTACGATCTGGAATACGGGTCCAACACCATCGCCATCCACATCGATGCCGTGAAACCCGGCAGCCGGGTCTTGTTGATCGACGACCTGCTGGCGACCGGCGGGACGGCCGCCGCCGCCGCCAACCTGTTGCAGCGCCTGAACGTGACCCTGTTGGAGATGTCCTTCCTGATCGAATTGAGCTTCCTGAAAGGACGCGAGAGACTGGCAGGTTTCCCGGTCCGCTCGCTGGTGGTCTATTGATGGGGAAATGTCTAATGACCAAATCCTAATGACGAATGAATGTCCAAATGACCCAATGACGAAACTTGGAAACTTCGTCATTAGTGCTTCGTCATTGATTAGTCATTCGTGCTTCGACATTAGTCATTTTCCGGGCATTGGCCTTTAGAGGACGCTCCCCATGATCGGCTGGCTGCAATCCATTGATGTCTCGCTCTTCCGATTCATCAACGTGTCGTTGGCCAATTCGTTTTTCGACAAGCTGATGCCGTTCGTGAGCGATCCTCCCTGGTTCGCCTGCCTGCTTCTTGCCCTGGCGGTTCTTCTGGTTTGGAAAGGCGGGGCGCGCGGGCGCGTATGCGTGCTGATGCTCGCCCTGTCGTTGTGCCTGGGCAACTGGCTGGTTTGCGACTCGATCAAAAACGCCGTGGCGCGATTGCGGCCATTTCAAACCCTTCCCGACACCATCCTGCGAGTTGGAAAGGGCGGGAGTTTCAGCCTGCCTTCCTCCCATGCGGCCAATTGGTTTGGCGCGACCATGGTGCTGCTGGTTTATTACCGCCGCACTGCATGGGCCATGCTGCCGCTGTCGCTTCTGGTCTGCCTTTCGCGGATTTATAACGGGGTCCATTATCCCAGCGATGTGCTGGCCGGGGCGGTTTTGGGCGCGGGTTACAGTGCGGCGGTCATTTGGCTGTTTGACGCCCTCTGGCAATTCCCTGGCCCGCGCTGGTTCCCGTTGTGGAAGGCTCAATTGCCTTCGCTGACCCATCCGGTGGTCGTCCCGGCCAGGCCCGCCGATGCCGGCGACCAAAGTGTCCGCGACGCGCAATGGCTGCGTTTGGGTTATCTGCTGGCGGCGTTTCTCCTTCTGATCCGCCTGGCATACCTGGCGGCGGGCAAAATCGAGTTATCCGAAGACGAAGCCTATCAATGGCTCTGGTCCAAACACCTCGCCCTCTCCTATTACAGCAAACCGCCGTTGATCGCCTGCACCCAATTCCTGGGCACGCACATCTGGGGCGACAACGAATTTGGCGTGCGATTTTTTTCGCCCGTCATCGCCGCCGTCATGTCGCTGCTGGTGCTCCGGTTCATGGCGCGCGCCGCCGGAGGCCGGACCGCGTTTATTTTGCTGCTCGTGATGAGCGCCACTCCGCTGCTGGCTTTAGGCTCGGTCGTGATGACAGTCGATCCGTTGTCCGTGCTGTTTTGGACGGCGGTCATGCTGGCCGGATGGCGGGCCGCCGGTCCGGCGGGAACGACGCGCCAATGGCTGTGGGCCGGCCTGTGGATGGGCCTGGGGTTTTTAAGCAAGTACACCAATCTGTTTCAATTCGTGTGCTGGGGCGTCTTTTTCTTGCTGTGGCCGCCGGCCCGGTCGCATTTGCGGCGGCCCGGGCCCTGGCTGGCGCTGTTGATCGTGGTTTTGAGTTCGCTGCCGGTGTTGATTTGGAACAGTCAACACCATTGGATCACCGTCGCGCACGTGGCCAGCGACAGCCAGTTGGGCGGGAAGTGGCATCGGACTTATGCGGGGGAGTTTCTTCTGGCCGAGGCCGGCGTGCTCAATCCCGTGTTTTTCGCGGGCGCGCTCTGGGCGGCCATCGGCTTTTGGCGCGGCGGCCGGCGCGAACCTTTGCAATTGTATTGCTTCAGCATGGGCGCGCCTTTATTCTTGACGTTCTTCCTGCTCAGCTTGCACAGCCGCGTCCTGGCCAATTGGATTGCGCCGTCCATCGTGCCGCTGTTCTGTTTGATGGGCGTCTTCTGGACCGCGCGCTGGAAGCAGTGGGCCGCGTTTCTGAAACCGTGCCTGGCCATCGGCATCGGCGCCGGGCTTTTTGCGGTGGTGATGGCGCATGACACGCAATTGCTCAACAAGCTGGTTCACCGGCGCCTTCCGGCCCGGCTGGACTTGTTGCATCGCGTGCGCGGCTGGAAGGAAATGGCTCAAATCGTCGGCCAGGCCCGCCAGGACGTTGCAGCGCAGGGCAAGCCGGCCTTCATCCTGTGCGAACACTACGGGTTCACCTCGCAGATTTCGTTCTACCTGCCCGAAGCCAAAAGCCGGGTGGGCACGGACCCTCTGGTCTTCTATCGCGTCACGCAAAAGCCGGACAATCAATTTTACTTTTGGCCGAACTATCTCAACCGCGCCGGTCAAAACGCGATTTACGTCCGCGAAATTGAAAAGCCGCGGCTTCGTCCGGGCTGGTTCTCCCTCTGGTGGAACCAGGGCGGGGACCTCTACGCGAACGATGTTCCGGAGACGTGTCCATTGCCGCCGGAAGTCCGGCAGGAATTTGAATCCATCAGCGATCTCGGCATCAAAGACGTGGTGGCCGACGGCAACGTCGTGCGCCGCATCCAGCTTTTTGAATGCCGGAATCTGCGATGAGGCAGCTACCGGGGGAAATGTCAAATGAGGAAAAAATGAGGAAATCCAGATTTTTCCAACCACGGATTACACAGATGGCACGGATTGAAGAAATAAGTTCTTTATCCGGCCTTATCCGTGGTTAAAAAGCAGTTCTTTCATTTTTAAGTTTGACGCCAGACCGGCCCCCGGTTATCATCGGGCCAAATCAGCAAGAAATGAGCGCGATCAGCAGCCAATTTTCCATTATTGATGGGATGAGAAGAACATGGCCCGTCCTTTTAGGCTTGCTCCTCTTGGCCGCACCGGCAGCGGTGCAAGCCCAGTACGACAGCCCGCCCTGGTTTTACAGCAGAAATGCCACCAATATAAACACCATCACCATCACCAGTTACACGGGGGCCGGCGGTGCTGTGACCATTCCAACCAACATCAACAACCTGCTGGTTACCGGCATCGGGAATGGTGAGTCTTCTGCCTTCGCCTACACCGGAGTGACCAGCGTCACGATTCCCGGCAGCGTCACCACCATCGGGGAGTATGCGTTCGAACACTGCAACAGTTTGACCAACGTCACGATTCCCGCCGGCGTCACCAGCATCGGAGACAATGTGTTTTTGTTCTGCATCAACCTGACTGCGATAACGGTGGATGCAGATAATTCGTTTTATAGCAGTACGAATGGAGTGTTGTTCGACAAGAGCCAAACCACCCTGCTTCAATATCCGGAAGGCCTCGGCGGAAGATACACCATTCCTGGCGGCGTCACCAGCATCGAGGAGGAGGCATTCTTATACTGCACCAAGCTGACCAGCATCACCATTCCCGGCGGCGTCACCACCATCGGGGAGTATGCGTTCGAACACTGCAACAGTTTGACCAACGTCACGATTCCCGCCAGCGTCACCAGCATCGGAGACAATGTGTTTTTCTTCTGTATCAACCTGACTGCGATAACGGTGGATGCAGACAATTCGTTTTATAGCAGTACGAATGGAGTGTTGTTCGACAAGAGCCAAACCACGCTCATTGAGTATCCGGACGGTCTGCACGGAAGCTACACGATTCCCGACGGCGTCACCAGCATCGGAGATGGTGCGTTCGAATCCTGCACCAGCCTGACCAGCGTCACGATTCCGGACAGCGTCACCAGCATCGGAGACAATGTGTTTTTGTTCTGCATCAACCTGGCTGCGATAACGGTGGATGCAGACAATTCGTTTTATAGCAGTACGAATGGAGTGTTGTTCGACGAGAGCCAATCCACGCTCGTTGAGTATCCGGACGGCCTGCACGGAAGCTACACGATTCCCGACGGTGTTACCAGCATCGGAGATGGTGCGTTCGAATCCTGCACCAGCCTGACCAGCGTCATGATTCCCGGCAGTGTCACGAGCATCGGGGTGGATGCGTTCGCTTCCACCAGCCTGACCAGTGTCACGATCCCCAATAGCGTCACCAACATCGGGGAGGGGGCGTTCACTTCCACCACCCTGACCAGTGTCACGATCCCCGGCAGCGCCACGAGCATCGGGGAGGCTGCCTTCCAAGAATGCGGCAGCCTGAACAGCGTCACGATCGCCAACGGCGTCACCAGCATCGGGGAGGTTGCGTTCGCTGACTGCGCCAACCTGACCAACGTCACGATTCCCGGCAGCGTCACCAACATCGGGGAGTTCGCGTTCGATGGCTGCACCAGCCTGGCCAATGTCATGATTGCCAACGGCGTCACCAGCATTGGACCGGTTGCTTTCGTTGGCTGCACCAGCTTGACCAGCATTACGATTCCCGGCAGCGTCACCAACATCGGGGATGGGGCGTTCTCCGGCTGCACCAGCCTGACCAGCGTCTGTTTCACGGGCAACGCTCCCACCGTTGTTTCGGATTCGTTCTCTGGTGACCCGGTGACTTTTTATTATTTGGCTGGCGCCAGCGGCTGGAATAACCCTCCCAATCTTCCAAATCCCGTTCTCTGGAACCCGCTGATCTTGACTGGCGCCGGCTTTGGCGTGCAGAACAATCACTTTGGGTTCAACATCACCAACACGGCCAAAATTGCGGTCGTGGTGGAAGCCTGCACCAATCTGGCCTGCCCCGTTTGGACTCCGCTCCAAACCGTCACGCTCACCAACGGTTCATTCCATTTCAGCGATCCCCAGTGGACGAATTACTCCGCCCGCTTCTACGGCCTTGGCTTTCCCTGACTTGGGGAAAGGCATCCGCCGTCGCTCCGCCAAGCAGAGCTATGGCGCGACAAGGAATTAAGAAATCGGAGAAGATCTTCCGGATATTATTCATACTTCTTCCTTCTGCTTTGTCCCAAGCTGTTTTTCTTGACCCAGCCGCGAAGTTGCCGAAATATCGCCGGTATGAAAGCAGCATTGCCAAAGCTCCGCGACACTTGCGGCAAAGCTGCAGACCAAAAAGCAACGGCGAAAAATGAAAGCCACCTTCATTCCAAAATCAATCCAATCCACAGTGGCGCTCACACTGGCCGCCTTGATCTTCCCCGCCCTGGCCGCCCTGGCCGTTGCCCACAGCGGCACTTTCAATGTGCTGGACTATGGCGCGAAGGGCGATGGCACGAACAATGACACGGCCGCGATTCAAGAGGCGGTCGATGCCTGTGCGGCGAACGGTGGCGGACAGGTGATTTTGCCCGGCGGCAAAACTTTTCTGGCGAGCGCGGTCACGCTGCGCAGCGGAGTTGATTTTCATCTGGCACGCGGCACGGCTTTAAAAGGCAGTCCGCACTGGCAGGATTATGGCAGGGCGGGAGCGTTGCTGTTTGCGAAGGATGCGACTGGAGTTTCCATTTCCGGCGACGGTGTGCTCGATGGCAACGACAAGGCTGTATGGCAAAATCTGGCTGACGAACAGGCGGGCGGCAACGTGAACAAGCCAGGCTGGTGGCCGCAAGCGTTCTGCGGCGTCTGGTGGCCCTTTGGCCGGAGCGCGACGGACGAGACGCTCGCCGCCGGGCGGCCGATGGTGATTATTTTGATCGGCTGCAAACAGGTGCGCGTGCGCGATATTACCATTCGGAACGCACCGAGCTGGACAATGCATCCGGTGGGCTGCGATGACGTCGTGATTGATTCCATCAGCATTCTCAACGATTGGAATGTGGCAAACAACGACGGCATTGACCTCGACCACTGCCGCAACGTGCGCGTGGTCAACTGCCACATTGACACGGCGGACGACGGCATCGTGCTCAAGAACACGCCAAACTTCGCCCGGTATGGCCGCAGCGAAAACATCACCGTCACGGGCTGCATCATTGCGTCGCGCAGCGCCGCGCTCAAGCTGGACGAAATGTATGCCGCGCCGGGAGTTCGCAATGTGGTCTTCGACGCCTGCGTTATTTTCCGCAGCAATCGCGGGCTGTGCATTCAAAGCCGCGACGAAGGCGATATTGAAAATGTTCTGTTCTCGAACATCACCATTGAAACGCAGTTGCAGCCGGACAAATGGTGGGGCGCGGGCGAGCCGGTTCACATCAGTCATTTGCCGCGCAACCCGAACACGAAGCTCGGGCATGTCCGGCAGATTCGTTTCAGCAACATACTTTGCAAAGGCGAGAGTGGGATCTACCTTCGCGGCAGCGCGGGGCAGCCGCTGGAAGACATCGTGTTTGAGAACGTGCGCGTGGAGTTGGGCAAGACCAGCGACGTGCCGGGTGGATTTTATGATGATCGTCCGATTGGGTCGGCTGCATCAGGCGGACAGTTCGCCGGTATTTACACCAGCGCCATCGCCGGAATTTTTGCGCGGGAAGTGAACGGTCTGACATTGCGGCACACGCAGGTCGTCTGGGACGCGCCGAAGAACAGCATTTACGGCAAGGCACTGGACCAGGACAAAATTCAGGGTCTCACTCTGGAAGAGAATTCCTTTTCCTCCAATTGATGCACGCGTTGTCCGCCGCTTCGAGGTTTACGGCGAAGGAATCGAATCCGGCCAGCCCCGTTTGGATTCCGCCCCAGACCAACACGCTGACCAACGGTTCGTTCTATTTCATCGATCCCCAGTGGACGAATTACCCCGCCCGCTTCCACGGCCTGGGCTTTCCCTGAGAGCGTGTTTTGAAAAGCCAGTTTGGAGATGAGCTTCAGGGTTTGGAGTCCCGCCTTCAGGCGGTTTCGGCGCCGTGCCGCCTAAAGGCGGGACTCCAAACCGAATTTCAAAACACGCTCTGAGGCGTCATTTATGAAAAGAACAGACATTACGGCTTCGGCGTGGCATTGGGGAGAGGAGCCGGGATCAAGACCGGAGACGCGGCCGGAACCTCCGCTTCGGGGAAGACGAGGACATTATGGCTGTCACGAAAGGCGCGGGTGGCAGGCCCCAATTTGACCAGACTGCCGTTGGCATCCACCCCATCCGAAGTCCAACCCATGGCGCCTTGCCAGCCGTTCTGATAAGCGTTTTCATAGTCCTGTGCCGTGGTATGGTTGGCGGTCCCTTTCGCCGGAATTTCGCCGAGGAGGGCGGGTCGGGCCCCGGGCAGGTCATAAGCAGCGGGGGACATGTACAAGGGATTGCTACGGTTGTTCCTGCTCTGCCAGTCGTAATAATGCGGAGAATAGAAGTCAACGCGCGCACGCGGATCGCCGCCGGCCATGGCCTGCAGCACGCGATCGTCGAGCACGTTGTAAGCGCGGGTGCCGGAGAGGTACTTGCGGCCCATGGCAATCCCCACTGTCACGAGTATCTCGCTGTTGGCGTGAACGGCCGACGACGCCCTGCCAAAGTAGGTTTGAAGCGGTTCCCAGGGCAGCCTGCCACACTCCGCATTCTCATGAATCCAGTCTGGTTCGTTGCAGAGATCGATGCTCCACAGCCAGGGGTCGCTCTTGTAGCGGTTGACGAACGGCACCACGTAATTCGCCACGAGCGAATCCACGTTGTTGGTGTCCGTGATCATGTTCCGCCAACGCCGGTGGTTGGCGTGTACGTTTGAAAAATGATCGAATGAAATCAACGTCGCCATGACATAAACCCGCCGGTCCCGGGCGATTCGGAAAAGACTGTCCACATCGCTCCAGAAGGCAGGGGTGCAACCTGACACATGGCCGGTTGGGGAGATGTTGATTCCCACCTCGCCGCTGCAGGAAATCCAGACCCGGGCGGCGTTGATGCCGTTTTCGTGCAGTTTCTGGAAGTGTTTGTCCCACCAGGCCGCGTCAAAGTCGCCACCGAAGTCATTCCAGTGGTGCCACGGGGTGTTGGCGCCGTTGATCCAAATCCGGTCGGCCCCGGCGTGAAACTCAGACCCGGAGATCATGATGCGGTCGCCAAAACCGGCACGGGCAGACAGAACGCAGGCAAGGGCGGTGAATGTGCCGACAAACCAATACACGGACAGCATTCTTCGCAGATCAGACATAATGTTGGTCGTCGTTTGCATATCCATTTAACGCTTTCTCTGATATTTCATCTTTGATGCGGCTTGCCTGATTTTCGTCACTGCGGTTATTTTCGGGTGACAACGAACGAAAGGCAATGCCGGAAAAAAACCGCCATCACAAAACTGATGTCCCCATCGTGGTGGAAACCTGCACCAATCCGGGGAAAGTATGAATTAAGAAGTCGTGCCAGAGTCGCTTCGGCGACGACGGATGTCTTTTCCGATTTCTTAATTCTGCCTTCTTAATTCTGCCTTTCCCAGTCAAACCGGGGTCGCCCCTGTCGGCCGGCGCGCATCTTGACACTGCCACCGTCCGAGTGCCTCGAAAGCTTCCGGGGCTGTGCCGTGCTCGTTCCGCAGGGAGTTGGGAGTCCCGCCTTCAGGCGGCGCGGCGCACGAAAGGAAGGGAGCATAAAAATTTTTCACCCGCTTGAAATTGTCAACGTCTGACCGGCTGAAGCCGGGACTCCATACCACCCATCCGCCGGACACCGGTAGCAGTGTCAAGATGCGCCCTGTCGGCCGGCGCTTTCCAAGTTTGACTTGCATAGCCGGGAAACTTAGATTTATGACATGTTGGGTGTTGATTCCAGTACGGTCGCCGCTCCGGTCAGCGCATCGCCGCCTCGGTTTTCGCTGGGGTGGAAGCAGATCGCGGACGCGGTGGAGCCTTTCCGGCAGAAAGTCGCCATGCGCCTGGCCGCGCAAACGGAGGAGTTTGATCCGCAAATAGCTGTCTTTGCGCAATATGCCCTGACCGCGCAAGGCAAACAATTGCGGCCGATGCTTGTCGCCCTGAGCGGCGAGGCGCTGGGCGAAGTCAACGATTCCCATTTGACCGTGGCCGTCATCATCGAAATGGTCCATTTGGCGACCCTGGTGCATGATGACGTTATCGATGAAGCGCAATTGCGGCGCGGTCGGCTGACGCTGATGGCCAATTGGGGCAATGAAGTTTCGGTTCTTTTGGGCGACTGCCTTTTTGCCCACGCCTTGAAACTGGCCGCCGGTTTTCCCACACCTGAGATTTGCCGGGCGGTGGCCGCCGCCACCAATACCGTCTGCGCGGGCGAAATCCTCCAAACCTGCTCCCGGGGGGATTTCAACGTCGCCCGCAGCCATTACTTTAAAATGGTGGCCATGAAAACGGGGGAACTCTTCGCGCTTTCCTGCGATTTGGGCGCTTGTTTAAGCCAGGCAACCGCGGCGCGCCGGGAGTCCTTGCGCCAATATGGCATGGCCTTGGGCACCGCTTATCAGTTGTATGACGATTGTCTGGATGTTTTAGGCTCTGAATCCGTCGCGGGCAAGAGCCTGGGAGCCGATCTGGCCAAAGGCAAAATGACGCTGCCGATGCTCATTGTGCGCGAACGCTCCACGCTACAGGACCAAAACCAGTTGCGACAATGGCTGGAGAATTGGGAGCCGGCTTTCCTGCCTGAAGTGGTCGAATTGATCGAAAAATACGACGCTTTCGCCGAGTCCCGCGTCGTCATCCAGCACTATTTGGAGGCCGCCCGGCAGGCGCTGACGACCCTGCCGTCGTCAGAAGGCCGGGCCGGATTGATGGGATTGACTGAATTTTTGGCGGAACAAACGGAGGCATTGGGGGTTGCTTATTAAGAGAACTTGCGATGGAAAGGAGCATTTTACGAAGGCGCAACTGGAAAAACCCATGGTTCGCTTGTCGGCCGTCGTTCCTGAAGAGGCAGAGGGCGTGGAAAGCGGGAAAATCAGCGATCTGACCCTGGTGCGAAGCGCCCAGCGCGAGGATGTCGGCGCTTATGATGAACTGGTGCGCCGCTACCAGGGACGCATTTACGCCACCGTGTACCACATGACCTCCAACCACGAGGACGCCAATGATTTGGTGCAGGAAACTTTTATCAAGGCCTATCGCGCCCTGAAGACCTTCAAGGGCGACTCGAGCTTTTACACCTGGGTTTATCGCATCGCGGTGAACAAGACGATCAATTTCCTGAAGCAGCGCAAAAACCGCCTGCACATGAGCCTGAACGACGTGGACATCAATGCGGAAAACGACCCCGACCTGGTGGCTTTGGTCTCGGAGAAGACGCCGCGGCGCGATTTGAACATGGCGGAATTGCAGGATAAATTGAACGCCGCCATGCTGAAACTGTCAGAACACCATAGAATGGTAGTGACGTTGCATGACATTCAGGGCCTCTCCCACGAGGAGATCGGCGAAATCATGGATTGCAACATCGGCACCGTGCGGTCGCGCCTCTTTTACGCGCGGCAGCAATTGCAGGGGTATTTGTCGGATTATTTAAAATAAACGCAATATGAACTCTGATCCGGAAGAATTTGAGACATTGCGCAAATTAATGGCCTTGAAGCGTCATGAGCAGCCGCCGCCAGAATACCTGCATCAATTATCCGGCACGATCAGGACGCGCATCGAGCGCGGCGAAGGGCAACTGAACTTGTGGGACAGGCTCTCCGCGAACTTCTCTTTGCGTCCCTGTCTGGCGTATGCGTTTGGATTGACGGTGTGCGGCGCGCTCGGTTTGAGCGCGGTTTCCATGGTCCAACAGGAGATGGCGCAGGCCGCCGACTCATCGCCCGGCGCGACGTTGAGAGGTCCCGCCCCCGCGGGCGCGTTCGCCAGCCGATTCAAGCCGGCGACACCTCCCTTGCACGTCGCCAATTGGTTGCGCAACACAAACCCAACCGCTGAGACTCAACCGCAGATGTCCTTGTTCGGCCCAACGAGCCACGCCGCGCTTCCCGTTTTGTACGAGTCGGGCTTCTGACGGCTTGACCGCCAGGGCATCGGGCGCGCGGGAATTCGCAGATGGATTTGCTTTTGCGGGGGCAGCCGTTATTCTCCGGGCGTGGAACGAACTCTAAAACCACCTGTTGATGCCGGGCGGCAACGGCGCATCGCCGATGTCCTGAACAGCTTGTAACCCGCCGCCGTGTCCACCCTTTCCATACAACATCCAAAGGGGTTTCGCGCGCGGCGCGGATTGAACTGGGGTTTCATCGGGCTGTTGTACACCTCGTTCTACATGTGCCGCTACAACCTGCCGCTGGCCAGCGACGCCATCAGGAATCAATACGGGTTTTCGCTGGGACAGATCGGGGACATTATCTCAGCGACGACGCTGGCCTATGGCTTTGGCATGATCATCAACGGGCTGATCACAGACCGGATTGGCGGCAAACGGGCGATGCTGATTGGAGCGGCTGGAACAGTGACGATGAATTTCCTCTTCGGTGTTGCCTCGTTTATGAGTTTGTTGGGATTATTCATTGCCATTCGCGGGGTCGATGGTTACCTCCAGGCCTTTGGCGCGCCCGGCATGGTAAAGATGAATGCCGCATGGTTCGCTCATCGGGAGCGCGGACGTTTCTCCGGCATTTTCGGTTTTATGATTAATCTTGGCCGCCTCGGGATTAACAGCCTGGGACCGGCTCTGCTGGCTGGATTTACGATTCTGGGCTTGATGAGTATTCCCCCGTTGCATTGGCGCTGGTTGTTTTGGGCGCCGTCCATCATTTGCGCGGTCGTCGCCATCGGCATGGCCCTGACGGTGAAGGAAACCCCGGAAGAAGCCGGCTGGGTGGGTGTCATTGCCGACGATACGGGGCATGACACAGATGGAGTTCGGGCGACTTTCCGCCAGGTTTTCCGCGCCACCGTCACCAATCCAGTCGTATGGGTCACCGCTTGCGCCTATGCCTGCACGGGAGCGGTGCGGTCATCCGTGGACTATTGGTGGCCGATCTATCTTAAAGACTTGTTCCAATTGGATATCCATTCCTCTCGTTTCAAAGCCTTGGGGTACTTGCTCCCGATCGTTGGCTCAACGGGTTCATTGGTGGCCGGGTATGTTTCCGACATCGTGTTCAAAGGCCGCCGTGCGCCGGTGGCCGCGATTTTGTATTTTCTGCAAACGGCCATCATTTTGCTGGCGCCGCAATTTCACACCGCCAACACCGCCATTCTGTTCTTCCTGCTCATTTCCTTTACGGTCAATTCCACCCATTCCATTCTCGGCGCCGCCGCGCCGATGGATATTGGCGGACGGCGCTTCGCGGGCTTTGTCTTCGGAGTGATTGATTCCTTTCAATATTTCGGGGCCAGCCTCGCCGGCCATTTCCTCGGCAAACTGCTCGACAAAAGCATGAACTATTACTTTTATTTCATGGTGCCCTTTGGCCTGATCGGCGGGGTGTTGATGCTGACTATTCTGGGCAAAGTGACCCATGTCGCCAGCCCTGCACAGCCGCCAGCGGGAGATGCCACATGAAGAACCAGCCCATCGTCATCGCCATTGACGGCACCAGCGCCAGCGGCAAAAGCACCGCCGCGCGGCTGGCGGCCAAAACGCTCCATTACGCCTATGTCGATACCGGCGCCATGTATCGCGCCCTGGCCTGGTATTGCGTTAAAAGCCGCGTGGATGTCACCGACCCCGCCGCTGTGGCGCGCGCCTGCCGCCGCTGGAAAACAACCCTGCTCTGCGAGGAGGGGCCGGCGCGCCGGGTCCGCTTCCTGGTCAGCGGCTATTTCCCGGAAAAGGAGATCCGCACGCCGGAAATCACCATCGCCGCTTCCCACGTCGCCGCCGTCCCCAAGGTCCGCGAGTGGATGAAAAAGAAACAGCGCGAGTGCATTCGCTTTGGCAATCTGGTCATGGAAGGACGCGACATCGGCAGCAACGTCTTCCCGGAAACGGACTTCAAGTTCTATCTCGACGCCTCGCTTTCCGAGAGGAAGCGCCGCCGCCAGGCGGAGGGGGTGCAGGACAACCTCGCCGCCCGCGATGAGCGTGACAGCCAGCGCGCGGCAGCGCCGCTCATGGTCGGGCTGGGCGCGGTTTTTATTGACACTTCGGGCCAGACGCCGGAACAAATCAACCGGCTGATCCTGGCGGAATTCCAGCGCCGGCTGGCGCAAAGAAAACGATGAGCCGCAAAATCAAACTGGTCTCCATTGACGGCGACGGCTGCCTGTTCGCCTACACCCATATCGGCAGCGCCTTTCATTCAAGCTGGGATGCGGTGGCCTTTGCCTACGGCTTGAAGGAAACCTGGGATGCGCGCGCCAAAAAATATGCCGGGAAGAAAAACCAGGCCGGCCTCTGGGCGCAGGAGGACGCCGCCGACCTGCGCGGCCGGCCGGTCAGCCTGGCCGCGCCCACACTTTATCCCATTCCCTATTCCAACGGGGCCAGGGAATTTTTAAAGGCGTCCCGGGGCCGCCTGGTGCGGGGCCTCCTTTCGGGCTGCCTGGATATCGTCGGCAAAAGGGCCGCCGCCGAAACGGAGTTGGACTTTTGTTTTTGCAACACACTGCGCGCGGACGCCGGAATTTTTTCCGGCACCATGGAGTACACCGTTCCCGTCTGGCACAAGCACCTGTTTATTGCCGAACTTTGCAAAAAATATCGAGTTGCGCCCGAGGAGATTTGCCATGTGGGCGATCACGAGAATGACATGGCCTGCTTTGAACGCGTCGGCCTGGCCGTCGCCTTCAACCCAAAGAAGGAAGAGGTCGGACGCATGGCCAGGCATGTCATCACCGATTTCCGCCAGCTCAACCGCATCCTGGGTCTGGGAAAATGACTAATAACGAAGCACGAATGACTAATTAATGACGAAGCACGAATGACCAAGTAATCGCCGGTCAGGTTTTGGTCATTGGGTCATTTGGGCATTGATTGGTCATTAGGATTTCGTCATTAGACATTTCACCGGTATTCTTCCCGGAAAATTTTCCAGCGCGACAGGTCTATTGTTTTTTCCCCGGAATCCAGTTTTTTAATGTCCGCCACCGCGTCCTCCAGGTTGTCGTATATTTGGTCGTCGGGCAGCGTCCCAAAAATCCAGAACGGGCAGGCGCGGCGGCCTTCCGCCACCACCAAAAAAATCGGTTTCTTCATGCGATTGGCCCAGAAGACTTCCTCCGCCGTGCCCCACGAGGCTGTCTTGGCGGAAATGGACGCAATCAGAAAATCGGCGCGGTCCACCAGGCTCAGGTCTTCCACACGGATTTTTCGCATGATCCTGGACAATTCCTTGTAGCCGCCTTCCGCGCGCAATGTGACCAGCCTGGCGATGTGGTTCTTGTCTTCGTTGACCGAATCCAGAAAGGGTTTTTTGAGAGGATCAAAAAAGAGGATGCCGGTATCCTTCAACTCGGTCTTGACCAGGTCCCGCCAGTAATGCGCCGCGTTGCTGTTTTCGATGTTCCCGGCCAAATAACATTTGGTCCTGTTTAAAACGTGTTTGGTCATGGCGCCGCCCGTCTCTTTGCCGTTTTCATTGGAGGACATCCTATGCCAATCCGCCAGCCTGTCAATTCGACGTTTTCAGGGCGGAGAGATGTCAGGCGCAAGTCCGATTTTGCGTCGGCCACATTTCTTGACCCGCGCCCCCGGCTCTCAACTTTCTGGATGCTTTCGGCCACCGGCAAATTCTCCGGCATCGTGCCGCCCAACTCGTGAATCGTTTTGCGAACTTTGCGGCCTGCTTCGTTGTGAATGCGGCCGGCGTGATCTTTGTTCCGCACATTTTCACGACGCAACTTTTCCTCCGTCTGCGTGGCGCGGAATGCGAAGAAAATGTTAAATGCTGAAGTAAAGCAAGCATTGCGAATTCGATCTGTGAAAATCTGTGTGGATCTGTGGCCATTTTTCTGCCGAATCTATTTTTCTGCCTTCCAGAAACTCCCATTAATGGAGGGCGCAAAATTTCGGATCATCCGAAATATTTCGGAAATATTTCCGAAAAACAGCCCTTTTCCGAAAATATTTCGGATTTATTTTTTTGGGGGAAGGGGCGTCGTTTCGGTCAAAATCAGTCAAACTGAATCAAACCGATTTAATTCGTCAGCCGGCCGATGGGCAGGCTGGACAACGCCGCCTTGGGATTGGTTTGACTGAAATAATTCGCCGACCACTCATTGGCAAACAGGACGACGGGATTTTGTCCCATGTCATAGGCCAGACGCGCGCCGGTGGGCAGGGAGAGCGCATCGAGGTCCGGCTCGGTGAACTGCGCGGGCAGCCAGCGCACCACCGTCCAGGGCGCGGCTTCCAAACGCGACGGCGCGCCGTATTCGCTTTCGAGCCGGTACTGCACCACTTCAAATTGCAGCGGCCCCACCGCCGCCAGCAACGGCACTTTGGCGGTCGAATCCCGCAATTGCAGCACCTGGATGACCCCTTCCTGCAAGAGTTGGTCCAGGCCGGTGCGGAATTGCTTGAACTTCGCCGTGTTCGGATTGTGCAGCCAGGCGAAGGCTTCCGGGGTGAAACGAGGGATTTCCTTGTAAGTAATATTGCGGTCCGTCGTCAGGGTGTCGCCTATGCCAAAATCGTAATGGCCGACCAGGCCGATAATATCGCCGGGGTAAGCCTCGTTGACCACTTCGCGTTCGTTGCCAAAGAGTTTGTGCGAACTGGACAGCCGGACTTTTTTCTCGGTGCGCGGATGAATCACCGTCATGTCCCGCTCGAATTTGCCCGAGCAGACGCGGACAAACGCGATGCGGTCGCGATGTTTCGGGTCCATGTTCGCCTGGATTTTGAAAATGAAACCGGAAAATTCGGCATGTTCCGGGGAGATTTGCGCCCCGGCCATGAGGCGCGGCTTGGGCGGCGGCGAATGTTTCAGAAAACCGTCCAGCAACAATTGGACGCCAAAATTATTGACGCCGCTCCCAAAGAAAACCGGCGTGGTTTTGCCCGCCAGGACCGCCGCGTCGTCAAAGATTTCCCCGGCCGAGTCGAGCATGGCCAGTTCCTCCGAAACTTTGGCAAAAGTCCCGCCGGACAACCGACCGCGAAAGACCGGGTCGCCCAGGCTGCCGATGGAAACCGGGGCGCGGAACTGCCCGCCCGCCGTGCGTTCAAAAAGCCAGACCTGCCGCGTCTGGCGATCATAGACGCCCTGAAATTCGAAGCCATTGCCGATCGGCCAGTTGACCGGAAAGGCCCCGATGCCGAGCACGCGCTCCAGTTCGTCCAGGAGCGCCAGCGGCTCGCGCGTGGGGCGGTCGCATTTGTTCATGAAGGTAAAAATCGGCACGCTGCGCTGCCGGCACACTTCGAACAGTTTGAGCGTTTGCGCTTCGATCCCCTTGCCGGCGTCAATCACCATGACCACGGCATCGACGGCCGTCAGCACGCGGTAAGTGTCCTCGGAAAAATCCTTGTGGCCCGGAGTGTCCAGCAAATTAATGCGATAGCCGTCGTAATCGAACTGCAGCACGGTCGAGCTGATGGAAATGCCGCGCTTGCGCTCCAATTCCATCCAATCGGAAGTGGTGGCGCGTTGATTTTTGCGGGCCGTGACCGAGCCGGCCAACTGCACCGCGCCGCCGTACAGCAGGAGCTTCTCCGTCAACGTCGTTTTGCCGGCGTCCGGATGCGAGATAATGGCGAACGTGCGCCGCTTTTGGATTTCCTTGGCAATATCCACAGGGATGCGAAATGTAACACGGATTTGGCGAAGGACAAGGGGGCTTGACATTCTGATTCTCTCATGGTCGATTCATGCCACGTTATCGGTATGTGGCACTATGTCAAAAACGGCCAGGCCTGCGGTCCCATTGACACACCCGCGCTGCAAGCGCTGTTGCAAAACGGCTCGCTTGGCCCGGAGGCCCTCGTTTGGCAACCGGGCATGCCGGATTGGGTCCCGGCCCGCTCGCTGGCCGGCTTCGCCGCCTCTGGCGCGCCGGGCGCCGCCCCGCCGCCCATTCCACCCTCGAGTCTTCCGCCCAAAGTCCCGGCGTCGGCGATGGACCCGGAGACATTCGACATTGAGCAGAACAAGGTTTTTGCGGTGCTGGCGTACATTGGAATTTTGTTTCTGGTGCCATTGCTGGCCGCGCCGCGCTCCCGGTTTGCGCGGTATCACACCAATCAGGGCATCGTCCTGTTTCTCTCCATGCTGATCATTTGGTTTGGCCTGCATGTGCTGGCCGTCATTCCATTTGTCAACTTCATGATGATTCCGGCATGGTTTATTCTGCCAGCGGGTATGTTTGCCTTTATGATCATCGGCATCATTCACGCCGCATCCGGCGAGTACAAACCGCTCCCGTGGATCGGGCACTTTCGTTTGTTGAATTAGCAGAATCAGGTGGTTTTGGGCTTGATCGTTCCGTCCAAAACTTTTTCAAGAACCCGCCCAACTTCAAGTTCCGCAGCCCATCGCCTGAGATAATCGAGATCAAGATGTTCCCTCTGGATCGCAACGATGCCGGCGGCGTCTCCCAATTGCCGTTCCGAAGGCGTGATTCGATTCCAGTATAATTTGTGCAAAATGACGTCTTCCCTGGTTGCAATCCAAGCCGGTTCCCCAAAGACCACCACCTCCATCCGCCGCCGAAACATTTCCTGATCGAAAGCAACCGGGCGGGCCATCCAGAAATCAATCTTCAAGGCCGAACGAGTGTCAATGGCATTGAATTGATACGGCGGCCGGAAGGCGGCACGCATGGACTCCTCATCCAAGGAAAGATCGCCGCCAAACTCCAGCATCATTTTTGGAATGCTGGCGGCAGGAAGTTGGATGACAAAATCCAAATCATGTGTGGTTCTGGGAATCCCCCAGTAATTGCTCGCCATCGATCCGGTCAGCATATACGGAAGACCGACTCGATTGAGACGTCGCAGCGCATCAACCAGCAGCTCTTGCTCGTTCACGATCCCCTTGCCAACAGGATTCGTTCGCGCAAGCGCCGCTCGACCTCGCCCTCGTCGGCCTTGGGAAATTGATGCCGTATGCCCTCCCGGGAAACGTTGCACGCGAACTCATGCAGATCCAACCCCAATTTGAGCCGTTGCTCGCCCGTCATTTGGCGGTACTTCGTAATTTGAAAGTCCAACGCGGCTTCCGGTTTCATGCCAGCAATTTAGACCTTAAAGTTCCAAGTGCAAAGCGCATAATGCAGACACGAATCCACCGCCAACCCGGAAAGCTCAATGCCATGGCCCAAAACCATCGCGGCATTGCCGGAAAGATAATTTTGCGCTGTTCGACCCTTACTTGGCGCCTTGTTCGATCCAGGCGCGAATCAAGCCGACTTGCTCCTTGGTCAACGGTTGAATGTTGCCTTTGTTCCTGGGCGGCGGCATGTATTCATCCGGATCGCCAAGATGCGCGACATCGCCCAACAACGGACTTTTTGCGAGGTCTCCGGCCACGACAACCACGCCGTCCTTGCCGCCTTTTAAAACCGCCTCCAGCGAGTCCACCCGCAGTCTGCCTTTCGGCTTGGGCGTTTTTGGCCCGTGGCATGGATAACATGATTTTTCAAAAATGGGCTGGATGTCAGTCGCATAGGTCGCGCCTGCTTTGGCCGCAGCCGGTGGCAACTGGCTCGTATCATACGCCGTCTTTTTACCATCCGCCAGGGCGCAAACGGCAATGAGAGCACATCCACATACACAACCAACAATCAAGAATTTCGACAACATGGGGTTATTTATTCAAAAACGCCGCCGCCCGTCAAAGATTATTTTACCTGCCTCACAATGGCACAAAGGCGCTTCCCGATTTTTGGCAACCCTATGGTCAATGAGAGATATCGGCTCGCCGCAGCCAGGCCAAAAAGAATGACGAATGACGAAGCTCGAATGACGAAATTTCGTCATTGGGTCATTTGGGCATTGATTGGTCATTAGGGTTTCGGCATTAGACATTCTCCCGGCAGACAGGGGTTTGATTTTTGGCCGGTTTGCCGATACTCTATTTAAAGTGCATCCAATTGCGTTTCAGTTTGGGGCTTTTAAAGTGACGTGGTACGGGATCCTTATGGTTTCAGGCTTCATGGCGGGCTTGTGGACGGCCAGCCGCCGTGCTCTGCGCGAAAACATTCACCCGGAAACCGTCTTCGATCTTGGTCCCTGGCTTCTGCTCGGCACGATTCTGGGCGCGCGCACGCTCTATGTCGTTTCGTATTGGAAGGAGTACTTTGCCGACAAGCCCATTACGGAAATATTCATGGTGCAACATGGCGGCCTGGTTTTTTACGGCGGCCTGATCGGCGCTTCTTTGGCGTGTGTCTGGTTCGCCTGGCGCAGACATCTTCCTCTGTGGCGGCTGGCGGATGTTCTCGCGCCAAGCATTGCCCTCGGCAGTTTCTTTGGACGCTGGGGCTGTTTGATGAATGGTTGCTGTTATGGCCGTCCGACCACGCTGCCGTGGGGCATTCAATTTCCTTATGGCCACGAGACTTATCCCAATTGCGTCCATCCGACCGAAATTTATGATTCGCTTTTGAACCTGGGGTTGTACGTCCTTTTGGCGTGGCTCTATCGCCGCAAAAAATTCGACGGCCAGGTTTTTGCCCTTTATTTGATCTGTTATGCCGTGTTCCGGTCTTTTGTGGAAGTTTTTCGCGGCGATTACACGCCGGTCCACTATTGGGGCTGGCTCACTCCCGGTCAATTGGCGAGCGTCGGCATCATCGCGGCGGGCGCCATCCTGCTTTGGAAACTTCCGCGAAAAAAGATCGAGATGCGCGAGGTCGTCAAAGCGACCGTGGCCCACAAAGCGTAGAGATGGAAAATAATCCCGATCCGCTTCCTGTATTCCTGGCCGGCCCCACTGCGGCGGGAAAATCCGCCGTGGCCCTGGAACTGGCCGAACGCATCGGCGGTGAAATCATTTCGGTCGATTCCATGCAAGTCTATCGCGGCCTGGACATTGGCACGGCCAAACCTTCGCCTGACGACCAAAAGCGCGTCCCCCATCACCTCATTGATGTGGCCGGGCTGGACGAATCCTTCGACGCGGCCCGCTTCGTTTCCCTGGCCGGCGCCGCCGCCGCCGCCATCCGATCACGCGGGCGCGTCCCGATTTTTTGCGGCGGGACGGGCTTGTATTTCAAGGCCTTTCTCGAAGGGCTGGGCGGCGCGCCGCCGTCCGATCCAAAAATCCGCGCCGAACTCGAATTGACGCCGCTGGAAACATTATTGACAGAATTGGAGCGGCGCGATCCGGCGACATTCCAAAAAGTGGACCGTCAAAATCCGCGCCGCGTCATTCGCGCGCTGGAGGTCATCCGCATCACCGGCAGGCCCTTTTCCGAGCAACGCGCCGACTGGCAGGCCGGGCGTCCCGCCGTCCCCGGCCATTTCATCGGCCTGACCCGGCCGGCCGGCGAGTTGTCCGACCGCATTCGCCGGCGCGTCGATGAGATGTTCGCCAACGGTTTGGTCGCGGAAACCGAAGCGCTGTTGCAACACGGCCTGGCCAAAAATCCCACCGCCCTGCAAGCCCTGGGATATCGCCAGGTCGTTGCACATCTCCGGGGCGAACGGCCGCTGCCTGAAACCATCGAATTGGTAAAAATTCGCACCCGCCAATATGCCAAACGCCAACTGACCTGGTTCCGTCGGCAAATGAAACTGGACTGGATTGCGCCGGAGGGCCGGACGCCCGCCGCGGTCGCGCAATTCTTGAAAACAAATCGGAATTCTTAACCGCGAAGTATAAGGAGGGGAAAGGCAGAAGTGTATTTTGGCAGGCGGTTGGAAACAAGCGGGACCAAGTCAAGACAGGATATGAACACAGAATTAAAGGCATACGATATCACCCTAATCAGCCCGCCGTTGCACAAAAAGTGTGGATTGACGGGATTTTGAAATTGTGATCTAATTGAAGCTGCTATGAAGAGTCTGCTTCCAAACCCCGGTTCATGGATATGGTCCTTGTTTCTTGTCCTGCCGTGGCTGCCGGCTTCGAGCGCTGCACAGGCGCAGGACACCGACGATCTGGACGTGCAGTCCTATTTCAATTACACCACCGAGTTTTACGGTGTCCCCATCACGGGAACGGTTCCGGGCACAACGGAGTACGACCCGCAAGTTGTGGACGGAACAGTGGTGACTCTGACGGCGCCAGCCACGGCGACTGGCCCAGACGGGAAGACCTGCTACTTCGCGTTCTGGTTCGTCAACGCGAGCGGAAATGCAAACTACGGCTATGTCTCCAACAGAACCGTGCAGTTCACATTGGTCACCGAATCGGCAATTGGCGCGTACTACATGTCTGCTCCCCAAAAAGCTCAGCCAACCTTCAGCCTGACTGTGGAGTCAACGCCGCCGACCGGGTTGGGCATTGCTTCCAGCACGGCTGACGGCGGCACGACGAAGTACACCAAGACCGGCATCCCGGCCGGATCGAGCGTGAACCTTCAGGCCCCGGCGACAAACCCAACCGGGTACATCTTCTCGCAGTGGATGGCAGGCGGCGCCGCTCAGACTCCCGGCCAGAAGTCCATCACGTTCACGATGAATAAGACCATGACGGCCGTGGCGGAGTATGCATTGACCACAAATATCGAAGTACTGATCAACGGCAAGGGAACGGTCTCACCCTATTACAACGGGAAAGCGCTCCAGATTGGCCGCGGCTACACGATGACGGCCTCCCCCGGAAGCGGCTGGCTCTTTGAAGACTGGACGGGAACGGTCTTGACCAACACGCCAACCCTGCACTTCATCATGCAGAGCAACATGCTCTTGCAGGCCAATTTCGTGACCAATGTTTTCCTGACGTATGAAGGAACTTACAGGGGTTTGTTTGCGCCGGAAGGCCCAGCAAGGGAGCAAAATAACTCCGGCTCGTTTTTATTCACCGTTACGAGCAGAGGAGCGATTTCCGGCAATCTTGATTTGGGTGGCCAGATTGTACCGCTTTCGGGGAAGTTCGACCTTGGCGGAGAGGCGGTGATCGTTTCAAAGCCAATCCACGGAATTCCCTCGTTGACTACGACCCTGGAACTGGTTTCCTCTCCTCCAACGGTCGGTGGGACCGTCAGTAACAGCCTTTTCACCGCCCAATTGAATGGTTTCCGCGATGTGTTCAGCAGTTCAGATAAAGCGACCGAGTATGAAGGACAGTACACCCTGATCATCCCAGGCACGAACGACACTGCCGTTGGCCCTTTTGGAACCAGCTACGCGACGGTAACAGTGTCCTCTTCGGGCAACATTACGATGGCCGGAAGCCTGGCGGACGGGACGGCGATCAGCCAGTCGAGCGTAGTGTCGCAGGACGGCAAATGGCCGTTGTATGTGAGCCTTTACGGCGGCAAAGGCTCGTTGTGGGGCTGGAATGCTTTCATTTTAATCACAAACCAAAGCATCACGAACGTCTCCGCGCTCAGTTGGATTAATGAAACCAACTCGTCCAAGACGGCAGTGTATCGCCCGGGATTCACCAATCAGCGAGCGACGCTCACCGGATGTCTTTATCTGCCGAGCCAGGCGTTGCGTTCTGGTCTGACCGTGACATTGCAGGAAACCAATCCGCCGTTTACAATTATTGTCACGAACTTTTCTGATGACACGAACAAGCTGACGTTGAAGACCAACAAAACAACGGGCGTGATCAGCGGAAGTTTCGCCAATCCGGACGAGTCGAAGCAGAGGATCAAAGTCAACGGCGTGATCCTGCAAGGCCGGACCAGCGCCCAAGGCTACTTCCTTGGAACCAACCAGAGCGGGACATTTCTGCTGGACTCGCCGTAGAGGGCTTGACGGAGTCTCGCTCCGTCAAGGTTTCAAAGACGGACTTGCGCCTCCGCCGCGGTCGCCGGCACGCTTGCCGCTGGCTTTTGCGCCAATAAATGCTATGATAAATGTGTTGGTTGAAGCACTGAAACATTGAAAGCACTTATCTCGCTCAATAAAAGGACCGAACGCGTCTTCCTCATCGGTTTGGAACTCAAATCAGCGTCGAGTTGGGCCACGAGCGAATCCTTGGATGAGCTGGCTGAATTGGCCGTCACCGCCGGCGGCGCTGTCATCGGCAACGGCACCCAGAAGCTGGAGTCGCCCGTCGCCGGAACTTTCATTGGCACCGGCAAAGCGGCGGAATTTGCCCGGTTTTGCGCGGCCAACGATGTCGATACGGTCGTCTTCGACGATGAACTTTCCCCCGCGCAAAGCCGCAATCTGGAAAAGGTTTTTGGCTGCAAGGTGTTGGACCGCACGGCGCTGATTCTTGACATCTTCGCGCAACGCGCCCAATCGCGCGAAGGCAAACTGCAGGTGGAACTGGCCCAATTGCAGCACTTGCTGCCGCGCCTGACCCGCTTTTGGGGCCATCTTTCCCGCCAATCCGGCGGCATCGGCATGCGCGGCGGCGAAGGCGAATCGCAACTGGAATCCGACCGGCGCCGCGTGCAGGAGCGGATCGAAAAAATTACCGAAGACCTTCAAGCCGTGCGGCGGCAGCGCGCCACCCAGCGCAGCGGACGGCAGCGCAACCTCTGGCCCCTGGCCTCGATCGTGGGCTACACCAACGCCGGCAAATCCACCCTGCTCAACGCCTTGACCGGCGCGGCCGTGCTGGCCGAAGACAAACTGTTCGCCACCCTGGACCCGGCCACGCGCCGCCTGCGCCTGCCGACCAACCAAAACGTCTTCTTGACGGACACCGTCGGTTTCATCCGCAAACTGCCGCACGGCCTGGTGGAGGCCTTCAAGGCGACATTGGAGGAAGTGGTCCAGGCCGAGTTGCTCCTGCATGTGGTCGATGTGAGCCATCCGCAGGCCGCCGAACAGATCGTTGCTGTCAATACTGTGCTCCAGGAAATCGGGGCGGGCGGCAAGCCGACCCTGATGGTCTTCAACAAAATCGACCGTTTCGGCGGCAACGGCCTGCTGCAAAAATACCTCGATCAATATCCCAAAGCCGTCGCTGTTTCGGCCAGCACCGGCCAGGGCATCCCGGCCTTGATCCAGGAATTGGGCACGCAACTGCGTCCCATCCGGGAATTTGTCGAATTACGCGTGCCGCATGGCGACTCGGCCGTCATTGCCCGCCTGCATCAAGTGGCCCAAGTCATCGAGCGCGATTATGAAGGGGACCAGGCGCGGTTCAAAGCGCGCATCCCGCCGCATTTTCATGCGGAGTTTGCGCCTTACATCGTGCGCCATCTGCACAGCGGCAAGTCCGCCAAGTCTTGCGCCGCTGAGGAGCGTTGAGCGCGATTGTTGCGCTCCTGGCCCAACTCAACCGGCTTGGATGGACGGGGCGTTACTTTGAATGGGTTTTGGGTTCGACGATGGGCTGGGGCTTGAGCAGATAGGTCAGCGCTTTGACGGCCAGTTCCATCATCAGAAATGGTTTCGCAATCAAATCATTGCCGCCAGCCAGGGAAGATTGGGCGCGAACTTCAAACTTGGTCAGGCTGGTGACAAAAATAACGGGGGTCGCTTTGTTGGTGGGAAGTTTGCGCAGTTCGCCGCAGAGTTCAAAGCCGTTCAAGCCGGGCATTTCGGCGTCCAGAAATATGAGGTCGAACGGGTTCTCGCGCAGGAGGGTCAAGGCGGCGCGGGAGTCTTCCATGCCGATGCAGCGCAGGTTGGATTTTGCCAGAGCGACGGAAATGGTGCGGCGGGCGATGGGTTCGTCGTCCACCACCAAAATGAGCATGGATTGCGGAATGTCACGGGGCGTTCGTTCCAGATCGTGAAAGAGCATGTTGAGGCAGTCGGAAGCATGGGCAATGGTGCGCAGGACCGAATTGGTCATTTGCGCGGGCTTTTTGTGGAGGTCTTTGATCAAAGCGTCCAGCGCGCCGGAAAGGTGCGAGATACGGCTGAAGCCGGTAATGCCGGAGAGGCTGGCCAATGAGGCAACGGAAGTTTCCAAGCCGGGCAGAAGAGCGATTTGATCGGTGGTGCTTTTGCTTTTGATCAACGCGCCGACGCGGTCGCGCAGGTCGGCTTGGATTTGGGGGGCGCGCTTGAGAAACTCCTGCCGTATTTCGAGGTGAAAGGCGGCATTGCCGGAAATCCCTTCAGAGGAACCGGCCGTCAGCGCATCCGTTGTCCCGGCCCAGGGAGAGGCGGAGGACGACGGCGTCGCAGCCACGGCCGGATTGAGCGTTCCGACCTCATTGAACGGGGGCAATGAGGCGGGGAACGACGGGGTCGCAGCCACAGCCGGGGCATCGGAGACAAGGGCGGGCTTGGTCAGTTTCTGGGCCGCCGGACGGGCAAAGATGGGCCGGGTGGTGTGACCCGTGCCGTCAGGGTCGGGCTTGGCAAAAGTTGGCGTGGTGATTGCGTCCGGCTCGGGATGCTCTTTGCCAAATGTGGGCAGGGTGGAAGGCGGTTTGGGTGCGGGTATGACCACTGGCGGCGGAGAGGCCGGGGCGGGAGGAGGGCCGGCGGCAGGTTTGGGCTTGCGCGTTATTATGTGTGTGGCCTCTTCCCATGGAGATTCGGCGGGCAGCAAACGAATCCCCGCGCCGGGCGCGTCGGACATGGTGACCATGCCGAATTTGGCGAACGGAACAGGCCCGGCGCTGTCACCGTTAAGCATCTGTTCAATCAATTCCAAGGCAAGGTTCGGCGTGCAATCCATTTTGGAAACGCACTTGGTCGCCCCGGCCCTCCAGGCTTCCGCGGCCAAATCGGGGCGATAAAAACTGGAGATGACGAGAACGGGGATGGATTTGAAGTCGGGCCAGGATCGAATCTGGCGAATAACTTCCACGCCATCCATTCCCGGCAACATTATATCGACCTGAACGGCATCGGGTTTAAAAGTGGCCATCAAATTGAGCGCGGCCTCGCCGTCCTCGGCGGCTTCCACCTGATAGCCGGACATTTCATATTTACGGCGGTAGATCGAACGGACAACAAGCTCGTCCTCCACAATTAAAATCTTCTTCATCCAGTCAGATCATGGGCTTTGCAATTGGCGAAGGTAATCTTGCACCGCATGGCGTAATAATTCAAGGGACGTGACCGCCTCGGCCATGGAAGCCTCCGCCCCATCCAAGTGGCCTGCCTTGGCGCCTTGTTCCATCCGGCGAAGGGAAGGAACGATGGCGGACAAGCCGCAAGCCAGACTGGATCCGGCCAATTTATGGGCCAGGTGATTCACTTCGGTGATCGCGCCGGTTTGAATGGCCTGATGCAAGCCAAGCATGATTTGGTCCGCCTGGCCGAAATACATGTCCATCAATTCGCGCATGAGGGCGGCATCACCACCGCAGGCGGATTGAAGCTGGTCGAAGTCGATCAACGGGGCGGGATTGGATGACGGGTCGGAGGAGTTCAATGATGTTGGTATTCTTGGACGTAAGTGCCGACTTTGTTGCGTGTCATTTCGAGATGGCGGCTGGCCTGGTCAAACAAAGCTTCGGCGTCGCCCAGACGGCCTTCCTTGCCGCGTTTTTCCAGTTCGCGCAAGGGCAGGACCATGGCCGACATGCCGCAGGCCAGGCTGGCGCCGACCAGTTTGTGGGCGAAATGATCCACGTCTTTGGCCGAGCCGGAATTAATGGCGCCGCGCAAGCCGTTCATCAAGTCCGTGGCCTGTGCGAAATAAAGCTCGACCAATTCCTGCAACATCTTTGGGTCTTCATTGGCGGCCGCTTCGAGGCGCTCCAAATCCACCAGCGCCTCCGGACTGGAAATGTCCGGCGCGGACGCGGCCAGATCCAGTTCCGCTTCCTCTTTCGGTTCCTCCGGTTGGGCTGTCGCAGCCGCGCAGGAGCGGCTCAACGCCCCGCGCAATTCGGAATCCTTGACCGGCTTGGCAAGATAATCATTCATGGCGGCCTGCAGGCATTTTTCGCGGTCGCCTGGCATGGCGTTGGCCGTCATGGCGATGATATAGGCGGGTTTTCCGCCTTCGGTTTGTTCGTGCAGGCGAATCCGCTGGCTGGCTTCGTAACCATCCATTTGCGGCATTTGGCAATCCATCAAAATAACCTCAAAGCGGGTGCGGCGGGCGGCTTCGACGGCCTCGAGGCCATTGGAAGCGACTTCGGCGGTAAAACCGAGCTTGCGCAACTGGGCGACGGCCACCTTCTGGTTGACGAGATTGTCTTCGGCCAGCAAAATGCGCAGGTTCTGCGGCAGGGCGGGCGCGGAAACGGCGGGGCCGCCCTGGGCGGAGCCGGACTTGTGCGGCGGGCTGCGCTGGCCTGTCAAACATTCGTAGAGCCGGCCTTGCTTGACCGGTTTGACCAGGCAGGCGGCAATGCCGGCCTTTTCCAACTGCTCGTCATCCATTAACTGCCCCAGTGAAGTCAGCATGATGAGCCGGATGCGGGCCAGCTTGGGGTCGGCTTTAATCACCTTGGCCAGCGTGATGCCGTTCATGCCGGGCATGTGCATGTCGAGCAAAACGACGTCAAAACGGCTTTGGGACGAATCCTGCAATTTTTCGAGGGCTTCCTGGGCGCCGGCGGCGCAGGCGGCATGGATGCCCCAGACCTGCATTTGATCCTCCAAAATCCGGCGATTGGTGTCGTTGTCGTCCACGATGAGGACATGCAAGTTGCCCAGATCACTTTGCTCGACCGGGATTTTGGCCGCGGTGTGCTGCTTCTCCAACCGGGCGGTGAACCAGAAAGTCGATCCCTGGTTTGCCACACTGGTGAAACCGATCTGGCCGCCCATCATTTCAATCAACTGCTTGGAAATGGCCAGGCCCAAGCCCGTCCCGCCGTATTTCCGGGTGGTGGAACTGTCCGCCTGGCTGAAGACTTGGAAAAGCCGCGGTTGAATCTCGGGCGGGATGCCAATGCCGGTGTCGCGGACTTCGAAGCGCAAATCAACGTACGTCGCCGTTTCAGCCATGTTGGCCACCGAGACAATCACCTCGCCGAACTCGGTGAATTTCACGGCGTTGCTCACCAGATTGACAAAAACTTGGCGAAGCCGTCCGGGATCGCCGCGCAGGTGGATGGGAACATCGGCCAGAACGAAGCCGGCCAATTCGATATTCTTGGCCTGGGCCGTTTCGGCCAGCAACTCGAGAGAGCCTTCGATTGTCTCCTGCAAATTGAAATCAATCGTTTCGAAAATGAGCCTTCTGGATTCGCCTTTGGAGAAGTCCAGCACGTCATTGATCAGTATCAACAACGATTCCGCGCTGCGCCGGATCGTTTCCGCATATTCGCGCTGCTGTGAAGTCATGTCCGTGTCCATGAGCAAACTGGTCATGCCGATGACTCCGTTCATCGGGGTCCGAATCTCGTGGCTCATCTTGGCCAGGAACTCGCCCTTGGCCTTGGCCGCGGCTTCGGCCTCGGTCTTGGCGCGACGCAATTCGTCTTCGGCCGCCTTGTATTGGCTGACGTCCTGGACGGTGCCGGCGTAGCCGCCGATGTTCTCGTTTTCGCCGGTTTCATAGCGAATGGGGGCCGTGCGGCAGGAAACCCAGCGAGTCTCGCCTTTGGGTGAGACGAGTCGAAATTCCTGGGAGAACTCCTTGTGCTCGAGCAAACAGCGGCTCCACTGTTCAAGCACCCTGGGTTTGTCCTCCTCGTAAATGGCGCGGGTCCAGCCCTCGCGCAGACTTTCGTCAAAACCCAGGCCCGAAATGGACAGCCATCGCGAGTTGCTGTAAATCCATTGGCCGGCGGTGTCGGCCAGGAAGATGCCATCGGGGGAAGATTCGCCCAGGGAACGGAACTTGGCCTCGCTTTGCTGAAGGTGGGCCTGGATGTGTTTGTACTTGACGTTCTCCTGGTGCAGGGCATCGATATGCTCGGCCACTTCCCGTTCAATGGTCTCGTGCAGAAGCTGCTGTTCGGCTTGATTGAACGCCATGCCCGAGGTCAGGCGAAGGCTTTCCCAAATCCACAGCGCCAAAATAGTGTCTTCGAACAAGACCCAGCCGGTGAATGCAATCCAGTTCCAAGGCGTGACCTCCACCGCGCCAAAACCCGATTGGATCCAATGCAAACCGCCCAGAAAATGGTCCGCCGCCACCACCACCGTGGCAGAGAACAGGACCTTGACGTCGCGATAGGAGGCCAGCGAGGCCAGGGCGCCGAAGATGAAGAAATGAGTTTCAAAACCGCCCCCGGTCAAATGGATGAATAAAGCAGGAGTGAGCATCTGGCCAAGGGCAATAACATGGCGGGTATAGGCCCGGCCGGGACTTCTAAGGGCAAAATAAAGAGGCAGCAGATAAATCACCCCCGCCAGTTCCGCCGCACTACAGATCAGCTTCATGGGCTGCCAAGTCGGCCAAATCTGGGGGGAAATCAGGGAAGCGGCGGCCATGGCGGCCAGCCATTCAAAAACAATCAGCCAGGCAAACATCCGGTCGGTCACCTGAAATGTGTTTTTCCTGAGGGCGCAAAGTATCTTCTCGGCCCGTTCCCTGGCCGCATTCTCGAATGTTCTTTTTTGCTCAATGGAGGTCACAATTGCGTCAACTGAGTCAAAGTCATGTACAGATAGCAGCACTTGGGCCTAATGGCAACACGTTTCCAAGGTGCTTGTTTAAAACAACTTGCAAATTCCAAATATTGAGAAGCGGGTTGGGGCCGGATTCTCAGGCCGCTCAAATGCGCCAAAGAGCTCAAATGCGCCGAAAGCTCTTACGGATTCCTTCAAACTGCCTATCATGCTCAATATGAGGTATTTTTATTGTTTGCCGTCAAACGCAATCTATTTGTCGAAGTCCCTTATGATTGGCGGGTTTGTGAGCACCCGGCTCGTGGTGAAGTTTGTTTCCATCATGCCATTCACAACCATCTGAAATTCAACGAGTTATGCCTGTAAGAATTGAAACCTGCATTCTTGCGATTGGCATGGCACTTGCGAACGGAGTGGTTGATAGTAGTGTAGATGCGCTAATGAGTTGGAGTGGTTAAATTGAGATGCAAAAGTAAAAATAGTGAAAAAATCAAAATATATCTCCGCCGCGAAATTCCCGGATTATTCCAAGAGCGTAAAAGAGACGATCGCGGCTTTTTTGGGCTTGCTGCTATTGGCCGCGCCGACAGCGGTGCAAGCCCAATACGCTTACAGCACAAACGCTGACGGCAGTGTCACCATCAACGCTTACGCCGGGCCTCCCTGGGCTGTGACCATTCCAACCAACATCAACGGCCGGCTGGTCACCAGCATCGGGACGAATTCATTCGCCTACCTCACCAACCTGGCCAGCGTCACGATTCCCAACAGTGTCACCAGCATCGGGAGTGGAGCGTTCGAATTCTGCACCAACCTGGCCAGTGTCACGATTCCCGACAGCGTCACCAGCATCGGGGACGAGGCGTTCTATGACTGTTCCGACCTGACCAATGTCACGATTCCGTGCATCGTCACCAACCTCGGGGTCGAGGCGTTCGCTTACACCAGCCTGACGTGCGTCACGATTCCTGGCAGCGTCTCCAACTTCGGAGGGGGTGCGTTCTTTTCTTGCCCCAGCCTGACCAGCGTGACGATTCTCGCCGGAGTCACCAGCATCGGGGGTTATGCGTTTTGTTCCTGCCCCAGCCTGACCTGCGTCACGACTCCCGGCAGCGTGACCAATATCGGAGACTATGCTTTCTATTACTGCACCAACCTGATCAGCGACTATTTCACGGGCAATCCTCCCACCTTTGGTACGAATGTGTTCTCTCATGACACCAACGCGACGGTCTATTATTTGCCTCGCGCCACCGGCTGGAGTTCCAATTTTGACGGCCTTCCGGCCGTGCTGTGGAACCCGCTGATCCAAGCCAGCGGCGCCAGCTTTGGCCTCCAGTCCAATGATTTTGGGTTCAACGTCACCGGTACAACCAACATTTCCATCGTGGTGGAAGTCTGCACCAATCTCGCCAGCCCGGTTTGGTTTCCGCTCCGGACCGTCATGCTCACCAACGGTTTGTTCTATTTCAGCGAACCCCTGCAAACGAGCAGTTCTGGTCGCTTCTACGGCCTCGGCTTCCCCTGTGCGCAATGTGGTGGCACCCTGCAAGTGACGATCACGCCCCCTGACGCTGTGAGCGCAGGAGCGGAGTGGCAGGTGGACGGCGGCGCTTGGGAGCCCAGCGGAGCGATGGCCGGGTTTTCGGCAGGCGCTCACACCGTCCAATTCAGCACTATCGCCGGATGGAACACGCCATCAAACCAAACCGTCACCATTACCAATGGATTTCTGACAACAGCCGCGGCAAACTACACGCGACAAGGTGGCACCCTGCAAGTGACGATCACCCCTCCGGGCGCTGTGAGCGCAGGAGCGGAGTGGCAGGTGGACGGCGGCGCTTGGGAGCTTGGCGGAGCGATGGCCGGGTTTTCGGCAGGCACCCACACCGTCCAATTCAGCACCATCGCCGGATGGAACACGCCATCAAACCAAACCGTCACCATTACCAATGGATTTCTGACAACAGCCACGGGAAACTACACGGGACAATCCAGTTACCCATACGATTACACAGCCAACGCCGGTGCCATCGCCATCACCGGTTACTCCTGCTCTGGCGGGGCAGTGACAATCCCATCCACCATCAACGGCCTGCCGGTTGCCAGCATTGGACAATATGCGTTTGAAAGCTGCTCCGAGCTGACCAGCATCACGATTCCCGCCACCGTCACCACCATCGGAGAGGATGCGTTCCTTGATTGCACCAGCCTGACCGGCGTCTATTTCTACGGCACCGCCCCCGGTGCTGATGCAACTGTGTTCTCCGGTGACAACAACGCGACGGGCTATTATTTGCCTGGCACCACCGGCTGGGGTGAGTTCTCCGCCAATACCGATCTTCCGACTGCGCTATGGACGCCGCTGATCCAAGCCAGCGGCCCCAACTTTGGCGTGAACACGAATCAATTTGGATTCAACATCACTTGGGCCAGCGGCTGGGTCGTTGAGGTGGAAGTCTGCACAAACCTTGCCAGCTCCGTTTGGACTCCGCTCCAGACCGTCACGCTCACCAACGGTTTGTTCCATTTCAGCGAGCCTCTGCAAACGAACAGTTCCGGCCGTTTCTACCGCATCAGATCGCCCTGAAGCGTGTGTAAAAACAACCCAACTTCCTAAAACAGCGAACGCAAGTGGTTGATTTGCAAGCTTCCGGTGTCCGGTCACTTGCTACAACCGGCCTTTCGTCCAAGCGGGCGGCTTGGCAAAGAGCGTCAGCAAATCCAGCCTGGCCAGCGTGTCGTTGAGGTCTTTGGGCGCCTCCGTCACCATCGCTTTGAAAGGCTTGCCCCCAAGTTCCAGCCGGCCCAGGCGGATGCTTTGCAGTTGATGCGTAAGCGGTAAAGGAGTATCCCCCTGTTGAAGTGGGCGGATTGTGATAGGATGAGCGGTTGGCTTGGTGCCGAATCAAAATCAAGCGGCCATTTTGACTTGCGACGGATGTTCTTTCTTCCAGTTGAGCGGCGTCAGTCGGGCTACTTGATGGTTGGTCATGGTGGGCAATCGCTCCAGCACGTCTTTGAGGTAAGTATAAGGTTCGACGCCCTGCATCCGGCAGTTCTCGATCAGCGTGTAAATCACCGCGCTACGCTGGCCCGCTTCTTCCGATCCGAAAAAGAGCCAGTTCTTCTTGCCGATGGCGGTGGGTCGAATGGCGTTCTCCACCAAGTTGTTATCGATCTCTACTTCGCCGTGGTCCATGAACCGTTGCAATGTCGCCCACTGGTTCAAGGCATAGCTGATGGCCTGACCCATCGGACTCTGTGGCAGGTAACGGCTCTGCAATCGCTTCAAGGCGCGATGGAACCGCTCCACCACCATCCGGCTGTGGGCGCTGCGATGGGCTTGTCGCGCCGCCGGTCCGGCCCGGCTTTGTCGCAAATCTCTTTCCCATCCATACAACAGGCCAATCTGGTTTAACATCCAGCCCGCCGTTTTGGGCGTTTGTTCCTTGGCCTCGAAAAATCCGCGCCGCGCATGCGCCCAGCAGCCAAAGAGTTTTAAATTGTCCTTTCCCTTGGCAAAGGCCGGATAGGCACTGTAGCCGTCACACTGTAGCTTGCCGGAAAAGTTCTCTCCCAGCAAGGAACCGACGCAGTGGGCCGCCCGGCTGGCGTGCCATTCATAGACCACGCATTGGCCGGGAACCAATCCGGTCCACAGATGGCTTTGTCCGCATCGGCCCGGCAGGTTCGGGTCTTGGTAGCGCACGGGCGTTTCATCCACTTGCACGTAGCGGCTGCGTTGCAGTTGCTCTTTGAGGCAACGGCTGATGGCGGAGAGCAGCCGCACGCTTTGCGCCGTCCATTGCACCATTTGCTGCCGGGCGATGAAGACGCCGTGGCGTTGTTTGAAAATTTGTTCCTGCCGGTAGAAGGGCAGATGGTCGCAATACTTGCCAATGAGCAACTGCGCCAGCAAGCCGGGCGCGGCCAGACTGTGTTCGGCCACGCGCTCCGGCGCAGGCGCAATCACCGGCGGCAACTGGCGCTGGCCCGCGCGCACATATTTGGGCCGGATGGTTTCCTGCCAGAAAAATTTGCCCGGCTGGTAGTCCAGTTGCCGGCTGACTTCCTGGCCGATGCGTTTCCATTCTTCCGGCTGGGCCAGGACCAGTTCCGGCTCGATGACTTCGCGCACCACTTCCAGGTTGTCCGGAGTGCGAAGGCGCTGGGTGTGGATGCGGGATCGTGGCGGCAGGGGCCGCGCCGGAGGCTCTTCTTCCTCCTCGTCCGCGGCCAGGCTGCCATCGGCCAGGCCGCTCATGAGCAGTTCCAGTTGGGCGCCGTCCAACTGCTCGCTCTTCTTGCCAAAGAACCGCCGGGCCAGGGCGTCGAGCTTCTGGCGCAGGAGGGTGATTTCGCGGCGGGCCTGCTCCAGTTGTTGACGGAGCGCGGCGTTTTCGGCCTGGAGCGAAGCATCGTTCATTGCACTGTCAATCAGACGGTGCCCCCGCCGACTTGTTCAATCTTTGTCGAACTTTTTTTATTTTACGCCGCGCACTCGTACCAGGCCCGGCGCGCGCCCGCTTTCAAGTCCACCCCGTCCAGCAACAACTGCAAGGCCTGCGGGGCCAGACGGATTTTGACCCCTGGCTCTCCCGCGCTCTGCGGCCAGTGAAAGGTTCCCTCTTCCAGCCGCTTGGCCAGCACGCACACGCCCGTGCCGTCAAAATACAAAATCTTGATCCGGTTGTGCCGCCGGTTGCCAAAGACAAAGAGCGCCCCGCTCTTGGGGTCTTCGCCCAGCCGCTCTTGCGCGGCAGCCCACAGGCCGTTGAAGTTCATGCGCAAATCGCACGGCGCCGTGGCCAGGAACACTTTGAGATGAGCGTGAAAACTCAGCATGACCGTGAGTCGTTAAAGGCTTGGAGCAGGCGCGCGACCAAAGGAACCTGCGCTGCGGAAACCAGGCGCAGCCGCGCCGGGCCCAGTTCAATCATCAGTTCAGCCGGGGCGGCGGGCGGTGCCAATTCAACTTGGACAGAGGCGGGCGAAGTTCTGCCGCGGCCTTGGCGCTGACGCCAGCCATACAAGGTGGTGGGGTGAATGCCCTGTTGGCGGGCAAAGGCGGCGACGGACAACCCGCTGCGATCAAACGAGGCCAGCAGTTGAGCGCGCCGGGCGGCGTCGATGCGCGGGGCCAGGCGGCGGAGAAACGAACCATTGGATGTCTTCATGGCCCCATCTTTACCACCCCCACCTGCCGATCAACAGGGGGACGCTCCTTTACCGCTTACGTTGATGCAGCAGGTTGTGGACTACAATGGTTTGGTCCTTTTGCCGCCATTGCGCCTCCAGCTTGGCGCTGGGAAAGAGAATGCGGCCAAAACCATCGCCCCCCGCGGCAAACCAGCCTGGCGGGCCGAAGCCACCGAGCCAAAAAGCCGCTCCAGTTCGAGCGCGTCCCAACTGTGGCGCAAGACGGCCAGGCCCGCGAAGCTCCAGGCTTCCGTCAAGCCCAAATGGCCGGTCGCGACGAAGGTCTGGCCGCGCAGCGATTGGGCGATGAGATCGCGGATGCAATCGGCAACGCAGTGAGGTTGTCCAACCTCTGCGAGCGAGCGCTCAAAATGGCCATCCTCCTCTGGAAGAACTCATTTGTACATGCAAAAGGCAGGATTTGCATCCTGCCTTTTGGTTTGTAAAAACCTATTGAGCCTAAATCAAACCCGGCCCATTATTTCGACTGCTTCCAGCGCAGGAGTCCGCATCCCATCAGAGCGATGCCGAGGAGCGAGACGGTCGTGCCGCCATCTGGAACGGTGACCTGGTGAAACGACTGTTGAATCTGTGACACACTAATGGATCCTGTATAGAAACCCGGCAATCCAGGAACGGGAGTAAGGTCGAAAACAGTCAATCCAATATCCTTCGTCACATCGAGCACTGGCTCAGGGGGATTGATAAAGGGTTGGCTGCTATTAAGACTAATGGGAACATTACTCAGGTTCGGCTCATATGTATAAGCGGCATCCAAGTAAGTCGAGGCAACTTGTGTGCCAAACGCGCCGGGTGTCGAGACAGTTTCAGCAATCCCGAACGAACCGAAGCCACTCGCCACATGTCCAGTATATTGCTGGTCAATCTCATTGATCTTGTGCCCGCCCGTTGCGGTCACGACATAGTTGAGCAGAAGATCGGCTGTGGCAGCAGTGCCGAAGGTGCCGAACGATCCAAGGCTGATATTCCCGCCCCACGTCAGGTAATCCACGGCGCCGACCGCACTGGCCGTCACTGTGATGTTGGCCGGATTATATGTGGTCAAACCCGTCAAAGCCGGTGCAGTAGCGGTGAAGCCGCTGAATATCTTGTCGCCAATGACAAGATAATTAGCAGGATTTGCGTCGAGTTGAGCCAGGGTGGCACTCGTACCATAGTCGATCCCGATGGGAGTTGCGCTTGCCAATCCTGCACTGCAAAGCAGACCCGCAGCCAGCAGCCCTAATGTTTTAAATGTTTTCATCTTTATAATTGCCTTTCTTTGTTTGTCTTTGCTCAATACGGTTTTCACGAACAATAACTATGTATGCAATGCGCGTGCCAAGAGCTTGGAATTGGGTTTTGCCGCCTGGCTAAAGCACGTAAATACCTCTATATAAGACATTTATGCATTCAATATTTTTGCATTTTTTTGAACCACTTTCCCGCGATATGACTGAAACTGTAAACGATTCCGACATGATAATTGGATTTCCTGAATTAGAATAATCGTAAGTGCCTTATTATAAGTACTTTATATATTATGACCGGGTTTGGTAAAGTCTTTCGACAGTTGGAGAAAGGGCAAACAGCCGGCTAAATTCACACAAAACCTTGAAGGCCTGCATCTTACAAATATTCACGCCTCCTGCCGGTCTTGCCTTTAGTAGAAGTTGAAACGTTCAGGAACATTGATGAGGTCATAGGGCTTCAGGGTGAAAGACGGCATTTGCTCGGTCTTGCTGTGGAGCACCTTGTGCAGGTTCAGGGTGAATTTCTCGGTGTGGCCTGCGTTGTCCGTCCGGATAACCTGAACGGCTTTCAAATTTGCCCTGGTATCATCGACCCCGGCCTCAATCAGCGCTTGCAAAGGGGTTAACGGCCGCTCCGAAATAAGCTTGCCCGGTTTGGTGACAGCGCCCATGACATAAACCACGAATGCGGCCGATTGGACTGTGACCGAAACTTCGTTGTTCACAAGCTGCGAACCGTAGAGTCTTTTCAGGTCCGCCTCCATGCCGGCCGGAGTTTTTCCGGCGGCGTCGTATTCGCCGATCATTTGCAAAGTGATCTTGCCGTCGATCCGAATGCTCTCGATTGTGTCCAGATTGGGCGCGCCGGGGAAAGTGATCCTGATGGTGTCTCCTTCTTTCAACACCATGGATTTGTTCGAATTGGTCGATTCATTGCTCGTGGCGCCGGGCGAAGCAGGGGCTGCTTGCTGAGGCGCGTTGGTGGAATGCGGCGGCGCGGTCTGGCAGCCGGACGCCACGGCCAGCACGCCCATGGCGCACAATGCCGCCCGGGCCAGACCGGCCCAGGGCTTCCTGTCTTTTGCACAAGTTGTCAGTTTAACTCGATCCAACAAATAATTTAACATTTTTTCCTCCTGAATGCGCCGGGAAACGGCGCGGTTGATGTTTGCAACGGTGATGGGCGCCCGTCAAGAAAGCTTTGTGGAAATCTTTCAACGTCATTGCATCAAGGACGGCGCGCGGGCTTGAAACTACTTCAATCCCGCCAGAGTCCGTTTGGCCTCGGCGGCCAGTTTATCGGGAATCTTCAGCGTGAGGGCCCATTCCAGGGCCTGCTTGCTTTCCTTGGTCTGTTTGAGTTGATAGTCATCCATGCCCAGATAATAATACAGTTCTCCATCGTCTTTGCTTTTGGCCATGCTCTCCCGCAAAAGTCCGGCCGACCTGGCATATTGTGCCTGATAATAACTCAGAATTCCCAGGCTTGCGGCCACTTCAGGGTCATCTGGATAGGCGGTGCGCGCCTTTTCAGCCAGGATGTAGCCCTTGGCGTCGTCGCTGAAGTGTCTTGCGTCCAGGATCGCCAATTGCCTTGCCGCCGGGGCAAACAGGGGGAAAACCGCCAGCGCCTGGTCGTAGGTTTCCTTGGCCGCCTTAAAATTCCCCGCGCGCTCCTCCGCCGCGCCGGAAACCATGAGGGCCGGAACATACTTTGCCTCCGCTTGCAGAATCTTCCGCGCCTGTCCGGACGCGGCCTGGACTTTGGATGCGCTGTCAAAGGCGTCCGCCAGCGCCACGAACCGTTTTGCATCCTCGCTCCCGGCGAACCCGACGCCGCTCTGCAGCGCTTTTTGCATGGCTGCTTCCGCATCGGCGATTCGGCCCACGCCATAGTAAGCCCATGCCAAATCGTAGAGCAATTCGGGCTGGTTGGGAAGCCGGTCCGCCGCGTTTTCCAGCAGGCTCAATGCCCAAACGTAATCGCCAGTGCGAAAAACCAAATGACCGAGAATGCCGGACACGTCGGCATTATCCGGCGCCAGCTTGTGCGCGGCCGCGGCCAGACTCAACGCTTTCCCGGATTGGTTCAGCCGCGACGCATATAATCGCGCCAGTTTTGCCATTATAGGGATGGCGTCTGGATTTTGTTTGAGGGCGGTTTCGTAGGTCGCGGCCGCTTTTTCAAACGCGCCCTGATGCTCTTGCAGCATGCCAATGCGATTGAGGATCACGGGGTCATCGGGATGGTCCTGCAGCGCCTTTTCCAACCCGGCCAGGACTGAAGCGCCGGCCCCGGCCGTGTCCATGTTGAGCACGGCAAGCCGGCTTCGGGCCTCGTCCTTGTTTGGATAATCCTGTTGTGAAGCAACCGCCCGCTGCAACGCCACGCGGGCCGCATCCTCTTCATCCATCATGTAATGCGCCATGCCCAGGTGGAATTGGATTTCCGCGTCGGCGGGCGCCTTTTCCGCGCTGTCCTGCAGAGCGGTCAATGCGCGGGGGTAATCGCCTTTCTTGAAAAGGACCCATCCCAGCGTATCGGCGACGTTGGAATTGTAAGGCAAAAGCTCCCTGGCTCTTTGCGCGAGCTCGTAGGCCCTGTCGATTTTGTTCAACTGCACCGCGTATATGTAGGCCAGGTTGTTGAGCGCGGGAATGGAGTTGGAGTTGATGGACAGGACTTTTTCGTAAGCATCACGCGCCGCATCGAATTGTTTCAGTTTCTCGTGGATGGCGCCGATCTGCAAAGAAGCGGGCACGTCGTTGGTCCGGGCAACGAGGGCATTCAATTTCTGCAATGCCTCCTGATATTTGTCGGAAGTGACATAGACCTGGGCGAGCAACAAATAGGGACTCGGCAGATCCGGATTCAGGTCGATCGCTTTGAGCAAATCTGTTTCGGCGTGGGCCATGTTCGTTTGCGCCATGTCGATCTTCGCCAGAATCTCCCACGGTTCGGCGGCCTCGGGAGTCTTGTTGATTTGCGCCTGCGCCAACGCCGTCGCGTCCTTGTAATTGTGCCCGGCCAGATCCAGATTAATCAACTGCAGCACCGCCGGCATATAATCCGGCGCCAATTCCAGGGATTTTTCAAAAGCAGCGCGAGCCTCCGAATCCTTGCGCTGCCCGGCCAGCACAACTCCCATCAGCAATGGGATTTGCGGATTCTTCGGCATGGCCTCCGCCAGATTACGGTAGACCGCAATCGCGCTATCGGGCTTTTGCTGCGCCAGAAAAGCATCGGCCAGCAACAAATACGCCTGGCCAACGCCGGGGGCTTTTTTAATAAACCGGGTCAGCAAGGCAACCGCCGCGGCCGGGTCGCCACCCCGAATGTCCAGTTGCCCCAAAAGCAGGGCCGCCTGGGGGTAGCCCGGATCCAGAGCCAGCGCCTGATTCAAGTTCGCCACGCCTTTGACCTTGTCGTGAGCCATAAGATAGGCCACGGCAAGCTCGTATTTTGCTTGCGGGCTTTTTTTGTAGATCGAATTCATTTGATCAAATTGAGCCACCGCCTTTCCCGCTTCGCCCCTGGCCAGACTGGCGCTGCCACGGCCCAGCAACGCCTCGTAATTTCTTTGGTCGCGCTCCAATACTGTGTCAGCGAATTTGGCGGCATCGTCGTATTTTCTTTCGGCCAGGGCCAGATTCATCAAGCCAACCCAGCCCGGAATGTAATCCGGGGTTTCTTTCGACATTTCCTGCAAGAGCTTCCGGGCCTCTTCCACTGCGCCGGTCTGCATCAGGTAATCGATGTGCTTTGACCGGATGGTGGAGCGCGGCGGGGCAAGCTCCGCCGCCGTTTTCAACGCCTGGCGCGCCTCTTTCGCGTTTTTCTGGAGGGCATAAAATTCCGCCAGGACAAAGTAGGCTTGACTCGATTTGGGATTCGCGGCCACGGCCAGGCGCAATTCGTTCCCGGCGTCGTCGAATTGCTTCTGGCGCAACGCCAGCATGCCCAGGGCCACGTGATAAGCGGGGTTTTTCGCCGCGCGCGGCAGGTTTTCCACTTCCTGCCGTAATTGCGGGGTGGCGCGAGAACTGTCCACCAACAGGATCAACGCCTCCTCATTGACCGGCTGCGCGGACAAAATCCGGCGGGCGATTTTCGCGGCATTGGTGAAATCACGAAAGGCCACGTCCACCTGTCCGAGCGCCAACTGGAAGGGAAGGCTGTTGGGCTGGAGTTCCGCCGCCTTGAGCAGGTAGGTGTGGGCTTCCAACAACCTGCCTTCCTTGGCATAGAGCCGGCCCAGTTGCCCGATGGCCGTCGGATTCAATGCACTCCGGCGCAGCACGTTTTTGTATTCTATCTCGGCGTCGTCATATTTCTCAGCGTTGAAATCGCTGTTGGCCGTTCTGAGCAGCCGGTTTGTGCGAGCTTGTTTGGTGCAACCGCCGGTTGCCCCCAAAACCAGGGCCATCAACAGGATCGGGCCAATGTGATGACAAAATCTTTTCATAATCGGTTTAGACTTTCTCTGTAGCATCGACAGTTTTTGAACCAGGGAGTTCAGATTTTCGCAGAATCAGGAGCAGCGCGAAGAAAGGAATCAAAGAAAGGGCAAAGAAAATCGGGCCGCCCTTCCGGTGAATGGGAGAATTGATCATGTCGTGACTGATGCGGACACATAACTCTCCGACGACGAAAACGCGAAAGCCGTTCCTCAGAATGGCCAGCGGGACAACCACAATGACCAGCAGAGCGCGCTTCCATCCCGAACGCAAGAACAAATGACCCGCCAGCACGCTGGTAATGAGCAAAACCATGGTGGAATGAATCCCGCTGCATTCCGGAGCGATCACCAATGAAAAGCCGGGCAAGTCGAGCCTCAAATCATCGCGGAAAACCGGCATCCCGGCCGCGGCCAGGAACCCGCCGGCCGCGGCCGCGGATGTATGCTGGAAAAACGACTCCGTCCAATCGAGCATGGCGGACGGCATGGGAACCATAAAAGCAAGGAAAGCGATGGGGAAAGCGATGACCCGCAGAACCGCGCTGCCAAAAAATGTCAAACAACCCGCCACCAGAAACAATAAAAATGAAGCGGTCATCAAGGTCAGATAATCCTCCCTTGGCGGCCTCCACCCGGAATGTCCCGCCCACTCGAAGCCGATCAGAAGCGCCAATCCCCCCAGCGCCGCCGCCCCCCCCCATTTCCAGGACACCCCAGCCTGCCCCGGCAGATCCGCCCTTTTCAACCAGATCAAATAGAGGCTGATGACCGGAATCAGCAAAATATACGAAAAAAATTCGCTGTGCAGCGAGTATTGCCCAAGCGCGTAGAGCGGGCGGGCAAAGCAGGCTGACAACCCGAGGATAAACACGACAAATCTCCCTGTCTGCCGGCGCAATGGCGCGGGATCGTTCCCGGATCGATGATTCAGCATATAATTCCCCGGCCTTGTCCGCCGTCAGGCTTTAAAGACCTGGCCCGTCCGTGTTGTGATCGAAGCCATGGCGTTGCGCGTGTCCACGATGCACGAAGCCCACTTTGCCAGTTCGTTATAGTTGACGATCTTGTGTTGGGTGGCGATGACAACGAGATCAAAGGCCTTGAGGGTGGGCGCGTCCCACGCCACCGACTTCATGCCCGCCCAGTGCGGATGCTCGCGCGTCGGTTTGATGACCGGGACGTACGGATCGTGGTATGACACTGCCGCCCCGCGCTCCTTGAACAAATTCATCAGAACGTAGCTCGGAGATTCGCGGTCATCGTCCACGTCCGCCTTGTAAGCCAGACCGAGAATCAGCACTTTGGAACCGTTGACCGATTTGCGCGCGGCGTTGAGGGCGGCGGCGGCTTGATTGACGACGTAATTCGGCATGGCCGTGTTGATTTCGCCGGCCAACTCGATGAAGCGGGTGTTTTGCTCATACTCGCGCGCCTTCCAAGTCAGATAAAACGGATCGATTGGAATGCAGTGCCCGCCCAGGCCCGGTCCGGGATAGAACGGCATGAAACCGAATGGCTTGGTTTTGGCCGCCCCGATGACTTCCCAGACATCTATGCCCATCGCGCTGTAAACAACTTTTAATTCGTTGACCAGCGCGATATTCACGCTGCGGAAGATGTTCTCCGTCAGCTTGGTGGCTTCGGCGACGCGGCAGGACGAAACCGGCACCAGGGTTTTGATGGCCCGGCCATAGAGAGCTTTGGCGCGTTGCAAACACGCGGGAGTAAAGCCGCCGATGACCTTTGGAATCACCGCCACCTTGCTCTCAGGATTGCCCGGGTCCTCCCGTTCCGGAGAAAAAGCGAGGTGAAAATCAACCCCGGCTTTCATCCCGGACCCGGCTTCAAGCACGCCGCGCAAGTCTTCGTCCGTGGTGCCCGGATACGTCGTTGATTCCAGAACCACCAGCGTTCCCTTGCGCAGGTGCGGCGCCAGGCTCCGGCCTGTGCTCAGTATGTAGGAAATGTCCGGCTCCCGGTTTTTGTTCAAGGGTGTGGGCACGCAAATAATGACCGCCTCCACCTCTTTAACCCGGCTGAAATCGGTGGACGCGGAAAACCTGCCGCCGTTGACGGCGTTGGCAATGGCCGCGGCTTCGATGTGTTTAATGTAGCTCCTGCCATCATTGATGGCTTTGACCTTGGCTTCATCAACGTCCAGGCCCAGAACAGTGGTGTCGGACCGCGCGAATTGAAGTGACAGGGGCAGTCCGACGTATCCCAATCCGACGATGGCAATATTCATATGTTTTTAGAGTGTCAACTGAGGGGTTTTTCTGTTGTTTTTCCAGTAAAATCAGCCTTTTTTCTTCTTTACTTTTCTTACCCAGTCCTGGTTGTTCAAGTACCATTGCACCGTTTCGCGAATGCCCGTTTCAAACGTATGCGCAGGCGTCCAGCCCAATTCCCGTTGTATCTTGCCGGCGTCAATGGCATAGCGGCGGTCATGGCCGGGCCGGTCCTTGACATAAGTGATGAGCCGGCGCGAATGGCCCCCCAATTGCGGGGCCAGCTCGTCCATCAGATCGCAAATCAACTCCACGATGCGAATATTGGCCCATTCATTGTGGCCGCCAATGTTATACGTCTCGCCGTCGCGTCCCCGGATCAGCACCTGCCAGAGCGCCTCCGCGTGGTCGCCCACGTAAAGCCAGTCGCGCACGTTCTGGCCGTCGCCATAAACGGGGATGGGCTGCCGGTGGCACAGATTCTCGATGATGACCGGAATGAGCTTTTCCGGAAACTGGCGGGGGCCGTAGTTATTGGAACAATTCGTCGTGACAATGGGCAGGCCGTAGGTGTGATGATAAGAGCGCGCCAGCAAATCGCTGGATGCTTTGCTCGCGGAATACGGCGAATTCGGCGCGTAAGGCGTCGTTTCGGTGAAATAACCCGATGCACCCAGGCTGCCATACACCTCGTCGGTGGAGACATGATGGAATCGTTTCCCGGTGTAATTGTTCCCCCATGCGCCGCGCACGGCCTCCAAAAGATGGAAGGTTCCAACGACGTTGGTTTGGATAAAGTCGCCCGGCCCCGTGATGGAACGATCCACATGGGATTCCGCCGCCAAATGCAGCACATGGGTGATGGCGTGCCGTTGCACAACCTCACAGATGGCGTCCTTGTCCCGCAGGTCCGTCTTCTCGAAAACATATTTCGGATGGCCGGCCAGTCCCTCCAAATTCTCCAGATGGCCCGCATAGGTCAGGCAATCCACATTGACCAGCCGTTGGATTTGGGCCTGGTCAATAATATGATGAATCAGGTTCGACCCGATAAAACCGGCTCCGCCTGTCACCAGCAAGTTCATTTTAAATTCACCCAGTTTTCCAGCGAATCCACCAGGGCTTCCTCGACGGGGCGGAGCGCGACGCCTGTGGCCGGCAATTTTGTCACATCCAATATGCAATTGGACCGCGGCGTTTTCGCGGCCACTCGATAAAACTCCTCGTCATCGCTCCAGAATTCGAAGGAACGCCAGGGGCGCAGGATTTTTTGCATCATTTCCACCACCTGCCGGGTGCTGATGAAGCCCGGATTGGTCATGTTGTAGGTTCCGTATGGCGCCCGTTTTTGCCAGAGATCCAGACAGGCCGCCACAAAATCGCCGCGATGCGACAGTGAGTTGACGTTCTGATAGACTTTGGCGTAGTTCCGCAGCTTGCTCAGGTAGTTGCGCGGATTGTCAAAGCGATCAAAAGGGATGCGCAACCGCCAGATGTAACCCTGCCCCACGCCGCGCAGGGCTTCCTCGGCCAGCGCCTTGCTCCCGCTGTAAAAACTGCACGGCGGCTGGCGAAAGGTGAAATTAGGCTCGTCCGCCTCGCTGAAACCCTGGAAGGCCCCGCGGTTCTTCTCCAGCAAAACCTGCAAATCGGGTTTGGTCAAATCCCTTTCGACGCGGCTCCGCCCGCCCTCCACGATCTTGGCGCCATTGTAAACGCAGCCCGACGATACGTGACCGTATGGAATGCCCAAACTGGCGCAGGCATGGGCGACCGCGGCGGGGAAAAGCGTGTTGCCCTGGAGCGTGTCCGCCCAATTTTTCTCGCAGGCATCCACATTCGGTTTGCCCGTGTAGCCCGCCGCATTGATCAGGAATTCCGGCCGGGTCTTTTCAAGAAACCCGCGCAACACGGTAAATTGCCCGTAATCCATTTCCGAGCGCAGAGGCGCGACAAACTGGATGCCGCGCTCCTGCAAAGTCCGGGCAAATTGCCCGCCGATGTAGCCGGTTCCGCCCAAAAGAATAATCATATCAACGAGTCGCTTCCGCCAAAATACGATAGAGATAATCCCGATATTCGCAATGGGGCATTTGCGCGGCCAGTTTTTCCAGTTGGCCGCGCGTGATGAAATCGCGCCGGAAAGCCGCTTCTTCAGGACAACCGATTTTGATCCCCTGCCGCTTTTCAATCGTTTGCACGTAAGCTGAAGCCTCGTGCAGACTGCTGCTGGTGCCCGCGTCCAGCCAGGCGAATCCCCGGCTCAATTGATGCACCTGCAACTGCCCCCGGCGCAGATACGCCAGGTTGACATCGGTGATTTCCAATTCTCCCCGGGCGGACGGCTGAAGATTCCTGGTGATGTCCACCACCTGGTTGTCATACAAATAAAGTCCCGGCACCGCATAATTGCTGCGCGGCGCCTTGGGCTTCTCCTCAATTGAAATGGCCCGGCCCTGCGCGTCAAATTCGACCACTCCGTAACGTTCCGGATCAGTTACCCGATACCCAAAAATGGCCGAGCCGGCCTTGAACCCGGCAAACGCCCGTTTAAAACCGTCCGCCCCGTAAAAAACGTTGTCGCCCAAAATGAGCGTCACCGGGTCCGTCCCGATAAAAGATTCGGCGATCAAAAACGCCTGGGCAATGCCGGCCGGCCGGGGCTGCTCGCGATAATCAATGGCCAGCCCCCATGACTTCCCGTTGCCCAGCAATTGTCGAAACCGCGGCAAATCCTGCGGCGTGGAAATCAGGCAAAGTTCGCGCACGCCGTTTTCAATCAGGGTGGTCAGCGGATAATAAATCATCGGTTTATCATAAACCGGCTGCAACTGTTTGCTCGCCACCAGCGTGAGCGGAAACAAACGCGACCCCGCGCCGCCCGCAAGAATTATTCCTTTCATAAATTGAGATTAAGATTAGGAGAAGCCATCCAAAAGCGTCAAGCGCGCCTTGGGCGCATCTCACTTTTTAGGCATCCGCCAAGGGCAAGTTTCATTCAAACCCCGTTGAAACGCTTGTCATTACCCACATCTTTCGACGAGTTGTTTAAGTCGGGCTTATTATGTAACACATTATGCATGAGCATGTTATGACACTGTTTCAGTTCTCAATGACAATCGGTATAATGGTAGGGCGGGCACTCCGCTGCCCGCCGCGGCGCGCACGGAGTGCGCGCCCTACCTTTTATACGGGGGGGGAACAGGCGTTGAGAAGGCATCCTGATAAAAGCGTGAAAAAGGTGTGGGTAATGACAAGCGTTTCAAAGATGAACTGCCTGTTTTTTTTTGCGTTCTGTGTGTTCCTTTGCGGCAAACAGGCATGGGTAGGGTGAGACTCCGTCGAACCCCATATAGATCGAGTCACGGCTCGACGGAGTCTCGCCCCACCGTGCGTTGAAGAATCGAAGATGGTGGATGTTTTTCACGTTTCCTAATTCATAATTCCTTGTCCGTCCACAGCTTCAGCGATGGCGGATTAATTCCCAATTGTCAATTTTCAATTGTTAATCTTCTTCCCTCCTCCTCTTCGGAAATAAAAACATGCGATTGCGCAGGACTCTTCATGAGCGCGAGCGATTCGGCGCTGAAATCATTTGGAAACGTGTGGAAATTTCAGAGATTCCACGGAACCGATCTGGCCTGGAAAGTTCATGGCCATCCGGCCGAATTTGTGCCGGAAAAGGCAACCTGTCAATCAATAATAAGGCAATGATCGGAACTGACCCATTCTCGGGATGAGGGAGTTCAATGCTTTGATTTTTCTAAGACAATCCGCCCTGTCAACAAACAGTGAAATTTTCGGCTTTTTGAATAGTCATAACGTATTGTCAGCAAGGTATTTGCAAAAACAGCAGAAATTAGTATTTACAAATAAGGCTGAAATTGGGAACGCCCAAATTACGCGGGGGAGGAATTGGCCCCAGATCAGGGGGTAAACCATAACTTTTCACCGGCTGTTGCGCTGCACAACGGAAAGTTGCCCCGGTCTCGTCATGGGAAATGTTATGGTTTGACCCCTTTGACTTTGAAGGTCATTTCCCTTTTGGATAGATCAAGCGGTTTCGCTCGCCGAAGCGCCCCGCTGTCATCCTCGGTAAACGTAATGGCGTCGTAAAAATTCTCGAGCAGAACAAAAACTCCGATCTTGTTTGCCCATTCTTTGAGGCGTGGATTGCAGGTTCGTTCCCAAGCCAGGACTTCAACCCCCCACCCTTTCCTGTGCATCCTTTCGAGATCCGCGTGAAAGCCAACCCCATCCAAAAAGCCGGCGCCATCCCCGGTCAGCATGACCGCGATTCCCGGCGTTCCATTGTAGTCCAAGGCCTTTCGGAGCATGTGGGTCTGGAGGGCTTGATCCACGGCTTGTTCACGGGAGCTCAAGCTGCCACGCTCGAACAACTCCACTTTCACCCCGGCGCGCTCCAAATGATTCCAAACATGGCGCATAAAGGGGTCGGTTCCTAGCATGTCAACATTTTGTTTCGAGTCATGCCAAGAAAATATCGCGCCCCATCCGCTCGGTCAACCACCAATGCAGCATTGCTAGGAACTGACACCTTTTGGAACTGAGAGCGTGTTTTGAAAATGCTTTATTCATATTGACGCCAGACGTTTGACCATCAGTCGAATCATGCAAATCCGTATCATCGCCTCGCTATGATCAAGCCGGACTTCATAGTCACGGCACAGCCGCCGCGATTTGCTCAGCCAGCCAAAGGTGCGTTCGATGATCCAGCGTTTGGGCAGGACTTTAAAACCCCGGGCGTGATCACAACGCCGCACGATTTCCAAACGCAGTTTGCCAAAGGGCCGCAACTCTTTGACCCACCGCACCAACGCTCCCAGATAGCCACCATCGGCCCAGATGATTTGCAGTCGTCCAAACATATCCACCAGCGCGCCAATCAAAATGGGGGCGGCGTCGCGGTCCTGCAGGGCGGCGCTGGTGATCCTCATGGCCAGCACCAGTCCCAGAGTGTCCACCGCCAGATGACGCTTGCGGCCCTTGATCTTTTTGCCCGCGTCGTAGCCGCATTCGCCGGCCTGATCGGGGGTTTTAACGGTTTGGCTGTCCACAATGGCAGCGGTCGGCGCCACCTGCCGCCCCTCGGTCTTGCGCAGCCAGTCGCGCACGGTGTCATGGATGAAGGTCCAGGTCCAATCCTGGCTCCACTGCCGAAAGTAGCCATAGACGGTTTGCCAAGGTCCGAACTCCTTGGGCAGATAGCGCCAGGCGCAACCGGAGCGGTCGACATAAAAGATGGCGTTGACCAGGGTGCGACGCGCCAGCTTGAGCGGGCGGCCGCGTTTTCCCTTGCCGCATTTGGGCGCGGGCACCAGAGACTTGATTTGGTTCCATTCTTCATCGGTCAGATCACTCGGATATTTGATAGGATGCGTTTGCATCCATTCCATCTATGACAGAAGGGTAATGTTGTACAACATAAGCAACTTACTTATGATTGACGGTTTGCCATTTTCAAAACACGCTCTGACACCTTTTTGCTCAATCGCTTTGTTGCTTTGGGTGACGCTGATAATGAATCCACAAAAGCAGCTACATGTTGCCGCTGTGTTACTTTTCGTGTTGGGTTCCTCGCTGTTTTCAATGGAATAGATTCTCATTAATCAACAGGTTGGGGACCAAAGTTGCATGAGGAATGTCATTTGGTGATGGCAGCCAGATAAGTTCGGGCCAATTTGTTGGACGGGTCCAGGCGCAAGGTCTCGGTGAATTCCTGCCGCGCGCCATCCGGGTCGTTGACTTTCTGCAAACAGACGCCCAGGTTCAGGTGGCCCATGGCGTTTTGCGGCTGCAGGCGGACGACTTGCAGGAATTCCGCTTTCGCCTCCGCAAACCGCCCGTGCCTGCCCAACTCCCCACCCATCCAGTAATGCGCCTCCCAATTCCCTCCGTCCAATTCAAGCGCGCGCCGGAAGTTTTGCAGCGACTCGTCCGTCCGTTTCAAGAGCGACAATGCTTTGCCCATAAAAAGGTAAGGTTGCGGATCATTGGGCTGGAATTCCGCCGACCGGCGATAGTTTTCCAGAGCTTCATCGAATTTGCCTTCCACGGCGGCGACGTTGCCCAACTCAAACCAAGCCTGGGCGTAGCGCGGATGAAGATTCACCGCCTGGCGAAAGGATTCCCGCGCGGACGACAACTCCCCTTGCTTCTCCAACAACTGCCCTTCGGTCAGAAATGCGAACGGGTTGTTCGGCATCAACTCCCGCGCTTGCTTCCATTCCAGCGCGGCTTGCTTGAGGTTCCCGGTCAGTGCGAGAAATTCGCCGAAGTTCTGGTGCAGCATATAATCGCGTGGCGCGCGGGCGATGGCATCAGTGTAGCGCGCGCGCGTGTTGGTTACGGCCGTTGCGTCCCTGTGCCGGATAATGCTGTCGAGCCGGGCCGTTAATTCGGACACACGCCGTTCGTTGTTGAACTGGCTGTTCAACGGCGGCCCCTCCATGTGCCGCCGCACCTCGTTCAGCACGTCCGCCCGGCTCCAGTCCGTCAAGCCCAGGCGCGCCTCGCAGATTTCCTGGGAGGCCCAGCCGCCCTGTGCCTTGGTCTTGACATTTTCGGGCAGGAGCCGTTCGGCCCGGGCCGCCCACAATTTGGCCAGCCGGTAATTGCCGTCGAAATTGAAATGGACGTGCTCGTAAAAGGTTTCCTGGCCGGGAATGCTTCCGGGTTCGGGCAGGGAGGCCGCGGCATCGCATAAAGCCAAATCCGGCCCGCCCAGTTGCCGGCCCGTTTCCCGGATGATGCCGTTGATGCGGGAATCGGCCCGGAAGACAAGGGCATCACAGTCGCACGCCTTCTGGAAATGTCCGGTGGCGTCGGCGGCATCGTTCAACTGCAAGAGGCATTCCCCTTCGCGGAATTGGGCGTCGGCCATTTGCGGGTCCAGCGCAACGGCCTCCCCAAAATCAGCCGCCGCCAATTTCCAGTCTCCGCTCATCTCTGCCCCGCGTCCCTCCGCGCACCAACGGTTGAATTTTTCCAGGTCGGGTGGCGCCAGACGGCTGGAATGGAGCGAGGCAAAAGGAGGGCAATCCTTGAGGTTCACCGCCACCGTGCTGAGGATGATGGCTGCGCCAGTGTTGCGGCCCGCCTGCAAGATGTCCTGCAGGTTCCTCTGAAAATTTTTATAGACGACCTCCTTGCGCGGGTCATCCGGGGCCAGTTGATTGCCGAGAAACATTTCCAACCCGCTCCAAACGCGCGGCCCGGGCGCGTTGCCTTTCAGTTTCCGTCCGAGATTCATGAGCAGTTGGCCGACGCGGGTTGTCTGGAGAGCCAGGCCGAGCCGCACCACCGGCCAGGGCGGAGCTTTGGCGCCGAAAACCGTGGCCGCGCCAAAGGGGCCGATCATTTCATTGTTCCCCATGTAGATGATCCAAAGGTCGCCCTGGCAGCGGACGCATTCGCGGGCAATAGGCACGATGACATGGGAACTGATCGCGGTGATGGCAACGTTGACCACCTCGAAGTTCACGCCCGGATACCGTTCCCGCAACAGAACCTCCAAATACCGGCCCGCCCCGAAGGACCGCTTCGGATCACCTTGCGCGGCCGATTCGCCGAAAATAAAAATGCGACACGTGCCCGCGGGTTTCACCAACTCGATCATCAGCGGGTTGGGCGAACGGGACAATTCCGGCGGAAAGAAGCGCAGGCTGAACTTCTCATTGTTGAGCAGGTAATCCCGGCCTTGCAGGCGGGCTTTCTCGAACAGGCCGGTTGGGTAGCCGTAGCACGCCAAGCGCAACGCCGCCTCCAACACGGCCAGCGCCAGCAAGGGCATGACCAGAAGCGCCGCGACGCGGAACAGCCACTTGCGGCGCGGAACCAGGGGCCGGGTTGCGGCCTTTTGTGCATTAGAGCGCGGTTTCAATTGTGCCAATGAAGTCGCACGAACCCGAACCAGCGGCAATCAAGAAAGGGGTCACCCGGGCATGTCAACATTTTGCTGATCTGGGCTATAGAGATCTAAACTGCCAGTCGGACTGCCGGAACCTGACTGAATCCAGCAACATGTTGCTGCTCTGTAGCGGGTAGTGTTGGGTTCCTCAACGTTTTCAGTGGAATTAAACATGGGGCAGGCGGAGTTTGCCGGCGACCAGATAGAGGATGGTGATCAGGTAAACCGTGGAACGATAGCCCCGCGCCTTGCGCTTGACCGCGCTGAAGACGCTATTGAGTCCTTCCATAAAGGCGTTGGTCAGGCCCCATTTCCAGTGGGCCAGGATTCCGGCCAGATGGTTCTCCACCATGTTGGCCAGCTTGATCATCGCTCTGAAAACGTAGGATTTGTAAAACCGGGCCACCCATCGCACCCAGCGGCACCAAACCTTAAAGCGCTTTTGGGCCACCATGGCGTTGGAGCTGCGATAGATGTCCTGCAGGACCAGGCGCATCTGATAAGCCTTGCCGGTGCAGAGATTTTTTTCTTTGATTTTGGCCAACCGGCTCTGTTCGTCCCGGTCGAGGTTTTCCGGGTTCTTGCGCCAGAGCCACTGGCTCTGGCGGAGGGACTCCCGCACGTCGTTGCCGCCCACGCTGAACTCCGCCCGACGCACTTGGTCAACCGACTTGTTGGCATTGGCCAGGACATGAAACTTGTCAAATACCACCTGGGCGTTGCGGCAGTTGTCTTTGACGCCCTTCTCGTAGCCTGCGCTCATGTCCATGCTCACTTGGGTGATGGCGTACTGGTGCCCATTGTGCGCCGCCAATGCCTGGACAAACGCTTGCCAAGTCTCGTGGCCGTGGCCTTCTGTAGCAAAGATCACCCGCTTGGCCACCAAATCAGCAAACACACTGATATACTCCTGGCCTTTGCGCACGCCCATCTCATCGACTCCGACGCAGCACACGTTGCCAAAGTCGGCTTGGGCGTAAGCCCCATCCACATGCTTAAAGAGCATCCGCCACAGGCGCATGTCGCTCTCCCCGGTCACTTCGGCTACTTTGGCCATGGGCATCTCGCGCATCAGCAGCAGTGCGAACGCTTCAAACTCCTTGGTGAAGTGCAGGCTTAATCCTTCCCAGGGCGGACGCACCCGAAAGACATGGCCGCACTGGCGGCACTTGCCGCGCGGCAACCGGCAGGTGATCTCACAGCGATGTTGGAAGATATTGAGATGGCGCCAAGTCAGCACTTCGGTATGGTCATAGCAAAAAACCAACCCTCCATCCTGGGGACAACGAAGCGAGTCCCATAAACGCGATGTTTCCTTGATTTCCAGGCAAACCGTTCCGCTGGCGGCGTCAAAGCGGCTCTCGACTACTTCCCAGTTCAAGCTCAAACCCAACAATTCATGAAATAATTTTTCAGGTGTCATCCCAAAAACTACCAAGACTCCACCTCTATTCCACTGAAAACGTTGAGGAACCTTTTGTTGCCAGCTAAGTCGTTGACTATCAAGGATGTAGCCGATGTTGCGGTTTTCCGGACCTATCATACATATCTTGCCTTTCCCTTTCAGATGGCTAATTTTATACAGCTTCTCAAGAGGCAGCGAAAGACGAAACGCAGTAACATGTTACCGCTCTGTTACCTTTCGTGTTACCGGCTAAGTCGTTGACTATCAACATTTGTTACCGTGTTACCGATTTTCCAGACCTACATATCGAATATGCTGATCCGCCGTCGCCAAGCTTTGGCGCGACAAGAGGTTTAAGGCTAAATCAGGATTTGGCCGGCGTGGACATGGCCACGTACCAACCCAGGGCCTCGTCCAGCCCGTTTTCAATTTTGTGGGTGGGCGCGTAGCCCAGCAACCGGCGCGCTTTGCTGATGTCGGCCCGCGAATGACGCACATCGCCCGGTTGAAACGCGCGGTGAATCGGTTTCAATTCCCGCAAATGCGGGTGGGTCGCCAGCAACCGCTCGCGCAACATTTGGAAGAGCCTGGTCAAAGTGGTCTCCTCGCCAAGGGCAATGTTATAGACCGTGTTGACCGCCTGCGCGCTGGCGGTCGTCGCGGCGAGAATGTTGGCCTGGACGACATTGGCCACGTAACAAAAATCACGGCTGGTGGATCCATCCCCATTAATGAAAACGGACTCGTTTTGTATCATGCCCGCAATCCACTTGGGAATGACCGCCGCGTAAGGGCCGTTCGGGTCCTGGCGGGGGCCAAACACATTGAAATAGCGCAAGCCAATGCTTGACATGCCATAGCATCGGGCAAAGACAGCGGCATAGAGTTCATTGACCCGTTTGGAAACGGCATAAGGGGACAGGCAATTGCCAATATTCTCCTCAACCTGCGGCAGCGCGGCGGCATCCCCATAGACCGAGCTGCTGGAAGCGAAGACAAACCGCTGAATCCCGTTCTCCCGCGCCGCCCACAACATATTCAGAAAACCGGTGACATTACTGGCATTGGTTTCGGCCGGCTGGGCCACCGAACGCGGCACAGAGCCCAAGGCGGCCTGATGCAGGACGTAATCCGCCCCTTCGACCGCATCGCGGCAGGTGGCGGCATCCTGAATGTCCCCCTCAATCCAGGTGAAATTCTTCCAGCGGTCCGGGCCGACGGCGGCTTGAACTTGAACCAGATTGGCGGGGTGGCCGGTGGAAAGATTATCCAACCCGACCACCTTTTGATTCAAGCGCAACAACGCTTCCAACAAGTTGGAGCCAATGAAGCCGGCGACGCCGGTGACGACCCAAACTTTGGGCGACGCCATCAAGTCCGCCTTTGTTTCTTCAAGTTTCATTGCTTGACTAGATGCCTTCGCCGTATTCGGCGGCCAGGGCGGGCGGTTTTTCATGCGTCTGCAGGTATTCGATGATCCGCGCCACCGATTCGGCGGCCGTCAATTGATCGGTGGGCAATTCTATTTCCGGGTGCTCGGGCGGTTCGTAGGGCGCGGAAATGCCGGTGAATTCCTTGATCTGATGCGCGCGGGCCTTGGCGTAGAGGCCCTTGGGGTCCCTCTGCTCGCAAACCTCCAGCGGCGCGTTGACATACACCTCCACAAACATCCCCGGCTCCGTTATCTGCCGCACCAAATCACGATCCGACCGATAGGGCGAAATGAAGGCCGTGATGCAAATGATTCCAGCCTCGGCAAAAAGTTTGGCTGCTTCGCCAATGCGCCGGATGTTCTCCTTGCGGTCCTGCGGTGAAAAGCCCAGATCGGAGCAAAGACCATGGCGCATGTTGTCGCCGTCGAGCACATAGACATGCTGGCCCAGGCGGAAAAGTTCCCGCTCCAGTTCGGTCGCGATGGTGGATTTGCCGGAAGCGGACAACCCCGTCAGCCAAACGACACGGCCACCGTGGCCGTTGCGCGCAGCGCGCTGCCCCGCCGTGACCTTGCCGGGGCTCCAATAAATGTTATGGCTTTTCTGCAGGCTGTCGGACGTGCGCTTGGGATAGTTGTCCGCGGCGACAATCCCGCCACCCGCCACCTCAAATCCGTCCACGATCACAAAACGGCCCGTGGCGATGATTTCAGAATGAACATCAAAGGCGACCGGGCGTTTGGTGCGCAAAGTCAATTCCGCCACTTCATTGCGGCCCACAAAGGCCTCCGCGCGCGAAATCGTCTCGAGCGTCGATGAGTCGATCACCCGCTCAAGGGAGTCGATGGCGCATTCCACTTCCTGGGTGGCCAGCTTGAGCTTGTAGGCCTTGCCCATGATGAAGGGAGCGCGTCCCATCCAAAACACCCGCGCTTTGAATCGCGACAACTCGTAAGGCGCGTCCGTTTCCAATGCCGCCACCTCGCCGCGCTGGACGTATATCTGCTCGGTCAATGTGATGCCGACGGATTCACCCGCTTCGGCCCGCTGGGCTGGCGGAGCGTTCCAGCGTTCGATTGTCTTGACAGCGCTGATCTTGTTGCCGGGTGTAAAGAGCAGTGGGTCGCCGACTTTGAGCGTGCCGGATTCGATTCGCCCGGCCAGGATGCGGCGCGCGTCAAAACGGTAAATATCCTGAATGGGCAGCCGGAGCGGTTGCAGCGTGGGCAGTTCGGCCAGCCGGAACTCATCCAGCGCCTCCAGCACGGTCTGTCCCTTCCACCACGGCATCTTCATGCTGCGCGAGGCGATGTTGTCGCCGTGTTTGGCGGACATGGGAATGAAACATTCCGGCTCCACGCCCATCGTTTTCAGGAAGGCGCGAAATTCCCCCTCAATCTGCCTGAAACGCGCCTCCGCATAATCCTCCAGATCCATCTTGTTGACGAGGACGGCAATCTGCCGGATGCCCAGGAGATTGAGCAGGTAGCCGTGGCGCCGCGATTGTTCCTGCACCCCCTCATGGGCATCGATGAGCAGCAAGGCCGCTTCGGCGTTGGCCGCGCCCGTGATCATGTTCTTGAGGAATTCCTTGTGCCCCGGCGCGTCGATGATCACGTACTGGCGCTTTTTGGTTCGAAACCAGATTTGCGCCGTATCAATGGTGATGTTTTGGTCCCGTTCAGCTTGCAGGGCGTCCATGAGATTGGCCCACTCAAAAGGCACACCCCGCCGGACGGCAACGGCCTGCAATTGCTCGAACTTGCCTTCCGGCAGCGAACCTGTGTCATGGAAAAGCCGGCCGACAAACGTCGATTTGCCATGATCGACGTGGCCGACGATGACAATCTTCAGTTGTTCCACGGGCGCTGCTGAACTGCCATACATATTGAAAGGTTGGCTCACATGTACCCGTCGCGGCGCAGTTTCTCGAAGGCGTCTTCGCTTTCCTTGTCCTGGGCGCGGCCGGAACGCTCGGACGTCCTTGTGTGGCGCAATTCTTCAATGATTTCCTGCACCGTCCGCGCGTTTGATTTGATAGGAAATGTGCAGGGCGCGCATCCCAGGCTCCGGTAACGTTCCCCCTTTTCGTTGGCGAAATAGAGCGGGATGACCGGAATGTTCTCGCGCCCGATGTATTCCCAAATGTTCAACTCCGTCCAATGGAGCAGCGGATGAATGCGGATATGGGTTCCCTGTTCATAATCGGTCTTGAACTGGTCCCACAACTCCGGCGGCTGGTCTTCCACATTCCACTCCATGTTCTTGTCGCGCGGGCTGAAGTAACGTTCCTTGGCCCGGGTCGGCTCTTCGTCCCGCCGCACGCCCACGATCACCCCCGTATAATGGTGCTTGTCCAGCACGGCCTTGAGCGCGTCCTTTTTCAATGTCCCGCAGCATTCCACGCGCGTGGCGCGGCCATTGGGATAAGTGACGCCGCTTCTGAGCACAGCCTCGTTTTTCCCCACGACCAATTTCAGCTTCCATTCCTTCACCAGCCGGTCCCGAAACTCGATCATGCTCGGAATTTTGTAGGTCGTGTCCACATGGACGAGCGGGAAGGGAACATGGCCAAAAAACGCCTTGCGCGCCAGCCACAGCAAGACGGTCGAATCTTTGCCGATGCTCCAGAGCATGGCGAGGTTTTCAAATTTGTTGAAAGCTTCGCGCAGAATATAAATGCTTTGATTCTCCAGTTTGGAAAGGTAATCCATGTTGTGTCAGGCTTTGCCCCTGTCGCGGCAGGCGGCGGATTTTGCGGCAGCGGCAGCGGACAGGGCGATGAGGATGCTGCCGCACAGTTCCAGCACCCACGCCCAGTGCGCATCCTTCAGCTCGACGCCAAACAGCTCGTTGGCATGGTTAATGGTTGAGGCTCGCAGCACGACAAAAGACAGGAGCACAATGACTCCCGCAAAGGCAAGACGATTCTTCGGGATAAAGCGTTTGGCGTGAGCGGAAAAGAACCCCAGGAGACAAAGCCCAAGAAGGGCAAAGGCGGCGCAGAAGACGGCCTGGGCAAAACGCCGGCGTTCATACCACCCGCCGGCAAGGGCGGCGCGGCGTCCCATGACGATCATCAAGGTCTGGAGATTGAGTTGTTTGTTAATGCCAAGGAAAAGCAAGCCAACCGCCAACAACCACCATGTTTTGCCCCCTTCAGAAACCAATTTGTCCGCTTTTAACGCCGCCCAGCCGCAGGAGACCGCAGCGAGCAAATAAGCGGCCACCACTGACCAGCCTAAAAAATTCGGATTGTCGAATTGCGGATGCCAGGGCGTCGTCGGCATGGTGTTCGTTTCGGGCCTAAGCGTTCAGAAAGTCCCGGACTGAACCCACCACATGCTCCGCCTGCGCGTCCGACAGCTCCGGGTAAACAGGCAGAGCGAGGGTTTCCTCCGCGGCACGTTCGCTCTCGGGAAAATCCCCCTTGTGATGTCCGAGATAACTGAAGCACTCCTGCAGATGCAAGGGCAGAGGATAGTAAATCTCTGTGTCAATCCCGGCCTTTTTGAGCCATGCTTTGAGTTCATTGCGCCGCGGGACGCGAATGACAAATTGATTGAAGATATGGCGCCCACCCGCAATGGCCGGAACGACGACGCACCTTTCCCCCTTGTTGAGCGCGGCATTTTGCCGTCGCGCGGGCTGATATTCCTGAGATGTGACCACCTGCAGGCCGGAATTGCGGAAAAGCGCCTCATAACGTCTGGCGTTGTTCTGGCGGGACAGCGTCCATTGATCCAGACTCCGAAGCTTGACCGTCACTATGGCGGCCTGGAGAGCATGCAGACGAAAATTGCCGCCAATCCACTTGTGGTAATACTTTTCCTTCGAGCCATGCACCCGCAAGGAGGCTAATTTCTCAGCGCGGGCGGCGTCGTTCGTCACCACCATGCCGCCGTCACCCGCCCCGCCAAGGTTCTTGGACGGGAAGAACGAAAAGCAGCCGTAATGGCCCATTGACCCGGCGCGCCGGCCCTTGTCTTCGGCCCCGATGGCTTGGGCGGCATCCTCAATGACCACCAACCGGTGCTTCCCGGCGATCGCCATAATCGGGTCCATATCGGCCATTTGGCCGTAAAGGTGGACCGGCATAATGGCCCGGGTTTTGGGCGTGATTTTGGATTCGATTTGATCGACGGCCAGATTATAGGTCGCGGCATCAACATCCACGAAGACCGGTTTGGCGCCGAGCCGCGCAATCGAGCCGGCGGTGGCAAAAAAAGTGAACGGCGTGGTGATGACCTCGTCGCCGGCGCCAATCCCCTCGGCCATGAGCGAAGCCAGCAGCGCATCGGTTCCCGAAGAGACGCCCACGGCAAAGGCGCAATTCGAATACCTGGCCACAGCCGCTTCGCACTCGGCGACTTTGGGGCCGAGAATGAAATGCTGGCTTTCGAACACCTCTTGGACAGCCTGGTCGATGCCGGCCTTAATGGAAGCGTATTGGGCCTTTAAATCCAGCAGCGGGACGTTCATCAAAAACGGGTTTTCTGTTAATACCGATAGCTCAAGGAAAGCCCAACCTGCCTGCTCGTGTAGGCAAAACTGGACTGGCTGGAAGCATTATCCCTCAGCGTGTAAAACACCGAAAGCGTGGCGCGTTCCACCACGGCGTAGGACAAGCTGATTCCGTAGGAAGTGACAGTCTCATTGCGGACCACCTGAAGGGTGCTTCGGGGTGGCGTTCCAATAAAGTATTGCGGTAACGGCCCAGCCTCGATGCTGGTAAGAGGTTCAGTCGAGTAGCCGATGTTCCCTTCAAGGGAGAACTTCTTGGAAAGCTCCTGCCGAATCGAGCCGCCATAGGCAGTTATGACCTCGACCTGGTTGGCGTAGAGGGATGGAGTGACCGCACGGCTGGCGTTTAGAGAAATGGTCGTCGGTTGGAAGATTTGATACTGAAGCGCGCCTGAAAAAACCGGACTGATTAAAGGCGGCGCACTTGGGTCCACAAATTGCCTGTCTTCGGCTCCCCCAGTCAGGGTCAGCGTGAGCTTTGTTCCGGGATGAAAATTGATCCTTCCCTGAAGCTGCTCAAAAGGCATGCCTGATCCTGGATCAACATTATCATAGCCGAGGATCAGGCCGATTCCCATTCCGAACGTTCTTCCCGCCTGATAATTCAGCCAGTCCTGGGTGATCCATTCCTTCATATCCGACAACCCTTTGCCTCCGGCGTCGCGAAAATTTTGATTCAGCCCCAACTGAAGCGACAGTTTGCCGCCCATTTGATACGAGGCGTTCAGCGCGGTGGCATAAGCTTCCTGCTCTGTTTGAGCGCCGGTTTCGATGAGGGGTTGAGTCGAGGAGACATAGCTCTGTGAAAGGCCAAGAACCCAATCCTCGTATGTCCAGTCCCCGCGCAGAGTAACGAACTGGTCCGTCGTATCCTTGAACAGCGGATTCGAGTAAAAGCCAAAACTGGGAGTATAATCGATGCTCCAGTGTTTCCCCAGATCAAGCAGGAATCCGGGGGCGATTGTGTTGATCGCTGTTTGCGACTGTTGTCCGGGTTGGGCTTGGATACCGTTGCCGTAAAGGAAGGTGTAGAGCAAGTGAGGATGGATATCAATGGGTCCCCACAGGGGAATTCCCGGTCCAACCGTGACCGGTCCGACAGGGCCGGGCGCCCCCGAAAGAGCGCTGGTCCCCATGATGGGCGATGCCGGTTGGGCTGACCCGACGGTGGCCGGTCCAAGCGGAGGCGGCTGGCTGGGTATCACTCCGAATTGATTGGCCAAGCTGGTCTGCGCTTCGAATTGGTTGGTCACGGCGGGTGGCGGTGAAGGGGTTTCAATGTTCTGAATCGGCGCCGCATTGGTTGAAACGATCTGCGCACCCGGTTGGTTCGTTGCCGCGTTGCCGCCAGCGTCCTGGCCCGCCGCCCTGGCAAGAAGAATGAAAATAGAGACGACGGACATGCGCCGCTGAAGTTCTCTCGCGCCGCCTGAACAGTGGCGGGAAAGCTGTTTTCGTTTTGGGGTGAACACTGGGATTTAGCTCAATTTATTTGAAATTACTTTAGCCGACAGCCACCGCCACGAGCAAGGAATTTGGCCGGGCGGGAAAGCGTCCGGCATTCTCATTGCGCCAGAAGTCCTCCGAGACGCTGGCGACGCCGTGACGGTTCGTCCTGGCAATTCACTTTTCATTTTTTCCAATGCAACTTCTCACGTATAGTCTGGAATGCCTGTTTCAATTTCACAGCGGCCAATTCGCCTTTAAACTGCCACCGCGCCAGAAGCGGAGCCGTCTTGGGCAACGCCCCGTCGGAAACTCCAGGGCAGGCGCATCCGGGTGCATGAGGACTAAACCGCAGACGAAAAGCGGGAGAGAAAAGCAACACTTGCTGCTGAAAATGAGAATTCCACATGTTCAATCTGTCCAAAGGCGGTTTGAGCGCGCCCATCGGCCCGGCCCAAGCCTGCGGCAAGTACGCCCGCTGGCTTCCATATCCTGAAAACAGCGTGACGGCGCTTTGCGCGGCGTTGGCACGAATTTCGCGTTGCAGCCTGAAGATCATTGATGTCAGACCGCGGTAAACGACGAAATCGACCGGGATCGGGAAATCAAAGAACCACTCGTTGTCGATTACGTAATATGAACCATCTGCAACCAGAATGTTGCTTGGGATGAGGTCAATCGGGCCGGCGGAAAAGCACAACAGGTTCTCTCTGATTCGTGGATGAGGATCATTCACAAAGGCCAGGAATTCCTCCGGGACACAAGATCGCGCAGGCAGAGAGCGCAGCAGCGAAATGTAATTGGCCACAATTGCCAGGGCAGCATCGGAATCGCCAGAGATCAATCGATCTGCCACCAGCTTCTCAAAGGTGGGATGGCGCAAATAAGGGTACAAAAGGCCGCCATGTTTCCTTTCTCCTGTTACTACGGATAGATTCCCGGTAAAAAACCGTGCTGCCGACTGTTCGCGGCGCACAATCACCTCGATGAAGGATTCGGCCTCTTTTCCAGCAGGTGTCTTCAGCAAACAGGCGCCGTCCCCACATCGCCAGATGCTTGTATCCAGTCGAAACTGAGCCTTTCGGTTCACAGCGGGGTGAAAGGCAATTCTTTCCGCCGCGTTTTCGAAGTCAGCTTTCAAGCGATTGGAAGAAGGTTCAAATCCATCGAAAAAGCGGAGAAATGCCCCGGCGAAACTTCTCCGCAGTCCGCAACGTTTTTGCCGCCACCCCGTTGCACATCCTTTGTAGCGGCCTGCCGAAAGCCTCGGCACTACAGCGCCGCGCGCTCATCGAGGCCAATACAGCGGCTTCCGAGAGTTGAGGCTCCACTTCCAAAATCGTGGCCAGGGGGAAGAACTGGCGTCGCTCATGAAAATCCAGGCCCACGAATGGCACTGCGCCGGTCATCTCCAGCAAGGGAGTTGCGTCCCGGCTCGGGGCCCATCCATCGGTTTTTCGATTCCAAATCTCGATTCCGAGAAGCTTCGCCCCCCATGCCGGCCGGAAAGCGCGCCAAGCCTGTCTGCGGCTGGGATGGGCCATGACCGCGACTGCTTGATGAGAGGTCACCGCGGCCAAAACTTTTTCCGTCTCCATATCCGCTCCCACAAACGGAACATTCCCCCAAACCAGCGTATGCACACAATTGGCCTTGTCGCTGTACTCGATCCCCGGCACTATCAGGATTCGCTCCGTGCTCGCTTTACGGCAGGCTTCGCGATGTTCCAAACGCCGCTTTTCATCAAACCCTCTGTCATGCTCGGTCATCATCACCACTTGATAGTCTCGTCTGGAAAAAGCTTCGGCCAGCTTTTCCAGCGGCCACTTTCCGTCATAGGACCAGTCCGAGTGGACATGGCACACTGCACGCACACGCATCATTCCGGCCTCCTCGTTTTGAACAACTGGCCTTTGACTGTGCCAATCGCGTCGCTAAAAAACACTTTTCGATCATCGGCCCGCCAATTGTACCAGCGATCGTCCCGGGTAAACGACAAGACCTGGCGCGCCGCGCTCCAGCGCGAAGGCCAGCGCGTCAGGGCTTTTGACTTTGGACCCCGCATGACAAAGAGCAAATGCACCAATTCCCGCCCCAGATGCCGGCACACCAAAGGCCGGGGGCTGGAAGAAGGAAGAACCACCTGCGCCTCGGGATTCAAAAACTTCCCCACCGCCCAAGCCGGATACTCAAATCCCATGCGCCGGGCCAAGGCCATGCTTCCCCACGCCCGACCGTTGAGTTCCATGAACCAAACCTTGCCTGATTCATCGCGAAGCAACTCGATCATAAACAATCCGCGCCAGCCGCTCAACGCAATGAACCGCTCGCCGGCCGCCTTGAGCCCTTCATCCACATCCCTCGAGATGCAGGCGCTGGAACCCGACCCCTGCGGATTCATCATGCGCAGACGGCGATGCGCGCTCCAACCGATAACCCCGCCGCCAGTCGCCAATCCAAAAAGCCCCTCGCCTGCGCCGCACACGTACTGCTGCAAAAGCATCGGCTCGCGTTCGGCCCAGTTTTTTGCCGCAGTTTCCAGCTCGGCCCGATCAAAACAAGTCCACGCGCGTCCCCGGCTCAAGCGCCCGTCGTGTTCTCGTGAGGCCCAGACTGGCTTGAAAACCACCGGAAACTCCAGCGGCTTTTCAAAAATCTCGCCGGCCTTTTCCACCAAGTCGGTCCGCGGCACGCCAAAGCCGGCCCGGCGCGCGCAGTCGATTTGCGTCCATTTATTGAGAGCCAGGACCGCGCATTCTTGTGGCGGACCGACGATCGGTATGTTGGGAATTCCCGGAGCGCGGTTTAACAGGCAAAGGGATCCATCATCCAACGGCATGAAAACAAGCTTGGATAGCGGATGAGCCGCCTTGAGGAGTGTGACCTCTTGCGTCAAGTCGGCCAGGGCCCGGGCACAGCTTATCTCAGGAGCCGTGATCTCTATCAAGGAGGCGTACCGGCTTGAACGCAGAGCCGGACGGGCGCCTTTGCGTGTAAAGGCCACAATCTTCGACCCCTGATCCGCCAGACTCCAAACCACTTCGGGCGCCGAAAGCGCTTCCGCGAAGCCAACGATGACCAGGACACCCGTGCTATTTTTTTGGGCTGCCACGGATCAGCGCCATTGCTTGAGTTTGAGCTTTATGTCGCGCAGCGCCTTCTTGAACCCAGATGGCGCGCCGCTCGTGATCCTTTGGATGTGTGCCAGGTCGTGCGTCCGGCGGATGGTGTTTCGAGGCTGGATCAAGGCATCTTCCAGAGCAGGCCCCTCATCGCTGGTGTAGATTCTTTCATAGCCCAAGTTTCGCAACGATCCGATCACGCGCCGGTCATAACCACCGAATGGGCAGGCAGCCTCATGGACAGGCTTCCCCACAATTTGCTCCAGCCTGTCTTTGGCTTCGACCAATTCTTCCGCAAGTTCCCGCTCGTTCAATCCAGTCCAGCGGCGATGGCGCATGCCGTGGCTGCCGATCCCCATTCCCGCCGCCGCCAGTGCTTGAAGATGGCTGGTTGACAAATATCCCATTTGGTCCAAGCGCTGCGCCACGGCGAAAAACTTTGCCCGCATGCTTCGCGCTTTGAGAGCGGGCAACGCAATGGCGTAGTCGGATTCATTGGCATCATCCAGGGTTATCTGGACATCCTTCCGTTCCCTTACGAAATCAAGAATTGCCTCAAAGAACGACTGATCGAGCCAGCATTCTGCCTCGCCGGCGGACAATCCAGGCCGCAATAGGCCCAACCCGTGGAAGTTCAAAATGAACACAATCCTAATCAAAGAGCCATGACTGCAAATAATCCTTGCAACCGCCAATGGTGAAGAACTTTTTAAGCATCGCTTTCCTGCTCCACCCCGGATTATGCCGGTCCTGGTGAATCACGACATGGAAGTCCAGGTTTTTGTAAGGTCGATAGAGGGAGAACGGTCGGTGAAAGTAGGCAAAGGCCGATTCCATGCCCACGCCGAGAAACTCACCGCGGAAATTGACGTCGATATTGGCCACGCAATAGCGCAACTTCTCCCGCGAAAATATCAAGATGCCAGCGTGCGGGTTGGCCGCCACCCTGAGAGTATGCCCTTTCCATTGCTTCTCCTGAAAAGTCCATACGCGCGGGCGGACCATCGGGTCGTTGGGCAGCTTGCGGCCATTGAGAACCTCGATGCGGTTCGGGTGCAGAATCTCGTTGACCGGCATTTCCTCGTCGAACTCCAGAACGTTGCCGAAGGTTTCAGCGGGAAGCACGATGTCATCCTCGATATTGATGAAATAGTCGTACTCTTCGACATGTCGCGCCATTTCGGCCAGGGACTCGTAAACGAGCTTTCTGGGGTCTTGCAACAAGGAAAAGTCCTTATCGACCGGCAGCAGCGATTTGCCGGCAATGCCACAGATTTTGACCTCCACCGCGCCGACCCCCGGCAGACGGCCCAGCTCCTTCAGCGCCTGCACCGTATTGTTGACGTAGTTCCGGCGCGTTTCCGGCTGCTGCGAATTGGAACAATAGACAACGGGACCCGTGCCGGGGCCAAAGTAGTGATTGACGTGGGCGAGGACTTTAAGATTGGATGACTTGTTCATGGCAAGCCGCCGAAGCGGTGCATTGGGAAGTTGACAACTCTCGATCCGTCGATAGCCGGAAGGCTTCCGACAGGGCTACAGCAGCCAAAGGGTGAATGCCTGTTTCCTGGTGATCAAAGGATCCACCACGCAAATGCCGAATTGCCTCATGTTGACGGAAATTCGAACTCTTTCATCCTGTTCGATCGTTTTCCACGCTCGTTTCATGCCGTCGGACCAAACGATGTCATCGAAGACAAAAACGGATTTTTTGGAGGTAAAGGGAAGGATTTGTTTGTAGTAGGCTTTGGTGGCTTCCTCGTCGTGATGGCCATCTATAAAGGCAAATTCCAAAGGCTTGTAGTCCCGCAGCACGCCGTCGAGGGTGTCTTCAAACCGGCCTGTGACGACGGAGGCGTTGTTGAGGCCCAGACCCTTCAGGTTCCCGGCGGCCAGGGCACCGAGGGCATTGGCGCCTTCAATGGTCACCAGTTTGCCCGACCCGTTTAATTGGAGCGCGCCGGCTTGATAAGCCGCGGAAATCCCCAAGCAGGTGCCCAACTCCAGGCAGGAAAACGGCTTGAAATGGCGGATCAACTTGAAGAGCACCAGTGACCATAACCTCGGCTTGCTCGCCCCCGTGCAAACCGCGCCCACCGTGGTCGCCACATCCCTCCCGGGCGCAATTCCCTTTTCTTTGAGATGCTCTTCCTTCGATCCCGCCCCGTAGTCCGTCCGGACAATTTGGGTTGTGGAAGCGTTTAACCGCGTTCGCAATGCCTCTATTTTGTCAAGCAGTTGCTTCTCTTCGGGGTTCAAATCCTGCTCGATGGATTCCGTCACCACTTGCGCCAGCAGGCGGACGGTTGGGTCGTCGTCTCGGGCCAGCACCTCCAGTTTCTTGCGGGCACGACGCTCCAGTGCAAAGGTGGCCGCCGATCTTGCGATTTCTTTAAGTTTCATGATTCGGTTCAGTTTGATTGTGTGGAGCGCCAGGCGATGTCGGAATGAATCGGGTCCGCTCCCGCCGATACAGGATGCGTTCCAACACCTCCAACCCGTGCCGGCAGAGCGCCCTTACGGACCAACAACTTTCAAATTTGTTGGCGGCAGAAGGGGTGCGCTGTATTGGTAAGCGCCGATGTCCCACGGTCCCGTCGCGGGCCGGGGATTCCCGTCCTTGTCCGTCGTAAAAAAGGCGCTCAAATTGACGCCAGCTTGAATGGCGGGGCTGTTAGACAACAGGTGCAAGTCGTTTAATGAGCTGTAACCGCCAATGCCGAAGCTCGTATTGACAAATCCTAAATTGGTGAACCAGGAGCCGTTCGTTTCATAACCGAGCGATTGCAGCGCAGTGAAGCTTATTCCGGCCGGACTGCTGTGGGACGGCCCCATATACATCATTTGCCATGTGCTGCTGGGTTCGTAATAGTAATTATGATTAAGAGTCAGGCTGATGTTGGTAAGAGTGGCAAAATTCGTCTCGGTGTTTGCCCCGAAACCCATCGGCGTCCCGCCCGATGTTGCGATATTCTCAAACAAGTTGTTTTCCACGTCCAGAGTTCCATTGTTGTTGGTCACCCCGTAGCATAGGACAAAGCACCTGTTGCTATCATACATGGTATTGTTGTAAACCCTGAAGTCGGGCGGGGTGCTGCCGTTGCCGCCGGGAACATCCCAATAAAAATCAATGCATCCCTCTCCTTTGTTCAGGACATTGCAGAAAACATTGTTGTATATCCAAAAGCTTCCGCCCCATGGGTCCAGGTAAATATCCGCCGTCCCGGCGCAATCGTTGGCGGAATTTGTATCGTTGTTGTAAAAATAGCTGTTCCGTACAATGATGGGGGCGGCAGGTGTTCCCAGCGAGCAGTTGGCGGCCATCGGGTTGTTGGCCAGATAGCATATGATCCCGTCGGTGTGAGGCCAGTAACCGGCGCACCCGTTCCACATCGGCCCCGAATACTGATAATAATCGTGCCAAATCATGCCGTCTATGGTTATGCCGCACATGGTTCCGTTATTCTGACTGCATGCAATATTCACTCCCCAGGTTATAAAGTCGTGCATGTTGCATTGATAAATGAGCACGTTGGTGATGGCTCCATAGACGGTGTTCAAGTTGATTGCCGCTTTTCCCAGATGCGTAAACTCACACGAGGTGATGGTGATATTGGTTCCGCCGCCCTGGACAATAATGCCGGACCCGTTCATTATGACAAGGTTCATGTTGGCCGAGTTTGTCCAATCTCCAATGTCGTGCATGTAGCAGTTACTGACAGTAACCCCGTAGCAATTGCACAAAAACATGGCATAATTGATTGTTTTTGGGGGAAGATTTGTGCAAGTCCAATATACATTCGTGTGGCCTCCAATGCAGGCAATTTCCAAATCATTAAACAGCACATTGGAAATTCCCGGTTGAGTGTAACCAAAGGGATAATTGGTGGTGGCAAGACCGTAAAGCTGATTCGATGAATAATTGCCATTCAGCACGGCCCGGCCTGTTCCAAAGGTTCCCGCGGAATTGCCATCATAGGTAATTGGATTGTTGGAAGTGCCTGACCACGGCAGAAGAATGGCGCCCATATATTGCACTCCTCCTTTGAGGATCACGGTGTCACCGGGGTGAAAGGTGGTGCTCTTGGCAACGCTGCTGGCATTTGTATCGCCTGGACAGTGCTGCCACGCGGCGTTGGTTGCAGTGCCATTGTTTGTGTCGCCTCCCGCCGAGTAATCGACGTAATAGGTGGCGGCATGGACCCCGAATTGGGAGAAAGCTCCCGCGAGCACGGTGAAAAAGGAACAGAGCAGGGCCTGGGCGCGGCACTTCCCCGGTAAAAAGGAAATCTTTGTCATAAAATCAATATTTTTTCAGCAAATAAATTCTCATCGCCATCCTAATCCAGGCGCGTTGTTTTAGCAAGCAAAATGCGTGCCAGACAAATCGCGATTTTTCTGTAAACGAGGGATTGAACACTTTACTCCTCGCACCCGCGCAACAAGCACGTTAACCGTCGGTGGAGGAAGCGAAGCGGTTGTCGCATCCCACCCAGGGCCCACCCGCTCGCCACACAGATAAGAAGAAGCACGACTCCTCCCGCCATGAGAGGCAGACTCAGAGATGCCCCCATCCGGATAAGCATTGCAACAATGAGAACGGGCGAGATCAAGAGCGCAACCTGGACGCAGCCGTCAAAATAGGCGCGGACCGGTGTTCCGGCAACCTTTTGGAGGTCAAACAGACGAAGCACATGCGTGATCACAACAGCAATCAACGGCGTGACTGCGGCGCCACCCAGCCCAAAGAATTTCGTCATGGGCCAAATCAGCGCGACCACGATAATGGTCAGGGCCAGGGAATAACCGCGATGCCGCGCTGACAATCCAAGCGCCAGGTAGGCACAGACGACAGGCGCGCGCACCATCATCGCCACATTCGAGGTAATCAGAATGGCAAACGGCACGGCGACCGCGCTGTAAAGCGGGCCGTAGGCCACACGAAGAATCAGGTCCCCGAAAATCCACGCCGCACCCACGATGAGAAGCCCCGCCAACAACAGGGCGTTGTTGCTCCCCAGAACAATTCGATTGAACCGTGCCCGCTGCACCTTGGCTTCCGACAAGAGGGGAAGAAGCAGGCTCATCGAATTGTTCCCGATCAGCATGAGCGGTCCCTTGGCCAGCGCCGACGCCATGGCGTATAAGCCCATGACGTGTTGTGAAAAGAGCTTTCCGACCACAAAGGAGTCCGCCTGGCTGTAAATCATCGTCATGACGGGAAGCCCGGCCATGCCCTTCGAGAAATGCATCAGCGCCGAGGAATGCTGCTTGTCGAACTCCGTGCCAGGCATAAAAGGGCACAACACAAACGAGAGAATGGTTCGGATCGCCGCCTCCGCCACGTAGCCGAAGACCAGTCCCCAGGCATTGCGCAGCTTCAGCACCATCAGCACCGTAACGACGATGCCGGATGCTCCCGCTCCCAACGAGATTAACGACCACCGCAGATACCGCATTTGCTTGATCGCCAGATACCCGCGCGGACTGAAAAACCCATTTGCAATCGAGGCGAGGAAGGCGACGCGAATGAGTCCGGTCAGGCTGGGGCTGGCATAAAATTTTCCGGCCAACGGCGCGCCAAAATACGCGATGGCGTACAGGCCCAGCGCTCTGACAATCGACAACCACCAGACTGCGTTGAGGAACGTTTTTTTCTCAGCGTGCGGCGACTGGATGACGGCCTCCTTCACACCGACCGACGAAACCGATTCAAAGAAATTGGTAAAGATCAGCACCAACGCCATCAAGCCCAGGGCCTCGGGGAGAATGATGCGCGTGAGAACAAGATTGCGCGCCAGCCGCAGTCCATTCTCCACGGCGCTGCTGGCGCCCAAGACTGCTCCGCCTTGCAACATTCGGACACCCGTCTGGCCGGCAATCTTGTGGATCAGGCGCTTGATGGTTTCAATCATGAGCGAAAAAAGGCAAAGGCTGGCGGGAGGCGCGTTTCGTGTGTTATTGGCTCGCGGCCCTCGCCTGCATGCCCATGCTGTCGTGCGTCAGGGCGGTTTCCTGTGTCGCGGTTTCAGACTCCTCTTTCAGGCCATCCACGGTTGCCAGCGACCTTTGACTGGCCACGCTGCGGGTATAATTGACGCCGAGCGCGACCAAGGACCAAAATAAATACTTCAATTGGGGGGCGAAGATGTTCACATTCGACATGGCGAACAGAAAGACGAGGCAGGAAACCGTAATTCCGCCGATCAAAGCTCGATCGTCGGGGTCGCTGTCGCGCCAACTCTTTAGCAGCAGCCTGATGATGAAAAAATAAAGTATCGCCTCCAAACCCAAGCCAACATATCCCGTCTCCAGAAGATCACAGGCATAGGTGTTGTCCCAGCTCGTGTGGCCGATCTCCCTGATGCTGGCTTGAGCGCCCTCCTGCGTCCCCCAATAATTCGAGAAGTCGTCCACCTGCGAGGTGTAAGGACCAAGACCGAACAGGAACCGGATGGGCGACTTCGAAGTTTCTGTGAAAGCAATGTTCCAGAGCACAAACCGATCATGATAGGAGACCGCCTTGGCCGAATCCTCGCCCACAGTCTGTAGATAGAGGCCGTGAATGGTTTCGCGCACCCCGGGCCGCAAAACCAAAAGGACGGCGGCGATAAGGGCAAAGGACATCAGCCTCTTTCGCACGAGCCTCCCGCCCAAGACCGCCATGCCAACCAGACCGAGTCCCAAGCCAAGCCAGGGTCCCCGGCTCATGGAGTAGTAGGTTGCCACCGCCAGCACCAGCGTCAGGCAGAACATAAGCCGCCTTGGCCTGGCCTCCTTGATCCGGGTGGATAAGGCCAGCGCCAGGGGCACTCCCATCGCCATGGCGTAGCCCAACAAGATGCGGTGAGGATAAGTGGATATAATGCCGCCTTCCCATCCCATATCAATCGGAATAGCCGTCGGAAACAGCCTCTGCGCCAGGTTTATCTGCCCGTATCTCTCGATAAATCCAATCACAGCCACGGCCCCCAGACCGTAACAAATGCTCGACAGCAATTTAATCTGGTCGATCTCCCGCCGCGCATATTCGCTAATCATCGCGTAAAACAAGGCCGTTTCGATGACGTAGGTCATGAACACCTTGAGACCGGAAACAAAGTAAGAACCAAAAAGCAAAGAGACAAACTGGGACAGACCGAGCAAAAGAACCAGCCTCATCAGGGGGGTCGGCGTCCGCTCCTGGCTGCTCCCTCTGGATTGAATCAAGTAAAAGAAGGCAATCAGAATGAGAATCCGATGCGCCGTCATTTGAGGCAAAAACGACGGCATCTCAATCCACATCCGAACCGGCAAAAAGACGAGCAGGGCCAGCGTCAAATACATCCCTGAGTCAAGACTCCTGCCAAACCGGCCGATGACCCACACGACTGTCACGAGAACACAAAGGATGGAAACGACGATCAAAGGGCCGCTCCTTCTTTTGCGCTCAACTGGAAATGGTAAAGGCACTCATTGCCCAGCCATCTATTTCGGTTCTGTCTGGCACTCCCAAAGAGCCAGCGAATCCATTTGTACTTGAACCCACTGCTGCTGAACTTGCGCACCACAGGCAGGGGCAAAGTGTAGCGGTACGACCCGCAAAGCTCGAACCCCAAATCCCGGAACAAAGCCAGCAAATCCGAACTGGGTTCAACCACAGTCTGCATCGTCCTGCCTCTCATTCGCTTCCGCACCGCGTCGTACACGAGCAAAGACCGGCTGATAAAATGAGCCCCGTCGCTGCACTCGACGATGACCGAACCGCCCGGCTTCAACAGAGATTTGATCCGGACGATAAACTCACGCCGGCGCTCAATGAAGGCAAGGACGCCAACGGCGAGAACCAGGTCAAAGCTTTGAGAAGCCAGGGTGGCCTCCATGAAGTCCTTGTTGATCAACTGCACCCGCAACGCTAATTCGCCCGGCACGCGGGAGCCGGCCACGCTGAGCATCGGTTGAGACTGATCCAGCAAGGTCAAATGGTTCTGACCATTCAGCAGCGGCAATGAGAGCGATCCGTCGCCGCACCCGATATCCAGGATATTCTCGAATCCGGTTCCATTGAGAAATTCGCCCACGGTTTCGGAGCGAATCCTGATATTGAAATCGGCCCTGGACAGATACCACTGCGGATTCTCAAAAGCCTGCTTGGTTTTTTTAATCTCTGTTGACTGGGCCATCATCTTTTGAAGCAGGTTATTTGTATTGTCTGATCCAGGTTTGCGCGCCCAAACTCCACAGGAGAATGGCCCTCCACTTGTAAAAGGCCTCTTGGCTCCCTTTCAGCTTTCCACAAACACATTGAAAAGGAAGCCCCAGGGCGAGCACGGCCAGACGGCACACGGCCGACAGCGTCATCGACGCGCGATAGGCGGCGGCATACCAGCGGCCCCTGGTTTTGGCAAAGAACCGGCCTATCGAGTCCCGCATCATGACGTTGCAAAACTGGCTGCGAGACTGTTGCGAACTGGCCCCCCCATAATGAATGAGGTTGGCCCCGGGAACGTAATAAATCTTGTAGCCGCTGGCCCGAATTTGATAGCAAAGCTCCGTGTCTTCACAGTACATGAAGTAGTCGCTGCTAAACCGGCCTGCTTTCTCGAACGCATCCCGCCTGGCCATGATGCACGCGCCCGAAAGAGATTCCACTTCCGCCTCTGTTTCCCGTTCCGCCCACAACGCCTCCGTTCCCCAAAGCTTGGCCCGTGGCAGCAAGGCTCGTAAAAAATCGGCGTCAAGAGCCTGATTGAGGATGGTGGGAGTGGATTGAATGCAACTGGTTTGCAGAGTGCGGTCAGGATTAAGGAGTTTGGCCCCGACCGCCCCGGCGGACGGCACGGATTGCAATTGGCGGTGCAAAATATTGATTGCGGGATTAACCAATTCCGTATCAGGGTTTAAAAAAAGGACGGTTTTCCCCCGCGCCCTCCCGGCCCCCAGATTATTTGCCTGGGCGAAGCCGATATTCTCATTGCTTTGAATGAAGATGACATTTTTAAACTCGCGCGCCAGCATTTCGCCACAACCGTCGTCAGAGGCGTTGTCAATAACGATCACTTCAAAGCGCAGTCCCGCCGTAAACTTGTAAACAGATTCCAGACACCTTTTGACGTAATCAGCCGACTTCCAGTTGACGATAATAATTGAAACCTCCGGCGGCATGCCCCCCGCCCCGGCCTCCATGGGCCGCTCCGCTTGTTTTTTTTCTGTCATATGATCATCAAGCCCGCCTGGTCCACAAGCTGTCTCTCAGTGTCATACGGCGCATTTGCTGGTCGCGAAGGTATTTTATGAGCTGGCGATCATCGACGCGGGGAACGCGTTGGAAATATCCGCTGAAAAACCCAAACCCCAAACCGGCTGCCGCCACAAAATACGGTTTCTCCTTCAACCGGAAAATGCATTTGCACAGCATAAAGAGCGGGTGATAACCGGTAATGTAGTTCGCCCTCCCGTTCTTGACCCAGTTCTTCCAAGCTCCATCAGCCTCGCCGGCGTAGCGATAATGGCGAAGCTTCAACTCCGGGAAAGTATAGGTTCTCCACCCCAGCATATTCGCCTTTAGCTCGTCCAGGGTGTCCCAGCCGGGGGCTTTTATCAGGCCGCCGATGGCCTCCCAGCAGGCGCGACGATATATCTTGGTTGCTCCGCGCACGTGAAAGAGGGGGTCGCCCTGAGATTCCTCCATGAGAACGCCCGCGGCATCATTGCAAATCGTGCCTCCCCCAATGCCGAGTTTTACGTCTTGGTCGAAATGATCGAAGCACGAACTGAAGTAGGACGGCTCAAATGAAAGATCGCCATCCAATTTGACAAGGTAATCCCACGCCATTCCATCCAGCAAACGATAGCCGTCGTAAAAGGCTTCAATGACCCCGGTGCCCGATTTGCGAAATCCACGGTCAGGACGGTGTATGGTCTCAATCCAAGGATGCTCTTTTGCGGCCGCGTCAATAAGTCCGGGCGTCGCATCAGTGGAGCCGTCATTGACGATGACCCACTTTTTAGGCCGGCAGGTCTGGGAGGCCATCGATGCGATGGTTTTCAGAATGTGCTCAGCTTCATTCCGCACGGGCGTAATAATTACATAGGCGGCAGTGCTCATGTCCGCGAATTCAGTTGGGGGCGAGGCGTTTGATTGGCAGCGGCGGAATGCCGTTCTTTTGAGCCGCGAATCTGGCTTTTGAGTTTCTTGATGAACGCCTGCGGCACCGCCAGCCAGTCGTACCCGCCTTCCAACTTGGCCCGGAATAACGCCGGGTCGTCAAGGGAATTGGCCGGCAGGCGTTTCAGGCGGTACGGATCGTCACCCGGCCGCACGCGCCCCAGCTCGGTGGTGACGCAGCAGGCATAACCCAATTGGACCAAAAACTCCGTGAAGGCTTGCGCAAATCGCCTGTTTCCCCGGGGGAACGCATAGGGATAGGCAAAGGTTGTGACAGGCTCGCCCAGTTGCTGTTCCAATTCGATTTTCGAGTCGCGGAGTTCGCGCCGGACTTCCTGAACGGGCAGTTCGATCAATTCCGGGTGGTTGACAGTGTGCGAACCAAATGTTATGCCGGCTTTGCGCAACTCTCTCACCTCATCCCAAGTCATGCATGCGGTGCCCTTAAACGAGCGCCTGACGGCGCCGATGAAGGCCGTCGGCAAAAAAACCGCCGCGGTGAACCCGTATTCCCGCAACGCGGGAAACGCCTGGGTATAAAAGTTGTTGAAACCGTCATCAAACGTAATCACGACGCTCTTTTCCGCGGGAAGCCGTCCGTCCGCCAGCAGTTCCACCGCCCGGGTCAAATCAATTGTCTTGTAGCCCTCCCGGGCAAGCTGGCGCATCTGCTGGCGGAAGATCAATGGGTCTGTGTTTGTCTTGTAATATGCGGCAACACCGTTTTCGGGATCATCTGAGAGACTGTGATACATCAAGATCGGCAGGCGCGCCCCGCGCGCAGAGAGGCCGGCGCGGTGGATAGGTTGAAAAACTGCTGTCGTCAGCGCTCGATCGATGCGAAGGGCTTGCATGGGTGAATCGTCCCGGAGGCTAGGAGCTGTTGCGGCCATTGGACGGGCAGAGCGAGTCCACAAGGTTCAAGTAATCACCTTTGCGGGATTCCCAGCTTTGGCTGGCGGCGTATTCGGAGGCGCGCGCCACCATTTCCTGCCGGAGTTTTTGATGGCCTATTACTTCCTGCATCGCCACCGCCAGGGAATCGGGGTTGCCGGATTCGAAGAAGCGCACCACCGAGTCGTTGAAATAATAGCGATCAATCTTGGTGCTGGAGACGATGACCGGAACACCCAGCGACATGAATTCCATGATCTTGGTGCTGTAGGCCTCGTTGCCGAAAGAATCGGCGCGTTTGGGCACAACCCCGAGATCGGCATTGGCCATCACCCCGGCAATCTCCCGGACCGGAATTGGATTGAAGAAATACACCTTGCCTTCCAGGCCCAATTCTCGCGACAAATCCTCCAAGCTTTGCTTCATATTGCCGTCGCCGTAAATGTGGAATTCGGCTTCGGGCATCTGCCCGCTGATTTTGTGAAAGGCGCGCAAGGCAATGTCCAACCCCTGGTGCCATTGCAGTCCGCCTGGAAAAATAATGATGAATTTTCCATCGTTGCGGGTTTTTGGACGGGGATAAAAGATGCTTCTATCCACGTTATTGATAAAAACGGAGCATCGGCCTGCCGTGCCGGTCCTGGCCGCGTATTTGTCGAGCCAAAGGTGGTTGGACATTATGATATGATCGGTGTTCCGGGCGGAGAGACGTTCCGTCCACTTTAGCAGGGATATGACCCTGGATCCATTCTTGACGCCAAACTTGCTGCCATAAAATTCGGGCACAATGTCGTGGATATCGAGAATCACCTTTGCGCCTTTCAGCCTTGGATAGGCGGCGGCGAAAACCAGGAAATCGGGCATGTTATGGATATGAAACACATCGTATGGCTGGCGGGAATGGCTGCGGGCGACCCAAATGGAGGAGCTTGCCAAAAAGCGCAGCGTGGGCCAGAGATAGGAAAGCGGCGATCTTTCCGTTTTGGCGAGGCGAGGCTGGAGTCGGATAATGTTGACCTCGCGGGATGTTTCCCGATCCGATTTTTCCCGCCAGCGGTGGAGGCAGAGAACGTCCACATGATCCCCCCGCCCGGCCAGGGCCTCGGCGTAGCGGGTGACGCGGGCATCGGCCAGATAATTGGAATAGGTGACCATGCAAATGCGCCGGGGGCGGGGCGGTGGCCGCAGCTTTAGAGGCGCTGCAAAGGCCGCCATCTCTTTGGGCAGGCAGTGCCAGTATTCGTTGGTTCTTTGACGGACATGTTGCAGGAGTTGCTCATAGAGTTCAGCCGGGAAGGGGAACCGGCCGGCTGGCTGGCCAGGGAATTGAATGTAGTCTGGATGGATGTTGACCAGCGCCATGCCGCCATGGGCTGCAATCCAATCCAGTTTCTTCAGCCAGATTTCCGGGGTGCGCTCGGCAAAGAGGATGAACAGGGTGGAATCCTGCGGCAAAGTGTAGGGCAGTTCGACATAACCCCGTCCATTGGCGCATTCCTTCCAAAAGGGAAATATCGTGCCGACCCCGTCGGGTTGCGGCTCAAAAGGGTCCGTATCGAAGGTGGAAGCATCGTACTGGATTTCCAGATCGGCCAGCCAGTCGAGATTGTGCAGCATGAAACCGCCCCGGAAACCGACCGCGCCCCATTCTTTGAGAAAGCGGTTGATCTGGACGGCATTTTCAGCAAAACCCTTCCGCGACTGGTAAAGCTTGCCATCATGGCGCAAATCGTGAACCCCGACTTCAAATCCGTTGCGGGTCAATTCCTCCCTCAATTCCCGGGTCACCCGGTAATCTCCTTCGGGAATAAAATTGAATGAGGAACGGAACCCCCATTTCATTTCCAGTTCCATCAATTGCCGGCATTTAGCCACCCCGTCCGGACCTTCGACATCATGCGTCAAGACGAAGGCGAATTTCTTTCCCTGGGGCCAGCCGGGCCAGCCGTTTGGCGGGCGTTCGGAGCCAGGCAGAATCGGCCAGACATCACCGACCTTCCGGCGCTTTTTGAGGGCGAACCAACGCCGAATGAGGCGGCGGGCAAAAGCCGGGACCAACGGCTTCATGCCATAATAAAGTCTGTTGCGAATCACAGTCTGGCACGGAAACTGGAGCTAAATCTCCTGGTGAAGCCGTCGCGGCAGGTAAGAGCGATTTTTGTTGAGGACGATTCCCACGTTCGTTTTGCTCTCGGAGAGCATTGCGGCCACGCGCTTGGCGACATCGCGATCAGTCTTCTCCGATTCAACGACCAGCAACACCATGTCCATAAACCGGGCAAGCCTGGGGGTGATGCTGATTTGACTGACCGGTGGCATGTCGAAAATAATGTAATCGAAGTCGCTGGCCTTCATCTTGGGGAGCAAATGACCGAACCTCTTGGGCAAAATGCGAGGCAGCTTGTCGTCGTTCTCCTGTTCCCGGGCCACATAGAGATTGCCCTGCACCAGGGCGCCTTGGCGCGTTTCCTTTTCCAACACCTCGTCCAGACCGCAAGCCAGTTTGCCTTTGTAGAAGTGATGGGCCTCGCCGTCGCGGACGTTCATATTGACCAGCAAAACATTGCCGTCGCCCGTTTCGGAAAGGGATGAAGCCAGGCCGGCGGCGGTGCTGGTCACGCCGGCGCCCGCGGCACAGCTTGTCACAGCCACCAGTTTTGGCTTGTGAGTAAGGTTAATCATCTCAAAATAAGTCATCAGCCGGTCGCGCAACGTCTCGTAAAAAGGCTGCAAGCCGTGACTGCTCTCCCAAAGAGCAAGGCGTCCGTTCGTCTGTGGGGCGGCCTGCGGGTCGCCGGCCTCCCCGGTCTTGCCGGGCAGGAGGGCAATCTTTTTTGCTCCTTTGAAGGTGCGCGGTCCGCCCTTTCCATTCATTTCAGGAATAGAGAGGAAGAAGGGCAATCCGAGTGTGGCCTGGACCTCCAACGGATGCTTGAGTGATCGATCCAAATAGAGCTCAATCAGGAAAGGCAAAGCCAAGGCGAGAGCAAGACCCCCAAGGAAAATTCCGGCGGCTATTTTATAAAGTTTCTGCATGTCACGCGCCGGGGGAGTTGGCGATTCCACCAGGCCGATATTGGAATTGCCCGGCCCCAAAGCCTCATTGGCGCGGCTTTCTTCCAGCCTTCTTGAATAGTAGGAGAACTCGGCATCTTCGAGTTCCTTGGCTCGCTGCAACTGCATAATAGAGCCTTCCTGTCCAGTCATGAGCGCGACGTTGTTTCGAACCTCGGCCATTTGGTTGGTGAGAACATTAATTCTTGCCGCCAGGGCGTCCGCTTTGATGATTTCCTCGTTCAAAGCAACCGCCGGGTCCGGGGCGGTTGCCGTTCCCTTCGTTTCGGCAGGTTTCATGGCGGTCAAGCCGGGATATTTTTCCTCCAGTTGCTTTTTGAGACTTTCGGCGCGGGCGACCTCAGCCTGCTTTGTTTGAACGAGAGTATTGTTGGTGGTGTATTTGAGAAGCAGTTCCTGTTCCTGCGATTGCAGACTGCTCGACTGCCCGCAAATCCTCTGGTAGTCAGCCACTTTGTCAGAAGGAACCGGCGCCATTCCGCCGGCGGAAGACGCCGCGTTGGTTGAAACGGCCGCGACGTCTGGTTTGGGCGCGAGTTTCCGCATTTCCTTTATCGTTTCCTGGTAACCCGCCCATTCGGTTTCGGCTGCGTATATTTCCTCCTGGATTTTCGACGTCATCTCCCCGAACGTCTTCCTGCTGTCATCAAGTGATATGATGCCGGCCTTGCCTTTCGCGGCACGCAATTGTGCTTCGGTATCATCCAACTTCTGCTTGATCTCATCGGTCTCGCGGGTCAAAAAATCGTTGAACTCGGGGCGGTGAATTTCGCTATGCCTTTTCAGATAGGTCTCAATGAGCTGGCCAAGGATGGGTTGCACCATGTCAGGATCAGGGTGGGAAAAAATGAGGGTGATGACGTCGCTTCTTTTGGCCACCTCTGGTATCAGGCCCTGTTTAACCAGGCTGGCGGCCAGGGACCGGTTGGTTCCGCCGCCCGCTTTGGCCAGAATTTTGGCGGGGGTCAGAACATCGACCACGTTATTGGCCAGGTCCAAACTGGTAAGAATCTCAACCTCGGAATTAATGATGTTCTCCCCGCGGGAGTCCGGGGATGTCACTTGAGAGTCAGCCGCGGTCTGCTCCGGCGGTTTGGTTTCTTTGACATACTTGATCAGCACCCTGGCCTCCGATTGGTAAGGCATGGGCCAGAAGAGCAGCACCAAAGTGGCGAGGGCCAGGGCCACCAGCGACAATATGGCAATAAGCCATTTGTGCCGAAACAGAATATAATAAACATCGCCCAAGGTGATTCCTGGCGAGGGCGGGGGTGTTTGCTTTGGATTCATGAATTTACGAATGTGCCAGTGTTATGCTCACGATAAATGGGGGTACAAAATCCGGCCGGCGAGACGCAGCAGCGGCAACGGAAGCCGCGCGAAAATCTGGTTGAACCAGCCTTCCGCGCGATCAACGTCGCTGACAAATCTTTCTGATGAAAAATCATATCTGCAATATCGCACAGCTTCCTCGGATGCGCCCAGGGAAAGTTTAAAGCGCCGCAGTCCTTCGTTGGCCAAAGAGGTCCGGCCCAGGTGCAACGCCGAAGCTCCCCGTGTGGCGCAGTGTCGCATGGCCGCCCACATCATCAGATGATTCGGCCGCAATTGCTGAAAGGCGTAATCCGAAGCTCCAAACTTGTAGAGCGACTGCCGGCCATGACAAAAAAAAAGCCCCGCCGCCAGCGGCTGGTCCTTCAACCGCGCGGTTGCAACAAATCCCTGACCCGCGTCAAGGACATGGCGCTGAATGTTTCCGAAAAATCGGAACGGTTGCGGCGGCAGCCCGTGACGGCGGCGCGTCCGGCAATGCAGCGCGTAAAAAGTCTGTATCGCCTCCGAACTACTGCTGAAATCGACCTGCAAGCCCGCCGCCTCGGCTTTGCGAATGCCCCGCCTGACGGCGCCGTCGAGACGTTTGAAGAGGTCATCGACTCCGGCGGCAAGATCGATTACATGGCCATGGAAAGCCAGCGAGGGTGAAGCGCCAACCCAGCCATCACCGGCACTTCTGCACTCAAGATATTTCCAGTGTCGTTCCCGGCCCGAGTCCATGGCCGCCTCATACAGCGCCCGGCCGTCCTGGTCCCTGGCTTTGAGCGCGGGACAAAAGTCTGTGAAAGGAAGTGAAACGCCGCGGCGTCCCGTCCACCGGCTGGAGACTTCCATGATGGGAAGCAACCCGGCGAGTTGTTCGCCGTCGAAACGGCAAATATAGACGGGGCTGTGTCCGTAAGTTTGCTGGAGCACCCGCGCCCAGCCGGTTCCATGGAAAATGGACGCCTGCGGGTGGGCCGCCAGGAGCGAATCCCACCCCGGATACTGCAAGGGATCAACCACGACGGGCGCCTCAGGCAGGGACTGGTCGGATGATCGCTTGATTTCTTCATGTTCGGTCGGGGGCATTATTTTAGACAGTTGCTGACGGGCCTTCTACTGCTGATGCACAATTTTAATTCATCGGCCACGGCGTGGATTTGCGCGTTGCTCAACTCGGGAAACATGGGCAGCGACAGAAACTCCTCCGCGCATGTTTCGGCGACCGGGAAGCAGCCCTTCTCGCAGCCCAGGAAACGATAGGCGTCCTGCAAATGCACGGGGATCGGATAGTGAATGGCGCAGGCTATGCCCTTGTCGGCCATGGCCTGGAGAACTTGATTGCGATTCTGGACGCGAACAGCGTAAACGTGAAAGACATGGCGTCCATGGGGCGACTCGAAAGGGGTGATGATTTCCCGGGTTTCGCCGAGGAGCTGATCGTAAAGCAGGGCGTGAGAGTGGCGCTTGACGTTGCCAACATCCAGGTGCTTGAGCTTGACACTGAGAACGGCGCCTTGAATGCCATCCATCCTGGCGTTCCAGCCAATTTTAGAATGATGGTATTTACGGTGTTGGCCGTGATCGCGCAAAATCCGAACTTTTTCAGCCAATCCCTGATCGCCGGTCACGACAGCACCCGCTTCGCCCAACGCGCCAAGATTCTTGCCGGGATAAAAGCTGAAACAACCGGCCACCCCCATGGTGCCGGCTTTGCGCCCCTTGTAGAGGGCGCCGTGCGCCTGGCAGGCGTCTTCAACGACCGGGATGCCGCGCCGGGCCGCAATTTCAAGAATCGGATCCATGTCGGCGCACTGGCCGAAAAGATGAACGGGAATGATGGCTTTGGTTTTGGGGGTGATGGCGGCTTCGAGCAAGTTCGGATCGAGATTGTAAGTGCGCTCGTCAATATCCACGAACTTTGGCCGCGCCGCGCAGCAACTGATGGCCTCCGCAGTGGCCATGAAAGTGCTGGGCACCGTGATGACTTCGTCGCCCGGGCCGACGCCCAAGGCCAGCAAACTGAGCCAAAGAGCATCGGTGCCGTTGCCGACGCCAACGGCAAAGGCCGAACCGCAGTATTGGGCGAATTCACGCTCGAAAGCAGCGACAAAAGGGCCGCCGGCAAACGCGTTGCTGTCAATGACGTCGCGGATGGCGGCGTCAAGTTGTTCGCGCATGGGTTGGTGATGGGCGCCGAGATCCAGAAATGGAACCTTCATAAATAGTATGCTTACAGGGCAGGCGGCCTGGCCGTTTTGATAACGCGGGCGGGATTACCCGCAACGACCGCGCCGGCAGGAACATCGCGGGTCACGACGCTGCCTGCGCCGACCATGGCTCCCGGCCCGATTGTGATGCCACATAAAAGCGTCGCTCCGGAACCGATGGACGCGCCCCGTTTGACATAAGTCGGAATGCATTTCCAATCGGCTTCGGTTTGCAGGGCCCCATCGCCATTGGTTGACCGGGGATAGAGGTCGTTGATAAAAGTGACATTATGACCCACAAAGACATCGTCTTCCAAAATCACGCCTTCACAAATGAAGGTGTGACTGGAAATTTTGCAGCGGGAACCGATGCGCGCTCCTTTTTGAATCTCAACGAAGGCGCCGATCTTTACGTCGTCCCCGATTTCGCATCCGTACAGGTTGGTGAAGGCGTAAATGCGGACGCCTTTGCCCATTTTAACATCGGGCGCTATCCGCTGGTAGAGCGGGGAATGAGACATGATGCCGGACACCGCGCCTACAGAATAACGTGTGCAGACGGGGGGCGGGTGACCGCAACGGGCCACTTGGAGTCTTTTTGCTTGCCGTTCCTGCCTTGGAGCTGGGTCAGGCCATCAGCGGGGGTGTGTTGGGAGGAGGTTTGAGGAGTCAGTTCGACGGGACTGCCGCCCAGCTTCAATGATTCGGAGGAAACTTCCAGAATCCTGACCAATTCCAACCCTTTTTCTCCGCTGGTCAATGGCTCTTTGCCATGCTGGATGCAGTCCAGGAAATGCTGGCACTCGGTTTTGAGGGGTTCTTCCTGTTTGAGGTAGGGGGCGTAGGTGTCACCGTAGTGATAGGCGTAGTGAAATTCGGCAAACGTGTCGTAGTGCGGCGGCCGCTCGACGCGCGCGTCAAAGATCCTGATCTTTTCCTGCTGGGCAACATCGTCATAAACAATCATGCGCTTGCTGCCAACGATGGTCATTTCCCGGACTTTGCGCGGATCCAGCCAACTGCTGTGAATGATGGCGGAGCGGTCCTTGCGAAAACTCAGGCTCATGGAAGTCACGTCTTCGACCCCCGGGGTGACGTGGGCGCTGCCGCGGCAGTTGATGCTGTAAGGCTGCTCTTCAAGCAAATGCAGAATGATGGAGATGTCGTGCGGGGCCAAATCCCAGGCAACGTTGATGTCCTTTTGGAACAGGCCGAGGTTGAGGCGGCGGGCGCAGATGTAACGAATCTCGCCCAGTTCGCCGCGATCCACAATCTCCTTGATCTTTCTGACTGCGGGCGAATAGAGGAAAGTATGTCCCACCATGAGAACGACCCCCTGCTTGCGGGCAATTTCAACCAACTCGGCGCACTGCGCGGAGGATGCCGCCATGGGCTTTTCAATGAGGGTGTGTTTCCCCGCCAGCAAACTGGCCTTGGCCATGGAGTAATGCAGCTTGACCGAGGTGGCAATAACAACGGCCTCGATGCCGACGCCGTTGAGCATGTGGTCATAATCTCTTTCTCCCTTGACTTCGGGATACAAGGCGGAGAGGTGCTTGAGGCGCTCGTGACTCAAGTCGCACATCATCTCCAAACTGCATTCTGGCAAAGACCGGAAATTGCGCACAAGATTTGGACCCCAATAACCACAGCCAACTACTCCAACTTTGATTCGTTTCATATTTTCTCTTTTTTGTGAATTCTCGAGCTAATTAGCAGCAAGCAGGAACCATGCCCTTGCACCTGCATCGGGCGCATTCATTGGGAAATTCTCAATGGCTTCTCAGGAGCAATGGAGGCCGTTTTGGCGCCTCCTGTTTTCATTTCCCAAACCAGGATCAAAATGGCCGGAATGGTCAGGACAATAATCTTAAGATCGAGCCAGAGGGATTTATGCTCCACATAATAAAGATCCAAATTGATCTGTTCCTCGAAGGTCGTTTTGTTCTTGCCACTGATTTGCCACAGACCCGTCAGGCCCGGCGGGGCTTCGCAGCGGCGTTTGTGGCGCGGGAGGAACAATTCGAATTCATACGGGGTGCAGGGCCGGGGGCCAACCAAACTCATTTCACCGCGCAAAATGTTGATCAGTTGAGGCAGTTCGTCCGCGCCAAGAGACCTGAGAATCAGACCGCCGAAAATGAGCCGCTTATCGCCGCCGCAGTCCAGTTTCTTGGTGGGGTGGTTGGAGGTTATCAGGTGCTTGAGATGGGCCCGATGCACGGCGGTGTCCGCATTGATCTTCATGGTGCGGAACTTCAAACACATGAAGCCTTTCCCGAGGATGCCGATGCGCTGCTGACGGAAAAAGGCGGGGCCGGGAGAAACCAATTTGATAAAGAGGGCGATGAGCACACCCAAGGGCACGAGCACGGGAAGGGCCAGCATGATGCAGGTGACATCAAGGATCCGTTTCCACAAGGGGAGCGGGTTCTGCATGGCCAGGGGCAACGAGCCTTGCTGGTCTGCGCGCATTGAATAATCAATTTCGATTGAAGCTGTCTCGTCTGACTTTAGCATTTTAATCCGAAATAGAGGCCGAATGCCCACAACAGGCCCGGCCAGGGTCGCTCAATTTTCGCGTGCATCAAAACCACTAAAGACTAAACTGTCCGAGTATTATCCCTTCAATCATCCCTTGAGTTGCCGTCGAATTCCGGTCGAAAGCTCCGCACTTGATGGCGGAGGTCATTTCACCATCTTTTCTCGCTGAATTCCCTTTTGCCCATATAATCACTATCCTGATGAGACAGGTTAACTCACAGCGGCAACGTCTGCCGGATCGACCGTTGCCAGCAACGGCAGGAGGTCTGCCACCCGCCGGTTCTCAAGCTTCAACGACTTTCGATCCACTTCTGTCAAAGTTACTCGCCCCAGAAAATCAAGCAGAATCTGTACCCTTTGCCCGGCTGATAATGCGCGAACCACCATCCCGGAGAATCCAAAGAATGCCCCCTCGACAATGGTCACTTCTGCCCCGGGAACAACGCCGTCTTGAACGATCATGGGTTGTTCAGACTCAAAGCATTGCTTCAATTCCTCAATCGCGCTGTCCGGCACCGCCGGAATCTTCCGCCCGAAATGCACCAGGCTGCTGATGCCCGTAATGTGGCGGATTTCATCCACCCGATTCTCAAGAATGCAACGAATAAAAATGTAACAAGGGAAAAGCGGTTCGACGACCCGCATCACGCCCCGCCGCGTCGCCCTCTCCATCCGCAAACGGGGATGGAAAACTTCCAGACCCAAATTTTTGCTGACATTGGCCGCCGCAATGTGTTCATGCTTCGGCTTTGTTCTGGCGCAATACCATGCTGGATCTAAAATTTGCATCAACTCGAAAGGCCAAATCAGCCCAAGCCCAGATCACCCGGGTTAGGGCCCCGTCTTTTATCCTTCAGCAAATCGCACCCCGTCCGGGCGCGTTAACCAATGTGGCAATCCTGCCGTAATACATGCCAATCCTATCATAAAGCACGGCTAATGACTACAGGATATGACACATTTCGTCAAGCGATTTTTTCGCATTTGTCACCCATTTGTTTCACAGATGGCATATTAGTTCTTGGCCACTTCTGGGCGGCACCCCATGTATTCCGTCAAAAGCCGTGTTCATTGCGGAACGCTGCCGCCCTTCCGCGCCATTTTGCCTTTCATTTTGCAATACTGCACAATCATACAGGACATCTATACTATGTCAATAGATTTAATCTTTTTTTCAGGTGCCCGCCGAAGCCACATTTTATGGTGTTTCCTTCCATTCCCGATAGCGGCGAATCAGGTGGTTCGTTGAGCTGTCATGTTTGAGCCTGGGCGGAGTTTTGCTTTCCAGTTCCGGAATGATGCGCTGGGCGAGCACTTTGCCCAACTCCACGCCCCACTGGTCGAACGAATCAATACTCCAAATCACGCCCTGCGTGAAGACGCTGTGCTCGTAAAGCGCGACGAGCTGGCCGAGCGTTTCCGGCGTCAGGCGGTCCGCGAGGATCATGTTCGACGGCCGGTTGCCTTCAAAGACGCGGTGCGGCACAAGCCAGTCCGGCGTGCCCTCGGCTTTGACTTCGTCGGGCGTCTTGCCGAAAGCCAGCGCCTCGGCTTGGGCAAAGACGTTGGCCAGGAGGATGTCATGGTGGCGTCCCAACGGCGTGAGCGCGTGGGCAAACGCCAGAAAGTCACACGGGACAAGCCGGGCGCCCTGATGAATCAATTGATAAAAAGAATGCTGGCCGTTGGTGCCGGGTTCGCCCCAGTAGATGGGGCCGGTCTGATAATCCACTTTCTTCCCATCGAGCGTGACGTGTTTGCCGTTGCTCTCCATCGTCAACTGCTGGAGGTAGGCCGGGAAGCGTTTCAGGTATTGCTCGTAGGGCAAAACGGCCACGGTCTGCGCGCCCAGAAAGTCATTATTCCACACCGACAGCAAACCCATCAGCGCCGGCAGGTTTTTCTCAAACGGCGCGGTGCGAAAATGCTCGTCCATGGCGTGAAATCCGCCCAGCATGGCGCGGAAGTTGTCCGGGCCGATGGCCAGCATCGTGGAAAGGCCGATGGCCGAATCCATCGAGTAACGCCCGCCCACCCAGTCCCAGAATCCGAACCGGTTGGCCGGGTCAATGCCGAACGCCGACACCTTCCCGGCATTGGTTGAAACAGCCGCGAAATGCCTGGCCACAGCCTGCGCGTTTCCGCCCAATCCCTTGACCAGCCAATCGCGCGCGCTTTCGGCATTGGTCATCGTCTCCAGCGTGGTGAAGGTCTTGGAGGAAACGATGAAGAGCGTTTCCGCCGGATCGAGGTCGCGGGTCGCTTCCACGAAATCGATGCCATCCACGTTGGAAACGAAACGAAACGTCAAGCTGCGTTCGCTGTAATGCTGGAGCGCTTCGTAAGCCATCACCGGACCGAGATCGGAACCGCCAATGCCGATATTGACGATATTGCGAATGCGTTTGCCGGTGTGTCCCGTCCACCCGCCGGTGCGGACGCGGTCGGAGAAGGCAGCCATTTTATCGAGCACCGCGTGGACTTCCGGCACGACGTTCCTGCCGTCCACAATAATGGAAGCCCCCTTTGGCGCGCGCAGGGCGACGTGCAGCGCCGCGCGGTTTTCCGTAATGTTGATCTTGTCGCCCCGGAACATGGCATCAATGGCTGGCCGCAAGCCGGATTCCTCCGCCAGTTTAAAGAGCAGCCGGAGCGTTTCGCTGGAGACGCGGTTCTTCGAATAATCGAGAAAAAGGCCCGCGCCCCCGGCGGTCATGCGCTCGCCGCGCCTGGGGTCGGCGGCGAAAAGTCTGCGGAGATGCAACATCTTGATTTTTTTGCAATGGGACACGAGCGCCTTCCAGGCGTTTCGTTTGGCAAGGGGTTTCATGTGTTTGAAAGTTTGTCTGACTTGTCTGACCTGTCTGACATTCTTCTCTGAATCCGCGTTCTGTAAAGTTTCTCCGTGAATCCCCCGCTCTCCAGGAAAGTCCGGCCCTGGCTTTCGAGCTGGCGCTTCAGCAGGTAAACCGCCTGGTTCACCGCGCAGAGCATTGCGTTGCCAGCCAGCTCCGGCGCGGCCTGCTCCACAAACTCCGACAGCCCGGCCAGCCCCTTTAACCGCACCCCGCCTGCCGTTGCGGGCGGCAGGTTTGGCGCGCGGTCCTTCGCCAGACGCGCCCGCATGGCCAGCGCCTCGCGCGAATCCTTGGGCCACACCCGCAGCCCGTTCTGCCTCAGAAAACTCACATAGTCGCACAGCAGTTCGTCCGACAAACTGGCGCGGGCGACGTTGGTGAGCTTCATCTCGCTCTTGCGCGACGTGGCGGCCGCGCCGCTGCCCTCGCTGATGTTCCGCACCCCGCTGCGCGCCGCCTGCACCATCTGATCGGACATGCGCCGGTCATGCGGGAAGAACCGCCGGCAGCACACCACCGTGGCGTCATACACCGCTTCAGCCACCTTGTAGCTCCGCAATTTGCGGTAGCCCCCGTGCGGCAGAAATGGACTCTCGGCGTTTTCCATGGCGTGAGGTTACTGTAGAACACGCTGTCTGACTAGTCGGACTTGTCAGACTTGTCAGACCTACCACAACAAAAAAAGCCGGGCTTTTGGCCCGGCCTTCGTGTATGAGAACAAAGTTTTAAATCTTTGCGTTTCTGGTGCGGCGCTGCAGACACACGCTGAATTTCACACACACGGAACACTGCATTTCACACCATCAACAGGAAAAGCATACCCCATCCCCGGATACGCGCCAGTCACCAGGTCCTGGTGACATGGCTGGAATGTCTTCTTGGTGCTTGCGGCGGGGGGCTTTTTCCTTCATTTTGCCGGGCAGAATGAAAACTCCATTCCACGCCGCCCTGCTTTGTTTGGCGGCCGCGCTCATCTGTGGCTGCTTTTCACGGCATGCCGGACCCGTTTACCACGCCGGCGATGAGAATCCGCCGGATTTCCTGGTCGGCCCCGCCGCGGTCGTGCTGACCAACCTCAACGGTTTTAGCGCTCATATTACCTCCACGACATCTTCGCCGGGGGAAGCGCCGCGGACCACGTCCGGCGAACTGCTCGGACGCGAGGGACGGCTGGTCTTTCAACCGACGCTCCACATCAAGGGCAAACGGGCGCGAACAGAAGGCGGCTTGTTCTTCATTTGGGACGACACAAAACATTCCGGCTACGTTTTGAGCGAGGCGTTGCAAGGCTACGCGCCCATTAAATCCGATATCGAGCCGGCTGGCCAGATCAACATCACCAAAGAAAGCATCCAGGAGAATGTCAACGGCCATCCGTGCCATCGACGCGAGGCGGTCGTGGGATTGAGCAATGGCCTCAAGGCGCGCTTGACTCTTTGGCAGGCGGACGATGCCGCACACTTCCCCGTCCGAATCGAAACGGTCGAAGGACCCAACCACATGATTTTGGATTTTTCCGGGATTCGTTTGGAATATCCCGCCCAGGCATTATTCTTGCCGCCGGATGGTTTCACTCCCTATGCCAGTTCGGTTGCCTTGATGAACGAATTGATCGTCAGAGACGCAAGCTTCTCCGAAAAACATCAGTTCGGCGAAAGTGACGAACCTGCCGCCATTCACTCCGGCAATTGGCACGATGCCTCCGGGGGCTCGCCCATGGCCCACCCGTGATCCATCAGTAGAATCCGCCGCCCAAAAAATTTTCAAACTTTTTCCTTGCGCCTTTCCTGGATAGCAGTATGATATCACCAAGATATTAACCCTAAATATGAAAGGTCTTATGAACTCTCAGAAATCGGCCAGTAGTGAGCGTGAAAAAACAGCCTTCAGCGGCTGGGTCATGTTTCCCATAAATCTTCTTCTGTTGCTGGGCGACGTCGCCATACTGCATTATTCCTTTACCCACGGCGATCAATGGCCTCTTGGCATCGTTGGCATTCTCGCGGGATTGGCGGGCCTCGTTATGTTGGGGGGCTACTTCACCTTGCAACCCAATGAGGCGCGCCTGCTCCTTCTTTTCGGGCAATACAAGGGGACGGTGCGCCAGAGCGGATTTCACTGGGTCAATCCGTTTTATTCCCACCTGCTCAAGCCCAAAATATCTCTCCGCGCGCGCACTCTCACGGTGGAAAAATTGAAGGTGAATGACAAACGAGGCAACCCGATTGAAATTGCGGCCGTGGTGGTGTGGCGTGTCGAGGACACCGCACAGGCGGCATTCGACGTGGATGATTATGCGGGTTACGTGCATACCCAAAGCGAAACGGCCTTGCGCCATCTGGCCTCCGCCTACAGCTACGATGACGGGGAGGAGAACGAGATCACGCTGCGCAGCAACGTCGAGGCCGTTTCGCAGGCGTTGCGGGAGGAACTGCAGCAGCGCCTGTCCAAGGCGGGCGTGGCGGTGGACGAAGCGCGCTTGACCAATCTGTCTTACGCGGCGGAAATCGCCCAGGCCATGTTGCGCCGGCAACAAGCCGAAGCGGTCATCGCCGCGCGGCAAAAGATCGTTCACGGCGCCGTCAGCATGGTGGCGATGGCCCTGAAGGAACTGGCGGAAAAGGATGTGGTGCATCTGGACGACGAGCGCAAAGCGGCCATGGTCAGCAATCTGCTGGTTGTATTGTGCGGCGAGTCCGAAGTGCATCCGGTGGTCAACACCGGCACTCTCTATACATAGCCCATGGGGCTGCGCAAACCTTTCCTGCTGCGGATTGCCCCGGCGCTCTGGTCGGAACTGGAGGCCTGGGCGCAGGACGAATTGCGCAGCGTCAATGGCCAGATTGAGTACATCCTCAAGCAGGCCGTGGCCAAACGCAGGGGCGGCGCAGCCAGGCCAAAAAAGAATGACCCATCTCCAAGCACGAACGACCAGGGAATGACGAATCCTTAATTCTACCGGGGAAAATGACCAATGACGAAGCACGAATGACCATTCAATGACGAAGGTCGAATGACGAAATGATGGCCGCCCAAGTTTTCGTCATTGCGTCATTTGGTCATTGATTGGTCATTAAGATTTCGTCATTATACATTATCGTCTCCTTGCGTTCGCGCCGCCGCTCTCTAAACTCGCGGGCGGCCATGTTCAATTTATCTTCCCTCAATCCAGCCCAACGCCAGGCGGTCGAAACGACCGGAGGGACGGTTTTAATTTTGGCCGGCGCCGGAACGGGCAAAACGCGCGTCATCACCTCGCGCGTGGCGCGCCTGATCGAGAAGGGGGTCAATCCCGGAAATATTCTGGCCGTCACGTTCACCAATAAAGCCGCCCGCGAAATGCAGGAGCGCGCCGCCAGGCTGATCGGGCGCGGCGCAAAGAACAGCGCCACCGGCGAAAAGCCGGCGCGTCCCGTCATCTGCACTTTTCATTCGCTGTGCGTGAGGATATTGCGCCAGCACATCGAGCGCCTGGGTTACAAGCGCAATTTCGTCATCTACAACGAGTCCGATCAACTCGGCGCCATAAGAAAAATCCTCAGCCATATTTCCGACAAGGCGCAAAAGGCCGACCCCGCCGCCGTGCTGGCGCTGCTGAGCCGTTACCGGAACGGCGGCCAGCGGGCGGCGGTCTTCGCCGATCCGAATGCCGCCGCCCTCGCCCAACATGTCTGCGCCCGTTATCAAAGCGCCTTGCGGGCCTGCAACGCGGTGGATTTCGACGATTTGATCCTGCTGACGCTGAAGCTTTTCAGCGAACATCCCGATGTTCTCCAGCAATGCCGCGACAAATATAAATACGTGATGGTGGATGAATACCAGGACACCAATGCCGCCCAGTTCAAACTGGTCCATCAATTGACCTCGGCCCATCGCAACTTGTGCGTGGTGGGGGACGATGATCAAAGCATTTACGGCTGGCGCGGCGCGGAAACGGCCAATCTGCTGGAGTTGGAGAAATATTATCCAAACGTCAAAGTGATCAAGCTGGAGCAGAATTACCGCTCGACCACCACCATTTTGGCCGCGGCCAACGCCGTCATCAAAAACAACCTCCGGCGCCGCGGCAAACATCTCTGGTCGCAAAAAGGCCGGGGGGCAAAAATCACCCTGCATGAGTTTGCTCACGATGAAGAGGAGGCAAAATCCACCGCCGAAGAAATCGAGTATGCGCGGCTGGCCCGCCAAATTCCGTGGCGCGACCAGGCCATCCTGTTTCGCACCAACCAGCAGTCGCGCCCGCTGGAAATGGCGTTGCGGCAGGCCGGCATCCGCTATCATTTGATCGGCGGCCAGAGCTATTTTGACCGGCGGGAGATCAAGGATTTTCTGGCCTATATGAAGGCGCTGGTCAATCCGCAGGATGATGTGAGCCTGTTGCGCATCGCCAACGTCCCGCCGCGCGGCCTGAGCGACGTCACCATGGAACGGCTGCTGTCCGCCAGCCAGGCGCGAAATTGCCCGGTGTTTTCCGCCATGAAACACACCGGCGTTCAGGCGGAATTTCCCGCCAGGACGCGAGAGGCCATCCAATCCTTTATTGCGTTGATCGAACGCCATCGCGCCACATTGCGCGGCGGCCGGACTCTTTCCTTGCAGTTCTGGGCCGGACAATTTCTGGAAGAGATCGGTTACGTGACGGAACTGCGCCGCGGCGAAAAAACTCCCGAGGCGGCGGACAACCGGGTGCGCAACCTAAATGACCTCGTGGCGACCCTGAACGCCACGGCGCCCGACCCGCTGGAAAGTTTGCAGGATTTCCTCGATGATCTGATGCTGGATTCCGAGCGCGAGGATGAGGAGGAATCCGCCGGTGACGCTGTGACGCTCATCACCGTCCATAGTTGCAAGGGGCTGGAGTTCCCGCACGTCCATATTGTTGGATTGGAGGACGGCCTGCTGCCGCATTCCCGCTCGAAGGCGGAAGGCACGCTGGACGAAGAGCGCCGCCTTTTCTATGTCGCCATCACCCGCGCCATGCAAACGCTGACCTTGAGCCATTGTGCCGCGCGGAAAAGATACGGGGCGATGAAGCCCTGCCATCCCTCCCCCTTTTTGCAGGAGATCCCGCCGGAACTTCTCGAATCGTCCGACGAAAAGGCAAAACAGCCCGTGTCGGTCGAAACAGGCAGGAGCTTGTTCGCAGCCATGCGCCTTGCAGCGGGGAATTAAGAAGCAAGTAACATTGCCTTTGATCGTGTAACTCATCAGGGTGCCCGGCGGCGGTTGTAACACATTGGATTTGCCTTCCTCCCGGAAGCTGGTTCCCATGTCATCGCCCTACAGCCAATAACAGTTGTTCCCTACAATCCGCCAGGAATTGAGAGGCAATCCCCTACAAAAAAATAGGGGGTTCCAGCAGTGGACATATCCGCAGCGCAATGCAAGAATAGAATGGTGAAGGCGTCTCTAAAACCTGAAGATATGATGAAAGTACAACCAAGACCAATCGTTGCTCTGGCTTCCGGGGTTGTTTTACTATCCGGGCTGCTTTGCCAGACAGCTCAAGCTCAAGCTCAAGCAACGCTGGCAGAGCTTGTCGGCGGCGGAACTCTTACCGTTGGCGATAACACCTTCAGCGACTTCAGCTATACCGAATCGGGCCTGACCAGCTTTAATGCCGCTAATATCACAGTCACGGCCAGTGCGGTCGGCAACGTGGATTACCTGACGTGGGGCGGGAATATCAGCCTTGCATTGATCGGTGGCTTCGGCACTACTGCCGCAGGCAATCTTCTGCTCAACTACGTCGTGACCGCAACGGGCGGGAACACGATCAATGAGATTGGCCAGAACTATACTGGAACTGTGGCGAGTGGCTCCGCTACGATCGGAATTGCTGAAACTGTCACGGCGCCCAATGCTGGTGGCGCGACACTCGCCTCGGCTTACTTGAGTGACACCTACACATATGAGCCGAACTTTTCCAATGTTCCTCCAAGTCTTAATGGCAGTGAACCCTTTATCAGTCCCCCTCAGTCAACCCTTGAGGTGATGAATAGTATTTCAATCGGTACTGTCAACTCGCAACCCATTCCTGGTTTCCCTGGATATTATGACGCCAGTGTTCATCTGTCGCAGATACAACAGCCGTTCGACCCGGTTCCCGAGCCGGCGACCATGGCCCTGCTTGCCGGAACGTTGCTGCCCTTGCTGCCCGGCATGAAGAAGAAAGCCGGTCTGTCATGGTATAAGTAGAGTTGGGGCAAAAGACAGCCAGCAGCCGAACTGCTTGATTCTTAATTTTCTTCAGTTCCCGTCCTTATCATAAAGAAAATCCGGCGATGGGGGCACGGCCGGCGGCTTGACGCGGGTGTCGCCAATAAAAACCACCCTCTTCCTCTGCACAGTGAAGCAGGTTTTGCCCGCCAGCGCCACCGCCCTCAAGGCGTCCCATCCATTCAAACCGAATTCGGCGAAACTGTGGCGGAAAAAATGATGGGACTCGTGCGAATGGAGCACTGGAAACATTTTCGTATCCAAATCAAAGTCCAGGATGGGCTGCATGAAATCCCAGTCGCGATCGTTGAAGACTCCGTGTTTCTCGAAATGCTTTTTGTGCAGCCGGTCCGCCGTGCGCTGGTCCTGAATGACGATGACCGGGTCCAGCGGGTCTTCGTCCGTGCGCATCAGCAAAAAAGGCGGATTCAGCGTCGCCCGAATGTAAGTCTGGCTGGTCAGCGCCGAAACCGCGTCCAACAACGTCGGCGCGCTGTTGGTCAGTGTGGCCCGCGCCCGGTGGAAAAAATAAAACTCGTCCGTCGCCCCCGGCATAAAAATCAGGGCCTTGACCGCCGGATTGCGCTGGAAGGAACCCAGCATCACCTTCACACAATTGTGGCGGTTGAGTTCGGAGACTTTTTCCATCAGCGGCATTTTGGCGAACTCCTCCTGCCACGTCGTCTGGGCCGCAAGCGGCCAGGCCGGAGCCAGCAACCCGGCCAGCGCCGCCGTCCGCACAACAAGGGAAAAATTCACGGGAGAAATGATCATCTTCAAAAAGAAAGCCGCGCAAGGCGAAGTTATCCATAACCGGGCCGATGGCCCGTTCAGGCGCTGAAACTCTTTCCACAAGAACAACTGCTGGCCGCGTTGGGATTCCTGATTTTAAAGCCGCCGTCCTGGAGCGCATCCACATAATCGAGTTCGCTGCCGGTGACATACAACGCGCTCTTGGGATCGACCACCACTTTGACGCCGCTGCTCTCGACCAGAATGTCGCGATTCGCCGGCTGATCCTGCAAATCCATTTCATACTGCAAGCCCGAACAACCGCCGCCGACCACGGCCACGCGCAAAACGCCATTGGGCCGGCCTTGTTTTTGCAAGAGCGAACCGACCTTTTGGGCGGCGCTGGGGCTGACTTTGATCAACCGTTCATCCCCCACGCGATAACTCGGCGGTGCGGGGCTGGTGGAGACTGTGGGCTTAACGGCAATCATAACGTCACAAGAAGGGTATCCCTTGTGAAGTCCGGCGTCAATGACGCATTGAAGGATTTGCCGTTGCCTAAAGACCCAGTCTTGGATATGGGATAACCCAATTCAAATGCCAGGAGTAATTCCAGAGCGATTCCAATTTGGGCATTTCGACATGGCCATCGATCAGGCCAACATCAATGCCGCCGGGGAGTATTTGCTTAATAGAATAGTATGTCGGCGCGGTTTTGGGGTTTTTCCAGCCGTGGCGAGGGGTGACGATGCGCTCCATTTCAGCAGGGTTCACCCATCCGCCGCAGAGATAAAGATTCACATTGGGCTTGTCGGTTTCCATCGGCTCGAAGTCAACCCAAACGGAGTCCGCAAAGATGGGTGTCAGCGAAGGTTTCCGAATATTCTCTTCCTTATTAAAGTGGTTGGTTTGCATGTGGGGCACGTCGGTGCGCCATGCATCGCCGTCCGTGCAGGAATAAAGCCAGCCGTTTATGGCGTAGCTGCCCTGCAACCACGGCTCTGACAGATCCCAAATCCAAGCCGTGTCACACGCGCCCGCGCCTACGGAATTGGTGTTCACATGGTAATTGGAAATGCTGGCGGAAGGGCACAAAAGCACTTTATCCAGCTTCCCATTATAATGAGTCAGATTGCCCATCCAGAGCTCGCCCTCGTCTGCGGCTACGTTGGTATAAGGGGGGAAGCAGTAGCCCTTGGCATCAGAGATATAAAGCTGCGCGGAAAATGTCAGTTGTTTGATGTTGCTCACGCAGAGAGTACGTTGGGCTGACCTTTTCGCCTTGGCCAGCGCGGGCAAGAGCGTCGCCGCCAGGATGGCGATGATCGCTATGACCACGAGCAGTTCGATGAGGTTGAACCCCCGGAAATTCTTTGTTTCAGATTTTGTCATACTAAAGGAGAGTCGAGAGCTCCGACTGGCTCTGGGTTGTCAAATACTTTGAACGAAGCACGTTGGTCACGATTCAATAATGTATATCATACTATCCTTCAAAGCCACTTTGCGCAAAAGCAACGCTCGAATGCGCACGCGGCTATTGCGCTGAGAAGTCGATCGGGCTTAACGACCCAGGGTTGAAGGATGCTTATGAAGCCTTGGACACTGTGGAATGAAGGGCGAAAGACCGTCTCACTTCCCTTTCCACCATGTCCGGACATCTTCCGCGGCTTGATGCGCGTGCGAAGGGATGCTCCGAACCGCCTCGCGCAATTCCGGGAAATAATGGACGGCCAGCCATAGGAGGGCGGCGACAACCCCCAGCCAGACCACCGCTTCCAAAAGAAACACGAAGGACCAGGCCCATCCCGGCCGGCCAAAACCCCAATAACACGCGCGTCTCGCCGCTTTCAGCGGGCTTACGAGAATGCCGTAGGCGATGAACAGCAGCAACGCCGCGACCCACACCGGCACATTCGCCGGCAGCGCCAGACCAAACACGGTGTTGGTCGCCAGCAGCGAGATCAAGGCACACATCCACAGGACTGTCGCCATGCCGTGCAGCAACGAAAGCATGGGCAGCGCCAAGCCCATCCCGGGATGGAACGGGGCGTGCCCCGCCCAATAGCCATGCCAATTATGCCGCCACTGATCCGCGTTCGCGCGCATTTCCCGCTTGAAGCGGCGCTTCCATTCGCGGCGCGCCTGGCGGTCCGGGAAGCCCTTCATCGCCTCGTAATACCCTTCTTTCGCCCGCCGGATGAATTCCTGCGCCGTCGATGGGTTGCCGGACGCCGCCGCCTTTTCTTCCGGCGATTGCGCCTCGGGCACCACGATCGCCATCACCAGATAGACGAGCAGCCCGGTGCCCCAAAGCATCGTCAAGAAAACGAAGGCAAGCCGCACGAGGGTCGGGTCCACGTTCACATGGGCGGCGATTCCGTTGCATACCCCGGCGATCATCGCGCCCTCGTGGATCCTATAGAGCCGCCTTGGTGTTCCGCCGTGTCCCGCCGCTTGTTTTTCTCCCGGCGTCCCAGGTCTGCTCGCGCTGCTCTGGCCGCCTGGACCACTCGCGCCCGGGCCTGCGGCTTCGCCCGGGTCCGCCTCGATCGGCCCCATCTCCGAAAGGGCAGCCGCAACTTCCTTCGTCACGACCACTGTCTTGTGACTGCCCAAAAGAGCGCGGAACTTCTCCCCGAGCGCCCGCTCGATATCCGAAAGAATTTCATCCCGATCCGGATTGCCCTGCAGCCGCGCGGCCGCAGTCTCCAGATAGGCGCGCAGGGCATCATAGCCGCCTTCTTCGAGTTGATATGCGATGCCGTCCAGATTGATTGTGATAACCTTGTTCATGGTGGGAATTATCTCCTTTTATTTTTGTCCCAGTCTTTTCACCGTCGCGTCGATGTTGCTCCAATACTCCAGCGTTTCGCGCAGTTGCTCCCGGCCCTTCGCGGTAAGCTCGTAATATTTGCGGGGCGGCCCGGCCTCGGATTCCTTCCATTCGTAATCCAGAAGCCCTTCGCGGCGCATCTTGCTCAGCAACGGATACAGCGTGCCTTCCTGGGTTGCGAATTCGGTCGCGCTGAGTTGTCTCAATATGTCCGCAACGTAAACTTTTTCCACCGCGATGATCTGCAGCAGCAGGAACTCGAGCAGGCCCTTCCGGATCGCGGAAAATTTTTCGTTCACGTTCATCGTTAAATATCAAACAAGCTACCTTTCTTCCACAAGGTAGCTGGTCGTCCAAAAGAAAGCAAGAGAAAAAATTCCCCGTTAATGACCAGGGAATATCCAAGCCCCAATGACCAATGTTGCACAAAGACGCGGAGACTTTTTCGTCATTCGTGCTTCGTCATTGGTCATTTTCCCCGGTGTCATTCGTTGTGGCCAAGGGGGTCGCAAAATTTCGGATTATTTATTTTTGGGATCAATCGTCCTCTTCCGCCTTGACCGCCCAATCGGGATACGGCGTCCGCGAGCCTTTGGCCGCGCGCCACAGTATGTGGTTGAGCACATCTTCCGGACACTGGTCCGGCTTGTCCAGCGGCAGGCGCGCGGAGACCTGGGCGTCCTTGCGCAACAGCCGGTCGGAAATATTCTTCGACACCGGGTTCATCCGGTCCAGCGGCACGTTGTTCGGCACGGCGTCGAACGGCGCAAAATCCGGCGCGTCCGTGAAGCAGTCAAACATCGGCGTCGCCGTGGCATCCATTTGATTCATCGGCGGCAAACCCAGCATGAGTTCGATCGTGCGCACAATGCTGGTTTGATTGTATTGCGTGCTGACCACCCGGCCTCGTTTGGCGTAGGGACTGGCGAGGTAGGCCGTGGTGCGATAGCCGCTCACATGGTCCCATCCGGATTGCGGATCGTCTTCGACGGCAAAAATGCAGGTGTCTTTCCAGAACGGGCTGTGGCTGACCGCCTGGCAAACCCTGCCCAGGGCCAGGTCGTTGTCGGCCATCATCGCCTCGGGCGTTGGCGAATCGGGTTTGGCGCCGTCCGTGTGATCGTTCGGCAGCCAGAGTATGACCAGGTTCGGAAATTCTCCCGCTTGCTCAAACTCCTTTAATTCCCGGATGAATTGCGCGGCGCGGAACACGTCGGGCACATCCAGATCCCAGCCAATCGTGTTGGTGGCGATGTGACCGCGCAACGTTTCGATCGCCGGCGTGCTCCACACCGAAAGGGTCTTTGTTCCGCGCGTCAATTCCCGGTAAACGTCCAGAAAACGCGGAGTCTCGCGGCGCGCCGGATTCTTCCACTGTTTGTGGCCGAAGGTGAATTCGCCGTAGTCGCGCAGGGTTTTGCCGTGGGCCAGGGCGTTGTCCCATATAAAACCCGCCGGCGAATAGGCCATGGCGTCCTCGCCGCCGGCATCGCCGCCGAACGGATAACTGCGCGGAAAACCGGCATAAATCTTCTCCATGTAATCTGTCGCCAGCGCGCTGTCGGTCCATTGGTGGCCGTCGGGACTGCGGCTGCCGCAGCAATAGGTATTATCCAGCAGCACGAACTCGCGGACCAGTTTGTGCTGGTTCGGAGTGATCTCCCTGCTGAAGATGCAGAGAGCCGAATCGCCATTGCCTTCCATGACATCGCCGAGCACCTGGTCGTAAGTCCGGTTCTCTTTTATAATATATATGACATGATGGATCAGGCCCGGCTCGCCGGCGCGTTCCGGCACGGGGCGCGGCGCCTGGCCGGGCCGGGCCGGCAGGTTCGCCGCAGCCAGCAGCGGATAACGCATGCCGGCCAGGGCGGCGCGGGTCAACCCTTCCAACTCGCGCGCGTCCGGCGCCGGCACGAGCGACACCGACCCATGCCACTGCGTCGAATTGAAGGCGGTGCGGCCGTTGAGTTTGGTTGGGTTCTCCCTGTCCCCTTTGATATTGGCCACGTCGATGGCCTTACGCTTCGCGTCATAGACAATCGCGCCGGGAAACCAGCCCACCGGGATCAAGCCGAGCAGCTTGGATTTTCCAGGCTCAAAATGGATGACCGCCACCGCGTTTTGCGTTCCATTGCACACGAAGAGCGTGCCGCCCGCCTTGTCAAAAGCCACGGCGTTGGGCTGGGCGCCGAACAAATCGCCCGGATTCTGCCGCGCGCAAATGGTTTCCACGATTTCGTCCGTGCGCGTGTTGATGACGCTCAGAGTGTCGCTGCCCGTGTTGGCCAGCACCACATATCGTCCATTGGGCGAGATGGCCAGGCCGGAGGCATGCAGCCCGGTGAGGATCTCGACTGGAGGCATGTTGAGATCGAGGTCGATGATCGAAAGCGACCCTTCGCTGGGAACGTGATGGACGGGATCGACGCGCACGAACGTGTTTTGCCCGGCGGTACCGGTGATGCTGTGCGCGTCCGGTCTGCGTCCGCCCCAGTTGCTGACATAGGCCTTGGACTGCGAGAGCACAACGTCATAAGGTTCGACGCCCACGTCCCAAAGCCGGAGGACTCGGCCCGTCGCGGCGTCCAACTCCGCCAGCCGGTTGGAAAGATTGAGCACAACGTAAAGGCGTTTGCCGTCCGCCGAAACGGCGAGGCCGGAGGGGATTTCAGCCGCGCGCCCAGGCCCGGTGCGGGACGGGAGCGGAATGGTTTTTCACAAGAGATCCTTGGATCTTAAAATGGTCCAGCTTACCCTTATCAAACTTGATGGGTCGGGTCCCGTGATGCGCATCCCGACATTGTCCGTTCCATGCTTTAAGAAAGCCGCAACAATTGAAACTTTCCGTCGTCCTCTACAAGACCTTCTTTAGAAACGGGATGCTCGACGATGTGAATATTTTCATGATAAATGCATCCGAAACGCAGACGGTCAAAATATTTTTTCCCGCTCGCGGGATAATAGCAATGGATCGGATGGGTCACCTTATCGAGGTTGAGCCGCATAAGCATGGAACCAACGCCGAGGCAATGATCGCCATGAAAATGGCTGACAAAAATGCGGGTCACCACGGAGTCGCGATCTCGACAAAAATAAACTGCCTTTGCGTGCCTTCTCCCGGATCGAAAAGCAGACCCTCTTCATGCCAACGAAAAAGATAGGCCCCATGATTGCGATTTCTGGTGGGCTGCTGGCTGGAGCATCCTAAAATAATGACGTCTTTATTGCTCACTGACCCTCCTGGAAAAAAAGGGAAAGCGTCCTAAAATCAGTCCTGGGCGTTACAGGCCGTATTCGCAATGTTGGCAGAAAACAGATGAACGCCCACAACTTCAAGGCCAAAAGAAAAGAACTGCAAGACAAAGAGCGACAAGATATAGATGCCGATGAACAATAGGGCGCTCTTGGAAGAAGAAATATACCTTCCCCAAGACCTTTTACCTCATCCAGATAAATCCCACAAGCCCCATGATCACGCCGGAATATCCTAAAAACTTATATCCGCTCATGAGGTATTGACAGGTGTTGGTAAAAAGAGCGATGACAAGTACTAAAGACAAATATTTAATTTT
>CAWFAZ010000055.1:0-9452 GCA_963813995.1 uncultured Verrucomicrobiae bacterium | reverse complement strand
AGAGTTGGCGGACCATATCCGGAAGCATGCGACCCACTCCCGAAACCCACAGCACACTGAAGCCGACCAGGATCAATCCAAACCACCGAATTTTCCCCAAGGGCCGCACCGGCAGCCAATACGTCACCTCATCACCCACTGTTTCGACGCGAATTTCAGGTATGACGGCCAATTCCATAATGACTCCATGTGCGTCCGTCCTTACAAAACGACTTCGGTTCCGACACCTTCCTTGGTGAAGATTTCCAGCAGCGCCGCGTGGGACACCCGGCCATCCACAAACGACACTTTCTCGACGCCCGCTTTCACGGCGGCCATGGCGCTGTCCACTTTCGGAATCATGCCCTTGTCAATAATTCCTGATTTTTTCAAGGCGTCCACTTCGCCGATGCGCAAATGGGAGATGACCGTGGCCGGATTTTTTGGGTCGCGCAGCAAGCCGGGCACGTCACTCATAAAAACCAGCCGCCGCGCTTGCAGGGCGATGGCCGCCTGCGCCGCGGCTGTGTCCGCATTGCAGTTGTAAAGCTTGCCGTCCCCGCCGCGCGCGGTCGGACTGATCACCGGAATGACGCCGTTGCGCAGGCATTCCAGCAAAGGCTCGACGTTGACGCGCGTGACTTCGCCGACAAATCCCGCGTCCAATGGTTCCCCTTGCGGTCCGGACAGCGGCAGTTTGCGGCAGGTGAAAATATCGGTTCCAGAAAAGCCCCTGGCCCGGCCGCCCTGTTTGGCGATGGTTTCGACAATCTCCGGGTTGATTTCCCGGGAGAGAACTTGTTCGACGACGCTGGGCCGTGCGTTCGTCCGTCACGCGCAGGCCTTGAATGAAGCTGGCTTTCAGGCCGGCCTTTTCCATGGCGCGGGTGATGGCTTTGCCGCCGCCATGCACCACGACGGGATGGATGCCCGCCGCCGACAGAAATACGATGTCCAGCGCCACGCCGTCGCGACCGGACGGGTCGGGTGAATCCATGAAGCTGCCGCCGTATTTGATGACGAAAGTGCTGCCCCGAAACCGTTGCAAGTAGGGCAGCGCTTCCAACAACACGTCGGCTTTGGAGACCAAGGATTTCATGGATTTAACTGGGCCGAAGAACCATCGCTCCTAATCTTAATCGTGGCTTCCTGTTTCATGGTGGGTGAGTCTTGACACTGCCACCCTTGGATGGGACAAACCCCTCTCCCTAACCCTCTCCCCACTTCGTGGGGCGAGGGAATTGGCAAATCCCGATGTGCCAGTGTCGAGATGCGCCCATTCATGGTTGAAGCGATCATTTGGATTGGGATTAAGATTAGGATTAAGATTAGGATTGTCAATGGCGTCACCCGCCCAATGACGACGGATCGTTGATGTCGCCTTTGTTGAAATCGACGTAGGCTTCGGTCAAATCGCCGGAATACATCCAGGCGCGGGCGTTGCCCTGGTGCAGGTGAATATGAAGGTCGAACTCCCTGGCGGTGGTGATGCGGCACAAGGCCCTGAAGGTGACGCTGGTGGGGCGGCCCCATTTGAGCGAGTAAAGAATCTCCGGGTTGCCGGGCAGGCTGTAACCGACATCGACCCCGCTCTCAACCACTCCGGCCGACGAGTAACCGAGCGCGCAGAGGATGCGGCCCCAATTCGGATCGCCGCCGCACCAACTGGTTTTGACCAGAAGGCTGTTGGCCACGGCGCGCGCCGCGGCATCGGCGTCGGCCTCCGTTTTCGCGCCATGCAATCGCACGGTGACGAAGCGCGAAACGCCTTCGCCGTCGAGCACGATTTTTTTGGCCAGCTCCAGCGTCACATGATCCAAAGCGGCCTGAAAAATCTCAAGATCAGCCGAGCGCGCGGTGAGCACGGGATTGCCCGCCCGTCCGTTGGCCAAAACGAGTACGGTGTCGTTGGTGCTCATATCGCCGTCCACGGTAATGCGATTGAAACTTTTTGCGACGGACTCGTTCAGCGCGGCCTGCAAGGTTTTTGCCTCGATGGCGGCGTCGGTGGTCAAAAAGCAGAGCATCGTGGCGTGCAAGGAGCGCAAGGCGGGCCGCGCGCCCGTCGGACTCATGCCCGGCTGGATCATGCCGGCGCCTTTGCAGATGCCGCCCAGGCGCGCCGTTCTGCCGCCGAGTTGAAATTCCACCGCGATTTCCTTTGGCCGGGTGTCGCTTGTCATAATGGCTTCGGCGGCGTGATGAGCGTTTTCGGGCGCGGCTTGGAGGAGGCGGGCGGCTTCGAGGATGCCTTTCCTGACGTTGGCCATGGGCAGCGCCACGCCAATGCGGCCGGTGGAAGCCACCAAGACATCGAGCGCGGAGATTTTATGGGCGCCGGATGAAGCCAGGGCGGAGGCGGTTATTTCGGCCATGGCTTCGGCATCGCGAAGGCCCTGCCGGCCGGTGCAGGCGTTGGCGTTGCCCGAATTGGCCACCACGGCCCGGGCGCGCCCGCGTTTGACCCGCGCGACGCACAACTTGACCGGCGCGGCGCAAACCTGGTTGGTCGTGAACGTGCCCGCCACAGCGGCCGGCTTGTCCGAAACGATCAAGGCCAAATCACGCTTTTGGCCTTTGTTCGAACCCTTGCCCGTGCCGAGCCTTTTGATGTCGCAAAAAGCGCCCGCGGCCCGAAAGCCTTGCGGGGCCGTGACCGAACCTTCGACGGATTTAAACGAAAAATGTTTCACCAGTGGCCCATGACAAAAATAGAAAGAGAGTCCAGTGTCAACATCCTTTGACAACAGTTTTATCACTGGCAAAACGATGCGTAACACCCTCCGAAGGAGCGGCCCATTTGTAGCAACCGTGCAAGATCGGGTGTCGGGCCTCGTAAAGGAGGCAGAGAGGATTACGATTATGATTATGAGAATGACACCGATACTGGCAATGCATGGGCATTTTGGAGGGCGCGGAGTTCTGTTCCTGATGGTGGTTGTGGCGTGCGCCCTGATGATCTTCTGCTGGCCTGGCAAATCCGAAAGCAAATAAGCCCTGGTGGCGCCGGCGTCCCGCCGGTTGATTTTGGTGTCCCGCCAAAATCTTCTTCTCCATCGCAACCCGGTCCTTCGGCTTTGGGCTGGACTGCTGACAACGGCGTGTTAAAGTTCAACCGCTATGTCAAACCCGGAACCCAATGGCAAAGGCAATGGCGGTGCAGCACCACAAAAGATTAACCTCCGCCGACCGGATGTGATGGAGGCGGTGCAGGCCCAGGTGCTGTCGCATTATCGCAGTGATCTGGTCAATCGCATCCTGGACAAGGGCCACGTCCTTTCGGCCAACGGATTGCTCACCATCAAACTGGCCAAGAAATTTGGCTTTTGTTACGGGGTGGAACGGGCCATCGACCTGGCCTACGCCGCACGGAAAGTGTTTCCCGCCCCCAAACCGATTTATCTCCTGGGCGAAATCATCCACAACCCGGAAGTCAACGACCAGATCCGCAACATGGGCATCCAAATCATTTCGCCCAAACCGGGCGAGGAGGAGTTGGGGCGGCTCAACGCCGGGGACGTGGTCATCATCCCGGCGTTCGGCACCGAGGTGGACACGAAGAAGAAACTGGTCGCCAAAGGCTGCGAATTGGTCGATACGACGTGCGGCGACGTGATGAGCGTGTGGAAGCGGGTGCGGCAATACTCCAAGGAAAGTGTCACCAGCATCATTCACGGCAAAGCCAAACATGAGGAGACCAAGGCGACCACCTCGCAGGCCACGGCCCATGGCCCGGGACATTATCTTGTCGTCTATAATTTGGCCGAGACGGACGACGTGTGCAATTACATCCGGCAGGGGGGCGACAAGCAAAAATTTTTGGAGCAGTTCAAGGGCGCCTACTCGCCGGGCTTTGATCCGGACGTCCACCTGCAAGCCGTGGGGGTGGCCAACCAGACCACGATGCTGCGGGGCGAGACGGAAGAAGTGCAGCGGCGGATCAAGGCCGCGATGGCCGGGCGTTATGGCGCCAATGAAGTGGACAAACACTTTCGATTTTTTGACACGATTTGCGGGGCGACCCAGGACCGGCAGGACGCGCTGGAAAAATTGCTGCGCGAACCGATGGACCTGCTGCTGGTCATTGGCGGCTATAACTCCTCCAACACTTCGCATCTGGCGGAGATGGGCGAAGCGAAGCTGCCGACTTACTTTATCAAGAACGCGGCCATGATGGTGTCCGATAAATTGATCCGCCATTACAGCCTGCCCCATCAGAAGGAAGTCGAGACGAGGGATTGGCTGGCAAAGGGAAAGATCACCGTGGGCATTACCGCCGGGGCTTCCTGTCCGAACAATTTGATCGAGGACGCCATCCGGCGGTTGTTCGAGTTGCGCGGCATTTCCGTGCATGAGTTGTTGTCGAATTGAGTGGCGTTATGCCTGTTTCCAGAGAGGAGCTTGAGGATCGGGAGCGGCAAACGCTGGCGGGTTACGCGCAACTCAGCTCCGAAACGCGCGGACGCCTTTTCTCCGAACCGCCCCCCTTGTGGCGCACCCAATATCAGCGGGATCGCGACCGGGTGATCCATTCGCGGGCCTTCCGGCGGCTGGAATACAAAACACAGGTCTTCCTCAACGGCACGGGCGATCATCTGCGCACGCGCCTGACCCATACGATCGAAGTCGCGGCCATGGCCCGCAGCATCGCGCGCGCGCTGCGCTTGAACGAGGACCTGGCCGAAACCATCGCGCTGGCCCACGACCTGGGTCATTCGCCTTTCGGCCACAAAGGCGAGGCGGTCTTGAACCGGTTGATGCGCGAGCACGGCGGCTTCGAGCACAATCGCCAGAGTCTGCGCATTGTCGAGGAATTGGAGGAAAAATATCCCGGCTTCCGGGGATTGAACCTGACGTGGGAAGTGCGGGAAGGCCTGCTCAAACACCAAACCAGCTACGATCAGCCGGGGCAGCGCAAGGGATTCTCAGCCAAGTCCCCTTCGCTGGAGGCGCAGATCGCCAATCTGGCGGATGCCTTGATCTACAACAGCCACGATTTGGATGATGGTTTGGATGCCGGCCTTTTGTCCGAGAAAAAATTAATGCGCGAGGTGCGCCTTTTTGCCGATGCTTTGCGTTCGGTGCGCGAGGAGCATGGCGGGTTGCCGGATGAAATCCGGCGCCATTTTATCATCCGCTGCATCATTGACCTGCAAGTGCGCGATGTCGTCGAGACCAGCGAGGCGGCGATTCTGGCTTCGGGTGTCAAGACGGCGGACGATGTCCGCAAACAGCCGCGCCCGCTGGTGCGGCACAGTCGCAAGCGGCGGGGTCTGAACGCGGAATTGCGGGCTTACCTTTTGAGGAATCTCTACTTCAATCCGGCCGTCATGGAACCGAACCGCCGGGCCGGTGAAATGTTGAGCGAACTATTCCGCTACTTTGTGAAACATCCCCGGGAGATAGGCGCGTCATCGCGCAAGCGCGCCCGGAAGACAGGCTGGCATCGGGCGATTTGCGACTACATCTCCGGCATGACCGACCGTTACACCATCCTGGAACACCAGCGCCTCTTCGGCCTGAAGCAATGGAGCGGCGGAGTTCTGGGCTGAGGAGCATTTGCGGCTGACAGTCGGATTTTCTCGTTCGGAGTCCCGCCTTCAGGCGGTTTTCACTTGCTATTCCTCTGAAAACAGCGAGGAACCGCTTTTGTCATTCACTACTGGCGCATTTGACGGGAATCTTATCCAATTTCATGTCCATCAGGCGCTTGACCGGCAAGCAGAAAAGTTCTGATCAAGTCGCCCTCACCGCAGACTGTAAAGCCGGGAAATCTTTTAAACCACCTGCCTGCCGAAACCTCAGGTTCGGTGTCCAGCCAATGCGCCAGCAGGATGAGCTATTCAAAGGAAATGCTTCGTTGGCGCACTCGCGCCAGGAGATGGACAAGCAGCCGTTCGGGGAGTTTCTCGCGGCGAATTTTAGGCATCGGCTTGCCCGCCGTAGAATCCACGCACAATCTCCGCCTGCAAACGGTCGGCTTCAGCGGGGTCTTTCGCCTCGGCCATTTCCTTTGCCAATTCGCCCAACTCGTCAGGCGTGAGAAGGCGGACTTCCCAGGCTTTTCGGACAAAATCAATGACCCGGTTCTGTTCCGCACGGGGCAGTCGTTTAATCTCATCAATGATCTACGAAGGCACCCTGCAACAAGCCGAGCAACAAAACTGGGGCTATCGAAAGTTCCTGCTGCACCTGTGCGAGAGCGAAGCCCAGGACCGGCGGCAACGCAAACTGGAGCGGCTGCTCAAGCAATCGGGCCTGCCGCAAGGCAAAGACCTGGGCAGCCTGGAGGAAACCAAACTGCCCGCCAAAGTGCGCCGGATGCTGCCCAGCTTGCTGGACGGCGGCTTTGTCCAGCGAGCCGAGAACGTCATCGCCATTGGCCTGCCCGGCCGCGGCAAAAGCCATTTTTTGGCCGCCTTGGGACGGGAGTTGATCCTGCGCCATCACTACGCCGTGCTCTTTGTGCCGACGTTCAAGCTGGTGCAACAATTATTGACAGCCAAGCGCGATCTGCGTCTGGAAGAGCGCTTGCGCGAACTGGACCAGTTTGACGCCATCATTCTGGACGACGTTGGCTACGTCAAACAGGAGCGTGACGAAATGGAAGTGCTGTTCACGTTCCTGGCGGAACGCTACGAACGGCGCAGCGTGATGATCAGCAGCAATCTGGTTTTTTCCAAATGGGACCAGATTTTCAAGGACCCGATGACGACGATGGCCGCCGTTGACCGGCTGGTGCATCACGCCATCCTGTTGGAGTTCCAGGGGGAGAGTTTGCGAGTGCCCAAGGAAAAAGAACAAAACAAGGGCGGCGGGTAACCCCGAAGCCCTCAGCCCCTTCGGTTCCACTGCGTCTTTGTCGCTACGCTCCAAAGACTCCGTTCCACCGAAGGGGCTGGACAAACGTTACAGAACAGTGAAACGATGAACCTTAACAACCGGCCTCAGTGGTGATTTTTAATTGTCGCTGATGGTGAAGAATAGTTGTCGTTGGAGAATCTGAAGCACAAGAGCCGTTCTAACCGAAAACAACGCTTGAGCCGTCAACGGCCTGTGCCGCCTCACCGCACCTCCCTGTGGGTTCGCCCGCAGGTGCAATTCTTCACGTCTGAGGTGATGCATTCGGAGTTTACGAATCAGGTCGAAACGCTGCGTGTCATTCAAGAAACTGCCTTCACAACCGTGCGCGCCGCAGCCGGAATCGGGCCGCCCGCCACGAGTTTTTTGGCCCGGGAATCAACGCGCAGGTTCAAGCCTTCAAGCGAGCGGGCGCCGGGCAATTCCAAATCGCCCGGCTGGGCAAACACGACTTTATCAATGCTGACAGCATCGCCGACATGGATGATGGCAAAGCCAATCGTGCGCGTGAACTGCCGGCCGTTGGCCTTGCCGAAATGAATAACGCGAGGACGCCAGGGTGCCAAGGCGAAGGCGCAAGGTCAGGAAAGGAAATTGGCTCCTGGCCCGCCGCTCATCATTTTGTGACATGGATTCGCATGGGCCAAATCTTCTTTGCAGTGCCTTGGCGACTTTGCGTTGAAATCCGCCTGCCTTATTGAATGGATACGAAGCACGTCGCCAGGATGAATGGGGTCAAGTCAGTCTTTGCGTTTGCTCATGATTACGGAATCAAAATTTTCAAGGCCGGAAAAACTTGCCTGAAATCCGCCTCGTTGCGGGTGAGGATGCCTTGAAAACGCATGGCGAAAGCACCAATCAGCACGTCGGCCAGCGGACGTTTTGGTGTCTGTCCGGCGCGTCGATTGGCCACATAGCGATTCCAGCCCACATAGGCTTCGCGTGTGTCGGCGACGGTCCATGGTTCCGACCAAGTCGTCATAAGGTTGTGGAGAAAATGTCGTTGCGCATCTTCGTCGGCGTTGAAGAGAGGCGCGAGTTCCATATAACTCACTGGACAGATGACCAAGCCGTCGGTGCGCAAGCGGTCAAACAACTGCGCGGAGGCAACCCCAAACTGCGGATCGGCCCCGGCCACGTCAATTTAGCTTATTTGCGACGGCGGAACAGCAAGGCTGACACGCCCATCACACCAAGAGCAATCGTGCTCGGTTCAGGAACAGACATAGTTAGGCTGAAGCTCTCGATTCCGAGAAACGGTGGTATTGTCGGCGGGCTGGAAACCCCACCGGTCGCAGCAATGTTTACGACCTGAGAAATGCCCCAATCATATCCATCAGCCTGAGCCGCCGCCAACGTGGTGGCAGCACCGTTGGCTCCGGTGTTGACCCAAGCCGCCAATGCGATTGTAGCGCCGTTACCGCCCTGGCTTGCGCTGCCGGGCGTCGAGCCAGGAATTGCGACGTTTCCGCCCCCCGAGATTTGCCCTGGAAACGATGCAGTGGTGTAGAAGTGATACACAGTCCCGAGTGTTGCTAATGAACTTAACGCATCACCCGTGTAAGCAGCGCCAAGGAGTTGGACATCGAAGCCACTTCCTGAGAGCGCCGTGCCAGTATTATAGACTGCATTACCCGCCGAGGCCGGGGGCTCATCATTGGAAACATTCCCAGAGTACTCAATTCCAGCGGTATATCCACCGTAGGTCGAGGTGTACGCGGTGACATTCCCCGCAGGTTGAGTTGTTTGACCGCTGTAAACGTGAAATGTGTACGATGATCCGTAGTCCACCATGTTTACTGTCCCTTGCGAATAGACAGCCACCGCCCCGGCGAGCAGCGTCATTACTGTTAATGCCTTTTTCATGTATTCAAGCGTTCGGCAATCCAGTTCAACGTCATGGTCCTTTTTATGGGGACAATTAAATTGAGTTCAATCGGATGGTCTTTCAGCCAATCCGTGTCCATCCGTGTTTATCCGTGGTTAGAGCCTTCAGCCTTTTTTGCTCAGTGCGCCAGGCGCGAGACCATGGCGTAAATGATCAAGATCAGCAGGATGACGCCGAGGCCGAAAAAGAGGTAGCCAAAGGAGCGGGCGATGGCTTTCCAACGTTCCCATTCGTCCTTGACGCGCATATCGTCCAGACGGCCGCCCGCCAGAAGACGCTCATACCAGCGCCGCCGTTCATGCAGCAGTTCGGTTTTGGAAATGCGGCCGGAGAAGATCACGGTATCCATGGGAAATTTTTCCAGCCGAAAATGAGTGTTGAAGAAGTGAATCGTAAAAATGAAACCCGCCGCCAAAAGGGCTTCGTCGGAATGAACGATGAGCGCGATGTTAATCATCCAGCCCGGCATAAAGTGCGAAAAGAACTGCGGAAACCACATTATCAATCCCGACATTCCAATGATAAAGACACCCCAGAACACCGCGAAGTAATCGAACTTCTCCCAATATGTCCACCGGTCGAATTGCGGCTTGGGTCCCTTGCCGAAAAACCATTTCTGGTGCGCGACAAAATCCTTCGCATCCTGCCACGTCGGAATCATCGAGTCGGGGCCGAAAAGCGCCCCTTGCAGCCGCGCCCATTTGGAGCGCCAGTCGCCGCCGTA
>CAWFAZ010000054.1:0-23731 GCA_963813995.1 uncultured Verrucomicrobiae bacterium | reverse complement strand
AGGCCACCCGCCCTGAAGGGCTGCCGTTGGTGCCGCGGAACCAGGCCGTCGGGCTTTGATTGGTGAAGGCGGGGTTGAACTTGACCACCGCCGCGGCGTTGGCGGATTTGGATTTGCCCACGCCCATGCTGTCAATAAAAAATCCGTTGGTCAGGCCCAGCAGAATTGAGCTGGCCCCGCCGATGCTGTTGTCCGCCCCATTGCCCACTTCGATGGCTTCCTCAATTTCGTGGCCTGCCACATAAACCCATCCCGCCCAGTTGGTGTAGCTGGTGGTGACTCCAGGCGCCATGCTGAATACAGTCGAGATGTAGTTGGTCTTCGCCAGTTGCAATGCTCCCCCTTCGGCCGCGGTGAGCACGTCCCAGCCATAATTCGGCGGGACGCCCACGCCGAACCGGCTGGCGTAGGTCACAAGTGTGTCCAGGTTCGTCAGATTCAGCGACGCGGCCGTCCCGGCCTGGGAGACGATAAACTGCCCGGCCGTATTGCTTGCCACCAGGCTCGCTCCGGGACCGGAAATCGTGGCTCCCCCTGACGTGCCGGTGCCGGCTCCCCCCACCATGAACACGTCTCCCGCCGCCTGCATCGAGGCGATTGAGGCGGTCGCGCCATCGACTAACAGCGTCACTCCGGGCGCAATCAATGTATTATGATAGTTCGCCCCATTCGAATATACCAGCGAGCCGATTGTGCCGCCGAAGTTGCCGTTGACGCTGTCCACATAATTGCTGATGACGAAAGCGGTCGCAATCGTTCCGGCCGGCCCAAAAATCACGTTGTCGGTCGGGCCAGGCACACCGGACGGGCCGGTGCCCCCTATCCAGTTGCCGCCCGTTGACCAGTTGGTGTCCGTGCCGCCAGGCGTCCAATACGCCGTGGCGGCGCGCGACGGAGCCGCCAGCGCGAAACAGGCAAGCGACATGAGCAGCCAGACAATGTTTTTGGGATGGAATGCGGTGTTGTTCATATAATTTGGCGGTTGGTCAGGGATGGCACAGCGGCCATCGGTTTCCATTTGATTTAATTAGGGTTCTTTACTTATGGATATGTTATCGGATTTTCCCGCGGCAAACTCAATCCTGTTTCCTCGAAAAAGTGTGCGCCGAACATTGAAAAAGCTGCACTGCTGATTCCCGCCGAGGCGTCCGCCCATTATTCGGCCTCCAAAAACTTTGAACTTTGCGCCTGAAACACCTACTGTTCGCCCCATGACGAGTCCCAAATCATAATATGGCCCACGATTCCTTTGGCCGGTTTGTGCAAGCGTTGGATAAGGCCGGCGAACTCAAACGCGTTTCCCAGCCGGTCGCCACTGAATTGGAAATCACCGCATTGGCCGATCGCGAAATGAAATCGCCGGGCGGCGGCAAGGCGCTGCTCATCGAACAACCGACGATCAACGGGCGGGTGTCGCCCTTTCCGCTGGCCATCAACACGCTCGGCTCGCACCAACGCATGGCCCTGAGCATGGGGGCCGGGTCGGTCCAAGAGGCGGCGCGGGAATTGGGCGCGTTGCTCAAGGCCAGGCCGCCGGTTGGCTTTGGGGAGGCGATTAAATTGCTCGGCCTGGCCTTGGACTTGCGCCATGCCAAACCGAAGCTCGTTGGCCGGGGCGCGTGCCAGGAGGTGGCGCTTCGGGCGGCGGAATTGGCCGGCGGCGCGCGCGAGGCCTGCCCCACTCTGGCCGCACTGCCCATTCTCAAATGCTGGCCGCTGGATGCCGGACGCTTCATCACCCTGCCCTGCGTGGTGACCCGGGACCCCGACACCGGCGAACGCAATGTGGGAATGTACCGCATGCAAATTTACGACGGCCAAACCGCGGGCATGCACTGGCAACTCCAAAAAGTCGCCGCGCGCCACGGCAAACGCTACTGCGAAAGCGGCCAGCCCATGCCCGTCAGCGTTTTCCTGGGCGGCGATCCGGCGCTGACCTTTTGCGCCTCCGCCCCGCTGCCGGATGGCATGGACGAGTTTTTGCTGGCCGGCTTTTTGCGCAAAAAATCCGTCGCATTGGTCAAGTGCCTGACCAACGATTTGGAGGTCCCCGCCGACGCCGATTTTGTCATCGAAGGCTATGTGGACCCGAAGGAGCCGTTGCGCATGGAAGGGCCTTTCGGCGATCACACCGGCTATTATTCGCTGCCGGATTTGTATCCCGCCTTTCACGTCACCGCCATCACCCATCGCAAGGACGCCGTTTATCCGGCGACGATTGTCGGGAGGCCGCCGATGGAGGATTTTTACATTGGCGCGGCCAGTGTGCGATTATTCCTGCCCGTCTTGAAAATGAATTTCCCGGAACTGGCCGATCTGGCGCTGCCCGCCGAAGGGGTCTTTCACAATCTCGTGTTTGCCAGCATCAAAAAAACCTACCCCATGCAGGCTTACAAAATCATGCACGGCCTGTGGGGCATGGGCCAGATGATGTTCACCAAATACATCGTGGTGGTGGACGAGGACGTTGATGTGCATGACACCAGCGAGGTGTTATTCCGTCTTTGCGCCACGACCGATCCGCAGCGCGACGCCATTTTCACCCGGGGCCCGGCGGACGTGCTGGACCATGCCACCAGTGAATTCGCCATCGGCACAAAAATGGGAATAGACGCCACCAAAAAGCTGCCCGGCGAAGGATTCAAACGCGAGTGGCCGCCGCTGATTAAAATGGACGAGGCGGTGCGAAAGAAAATCGCCCTGTTGTTTCCTTCCCAATCCCAAAGGCTCAAGTTATGAAGAGTTGCGTTGCCCGCATCATGACCGATGCCGCAAGCATGAACCCAATCCCCGCCTGATCTTGCCGTAAATCCAGGAACAGGCCATACTGGCGGAAGGCGCAGAGCCCTGTTATGAGTAATGGCATGACCATCACTGGAGAATCCAAACGAGTTGATTCGCATGCAACGGCATTTTGGGTGTTTTTCAGTCTGGTGATTGTGGCCATCGTTGGCGTTTTTGATTGCCTCTCCGGCTTCGAACTTAATTTTTTCGCGTTTTACCTCATTCCGGTGACTCTGGCCGTGTGGTGTGTTGGCCGGGGTTTTGGAATTTTCGTTTCAGCGTTGTGCGTCGTGGTCTCGGTCGCGGGCGATCTGATCGCGGGCGCGCGGTATTCCAGTTCCCTTGTTCCTGTTTGGAACATCGGGATTGCGCTCACCTTTTTCGTTGTGGTCGTTTGGATTCTGGCCAGGTTGCGTTCCTTGAACAATGAACTGGAAGAACGCGTGCGCCAGCGAACGGCGGCGCTGAACAACGAAATGCAGGAGCGCATGCGGCTGGAAGGGGAAATCCTGGGCATCAGCGAGCGCGAACAACAACGAATCGCTCACGATCTGCACGACAGTTTGTGCCAGCACCTGACCGGCGTGGCATTGGCGGGGGAAGTTTTGAGCGGGCAATTGGCGGCCAAATCACTTCCCGAAGCCAAGGCGCTGGACCATATCGTGGAAATGGTCGAAGGCGCCATTGACCTCACCCGCACCCTGGCGCGCGGTCTTCATCCCTTTGATCTGAAGGGGGGGGGATTCACTGACGCCCTGCGGGAATTGGCCGCCACCATCACCGAAGGATTCAAAACTCCCTGCGCTTTTGAGTGTGACAGGCCCGTGGAGATTCGTGAACCGGGCGTTGCCACTCATCTCTATCGCATCACGCAAGAGGCGGTCACCAACGCGGTCAAACACAGCAACGCCAAAGAGATCGTCGTGCGCCTTGAGGCCGGGACCGACGGCCTCACGTTGACGATCAGCGATGACGGTGTTGGCATGCCCCAAGAAATACCGGGCGGGATGGGCTTGCGCACCATGGCCTACCGGGCCAGTGTGATCGGCGCAACTTTCAACGTTGAGCGCCTGCTTTCACGCGGCACGCGCGTCACATGCAAATTGCCAAATGGCAGCTTTGCTTCCGAAACCCATGACACAAAAGGCTAAAGTTTTATTGGTGGATGACCATCCATTGGTGCGCGAATGGCTCGCCAATTTAATTAATCAGCAATCCGACCTCGAAGTCTGTGGAGAGGCGGACAGCGCTCCAAAGGCATTGCAAATGGTTGGCGTGGTGAATCCCGAGGTCGCCATCGTGGACATTTCGATGGAGGGAGGTTCGGGCTTGGAACTGATCAAGAACATCAAGGCGGGTCATCCCGGCGTGATGGTGATCGTGCTTTCCATGCACGACGAAGCGCTGTACGGCGAACGGGCGCTTCGCGCCGGGGCGCGGGGTTACATCATGAAAAGAGAGGCGACCAAAAGAGTCCTTGAAGCGATTCGCTGTGTTCTTGGCGGGAAGCTCTACCTCAGCGATAAAATGGCCCTGCTCATGGCCGAGAAGTTTGTCGATGGACGGCCCAAAACGGCCGGCTCCGGGATTGAAAAGCTCAGCGACCGCGAGCTGGAAGTGTTTCAGTTGTTGGGCCGTGGTTACAGCACGCGGCAAATCGCGGACGAACTGCGCGTGGGCTTCAAAACCGTTCAGTCCTTTTGCGCCCGCATCAAGGAAAAACTCAATTTTGTCAATGCTGCTGAACTGCTGCGTGAAGCCGTGCGCTGGCACGACAGCCAGCAGGAAAAATAATTCAGGCGAAAAAGCGTAAGGTCTCATCCTACAAAAGGTTTAGGCGGCACTCTACAGACATCCCGCCATACCGGCATTTATCATCATGGGGGTGAAAATTGGCCTTCTGCTCTGTTTTTATTTTTCGGCTGCGGCCTTGGGACAATCGACCGATTCCAATGCGCCTGTTCAGAGACTGGCCTTGTCCGACGCCAAACAAATCGCCTTCCAACGAAACTGGGATTTGCTGTCGGCCAAAAGCGGCATTGACTCCGCCACGGCGCAATTGATTGTTGCGAAGGAATTTCCCAATCCAACGGCCGGCATCAGCACGGCCAAATTCGCCACGCATAATATGGCGACCACCAAAGGCAACGGCGTCTGGTCGCGCAGTTATGATACGATTGCCGCTGTCAGCCAACTGATCGAGATCGGAGGCAAGCGGCATGATCGCCAGGCATCCGCGCGCGCCGGAACCCGGGGCGCCAAGGCGCGCTTTTATGACGCCAAACGGACCTTGGACCAGGGCGTGACCAAGGCTTACGTGGCCGCGTTGCTGGCCGGGTATAACGAGCAGGTTCTGGCCGAGTCCGCCCGCTTTATGAAGCGCGAGGCGGACATTGCCCAGTCCCGTTTCTCGGCGGGAGACTTGTCGGATTCGGACCTCAAACAAATTCAAATTGGCGCGGAGCAATTTGAGTTGCAGGAAGCCGCCGTCCATGCCGCCGCCATCCAGGCCAGGATGCAGGTCGAAATACTGATGGGCGCGCGTCAACCAAAAGGAAACTGGACGCCTGCGGACACGTTGGAGCAGATGGACGCGGTTGTTCCTCCGCCGCCGCAAGCCACCGCCGGCGCCGCCCGTCCGGACGTGCTGGCGGCGGAGGCGGATTTGCGCGGAGGGCAATTCAATCTCAAGCTGCAAAAGGCAATGCGGATTCCCGACCCGACCTTTTCCATTCAATACGAACACAATCCGGTGCCGCCCGGTCCGCCGCCGGATGACACCTTTGGCATTGGCATTTCCTTCCCGCTGCCTCTTTGGAACCTCAATGGCGGCAACATCAAAGCCGCGCAAGCGGCCATCGAGCAATTCGAGCTGGCCCTGGGCAAAGTCAAGGCGCAGAACGCCTCGGACGTGGCCAATGCGCAAGTGGAATACCGGGAGGCGCATGACCGGCTGCAACGCTATCAGACACTCATTGTGCCGCAATCGGCCAAAAGCCGCGCCTCTGTCTCCTTCGCCTTCGAGAAAGGCGCGGCCACTTTGGTGGATTTATTGGAGGCCGAACGAACCGACAACACCGTGCGGATGGCCCTGGCCCAGGCCCAATCGGACACGGCCGGCGCGGTGGCCGACGTGATGGCGGCGCAAAATGTCCTGTCCGAAACAGAATTGGAGTCAAACAAAAGATGAACGCAATGCGCATGATGAAATGGCCGGGCCTGTTAATCGTATTCGGCCTGTTCGGTTGCACCAAAGATGCAACAGTGACGGTGCGGGATTCGTCCGCGCCCAGAGTGGACAGCGACAAAGCCACCGTCCGCTTTGCGACCAATGCTCCCCAACTGGCCTCGATCACGGTGCAAGTCGCGCAACCGCGAACGCTCGCCGTTACGCATGTCACCGGCCGGCTCTACTGGGACGACGACATTACCGTTCGCGTGTTTACGCCTGTGGCTGGACGAGTCATCGCCGTTCGGAGCGACTTGGGCCAGCCGATCCCGGTCGGCACGCCGTTGGCGGAGATTGATTCGCCGGATTTCGGCCAGGCGCTGGCCAATGCGCGCACGGCGGTGGGCAATCTGGCGGCGGCGGAGAAGGCCTACAGGCGCAGCCAGGAGTTGCTCCAGCACGGGGCCGCCGCACAAAAAGATGTGGAAGCGGCCGAGGCCGCCTGCGTGGCCGCCGTGGCCGAGCGGGACCGGGCGGAGGCGGTATTGGCCAATTACGGGGGAAGCGATAAAAGCACCAACTCGGTTTACATCCTGCGCAGCCCGCTGGCCGGAGTGCTGGTGGAAAAGAACATCAACCCCGGCCAGGAACTTCGGGCCGATCTCATGCTGGCCAACGCCCCCAATTTGTTCGCGCCTATTTTCGTGGTCACCGACCCCGCCAAGCTCTGGCTGCAAATTGATGTGGCGGAGTCGGACCTGACCGTGCTGCAAAAAGGGCAGCGCCTGCAAATCTCTTCCGCCGCGCTGCCCGGCAGGGTTTTTGACGGGAGGGTGGATAATATTAGCGACACGATGGACCCGGCGACGCGGACGATCAAGGTTCGGGGGGTGGTCAACAATCCCGACAAACTGCTCAAGGCGGAAATGTATGTGATGGTGGAAGTGGTGCGGAACCCGGACCAGGCGGAGCAAATGGGCGTCGAAGTATCCTCCAAGGCGCTCTTCATGAAAGGCGGCGATTCCTGCCTTTTCATCGAAGAATCCCCCGGAGTTTTTCAGCGCAAGCTCGTGAAAGTGGGCGTCGAAAAAGACAACAAGGTTCCCGTGTTGGAAGGCGTCAACGCCGGCCAAAGGGTGGTCACCGAAGGCGCGCTCCTTCTGCAGGCCCTGGTTGAACCCGCGTCCTAGAGGCGCCTATACCAATGATTGACACAACCGGCAACGCATGATCAACAGACTCACCACCATCGTCCTGCACCATCGCGCCATCGTGATCGTGCTGATGGTCGTCTTTCTCATCGCCGGGGCCAACTCCTTCCACGAACTGCCGGTGGAGGCTTATCCCGATGTCACCAATGTCTCGGTGCAAATCATCACGCTCTTTCCCGGCCATGCCGCCGAAGAGGTGGAGCGCATGGTCACCATCCCGATTGAGAGCGTCATGAATGGCATCCCCAAGCGTGTCTCCATGCGCTCGATTTCCTTGTTCGGCCTGTCCCAGATTACTTTGGTCTTTGAGGATGACGCCAAAAATGACGTGATCCGCAACCTGGCCAATCAACTCCTTGGCACAGTCACCTTGCCCGCGGGCGCGCAGGCTTCCCTTTCGCCCGATGCCACGCCGATTGGTGAAGTCTATCGTTACACGTTGCGCGCGTCGCCGGGCTTTCCGCCGGAGGAGGTGCGCGCGCTGGAAGACTGGGTGGTGGAAAAGAAAATGCGCTCGGTGCCGGGCGTGGTCGATGTCAATCCCTTCGGCGGACTGACCAAGCAATATCAAGTGCTGATCGATCCGGCCAAGCTCAAGTCCTACAACCTCACTTTGCAGCAGGTCTTCACCGCCCTGTCCAACGGCAACGGCAATGCCGGCGGTTCCTACGTCGAGCACGGCTCGGAACTCTATGTGGTGCGCGGGCTGGGGCTGGTCAGAAATACATCTGACATCGAGGACATTGCCGTGGAGACCCGCAACGGCACGCCCATCCGCATCAGCGATATTGGCACGGTGATCATTGGCCATGCGGTGCGATTGGGCCGCGTCGGCCGGACGGCGGGGGTGACGGAGGGCGGGAAGGACGAGGACGACGTGCCCGAAGACATTATCGTGATGCGCCGGGGCGAGAACCCGCTGCAAGTCTGCGGTCGAATCGAGAAAATGGCGCAGCAAATCAATGAGCGTTATCTTCCTCCAGGCGTCCGGTTGGCGACCTATTACGACCGCACCGGTTTGACCGGGCGCACCCTGCACACCGTTGGGCGCAATATGATGGAAGGCATCGGGCTGGTCCTGCTGGTCTTGATCCTTTTTCTGGGGCTGGGCAACTGGCGCTCCGCTTTGGTGGTGGCGCTGGCCGTGCCCTTTGCCTTGCTCGGCGCTTTCATGCTGCTGGATTTGCGCGGCATTCCAGCGAACCTCATTTCGATGGGGGCGATTGATTTTGGCATCATTGTCGATTCCGCCGTGGTGGTGATGGAAAATCTCCTGCGCATTCTGGAGGAAAGAAAGGGCAAAATCCACTCCATCGCGGGCGCCATTGTGGAAGCGACGACGGACATGGGCCGGCCCATTCTGTTTTCAAAAGTGATTTTGCTGACCGCCTTCATCCCCCTCTACACCATGCAGCGGGTGGAAGGCCGAATCTTCAAGCCGATGGCCCTGACGCTGACCTTCGCCCTGATCGCGGGCACCTTCTTCGCCATCGTCGTCGTTCCGGCGCTGGCCGGCATCGCCGTCCGGACAAAGATTGCGGCGCGCCAGGCCTGGATCGTGCGCTGGCTGGTGCGCCTTTACCGGCCGGCGCTGGCCTTCGCTTTAAGGGTTCCCATTGTCGTGTATATCGTTGCGGCCCTGTTGCTGGCCGTGGGCGGCATTATTTATTCCAAACTGGGAACCGAATTCCTGCCCAAACTGGACGAAGGCGAGCTATGGGTGCGGACCTTCGCCCCGCAATCCATCTCCCCGTCCGAATCGGCCAAAATCACCCAACATGTGCGCAAGATTCTGGCTTCCTTTCCCGAGGTCCGGTATGTGGTCAGCCAACTGGGCCGTCCCGATGACGGCACCGATATCAACGGCTGGGACATCTCCGAATACAGCGTGGGCTTGAAGCCGCGCGAGCAATGGACCACGGCCCGCACCCGGGACGCGCTGTGCGAGGCGATGAACAGAAAACTCAAGGAGATCCCCGGCATCGACACCCAATTCAGCCAATACATCGAGGACAACGTCAACGAAGCGGTCTCCGGCGTGAAGAGCGAACTGGCCATTAAACTGTTCGGCGACGACCCGAACAAGCTGCAAAGCCTGGCCGATCAAATTGTCAGCATCATCAAAACCGTGCCGGGCGCCGCGGATGTGGGCACCGATCTGTTGCTGGGCCAGCCACAGATACAAATCATCATCGATCGCAAGGCCATTGCCCGTTACGGCCTGGCCATTGCGGACATGCAGACCATCGTTGCCACAGCCATCGGCGGCCAGACGGCCACCCAGGTGCTGGAAGGCGAACGCACTTTCGATCTGGTCGTCAAACTAACGCCCAAATCCGTGGCGGATCTGGAATCCATTCGGAACATTCCGGTCTTCGGATCCAGCGGCGAACGGTTGACACTGGGAACCCTGGCGGCGGTGGACGTCCGGCCCGGACTGGCCCGAATTGAGCGGGAGGAAAACGAGCGCCGCATCGCCATCAAGCTTTCCGTGCGCGATCGCGATCTTGGCTCGCTGGTGGCCGAAGCGGAGCAAAAGGTCAACGCCCAAGTCCGCCTGCCAACAGGCTGGCGGCTGGAATGGACCGGCTCATTTGAAAACGAACAGCGGGCCGAGAAGCGCCTGGCCGTCGTCGTGCCGATCACGATCCTGGCGATATTTTTCCTTTTGTTTGTGGCCTTCGACTCCGTCAAATTCGCCGTCTTAATCCTGTTGACTGTGCCCTTTTCCGCCGCGGGCGGCCTCATGGCCCTGCCCATTGCCGGGTTAAACATGTCCGTGTCCGCCTTGGTGGGGTTTGTCGCCCTTTTTGGCGTCTCCATCCAAAACAGCGTGATCCTGGTGACGCGCGTTCGCGAGTTGCGTCGGGAAGGCAGGGAAATGATGGAATCGATCAAGGAAGGCGCGACCTCGCGAGTGCGGCCCATGGTCATGACCGCGTTGATGGCGCTGCTGGGATTGCTGCCGATGGCCCTCTCCAGCGGGGTGGGCGCGGAAACGGCGCGTCCCTTCGCGGTGGTGATCATTGGCGGATTGATCACCGGCACAGTGCTGACCCTGTTTATTTTGCCATTGCTCTATCGGTTCTTCGAGTCCGAGCGCGAGGCAAGATACTCCGAAGCCATCGAACATGAGACCCATTCACATGGCGGCCCGGGCCCCGCCCCGGCATAGAAAAGAGAAGCCTTTCTTCGGCGATGGCGGAAGCGCGGTTCAAAGCCTGCCAATCAGATCTCCAATTTCAAATTTCCAATTTCCAATTCACTTGTCGGAAATAAAAACCTGCGATTGCGCGGGCCCCGTTTCTGAGCTTTTGTGTTTTTCCGGCAATTATTCTGCTTGATCCGATCCGCCGTTGTGATCAATTGATCTGGGCGTGACGAAAAAATCACCATCGCGCAAGTCAAAGCCCCTTTACCGGATACCACTGCCCAAACTGAAGGAGCAACTGCCGGCGACAGCAGAAAACAATATTGGCCAGCCCATTTCCCCGCCGCACTTTGAACTCCACGAAGACGGGACGATTGCCGTCCAACGCCGCGACGAAAAACGCGCGCCCGAATTGATTTTCCGCGACGACATCCGTGGCCTCTGGCTCTACCACGGCAACTGCCTCGAACTCCTCGACGCCATCGCCGCCAAATATCCCGAAGGCCGCTTCGACGCCATCTTTGCCGACCCGCCGTATTTCCTTTCCAACGGCGGCATCACCTGTCACGCCGGCAAAATGGTCAAGGTGGACAAGGGCGATTGGGACAAATCGCGCGGCGCGGAATTCAACCACGAATTCAACCTCGAATGGCTGCGACGATGCCAGCGAGTCCTCAAGCCCAACGGCACGATTTGGGTGAGCGGCACGCATCACGTCATCTTTTCCATCGGCTACGCCATGCAACAGCTTGGCTATAAGATTCTCAACGACATCGCGTGGGAAAAACCCAATCCGCCGCCGAACCTGAGCTGCCGCTACTTCACCCACTCAACGGAAACCATTTTGTGGGCGGCGAAAAATGAAAAGTCCAAGCACACCTTCAATTACCAGGAAATGCGGAAGGATAGGTGTCGTCTTTAGCCAATGGCTCCAGCGCAGCAATACAGTCCTCGATTTGTTTGTAAAGCTCTTGTTGTGAATTCATGCCTCCGATTCTGCGCCGTAGCGGTTGCGGTGTCCAGCAACAAAGCGATTGACCATCACCCGGGCTTGTTGCGGGTTTGTAGCGGCAAATGTTGCGGTCTAAGTCGTTGACTATCAACACTTGTTGCGGTGTTGCGGGTTTTCCACCTCCTACATGCCATGGCAGAGCCCCACAGGTCCCGACTGATCTGCGTAAGCCACTCACTGACAATCACTTAATTTATAAATGCAGAAATTTTCACTGTTTTTGGCAAGGCTCGATCCACCTGACTAATTCTCAGCCTTTTCAGCTTTGGCGGGTTTCCCGGGCTTTTCCGCTTTGTCCGCTTTGGGCGACTTTTCCGCCTTTTCCGCTTTGGGCGTTTTGTCTGTTTTGTCCGGTTTGTCCGTGCGCGGTTTTTTTTCCGGACGATGCCCTTTTTCCGCGGCTTCAGGCGCGGCGCTTTCGTCACGAACGCGCTCGGCGCGCTTGTGCCCGCGCGATTCGGTCCGGGCGGCGCCTTCCCTGCCTTCCCTGCCTTCAGCCGGCTTGGGGGCGGGCGCGGCCGGAAGGACTTCCGGAGTCGTGCTTTCCACGCGCAACTTCAAGGTCGCGGTCACGTCGGAATGCAGGCGCAGTTCCAACTCGTGTTCGCCCAGCGTTTTGATGGGGTGCTCGAGATGAATTTTTCTCTTGTCCAGCACGATGTCAAATTGCGTCTTGAGTTGGTCGGCCACCATGCCCGCGGTCACGGTCCCGAACATTTTGCCGTCCTCGCCCGTCTTGACGGCAATGACGGCGATGAGCTTGGAAATGCTCTTGGAAAGTTCGCTCATGGTGTTGAATTCGTGCGCTTCGCGGTCGGCGCGGCGCTGGCGCAGCGCTTCGATGCGCCGCTTGTTGGTCGCCGTCAACGGCACGGCCAGACCTTGCGGGAAAAGGTAATTGCGGGCGTAACCGGCCGCCACTTTGACCAGGTCGGATTCCCCGCCCAGACCCACGATGTTTTGAATCAGGATGACTGATGTTTTTGACATAAAATTAAACGCTTAAAATGGGACGTCGTCTTCCTCGACAGTCGGAGCTTCCCCTTCGGGTCCTTCCGACGGCTTGGCCGCCGGGGAGGCGGGGCCGGGCGCAGCGGCAGGCCGGTGGGGGGCGTCGGGACTGGGCGGAGCGCCGCCTTCAGGCCCCTTGGAATCGATGAATGAAAAGGTTTCCAGATGGACCTTGAGCTTGCTTTGCTTTTGATGCGTGTTTTTGTCCTCCCAAGTGTCCAGCTTCAACCGGCCTTCCACCAGGATCGGACGGCCCTTGCGCATGTATTGGGCGATGACTTCCGCCTGCCGGCTAAAGGCGTCCACATCCACAAAGCACACTTCTTCCTTGGTTTCTCCCGCTTCGTTTTTCCAGGTGCGATTGATGGCCAGGCCAAACTTGGCGATCGCGGTGCCTTTGGGCGTGTAGCGCAATTCAGGATCGCGGGTCAGGTTGCCCGCCAGGATGACTTTGTTGAAGTTGGCCATGAACGGGATTATTTGGGTTCGGGTTTGACAACGGGCGCGGGCGCCAGGGTGAAAAGGACGCGGAATATCTCTTCGTTGGCCGCAAAACGATGGCGCAAGAGGGCGACGATCTCCGGCGCGCCTTCAAAAACATAATTGACGTAAAAGCCCGCGCTGTGCTTGCGGTCCGCCACGCGCGCGAACGCTTTTTTGTCCATCTTCTGCACGGTTTCGACCTTGCCGCCCGCGGAGGAAATCTCGGCGGAGATTTTGTCAATGGTGTCTTTGAGCGCCTCTTCCTTGCCGGCCGCGTTTAAAATGAACAAACCTTCGTAACGTTTCACAAGTTTCCTTTTTTCGGCGGAGCCGTCACGGCCCCGTTAAATTGATTCATCGCTTCTTTGATTCCGGCGCTCCACCAGCATTCCGCCTGCTGGCTGGCTCGCGCCAGCGCTTCTTCCGCCATTTTCCGTTCCCCGGCCGCAAACCGGCCCAGGACATAATCTGTTATTTGCCGGTCATCATCGGCCCGCCGCCCGATGCCCAATCGCAGCCGCGGATATTCCCGCGTGGCCAATTGCCGCTCGATCGATTCCAGCCCGTGATGGCCCCCGCTGCTGCCTTTGGCCCTGAGCCGGATTTGCCCCAGCGGCAAGTCCGCGTCATCGGCCACGATCAACATTCTTTCGGCCGGCAACTGATAAAACCGGGCCAGGGCGCCGACGGCCTCGCCGCTGGCATTCATAAAAGTCTGCGGCTGGCACAAAATAATCTTTTGCCCCGCCTGTTCCAGCCGGGCCAGGCGGGCGTTGAATTTCCTTTCCAACTTCCACGCCGCCCGCCACCGGGCCGCCAGCCGTTCCACCAGCATAAACCCGATATTGTGCCGGGTCCCGGCGTATTCGATGCCGGGATTTCCCAGCCCCGCGATGAGAGATAAATTCTCCAACGGGTAAAGGGCGCCTTACTTCCTCCACTCCCCCTTCTTCCTGCCTGCCTTTTCGGCGGCGGGAGCGGCTTTCTCGCCCGGTTTGGCCGCGGCTGTCTCGCCCGGTTTGGCCGCAATTTTTTCGCCCGGCTTGGCCGCAATTTTTTCGCCGGGTTTTTCTCCGGCCTTGGCGGCCGCTTTATCACCGGGTTTGGCCTCTGTTTTCTCACCGGGCCTGGCCTCGGCCTCCTCGCCCTCTTCCTTCTTCTCCTTGATCATCTCCACTTCTCCCGTTGGCGCGGTCGCGGCCTCCAGAAGAGCGGCTTCCTGGGCCTCGCTCACCGGCGCGGCCACGGCCAGGACGGAGATGTGTTTTTCGCCAAGAATTTCCACCCCGGGCGGCGCCTTCATGTCGCCGATGTGAATGGCCTTGCCGATTTCCAAATGGCTGACGTCGGCCACCAGGACCTCCGGCAAATCCTTGGGCAACGCGCGGACTTTCAATTTGAAGAGAACGTGTTCCAGCGTGCCGCCCCCGGTTTTGACGCCGATGGCTTCGCCGGTCGCTTCGACCGGCACCATGACGGTGACCTTTTCATTCTCGGCCACTTCGTGCAGATCGACGTGCAGCATCTGGTGGGTCAGGACGTGGTGTTGGATGTCCTGCACCAGGGCCAGCCGTTTGGGCTGGGCGTCGTCCTTGACCGAAAGGTCCAGCAACACGATTTCAGAGGCGGCCCCGTGCAGGACGTCCTGGATGTCCTTGAGATTGAACTCAAGATTTTGCGGCGGATGGAGCCGGCCGTAAATGACGGCGGGAACACGCCCGGACATCCGCAATGTCCTGGCGCCAGCCCGGCGGCCCAAAGTCCGCGGAAAGGCGGTTAAAGCGACTGATTTCATCTTTTATACCTTATATATGCAAAGACCCCCGTAACGCCAGCCTAACTGGTGCGCCCCCCTTTGAACTCGAATAGCGATGTCACTGATGAATTGCAGTTGATACGCTTAATCGCTTCGCCCAAAAGCGCGGCCACGCTCAGCGTCGTGATCTTCACCCCGTCAATAGCGGGGCGTAGGACAGTATCAGTGGTGATTAATTCGTCAATATTTGATTTTCGCAATCGTTCGATTCCCAGATCGTTCAAAATGGCATGGGAGACGCAGGCAATGATCTTCTTGGCCCCCTTTTTCTTCAACAACCCCGCCGCATTGACCAGAGTCCCGGCCGTTTCCGTCAAATCATCCACCATCAGGACATTCCGGCCCCGGATTTCGCCAATGACCGCCATGGCCTCAATATCCGTCGCGCTTTTCCGTCGTTTGGCCACAATGGCCAGCCCCGCCTCCAGCACCTGCGAATAGGCGTGCGCCATTTTCAACCCCCCCACATCCGGGCTGACCACCACCAGATCGGCCAGTTTCTTTTTCTTCAAATACTCGTACATCACCGGCGCGGCATACAGATGATCCACCGGAATGTCAAAAAAACCCTGAATCTGCTGGGCGTGCAAATCCATCGTCAACACCCGGCTCGCCCCGGCCGCGACCAGCAGATTGGCCACCAATTTGGCGGTGATCGGCACGCGCGGCTGATCCTTGCGGTCCTGTCGGGCATACCCGTAAAAGGGCAAAACCGCCGTGATCCTCTTCCCGCTGGCCCGCCGCACCGCATCCATCATGATGAACAATTCCATGTAATGATGGTTCGTCGGCGGCGAAGTCGATTGCACGATGTACACATCCTCCCCGCGCACATTCTCCTCGATCTTGACGAACGTTTCGCCGTCAGGAAAGGAGCTGATCGTGCATTTGGCCAGCTCCAGGCCGATGGAAGCGGCGATGCTCCTGGCCAGCGGCAAATTGGACGTGCCGGAAAAAATTTTCACAGATAATAGTTAATGGGTTGAAAAGCAAAAACCACCGCGAAGGCCGTTTGCCCGCGACGCAGCACTGTAACAACCGCCGCGCCCGGCGCAAGACCAAATTTTCGGGCCGGGAACCGGGAAGCCGGGAGGCGCATCCCACTTTTTCCACACCAGTCAGAGCCGCCGGAGAACAGACCTTGATTGGCCGGGGGAAATATCCAACGCCTCAAAAACGGGAGCCACAGATTGACACAGATGAGCACAGATATTTCTGAAAAGAGTCTTTTATTCTTTGGGTGCCTCCTGATTCCTGACAACTCCTTCTGATCTGTGTCCATCTGTGTTTATCTGTGGCTAAACGTCTTCTGAAGAATGCTCAAAAACCGGGATGCGCGCGAAACCAGGAAGCCGGGAGGCGCATCCCGCTTTTTGGACACTGGTCAGCGCCGCCGGAGAACAGACCTTGATTGGCCGGGGGAAATATCCAACGCCTCAAAGACGGGAGCCACAGATTGACACAGATGAGCACAGATTTTTCTGAAAAGGGTCTTTTATTCTTTGGGTGCCTCCTGTTTCCTGGCAACTCCTTCTGATCTGTGTCCATCTGTAATCATCTGTGGCTAAACGTCTTCTGAAGAATGCTCAAAACCAGGATGCGCACGAAACCGGGGCAACCCGGAACCCGGCAACGCCGAACCGCCCAAAGTCCGAAGCGGATTGGCCTGGAGAGTCCTTCGTTCCCATTTCTGCCCCGAACTACTTCGGGACTGTGGTTTAAGAATTTGACCACGTATAGCAGCGATTTCACGGATGCCCATGAAAATTTTCCCTCTTGCCTTGACCGGCGGCGGATGCCGTATTTGTTGGTGGACAGAGCGGACGCGGCGCGCGGCATTCTGGCATGGCGCAAAAATCAACTGATGAAGCGTAGCGGCCGACGGGAATCGAACAATCCGTCAACCGGATGCTTTATGAGTCCGGATCATCAAAATGTTGACATGATCGGGACTCCTCGTATGAATTCTATCATTCCGGCCAAATCAATTAGCCGGCGGCGGATTTATAAGTTCGAAGAAGGCATTTGTCGCCCAAGGATACTCATACGAAGGCAAACAATCGCTCGGAATCAACGTCCAGTTCGTGCCGCCAACTCGACTGGCCGTGACTGGCCAGTCGCCATAACCATTATACTGGGCCGGCAACACAAAACCACCGATGTTGCCCTCCTGATTGCCCAGATTCGCGGGGAGGACGGGCAGAATGGGGGTTACGCCCAGGCCGAAGCCAGTGTCTGGCAAGTTCCAGATCACCCACAGCGGGTCGTTGGGGGTCACCAATACCACGCTGGCTGGATTGGCCGAATCGCTGGTGTCCCAATACCCTGAGGAACTGCTTCCGCTGATAGAGGTAATGTACGCAGGCTCGTTGGTGAAGTTCTCGCTAATGGGGTTCGCAGTGCCAGTGATGCTGATTTTGGCGTAGTCAATATAAGTCCCTATACCTGCCTTGGAGTTGGGTTGGAGACCAAAGCAGGCCATCACCGGTGAGGCGAAGTCGGCCGCCACGTTCGGGTCGGTGATGGTGAAGGGCATAGCGGCGACGCCCGGCGGGGTCAGCGTGCCGGTTGAGGCGGCGTTGAACTGCAGCGTCCAGGTGCCCACAGGGCTCTGGTTGCCTGTGTTGGTATAGTTGAGCGCCACAATGTTCGGATTGGCGTTGGGATTGTTCGTCTTCCACGAAACGTTGACATTGTAACCAGACGACCCATTCGGATTGGCTCCCGCGCCATTGATCTGGACCCAGAGGTTGTTGGAGCATAGATACTCCATATCCTCGTTGCCGGTCGGATTGATGCCCGCAGGCAAGAAGCTGGTCGGAACGAGAAAGATGTGGCATTGCATCCCAGGCACCACCGGGAAGTCCAGCAGGGTGAACGAATAGCTGACCGGATAGTACCCGCCAATCCAGGATTCGTCCCCGTCATTATAAGTGTCCAGCTCTTCACGAGCAGAGACGGTGGCCGATCCGGCAAACATGCGCAAGCCGGGGGTCGCCCTTTGTATGGCAATAGTCGGGACACCAGTTACAACCAAGGTGAACTCGCGGCTTTGCCCAACATTGTCGTTCAGATTGGTAAACCATACAGTTTCGTTGTAGGTTCCCATCTGCAGGTTGCTTGCTGTGGAATTCAGACTCACGTTCACGGTGGCCGCAGGTCCGCCATTTGTCAGTGTGCCGGCGCCAGGCAAAGCATCGAGCCAGGTTGGAGTGTTGGCGAGCAACCACGTTAGTGAATTCGTCCCTATGTTGGTCAAATAGAAAGTCTCGTTCGTTATGCTGAAGGGCCCGCCAACCGGTCCGGCGGAGGTAAAACCTGTTGCCGGTATGATTTGCAAAGGGTCGGGTGGGCCGGGTGCGTGAGTCCAGGCACTGAACGCCGACCCCCATAGGATTGGAGATCAGCGTAGCGTTCGTTGCGCCTTTCCCTGAGTAGGCGTAAACATAACCGGGTCCGGAGCCGCTGGAGGACCCTACCGCCTCCACCCCGGTACCGAAGTAAAGCACGGAGTCCCCGGCGGCAGCCATTGAGATGATACTATCGGAGACGGCCAAGACGCTGTAATAGGTTTCCGAGGAGTCCATGCAGGCAAGCTGCCCATTGTCATAGCCCAGGTACAACTGGCCTTGGAACGGCTGCAATCCCCACAATGCGTAAGGGCTGCCATAGCTGGGAACTACCGACCAGTTGATGCCATCGGTGGAACTAAAGAGGTCAGCAATATTTTCAGACTGAGAATTCAAGTTGTTGTTACCGGCAGCATATAACATATTGTTGTACTCGGCGAAGTCAGCAACGCCGGTGCCGAAATTACCAAAGTCAGCGTCGAAATAAAAATTGGTCCCATCATAATGTGCGAAAGTAGTGAAGTAAATGTCACCGAGTTGAAGATAGCCGTACGAGGAACTGTACATCGCCCGGATTCCAGACCAGTTTCCGTTTCCCACCGGATTATTATCTACATTAAGATTAATGAAATTGGTGCCGTTGTAGCAATACAGGTTGCCGCCGTAGAAATTAAAAGCGGTGCCCGGCATAGAGCTGACCGTTGTAGATCTCCAGCGCATAGACTCCCTGGTCCATGTTGTCTCCGACAACCGTCCATGAAGCGCCGCCATTGTATCGCCACACCTGGCCGTTGCCGTTGCCATTATAATCATAGGAAGTCGTGGCGGCGTACAGTGCCCCATCGAACTGGATAATATCCAGAACGGCATCGCCCAGCGAGGTCGAGATGGCCGTCCAGCTCGTCCCGCCCTGATAGGCATAGACCATGCCTTCTCCGGCACCGCCGTACCCGCTGGTGCCCGCCAAAAGCTGGGCTAAAGCCGGGAGTGGGCCAACATTCACTGTCACCCTGAAGTTGCAACAGTTGGACTGGCCGCAGGAGTCCGTGGCGTAGCAATTAACGGTGGTAGTGCCATTCGTGAACACGCTCCCGTTGGTCGGCACACAGTTGGTCGTGTACGGCGGACAGCCGCCACTGACCGTCACGTTATAATTGATCACCGCCCAACCTGGATTTGGAGTCGTCATGACGATGTCGCTGGGGCAGGTGATGCTCAGCGGCAGTGGCGACACTGTGACCGGGAAGCTGCAACAGTTGGACTGGCCGCAGCAGTCCGTTGCGCAGCAATGAACGATGTTGGTGCCGATCGGGAACACGCTTCCGCTCGGGGGCTCACAGTTGGTCGTGATCGGTGGAGAGCCGCCACTGACCGTCACAGTATAATTGACCACCGCCCCGGCTGGATTCGTGGTCGTCACGGTGATGTTGCTGGGGCAGGTGATGACTGGCGGGCCGATCACGGTCAAAGTGAACTGGCGGCTTTGCCCAAGATTGGCAAATACAGTCGCGGTATAAACTCCCGCAGTCATAGAGTTGGCGTTGGAATTCAGACTCACGGTCACATTGGTTGTTTCGCCGGGCGTCAGGGTGCCGCCGCCAGGCGAGGCATTGAGCCAGGTTGGAGTGTTGGCGAGGGACCAGGTTAGTGAATTCGTCCCTGTGTTGAGCAAAGAGAAAGTCTCGTTCGTTATGCTGAATGGGCCGCCAACACATCCCTCGGCATCAAAGCCTGCTGACGGTGTGATGAACAAAGCCCCGGCGAGGTAGTCCAGACGCTGAACGCCGGCCCCCATCGGACCAGAGATCAGCGCAGCGTTCGTTGCGCCATTCCCTGAGTAGGCGTAAACATACCCGGGGCCGGTGCCGTCCTCAACATCCCCTACAGCCCCCAAGCCAATGCCGAAGTAAAGCATGGCGTTCTCGGCGGCAGCCATTGAGATGATACTGTTGGAGACGGTCAAGACACTGTTCCAGGTTTCCGAGGAGTTCATGTAGCCAAGCTGCCCGTTGTCATAGCCCAGGTATAACTGACCCTGGAACGGTTCCAATGTCCACAATGCGTAAGTGTTGTTTGGACCGTCGAGAACTAACGACCAGTTGATGCCATCCGTGGAACCGTAGAGGGAAGCAGAATCCTCCGTACCTGCATATAACTTGTTGTTGTACTCGGCGAAGTCAACGACGCCGCCAAAGCCGAAGTCAGCGTCGAAATAGAGATTGGTCCCATCGTAATGTCCGAAATAATCGCCGTACAATATCACCGAGTTGAAGATAGCCATACGAGGAACTGCACATTGCCCGGATTCCAGATCAGTCTTGCTCGGTGCCCACATAAATGAAGTTGGTGCCGTTGTAGCGATACAGGTTGCCGCCGTTATAGGCGGTGCCGGCATAGAGCTGACCATTGTAGATTTCCAGAGCACAGACTGCCTGGTCCATGTTGGTCCCGACGACCGTCCATGAAGTGCCGCCATTGTATCGCCACACCTTGCCAGCGGAAACGTCTTCGTTACCGGCGGTGTAGGTAGCGGCGTACAGTGTCCCGCCGAACTGGACAATATCCATAACGGCATCGCCCAGCGATGGGGAGATGGCAGTCCAGTTCGTCCCGCCCTGATAGGCGTAAACGATGCCTTCTCCGGACCCGCTGGTGCCAGCCAAAAGCTGGGCTGCAGGCAGGGGTGAGCCAATGGTCACCGTCACCGTGAAGCTGCAACAGTTGGACTGGCCGCAGGAGTCCGTGGCGCAGCAATGAACGGTGTTGGTGCCGACCGGGAATACGCTTCCGCTGGACGGCACACAGTCGGTCGTGATCGGCGGACAGACGCCACTGACCATCACGGTATAATTGACCACCGCCCAACTTGGATTTGGAATCGTGATGGCGATGTTGCTGGGGCAGTTGATGACTGGTGGCGGCGGCGGCGACACCGCCAGGGGCACCGCTGCGCTGGTGTTGTTGGTCTTGGTGGACTCATAAACCGTATGCCCATAGGCCGGATCATCCACCACCACGAACAGGTAATATGTCCCCGCCGGCACTTGAGGCAATGTCGCCGAGTTGGTCCATGTGCAACTGCCTCCCGCCGCCACGTTGTGGTCTTGCCCAGCATAGCCCACTCGCATCGCATTAGTGTCGAATACCAGACTGCTGCTGAAATAGATTCCATCAGACCAATAGCCCGACGCGCTCCCCAATCCCTGGTTGGTTACCACGCACACCACCTGCACCGGCATCCCGGACACTACCGCCACTGGAAAGCAGTCCACACTCACCGGCGCCAGGTCCGGCGGTGTCAATGTGAACAGGCCTGTTACCGGCGCCGAAACATTGTCAGCCAGGTCGGAATCGTAAGTATAATTGGAAACGTCCACCTGCACAAACAGGGTATAGTTTCCACTGGCGCTCATGGGAAGTGTCACATTGTTGGTTTGCCAGTAAGTTCCGCCCGGCGCCACCGTCTGGCTGATGTAAAAGTCGCCGATATCCTCCGACTGGGCGTCCAGCGCCCCATTGGTCGAGAACCACACCCGGTCATACCAATAGCCATCAGAACCGTTCGCCACTCCTATTCCCTGATTGGTCACGCCCCATACGACTTGGACTGTTGGATTGGGCGCGGTGGAAGTCACGCTGGTTGGCGCGGTGAAATCAAACGGCGCGAGGTCGGACATCTGGGCCATCGTAAAGCTGAAATTCTCGGGGGATGGCGAGGTGTTGGTAATGGCTAGATAATAAGAATAACCCGGGAGCCACGGCCAGTTGGAGGGGTCGGTGAGCGATTCGGTGAGACTGGCGTTGACCTCATTACCACAATAGTAGTAGCTGCTCCATTGCGCTTCATCGTCCGGACCGGGAACGGTGCCTTGCTCCAGGAAAAACACTATGTCGGAGGAATTGGAGGCGCTGAACCGGAGGGTCGTGGCTTTCGGCGGGACATCTATGCGGTAGAGTAAATTGCTGTTGCCGTCAATTTCAACATTGCCGGGCGAGCCGCCATAGAAGTCCAGGACGCCGTCCACATCTATCGCGCCGCCGTTGGTCGAACAAGTGATGGAGAAGACTGCGTCATCCGACGACCAGATGCCGAAGTAATAACTCGTCCCGGTGCGCAAAGGCGGGGTGGTCAAGGTAAAGGTGCCGGGTGAAATGAAGTCCGGGTAAGGCCCTTCGTTTTTGTTGTCGGACGACCAACTGATGAAACCGTCTTCTCCCGGCGGAACGGTGTCGCGAATGAAGAGATAGGGAGAACCTACTGTGTTTGTCCAAGTGACCAGCAGGTTGTTGGGAGCGTTGGTCGGAATCTGCGCGCGGTAGTAACGCCAGTCGCCGCCCGCCAGTGCGTTCATCAAGGTCACGCTGCCGTCCAGGGGCAAATCCTGCACCAAGCTGTTGGTGGCGTAATTGCCGCTGGAGAGGATCAGGCGGTAGCGCACATTGGCGTTGCCAGCGGCATAGACGGAGATGACCCAGATGCCGGGGGTGAGTTGGGTTTCGGTGCGTCCGTTCAAGGGCACCCAACTGCCGTATTGGGTGGTGCTGCCGCTCAACTGGTGGTCAATCAGTTGCCCGCCGCCGCACGATCCTGTAGCATAGTGGTTCGGGGTGGGCGCGGCGCCGGCGCGTATGTAGAGTTGGGGATTGCCGCTGATGGCCAGCAACTCGGCATGCAGGAGGCCGGCGTTATTGGTGGGGATAATGACCGCATAAAAATCATAGTGGCCCTGGGTGAGATCCACCCCATGGTCTCCATTGCCGTTGGTCAACACATAGCCGTTGGCATCTACACCGGTGTCGCCAAAGACCGGCTGGCTCAGACCGGGGGAGGTGTCCGCCTGCCCGATCATGGGCATCGTCCAGGGAGCGCGTTGCATGGTGTTGGTGGTGATGACACTGCTGGCCAGCGAAAAGGCGGTATTGCCGCTCGCTTTGACCTCGACATACCAGATGCCCGGCACGAGGTACGGCGGGGCAATGATAATGCTGCCGGTGGCGAATGCAGTTGTGTCGCAAGTGTTATCCGGGAGCAGATTCTGGCGCACACGAACCGAAGGGAAACCGTTGGATTGGGACAAATTCAATTCCCAACCCAGGATCGGCGCGCCATCAAGGTCGGTCGGCACAACGACTTTAAAGAACGCTCTCTCCGTATCCGCCAAAGTGCCGGAAACAATATTAGTGCCGTTGGTGCTATAATTGCTGGCGATGTTCAAGGAGGCCGGGACAATCTCGAGGACTCTGAGATCGTAGGCCGCATCCACGTAACCGCTGATGTCGGCGGCCTTGACCGCCACGCTGTAATTCGTGGCGGGTGGGTTGGGAATGATAAGCAAGTTGAGACCGTACCAATCCCATCCCTGTCCGCCCTCCACGCCATAACCATCCCTGTACGGCGTCGCGATGCCAGTGTCAGGTTCCAGTAAGGTCATCGCCGGATTGCCCACGCGGTTCTGCAACCGCACTTCCATGCCCATGATGCTGGACGGAAACACAAAGTGGTAGGCGGCGACATCCTCAGATTCCAGTATGACGTTGGTGACAAGGAGATCGGTTGCGCCCACCGTGCCGAGATTCGTCACGAGCAATGGCCCGCTGGAGAGCGCATAGCTGGTGGTGTTGCTGCCAATCTCCCCGTTGCCGGAGTTGACGCCATCGCTCACCACTCCCAGATAATAGGTTCCCTCTGGAATGCTCGTCTCGCCGGACTGCAGCAATACGTAACGGGTCCAGCAGACGACATA
>CAWFAZ010000053.1:0-9270 GCA_963813995.1 uncultured Verrucomicrobiae bacterium | reverse complement strand
GCGAGCGGCTGTCGCGGCAACTGGCTGGCTCCGGTGCGTCGGCCGAGGCGATCGACAAAGCGAAACATTTATTCGATCCCAACGCATTGACACTGGGCTTTGCGCGACGCTTCGCGACCTACAAGAGACCGAACCTGCTGCTGCGCGACCCACAGCGGCTGCTTCGTCTGTTTACGATTTCGCAGCGCCCGGTGCAACTCATCATTGCGGGCAAAGCGCATCCGGCGGACGAGGCGGGGAAGGCGCTGATTCAGCAATGGACCAGCTTCATCCGCCGGCCCGAGGCCCGCCCAGCAATACGGTAACTGTTAAGGCTAACATAAACGTGCCGCTGATTCCTTTGGTTATCCTGCTGATCCTCCTGGCGAAGACGGCGGGCACCCTCGGCAATTTCGACCCGCAGAAGTTCATCGCCATGCACCAAAATCTTTCACCGCATGCCCCGGCGGCGCTGAGCACCCTCGGCGTGCTGGCGGTCATGATGACTTACGTGGTTGGCTTTTTTGCCACCGCAGGGGCCGCCGGAACGGATTTTGGCACCAATAGCCGGGATAAGAATGACGTGCAGATGGGCGGCTTGGTTGGCATTGCCCTGGCAATCACTGTGACGGCGGGAATTTCGCTGTTGATCGTTGCCGGCACTTACGGCTCGCCCGATTTCAGCACAGCCGCGGTGGCGGAGGCGTCCAAGACTAATCCGCCGAGCCTGATTCTCCAGACGCCCGGTTTGATCCCGATCCTCATGGGCAAGAGCGCGCCCCTGATTTTGTTCCTGCTGGCGCTGGCCGCCTTTCCGCCGGCGTGCTTCTCCGCGTTTATTGCCGCCAACAGTTTCAAAACCACTTTGCCCAACGTGAATCCGTTCATTTCCGTCGGCATCGGCACGGTGGTGAGCATTATGCTGGCGATTACCGGCCTGGCCGGAAAGGCGATCATCGTCTTCCAGATCATCGGCGCCTCCTTCGGTCCCATCTGCGGCGCGATGATGGTGGACTACCTGCTGGCCGGCGGCAAGTGGCCCGGTCCTCGCGCGGGCTTCAATCCGGCCGGCTGGGTGGCCTGGCTGGCGGGCTTCGTGGTGGGCATCCTGCCCATCTTGAACATTTATCCGGTCCCTGCCGCGCCAGTCGCCGCCTTCCTCGTCGGCGCCGTCGTTTATTTCGCGTGTGCCAGGCTGGGGCTGCAATCACAGGTCATTCCGCTGCCCGCCAAGCCGGCGGCGCCGGTCAATCCGGTGGCGGCCGCGCCGAAATAATTCACGCAGATCAGGAATGGGGGATCACACCTTCCATCCGTGACGGTAAGTGCTCTTGATCAATTCTTCCGCCTCCGGAACATTGGTCACGCGCAGCTTGGCTGAATCCCATTCAATCTTTTTACCCAGCCGCAAGGGCAGGTTGCCCAGCAACACCCATTCGCTGAACGGGCCGGAAACATCGAAGTTGGAGCCTGCCGCCGGTCCGCCTTTGCAGGCGCGAATCCACTCCAGGTAGGGATCATCGCCCGGCGCACGCGGAATCGTCGGTGAAGGCCGGCTGTAATCGGCCATGGTCGATTCCGGCAGCAGGCGCGGCTTTTCCCCATAAATGCCGCAAATGATCTTGCCTTTCTCGCCGATGAACAGTGAGCCGTTGTTCTCCAATTGAGCCGCTTCCAATTCACTGGGCCGCGGCGGTTTCTGTGCCGAATCATACCACATCACCATACAGGCCGGCATATCGCCGCGCGCGGGAAATTGATAACGCAGGATGGATGAATCCGGCGGCATTTCCGGCATTCGTGCGGAAGAACTCACCAGTTCCACCGAAGTGGGCGCGCCGAGTTTCAATGCCCAGTCTGCTCCATCCATGACGTGGCAGCCCATGTCGCCCACCGCGCCGCAGCCGAAGTCCCACCAACCGCGCCACGAAAACGGATGATAGACATGCCCCGCCATTTCCAGAATGTGCCCCCGCATGTCTGCGGGCCAAAGATCCAGATAGGGCCGTTTGGGGGCGGGGCCCAGCCACAGGTCCCAATCCAAATTGGCAGGCACCGGGTCCGAGCCGGACGGGCGCGCCCGGCCCTGCGGCCACCAGCCTTTGGCGCGGTCGGTCCAACAATGCACCTCGCGCACCGGGCCAATGGCCCCGGCCCAAATCATTTCACAAAGCTCGCGCACTCCTGCGCCGGCATGGCCCTGATTGCCCATTTGCGTGGCGACGCCGTGCTTGCGCGCGGCCAGGGTCAATTGGCGCGCTTCCCACACCGTATGGGTCAGCGGCTTCTGGCAATAAACGTGTTTGCCCGCCTGGATGGCCCGCATCGCCGCCGGCGCGTGGTGATGGTCCGGCACGCTGACCGTCACGGCGTCAATACTTTTCTCCTTTTCGATCATGATGCGGTAATCGGAATAAAGGCGCGCGCCCGGATATTTCTTTGCCGCCGCCGCAAGCTTGTCCGAATCCACATCGCACAAGGCCACGATGTTCTCGCCCGACACCCCCTCCAGATCGACCGCGCCCTTCCCCGCCGTCCCGATGCCGGCGATATCGAGCTTTTCATTGGGCGACTTGAATTTGGCCCTGGCGGCATAAGCCGGAAGACTGGCGGCCAGCGCTCCAGCCGCCAGCGCGGACGTATAAATGAAGTGCCGCCGGTTGATCTGCGGCGTGGCAATCTCAGTGTGAACAGTATTGAAGCGCGAATCTCTTTTAAACATAAGGCTTTCTCTATTACGGCTGTTTTTTGATTTTGGCAATCATGGCCTCCAGTTGGCGGGCGTAACGCACGAAGCTGTCATATATTTGTTTGTCCCCGGCCTTGACGGCGTTGTCGTGGAAGACCACGGTCACGTGCGGTTCGATGGAAATGCCCGCATCGCAGCCGCGCGCGAAGGCGTCCTTGAGAATGTCGCGCACCCGGCCTTGTCCTTCTCCCGGGTAATTGTAGTCGCAACCCTGTTTGGCCGGAACATAGGTCGCGTCCTTGATGTGAAAGTGCGCGACGTGGTCGCGGATGTGTTCCCAAAACTCCCAGGCGTCCTGGCGCGGCCACGGCCTGGCTTTGCTCCGGTCTGGATTGAAAACAGGGTTGGCCGTGTCGAAGACCCATTTCAAACCCGGGCAATGTTCGAGCAATTCCAAGGCATGATGCCAGCTCATCCCGCCGTAGTTCATGCAGTTCTCATGCACCGGTTGCAGGCCGGCATCGCAAAACATCCTTGTCACCTCTCCGATGCGACGAAAAACCTCCGGCGGTATGGTATATTCGGCGTCGCCCGGTTTGAAGCTCATGATGCGCACCAATTTTGTGCCCAGCCGCTGCATGCGTGGAATGCAGCGTTTGACTTCCGCCAGCGTGAGGTCGAACGGGTCGGATATTTTCCTGGACCAATTGGCAATGGCCGAGCCGAAACAATAAACGCCGAGGCCCGCCTCACTCAGACGTTCCACGGCGATGTCGAACGCCTTGTCGGGAATATCGTGGAAATTGGCCCTGGCGAATCCCGGCACTTCGACGGCGCGCAGTTCCAAACAGTTCCAGCCCAACTCCCGGGCGGCCTTGATTTGCGTGTCCAGGCGGACGCCCGCTTCATCGCCAATGCCTGTAAGAATCATATAATCCTGCCGGTTTATCGCATAAATGACCTGGCAAAATCCTCGTTCGAAGTTTTGACCACCTTCTTTTCGAATTTGGAGGCGGCGATCAATTCGTTGAGTTTCCGTTCGTAAGCCGCGCTGTCCATCGGCAACTCCACCGTTTGTCCGGTCAATCCCGAATACAGCATGGCATTGGCCAGCTCAATCGAATGGATACCCTCTTCGCCGGGGGCTATCAAGCCCGTGCCATCCAGGATTGCATCGACAAAATTTTGGGTCAACACGGCGTGCTGCGCCGGTTCGGGCGGAATCGGGATTTCAATCTTCCGGACGTCGGGCTTTTGAAAACCGAGCCTGGCCGTCTTGCACAATTCGGCCATCGAAACTTCATTGCGCAGGAAAAGCAGCCGGTCATTTTCCAGCAGCAACTTGCCCATGTCGCCGCTGATCTCCAGGCGGTTTGTGCCGGGCGCTTCGCCGGTAGTCGAAACAAACGTGCCGCTCGCTCCGTTGGAAAATTCCATGTAGGCCGTCACATCGTCCTCGACCTCGATCTTATGGAAGCGGCCCAGTTGCACGAAGCCGCGCACGCGCGCCGGCATGCCCAGGAGCCATTGCAACATGTCCAACTGATGCAGACATTGATTGATCAAGACGCCGCCGCCTTCCCCTTTCCAGGTCGCGCGCCAGGCGCTGCCGGCATAATAAGCCTCGGTCCGAAACCACTCCGTCACGATCCAGGAAAAGCGAACGACCCCGCCCAGTTGCCCGTCCGTGATGATTTTTTTGATCTTGAGGTAACGCGATTCGGCGCGCATTTGGAACATCCCGGCAAAGACCAGTTTGGGATGCTGCCGCCGAACGGCGATCAAGCGCCCGGCATCCGCTTTATGGGCCGAAATGGGTTTTTCCACCATGAGATGCAGCCCCGCCTGCAACGCCGCAATCCCCAGGGAAGTGTGTTGGAAATGCGGCGTGGCCACAATAACCGCATCCACCTCGCCGGAGCGGATCAGAGCTTCCCCGTCACCGAATACGTTCAAGCCGCGCAGTTGGTAAGGGGCGAGTTTATCGACAGACGTGTCGGAGACGGCCTTGAGTTCGCACCGTTTAATTTGTCCGGCCAGCAGATACTCCGCATGATGGCTGCCGATATTGCCCATGCCGATGATGCCGAGACGAACGGGTTTCATAATGGAGCCAGGATCATATCATTGCCGTAGTATCGGGAAGATGCTCGAAGGCAGGCAAGAGAATTCTAGCACCAAACAACTCATTTGCCGCAAAAAAGCGCAAAATACGCAAGATTGATAGATAGGTCCAAAAAATCGGTAACACGGTAACAAGTGTTGATAGTCAACGACTTAGCCGGTAACACCAAAAGTAACAAAGCGGCAACATGTTACTGGTTTTCGTCTCTCGGTGCCTCAGAAGCTGTATAAAAATAGCCATCTCATCAGGGAACGGCAGAAACATGGGGGGGCAAAAACATAAAATTGCCGCGAAGAGGCAACACGCATGATTGATATGTAGGTCTGAAGAACCCGCAACACCGCAACAAGTGTTGATAGTCAACGACTTAGCCCGCAACATTTGGTTCCTCAACGTTTTCGGTGGAATTGAAATCCGCCATGACCGACCACGATCTGCGGTACGAGTCGCTTTGGGGTCCATGTCTCAGGGCGAGTTCCGTATGCAACTCCTTCTATATGAGCTTCTTCCTCTTGGAGCCGCCGCACGGCGGCGGCCTGCGGCCTGGGAGCTTCGCTCCAGGCCGACCCCCAGATAAGGCTTTTAATGAGAATCTATTCCACTGAAAACGTTGAGGAACCCAACATTTGCCGTTACAAACCCGTAACAAGCCCGTTACATTAACGATAAAGCCGGCTTGGACTGGTTGGACGGCTTAATGACCATCGATGTTTTAAGACTTTGACCACGGATTCCCCGGATTTCACGGATGAAAGATGCGGAATGCTTTTCATAATTCTCCGGTGAAGGCGAATCCGACCGGGAGAGCGCAGCGGGGGCCTGTCCTCCGAAGCCTGGCGAAGGAGGACTGGAACGACCTTGACCGGACGGTAAAATGAAGAGAGGGCGGCGGCGAACGAGTGTCCGGGCGGGCCGGGGGGCGCGGACGGGGGCCGTTTATTTTTCCTTGGCTTCAATCAGCCCATAGAGCACTAAATCAGAATAGCCAGCATTGGTTTTTTACGACCAATGCCTCCCAACATCACAGGGGAGAGATGCGGAAAACGCGTAAAACCCTTGTCAGCATGACTTTACCCCTGTTTTGAGGTTGTGAATAAAATATTGAAATTGTGAATAACCCGGTGGATAACTTATAGCTTTTTTTTTGATTCAAGCTGTTCTCGTGCTTTTATCATGTGCCAAGCGAGAATGGGAGGGACGAGCGAAATAACTGCCGTGAGCAGTTTAAGACCCGCTTCATAGTAGCTAAAATCTGTTGGCATAGTTTCCAACATATGCGATTACATTAGTGGTTTATATGTTGAATTGCAAGCAAAAAAATCATCAAAAACTCTGAGATCGATTTCGAACCGTAGGTCGATGAAACTAGCAAACCCGTCTGAGGGCGGGCGGTGAGTGGCGGCATACCTGCCGACATTGACCGCCCGCCCGAAGAGAGAGCCGGCCAAAGTCTTCGAGTTTTGAGCCGGAGGGCGTGGGGTTGGGGGGTGCGCCCGGAAGGCGCAAAAGCTCGCAAGTCTTTGGCCCGGCAACCCGTTAAAACCTGTTGCTCCCACAAACCGGGTGCTCCAATCGCCACTCGTCCAAGGGGGCGCTTTGGCCGGACATCTAAAGCCCGGATGGCGGGATTTCGCGATGTAGTTGTTTGATTAAATTGTCGAGGCCCCTGAAAAATGAGACCTTTCGGCTACATGACCAACGTGCAGCAAATGCTTCGACAAACATTTCATCCACGTAAAGTCGATCAGCGGAGCGAAACCTCTGGTCGAGCTTTCGCCCGTCCAATTCCTCGACTTCAATCTTGGCGTTCGGATAAGTGACGAGCCGCAAAACCCGTCTGAGGGCGGGCGGTGAGTGGCGGCAAACCTGCCGACATTGACCGCCCGCCCGAACTCCGAGCCAGCCACAGACTTCGAGTTTTGAGCCGGAGGACGCGGGGTTGGGGGGTGCGCCCGTAGGCCAAAAGCTCGCAAGTCTTTGACGCTCCCGCGATAGCGGATTACCATTGAAAATGTTATGAGCAAAAGCAAAGACCGACTCGACCCCGTTCATCCGGGAGACGTGCTTCGTGAGGACTTTATGAAGCCGTTAGGGCTGTCCGCCTACGCGGTGGCCAAGGCCATCGGCGTCACGCCCATTGCCATCAGCGAAATCATCCGGCGCAAGCGCGCCGTGAGCGCGGAAATGGCCCTCAAGCTCGGACGCTTGCTCAACGTCTCGAGCAGTCGAAATAAAGGGATGTAGCCGTAGAATGTCTCGTCGGCGAGACGCCAACGAGTGCGACCGAGACGGTCGCGCTCCCCAAGACCGAACAGCATACGGCTACAATCATATTTAAATGCTCTCACCCGAACTTTGGATGGGCATCCAGACCGATTATGACTTGGAACTCGCCCGCAATAGCAGTGAAGCCGAAATTTTCCGCCGCGTAAATCCGCTTAAGCTGACGGAGCCTGTTCTCGCTTAAGCCGTAGTCGTTCAATAAAGCAGGCGGATTTCAACGCATCCTCCTTCGCTGAAGCTACGGCGGACAGGAAGACGCCGAGGCGCACGGCAGAGCCGCAACCAAAGCGCTGAGCCTGAATTGAAAATTTGTCATTGAGAATTTCTCATTTGTCATTCGGAAAGACCCTCTCCACTTGCTTTCCCTCACCCCGGCCCTCTCCCTCCGGCGGGAGAGGGAGCGGAAGAAGAGGGTTTTGTGCTCTTTGGCCTATCGCCGGAAATAAAGGTAGGCGCCGAGGATGCACGCCAGGATGAACGCGGAAGCCAGCACCTCGCCCCACCCCCAACTGGCGCGGGTTTTGGCGTTGTCTTCCGTCGTCGTGGTGGCGAAGGTCAGGTTCTGTATTTTCGCGTAGTCCGGAGCCGCCGTCGCGTAGCTGACCACGACCATGACGAAGGCGGATATCAGGGTGATCAAGATGCTGAAGTACTGGAAGTTGATGTTGTTGATGACCCACAGAAATGAGCCTTCAGGATAGCTTTTGATCGCATGCATGGTCACGGGCGTATCGACCAGCAGACGGAAGATGCCAACGACAAATCCGACGATCATCGCCCAAAGGCAGCCCGCGGCGTTGAGCCGTTTCCAGAAGACTCCGAAGAAAAAGACGACAAAGATCGGCGGGGCCAGGTAGCCTTGCACGGATTGCAGATAGTTGTAAAGACCGGTCGCCCCTTTGACCACCGGTATCCACATCATGGCGATGAGCACCATGATGGCGGTGGCGATGCGGCCCATGCGCACCAGTTCGTGCTGGGAGGCTTTGGGGCGCAGCTTCTCGTAAATGTCCACGGTGAAAAGGGTGGAACAGGCGTTGAAGACGCCGGCCAGGGAGCCCATGAGGGCCGAGAGCAATCCCGCCACCACAATGCCGCGCAGGCCCGCCGGCAACAGGTGCGCCACCATCAAGGGAAACGCCCCTTGCGCGGCGGCCGTGGCCTGGCCGGTCTGCGGATCGTAAACCTCGGCCAATCCAGGCACTTTGCCGCTTTTGGCCAGCGCGAAACAAATCAGGCCGGGAATAATAAAAAGGTAAACCGGAAACAATTTCAAAAAGGCGGCGAAGATGCTGCCGCGGCGGGCCACTTGTTCGTTCGGAGCGCCCAGCGCGCGTTGCACGATATACTGGTCCGTACACCAATACCACAGGCCAATGACCGGCGCGCATATAGCCATGCCCAGCCACGGAAAGTTGCTGTTAAAATACCACGCCTCCCTGACCGTCGCTCCCGCCGCATCTTTGACCAGCACGGGGGACCAGCTCGAGGCCACGCCCGCCGGAATGAGCGGTTTCCAGAGATTGAACATTTCCGGGCCGCAGACGCGCCTCAACTCTCCCCAACCGCCCAATTCAATCAGCCCATAGATGGTCAGCAAAGCGGAGCCGCTGATGAGGACGATGACCTGCACGGCGTCGTTATAGGCCACCGCGCGCATGCCGCCGAGCATGGTGTAAAGTCCGGTCATGGCTATGACCAGCACCGAGCCGATCCAAAAACTGTCGATGAGGTGCCCGCCGATGTTCAGCTTCATCTCCGGAAGCAAGGTGGCAAAAACAACGCCGCCGGCGAAAATGCCCACGGCGATCTTGGAGACGATGAAGGTCACGAGCGAGACAATGGACAGCACGTAACGCGACGGCACGGAAAAGCGCCGCTCCAGAAACTCGGGCATGGTGAAGACCAATGATCTGGCATAAAACGGCACAAAAACCCAGGCCAGCACGAGCAAGCACCAGGCGTGCAATTCGTAGTGCGCCATGGCGACGCCGTCCTTGGCGCCGGAACCGGCCAGGCCGACAATGTGTTCGGAACCGATGTTCGAGGCGAAAATGGAAGCGCCGATGACCCACCAGCTCAAATTGCGGCCGGCCAGAAAATAATCGGTGGCGTTGTCCCTGGCTCTTTTGACGACCCACCAGGCCACGCACAGGAGAATGCCGAAGTAAAGCGCAATGGCCAGCCAGTCAAG
>CAWFAZ010000052.1:0-11893 GCA_963813995.1 uncultured Verrucomicrobiae bacterium | reverse complement strand
TGGAGGAAATGCTGGCCGCCATCGCCGGCGCCTCGCAGTCGGTTCGGCTGGAAATGTACATTTTTCATGCCGGCCCGACGGCGGACCAGTTTCGGGACGCCCTCGTCAACGCCTGCAAACGGGGATTGCGCGTGCGGGTGTTGGTGGATGCTTTGGGGTCGGCCTATTTGCCGGATTCATTTTGGGAAACGTTTCGTGGCAGCGGCGGCCAATTCCGCTGGTTCAATCCGCTCAACCTGCATCGAATTTTCATTCGGGATCATCGGAAGATGTTGGTGTGCGATGATGAGCTGGCTTTCATCGGCGGGTTTAACATCGCCACGGAATACCGGGGCGACGGCGTCACCGCCGGCTGGCGCGACTTGGGATTGAGGGTGCAAGGCCCGCTGGCACGGGAACTGGCCGTGGCGTTCGATGACATGTTTGCCTGCGCGGATTTCAGACACAGGCCGTTTACCCGTCTGCGCAAATCGTTCCTGCTGAAAACCATCTCGGCGCCCGAGGCGAAACTTTTGCTGGGCGGACCCGGCAGGAACAATCCCCTCAAGCGCGCGTTGCGGGACGACCTGAAGGAAGCGCGGGAGGTGCTGATTATATCGCCGTATTTTGTGCCGCCGTGGAAAATCCGGCGCATGCTGATGCATCTGGCACGGCACGGCGCCAAAGTGCAATTGATCCTGCCCGCCAAGTGCGATCTTCCCGTGATGCGGATGGCCGCGCAAAGCTTTTATCGCCGGTTTCTGGCCGCGGGCGTCGAGATTCACGAGTATCAGCCGCAAATCCTCCACGCGAAGCTGTTTGTCATCGACCAGATCGCGTATGCCGGTTCGGCCAATCTGGACGGACGGAGCCTGAACATCAATTACGAGCTGATGGTCAGACTGTCCAACCCCGCGCTGGTGGGTGAAGGGCGCGAGATTTTTGCCGGGATACTGGCGCATTGCCGGCGAATCGAGATGGCAGGCTGGCGGCGTTCACGAACCTTCTTGGACCGGATGAAGGCCCGGCTGGCTCACCTCCTTTTGGCGCGGATTGATCCGTTGATTGCCCGGCAACAATTGCGCTGGTGGAAAACAAGCCTGAGAAAAGTAAGGCTGGCGGGAAAGCACAAAACGGCAAACCGCACACCTTGAACGCTGCCTTATTTGGCCAGCGCGACAAGATAGCGCTGGAGGCGCTCAACCTGATCCGCGGCTTTTCGCTGGGTATAAATCTGATGAAGATTGGCGCAGATGCGCAGCAGGATGCGCCGGGAACTGACCGGCGCCAGGCAGCTTTCGTCAAAGCGCTGGCGCAATTGCAGCACACGCTTGATGCAGTCGGCCTTGGTCATGAGGCATCCTCCGCGAAAAGCGTCCACAAAAATCTCCGCCCGGCTGGATTGATAGCGGCAGAGAAAATGGCCGGGAAGCCCGATGCCCGCCATGGGCAAACGGAGACGCCGGGCCAGCAACAAATAAACCAGGCTGAGGCTGATGGGGTTGCCGGCGCGCCGATCCATGACGCGATTGAAATAACTGTTGTCCGGATCGTAAAAATTATGTTCATCCCCGGTAAACTTCAATTCGCGGAAAAGATATTCGTTGATGATCCTGAGAATCTGGCCGGGGTCGCCGTTTGTATCGAGCCGCTCGCGCAAATCGCCCGCAAAATCATCCAGCAACGCGCTGTAGGCCTCGGGGTTAATATCCGGATATTGCGTGCGTGAAAGGAGCAAAGCACTTTGCTCCAGATCAAAGTCTTCGCCTTGATTCAAACAAAAGGCCAGCAGTTGGGTGTCGGCGGCCTGGCGGGCGAAATGGCTGACAATCTCATGGGCGCGACGGCGCAGGACGGGATCGTTGCTCAGGGTGTGCTCGCGCAGCCAGGGGACGCTGGCCGGGCCGTGGGAGATGATTTTTTGGCGGACGGTCCGATAAACATTTTGGTCGTCATCAGCCAGCAAGCTGATCAAGGCTCTCCTCTGCTTTTCGTCCAGTTTTTCAAGTGATGTGGCTGGCTGCAAATTCATAGAACGAGATGATAATGGCAGAAAACCGATTGGACTTCAAGAAAGAACGGCAAAAAACATGCAAAAAAACAACATAAAAGTTGAATAAGAGTTTTCCTTTGAGGGCTTTTGGCCTAGTTTTGCAGTCTCATGTTGTCATTGGAACATTTGGCCGGGTTGCTGGAAGAACATCGCGCCGCGGCGGCGGTCAGGGTGCGCGAGTTTTCCCTCGGCGACCGGTTCTTTGCCTTCAATTCGGAACCGGCGATCATGGGAGTGGTCAACCTTTCCCCGGATTCATGGTATCGGGAGAGCGTTTGTTTGACGGCGGAAAGGGCCGTGCAACGAGGCAAAATCCTCAGCGCGCAAGGGGCGGAAATGATCGATGTAGGGGCGGAATCGACGCTGGCCCACGCCGCGCGCCTGGACCCGGCCGGCCAACAAAGGGAATTGCTTCCGGTGGTCAAAGAACTCGCGGCAGCCCACTTGATTGTGTCGGTCGAAACGTATCAAAAGGAAGTGGCCCGGGCGAGTTTGGAAGCGGGGGCAAAGGTGATCAATTTGACCGGGAGCGAGGATGCGGCGGAAATCTTTGCCATGGCGGCGGAGCATTCCGCCGGGGTCATCATTTGTTATGTGCAGGGGCGCAACGTGCGCGAGGCGGGTGATTTTGATTTGGAGGAGGTCATCCCGGCGATGGAGGACTATTTTTCGCGCCAAACGGATGTGGCGGCCAAAGAGGGGCTGAAGAAGATTTTGATCGATCCGGGATTGGGCTTCTATTACCGGAATCTGCAAGACAGCGCGGTGCGCGTGCGGCATCAAATGATGACGTTCTTGCAGACGTTTCGCTTGCGGGCGATGGGGTTTCCGGTGTGTCACGCATTGCCGCACGCCTTTGAATGTTTTGGCGAAGAGGTGCGTTGCGCGGAGCCGTTTTTCGCGGTGCTGGCCGCGCTGGGAAAAACGGATTTGTTTCGAACCCATGAAGTGCCGCGCATCAAGGCTGTGCTTGAAACCCTGAAAATCTTTTAGTCCCCCGCCTTGCCGCACAGGAAAACGCCCTCTTCCCCGGAAGGGGTGATCCATTGGCCGGAGATTGGCAGTTGATATTTTGTCAGGAGAGACTCAACCAGGCCCGGCGTGTAACGGTAGGAGAAGAAAAGCCGGACCTTGTCGCCGGTGTGAAATCCGAACCACTCACCATAGACTTGCAAGGTTCGCCCCCTGGTAAAGCAAAAATCCGCGACGATGCGCTTCAACGCCGAGGAGGAATCTTCAATGGAAAATCGGATGAATCCATCGTCTCGCTCGACGCCCAGATCGTACAGGAAGGTCAGCAACCAGTCGCGGGTTTGCGGGTTGTCATAGCCGGGCAAGACTTGTTGAACTCCCGCGGCGTAGTCGGGACCCGGGGCGAGATTGGCGCTGAGAAGCAAGAGATCGCCGGGACGGAGCAGCGCGGTCAGCCGTGGCAGGATGATTTCCGGTTCAAAATTGGGAATCATGCCGAAGAAAGTGATCAAATGAACTGCGGCAGCGCCTTCCTGATCGTGAAGCACCTGGGGCAGATCAACCGCGGCGGCGAGGTCGCAGACCAGTGGGTCGCAGCGTATTCCCGGCATGGCGGTTTGGGCGGCGAGGGAGGATGTCAAGACGAGAGCCAGGCTGATGTCGCAGGGCGTGTAAGATAATTCCCTCCCCTGCCCTGTCAATGAACCCAGGAGGCGGGCGTCTTTTTGTCCTCCGCCACAGCCCAACCCGATCAAGCGCACCCGCGATGAATGCAAAGCGCCCACGGCCGCCAGGAAACTGCGATCATAGATGGCGGCGCAATCAGGATCGAGGCGCGACGGAGACCAGGCTTCGTGCAGGGCCAGCCATTTCCTGGATTGTTTATAAGTGATGTAATGGAACTTGGGATCAATCCGGCGGGTGCGCAAGGACTGAAGCAAGTCGCGCTGGACGTTTTCCGGGAACAGACTCGAGTGAACAGCGACATGGGCCAAGGCCGACATGGGCCAAGGTTGCCCGGGGAATGGCCAATGTCCAAGCACGAATGTCCATACTGTCGCGAATTCTGCATGGACAGTGATTGCGCTGTCTGTTTCACTTGCGTTGAATCAGCATCATGAATGATAGCCACGAATGGCGGCGATGATCACTCTGTTCAAAGCGAAGCCGTGAGAATCCAAACATATAAACCATTGCTTTTCCTGCTCCTGTTCTCGGTCTCATCAAGAATAATGAGCGGAGAAAATGCCGAACGCGCCGGGCTTACAACCGGTGAAATCAAGACCATGCTCCGCGACAGCATTGGAACCGACAACGAGGCTGTTGGCCTTGTGGTGGGAATCGTCGATGAGCACGGGGCGCAGGTTGTCAGCTATGGCAAGCTGGATGATGGCACGAGCGCCGACGTAGATGGCGACACGGTTTTTGAAATCGGCTCGATTACGAAGTTGTTCACGGCCTTACTGCTGCAAGACATGGTCGAGCGCGGGGAGATGAAGCTGGACGACCCTGTGCAGGAATACCTACCCGGCTCCGTCCGAATGCCGACGTATCATGGGAAGCAGATTACTTTACTCGATCTTGCAACCCATACCTCCGGCCTCCCACGCGAAGCCAACAATCTGTCGCCTCGAAGTTGGAGGAATCCGTATGCGGGCTATACGGTTGGGCAGTTGTATGCTTTTCTGGCCCATTGCACGCTGCACCAGACTCCTGGCACTCGGGAGGAATATTCCAATCTGGGAGTGCAATTGCTCGGCCACGTCATTGCACTGAAAGCGGGCAAAGATTACGAGACACTGGTGTTCGAACGGATTTGCCGGCCGTTGGGGATGGACAGCACGCGAATTACCCTGACGCCGGAATTAAAGCCGCGACTGGCCATCGGACATGCCATGCCTGGCAAACCGGTCCAAGGCATGGATTTTTCAATTCTTGCCGGCGCTGGCGGTTTGCACTCGACCGCCAACGACCTGCTCAGATTTATTGCGGCCTACATGGGGCTGACGCCATCGCCATTAAGCCCGCTAATGCGGAAAGCCGAGACATATCATACCATGGAGGACGGAACCAAACGGCGCCTCGCTTGGGGGGAAGACGAAACGGTTTTCGAACATGACGGTCTCACCTTTGGGTTCAAAACTGTGCTGGCCTTCGATTCCAAAAAACGTCGTGGCGTCGTCGTTTTGTCTAATTGTGCCAACAGCGGAATCGTTAACGCCAGTTGGCCACGGTTGCTGGAGGCGCTATCCCCGAAACCTGCCAACACGGTGCCGGTTGACCCGGTGCTCTATGACCGCTACGCGGGCCAATACCAGGCCGACAAACATGCGAATATTTGCACTATCCGCCGCGAGGATGGGCGATTGATGGTTCAATGGATCCGACAGTCGGGAGTGCGCTACGCGGTTTATGAAGTGTTTCCGCAATCGGAATTGGTCTTTTCCAACTCATTCTGGAATACCCAGTTATCCTTTGGTCGCACGGGCGACGATCAGGCTCTCAAATTGATTTTGGCTTACCCACAGGGCCGCGTCGAGATGACCAGAATCTTCACAAATCTTCCCGCACCGCCTGCTCCGATCCATGCCAATTCCAAACGCTACGATGGATACGTCGGGCAATATCAGCGCTCATTTTTCTTTGGCCTCTTTCATATTGGCCCGATTTTCAGTATCCGCCATGAGACCGATGAACTGGGAGACCATCTTGTCGGCTGCATCCATGCACGCCATCTTGACGCCTACCTTAAAAGCGCGGGTGAGGGTGGCAGCGTCCTCGGCGGCGAGCTTTACCCTGAAGACGAAACCACCTTCTTTAACCCACTGTTGGGCGACGATCTACGGATTACGTTTGTCCGAAATAAAAAAGGGAAAACGACCGCTATTATTGTCCACTTGTATAGTACCAACATTCGCGTTGCTCGGATTTCCAGAAATCCTGCGAAGTAATGTATCTGCTCCCCAATTCTGCTCCAGGTCCCTGAGTTTAAACCGGGCGTGGACAGGTCTTTTAAAGATTTGGCCAGAAAATGTCTCGTCGGCGAGACGCCAACGAGAGCGACCGGGTCCGCCTCCGCGCTGCTACGGCGCGATAAAACGGTCGCGCTCCCCGAGACCGAAAAGCATACGGGCGCGGGAGTGATGAGAGCCGTACTGTAGTGCGTTGACTTGGCGGGCAACGGCGTCCATATTTGGGTACATGAATTTTGATATTTCTGACCTGCTGGACCAGTGGGATTATCAGCCGGGGCAAGTTGTCGTCAGGAAATTTCAGGGGAAGGATGGCATTGATAAGATTCAATTGCGGGTCGATCTTGGGCTGTTGCAAATGAACGCCAAAGGGCGGCCGGACGGCAAACGGCCTTTTGGCCGCGAATCCCTGCTGGAGTATTACCTGGATCTCCTGGAAAAATTCAAGCGCGAACATGGCAATGATGACAAGGAGTTCCGCCTGACCCCCGATGACTGCGGACGGTTGCAGCAGGAGTTCATCCAATATCATCACCGTTACATCTGTTTGTTTCAACTGGAGGAGTTTGACGGGGTGATTGAGGACACGGAACGGAATCTGAAGGTGTTTGGTTTTGTGGAGAAATATGCCGGTTCGGACGAACTGGCCTGGTCGTTGCAGCAATTTCGCCCCCAGTGTCTCATGATGCGCATCCGCGCCAAAGGGGCCGTGGCACTCAAGGCCAACCGTTACGATCTGGTCATCCGCCTGGTCGAAGCCGGCTTGGATGAGATTCGGCAGTTTTACCGCGACCACGAGCGGCAGGATCTGGTGGAACAAAGCGGCGAAATTCAATCATTGGAAATGTGGCTGCAGGAAATTAAGACCAAACGCCCTTTGACCGCGCGCGAAAAACTGGAATCCGCCCTCGATGAAGCGGTCAAAAACGAGGACTACGAAAAAGCGGCGCAAGTCCGGGACGAATTGCGCAGGATGGGGTGAGATTAGTTTGCGAGAAAGGTGACGCGAAAATCTTTGGCGGCGGGCGTTGGCGCGGTGACGGCGAGGAACGAGGTTTCGCGGCTGAGCAGCATCCAGGGGAGCGACGCCGAGGCTGCCAGGGGCAGTTCCAGCCCATCCCGGTCGAACCAATCGATGCGGTAGCTGAACTGCTTGGGAGAATCGGTCAGATTTTGAACGTTCAACTGGATTTTTAGAAAACCTTCAGGCCCCGCCGTCGATTTGATGCCAACGATATGAATGACATGGTCGAGAGCCGGATCAATCACCACTCGTTTGTCCGTGACGGTCTGGCGTTGAGCCGCGGGGGAAGCAGGTTCGGGATGGGAAGCCCCAGGCTGGGGAAGCTGGACTGTTTCGACACGCGTCACACAGCCGGCGGCGGCCAGCAGCAGGATTAGAAACGCTTTCATTGTTTTGATTTTAGTGTGAGTTGCGAGTCCATCGCAATGTCAGAATTGCCCTCTTGCCAAAAGCAAAGGCTGAATGCTAAAAATGACGTCGTCTATGAAAAAATCTTTAGGTGCAAAAACCCTTGTTTACCCGACGCCGGTGTTTGTGGTGGGAACCTATGACAAAGAGGGCAAGCCGAACGTGATGACCGCCTCGTGGGACGGCATCTGCTGCTCCCAACCACCTTGCGTTGCGGTGTCGCTGCGCAAGGCGACGTACACCCACGGCAACATTCTGGCACGGAAAGCATTCACCATCAGCATCCCGTCAGAGGGTCACGTCCAGGAGGCGGATTACTTCGGGTTGGTTTCCGGCAGAAGCGGGGATAAGTTTGCGGCCACGAAGTTGACGCCGGTGAGAAGCGAACTGGTGGATGCCCCGTATATCAAGGAGTTCTCTCTGATTGTCGAATGCAAGCTGGCCCACGTCATCGAGCTTGGACTGCACACGCAGTTCGTCGGCGAGGTCATGGACGTGAAGCCGGAAGAGAGCGTGATGGCAAAGGGCGGCTTGGTTGACATCACCAAGGTCAAACCACTGGTGTTTGCGCCGGACACGCAGGCTTATTACGGAATCGGCCATTTCGTTGGTCAGGCGTTCTCGGTCGGTCACGCATTTGAATAATTGCACCCACTATCACCGGTCACCTCAAAGAGTGGCAATTTACCCACAATTTCAAAATTGATAAACGGTCTGCCGGATGCAGATAGAAACGTTCGGGATCCCGGCAAAGTGGCGCGGATCAATGCCGTCAACCGATCGTGTGGCTGGGCATAGAGCAAAGGCTGAAGGCTGCCCGTCCTCCGCAGTAGCTGCTACGGAGGGTGGAAATGCTAAAGGCTAAAGTTGAAACCGACGGCTAAAAAGGCCGAACGCATCGTGCGCGAGGAACTCAAATGGCAACGCCAACTGACATGGTGGGGCGAGACTCTGTTCGAGCCGTCAATTGATTTAGGATTCGACGGAGTCTCACCCTACCGGCTGGGCGGTGTTGCCTGCCAAATCACGTTGTTCATGCCTTCGACCTGGTACAGGTTGCCCGTGCTGTCTGCCGCGATGCTTGTGGAATTGATAATGTGTCCATGACTGTCTGCCAATGAAGAGGCGGGCAAGGATGTAACAACGCCCGCCGGCGTGATTTTGCGGATGATGATTCCGTCCAGCACATAGATGTTGCCGCCGTCGCCTGCGGCCACGCTTTGGATGTTGGAAAAGCGGGCCTTGTTCCCAACGCCATCGGCATCCCCTGCCCTGCCCGCCATGCCGGCCAACGTTTTTACCATGCCGAAGGAATTAATCTTGCGGATGGTGTTGTTGCCGGTGTCGGCGACATAAACGTTTCCAGCCGAATCAACTGCAACGCCATGAGGGTCGTTGAATCGGGCGTAGCTGCCGGGGCCGTCGGCGTCGCCCGGGATTCCGGGAAAACCGGCGAAGGTGCTGACGCGGCCCGTCGGGGTGATTTGGCGGATGGTGAAATTGCTTTTGTCGGCCACATACACGTCGCCGGTCGAGTCAACTGCAACGCTCCAGGGATTGCGGAAGTGGGCGTTGTCGCCCGTGCCGTCTGTGCTGCCGGGATTGCCGGCTGAACCGGCCAGGGTGCTGACCTCTCCTTCCGGGGTTATCTTGCGAATGATGTCGCTGGCAAATTCGGCAACGTAGATGTTGCCCGCGCCATCCACCGCAATTCCCAGCGGGGCCAGGAAGCGCGCGGCGCTCCCGCTCCCGTCCTCGCGGCCCGGCTTGCCCGCCAGCCCGGCCAGGGTGCTGACCGGGCCGCCGCGCGCAATCTTTCGGATGGTATTGTTCCCCGTGTCCGCAACATAGACATTCCCAGATGTGTCAACTGCAATGCCTCCGGGCGATTGAAAACGGGCGTCAGGCGCCGCGCCGTCGGCACTGCCGGGAGCGCCGGGCTGTCCGGCCAGTATCGAGACCCGCCAATTGCTCTGTGGAACGACGGACGGAGCAGGCTCCGGAACGGACGGATGGAGAACCGGCGGCGCGGATGTCACGGGCGGATTGGTCACTGGCGGATTGGCTGCAGGCCCTCTTGCGGACGTGGCGAGCCATAGCGTCCAAAGAGCAAGGGCGAACAGGGCCAGACCGGCGGGAATCCACAGCGCGGGCGGGAGTTGTTTTACCCGGCGGGAAATGCCATGGGGTCCCAGCGTCGCTTTTCCCGCCTTGATCCGCTCCAGGTCCGCCAAGACGTCTGCCATGTCGGCGTAGCGATCACGCAGTTCGCGGGCCATGGCTCCTTCCGCCACTGCGACAAGGCCGGCGTCGGCCCCGGGATTCCTGGCTTGGATGGGTTGGGGCGGACCGGCCAGGATTTGCTTGCGGATATCATTGGTATTGCGTCCGGCATAAGGAGGTTCCCCGGTCAACATTTCATAGAGCAGCGCGCCAAAGGCGTAAATATCGCAGCGGGTGTCTTCCGCGTTGCCAGCGGCAACACCGGGCGACATGTAGGGCGCGGTGCCCTCCAGTTGCCCGCCTTCCACATCAATAATAGTGTCGTTGAACATCGTCCGGGCCAGGCCAAAATCCGCCAGGCAGCTCCCGCCGCCGGCCCCGAGCAGGATATTGGCCGGTTTGAGGTCGCGGTGGATGATGCCGTGGCGATGGGCGAACCCCAGGCCGTCGGCCACCTGGCGGGCGATGTCCAGGATCGCGCCCGCCTCCATTGGCTGGCCGGGCCGGATGCGATGGGCCAGGCTGCCCCGTTCAAAATAGGGCATGACAAAATAAGGGCCTTCCGGCCGGTCGGAAACTTCGAGGACGGGCACGACGTTTGGATGCTTGAGTTTCTGCAAATGGCCGGCTTCCTTGACAAAGCGATGAACCATCCGTTGATCCGACACCAATTCCGGTTTGATCAGTTTGATGGCCACGTCTGTTCCCTTCTCGGAATCCCGGGCCAGGACAACCACTCCCATGCCGCCGCCGCCCAGCACGCGCGCGACTTCAAAGCGGGCCAAACTGGCCAGCAAACCGGGCCGTGCGGGCGGCGAGAGCAGACGATGGCCGACCAATTCCGCAATCGGCCCGGCAAACGCCGAAACGGGAGGGATAAACGGCCCTTCGTTGGATGTGTCCTGGTTCATTGTGGAGGACCTTCTGCCGGAACGCCGGGCGGTATTTTCTTCAGCGCCTCGACAAGTAATTCCCGGGTTTGGTTATCGACCCACGGCTGGTCTTTGGCCCAGAGCAGACCGCGTTGCAGTTCCGCGTCCTTGAGTTGGGAAATCCGGGCGTCGAGGCGCACCAGCGCGGTGGCAATGCTGGCATAATAGAGGGCAGCCGCCACTTCCCGGGGCAGGCTGCTCTCCGGGTGGTCCATGTTTGCCTTTGCGAAATCCTTGGTGAGTGAGAGCAGTTCCAGGGGCGGAACGGGATGATGAAACAGGTCCGAAAAGCTTTTCAGGAGCAGGCTTTGCGCTTCGCTCAGGGTCTTGAGCCGGACGGCTGTCGCGGGGTCGAATCCGCCCAAATCCACCAGGATCGGCGCAGACATTTGATGGCGGAAAATCGCACTCAACTCCTCCGGCCGCCAAAGCCGGGCATGTTCAGCCCCGGCCGCGAGGAAGGCGGCGAGGCTCTTCGGCGGACTTTTGCTTAATGCCGCAGCGGAGTCAAACTCAGGCATATTGTTCCCATCCATACGAATTTTCTTTGTGAATCTTGCAAGTCAGGACCGTTTGGCCAGGCGCGAGACAAAATTCTCCAACTCCTGGATTTCGGCGGCGGTCGCGGCATCCTGTTCCGCATATTCCTTGATGACTTTGGCCAGGTGCATCTTGAAAATCCGTTTGCCGCTCAACAGGAGGTTGGACGCGTCCGTGGGAGACTTGATGCCGAACTGCTCGATTAATTCCTCGTAAGGGGTCTGGGGCGCGTCGTTCAAGACCGGATCAATCAGGCGGATGCGAAACATCTCCCAAATGAAACCGCGCCGCGGCTGGTCCGCCGCGGGATCACGGCAATCGGCCTCCATCCGCCGCAATGTCTCCGCCAGCACGGCGCGAATCCATGTCAGGTCGAATTCATCGGATGGCCCCGCCGGCCCCGGCAATTCCTGCTCCAGTTCCTCCAACGAAACAGGCGCGTGCCGCGCCTCCGCCCGGTTCAACCGGTCCAGCACAAAATGGCGCAGGCTGGTCTTGAGAAAGTCCCGAAATTTTCCCCGGTTGGGGTCCGCCCGACGCAGCCAGCCTTCCTTCAGGATTTTATCCTCGGCAAACTCCTGCAAGAGCACTTCCGCCTGGTCTTTGAGGGAGGGGAACGTCGCCACCAGAAAAATCCGGAGCGGCGCCCAATAGAGGCGAATCAAGCCATCCAGCCGGGCTTCATCGGCATCCGCCGCCTTGCCCAGCCCGGCCCAATCGGTCCGGGGAAAAATTGAACTGGCTGACGATTCGGAAGACATGCGCCGGGAAGGATTGAACCCAAACCGGC
>CAWFAZ010000051.1:0-213771 GCA_963813995.1 uncultured Verrucomicrobiae bacterium | reverse complement strand
GCATCCAACGACCGGATCAAGGGGTGGGTCTCCAGAAAGTCCAGTTGCGGCGATGGCCCGGCTCGTTCCAGCAATGTGCGCAAATCCTTTAAACGCCATGTGCCGTGATGCAGGGCCTTCTCGGCAGCGGCTTCCAGCGCGACCACGGGATGTTTGCCGGCCAGGGACAACAGGCCATGCAACACTCGTATGCCAATGGGACCGCGTTGTTGAACCATCGCTTCAGCCCAAGTGCCGGTGTGTTTGCCAATCAGCCTGGCCCGATCCAACAGGTAATCCAGATTGTGTTGAATGACGCGCCGATACGGTGAATGGAGGTGCTGCGGGTCCGTGGTAAATTTGCCCGGTTCGGCCAATGCGTGCAGTGCGATTTGTTCCCGGCGCTGATTGAAGACGCGGATCAATCGGGACTCCCAGCGCACCCAAACCTGTCGTCCCACATACTCCGGGGGTACCGAATAATACGCCCGCTGGAACTCAACGTAACCATCCCGGTGGACACTGCGTGGCGCTTCTTCAAAGACGGGAAACAAACTGGACGGCAATGGCAATAGTTTGGACCGCTCCACTTCATTGAATACCTTGCCGACCTGTTGCCGGGTCGTGCCGTGGATGCGGGTGTCGGCCACGCCGCTTTCCCAATCCAAAAGGAAAAGGTTTTGCGCTGTCAGACTTTCAAAGCAGCGGCCTTTGAGCGCGTTGTTCTGGGCAAACTTCACTCCCGCCTCAATCTTGCCCTTGTGCTGCGGCATGGCGGGGCGCGTCGGCAACATCACCGTGCCGTAATGGCGGCAGAACTCTTCCACTTTCGGGTTCAGTTCGGGATCAAACCAGTCGGCCCGTGTCACTGCGGCACGCAGGTTGTCGATGACCAGAGTGCGGGGAACACCCCCAAAGTAACGGAACGCATTTTCCAGACACCGGATGAAGCTCTCGGTCGTCTGCCGCCACACCACTTCACTGTATCCTTTGCGCGAATGGCTCAAAACAATCCGAAACAGATGGGGCCGCTTCCGTTTGCCATCCACCATGACCCACGCACCCTGGCCAAAATCCACCTGCGCCTCGGCTCCTGGCTCCACCTCCATCCGCACAAAAGGGATCGGCTGGGTCTCACGCAAATGCCGCACGAATCGCTTTACTGCCTGATAACTGCCAACGAATCCGTGGTCGCAAACCAAGTCCTGATAAATGCGTTGGGCACTCAACCCCACGGCCACCGCCGCTTCAATCTGAGGCGAATGCGGCTGGCATAGACTCTGGCGACCCGCTGTTGAGCCGAGGGTCGAAATGGCTGGTTTTGGTCCTGGGTCAGAATCGGAGCCGGGGGTCGAAATGGCCGGTTTTGAACGCGCCAGCAACAGATACTTGCCCACCGTCTCCCGGTTGACGCTCAGTTCACGCGCAATCCGCCGGTTGGACCAGCCATTGCCCGCCAAAGTTAATATCGAATGCTGCAAGTTCACGTTGAGTTCGTTCATTGCGCACAAGAGCAGCCCTGGCTGCCCAATACGCAATGCTTCCCTCAAAGTGGCTGGTTTTCATTCGACCCTTCGTGGCTGGTTTTGAGTGACCGCTGACACTGAATGTGCTCGACGCATTTTTTGCGAAGTTGCTCAAGCATCAAAAGAGTTTCCTTCTGCAATGAATCACGGGGGAATTCCAAAAGTGCAGCCCATCGAATAACACGCGCAAAATCATCCTGTAGATCGGGCGGAAAAAATGCGCCGTTACAGACGTTCTCATTCCGAATCCTTGCCCACATTTCACGGGCTGCGGTGTCAGCAGCATCATCCAAAATGGTGCGGCGTGCGTGAGAAGCACCAATCAAAAAATCCACCATTTGAACACAGTTTTGAAGTGCTGCGATTCGCTTCTGATGCAGTTCCTTTTGCTTTCCTTCTTAAGCTGCCACTCGACTTGCCGCTTCTGTAACCATGCGTTCAGGATGCCGGTCAATGCTGCCCCAACGATTGTAATTAATCCCCCAGCAACCGTGCCCCAAAGTGCTGCTTTTTCTGGTGTCATAAACTGGCGGCACTATAAAACCCGCGTGCTTCAGTTGGAAAGTCGCAAATTAACTCATCCGTCTTGGCATGGCTTCATTCAAGCCCCGGCACTTCGGCAACCCGGTTTGGCGACAGTCAGACGCCCGCCGGTTTGCCGCGCCTGCGTCGAAGGTCGAAGGGGTCAAACCGTATATTTGCATTATTCTGTTCATTCATAAAGCCGTCAGTTCCTCACATTTCAACATTTTGATGATTTGGACTCATGGCGGCCTCGGGTTGACAAAGGGTCCCGTTCCCGGCGGACGCCGCGCTTCATCAGTTGATTGCTGCGCCATGCCGGGATAATGCCGCCCCCCCGCCCGCTCTATCCACCAACAAGTCCGGCAATGCCGGGTCATGTAAGGCATCGGTGGAATCATTTTACCATAAAGAGCACATGGAGCACAAAGACATCCTCCGTCGCCAAGGCTTTGGCGGACAGGGAGGGCCAAATGAAAGACTTGTTCTATGTGATCTCTGTGCTCTTTGTGGTTTTCAAGTTTCATAAGTCTTTCGCCTTCAAGCGGTTGCGCTGGAATGTTGCCGGTTACAAAAATAACTGCAAATAATTTGAAAATAATTGTTGTTTTGCTGAATAACTATGCTATAGTGTAGCCATGTTTAATGGAAAGGCTAAATGCTGAAGTTATGAAAAAGACACACGAAAGCGGATGTGGTCTCAGGCGGAAATATGGAGTGGCAGGCCTGCCCGCCGTAGCCCTGAAAGCTGTTCCCCCGAATGCTTTCGGGGTTCAGGGCGAAGGAGGGTCGCACCGCGTCGCAGTCAGTCGCAGTCAGTCGCAGTGATAAATCTTGAAATGAGCACGTTTTGTCGCGCCAAATGGGAGCCACGGAATGTCCGGGGACCGCGACCGTTTTATCGCGCCGCAGCGGCGCGAAGGCGGATCCGGTCGCTGGGCGGCGCGTCTCGCCCCGCGCTTCCGGTCAAGGATGTGTTTGGCGGGACGCCAGACGCCGCGCGCGAGACGCACGCGCTCCCAAACCATCTCTCTGCCTTCCAGGAATCCTGGACTCAAGGGCCTGAATTTTCGGCTGAATTCAAAGCGTTTCAAAGTGATTCAAACAAAAAAAATAAAAAATTCCTTCAAATCTTATGAGCCTTTTGCGCCTTTTCGCGGCCATTCCTTTATCGTTAATCCTCCCGGCCATTTGATCTCCAGAGAGTCAAACGGTGATAAACTTAGCTAAATATAGGTCGTTTGGTCAAGATGACAGCCAAATTCCATCTAAAGGCTTTAAAGTGAATGACTTGCAAAGTAAACAGCTTGCGGGTGAGTCAAACCCAGTCAAAGTGAATCAAACCAATAATTCGTCAGCCGACCGACCGGGCAGGCTGGACAACGCCGCTCATCTGTCAACCGAATAGAGGAAAAAATCTAAAAATGCCAAAATCCGTGCAATTCATCCAAACCAAACTGTTGTCGCCCCAATCATCGAATTGCTTGCAGACTCACCAAAATGGCGCAACGGTTTTGACCGGAGATTCCGCCGGCGGGACGCCGACGGATGCGGTCGAGACGACCGCGCTCCCGAAGAAGTCGCTAATGATTCGAGGGCTTTAGCTGTCTTTTAAAAAAAGTTGACATGAAATCAATTGTGCCGTATTTTATGCGCCGTAATGAATATTTTGAACCTGCGACTGTCGCTGAACGCGCTGCTCCTGCGCGGCGCGGCGGTTGTGGTCTAATTATTCGTTTACAGGAATTTTCAAACCCCATCGCCAATAAAAGGGCGCTGGGGTTTTTGCTTTTTACTAACAAACAAAAATTATGAAAAATAATCAGATCATTATATTCGACACCACGTTGCGCGACGGCGAGCAATGCCCGGGCGCGTCCATGAACTTGCGCGAAAAACTCGAAATCGCCCGCCAACTGGCCCGCCTGAATGTCGATGTGATCGAGGCCGGTTTCCCCGTCATCAGCGACGGCGATTTTGCCGCGGTCCAGGCCATCGCCAGGGAAATCAAGGGGCCGGTGATTTGCGGATTGGCCCGGTGCGTGCCGCGCGACATTGACGCCGCCGGCCACGCCATCAAGCCCGCCGGCAGGCGCGGACGCATTCATGTCTTTTTGGCCACGTCGAAAATCCATCGTGAATTTAAATTGAACAAGGCGCGGGCGGAAATTCTCCGGCTGGCGGTGGATGGCGTCAAACGGGCGAAGACCTTTGTCAGCAACGTGGAGTTTTCGCCGGAGGACGCGTCGCGCACGGAACCGGAGTTTTTGGTGCAGGTCTGCCGGGCGGTGGTGGCGGCGGGCGCGACCACGGTCAATATTCCCGACACCGTCGGCTGGGCCGTTCCAGATCAATATGGCGCGCTGATTCAACATCTTTACGATTCGGTCCCGGAATTCCAATCCGGCCGGGCCATCCTGAGCGTCCATTGCCACAATGACCTCGGTTTGGCCGTGGCCAACTCGCTGGCCGCGGTGGGCCACGGGGCGCGGCAGGTCGAATGCACCATCAACGGCATTGGCGAGCGAGCCGGCAACGCCGCCATGGAGGAAATCGTCATGGCCCTCAAAACGCGGGACGATTTTTTCGGCCGGTTTGAATGCGGATTGAACACGCGCGAGATTGTCAAGGCCTCGCGCCTGGTGGCGCGCATGAGCGGCCTGGTGGTGCAGCGCAGCAAAGCCATCGTCGGCGAAAACGCCTTTGCCCATTCCAGCGGCATTCATCAGGACGGCATTTTGAAAAAGCGCGAGACCTACGAAATCATGGACCCGCAAATCGTCGGCTGGGGCGGCACCCAACTCCCCTTGACCAAACACAGCGGGCGCGCGGCGGTCGCCTCCCGCTTGAAACATCTCGGCTTCAAAATGACCGGGGGCGACGTCGCCGCCATCTTCGCCCGCTTCAAGGAGATTGGGGACAAGAAGAAATTCGTTTATGACGACGATTTGGCCGCGCTGGTCGAGGGGCAGATCACCGACATTCCGGAAACGTGGTCGCTCGATTATTTGAGCGTGACCAGCGGCAGCAGCCCCATTATGGCCACGGCCACTGTCCGCCTGAAAAAGTTCGCCGGCAAAAAATCCACCCCCGCGCCCGTACAGGAGGCCGGCATCGGCGACGGGCCGGTGGACGCCGCATTGAAGGCGATTGACCGCCTGACCCATACGCAGGGCAAATTGCTGGATTATTCATTGCGGGCCGTTTCGCAAGGCAAGGACGCCCTCGGCGAAGTCACGGTCAAAGTGGATTTTGGCAAGGGCAAGGTGGTCACCGGCAAAGGCGCCAGCACCGACGTGATCGAAGCCAGCGCGCGGGCTTATTTGAACGCGGTCAACCGCTTTCTGTGCGAGGACTATGGGAAGGCTTGATGTCTAAAAAAACGAGGTCCGGTCGTTGAGCGCGACCGGACCCCGCCCAAACCGCACAAGCGGGTTGGTGAGACACGCGCTTTAATGTACGCAGGAAGTGTGCCGGAATCAAATCTGCGAAATTATTTATTCTTTCCGGCGCCGCCAAGATGCCGGTCGAGGCGCCTGGCAAAGGCGCGCGGTTTTTCGCTGTAAACCATTTTGCCAAGTTTAAAGGCCTGCTTCTGCAGTTTGGCGCGTTTGGCGGAAATCCGCCGGGCCAGGCCGGCGTAATCCCGGGCCGGCTGCGACTGGTTCTCCCGGGCCAGGGCCTGCAATACCATGAACAAATCGTGATCGTCCCCCAATGCGTCCCCTAATGTTTGACACAATCGCATCGTCCTGGAAATTTTTTTTGGGACCAGGCACTCAATCAATTCAAAACCGTATCCCAGCGCCTTGGCCTTTTTGCGCCACTCGTGCAGGTTCTCCGGGCTGGGGTTTTTGCAGGCGGTTTTGAAGGCGCTCCGCCCCTGCTTGTAAATGCGCTTCAGCCCGGCCGCCAGGGTCATCGGAGTCGTTTTGTGCAGGGGCCATGACCCGATCGTCCCGCGGGAATCATCCAGCATCCGGCGCACTGTCCGGCGCAGCGCGGGAATTTTTCGCGCGAAATTCTCCTGCCGTCGCAACAAGTCCCGGCGAATCTTGCCGCCGGCGCGGCCCCTGGCGTCCCGCAATTTGCCCAGGGTGCGCAGTTGGACTTGAATATCGCGCAAGGGTGAAATCTTGCGCCCGGCTTCGGCCAGGCGTTGGTTTTCCGTCTGAAACAATTCCTTGGGGAACGCCACCCGCAGCGAGCGCATCAGGGCGCGAAGCCTTTTGATCGCCTTGCGCGCGCTATGCACGGCCTTGCCCCGGTCCCGCCGGCGCAACTCCGTCAGCGCCAAATCCATCTCTTCCGCGGCGATGCGCCCCAGCGCCGCCGCCAGGCTTTCGCCTTTTTCGATGCGATAACTCATAAGCGCCTCACGGGCTTAACACAGTCCGCTGTCGAATGAAAGTTACATTTTGGTGACAGTTGGCGAACGGGCGTATTTCGCTTTTGGGGTGGCCGTTCCTAATCTTAATCCTAATTCCAATCCTAATTTTCTTCGCGCATAATTTGGATTAAGATTACGATTAAGATTACGAACCAGAAACCGCCGCTCAAAAAAATGAAATGCGCCCCTGGCGAACTCATCCGGTCACTTTGATTCGGCCTTCGCGGTGGTCTTTGAGCAGTTTTATGTCCGCTTCCACCATTAATTTGACCAGTTCTGGAAATCTGGTCTTTGGCTCCCAGCCCAATTTCTTTTTGGCCTTGCTGTAATCGCCCATGAGAACATCGACCTCGGCGGGACGGTAATAGCGTGGATCAATTTCCACATGCTTTTTCCAGTCGAGGTTCGCCTGGCCGAAGGCCAGATCGAGAAACTCGCGAATGGAATGGGTTTCTCCGGTGGCAACGACGTAATCGTCCGGCCTGTCCTGTTGCAGCATGAGCCACATGGCCTCGACAAATTCCCTGGCATAGCCCCAATCGCGTTTGGCATCGAGATTGCCCAGGAACAATTTGTCCTGCAATCCGGCCGCAATGTGGGCGACGGCCCGGGTGATTTTGCGGGTGACGAACGTTTCGCCGCGCCGGGGCGATTCATGATTGAAAAGAATGCCATTGCTGGCGTGGAGGCCGTAAGACTCGCGAAAATTGACCGTAATCCAATAGGCATAGACCTTGGCGCAGCCGTAGGGACTGCGCGGATAAAACGGCGTGGTTTCGCGCTGCGGAGTTTCGCGGACCAGGCCAAACATCTCGCTGGAGGAAGCCTGATAGAAACGGGGGTTCAGTCCCGTTTCGCGCATGGCTTCGAGCAGCCGCACCGTGCCGGTCGCCGTGATGTCGGTCGTATATTCGGGAGAATCAAAGCTGACACGGACATGGCTTTGGGCGGCCAAATTATAAACTTCATCCGGCTTGATCCGGTTCAACAGCCGGCTCAAACCGCTGGCATCGCTCAAGTCGCCATAGTGTAGAAAAAGCCGGGTTTTCGCTTCGTGGATATCGGAATAAATGGCATCGAGGCGGCCGGTGTTGAAGGTGCTGGCGCGGCGAATGATGCCGTGAACCTCGTAACCTTTGGCCAGCAACAATTCAGCCAGGTAGGAACCGTCCTGCCCGGTGATTCCAGTAATGAGCGCTTTTTTGGACATGCAAGCCAAAGATTCGGCAACCGCCATGGCAATGGCAAGAACGAATCAAAAAAAGCTGGCGCGAAGCGGCGTCTTCACTCAACATCACCCCGTGCCGCGCGGCGTCGCGCGGGCCGTTGCCATGAAAGCCAGGATTATCGTCACACCAAAAAAGGCCGTCCTCGATCCGCAGGGGAAATCCGTCCAAAACGCCCTCGAACACATGGGCTATCAAGGCATCGGCGACGTGCATGTCGGCAAGTATTTGGAAATCGAACTGGCCGGCGCTGACAGGGAAAGCTGGCGCAAACAGATCGACGAGGCTTGCCATAAAATTTTGAGCAATCCGGTGATCGAAGATTACAAGTTCGAAATCGAGTGAGATGAACTTTGCCGTCCTACAGTTCCCCGCCTCCAATTGCGACCAGGACGCCCTCCATGTCCTCAAGGATGTCCTCGGTCAACCGGCCCGTTTTATCTGGCACAAGGAGAATTCGCTGGCCGGCATCGATGCCGTCATCATTCCGGGGGGGTTCAGCTACGGCGATTATTTGCGCACGGGCGCGATTGCGCGCTTCAGCCCCATCATGGAAGCCGTGCGGACCTTTGCCGCCAATGGCGGACCGGTGCTGGGGATATGCAATGGGTTTCAAATTCTGTGCGAGGCGGGGCTGTTGCCCGGCGCCTTGATCCGCAATCGGTCGCTGCAGTTCCGGTGCGAGCATGTTTTTATCAGGACCGGCAACAACGACTCGCCGTTCACGAACAAAATTCCACCCGGGAAAATCCTGCGCGTGCCCATCGCCCATGGCGAAGGCTGTTATTTCGCGGAGGATGCCACGCTGGAAAAACTCAAGAGCAACGGCCAAATCCTATGGCAATACGCGGACATGAAAGGCGAATTGACCGGGCCGGCCAATCCCAACGGGTCCCTCTGGAACATCGCCGGCATTGGCAATGAGGCCGGCAACGTGGCGGGCCTGATGCCGCATCCGGAACGGGCCAGCGAGGCCATTTTAGGCAGCGCGGATGGACGGCTGATTTTTGAGAGCCTGATTTTCTGGCTGGAAAACAAAATGGCCGGGGCTGCGTGAACTCCTGACGTCCGTCAGTCATGGTTCAATTATTCACGGTGATGGTTTTCTGCAAACGGATATCCGTTGAGGAGGCGCCGACGAGAAGACCGAGTTTTCCCGCCTCCACAACAAAGGAATGGCGGCCTGCGTCCCAATGACCCAGCGAACTGGCGGGCAAAGGCATTTCGACCGTTTTGGATTCGCCCGGCTCCAACGCAACGCGCTTGAATCCGCGCAACTCCTGCCTGGGCCGGTCCGCCGGCGAGTTCAGACGCGTCACGTAGAGTTGAACCACCTCTTCACCCGCGCGCTGGCCGGTGTTTTTCACATCGACGCTTACGGTGACGGCTCCATCTGTGGCGAGTGTTGGCGCGCTGGTTTTCAAACCGGAATACTCAAAGGTCGTGTAACTCAAACCGTAGCCGAATGGATACAGCGGCTTCTGTTTGAAATACATATAGGTGCGCCCGTGACGAATGTCGTAATCCATCATCGGCGGCAACTGGTCGAGCGACTTCGGCCACGTCTGTACCAGGCGGCCCGCGGGATTGAAATCTCCGAACAGCACGTCGGCCAGCGCGTTCCCCAGTTCCTCGCTGTTTTGAGTCACATGGACGATGGCCGGCACGTGCTCCTGCGTCCAGTTGATCGCGTACGGAAAACTGGAGATGAGCACGACGATGGTTTTCGGATTCGCGGCGCAGACCCGCTTGATCAATTTCTCCTGTTCCAGCGAAATGGATTTCCGGTCCACCGCTTCCCGGCCTTCGCTGCGCACCGAGACTTTTCCCCATTTGGCGTCCGGAACGCCCACCGGATTGTTGCCCACGCAGACAATCGCGATGCTGGATGCCTTCGCCAGTTTCACCGCTTCCGTTTCGTTGGTGGAAAAATTGACCGTCACGCCGGGGCCGGCTTTTGCGCGTATGCCTTCCAGCGGCGTGACTCGATACGGCGGCGTGCCGCTGTACCAATCGAGCAGGACCTCGTTGGCGCGCGGGCCGAGGACGGCGATGGATTCCAGTTTTGATTTGTCGAGCGGCAAAAGATTTTCCGAGTTTTTCAAAAGCACGATGGATTTCTGCGTGACCCATCGCGCAAGGGACTTGTGTTTTTCGGTCGTCCACGGCTCCGGTTCGCCCGCCGTGCCGATGGCGGCGTAAGGATTGTTCGCCGGCGGATCAAGCAGGCCGAGCCGGATAAAAACGCGCAACGTGCCTTTGATGTTCTTATCCACGTCCGCTTCAGTCAGCAGATTTTTTTCCAGCGCCCTTCGGACGTTGGTGGTGGAGGTGTTGTCGAGGAATTGATTGATGCCGGCCTTGATCATGCCGGCGGCGGCCTCCGTGGCATTGGCGTAGTAATGCTGCGTCCCCGTGAGATTCGCCGCCGCGCCGCCATCGGTGCAGATGATTCCATCCACGCCCCATTCCCTCACGGCCACGTCGTTGATGACCGGCTGCACCGTGCAGGGAACGTGGTTCCATTCATTGTAGGAAGCCATGAAACAGCGCGCGCCGCCTTCCTCGAAGCCCATGCGAAACGGCACCGTGTAATACTCTCGCAAAAGCGGCTCGTCAAAGTCCGAGGAGGAACGGTCGCGCCTGTTTTCATTGCTGTTCGCGAAAAAATGTTTCAACAGCGACGCGGTGCGCCAGTACTTGGGATTGTCGCCTTGCAGTCCGTGAATAAGCGCCACCGCCATCGTGCCGTTGAAAAATGGATCCTCGCCGTAACACTCCTCGGTTCGGCCCCAGCGCGGATCGCGGCCCAAATCCGCATTTGGCGCCCGAACGATCAATCCGCCGCGACGTCCGTAGTTTGTGCTCTGGGCAATGTAACGAGTCTCGTAGCTTTCCACCGCGCCCACCTGGCGCATCACATCCGGGTCCCATGTTTCGGCCATGCCGATGGCCTGCGGAAAAATCGTGGTGGGAACAGGATTGCGCCGTCCCCAATTACTTGGCCCGCCGCGCGCCAGGCCGTGAAGTCCTTCCACATGGCCCATGGCCCGAATGCCGAGCCGCGGCACGCCGGGCCGTGAACTCAGAAACGCGACTTTTTCCTGAAGCGTCATCAACGAAACGATGTTGTTCACGCGTTCTTCGACCGGCAGGCCAGGATTTTGAAACGGGTATTGATTGGTTTGCGCCGGAGCCGGCAGGGCGGCGATTGCGGCGGCCAAAAAAATCAGACGGGCGGGCGGGGAGAATTTCATTTAGTGGTAGCGGTAGAGTTTGACGCGCTGAACGCTGTAATTGTCTCCGCGAAACCGCAGCGCCTTCCACTCGGGCGTTTCGTCGCCGTTCAACCGGCGGCCGGCAATCCATTTGCCACCCGCATAAACGCCTTCCTCAACGGTGGCCAGGCCCACGCTGTCCGACGAATCCGTGGCCGCGGTGAAATAGACATTCATGCTCCGACCGGCGATCACGTAGTCATCCGGCCCCGTGGATATGAAAAGTCCCGCGACGCGGTCCGGCGGCTCATTGGTGGCGCCGCCGAAATTGCGCGTCGCAAATCGCGCTTCGAGGCTGTAGTTGCCGAGCCTGACAGTCTGCGAAGCCGCTCCGCTGTCCAGCAAGATCGCTGTCATCGTGCCTTTGCCTTGATGCTCCAGTATCAGCGGCGCGACTTGTGAAATCACATCGTAAACCCGCGCCAGTGCGGTATCCGGTCCCGCGCTGCGGTCAATCCCGAACGGCGAGAAACCGATGGCGTCGTGTTTGCCGAAAGCCCACAAGGCCTGAGCCGCTCCCCGGGCATCACCCCTCGATTCGGGAACGAACAGCGGATTGCCGGACTGGGTGTACCAATCGCACCACTCGGTGAAATTCGGCGCGTAAATGTCCGGGGAAAGAATGTCAATCGCCGCCCCGCCGGCGCGCCAGATGTCCATGACCTGCGGCTGCGGGCCGCCGCCGGGATACGCGCCGGGCCAGCCGTAATTCTGCTGCTTGAGCCATGTGTTCACGTACATCGGGATGTTGTACTCCGCTTTGCCGGCGGCGGCGACGTGGCCGACGTAACGCGCGTAATTCCACGCCATGAAAATCTCTTCGGTGAAATACGAAAAGGCCTTCCAGTCATCCTTGTTCACGCTGCTTTTGCCGAAAATTCCCTCCCATGTGCCGGAAGTTTTGAAGCCGTTTTTCTCCCACGCCTCGCGAAGCTGCGGCATCAACTGGTCCCTGTGCGCTTGCAAATAATCCATCAACTCCTTCGGCGCCGGCCCGTTGAAGGCCTGGTTCGCGGCGGGGCTGAAATCGCGCGGCGTGTCGAGAACTCCAACTTCGTTTTCGACCTGCATCATCAGAACGGTATGCCTGCTGCCGTCCGCTTCATGCAAATGCCGCATCAGCGCGGCAAACGCGCGGGTGTCCGCGTCGCGGTTGGCGTCGCTCAAGGGGGTCAATGTCGGCAGGCTTCTGCCCTGCTCGTTTTGGATGAGCGGAAATCGCATCTGGTTGGTTTTGACCCAGAGCGGCTGGTAGGTGGACTTGCCGTTCTTCCAACTGCCGAACCATAGGAGAACCAGGTGGAGATGGTTCGCGCGCGCTTCCTTGAGCAAACCATCCACCAGCGCGAAATCGAACCGGCCCTCCCCGGGTTCGATCAATTCCCAACTCACCGTCGCCAGCACCGTGTTGATATGCGTGGCCACGATCCGGGGCCAAAGGGGTTTCATGTAAGCCAGGCTGGAGGCGCTGGAGTTGTTCAGTTCCGCCGCCAGCGCGAGAAACGGTTTGCCGTCCACGATCAATTGCGTGGCGGCGCCTTGGTTTCTCAAATGAGGAACGGTGGTTGCGGGTTGAGACGGCGCGCTCGTCGTTGTCACCACCAGCCCAACGAAAGCGGCAGCCAGGGAATGCAGGCGTTGTTTCATATTCGTTCAACAGGTTGTTTGCTGCCGCGCGGAGACGCAATACTTTTATCCCCTCTCAGTTGTCCAATTCGACGCAATCGTAGGCCCACGAAGCGCTCAACCACGGGCTGAGGTTGCTGGAACCGCTGATCGGCGTGATGGTCAGCGCGTTCGCGCCCGGCACAAAATCAGCCGCCGGAATGCTCCACGAGAAGGTCGTGTTGTTGCCACGGTAAGTGCCAATGGTGATGCTGCGCGATTTGGGCTGGCCTGAAGCGCCCGGATTGTCCAAGGCATGACCATTGATCCTGACACCTGGCCGTCCGCCCGCGTGGGAGCAGGTGATGCCAATCTTCAATGTGTGCGCCGCCGCCGCCTGGGCGGAAGTCAGGCTGAAGTTGATCGTGGTGGGCGAGTTGTCGCCCAGGAACTGAACGGCGGGGAAGGTGTTCGCATTGTCTCCAATCGTGAAGGTCTTTGGCCCCCAATTGGCGTTGCGGACATCGCTCGGATGCATGTTCATCAGGTTGCCGCCGTTCAAAAATTCCAGCGGCGTGCCGTCCCAGTTGCCGATGCGCCAGACGGTGGCGACGCTGCCCGGGTCGCCCGTGATGGTGACGGCCTGGATCGTGGCCGGGTTGCCGGCACTCACCGTGGCGCTGCCGGTCCAGACGGCCAGTTCGCCCTTGTAAATGGTCATGGTGTAGGCGCCGGGTTTCATGCCGCGGCACTCACAAGACCCGTCGCCAGCGGATGCCGTCGCCCAGTATTGAGCCGTGGAATTGGCGAACCCGACGGTGTAGGTGTAGTGGGTGTCGCGTCCGGCGATGCCGTTGAGGACCACCCGTCCGCGACCGGATTCGCCCACATAGCCGGTCAATCCCAGCCTCGCGATGAAACTCAAGTCCGGCACGGCGGGGATGGAGCCGGTGGTGAAACAATAAGCATAAGGTCCATGCAATACGTTGACCCGCGCGGCCTCGGTCTGATTGTGGCCGGAATTCATGTAATTATAAATCTCCTGGTCGCCGCCGGCTCCATTTCCCTGGTTTTCGATGTCATGGAAAAACGGTCCGCCCGAGCTGCTTTCCCGGTTGCCATAGGCCATGAACACGCCGACGCCGTTGCCCGTGGCGCCTTTCACTGTCAGGTCTTTTTCCCGCTCGTTGCCGTAATACTTGGAGGTGGTCTGGCCGTTGCCATGTCCAAAAACATCTTTGCCTTCAATCGCGCCGGTGCTGCCGTTGTTGTCCGATTCCGGCGGCCCGTTTGAAATCACGTTGTATTGGCCGCGGAAAATGTAGCGCAACTCGCCCACCTTTGGTTCGGACGTGACGTAGGTGGCCATATAGATGTTGTCCACGCCATTTTGCGCGACGTAATAATGCGTCAACGCCGAGGGCGCGATCGCGGTGGAAACGCACTTGATAATGATGCAGTCCCCCAACGTGGTGGCCGTGACCGACGACGCGCCGAGACCCGAAGCAATACAGGAAGCCTTGTGCGTGTCATTGAGTTCGATGCCTTTGTACTTGCAGGACCTCATGTCGCCTGCCGAATTGATTGTGAAAACAAGATTGGCGCCGTTGTTCACGATGTAACCGCCATTGCCCGGCATGACGCCGAAAGCAGCGCAGGCCTGTCGAGGGAAGGCCAGACAGGCGGCCAGACCAAGAACAAATGCGGCAGACCGGGTCAACCGCCCCGGACGATTTAACTTTGATGATTCTGGTTTTATGTGCGTAACCGGCGGAACAGCGGACGGATTAGGTGGCAGCCAATTCGCGAACGTGCGTCACATCCCGGCGATTTACGGGCCGCAACTGCGAGGCCAGCACCGTCGCCACCGCAACCGTTTGGCCCGTCAGAGTGGCAAACTCGACCTCATAAGCTTCTCCCTCGCGATGGATATGCACGATCGTCCCCACGTCCCCGGCTTGCAAAGCCTCATCCGGAAGGTCGCGTGTCAAGACAACGCAATCATGTTCCCTTATCATAGTACCTCCAAAGGATACGCCGTGATCAGGCGCGGCGCAACTGTCCCTTTGTCCACCTGCCAGACTGTGCGCACACGCGGACGGCGGCCATCGGGCGCTGTCACCTCGCCCTCAACTTCGTAACGCGGGCCGAAACCGGTTTCCTTTGCCTTGCTGACTTCATCCCGGCGGCCGTGCTCCAACAGCGCTGCCGCGAGCCGTTCCCACTCTTGCGCTTGAAACCCGAAGCGGGCGAAAAACCGTGCTTTGCTCGCGCCGTAACGATGCATCGGGTTGAGCAGGTAATCGACAATTTTCTCACGCTCTGCAAAGGCCAATTGCGCGTTTGGAAGCTTCATTTTCCCCTGATTTTCCGCGTCATGTTTTGCGATTGATCGGCGCTCAGGATGCTCCGCAGCAGCCACCCTGTCAAACCCCTGTTTTTCATTTTTCCCAGCTTGCCTCGCCTGATTTTTTGCGTTCTTTTGCGTTCCTTGGCGGCAAATGATCGTGGCCCGCCGCAAATGAATCCATTCGCCAAAGCGCAACGCGAAGATTATCAGTTGGATTGCAGATCGAAACCCGGATGCAGCATATCGCGCCGGAGTTACTGGTTCACGTCCATCATCTTGGTTTCAGAATGGCAAGTAAGCGATCATGAACGGCGCAAGCCCTTCTTGGTGGTGGCGTGATCGTGAACGCGTCAATTCCTCACAATCACAGATCAGGAATTATCCGAAAAGCTGAACGCGGAAAGCATAATCCCGAGTTTAGGGCTGAATCCATTTTCGCCAAGGAACATAAAAAATGTGCTAAATCTTTGCCGCGCAATGACTTAAGGCCATTTTCTCCAAAAATGTTTCTCCAAAAATCACAGTTTTTTAAAAATTCTTTCAAAAATCTGTTGACGATATGATACTTTAACTGTATAGTTCGCCTAATGAATGTCCGCTGAAGGCCATGTCGAAAATGAGAAAGTATGCATTATGAGCGAGGAATCTAAAACCGAATGCCCCGGAACCCGGACCGGACGCGGGAGCCGCACGGGCAAAATCGCCCGGTTGCCCCGCGCTGTTCGCAACGAACTCAACCAACGTTTGCTGGACGGCGAATCGGGCACCGGCCTGATCCAGTGGTTGAACGAACTGCCGGAAGCCAAAGCCGCGCTGCAACGCGATTTCGGCGGTCGCCCCATCAATGAGCAGAATCTGTCGGATTGGAAACAAGGCGGATTTCGCGATTGGGTGGCCAAAACCGAGGCGGAAGAGTGGCTGGACGATACCCTGGCGGAGGGCCGGGAATTGACGCGGGAACACGGCAGCCGCGCTGCCGCTTCGCGCCGCAAAGGTTCTCACGAAAAGGCGGTGGAAATGAAAACTGTGTCGGACAGGGTGGCGGATTGGTTCTTCCCGCATTACGTGGCGGCGGCGCGGGGGCAATTGGCCGCCGCGCAGACTCCCGCCGAGCGATGGTCAGTGTTGCGGACCATTTGCGCCGATCTGGCTAGTCTCCGGCGCAGTGACCATTATGTGGAACGACTGCGGATTTGGCAGGAGAAATTGCGCCTTGAGACGGAGGAAGGGGGGAAAATGACGGAACAGGAATTCCTGAAATGGGCGCGCGCCCAGCCGGATATTGAACAGAAAATCTGGCCGGACAAGAAGTGTTTGACCTTCGAAGAGAAAGAAGAACGCGTGAGGCGGATATTAGGAATCTCGGCCTCTGTGGACTTCACTGGGCCTGGCAAAGGGGATTCAGGCACACCGGTCCATGCGCCTGTCCCAGTCAGGGAAGGCGATCCGGGAGTCGCAAAAAATGGGTGAAAAAATCAAGCTAAATCAAGGTAAATCAAACCAAATCAGGGTAAATCAAGGCGTTTTCAAATATTTTTTTATGCAAAAATCAATCCCGCTCAATAAAGTGCTTTTGGGCTTTATCGTTAAATCCAGTTAATCCGTACTACAATCATGCAAGTCTTTGTTTTCCCGACAAGAAAATGGCCGCAACAGAACCCAAAGAACACGAAGGCAACCACTTCCATCTTTGTGTTCCCTGCGTTCTCTCGCGGCAATTCCCTGCGGTTGCGGCGCAAGCCGCGCTGTGTCCATCCGTGTCCACTTGTCCGCCAAAGCCGCCTTGGCGACGGCGGATCCGTGGTTAAAGCCTTGAACGCGTCAACGAACCGGCACAATATGAACCCATGAGTTTTGCTCAATGAAGGATCAAATAGCCGAAATCAACCCCACTTGGGCCGGGCCAGCCATCACGCCTGATCTGGTCGAAAAGCACAATCTCACTCCCGGGGAGTTCGAGAAGATCAAGGGCATTCTCGGGCGCGAGCCGAGTTATACGGAACTGGGCGTTTTCTCGGTGATGTGGAGCGAGCATTGCTCTTACAAAAACACCCGGCCATTGCTCAAAACCTTCCCCACTAAATCGCCCCGCATCCTGGTCGGCGCCGGCGAGGAAAACGCCGGGATCATTGACATCGGTGACGGGCTGGCCATCGCCTTCAAAATCGAGTCGCACAATCATCCCAGCGCGGTGGAACCTTTTCAAGGAGCGGCCACCGGCATCGGCGGAATCATTCGCGATATCTTCACGATGGGCGCGCGTCCGATTTGCGCGATCAACTCGCTGCGCTTCGGACCGATTGTCCCGGCGCAAACCCAACGCGCCAACGGCGGCTCGATCACCAACAACCGGCGGCTCTTTGGCGGGGTGGTCGGCGGCATTGCGCACTATGGCAATTGCTTCGGCATTGCCACCGTCGCCGGCGAGGTTTATTTCGACAAATGCTACGAGGGCAACCCGCTGGTCAACGCTTTTTGCCTCGGAGTTTTGCGCCATGACCAGATCGCGCGCGGGGCGGCCAAAGGCGTGGGCAATCCGGTCTTTTACGTCGGCCCGGCCACCGGCCGGGATGGGCTGGCCGGAGCGGCTTTTGCCTCGCAGGATTTGACCCGGGAATCGGCCGGCCAGCAGCGCGGGGCCGTGCAAGTCGGCGATCCGTTCATGGAAAAACTGGTGTGTGAGGCGTGCCTGGAATTACTGGCGACCGATGCGGTGGCGGGCATTCAAGACATGGGCGCGGCGGGCCTGACTTGTTCGACTTGCGAAACCGCGGCGCGCGCCGGCACCGGCATCGAAATCGAACTGAACAAAGTGCCGCAACGCGCGCCGGACATGACGCCCTATGAAATCATGTTGAGCGAGTCGCAGGAGCGGATGCTCATCATCGTCCAGGCGGGGCGCGAGGATGAAGTCAAACGCATTTTTGACAAGTGGGACCTGCCCTGGGCGCACATCGGCAGCGTCACGGACACCGGCCAAATGGTGGTGAAATTTAACGGTGAAGTGGTGGTGGATATTCCCGCCAAAAAACTGGCGGACGAAGCGCCGGTCTATCAGCGCGAAGCCAGCGAACCCGCCTACTTGAAAGCCGTGCGCGAATTTTCCCTCGCCGGCCTAGCTGAGTCGAAGGACCCGGTCCAGGCCCTGCCGCAATTGCTGGCGTGGCCGACCATCGCCTCCAAGAATTGGGTTTACCGCCAATACGATCACATGGTGCGGGATGGATCGGTGGTTTGCCCGGGATCGGACGCGGCGGTCATCCGCATCAAGGCGGATTCGCTGCCGGGCCTGGCTAAAGAAAACGGCGCGCCGTTGGAAAAATACATCGCCTTGACAGTGGATTGCAACGCGGCCTACGTCTGGCTCGATCCTTACGAAGGCGCGAAAATCGCGGTGGCCGAGGCGGCGCGGAACCTGGCCTGTTCCGGCGCAACCCCCCTGGGCACGACGGACAATTTGAATTTTGCCAATCCGCACAACCCGGAATTGTTCTGGCAATTGAAGGAATCGGTGCGCGGCCTGGCCGAGGCCTGCCGGGCCTTCAACGCGCCGGTGACGGGCGGCAATTGCAGTCTCTACAACCAAAGTCCCGACGGCCCCATTGATCCCACGCCGACGGTCGCGCTGGTCGGGCTGATTGAGAAGCGCGAGCACATCACCACGCAATGGTTCCAGGACGAGGGCGATGTCATCATTCTGCTGGGCGACATCGTGGACCAGGGCAATGCGCTGCTGGGCCTCGGAGGATCGGCCTGGTTGCAATGCCTGCACGGCCTCAAAACCGGCCTTCCGCCGCGCTGCGATTTGGAAAAGGAACGCGAATTGCACCACGCCTTGCGCGGATTCATCGCCTGCGGGCTGGTCAAAAGCGCGCACGATTGCAGCGAAGGCGGCCTGGCCGTGGCGCTGGCCGAGAGTTGCATTTCCCGGCAGATCGCCCGCGAAACGCCCCGGCTGATTGGCGCGCTGATTGACCTGTCCTCCGCCGCCGCCGCAGAAATTCGTCTTGACGCACTGCTCTATGGCGAAACGCAGAGCCGCGTCATCATATCCGTCGCGCCCATGGACGCGGTCAAGGTCGTGGAGCGGGCGAAAATTCTGGGCGTAAGCGCTGTCAAACTGGGAACCACCGGCGGCAGCGAACTGGCCATAAAGAGAGGCGATGCCGAATGCAAATGGGCCGTGGCCCAATTGCATGATTTGTGGTGGAACGCCATCGCGCGGGCGATGCGATAGGATGCAAGAAAATGCCGGCGACAAACTCGGTGCGAATGGATAAATGGCTCTGGGCGGTGCGGGTTTTCAAAACGCGCAGTCTCGCCTCCGCCGCCTGCCGTCAAGGCCGGGTCACCGTCGCCGGCCTGCCGGTCAAGGCGTCGCGCGATGTCAAAATCAATGACGTGATTGTGGTGAAAAAGGACGAGTTGACGCGCACGTTTAAAGTGCTCCAACTTTTGCAGCACCGCGTCGGTGCGCCCGCCGCCAAGGAATATGCCGGGGACCTGACGCCCGCGTCTGAATTGCAAAAGGCGCGCGAGCCTCGTTTCACGCCGTTGTTCTTCCGGCCCAAAGGTTCGGGACGGCCCACCAAGAAGGAGCGGCGGGCCATCAATGATATTCTTGAATCGTCTTGACTCCATAGCCGTGCTTCTTCAACGCCGCAATGCCGCGGGCCGCGGCCCGCGCGCCGCTCAACGTCGTCATGATGGGCGTTCCGGTGTACACGGCGGTGGTGCGAATCTTTATTTCGTCGGCGCGCGGCGTCTGGCCCGCCGGGGTGTTGATGACCAGTTGAATTTCCCGGTTCTTGAGCAAATCCAGCGTGTTGGGCCGCCCTTCGGCCAGTTTGAAAACCCGCGAAACTTTCAGGCCCGCTTCCTCCAAAACGTTCGCCGTCCCGGCGGTGGAGACAATTTCGAAAGCCAGATCGGCAAACAGTTGCGCAACGGCGGCCACTCGTTTTTTGTCCGCATCGCTCACGCTGATGAACACGCGCCCGGCCAGCGGCAATGGCGCGTTGGCCGCCATTTGCGATTTGGCGTAGGCAATGCCAAGATCGGCGTCCAAACCCATGACCTCGCCGGTCGAGCGCATTTCGGGAGAAAGCAAAATATCCTGGCCGTGGAAGCGATTGAAGGGAAAGACGGATTCCTTGACCGCCCAGTGACCGGTCCAAATCTCCCTGGTAAAACCGAGGTCAGCCAGTTTCCTGCCCGCCATGACCCGGGCGGCCAGTTTGGCCAGCGGCACGCCGATGGATTTGCTGACAAACGGCACGGTGCGCGAGGCGCGCGGATTGACTTCCAACACATAAACGGTCTGGCCCTTGACCGCGTATTGCACATTCATCAAACCGATGACGCGCAATTCCCGGGCCATGGCGTGGGTGTATTGGCGCATGGTTTCGATGACCTTTTTGGAAAGCGTGTGCGGCGGCAACACCATGGCCGCGTCGCCCGAATGCACCCCGGCATATTCGATGTGCTCCAGAAAGCCGCCTATGACAATCGTGCCCTGCGCCGGATCGGCAAAGTGCCCCACATCCGCGATGCAATCCACATCCACCTCGGTGGCGTCCTCCAAAAATTTGTCCACCAGGACAGGCCGTTCCGGGGATGCTTCGACGGCGAAGCGCATATAGTGGTTCAATTCCGCATCCGAATAAACGATCTGCATGGCGCGGCCGCCCAGCACAAAAGAAGGCCGCACCAAAACGGGGTAACCCAGACCGCGCGCGGCCTGAACCGCTTCCGCTTCATTGGTGGCCAGGCCGTTGGGCGGTTGCGGAATCTTCAGCCGGGTCAGCATGGCCGAAAAGAGTTTGCGGTCCTCGGCAATCTCGATGCTCTGCGGCGAGGTGCCGATGATGTTGACCCCGTTTTTTTGCAGGGCCAGCGCCAGGTTCAACGGGGTCTGGCCGCCGAATTGGGCGATGGCGCCCCAGCATTTTTCCCGCTCATAAATATGCAGGACATCCTCCAGCGTCAACGGTTCGAAGAACAGCTTGTCGCTCGTATCGTAGTCGGTTGAAACGGTTTCCGGATTGGAATTGACCATGAGGGTTTCAAATCCATCCTCCTTCAAGGCAAAGGCGGCATGGACGCAGCAATAGTCAAATTCGATCCCCTGCCCGATCCGGTTCGGGCCGCCGCCCAGAATCATCACTTTGCGTTTTTCGCTCGTTTTGCTTTCGTCGTCCCCGCAATCGTAGGTGGAATAGTAATACGGTGTGTAAGCCTCGAACTCCGCGGCGCACGTATCCACCAGGCGATAACTCGGCGTCAGCCCAAGTGTCTTGCGCAAGGCGCGGATGTCATCCTCGGATTGGCCGGTTAAATGGGCAATCTGGCGGTCGGAGAAACCCAGCGATTTGGCTTTGGCCAGCAGGTCACGGTTCATTTTTTTAATCCCAGGCATTTCACGCACATGGGCATGTCCGCCACGGCTTTGTTTCCGGTCGGCTGCAAGTGGCCGGTTTTTGGGTCAATGCGAAAAACAATGATCGTGCCGGAGTTTTGGTTGGCCGCCAATAAAAACGCGCCGGACGGTTCAATCTCAAAGTGGCGCGGCGTTTTTCCTTCGGTGGAATCGCGCTCGACAAAGGTCAGTCGTCCGGTGTCCGGGTCGCAGCCGAAGACAACGATGCTGTCGTCGCCGCGGTTGGAAGCATAGACAAATCTCCCCGAAGGATGGACCGCCACTTCCGCCGCGGTGTTCTGCCCCTTGAAGTCCTTGGACAAAAGAGGCTGCTCCTCGAGTTCACGCAGCACCCCATTGACCCTGTCGTAGGCAAAGGCGGTCAACGTGGAAGCCATTTCATTGAGCACGCAGGCGTAACGGCCATTGGGATGAAACGCGATATGGCGGGGACCCGCGCCCGGTTTCACCGGGGCGAATGGGGGATCGTTTGCCACAAGCGATCCCAAGGACCGGTCGAATTTAAAGACCAATACCTTGTCAAGACCAAGGTCGCAAACGAACGCGAATTTGTCATCCGTGTCCGTGACGATGCAATGGGCGTGCGGCCCTTTCTGGCGCCGGGGATTGACGCTCGACCCGTGGTCCCGAATAAATGCCGACATCGGACCCAGCGCGCCTTCTTTGTCAATAGGAAACACCGACACGCTGCCGCTGCCATAATTTGCCACCAGGACATTTCCGCCTCTCTGATCCACCGCGAGGTGACAGGGGCCTGAGCCGCCGGACGGTTGCCGGTTGAGCCAGGCCAGTTTTCCAGTCTTGGTGTCAATTCGAAAGGCGCTCACGAAACTGCTGTCCTGACTTTGGCCCTCGCTTATCGCGTAAAGATTCCGCCGGTTCGGAGAGATTGCCAGAAAAGAAGGAGCGGCCACTTGGGCCACCTCACCGATGGGGTTGAGCGTCCCCGAAGTCATGTTCAGCCAAAAAGCAGAAATGTTCTTGTGCCCGGAACCGATGAAGACCAACTCCGCTTGATCGGGGGGCGCAAACGATTTGACTGCCGAAAGCGCCAGTATGACGGCAACGATGCATGTCACCAGGCCAACTCCCATGTAATGATGTGTCATGGTCTTTCGGGGTTCGCCGTTACTTTGCCGTCAGCACGACGTAATTGCGTTTTCCTTTGCGCAGCAGCAAATGCCTGCCGAACAGCAAATCGGCCGCCGTCAGATTGCGCTGGGAGTTTGCCTCGCGCACGTTGTTGATATAGACGCCGCCGCCCTCGATGTCCTTCCGCGCCTGGCCCTTGGAAGGGCAGAGACCGGAAAGGACCAGTGCCTCGGCCAGCGGCGCTCCTGCGCCTTCGAGTTTGCCGCGCTCCAAATCGCGCGTCGGAACTTCCCCGACAATTTCATTGAAGGTGCTTTCGGCAATGCCGTCCAAACCGCCGCCGAACAAAATCTCGCTGGCGCGCACGGCCTCGGCTGTGGCGCTTTGGCCGTGAATCAAATCGGTCATGGCCCGGGCCAACGCCTTGTGGGCGGCGCGCGACTCCGGTCTGGCTCCGTGCTCCGCGGCCAGCGCGGCGATTTCGTCCTTGCTGAGAAAAGTGAAAAGATTCAGGTAACGCACCACGTCGCGGTCATCGGCGCGGATCCAAAACTGGTAGAAGCGATAGACGCTGGTTTTGCGCGGGTCCACCCAGACGGCCCCGGCCGCGGTCTTGCCGAATTTTGTGCCGTCGCTGTTGAGAATGAGCGGCAGGGTGAGGCCAAAGACGTGCTCGCCCAGTTTTTTCCGGGTCAATTCCATTCCGGCGGTGATGTTGCCCCATTGATCGGAGCCGCCGATTTGCAATTCGCAGCGGCAGACCTTGCGCAGATGGCAAAAATCGAAAGCCTGCAACAGCATGTAGCTGAATTCCGCGTAACTGATGCCCGACTCGCGGTCGTCCATGCGCGCCCGCACGCTTTCCTTGGCGATCATTTGATTGACAGAAAAATGCTTTCCCGTCTCGCGCAGGAAATCCAGAAAACTGACCGGCGCGGTCCACTCCGCATTGTCCATCAAGCGGGCGGGATTGGTTTTGCAGTCGAAGTCAAGCCAGCGGCGCAATTGCTCTTTAATGGCGGCGATGTTCGCCTCCAGCAGATCGCGGGTCAGAAGCTGGCGTTCGGTGGCCTTTCCGCTCGGGTCGCCGACCAGGCCGGTCGCCCCGCCCGCCACCACAATGGGATGATGGCCGTGCTGCTGAAAGCGCCGCAAGGCCAGCAACGGCACCAAATTGCCGACGTGCAGACTGTCCGAAGTGGGATCAAATCCGGCGTAAAGGGTGATGGGTTCTTCCAGCCGTTTGCGCAATGCCGGCGCGTCCGTGCAATCCGCCACCAACCCCCGCCATTCCAGTTCTTCAAAAATGTTCATGTGCTGTAATAATTCTCAAGCGATCCTGACCTTGCCGATGCCCCGCGCCACCCCGCCAATGAGCCACGCCGCCTGCTTTTGCGCGCGAATGAATCGGAGCGCCGCGTCCGCCTTGTCCCCGGCCACGATCACGGTCATGCCGATGCCCATGTTAAAAACCTGGTAAAGCTCCTTTTCCTCCACCCCGCCCCTGGCCGCGATCAATTGAAAGATGAGCGGAACATCCCACGAACCCTTGCGGATGACAACATCGCATTTTTTCGGCAGCACGCGGGGAATGTTGTCCATGAAACCGCCGCCGGTAATGTGGGCCAGACCCTTGACCACGGGGCGCCTTTGCAAAAGCTTCCGCACCAGCGGCCCGTAACTGACATGCACTTTCAGCAACTCGTCCCCGATGGTGTTGCCCAACTCCGGGACGAAGCTGCGCGGTTTCAACTTCATTTTCCCGAAGAAAATTTTTCGCGCCAATGAATACCCGTTCGTATGCAGTCCGCTGGAAGCCAGGCCGATCACCGCGTCGCCCGGCTTGATTTCCCTGCCGTCCAGGAGGCGCGATTTTTCCACCACCCCGACAATCGTTCCGCTCAAGTCGTATTCGCCCGCGCGGTAAAACCCCGGCATCTGGGCCGTTTCGCCGCCAATGAGCGCGCAATGATTCTCCGCGCAAGCGCGCGCAAACCCGCTGATCAATTCCGTAAAGAGGCGCGGCTGCAACTTCCCCGTGCCAATATAGTCCAAAAAGAAAAGCGGCTCCGCCCCGAGCACCGCGATGTCATTGACACAATGATTGACCAGATCCTGGCCGACCGTGTCGTGACGGTCCATGGCGAAGGCGATTTTGAGCTTGGTGCCCACGCCATCCGTGCTGGAAACCAGCACCGGCTGCCGGAATTTTTTGGTGTCGAGCGCAAACAATCCGCCGAACCCCCCGACGTTGCCGAGCACTTCACGGCGATGGGTGGAGGCCAGCAACCGGGGCAAAGCGGCCTTGACCTGGTTTCCCAGATCAATATCCACCCCGGCGGCGGCGTAAGCTTTCTGTCTCATCGCGCGGCGCAAGTTACCCGTCAGCCCGAAATGTGACAAGCGGCGAGTGGGACATCCCCTTTGGTTGCGCGCATCTTGACACTGCCACCGTCGGAGTGCCTCGAAAGCTTCCGGGGCTGCGCCGTGCTCGTTCCGCAGGGAGTTGGGAGTCCCGCCTTCAGGCGGCGCGGCGCACGAAAGGAAGGGAGCATAAAAATTTTTCATCCGCTTGAAATTGTCAACGCCTTACCGGCTGAAGCCGGGACTCCATACCACCCATCCGCCGGACACCGGTAGCCGTGTCAAGATGCGCCCCTTTGGTTTGGCAAAGAGGACTTTTCAAATCGGTTTGACCTGGTTTGACTGGGTTTGACTGGACCGGGCACAGGAATCTTTGCAAGTCATTCATTGTGAGTTGCTTGCACACGATTTGACCAGAATCCCGACCAATAACCATGGGGTTTAACTAAGTTTATCCCGGTTTGACCGGGCAGGCGGATGAATTCACCATGAAGAACACGACGAGGGTTGGAGCCATTTTGTTGAGCACCCGGGCGGAATGAGCCTGTATAAATTTGACCACAACCAGCTTTTGACCTGTTAATGCGCAGACTGCCGCTGTGTCTGATTGGGATCCGGCAAAGATGTGTTCGGCGGAACGCCAAACACTGCGGGCGGGACGTCCGCGCTCCCGGCGCTCCCCCGCTTCGTTTCCGACATGGCCTTAATGGGTCATTCATTAAACGAACATTACAGCTAACATATTCTTTCGTCAACAGGTTTTTGAAAGAATTTTTGAAAAAAGTGTGATTTTTGAGCAAATTGGTTTAAAGCCTTGTACGGTAATGACTTGTCGTGGGTCAGAGAAGTTTTGCCCGGCTTGGTTTGGATGAATCCAGCCAATCCCGCTCGAACAATCTGCAACAAATGGGCCGCTCATCGGCGGCCTTCCTCAACGAAGGCGCGGCGCGGCGCGCGCTTCACGGTGCTTTATGACCCGCGATGCATCCATTGCCGGAATACACAAGGCCAATGAAGTCCGCGATTGAAAAGAAAAGTTAGTTGGACGCTCTCCCTCACCACTTGCTTTCCCTCACCCCGGCCCTCTCCCTCCGGCGGGAGAGGGAGCGGAAGAAGAGGGCTTTAAGTTTAAAGCGGCATTGACGGTGTTTGGCCAATATGGGATTCTGTGCCGTGAAACAACGAAAGATCAGACGTGGAAATTAAAAAAGCCATCATCACCGCCGCCGGCAAGAGCCAGCGGACTTTGCCGCTGCAAACGCTGGTGGACCGGGACGGTTCGCAAAAGACGGCGCTGGCCATCATCGTGGAAGAGGTGCTCAAAACCGGGATCGATGAGATTTGCATCGTGGTTTGCCCCGGGGACCAGGCGGCTTACCGCACGGCCGCCGGCCCGCACGCCAGCCGCATCCGGTTTGTCGAACAAACCGCCGCCCTGGGCTATGGCCACGCCGTGCAATGCGCCCGCGGGTTCACGGGCGACGCCCCCTTTTTGCTGTTGGTCGGCGACCATCTTTATGTCAGCCGGTCGGAGAAAAATTGCGCGCAACAACTGGTGGAGGCGGCCCGGTCGGAATCGTGCGCGGTTTCCGCCGTGCAAGCCACGCATGAGAGCAAGCTGCCTTTTTACGGCGCGGTGGGCGGACGCCTGGTGCCGGGACGCCAGCATCTCTACCAGATCGAGAGCGTCCTGGAAAAACCGACCCCAACGGAGGCGGAGCAGAAGTTGATTGTGCCGGGATTGAGAGCGGGGCGTTATCTATGCTTTTTCGGAATGCACGTATTGACACCCTCCATCATGCACCGCCTCAGCGAGATGGCCGGAAGCGCCCGCAACGGGGTGGCGCTGACGGCGGCGCTCAACGAACTGGCGGGCAAGGAGCGTTATCTGGCCCTGGAACTGCATGGCCGCCGCTACGACATCGGCCTCAAATATGGTTTATTGACAGCGCAACTGGCCCTGGCATTCGATGGCAAGGACCGTTCTGAAGTACTTTCCAATCTGGTGGAAATGCTTGCTGTACAGGGAGAATGACTAATGTCTAAATCCTAATGACCAATCAATGACTCAATGTCGAAGCTCAAAACCACGGTCACCGACGCTGGCAAGCCTCATGGAAAATGACGAATGTCGAAATCCTAATGACCAATGAATGACTCAATGTCGAAGCTCAAAACCACGGCTGCCGACGCTGACAAGCCTCAATTTGACTTGCACGAACGGACGGCTTGTTTTGGCGAACATATCGTCGCGTTTGCAAAATCCTTGCCGCAAGACAGAGTGCTGGCGCCGCTTGTTCCGCAATTGGTTCGGGCAGGAACGAGCGTTGGCGCCAATTATTGCGAGGCCGATGACGCGTTTTCGAAAAAGGAATTCTTCCATAAAACTGGCACATGCAAAAAGGAGGCGCGCGAAACAGAATACTGGCTGCGAATGATTGTCGCCGCTGAACCAGCCTGCAAGGACATTGCCCGAAAACTCTGGCAGGAAGCCAAGGAGCTTCATTTGATCTTCGCCGCTATTTTTCGAAAGAAAGCATCTGAATGACATGAAAACGACCGATAATTATTCGTCATTCGAGAATTTGAGAATTGATTGGTCATTCGGATTTCGTCATTGGTCATTCCTGATGTCATTCATGCCATGACTCTTCACCTCACCGATATCATCACCGCGCCGGACCCTGCCGTGGCGAATCAATCGCTGGACGCCTTCTGTCACAGCGCCTCGCTGGAGCAATTGCTGGCGGAAGGCCGGGATTTGGAAACATTCCGGCGGCGCAGTGAGAATCTTTACGAACGGGTGCGGGCGCTTTTTTTTCTCCATGCGATTCACCGCTTTCATCTGCCGCTAAAACCCGGCGTCAACCTGCGCGGGTTCATCCCTTTCCAGGGCCATGCCCATCTGTTGCAACGCCGCTTCGAGGAGGCGATCAAAGTGTTCCTGGGCTGCCAGGAAAAGGACGGGCCGAGCGACGCCATTTGCAGCGCGCTGGCCGCCGCCTACCATCAGCTCGGCATTCAAACGCTGGCGGATCAGGTGCGGCGCAGCGTCCGTTCCGTGCGCGGCAATCAATGGATGTTTCGCGTGGGCCATCCGGCCGATCACCCTTTGCGCATTCGGGGGGAATTGCTGCAACGGGGGCCGGACGGGACTTACCCGGTGTTGCGCGAGCAGACTCCGGTGCGCATGGACCTGACCCACAGCGCCTGGAGCGACATTTTTTTTCTGGGCATGGATTACCCGGAAGGGGCGAAGGTGTTGAACGTCTCCATTGACCTCGGGGTGCGGGGACGCGATGCCGCGCCGCGGCCGCCCATCGAAGTCTATTTGCGGGTGATCGACGAACCGGTCTTGCGATTGACCAGCGTGGACCTGGGCGCCGCCGCCGACATCACGCATCTGGCGGAAGTGTTTGATTTTGCCAGGGATTACCTGGGGCTGCTCAAAGCGGCGGTCATCGCGGCGGGCATCGTTCCTCCCGGCATTGAAGGTTCGGGCCGGAGCCTGGCCGATTTACTGGCGCGCCTGCTCGGCCCCGGGCGCGGTTTGGAAATCGTCAGCAACGTTCATAACATCCCCAAAGGCTCGCGCCTGGCGGTCTCGACGAATCTGCTGGCCGCGCTGATTTCCGTGTGCATGCGCGCGACGGGGCAGGCGCAATCCCTGAGCGGCGCATTGCGGGAGGAGGAGCGCCGGCTGGTCCTGGCTCGCGCCATTTTGGGCGAATGGCTGGGCGGCTCCGGCGGGGGATGGCAGGATTCGGGCGGAGTATGGCCGGGCATGAAACTCATCGAGGGCGCGCCGGCGCGGGAAGGCGATCCCGAATTCGGCTTGAGCCGCGGACGATTGATGCCCGTGCATCATGTGTTCGATGAGCGCGACGCGCCGGCGGAGGTGCGCCGGAAATTGCAGGAAAGCCTGGTCCTGGTTCACGGCGGCATGGCCCAGAACGTCGGCCCGATCCTGGAAATGGTGACCGAAAAGTATTTGCTGAGGAGCGAGGCGGAATGGAAGGCCCGGCAGGAGGCGCTGGGAATTCTGGACGAAATCCTGGCCGCGTTGCGCGAGCAGGACGTGCAAAAAATCGGCGCGGCCACTTCGCGAAATTTTCACGGCCCGATCCAAACCATCATCCCGTGGGCGGACAATTTTTACACGGAAACCCTGATCGGCCGCGTGCGGTCGGAATTCGGCGCGGATTTTTGGGGCTTTTGGATGCTGGGCGGAATGTCGGGCGGCGGCATGGGGTTTATCTTTGCGCCCGCGCGCCGGACGGAGGCGCAGGAACGCTTGCAAAGCATCATGGCCCGGACAAAAGGCGAATTGGAAAGCGCGCTGCCCTTTGCCATGGAGCCGGTGGTCTATGATTTCGCCATCAACGAAAAAGGGACATGGGCGGATTTGCTCACGGGCGGGGATGCGCTTTTGCCGCCGCACTATTACGCGCTGGTGGTGCCGCAACTGCTCAAGCTCGATTTGCAAACCCTCCCGCCGCTGCGCCGGGCGGAGTTGGATAAATTTGCCGCGGCCAGCCGGAATAAACCCGAGTTGGGCGGCGTGGTGCAGGATATCTTCGACCGTCTGCTGCCGCAATTGAAACAGGATGCGTCCGGCGGACAGAGCCTGGCGGCGTTGCTGGAGGAAAATGGTTTTGACCGCGCCGAACACGAGCAAATCCGGGCCGATCTCAAGGACGGGAGAATTGGACTGGCGCAAAACCGCCTGCCGGCCAGCGCCACAATCGAAGACGTTCAGGCGGGGGATGTCGTCGATGCCACCGGCCCCTTGCCCGAAAAGTATTTGACACTTGGCCGGCAGGCGCTGGCAGACGGGGAAGCCGCCGTGGTCACGCTGGCGGCGGGCATCGGCAGCCGATGGACCCAGGGCGCCGGGGTGGTCAAAGCGCTCCATCCCTTCTGCAAACTGGGGGGCAAACATCGCACCTTTCTGGAAGTCCACCTCGCCAAAAGCCGGCGCACCAGCTCGCAATGCGGCGTGGCCCTTCCGCATGTCATCACCACCAGCTACCTGACCCACGGGCCTATTGAAACCTGGCTGGCCCGGCAAAATAACTACGGGTATGCCGGCCCCGTGCTGCTTTCAGCCGGACGGGCCATCGGATTGCGTCTGGTCCCAATGGAGCGCGATCTGCGTTTTTTGTGGGAGGAAATGCCGCAGCAAATTCTCGATGAGCAGGCGCAAAAAGTGCGCGACAGCCTGCGGGCCGCGCTCATCGGCTGGGCCAGACACGCGGGGGAAGGAAGCGATTACACCGACAATGTGCCCGCGCAATGCCTTCATCCCGTGGGCCATTGGTACGAGATTTCCAACCTGCTGCGCAACGGCGTCCTGGCGCGCCTGCTCCAGGAGCGCCCCCGCTTGAAGTATTTGCTGGCGCACAACATTGATTCCCTCGGGGCCGATTTGAATCCGGCGCTGCTCGGCCTGCACATTCGCCAGGGGGCGGCGCTGTCCTTCGAAGTGATTACGCGCCGCCTGGAAGACCGCGGAGGCGGCCTGGCGCGCGTCAATGGCCGTGTGCGCATTGTGGAGGGCCTGGCCATGCCCCGCGAAGAAGACGAGTTTGGACTGTCCTACTATAATTCGCTAAGCACCTGGATTGATCTGCGCAAGCTGCTCGGCATTTTCGAATTGACGGCGGCCGATTTGGGCGACGCCGGCAAGGTTTCGGCCGCCATCCGCGGACTGGCCGCGCGGATGCCCACTTACATCACACTCAAAGATGTCAAGAAGCGGTGGGGCCACGGCCAGGAAGATGTCTTTCCCGTCGCCCAATTTGAAAAATTGTGGGGCGACATGAGCGCATTGCCGGAAGTGGATTGCCGCTACTTTGTCGTGCCGCGCGCGCGGGGCCAGCAACTGAAGGACCAGGCGCAATTGGATGGCTGGCTGCGCGACGGCTCCGCCGCCGGCGTTGAGGCGCTGTGTGAGTTTGGCCCCGTTTCGTAAGCCCGCTTGCCAGGTGCTCCGAGGAATGATATTATTTTTTTAGTTAATGAATTTGCCCATCAGCCATGAGATTGACAGCCAGTGAAGCGGATGCCATTCGCGAGGAGGTCAGCCGTTTGGATCCGGAGGCCGAACTTTACCTTTACGGCTCGCGCACTGATGACGCCGCGCGCGGCGGGGACATTGACCTGTTGGTGGTGTCGGACAAACTGGCCCTGCGCGATGTATTGCGCCTGCGCATCCAGATTTTGGATCGCATCGGTTGGCAGCAACTCGACTTGGAGGTGCGTGGCCGGAACCAGTTGGATGACGCATTCGCAACGATGGCCAGGGAAACAGGGCAGAAGCTGTGAAACCATCATAATTGACAGAGTTTTTCCCCGGTTTTCAAGCCGCGCAATAATTGTTGCGCGGTTTTCGTTTGCCCGGGCAAAACAAAATCCGGCGCGATCTCGCTCAGCGGCTGCAAAACAAACCGCCGCAAATGCGCCCGGGGATGCGGCAGTATCAGGTCCGCCGTATTCATCGTCCGCAAGCCGAACGCGATTAAATCCAGGTCAAGCAGACGCGGCTCGTTGAGGATCTTCTTCGGCTGCCGGCCAAATTTTTCTTCCAGCCCGCGCAATTGACGCAGCAATGTCGCGGGGGTTTCTCCCGCGCGCGGCTCAAGTGCGGCCACGGCATTGATGAAGGGCGGCGAGCCGGGCGGACAATCCACCGGGGTGCTCTGCCAGAGGGATGATTTGAGCAGGGGTTTGCCGGACAACGATTGCAGTTGCCCGATGGCCCTGGAAACGATGTCAACCGAGTTGCCCAGGTTCGAGCCGAGCGCGACAAACGCGATTTCCGGGATTCTCACTTGAGGCCGAGGACGTCCTGCATGTCGTAAAGGCCGGGCGCTTTGCCGATGACCCATTGCGCGGCCCGCAATGCGCCGGCGGCAAAGGTATCGCGGCTGGATGCTTTATGGGTCAATTCCAGCCGTTCGCCGGCCGTGGCAAAAATGACCGTGTGATCGCCCACCACATCGCCCCCGCGCACGGAGTGAATGCCGATTTCTGAGGCGGTGCGTTCGCCGACCATGCCTTCGCGGCCATGGCGCGCCACTTTATCCAATTGTTGTTGCCTGGCTCCGGCGAGAATTTGCGCCAGGGTTTGGGCCGTGCCGCTGGGCGCGTCCTTTTTCAGCCGATGATGCATCTCGACGATTTCCAAGTCGTAATCCGGGCCGAGAATCCCGGCGGCCTTGCGTGTCAGCCAATACAAGGCGTTGACGCCCGTGGAGAAATTCGAACTCCACACCATGGGAACCTGGGTGGAAATACTCAGCAACTCCGTTCGCTCCGCCCCGGTATGTCCAGTGGTGCCAATGACCATGGCCTTTTTGTGTTGAGCGCAAAGACGGGCAAACGGGACCGTGACTTCATGAGCCGTAAAATCAACGACCACATCGGCCTCCTGGATGACCCTGGCCAACTCTTGTCCGAGATCAATCCGGGCGGCCACGACCAGCCCGGGAAATTTTTCCGCGACCCGCGAAAGAGCCTGCCCCATTCTGCCCTTTGCGCCGGCGATGATAATCCTGGTCATGGTTTGAGAATGCCGCATTGCACGAGGGACGCTTTCAGAATGGCGCGGTTATTCGCGCTCAACGGCGCCAGCGGCAGGCGGTATTCCTCCTCGATTTGACCGAGCATGGCGGCAGCCGCCTTGACCGGCACGGGGTTTGGCTCGATGAACAAATTCTTTAAAATGGGATAATAGCGGTCATGCAATTTGAGCGCGGCGGCAAAATCCCCGCGCGCGCACGCCCGCACCATTTGCGCCACTTGTTTTGGAATAATGTTTGACGCCACGCTGATCACCCCGTGCGCGCCCAACGCCATGAAAGGAAGGGTCATGGAGTCGTCGCCGGAGAAAATGGAGAACCGGCTGCCGAGGGCGGCGCGCAATTGGCTCACCCGATCCGGATTGCCGCCCGCTTCCTTGATCCCCACCACACGGGGCGTGGCTGCCGCCAGCCGGCGCACCGTCTCGACCGCAATCTCGACCCCGCAACGCGAAGGAACGTTGTAAAGAATCACCGGCAATTTTGTGGCCCGGCTGATTTCGAGGAAATGCTGGTAAAGCCCCTCCTGCGTTGGCCGGTTGTAATACGGAGCCACTTGCAAGGTTGAATCCGCGCCCGCTTTTTCGGCCTCGGCCGTCAAATAGACCGCTTCGCTGGTCGAATTGCCGCCGGTGCCGGCCATGACCTTGATTTTGCCGGCGGCAAATTCCACCGAGCGCGCAATGACCTCGATATGTTCCTGGTAATTGAGCGTGGGCGATTCGCCGGTGGTCCCGACCGGCACGATGCCATCGATCCCCGCCTTGATTTGCCGCCCGATCAGGCGGCGCAAGGCGGCGGCATCAAACTTCCCGTTGCGGAATGGGGTGACGATGGCGGTGTAGGTTCCAGTCAACATGCGCCTATTGAATCCGCACGCGGGCGCGATTTCAAGAATGTTTTCAGTCAGCGGCCCTTGTTTAATTTTTCGGCCACGCGAGCGGACCACATCGTGGGGGCGCGCCTGGAGACTGCAACCATTAATTTGTTTTTCCATCCCGCGACCACAACGGGCCTGCCTTTCAACATGGCCTCATAGCCGATTTCCGCCACGCTCCGGGCGGTCATGGGCCGCAAAGCCGGGGAGGGTTCCATGCCGGCCCGCCGCTGGAATTCGGTCCGGGTGCCACCCGGGCACAGGGTCGTAACCGTTACGCCGGTCCCCCGCAACTCCAAAGCCAGGGCGCAGGAAAAGGAAAGGACAAAAGCCTTGCTGGCCGAGTACAGCGAAAGGCGGGGGCCGGGTTGAAATGAAGCCGTTGAAGCGACGTTCAAAATCCTGCCTTCACGACGGTCAAGCATCGGTTTCAAAAACAGTTTGGTCAATTGCACCAGCGAAGCCATGTTGACCTGCAACATCTCCAATTCCCGCGCCAGGTCTGTTTCGGCAAAGAGGCCGTAAACCCCGACCCCGGCGTTATTGATCAGGACGGAAACTGGAAAATTCCGGCGTTGCAAGTCCCGGAAAATATCCGGCGCCGAGGCCGGATCGGAAAGGTCTTTGGCCAGCGTTATGACCCGGGTTTTGTGCCGGGCTTCCAGAGAAGCGGCCCGTTCCGCGAGCCGGGCCGGGTCACGAGCGACCAAGGCCAGGGCATGGCCTTTGGAGGCTAGCAACTCGGCGAATTCATAACCGATTCCCGCGGTCGCGCCGGTGATGAGGGCATTTTGTCCCATGCTGCGTTCAATAAAGTCCGCCCCCGGACGCTACCCCCCCGGCCCGCATTTGCCAAGAAACTTGACTGCCGGGCAGATCCGCCGGATAGTGGTGTTGTAAATGAGGGGGGCGCACTGGTTTCGACCTGCGAGATGCGCCAGAGGCGGCATGCCGAGGATGGTTCGTTGGCCTCGTAAAAAATCGAACCAAAAAATAACTGCTAACGAACAATTAGCTCTCGCGGCCTAAAGTGCCGCGACGTTCGCTCCCGGACACCTGCTACGGGGGAAGAACGCCACAGCAGGTTAGGCAAAGGCCGGAGTCCGCGCGGTTTTTGCCGAATGTTTATCATGCGGGCTGGACCGATGAATTCGCGTCAGAACGTTATTCAGCGGTTGACACTCTCTTCTGACTAAGCATGTAGTCGCGGCTGGTTTATTTGGCAGGGACGCGGGTTCAACTCCCGCCGCCTCCACCATGTTTTACAGGTGTTTTTGCGGATGCCTTCCAAATGAACATCGGCCAGGTGACCGGGCCGATGATGGAAAAATACCTGTCCAGTCCCGACATTGCCCGGCGCACCAAAATGAACCATCTACGGCTCATTGTGGGCTTGTTCAAATTCGCGGTGCGGCGGAAGTATCTGGCGAAGGATGCCCTTGACGAATTGGATGCGGTGGAAAAGCCGGAAGCGGAGTTGACCGAAATTGAAATCTTCCCGCCCCGTGAACTGCGCGAGATGCTGGCGCCGGCACGCCCGGAGATCGTGCCCTGGCTGGCCATTGCCGCGTTCGCCGGCTTGGGCCATGCTGAATGGCAGCGCCTTGACTGGTCGGAAATAAACATGGCGGAGCGTCATATCGAAGTCCCCGCCGTCAAGTCAAAGACGGCCAGCCGGCGACTTGTGCCGATGCAAGACAACTTGATTACCTGGCTTGAACCATACCGGCAAGAAACCGGGCGGGTGACAGGATTCGAGAACATGGCCAAGCAAATCGGCTGGCTGATCTCGGACATGAATGAATCACTGAAACAGCAGGCGGAAGAGGCCGGGCACGATCCCAAAAACGTCCGCAAATTCACATGGAAACGGAAACCCTCCTACAGGGTGTTTGTTGCGACATGGGTGGACTTAACGGCAAAGGGCGAGGACAGTCAAAAATTGAAGCATGTGTGTCGCCGGATCAGAGGAAAGGGAGATCGTGGCTGTGCGGGTCAAAGAGACCGGCCCAAAAGAGCGAGAGAGAGGGAAGGGTGATGGACTCCGCACCAATTCTACCGCGCCCTGCCCCAAGTCAGCGTAAGCGGCCGGGCGGACCGGCGGGCGAACAGCAACAGGCCCAATCCACTCAGGAGCGGCAATGCCCACGCGCCGCCACCGTCCGGCACGGACTGGGTGCCAGTACCCGCTCACTTCCAGCCCCCAGCCGTCCAGCACGCCAAAGCTGCCTTGCGACGCATCCGCGATGACCAGGGTCCAGACGCCATTGGCGCCCGATCCGTCGAACGCATCCAACAGGGCCGTGCGCGGATCGGATGCCTGCACGGTGAACGGGCTGCTGTTGCGGCCGTCCGGCGCCCAATCGCCGGTCAATTGACCGTCGCCGTTGAGGTTGTAAATGGTGTTTTGGTAGTTGTGAATGTCGTACCCGCCATCGCTCAGCGTGATGTCGAACCCAGTATCGCTATAGCCGAAATCGTATGGATTGGAGGCGTCGGTGACGCCAATCCGGTTGAGGAGAATGGCAATGGAGCCGCTGGGGTCAGTCAAATAGGCGTAGTAGTCGCCGTTCCACGGGATGCCGTTGTCCCCGGCGGCGACGTCCAGCGTGACCGCGACGCTGGTGATGGACTGAATGCCAGTGTTGTTGAGAGTGATGCTCTCGGAAACGGCGTTGAGATTGACCGTGTTGTAGTCCGGAATCAGGGTGTTGTCGGTTTGATTGGCGGTCACTGTCACCTGCGCCCAGGCGCTGGTGCTGAACATCGCCACGAGGGCTGTTGTCATGCTTAATTTCATTTTCATTCCTGGTGTTTTTGGTTGATGCTCAAGGTCCTGAAATATATTTGATCCGGTAGAAGCGCACCGGAGGGACGGGTGACGTGGTGTCGGTGTATTGAACCAGTCCGTTGGCGGCGGCCGTTATCACGCCGCTCAGTACGCTCCACGGGCCGGTCGGGAACGAGGCGGACTCGATCTCGTAATTGGCCTTGGGCACCCCGGCAAACACCACCGTGCGACCGGCGGTGGACACGGTGATGGATTCCACGTTGTGAGTCGGAAGGTTCGTCGCGAGCGTCGTGACCAAAATGGTTCCCGGCGCCGTCCCGCAACCGTCGCTCAGCGTATAGGTGAGGGTGTCAAGCCCGATGAACGACGTCGCCGGCATATAGGTGATGAGGCTATGCCCAAGGGTCACAGTCGCGCCATTGGGCGTCGGCGACGTGACGCTGATGATGCTCAACGGGCCTTTGCTCGGGGCGCTGTCGCGGGCCAGCACCTTGGCCACGGCCTCGGAAGTCACGGTGTTTTCGTAGGTGCCCAGCGTGTTGGGGCCGGCCACCGGCGGATTTGTGTCAATTACAATGACGCGGAAGCAGCATTGGTCAACGCCGGCCGCATTGCTGGCGGTGCAGGAAACCAGGTTGGTCCCAACCGGGAAGACGAATGGCGAATGAATGACGCCGCCATTGAATGAGCAGGTCACAACCGGCGCCGGGACGCCGGCGGCGACAGGGGCAAACGCCACCAACTGGCCGCATTCGGCAAAGTTGTAATTGGTGGTGATGTTCGCCGGGCATAGCAACGACAGCGATCCCGGCGTCACGGTAAGCGTGCCGTTGTTGGTCGTCACCGAGTAGTTGGGCAGCTTGCCGTTGGGATCAATCAGCGTGGGGACAATCGGATAGGGGCCGGCCGGACTGTTCACCGTGGCCGTCGTGGCGTAGGAGGCCGTGATGTTGTCTCCGTTTTGCAAGCCGACGATCGAGCCGGTGAAGGTGGGATTGGACGAGCCCAAAGCGCGGGAAACACTGTTCGCGGTGACGATCAGCCCCGCGGGGATGACGTTCAGCGCGCCGTCCATGTAAGTAATGATGTAGTTGGTCAGCCCGGTTCCGACTGCCGCGCCCGGCACGACCGGGTACGGAGAACCCGGCACGGTGGCCGTCGGCGGGCTTCCCGCGCTGGTCAGGGTTACGCTCGTCACGGTGTCCCCGTTGACCAATCCCGTGGCGGTGAATTCCGTGCCCGCAAACGTTTTTGTCTGCCCGTAGGTTTTGGCCAGGTTGGTGTTGGCCGTGATGGTCAACGAAGCCGGCAAAACCGACAAGCTGACGCTCTGGGTGATGGTGCCATAGTCGGCCGTGTCGGTCGGCGTGAAGATCACGGAGAGCGTCTGGGTCCCTTTGGTCAGGACCGTGCCGACCGGCGGATCGTAAACGAAGCTGCCCGGCACGCTGGCCGTCGCGTCCAACTGGATCGAACTCAGCGGGGTTCCGTAAGTGATCGGCGCGGGCGTGGCCCAAGTGACGGTATCCGTCGATCCATAGTTGATGATGTAGCTGCCTGTGGATTCGCAGTCGAAAATGTGGACCAGATTGGCCAGTTGCGGCGGCACCATGTGCGGGCGATAGGGCGTCTGCCAGACATTCGGCCCGACCAGCAATTGGGTCCCGTCCGAACGCGTGACGCTGGTGATGGCCAGCGTGCCGCCGGACGGATCGGGCAGTTGGAAATAGACGAACCCCCCAGGGATGATGTCTGCCACGTCGTTGACGGTAACGCTTGAACCGAAGCTGGAAACCACTCCACCGGCCACGGCGCCGGTCAACGAAGTCACCGGGTAAACGTTCCCGTCGCTGGAATAGACGTCGTCGGGCAATGCGTCCACGTTGGTCGTGTCGTTGCAGAGAAAATCCGGAATGCCGTCGTCGCTGGGACAGGTAATGCGGACGACATGGTTCATTTCATGGATTACGACGCTGCTGATGAGTGAAGTCTCCAAGCCGCCCAGCGCATCGCTATGCTGGAAGGTGGCCTGGAAGTTGGTGAAATCGCCCTCCAGCGACGCCGTCATCCACCAAACCCCCACCACGTTGGTGCCCGGATCGATGTCGCCCATATCCAACGTGAGCGATGGCACGGGCGTCGTGTTGGCGCCGACCTGCGAGTCGATCAATTGGAAATTGATGAGCAGACCGTTGGCATTGTTGATGATGGTCGGCTGGGCGGAGGTGATGGTGAAGCCGTTGGCCTCGCCCAACCCCAGATTGCGCACCCGCAGGCCCAAGGCGAAGGGTTCCGGCGGCTCAATGACGTTGGCAAATGGATCCTGGCTGTAAACGTCGTGTTGCAGGAAGTAATCGAGATATAACTGCGGCTCCGGCAACACCGTGATCGGCACCGCGAACAGCGGGATGGTCACCTGCTCGCCGTTGAGCATGTAGGAAATGGAGCCGCCGATGGCATAAATCGTCGAGCCCAGCGGCGCGGCGTTGGTGGTCGGGATGATGGTCCAATTAGCCTGCGCCGTCGCGCCAATGCCCAGCGAGCCGGTCCCATCGACGGCGTTGACCCCGCTCAAGACCGGCGGCTGGATGAAAAACGCGTTCGGCGCGGGGCTGCCATTGGCGTCCACCGGGTTAAGCGTCACCTGCAAGTCGGTCACCTGCGCGCCGGAACCATTGTCCAGGTTCAGCGTGGCGTGAAAGGCGTTCTGGCTGATGACGGCGGACTGGTCTATCTGTAGAGTTACATTCACAATCGCGCCGGTGGCTGGCGGCGGGAAATTATAACTCGGTTGCGCGATCACCGGCTGCTGCGAGGAACCGCTGCCTGGCGCGGGAACACTGCCGTCGAAATAAGGTTCGGCGGGACCAGTGCCGTTGGTGGGGTAGGTGACAGTCGGGGTCACCGGCGTACTGCTGCCCACGGCCGGATTGCAATTCAACGGGTTGGCATTATAGATGAAAATTGGAGTGGTGTTGTACTCGGTTGTGTTCAGCGCCGCCACATACCAATTGACCACCGCCGAAATTGAGGACGGCACGCTGGCGTCGGTTGCCGTTCCCACCTGGGTCAGGATGACCGGCACCACGATGCTCGATTCCGCCTCCAGGTTGCCGAGGTTGGTTGACAACGGAACGATCGACCAGTCCGGGTTGGATTGGTCGATGACGAGCTGGAGGCCTTCCGCCGCGATCAGTCCGCTGTTGGTGATGACCAGATTCACTTGATCGCCGCTCACAAAGTCGCACAAGTTGATGGACCGGGGCTCACGGTCACCACCGGCCACGGCACTTCGGTCACAAAGACTGTTGTCAAGGTGAAATTGTATGTGTCCGGGATCGTCGTCGGCGTGACCGTCCAGGTGTAATCAACCAATTGCAGCGGCAGGAAGGCGGTCAACGGCGTCGTTGTGTTCGCCTGCACCAGCAGCGTGGTGCTGAAATTGCCGTGATCCGGCGCCTGGACCGTCACCGTGTAGTAGGCCGACGTCAGGCCGGTGAACGTCACAATCCCGCTGGAATCCGTCACCTGGGTTCCCACGGTTGCTCCCGACAGAAAATCGCTCACGGTCACAGTGGCGCCCCCCACGTTCGCGAACTCATCCTGCGCCGTCACCTGCAAATTGCCCGCCAGCGTGGAAACCGCCGTGAATACAAACGGCACCGTCACCGAGGAATTGGTGCCTTGGACCACCAGTGAGCCGGGATACTCGCCCAACTGCTGGCCGTTGGTCGGCGTCAAGGCCAGCGTGATCTGGGCGCTTTGGTTGGGTGCGATTGACGCAATCGGTTGCGCCGTCACCACCGACAGCCATGGCGCGGCCGGCAGATTCACCTGAATCGGCCCGCTGGCGGCCCCGCCCGTGTTGGTCACGATGAATGGAACCAAGGTTTGACTGCCTTCAATCATCGTCCCCACCAGCGATGCCGGCATGGCAGACAATTGCGCGGTCGGCGGCGACACGGTGGCGTTAAACGGCAATGTCACTGACGCCCCTTGCGCGCTCGTGTATTGGATGGCGAATTGCACTTGCGACGCCGTCGTGCCGATCCCCTCAAGCACATAGGTGGTCTGCACCGCGCCGTTCCCCGGCAGCGACGCGGGCACGCTGACCTGCACATTGACGTTGGTCGGCGCGCCCAAAATCGTCGCCGTGATGCCTGTCAACGGCACGGCAGTCAGGTTGTTCAGCAGCAGCGTGTTCGTCTGCGGGGTCCCCACGATGAGTTGCGGTGACTCCGATTGCGCGCTCAAATTCATGCCGATAATCGTGAACGATCCCTGCACCGGCGGCGGCCCTTGCCCCGGCAACGCCACGCCATATTGGCACAATCCCACCTCCACCGGCAGCGGCGTAAAATATGCAGTGCCGTTGCCCGAACCGTCGGTCGTCACCGGCAACGCCCGGCTGGTGCCGGCCGTGTAAATCCACACCGCCGCTCCCGAATTCGGCATCGGCGCGCTTGATCCGCAGTTGAACGTCTGCACGCTGAGGGGGATGAAAGTCGTTCCTTCCGGGTAGGTCGCCTGGGCGGCTTGAACCGAGGCGCAGTAAGTGAGAATCGTCACCGTCACCGGAGCACTGGCCACCGACCCGGCGGCGTTGGAGGCTACTACTGTGTAACTGGCATTCGCTTGCACATTGGCGATGTTCAAAACCGGCCCGCTCTGGCCCGGCAAAAGGGTGCTGTCCTGATACCAGAAATAACTCGGCGCCGTGCCGTTGGCCGTCGCGCTAAAACTCGCGCTCCCCCCGTTACCCGCCGACGCGCTTTGGGGCGACACGGTAATCGTGGTGGGAGGCACGATCACACTCAACACCGCCACAGCGCTGGTTATATTCTCGTACGGGTTGCTCACCATGCAGCGGTAATAGCCGGCGTCGCCCGGCCCAACGTTGTTGACCGTCAGTGTATTCGTCTGCGTGCCCATCGTATGGCTGTTTTCCAGCAGGCCGTTGCCGTTGAACTTCCATTGATAGGTCAGCGTCGGATCGCCTGTGGCCTGGACCTGGAATTGAGCGTTCAGGCCCTGGTTGACCGACAGGTTCGTCGGCTGTGTCGTGATGGCGGGGGCCAGTCCAAATGTGAACGCGTTCGAGGCCGTGACGCTGTTCCCATCGGCGTTGGTCACGCTCACGTTCACCAAGCCGGAGGGCGACGCCGGGGTCACCGCCGTCAGGACGGTGGAATTGTCCACCGTGACCGAGGCGGCGGGCAACGAGCCGAACGTCACCGTCGCCCCAGTCTCAAAACCCGTCCCGCTGATGGTCACGGTCGTGCCCCCGATGTTCGGACCGGCGCTCGGAAGAACAGCGTTGATCATCGGCGGCAACCCCACCGAGTTGACCGTCAACGAGCCGTTCACGTAATTGATGGTGTAATTGGCCGCCGTGAAGGTGCCACCCGTGGCCGTGCCGGGCATGATCGGGTATGGGGATCCAGCGACCGTTGCCGTGGACACTGCGCCGGCGCTGGTCAGCGTCACCGATCCCACTGTCTCCCCGTTCTGCAGGCCGCTGGCCGTGAAATCCGTCCCCGCAAAAGTCAACGTCTGCCCAAAATACTTGCCCGCATTATGGGCGGTGATGGTCAGCGGCGCCGGGTTCACCGTCAGCGTGCCCTCGGCGTAAGTGATAGTGTAGTTGCCCGCCCTTGGCCCGCTGGCCGCGCTGGGAACGATCAGGTAGGGGCCTGCAGCCGCCGTCGGTGGACTGCCGGTGCTGCTCAACGTCACGCCCTCGATGGTGTCGCCGTTGAGCAAACCAACGCTGCCAAAGGCCGTGCCCGGCAACGCCACCGTCTGCCCATAAGTCTTGCTGGCGTTGCTGGCGGTGATGGTCAGCGGCGCCGGGTTGATCGTCAACGTACCCGGCACATAAACGATGGTATAATTGGGGTCCACCGCATTGCTCGCAGTGATGGGCCAGTTCCCCACGTGGCTGAGGCTCGTGCCGGTCGTCGAGACCGACGGCGCCGTGGTGAGGGACGCCGCCGTGTCCCCGTTGAGGAAGCCGCTGTAAGTGACAGACAGCGCCGGCACGATCCCGCCGTAGGTCATGTTCGTGTCGTTGGCCGTGATGGTTAGCGTCGGCTGCTGGACCGTCATGGTTCCGGGCACGAAACTGTAGGTGTAATTGGGGTCGAAAATCGTTCCAGGCCCCACGTTGATCGGATAGGGTCCCACCGGGCTGTTGCTGGTCGCGGTCGTGCTCAACGCGGGAGCGCCGTTAAGCACAGCTTGGTTTTCGTTGTTGACGAAGCCGCTGTAGCCCGCCGTCAGCGCCGGCACGGCAGCGCCTTGGGTCATGGTCAGATTGCTGGCCGTGATGGTCAACGACGCCGGATTCACGGTCAGCGTGCCGTTGTTGTAGGTGATCGTGTAGCTGCCCAGGCCGGTCCCAAAAGCCGAATTGGGAACGATGGCGTAGCCGCTCACAGGCGCCGTCGCGCCCGCGCCCGCGCTGGTCAATCTCACCGTTGCGATTGAGTCGCTGTTGAGCAACCCGAAGCTAATGAATTCCGTTCCCGCAAAGGTCGTGGTTTGCCCATAAATCTTGCTCGCGTTGCTGGCTGTGATCGTCAACGACGCCGGATGGACTGTCAGCAGACCGTTGCCGTAAGTGATCGTGTAGTTGCCCAACCCGGTCCCGACCGCCATGCTGGGAACAATGCTGTGTCCGCCCGCCGCCCCCGTGGCTGGCGCGCCGTCGCTGGTCAGCGTCACGCTCGTCACCGAGTCCGTGAAAAAAAGGCCGCTGGCGATGAACTCGGAACCGGCAAACGTCAACGTCTGCCCGTAATTCTTGCTCGCATTGCTGGCCGTGATGGTCAACGGCGCCGGAGTCACCGTCAATTGGCCGTCCCCATAAGCGATGTCATAGTTGGTTGGCAAGAAACTCCCGCCCACCGCCGCACTGGGAACGATGGAATACGGCGATCCGCTCAAGGGCGCCGTGTTCCTCGCGCCGGCGCTCGACAGCGTCACCGACCCGACGGTTTCCCCGTTCTGCAAGCCAGTGGCGATAAACTCCGTCCCGGCGAAAGTCAGCGCCTGCCCATAACCTTTGCTGAGGTTCCTGGCTGTGATGGTCAAGGACTCCTGATTGACCGTCAACGAACCGTCCACGTAGGTGATCTTGTAGTTGCTCAACCCGTTCCCAACCGCCGCGCCCGGCGCGATGCCATACGGCGACCCGCTCACGCTCGCGTTGGCCGCCGCGCCGGCGCTGGTCAAGGTGACGCTTGTCACCGAGTCGCTGCCGACCAGTGCGCTGGCGGTGAATTCCGTCCCGGCAAACGCCACCGTTTGGCCGTAGTTCTTGCTGACGCTGTTGGCCGTCACCGTCAACGACGCCGGATCAACGTTGATCGTCACCGTGTTCGTGACCGGATTGGGATAATCCGCCGTGTCCGTGGGCGTGAAGACGTTCGTTAGCGTTTGGCCGTTGCCAGCCGGAAGGATGGTCCCGGCGGGCGGATTGTAGCTGAACGCGCCGGCGACATTGGCCGTGGCATTGAGTTGCGCGCCACCGAGCGCGGCGCCGTAAACGATGTCCGCCGGATTGGCCCAGGTAATCGCCGCCAGAGGAACGCACTTTCCGCCAGGGCCAGCATTATAGATGGCGGCAATTTCCGCCTCCGCCAGCGCCCGGTTGTAAACGGACATTTCATCGATCGCGCCAAGGAACGAATCGTTGTTGTTGCCATTAAGATTGTCGGCCCGGCCGCCAATGGCCGCCTCAGTGGTGAATTGGTAAACAGGATTGTAACTTCCGGCCGCTGGAGACGCCACGCCGTCGGTGTAGAACACCACCGTCCCGCTGTTGGTGGCGGCAACGGCTACGTGATGCCAATTGGTGTCCGTCACGCTTGCGGTGGTGGTCACCGAGCCGATTCCAACCTGAGTCAGGAATAGCCCGCCGTTCGGAAACATGCCAAGGCCGTAGCCGCCCTGCCCATAGGCAAACAATACGGCGCTGCCGTTGACGGCGGTCGTGTCGCTCGAAGCGGCCGTCGTGCTGGCGCGCTGGACCCAGGCTTCAATGGTGAAATTTTGTAATTGGAGATTGGCAGGGTTGCCGACCACCACCATTTGCTGGCCGGCGGTGAAGTTGAACGCCTGCCCGACTTCGCCTGGAGTGTAGGTCACGCCGTTTTCCAGAGTCCCGGTGTTGCCGCCGATGACGTCGAAAGTGTTCCCATCCCCTTTCCACCAACTGACCAACCCCGACGGCGCAATGTCGCAGGTGACGACGTTGATCGTCACGCTCGCGTTGGTCGTGTTGTAATCGGTGGTGTCCGTCGGCGTAAAGGTGGTCGAAAGTGTCTGTCCGTTCCCGCCGGCAAGCACGGTTCCATTGGTCGGATTATAGACGAACGAGCCGGGCACGTTGGCAGTGGCGTCGAGTTGCGCTCCGGTGAGCGCCGCGGGGTAAATGATTCTTGACGGATTGGCCCATGTGATCACCGGCGTGGCTTTGCCCACATTCAACGAACCGTTGACGTAACTGATGTTATAGTTGGTCAGCCCGCTTCCAACCGCCGCGCCCGGCACGATGCTGTAGGGCGACCCGCTCACGCTGGCGTTGGCCGCCGAGCCGCCACTGGTCAGGGTGACGCTTGTCACCGAGTCGCTGCCGACCAGCACGCTGTTGGTGAATTCCGTCCCGGCAAAGGTCACTGTCTGCCCGTAGGTTTTGCTCCGGCTGTTGGCCGTCACCGTCAGCGGCGCCAACTGGACGTTGATCGTCGTGGTCAGCGTGGCCGGTGAATAATGCACGGGGTCGTTCGGCGTAAACGTTGCCGAAAGCGTTTGGTTGCCGGATGGAATGACTGTCCCGGCCAGCGGGTTGTAGGTGAAGGAGCCGGCGATCGTTGAACTGGCGTCCAATTGGGCGTCGCTCAGCGCGGTCCCATAGACAATGGGCGCTGGCGTCGGCCAGACCGTCGCCGGCACCAGGCTTGTCACCTTGATCGTCAACGCCGTGCTTCCGGCGGCGGTTTGCCAAACCGCCACTGGCGGCAGATTCGTGTTCGTGAAACTGCCGCTCAACGAACCGTAAGAAAGCAACTGCCAGGAATTGCCGATCGCGGGAAGAAAGCCGTTGTTCAGCGTCGCGCTCAGCGTGCCCGTCAAGGCGGCGGCACCGGAAAGAGAAATCTGCCCGTAACTGGTCAGGCTGTTGATGCCAAAATTCAGCGTGCCGCCCGTCAGATTATGGCTTGAATTCAGATCAAGCACGCCACTGTTGACCGTCACTGTTCCGCTGCTCACAAACGGCGCATTCAAGCTGGCCGTGCCGCTGCCGACGGCCACATTGACCTGTCCTGCGTTGGCGAACAGGTTGTCCGCATAATTATTGACCAGTGTGCCGCCCGCGTTCCAATTGAACGTCCCGCCCGGCGCGTTGGAGAGCACCCCGGCGCCGTTGAGCGTCAGATTGCCCGTATTCCACGTCGCCACCCCGTTGTTCACCAGCAGCCCGTAAACCAAGCCTGGCGTATATGTATATTGCCCAATCGCCGGATTGTTGGTGATGACCAGTGTGCCGTTGGCGAACACGCCCGCCGGATTAAGAATCGTGCTGGCGTTGAACGTCATTGCTCCGCTCACACTTACCGGGGTCGCCCCCGTCAGCGTCGCCGAGTTCAAGATCAGGTTCACCAACGCCGCCGTCCCGGCCCCGTTGAAGTTGGCCGTGCTGTTGTTGATCGTGTAGGTCCCGGTCAGACTCAGTATGCCGTTGAAGTTACCCGTCCCGCCAGTCATGCTCACATTGCCAGCGCCGGTGATTGTCGAACTGGTGTTAAAGGTGTAGGTGTTGCCAAGGTTCAATGTCCCGCCCAACAACACATTGAAGCCGCCTCCGCTGTCGCTGTCCGCACCGCCGCCGTTGAGCGACAACGTGCCCGAATTGATGGTCACCGTCCCTCCGCCGCTGTTGTTGAACTGGGCGTTTAGATTTGCCGTGTTGCCGCTGCCCACCGTCACATTGATCTTCCCTGCGTTGACGAACAGGTTGTCCGCGTAATTATTGACCAGTGTGCTGCCTGTGTTCCAATTGAAAATCCCGCTGGCGCTGTTCGACAACACCCCGGCGCCGTTGAGTGTCAGATTGCCCGTATTCCACGTCGCCACCCCGTTGTTCACCAGCAACCCGTACACCAGACCTGGCGTATAAGTGTACTGCCCGATCGCCGGATTGCCCGTGATCAAAAGCGTGCCGTTGGCGAACACGCCCGCCGGATTAAGAATCGTGCTGCTGTTGAACGTCATCGCCCCACTCACACTTACCGGGGTCGCCCCCGTCAGCGTCGCCGAGTTCAGGGTCAGGGTCACCAACGCCGCCGTCCCGGCCCCGTTGAAGTTGGCCGTGCTGTTGTTGATCGTGTAGGTCCCGGTCAGACTCAGTGTGCCGTTGAAGTTGCCCGTCCCGGAGCTTACGTTCACGTTGCCAGGGCCGCTGATTGTCGAACTGGCATTGAAAGTGTAGCTGTTGCCAACGTTCAATGTCGCACCCAATAACACATTGAAGCCGCCGCCGCTGTCGCTGTCCGTCCCGCCGCCATTGAGTGACAACGTGCCCGAATTCACTGTGACCAGCCCCGCCCCGATGTTGTTGAACTGGGCGTTCAGATTCGCTGTGTTGCCGCTGCCCACCGTCACATTGATCTTCCCTGCGTTGACGAACAGGTTATCCGCGTAATTATTGACCAGTGTGCCGCCCACATTCCAATTGAACGTTCCGCCTGGCGCGTTGGATAACACCCCGGCGCCGTTGAGTGTCAGATTACCCGTATTCCACGTCGCCACCCCGTTGTTCACCAGCAACCCGTACACCAGACCTGGCGTATAAGTGTACTGCCCGATCGCCGGATTGCCCGTGATCAAAAGCGTGCCGTTGGCGAACACGCCCGCCGGATTAAGAATCGTGCTGCTGTTGAACGTCATCGCCCCGGCCACACTCATTGCGTTCGTCCCACCCAACGTGGATGAATTCAGGGTCAAACTCCCCAACGCCGCCGTCCCGCCTCCGTTGAAATTGACCGTGGCCGACGACACGGTCATCGCGCTGGAGCCACCGATGGTGTAGGCCCCGTTGAAGTTGGCCGTGCCGTTGTTGATCGGGTAATTCCCGGTCACATTGAGCGTGCCGTTGAAGTTGGCCGTCCCGCCGGTCATGCTCACATTGCCCGCGCCCGTGATCAGCGATCCGGAATTGAAAGTGTAAGTCCCTCCCCCAAAGTTCAACGTCGATCCAGCCGGAATATTGAATCCCGCAGGGCTGCCGCTATCGCTGTCCGTCCCGCCGCCGTTGAGCGACAACGTGCCCGAATTGATGGTCACCGTCCCTCCGCCGCTGTTGTTGAACTGGGCGTTTAGATTCGCCGTGTTGCCGCTGCCCACCGTCACATTGATCTTCCCTGCGTTGGCGAACAGGTTGTCCGCGTAATTATTGACCAGCGTGCTGCCTGTGTTCCAATTGAAAATCCCGCTGGCGCTGTTCGACAACACCCCGGCGCCGTTGAGTGTCAGATTGCCCGTATTCCACGTCGCCACCCCGTTGTTCACCAGCAACCCGTACACCAGAACCTAGCGTATAAGTGTACTGCCCGATCGCCGGATTGCCCGTGATCAAAAGCGTGCCGTTGGCAAACACGCCCGCCGGATTAAGAATCATGCCGCCGTTGAACGTCATCGCCCCGTTTACATTGACGGGATTGTTGCCTCCCAGCGTCCCGGTCAGGTTCAGGCTCGCCACAGTCGCTGTGCCAGAGCCGCTAAAATTGGCCGTGCCCCCAATTGCCAGCGCCGTGGTGTTGCCAAGACTATAGGCCCCGTTGAAGTTGGCCGTGCTGTTGTTGATCGTGTAGTTCCCGGTCACGTTGAGCGTGCCGTTGAAATTAGCCGTCCCGCCGGTCATGCTTACGTTGCCCGCGCCGGTGATCGTCGAGCCGGCATTGAACGTGTAGGTGCCCCCCCCAATATTGAGCGTCGTACCCGATGAGATGATGAACCCGCCGCCGCTGTCGCTGTCCGTCCCGCCGCTGTTTAACGACAATGTGCCCGAAATGATGCTCACCGTCCCGGTGCCGCTGTTATTGAACACCGGATTCATGCTCGCCGTGCCGTTGCCTGCGGTCACATTGATCTGCCCCGCGTTGGCGAACAGGTTGTCCGCGTAATTATTGACCAGTGTGCTGCCCACGTTCCAATTAAGCGTCCCGCCCGGCGCGTTGGAAAACACCCCGGCGCCGTTCAGATTCAAATTGCCCGTATCCCACGTCGCCGTCCCTCCATTGACCAGCAGCCCGTAAACCAAGCCTGGCGTATAGGTGTATTGCCCGATCCCCGGATTGTTGGTGATGATCAGCGTGCCGTTGGCAAACACGCCCGCCGGATTAAGAATCGTGCCGCCGTTGAAATTGAACGCGCCAGCCAGTGCAAGGCTGCCCGCGCCAGCCAGCGTGCCGCTCAGGTTGACTGTCCCCTGGGCAGTCCCGGAACTGGTGTTGTTCACCGTGAACGTGCCGGAGGATATGTTCAACGTCTGCACCGTCCCATCCCCGCTCGATGCCCCCAGCGTGAGCGTCCCGATCGACTGATTATTGTTAACCGTCACCGTGTAGTTCCCGGTAGTCGTGATTGCCGCGCTGTCGCCGCCGCCAGGGACGCCGTTCGGAGACCAGTTGCCAGCCATGCCCCAATTGCCGCCGTTGAGGTTGATCCAAGTGTAACTGTTTGCTCTCGCCGACGCCGCAGCCATCAACAAAGAAACCATAATCAAGCTGATTTTTAGTCTCATGGCGATAGTCTCATAGCGTTAGTGGCGGAAGGAATATGAGGAAGGGCGGACGCAAAAACGACCAATTCACGCTCTCCACCCATTTTCAAAACGGGCAGTTGGCGTGTCTCGTTGATCGAGGCACAAGCGATCATGCTATTTAGGGAATCTTTTAAAGCGCATCTAAAAGCGTGTCTATTTACCACGAGCAATCCAAGTGCCGTTTATGCCACTTAATTCAGCACTCGTTGTAAGACCTTGCCAATAAACAGCTTGCAAACACAGACCAACCATCGCCTCCGACTGCCAACGATCTAAAACTGTAAGGGTTTCCGACAAATTTATATTGTGATGCAAATTAATAAGCCCAGATCGAATCCGAAGTTGTTTCCAATCAGAATGTTACGACATATCCAGGCAAAACCCCGGCACAGTGTAAAGAAACCCGATGCATTTACACTATAATGATAACTAATACTTATTTGCTACGTAAATAATATGTTCTAATCATAATGTTACGACATATCCAGGCAGTAACCCAGGCGCTGCAAAGGATTCCGACACATTTTCACCATACAGTACGACCGTGTTTTACTATGGCAGAATCAAACCGAACAGCAAGACCATTTCAGCGAAGTGAAGCCGGTGAGGCAACGCTGCCGCTCTGGAATGGAACGGTGTTAATTCTTCAGGCATTTATCGATTTTTACGGCGCGGCGCTGGTTGCTGGTGCCCAGAGTCCCGATGAATCCCGGGTGGTTGGCGAGGCGCAATCGCACCTCGTTCATGTATTCCGGCGGGAGGCTCAAAACGTCGCCGGGCTTCAACCCGGCCACTTGCCCGGCGGGAAGCTGGATTTCCGGCAGCTCCGCCTTCACCTCGATCCGGAGTTCGTCAAATAAAGAATTCCATTTGGCGGGCGCGGTCTTGGCGGCCGCGTCCGGCTTTCCGCCGCCGTTGGCCCCGGTGTTGAGCTTGAGAGTCAGAGGTTCGAGCATGGGGTGGGGAAAGGCAAGTTGAATTTGTTCGACCGTTTCCGCCATGCGCGTTTCCATCCCTGCCACGAGCATGCTGTTTTCCGGGGTGGAAGTGTGGAGATAGCGGCTGTTGCTCTCGTTCCCCAGCACCGCCGGTTGGATTTCCATGAGGTCTTTCCAGATGCCGCACCATTCGTTGACGATCAGGCCGACAACCGGGGAAAGCAGGCGCGCCTCAATCTTGCCGATCTGGCGCGTCTCCTCCGCCGCCCGGCCCGGCCCGCCCAATTCCCTGTCAACAATGCACAAGCCCAGCCGCGGCGGAATGTCCAGCAGGCAAATCCCCGCCAGGGGTGGCAGTTTCAGCATCGTGAGATAGGTGGGGTTGGACAGGCCGTCGGCAAATTTCTGGAACGGCAACGCCTCCAGCCTCGACATCTGCAGACTCACTTCGAGGCCCAGATGGATCGAAAGGCGGGTGGCCAGCGCACTAATGAAATCCTCGTGCCGCATCCGCAGCGGGCGCAATTCCGCCGGGGAAAAGGGGGAAAGTTTGGGGAAGTCATGCCGCCGTATAATTTCGCGCCCGGCCGGGTTGATGAGGGCCTGCGGGTCGGCGCCCGGGGCTGGCGGGGCCGCGCTCCCCACTTGCGCGAGGAGTTGCTCAACTTCCGATTGTGAAATGACTTCCTTGGACGCGGAGCCGGAAGGGGACGAGTCCAATTCGGATAAAGTGGGGGATGGGTTCATACGAGTTTTGCAGTGGAATCAGGAATGGCGTGGTTTCCGACGCAGTTCGTCAAGGTTGATCTCGCCATCCGCCTCCAGTCGCCGGACGGTTTCGAGGATTTTCGATCTGGCGGCGTCAATTTCGCTAAGCTTGAGAGGTCCCATAAAACTGATCTCTTCGAGGATATTCTCGGCCGCCCTTTTGGAGATGCAGGAGAGCAAAGCTTTCTTGAGATTCTCGCTTGCGGTCTTGAGCGCGACGGCCAGATATTCTCGGCCGCCCTTTTGGAGATGCAGGAGAGCAAAGCTTTCTTGAGATTCTCGCTTGCGGTCTTGAGCGCGACGGCCAGCAAGCGCATATCCACGTCCTGCAGGATGACCTGAAGCGTCCGGGTGTCCAGCCGGTCCAGTTCCTCGAAAGTGAACATTTTTTTAAGGATGGCTTCCCCCAATTCAGCGTTGTGTTCGGAGAGGGACGTAAGAATTGATTTGCTCATGTTTTGCGGCAGGCAGTTGAGCATTTGGGCGGCCACCCGCACTCCGCCCGTCTGGTTGAAGGATCGGGCGCGGTTGTTGCCAAACTTGCTCTGCAGTCCCTGGGCCACATTTTCCACCACTTGCACCGAAATCGGCACCATGGTGGCCAGTCGTTCGATGATTTGCTCGCGAAGTTCCTGGGAGAACATCGCCAAAAGCTGCACGGCTTTTTCCTGGCTCAGGTAACTGGTCACCAGGACGATGGTTTGCAGTTGCTCATGGGAGACCAGGCTGAAAATGTGGCGGGCGTCCATCTCCACAATTTGCTGCATCGCTCCCGCCAGCTCGCGGTGCGGGGAGACGCGGCCGATGATATCGGAAGCGCGGAACAAGCCAACCGATTTTTCGAGCAGATCTTTGGCGCAGTCCATGCCGCCGTTAACGGCTGTGGCGGCTTCCACCGCGACGCCGGAAAACTCGCGCAACACCTCCTGCTGCAACTCCTGGCTCACTGTGCCCAGCTTGACCATTTCCGACGATACCTCCTCCAAGTCCTGTTCATCGAGGGACTTCATGAGGTGCGCCGCATTTTCCGGCGATAACATCAGGAGAAAGGCCGCCAGCTTTTGTATTTTCGTCAACTTGGCGAACTCGGCCGAGGCTTCGAGTTCGGCTTTAAAGGTGGATTCCATATTCATTTCAAAATTACTTCAAAAGGGCCATGGCCTGTTCAAAAGTGCCGGCTAACAACCAGGGCTGGGTTTTCGCAAGACTGCGGCACTGGTTGTTGATTGCTTCCGTACCCACGACCGCGCAACGCAGCGACAACTTGCTGGCCGCCTGAATGGCGGAGACCACCAATTCAACGATGGGCAAACTGGCGGTTTCCACCGAATTGAGATCAACGATGAGCTTGTCCCCGCCCGCATCGACGGTGTTGGCCAATTGGCTCTCCAGACGAGCCGAGACTTCCTGCGCCACGCCCGGATGGAAATCCTTCGGCAGTATCAGTATCAGGGCGCCGTCCCGTTGCTGGAAGTATCTGTACCATGTTTCCAAGCCGAGAATGCGGCTCACTTTGGCCTTGAGTTCAGCGGGGTCGATCGGTTTGGTGATCACGCCGGCAAAGCCGGTCTGTTGGGCGCGCGCCTGCTCGGCGGCGGCGGTGCGCACGCTCATCCCCAGCACCGGGATGGAGGCCGTATTGGCATAAATGCGCAAGTTTTGAAAGAGCATGGAAGCTCCGTCATTGGGCAGCGACAAGCTGGCCAACACCATATCCACGCCATTCTCCAGGCAACGGTCGAGCGCCTGGCTGGGTTGGTCGGCGCTCGTCACCTTCCACGGCGTATCGGCCAGTCCGGCGCGAACCTGGGCGGCGATGGCGGGTTTGTCATCCACCACCAGGATGCCGATTGGGTCGTCGAACCGTTTGCTTTTTTTCGCGGCGGCGGTTCTGGGCTTGAGGTCCACCACACGGCCGACCCGCTCGACGAGCAGTTCGCCCTTAAATGGCTTGATCAGGTAATCGCGCACGCCGAGCTGTGCGATTCTGATCACTGTGTCGCGTCCCGCTTCCGTCGTCAGCATGATCACCGGCGTGGTTTTCAGGTCAGGGTCGGCACGCAGCCGCGTCAGCGCCTCAAACCCGTCCATGACGGGCATTTTATAGTCCAGCAGGATGACGTCTGGTTTTTCGCGGCCGGCCACGGCCAGGCCGACGGCGCCGGTGTCCGCCTCGAGCACAATGCAGTCGAATAGTTTGAAAGCCTTCGCCACAATGAGACGAATAATCTCACTATCATCTATGGTAAGGATTTTGAGGCTCACGATGTTGTCCGGATAAGCCCGCTGCATTGTTTCAAAGCGGCGTCTGTTTCGAGAATCAATGTGTCCATTTCCTTCGGGCTGATTTCCAGGATTTGCAGCGCCTCGGCCCGGGTCCGCGCCGCGAAAGATTCATACCTCCGGGCCTGTCCAAGACAGTAGGCGATGATGTCTCCCAGATGAACATAGGCGGCCAACTGCTCATGCGGACGGGCTTGGGCCGGGTTGTGATGATGCCGGACGGCGCTGACCAAATGCTCCGGGAAATTCCATTCCTCCAGCACCCGTCCGCCGACTTCCGCATGCTCCACACCAAGTACCGCCTTCTCGGCTTCAAGGAAGGAAAGGCCCGACGGCCCTGTTTGCCGGAACACCGGTTGCTCGGAACTCTCCAGAAACGCGCCCAGCACCAGTTTGCCGATGTCATGCAGCAGCGCCGCCGTAAACGCCAGATTCTCCCCGCCGCCCAGTTTCGAGGCCATCACTTTGGCGGCCACGGCGGTCATGACCGAATGCTCCCACAATTCGCCCGCGGCGATCCCGTAGCCCTTCTGCTCCGAGCCCAGGAGAGCTTCGCCGGTGACCATCGCCACCAGCCGGTAAATGGCGTTGAAACCCACTAGCGTGACGGCTTCGTTGAGATCGGAGACGGAGCCGCCCAGGCCGGAAGCGGCGTTGTTGCAACGTTGCAGAACCTTGGCCGTCAGGGCCGGATCAAACGCAATAAGCTCGACGATTTGGCCGGCGTGGGCCTCCTCCTCGTTCAAAAGCACCAGCAATTGCGAGAGGACCCGCGGGGCGGGGGGCAATGTTTTTATCTCGTTGATGTAGTTATCCAACGCTTGCATAGCCTTTAAACAGGATGCCTTCCTCGCTCTGGCTGGAACTCTTCACACACGCCTCGCCGGTATCCGAGAAAGCGGCTCGCAATGTTATTTGCGAGTGCCACCTTCCTATCGCCAGAGATCGGGCAATACTTTAGAAAATCTTTCAAGACGTTTGATTTCAATGGAACGGCGCGCCCTTTAAAAAGCCCAAGCCTCAGGATTGGAGAGATTGTTGTCCCACACCCCCTCAAAAATTTCCTTAAAAACCCACTTGACGCCACAACCCTTTGTTGTTAACTAATCGTCTGCCACTTTAAGTAGTGGTTTGTTCGAATTTTATGCGCTGTCCAAAGTGCGGCAATCAGGATGACAAGGTCATCGATTCACGGGCTTCCCGCGAAGGCTCGACTATTCGCCGCCGACGCCAGTGTTTGCAATGCAATCACCGCTTCACCACCTATGAAGAAATTGAAAATGAGGGCTTGATGGTCGTAAAGCGCGATGGCCGCCGCGAGGAATTCTCCAGGGAAAAACTGCTCTCCGGCCTGAAGAAAGCCTGCCAAAAACGTCCCATCAGCCCCAAGGCCATCGAAGATTTGGTCGAAACAATCATGGACGAAATCATTGACAAATACGATCGCGAAGTCCCGGGAATGGCCATTGGCGAACGCGTCATGGAAGCGTTGCGCCAGATTGACAAAGTGGCCTACGTCCGTTTTGCCAGCGTGTACCGGCGATTCGAGGAAGCCACCGAGTTTGTCAGTGAAGTCAACAAACTGGAGTCCAATCATGATTCAACTCAAACCTGACTGCTTGATTTTTCAAACCAGCGACGGCGAGCAGATTCCCTGTTCGGCCGAATGGGCCACCCTGGAACTGATGGGTGAAGGAGCCGCCTGGATCGATCCCGCGATTATCCACAACGCTTCCGCCGCCGTCCTGCACTATTTCAAACACGAGCTGCGCCGGGATTTTGTGTCCGCCGGCGAATTCGCCATCGCGCTGGAAAAGGCGCTGCGCGTATTCGGGTTGAGCGTCTATGCCGACAGCGAACCCGGCCGCGCCCCCGCCGTGGAAAAGCGCGTGCTGGACTCAAACCTGCAAGATCTGGCCGGCGCCGCCGGCAAGGGGTTTGAACTGCTCTTTTTCCCCCACCTGCGCGAAGAACTGAGAAACAAGATGGGGCAATCGCCCCGCGTCTTGCGCTTTCACGGTTTGCGCGGCTGTGTCAAGCAATTGACTGGAGCGGAGCGATGGACCCGCCGTTGCCAGAACTTGAACGACCAGATCGTGGACTATTTGCGAAATTGCTGGCAGACGGAGCGCGCCAGCCAATCCTGCGCCCTGGTGGTGTTATGAGCGCAAATGTCTTCGAGAAAATCGTCGCGCGCGAAATTCCCGCGGATATCGTGTACGAAGACGATCAGGTCGTGGCCTTTCGGGATAACAACCCCAAGGCCCCGGTCCATCTCCTGATTGTTCCCAGGAAAAATATCCCGCGCCTGTCCGGGGCCGGGCCGGAGGATGCCGGCATTTTGGGCCATCTGCTCCTCAAAGCCGCCGAGGTCGCGGAAAAAGCCAGCTTGAAGAAAAGCGGCTGGCGCCTTGTCATTAACAATGGCCCCGATGCGGGCGAATCCGTGCCGCATCTGCATTGCCATATTTTGGGCGGACGCAAACTGGCCTGGCCGCCTGGTTAAGACCTTTGATAACTTTTCTGAACGGCAAATTGATTGAAGCGCTGCCCACCCTGGCCATTGTCGAGGTCAACGGCGTCGGCTACGAGGTGTTGATTCCCCTTTCTTCCTTCGATAAACTGCCCCTTCCCGGCCAGCCGGTAAGGCTCCTGACTCACCTCGTGGTGCGCGAAGACGCCCATGTGCTCTACGGCTTTGTCACCGCGGCCGAGCGCGAAATGTTTCGCCTGCTCGTCAACACCGTCAGCGGCATCGGCCCCAAGATCGCCCTCAATATCCTCAGCGGCATCAATGTCACGGCCTTCCGCGGCGCCGTCGCCAGCGGTGACGTTAAAATGCTGTCGCAAGTTTCCGGTGTTGGCAAAAAAACCGCCGAACGCATCGTGATCGAACTGAAGGACAGAATCGGACGCGGAGGCGCCCTGGAAGCCGCCAGCGCGCAACGCGCCCTTTCGGCTGACGAACAAAAAATCAATGACGCCACGCTTGCCCTGATGGCCCTGGGCTACAAGCCGGCTGAGGCGCACGAATCGGTCCGCGCGGCCCAGGCTGCATTGGGTCCGGCCGCCGGCGTTGAAGAGTTGGTCCGCGCCAGTTTGAAAAAAGGAGCGTGATGGCCGTTCCCGCGCCCAAGACATCAGGCGTTGTCATCCCCCGGCGCCTTCCCTGGCATCGCCGGATTATGGCCTCCGCCGTCGCGCTGCTTTTTTGGTTTCTCATCAAAACCTGGCGCCGCACCTGGAAGGACACCGCGGACAATTCCCGGGCACAGGCCCCGGTCATCTTCTGCATCTGGCATAATCACCTGGTGCTGGCCGTGGCGGCTTACGACGATCATGTCGCGGAGAAATGGCACGAAAAGGGCCTCGTCACCATGGTCAGCGCCAGCGGCGACGGCGCATTCCTGGCGGCTGTGCTGGCCAAATTCGGCATGGAATCGATCCGGGGATCAACCAGCCGCCGGGGCCCGCAAGCGCTCTTGGAAGCGACCCGCTGGCTGCGCAAGGGTTACAGCATCGCCATCACCCCGGATGGACCGCGCGGGCCGTCCCATCAAATTCAGGAAGGCATCATTTTTTTGGCGCAAGTCTCAGGCCGTCCAATCATTCCGATCTCCAGCTTTGCCCGCTGGAAAATCCGCCTGCCCAGTTGGGACCGCTTCCAAATTCCCCTGCCCTTTGCCAGATGCGAATCGTACGACAACGACCCTGTTTGGGTTCCGCGCGACGCCACCGAAGCCGACCGCGAACAATTACGATCCAGACTCGAACAGTCCATGCGCGCCATCACCCCGGATTGAGGCGACTTCCGGTTTTGGGCGCGAGTCCGGTTTCGAGCAAGTGTTTTCAGTTTGAAAGGGGGTTCTGAATTTCTCAAGAAAATCGGCCCTTGACGCGCCATAGCCTTTGGCGACGGCGGGCGGAAAAAACAGTGAAATTTTCGGCATTTTGCAAAGTCACAACAAGTTGTCGGCAAGGCACTTGCATAAGCGGCAATTATTTGCAGTTGACAATTGCCAAGTTGCGGCGCTCCGACTGGCAGTCTGACTGAAAGACGGCAAACCGTCGTTTCGCCCATTTGCAGGCTTGCGGATGCAATCGAGTCGGAGGAGGATTGGGAACATGGCGCGGCAATTGCGAATCAAGCCTGGAGAAGATTAAATGGGTTCCTCGACATTTTCAGTGGATCAGTAGCATGGAACTTGGAGTTTGCCCGCCACGAAATAGAGCATGGTGAGCAGGTTCTTGGTGGTTCGATAGCCCCGCGCTTTTCGTTTGGTGGCTGAAAAGAGACTGTTCAAGCCTTCCATGAAGGCGGTGGTCAGCCCTCTTTTCCAATGGGCCAGAATGCCCTTGAGGTGGCGTTCCACCATTTCGGCCGCGCCGACCATGGGTTGCAGCAGATCGTGGCCGTCTTTGGCTGCCGTGGTTTTCACCCAGTCGCACCAGGTGACAAAATCCTTCCGTGAAGGGGTCAGTTCTAACAATTGACAATCCTTGCTGGCTTTACGGAGCTGCATACGTTTCAGTCAATGAAAGGGTCAGTCCTCGGAATCAAGGATTTATCGGATTGACGGCTGGAAGCGGGGGATGTAAGATAACGGTAATAAATGTGAAACAAATGAATTGGCGCTGGCTCAAACAAGCGAGAAAGAACAGTGAAGAATGCAAAATACTCGATTCCGAGGACTGACCCTTTCAAAGGGTTCGTACCATAGCTTTGCCCATTTTAGGGCTTGCGGATGCAATCGGGCCGGAGCGGGATTGGGATCATGGCGCGTCAATTGCGAATCGTGAAGGGGTCCTCGGAAGCAAGTAATTATTGGCTGGACTGCTAAAAGCGGGGCATTCACCGGTAATGCTCGTAGCGCTTCAGGACGGACTGCACATAAGCTTTTGTGCCGGGAAATCCAATCTGGTCCATGAATGCCGCGCTGTTGGTCGTCGCGCTGCCGGTTCGCCATTTGAGCACATTGCCCCGACCGGCGTTATAGTCGGCCAAAGCGTAGGGCAGAGGGTTGTCGGCCTCTCTGTAGCGCAGCATTGTTTTCTTCAAATACCAGGTCCCGGCGAGCGTGTTGGTGGCCGGATTCAGGCAGGCCGCGTGTTCGAACCCCGCGATATGTTCGGCCGAGGCCCATTCCAGGGCGGCGGCTTCGCGGACTTGCATCAGGCCCAACTCCCCGGCTCTGCCACGAGCGTTTGGATTGAACCAACTCTCCTGCCAGATGACGGCCTTGACCAGCGCCGGTTCCGTCTGATAACGACTGGCCGCCGCCGCGATCTCCGCATCGAAACGGTGCTCGCGCCAATAGTTATAGCCCAAATACGCGGCCAGCGCCAAAACCAGCAATAGCAGGAGGCGACGGAGGTGCATCGCGCTCTTTTTAACCGCAACGGGCGCGGAAAAAAAGAGCAAACTGACGGGGGAAAATGTCTAATGACCAATCAATGGGGAAAATGCCTAATGACGAAATCCCAATGACCAATCAACCCCGAAAGCTTTCGGGGTCAATTCCCAAATGACCAAATGACGCAACTTGGAAACTTCGTCATTGGTGCTTCGTCATTCATTGGTCATTGGTGCTTAGAGCGTGTTTTGAAAAGCCAGTTTGGAAATGAGCTTCAGGGTTTGGAGTCCCGCCTTCAGGCGGTTTCGGCACCGTGCCGCCTAAAGGCGGGACTCCAAACCGAATTTCAAAACACGCTCTTAGACATTCGTCATTTTCGATAATTGATTGGTCATTCGTGCTTGGACATTCGTCATTCCTCTGAGTAGAACTGGCGCCATGCCGCCGCGCATTCTGATCGTTCCCGATAAATTCAAGGGCAGCCTGACCGCCCATGCCGCCGCCGAGGCCATTGCGGCGGGCTGGAGCAAGGCGCGGCCCGGTGACCGCGTGGCAACGCTGCCCATGAGCGACGGCGGCGACGGTTTCGGCGCGGTGCTGGGTGAGTTGATGGGGGCGCGGCGGAAACACACCCGCACCGTCGATGCGGCGCACCGGCCGTTGCGCGGGCTGTGGTGGCGGGATGACACCGGCAAAACGGCCCTTATTGACTCGGCCGGAATCATCGGCCTGGCCATGCTGCCGAAGAAGAAGTTTCATCCGTTCCAGTTGGACAGCTTCGGGCTGGGAGGAGTGATGCGGGCGGCGGCGAAGTCGGGCGCAACCAGCGCCATTGTTGGCCTTGGCGGCAGCGCGACGCACGATGCCGGTTTTGGCATGGCGCGGGCGTTGGGCTGGAGGTTCTTCAACAAAAATCGGGAGGAGCTGGAGGAATGGTGGCGCTTGCGTGAGTTGGCGGACGCGCGCCCGCCGGCCCGCGCCTTGCCATGGAACGTTACGGTCGCGGTGGATGTCGCCAATCCCCTGCTGGGGCCAAAGGGTTGTTCGAGAATTTATGGCCCGCAAAAAGGGCTGCGACCGCAGGATTTTGAGCTGGCGGAAAAATGCCTCGCCCGGCTGGCATCGGTGTTGACGGAGCAGCATGGAATCGCTGGCGCGAAGACCGCGGGCGCGGGCGCGGCGGGCGGATTGGGTTACGGGCTGATGGCCTTTGCGGGAGCCAGGATGGAATCCGGCTTTGAAGTTTTCGCCCGTTGCGCGAGGTTGGATGATCGAATTGCCCGGGCCGATCTGGTCATCACCGGGGAAGGCCGGATGGACAGCCAGACTTACATGGGCAAAGGCGTGGGTCAAATTGCGCGGCGCTGCCTCAAATTGAGTGTGCCGTGTCTGGCCTTGGCGGGGATTGTCCTGGAACCGGCGCGCGCGCGCCGATGGTTCGCGCAAACGCGGGCGCTGACGGACATTGCCGATCTGGAGGGTGCGCAGTCGAAAGCCGCCCGGTATTTGCAGCAATTGGCGGGGCAGACCGCAGAAGCATTCGGAAAATGACATTGGAAAATGACGAATGACAAAGCACGAATGACGAAATAATGACGAAGTCCCAATGACGAATCTCGCCAAAAGCGGGGCGATGCCCGGTGTCCCTTTTTCGTCATTGGGTCATTTGAGCATTGATTGGTCATTAGGATTTCGTCATTAGACATTTTCCCCGTCATTAGTCATTTCCAGCGCCGTAGTTCCTTGTTAGTATCAGCTCCATGCATTTGGAAGATCATTTGGGCGACATCCTCCGCAAAGGGCGGCAGGCAAAAGGCATCTCAGCCTCCGTGGCCGCTCAGGCGGCGGGCTTGACGGAACCAGCCTACAGCGCGCTCGAAGAAACAGGCCGGTGCGCGGGGGAGATTCATTTTCCGGCGCTGGGCGCGACGCTGAGCTTGAACGGAGCGAAGTTGGAAGGCATCGCCAAAGGCTGGCTGCCGGCGACGCCGGACCTTTCCTTGTGGCGCGAACTCCGGCAAATCACAACCCAGGCCAACGGCATGGAGGTGCATTGCTATCTGGTCTGGGATGAAGGATCGCGCGAGGCGGCTTTGTTTGACACAGGATGGGACGCCGCCCCGATACTTAAATTGATCGGGGAAAACGGGTTGTCGTTGCGCCATCTTTTCCTGACGCATTTGCATGAGGACCACGTCGCGGGGATGGAAGCGATCCGGGAAAAATTTCCGAAGCTGCATCTGCATTCCAATTCGCGCCACGCGCCGCCGCAGCATCGCAATCGCGCCAACGACTTCCTGCACCTGGGCAGCCTGCGCATCACCAATCGCGACACACCGGGCCACGCCGAGGAAGGCGTGACCTACATCATTGGCACCTGGCCCGAAGACGCGCCGCACGTGGCCATTGTGGGCGACGCGATTTTCGCCGGCTCGATCGGCAGAGGCAACCAATCCTGGGACCTGGCCCGGCAAAAGGTTCGCGAGCAAATCTTCTCCCTGCCGGACGAAACCCTGCTCTGCCCGGGCCACGGCCCGATGACCACCGTGGCGGAGGAAAAAGCGCACAACCCGTTCTTTTAATGGTGAATCGGGAAAATCTTCAAAAGGACGACATCGTTCTCCCGCAGCGTCAGAGTATCGGTGAACTTGCCGGTGGAATTGATTTTAATTTGGCGGCTTGATTCCGGTTCGCCCCGGCTGGCCTCGCGCAGAATTCCTTCCTGCGCGCGGGTCAGTTGCGGCGGCGCGCCCATTTCGAGATACGCGGTCCAGGCGTCGTTGTGGCGGTAGCCGGTGCGCCATTGCTGCAACTCATATTTTCCGGGCGGCACGCCGGTCAGTTTGATTGCAACCGCTCCTTTGTCCGCCGCCGGATGCGGCTGGCGGAAATAAACCTGGTCGGCAATTCTTCCGCCGGTCGGATGCGTCAAATCCCACAGGAGGATTTGCGCGCCGCCCTTTTCATCGCGGCAAACCCACGAGCGCGCGTCGGAGTTTTTCAATTCAGTTTTTCCGAGCTGGTTCAAAAATCGGAAGGCAAAGTAGGCGGGCTTTTTGATGCCGGAAAAATTCAGCAGGCCGAAGCCGCCATGAAACGGCGTCATCGGCGGGCCGTTCTCTTCAAAGATGTCGGTGAAAACCCAGTAGGAAAAAGAGGCGACGCCCTGTTCGGCGCCTTTGAACTGTTCCAGAATGTAGGGCGCGGAAAAATACGCGTCATGCACCGGGTCGCGCGGCGAGTAGGACGTGCTCCATTCGGTGACGTGAATCGGCAGGTGTGGTTTTGCGCCGGCGTCAATGACCGCGCGCTGGCTCACAGCCGTGTGGGCGGGCGCAAGCAAATCATCGCTCAAATACAAAAGCGCCTGGCCATCGGCATCCAATCCGCTGGGGCCGCCGCCGAGTCCGTAGCCGTGGTAGCTGACAAAGTCCAGCGGCATATTGCTGGCGGCACAGAATTCGAGAAACGATTTCACCCAATCCGGCCCCGCGCCAGCCGGGCCGCCGACGAGGTAATTTGCCTTCACGCTTTTGACGGCGGTGGCGGTGTGGGCATAAAGCTCGAAGTATTCCTCATGGGCGCGCTGCGGATTCCGCGGCCCCCAGAAGCCGGGATAGTTCGGTTCGTTCCAGATTTCAAAATTCCATTTCGCCACCTCCGCCGCGCCGTAGCGTTCCGTCCAATGCGCCACAAGGTCGTGGATGAGGCCGTCCCATTTTTCGTAGGACTTGGGCGGGGTGACGTTGGCCTGCCACCAGAAGATTTTTTTGGGGCCGCTGGCGAGGGCGGATGGCATGAAACTCAATTCGACAAACGGACGAATTTTCAGCGCAAGCAGCGCATCATAAAGCTGGTCAATGTATTGCCAATTGTGGCGCGGCTGACCGTCGCGCCCTTCGCCATAAACCCCCATGTCGTCCGAGAGCAGGCCGTGAAAACGGATTTGCCGGAACCCGATTTCCTCCTGGCACAGTTGCAACTGACGCTGCCAGTCAGCGCGCAGCCCTTCATTCGCGCGCCCGGCGCCGATGCATTCGTGAAACAGTTGCGTGGTTGGGCCTTTGATTTGATTCCAGTCGGCGGTGACGACGCGCTTCTCCGCGCCGCTGCAAACCGTGCCGGCCAACAAGAACAAGATCAGCATTTTGCCGGCGCACATGGGGGTGATTAAAGTTGCTTTCAAACCAGAATCGTAAAAGCCACCCTGGAGAAGTCAACATTTCCTGCTTCTGGACATCACTGGTACACAGCGCGGCATCCCCCATGCGCGTCAGCGCATGGGGGATGCCGCGCTGGGTTCCTTGCGTTCTTTTGCAGCCATTTTCTTGTCAGGAAAACAAAGACTTGCGTGGTTGTAGTACGGCTGGCTCATGAAGCCTTCCGGGGGGCACCCGGACGACCGGCAGGTCGTCCCTACCGGCTCCAATGCGGTAGGGACGCGCTGCTGCGCGTCCGAACCGACCACAACAAGGAACTGTGGGGTCTTCATGAGCCAGCCGTGTCACTGGCATTTCTTGATCAAGCAAAACTTTCCTTTTGTCACGTCCACGGGCGCATCTTGACACTGCCACCGTCGGAGTGCCTCGAAAGCTTCCGGGGCTGTGCCGTGCTCGTTCCGCAGGGAGTTGGGAGTCCCGCCTTCAGGCGGCGCGGCGCACGAAAGGAAGGGAGCATAAAAAATTTTCACCCGCTTGAAATTGTCAATGCCTTGCCGGCTGAAGCCGGGACTCCATACCCCCATCCGCCGGACACCGGTAGCAGTGTCAAGATGCGCACCACGTCCACTTTCACTGGGAAATTCACTGGATTGTGGCCAATTTCAGCCCACAATTAACTATAGTGCAAACAGACCCAAAGATTCCGCCGTTCGAGAACAATCCCCAGGCTGGAAGTGTGCCCCCGCCGTTGTCAGCTTCTGAACCGCCGGTAATCGGTGTTCCGCCTCCATTGATTGCCGCCTCTCCTCCCCCGCTGCCACCACAGGCAAATCGCAAATCCGTGTCTGTTCGAAATCTGCTCGCCATCCTCTTGAGCCTGTGCCTCGGACTGTTTTTAGCCGATGCCGTCGTTTCCCTCGTCGATGACTCTTTGATTCTCTTTTTTAATCTTCACCTTCTCACGATGATTCGTGTGCCTGTGGGCCTTTTCGCCATGCTCCTCGTCATCGTGATCTATTTCCTGATGGGACTGACTCCGATGATTCCCAAACGCCTGTTTCTCCCACTTGCACTTTTCATCCTTCTTGCTCCACTGGCTCCGGTTCCATTTGCGATTTATTGTTTCGGTCGGATTCAGCAGGTCGTGTGGGGAATCTCGTTCTGCCAGGTCATCCTCGGCCTGAGCATCCTCTATTGGGCGGAGGGCGGATTCAAGCTCCGCTGGCTGCTGGTGGCAGAGGACCAGCTTGCAGTCCGGCGTTTTAGCTGGCGGAATCTGTCCGTGTTCCTGCTGGCGAACGTTTTCGTGTTGCTGCCCGCGGTAATTGTTTATCTCGTCGTTTGCGCTGCCCTGGCAGTGGATCATTTCAGCGAAGGTTTCGTGGCGTTGCGCCCGGGCGGCCTGACGGTTCAGGCGAGAAAATACATTCGCAACGACAGCAAAACGATCCAGTTGATTCCGATGTCGCACATCGCCGACTCGAACTTCTACCAGGAAGTTTCGCAATCATTTCCGACCAACTCGATCATTCTAATGGAAGGAGTAACTGACGAAAAGAATCTGATTACGAACAACGTCTCCTACAAACGAATGGCCAAATTTCTCCGTCTGGCCGAGCAACATGAGGCATTTAACCCAACCCGGGGCGAAATGGTGCGGGCTGATGTGGATGTTGATCAGTTTGCAACCAACACGATTGACCTGCTCAACCTGGTCATGCTCATTCACGCAAAAGGTCTGAAGGCTGATTCTGTGCTGAAGCTGCTGCAATACCCCCAGACTCCCGATCTTCAGCAGCATCTCATAGATGATCTCCTCTTGAATCGCAATCGGCGCCTCTTGGAAGAAATCCACACCCGGCTTCCGCAATCGGAGAACATCATCGTGCCCTGGGGCGCTGCCCACATGCCGGGCCTTGCAAAAGAAATTCAAAAGTCCGGCTTCCATTTGGACGAAACCCGGGAATACGTAGTGATCCGATTTCGCTCCATTAAAAATGAAGGAGCATACGGAAAATCGAACTGACTTTGCCGATACCGGGTTGACCGCCTCCCGGCACAGCCACGGGCCAGCGCCAAGTCCCGGTTTCGAAGGCATCGTTTTGACATCGTGTGTTCACGGAACTCTTTGCCGCTTAAGCCATCAAAGGCTGTTTTGCCGGGAAACGCGCTTTTCTTGAAAATTCTTTCAAAAATCAGTTGACGATATGATATGCTAACTGTATGGTTCGTTTAATGAATAATGAAATAAAAGGCTGAATTATGAAGGATGAATTAAGAAGTGAGTCGCAGGCAGAAATATGGAGGGGCAGGAAAATCAAGCAAAGCTCATTTTTCTGCCCAACTCATCTTTCTGCCATCCTCCCGCTGGGACTCGAACTGGCAAGCTTCCACCTGCTTCGTTGTGTTTATGGCGGACGGTGCAGTCAAACCCAGTCAAAGTGCGTCAAACCGATGTCAGGGTTCGACAGAGTCTCACCCTACCAGGAAATTTATGCAAATACTTTACAATGAATCACTTGCAAGATAATCAGGAGCCAAGCCGGTCAAACCCAGTCAAAGTGGGTCAAACCGATTCAATCGGCTTGCAATGGCGTTGCCGGCGGCGAAATCATGTCTGAAATGAGCCAGGAACCAACACAGAGTCCGGCGCAGGATGTGGCGGGCTATCTCCCAAACCTGTCGTTTCTGCGCGGTTACCGGCGAACGTGGCTGATGGCGGACTTGCTGGCGGGCATCAGTGTCTGCCTGGTCATGATCCCCACGGTGATTGCTTATGCCGGTTTGATGGGGTTGCCGCCGCAATATGGCCTTTACGCGGCCCTTGTTCCGCTGGCGGTGTATCCGTTCTTTGGCAGTTCGCGGCAGGTCATTGTCGGGCCGGACATCGCCATCTGTTTGCTCATCGTCAGCGCGGTGAGGCCGCTGGCGGGGGGCGATGCCGGCCGCGCGGCGGGCCTGGCCGCGACGGTCGCGGTGATGAGCGGGTTGCTGCTGCTCCTGGGCGCGCGGGCCAGGGTCGGCGCGGTGGCGGATTTCTTTTCCAAACCGGTGCTGGTCGGCTATATGACGGGTGCGGCCCTGATTTTGGTGGCGTCGCAATTGGACAAGTTTTTCGGCGTTGCGTTGCAAAGCAATGACTTTTTCCCGCGCCTGGCCGAATTGTGCGGCAAGCTGGACAAAGCGAACCAAACCACGGTGATATTCGGGTTCAGCCTGCTGGCAGTATTGCTGGGCTTGCGCCGGTTCGCGCCCAAAATACCTTCCGCACTTGTCGTGTGCGTTGTGGCCATTGCTGCCTCGGCTGGCTTGGGATTGGAGCATCGCGGCGTGGCCGTCGTCGGCCTGCTGCCGGCCGGATTGCCGGCTTTCAGCTTTCCGCTGTTCGGTTGGCGGGATTTACAGGCGCTGCTGCCGGCTGTCATCGGCATCTCGTTGTTGAGTTACACCGAAGTCATCCTGCTGGGGCGGGCCTTTGGGGCGAAAAACGGCTACGAAGTCAACGCCAACCAGGAACTCGTCGCGCTCGGCGCGGCAGACGTTTTAACCGGATTTTTCCAGGGTTTCGCGGGCACGGGCAGCCAGGCGCGCACCGCCGTCAATGATGCGGTGGGGGGTAAAACCCAGGTGGCCAGCCTGGTGGCGGCGGCGATGCTGGCGCTCTTTCTCTTGTTCCTCACGCCGGTGGTGGCGCGGCTGCCGGTGGTGGCGCTGGCCGCGATTCTCGTTTACAGCGGTTCCACCCTGGTCGAATTCGATGTGATGAAGCGCATTTACCGGTATTATCCGCGCTCCGCCGCGGTGGCGGCGCTGACGACCTTGGGCGTGCTGGCGGCCGGGGTGGTGCCGGGCATATTGGTCGGGGTGGTTCTTTCGCTTTTTGGCCTGATCAGCCGCATCTCCAATCCGCCGGACGCGGTCTTGCGCGAAGTGCCGGGGCATGGCTTCCACGACTTGGGCGACACCCCGGGAGGGCTAACCATTCCCGGCCTGCTGGCCTACCGGTTTTATGCGCCGCTGTTGTTTTCCAACGCGGCCCACTTCGAGGGGCGGGCGCGACAACTGATACTTGACAGCAAGACGCCGGTGGTCTGGTTCCTGCTCGACGCCCAGGCCATCACCGACATTGACGTGACGGCGGCGGACACGCTTCATGCCCTGGATCAGGAACTGAAGCAAAAGGGCATCGCGCTAAAAATCGCCCATGCCAACCGCCCTTTGCGCGACATCCTGGAACGGACCGGCCTGACCAGCGAGCTGGGGGCGGACAGTTTTTTTGCGTCGGTTCACGAGTGTGTGGCCGCGTTTCAGGCCATGAAGGCTCCAATTCCTAATCCTAATCTTAATCCTAATCGCACGCCATGACTCCCCGGATTTTCAGCATGGCCTTTTGGGACAATTGGCGGTTAAATAACAAACGATGAAAATTGTTTTGGCATATTCGGGCGGACTGGACACCTCGGTCCTGCTTTCATGGATCAAGGAAAATTACGATGCGGAAGTGATCGCCTTTTGCGCCGACATCGGCCAGGGGGAGGAACTGCGCGGGCTGGAGAAAAAGGCGCTCAAAACCGGCGCGTCGAAAATATATATTGACGATCTGCGGCAGGAGTTTGCGCGCGATTTTATTTATCCGATGATGCAGGCCGGCGCGGTGTACGAGAACCAGTATCTTCTCGGCACCAGCATCGCGCGCCCCCTCATCGCCAAGCGCATGATCGACATCGCGCGGCGGGAAAAGGCGGACGCCATCGCCCACGGGGCGACGGGGAAAGGGAACGACCAGGTGAGATTCGAATTGACAGCGGCGGCGCTGGCGCCGGGGTTGCAAGTCATCGCCCCGTGGCGGGACGCGTCCTTCCGCGCGCAATTCCCGGGCCGGGCGGAGATGATTCAGTACTGCAAAGACAAAGGCATCCCGGTGCAGGCCACGGCCAGGAAACCTTATTCGATGGACCGGAACCTCCTGCATATTTCGTTCGAGGCCGGCATTTTGGAAGACCCCTGGCTGGACGCATCGGCGCCGGAACACAAGGCGATGTACAAACTGAGCGTTTCCCCGGAGGACGCGCCGGACAAACCCGAATACGTCACGCTGGATTTTGCGAAGGGCCAATGCGTGGCGGTCAACGGGAAAAAGTTGACCCCGTTGGGCGTGATGCAAACGTTAAACAAGCTCGGCGGCAAACACGGCGTGGGCCGGGTCGATTTGGTGGAGAACCGGTTTGTTGGAATGAAATCGCGCGGGGTGTATGAAACGCCCGGCGGCGCCATCCTGCATTTTGCGCATCGGCAGGTGGAAAGCATCACGATGGACCGGGAAGTGATGCACTTGCGGGATTCATTGATACCGAAGTATGCGGAACTGGTCTATTACGGCTTTTGGTTTTCGCCGGAGCGCCACGCGTTGCAGGCGCTGGTGACGGAAAGCCAGAAGAACGTGCGCGGCACGGCGCGGGTGAAACTTTACAAGGGGAACATCATCAATGCGGGACGGAAATCGCCGGTCAGCCTGTATAATCCGCACATCGCCACGATGGAAGCCGATCCGACCCAAGCTTACAATCAGGATGATGCGACCGGTTTCATACGATTAAACGCGCTGAGATTGAAAGTGGCGGCCCGGGTGCATGGCAGACAATGACGGAAAGCGAAGCCCAATGATTAGGAAGGCAGAGATTGCAAACGGGAGCGCGGCGTTCTTCTTCCCCGCTTCAGAGGAAACGCAGGGGCGCTGCGTCGCCAAGTGGCAACAGGGAACGGGATTGGACTGCCTTATGGGGTCAAAAAATCCGGCTAAATCGCACTAAATCGCAGTCAGTCGCACCGATTGTTAAACATTTTTTTATGCCCGGGGAACCCGCCAATGCGTTTGACTTTTGCGGAATGGCGGCCAAAATAAGGCCATGAAAGTTGCAGTCCCGATTGTATGTGCGATGCTGGCGGGCCAGTTGATGGCCGCTGATAAAATGAATACTTTACAAAACATTCCGTTGAATGACATCAATGATCAGGCGACCTCGCTCAAGGCCTATGCGGGAGAAGTCGTGTTGCTGGTCAACGTTGCCTCCAAATGCGGGTTTACCAAGCAATACAGCGGGCTGGAAGCCCTATACAAGAAGTACAAAGACAAAGGGCTGGTCGTCATCGGCGTGCCCTCGAACGATTTTGGCGGGCAGGAACCCGGCTCCGCCGCGGAGATCAAAGCGTTCTGCACAGCCAAGTTCGATGTGACGTTTCCGCTCATGGCGAAAATCCATGTCAAAGGGGCGGAGAAACATCCGCTCTATGCGGCATTGACGGGGCCTGATTCGGCCTTTCCCGGAGAGGTGAAATGGAATTTTCAAAAATTCCTCATCGGTCGCGACGGGCGATTGCTGGGACGGTTCGAATCACAGGTCACACCGGAATCGCCCAAGTTGATCCAGGCCATCGAGGCGGCCCTGGCAAAGAGTTAAGAAGTGGATGCGGCCTGAATTGGATGATGAAGAATTCTTCCCAAAGAATAAGGCTTGAGCCGGGAACAAAAGAAACTACCATGCCCCCACATGTCTAAGGTAAAACACATTGTCCTGTTGAAGTTTAAAGATGGAACCACCGAGGAACAAATCGGCAAGTTCTTCGAAGATGTTTTGGATTTATCCGAAACGGTTCCAGGAATTGATGATTATGTCTCCGGCACCAATTGCAGCCTGGAAAGCCGGACCCCGGGTCTGACACACGGCTTTATCATGACGTTTAGCGATGTTGCGGCGCGCGATGCCTATATTGTCCATCCCGAACACGAACGGTTCAAAACGATGGCGCTGGGCGTGATCGAGACCATCTTGATCTTCGATTTCGAGGTTTAAGCCAGGCCCGGACATCGCATCCCCTCCCGGTTGCGGCGCGCAGGCGCTGCCGTCCGCCATCCTGGAGAACGCGCCAATGCTCAAATGAAACGCACGCATCATTGCAACGAATTACGCCCGGCGCAGATCGGGCAAACGGTCACGCTGGCCGGATGGGTCCATTCCCGGCGCGACTTGGGCGGGCTGATTTTTATCGACATTCGCGATCGGGAAGGACGCACCCAAACGGTCTTTGACCCTTCCGAACTGGCCGGCGGCCTTTTCGAGCGGGCGGCTGCCCTGCGGAGCGAATGCGTCATCAGCGCGACGGGGAAAGTTCGGGCGCGTCCGGCCGGCACGCAGAATTCCAAAATCGCCACCGGCGAAGTGGAAATTGCCGTGTCCAGCCTGGAGGTGCTGAACATGGCCGAAGTGCTGCCCTTTCCTGTGGATGATCCTGAAGTTGCCAAAACGGTCAACGAGGAGTTGCGCTTGCAATACCGGTATCTGGATCTGCGCCGGCCCGAAATGGCGCGCAACCTCCGGCTGCGCAGCAAGGTGGCCACGACGACCCGCGTCTATTTTGACGAGCAGGGCTTCCTGGAAGTGGAGACGCCGACCCTTTTCAAATCCACCCCGGAAGGGGCGCGCGAATTCCTGGTGCCCAGCCGGCTCCATGCGGGCAAATTCTACGCCCTGCCCCAGTCGCCGCAGCAATTCAAACAAATCCTGATGGTCGGCGGGGTTGAAAAGTATTTTCAATTGGCGCGGTGCTATCGTGATGAGGATTTGCGGGCGGACCGGCAGCCGGAGTTCACGCAAATCGATCTCGAAATGTCCTTCATTGAACGGGAAGACATTTATGCCCTGATCGAGGGATTGCTCAAACGAATCTGGAGGACCGCGTTGAACATCGACATCCCGACCCCCTTCGCGCGCCTCACATTTCAGGAAGCGCTCAATCGCTACGGCAGCGACAAGCCGGACACGCGCTTTGGATTGGAATTGGCCGATTTAACGGAAGAATTCCGCGCCAGCAAATTCAAAGTCTTCGGCGGCGCGGTTGCCTCCGGCGGCGTGGTCAAGGCGATCAACGCCAAAGGCCTGGCCGGGGTTACGCAGGGCCAGATCGAAACAATGACCGAGTACGCCAAAAGTTTTGGCGCCAAAGGGCTGGCTTACATCAAGGTGGAAAAAGGCGAATGGAAATCGCCCATCGTCAAGTTCTTCAATGACGCCGAAAAAGCCGCCCTGGCGCAAAAGCTCAAAATCGAGGAAGGCGACTTGATTTTATTTGCGGCCGATCAATGGCTGAACGCGTGTGAAATCCTGGGCAAAATTCGCGGCTATTGCGCCGACCTGTCGAAGGCCGGGGGCAAATTGAACGTTCCAGCCAATCGTTTCGAGTTTCTGTGGGTGGTTGATTTTCCCCTGCTGAGTTTCGACAAGGAACAAAATCGCTGGTATTCCAGCCATCATCCTTTTACCGCGCCGGTGGCGGAGGACATCCCGCTGCTGACAACGGACCCGAAAAAAGTCCGGGGCCAGCATTACGACATTGTGGTCAACGGCGTGGAACTGGGGGGCGGATCCATTCGCATTCATCAGCCCGCGGTCCAGAAGCTGGTCTTCGAACAAGTGTTGCAGATTCCGCCGGAACTGGTCCAGGCCCGTTTTGGTTATATGCTGGAAGCTTTCAAATATGGCGCGCCCCCGCATGGAGGAATCGCGCTTGGCTTTGACCGGCTCATCGCCATTTTATGCGGCACGCCAAGCATTCGGGACGTGATCGCGTTCCCGAAGACGGCCAAAGGGACGGATCTGATGACGGATTCCCCCGCAAGCGTCGATCCCAAACAACTGCGCGATCTTCATCTGGAATTGAAGGCGGCGAAGAAGGAATAGACGGCATGGTTCGACAGAACCGCGCCGTTCTTTTTCCTTTCCCCGCCCGTGCCGATCCGGTATCATCCCTCCCGAATAACAAGTATGAAATCAATTTGCATATTAATCGCTTCAACTTCCGTGTTCCTGGCGTCCGCTTTGGTCTCTGCCGGACAGGACATCAACACCCTCACCGAGGCTGAGAAAGCCGCCGGATGGCAACTCCTGTTTAACGGGACGAACTTTGATGGCTGGCACAATTTCAGGCGGGAAGGCATCCGTCCGGGATGGCAGGTCGTAAACGGGACGATCACCTGCGTCAATCCTCGCAATGCCGGCAACATCGTCACCAGCAATCAATTCGACTGGTTCGAATTACAACTGGACTACAATATTTCGCCGGCGGGCAACAGCGGCATAATGTTTCATGTGGGGAATACCGGCCCTGCGGTCTGGGCGACCGGCCCTGAGTTTCAATTGGAAGACAATGTGCTGGCGGAAGACCCGGTGCGTTGCGGATGGCTTTATGCCTTGTATCAACCCCCCATTGATCCGAAGACCGGCAAGACACTCGATGCCACCAAGCCTGTCGGAGAATGGAACCACGTCCGCCTCCTCGTCACCCCGCAAAAGTGCGTGCATGAAATCAACGGTGTCAAGTACTTCGAATACGTCCTGCACAGCGACGATTTCAACAAACGCGTTGCCGCCTCCAAATTTTCCATGATGCCGGGTTTTGCCGTGTCCGACATCGGCTCCATCGCGTTGCAAGGGGACCATGGCTCGATCTCCTTCCGCAACATCAAGATTCGCCCCGTCAAACAATAGCCCCATCGGGCCGTTTAGCTGCTCTCCGCCAGAAACCGGTAGCCCACGCCCCGGACGGTTTCCAAGTATTTGGCCGCCGGGCCGAGCTTCTCGCGCAGGCGGCGCATGTGTGTATCGACCGTGCGGGTGTCGATGTGGCTTTCATATTCCCAGACATCCCGCAACAATCGGTCGCGCGACTGCACATGGCCCGCGCGTTGCACCAGGAGCGTCAGCAGGTTGAACTCCGTGGCAGTCAGCTCCACCCGCCGGCCCTTGACGGTCACCAGATGCCGCGAGACATCCACTTGCAAAGCGCCGAAAACGTGCAAGTTTTTGGGCGGCGCGCCGCTGTCTTTTTCCAATCTCTTCTTGACGCGCAACACCAGCTCACGCGGACTGAACGGCTTGGGCACATAATCCACCGCGCCCAATTCGAGGCCGACGATGCGGTCCATTTCGCTGGCCCGGGCGGTGAGCATGATGATGGGGATCGCGCTGGTTTTGGCGTCGCGCCGCAGCAATTTGCAGACTTCCAACCCGTCCAGTTCCGGCAGCATCAGGTCCAGCACAATCAAATCCGGGGCGGTGGAACGCGCCTTGCGCAACGCTTCCGCGCCGTCCGCCGCGGTCAAGGTTTGGAAACCGGCCTGACCCAGATTATAAGTCACCAGGTCCAACACATCCGGTTCGTCATCGACCACGAGAATCTTGGCCTTCACGCCTCCCACCTTGACCCGGAAACCTCCCCCTAAACAACGACAACCCGGTGACAAATAGGTGACAATTGAGCGACGACCGTCCTGGAAATCGCGGCGCCCAACACCGGCTCAGGCCGGGAGCGTTCCCTGCTGATATCCTTCGAGCAATTCTTTAATGCGCCTGGCGTCACCCTTGCGGTGACCATGGCTGGTCAATGGATCGCTTCCGCCGGAGGACTCTATGACAATCGTTGACCAGATCAGACCGGTCTTGATATGCACCGACGCCACTTTCTGGATGCTGATGCTGATTTCGTCGCTGCTGAACCACGACCGCTTGCGGCGCATCACTGCCTTGTCAGAGACTTCGATCATGGTGGGAAAGAGGTGATTGCCCGCTGTCCACCGGCTGGCCTGGAATGTTTCGGATGCCATGCCTTGGATTAACAGGCCGTCTGTTCCCGGAATCAAGCCCTGATTTACAAACGATGGATTTTTTCCAGAAGGGCGCTGGTGGATTTTCCAGGCACGGCTGGAAGAAGCACGATTTTGACCCCCAATTCTTCAAGCAGGCGGCGTTCGTCCTGGTTGATGGTTTCCAAAGTGTAATCACCCCCTTTGACGTACACGTCCGGTTTGACACTCTTCAGAAAAGCCCTGGCGTCCAACTCCGGGAAAATATGGACGGCATCAACCGATTGCAACGCGGCTAGGACCGCCGCGCGGTCCTCCGCGGTGTTCAAAGGCCGGCCCGCTCCTTTCAACGCGCGCACCCCGGCGTCGTTCGTCACTCCGACCAGCAAAGCATCGCCTTGCCGGCTGGCCTGCTCGAGATACGTCACATGGCCCAAATGCAACAGGTCAAAACAACCATTCGTCACCACCAGTTTCTTCCCCGCCTGCCGCAACCCGTCGCGCCAGCGGGCCAGGTCGGGGGCCGACAATATTTTTTTCGCCAAACCCATCGCCGGCCATTTTGGGTCAAACGGCAGCCCGTTGGCAATCCTGCAGGTGCGAACTCTGCGCGCCAATATGTCAAAGAACGGGGGGAAGTGCGGCGCGATAAACTTGACACGACGAAACGTGCCATTTGCCCGGAATGCCTGTAGCGGCGGCATGAAGAGCATCCTCTCCGGCAACACTGGACGGGGATTGCCAGACAACACCCATGAAATGCCACATCCGGGTGAAGGAAGCGCCGGGAAGATGCCGGCCGTAGAGTTCGCGGAATTCGGCGGCCGAAAGCTGACGTTCGGCCTTATGATGGTCCAACCACGGGCGGGAAACACGAAAGCCCCACAGAGAGAGAGCGCCGCCAAGTCCGTGACGAAGCAGATCGCGCGGAAACTTGGCGGCGGCGGCGGCGATGGTAAACACGGAATACCGCTCCACTATCCTTGGCCAGCGGTTGACAAGGTTGATAAGAATGAGGCGGCCGCCAGGGGCGAGCGCGGCTTTTAACCGCAAGAGGGTTTCGGGAATGTTTTCCAGATGATGGAAGGTGGTGTGGCTGACAATGACATCGAATGTTTCCTCCAGCACGAGCCGGTTGGCGTCGGCCCGCCGGTATTCCACGTTGGCTGCGGCGCGCTTGCGGCGGGCGATGGCGAGCATGGGTTCGGAAATGTCGATGGCGGTGACGGAATCAAAGCACTTGGAGAGTTCAAAGGCGAGCAGGCCAACGCCGCAGCCCAGGTCCAGCACGTGGCCACGGCGTTCGGGCAAATGGCGGATGAAAAAATCATGTTTACGTTCCAGGGAGACGAAGGCGTCATACGCTTCCGCGATGTGATCAAAGGATCTGGGGTCGTATGTTTGCACGCTGAAGAATTTTAAGCGCCCCCAGGGCCGGATGACACGGAATTTTTTGTCATGAGGTCAGTTTGGGCGCAAATGCCCGAATCAACGCCTTGGTTGCCTGGTAGGCTTTCCACACGGCGATGTCCAGGCCCCGGTTGCATGCGACGAGCACGGCGAAGTCAATTTCGGGTGCGATGGACACAACGCAGTTCCATCGTCCGTTGCTTCCGCCGTGCGAGAGACGGCGGCCTGTGTCACCAAGCCGGGCGCCTTTTGCCCAACTGGCTGTGGAGATTGCCCATCCAGCAAAGTATGTCTTGGCGGGTACAACCGGGTGCAGTTCCACAAACGTATCCGGCTTGAGCAGCGCGGCCTGGCGATGCGGATTGGCCGGATCTCCGCGCAAATGAAGCGCGACAAATTTTGCCCAATCTGTAATCGCCATGTGTGCGAGGCCGGCGGGGCCATAGAACAACGGGAGTTCCGCGGAGGGGCTGCCCGGGTCCAGCGGTTTGCCAATGAGCCAGGAGTGGCCCCAGGGTTGATCTGCCTTGCCGGCGATGCCCGGCGGCCCGAATCCGCCCGTGATGATGCCCAGCGGCTGGAACAGCCGTTCGCGCATCAGTTCTTCCCACGCGCGGCCGGTGATGTCTTCCAGCACCGCCCCTGCGAGAATATAGCCGAGATTGGAATAGGAGGCTTTGGCGCCAGGAGGGATTCTCGGCGGACGCGCCAGAGCATGCCTCGCGATTTCCAGGCGTTGCTGTGGCAAGGTTTCCTTGGAGGAGACCAGCCGCGCTCGAAGGATCCTCTCGGGGTCGCGGCGCAAGCCGGCGCGGTGTGCCAGAACCTGCCGCAACGTCACATTCTCCCATGCGGGGTGCATGTCCTTCACCGTGTCAGCAAAAAGCTCGCCCAGCGTCGTGGTCCAGTTCAGCCTGCCTTCCTCGACGAGCATCGCGGCGAGTGTCGCGGTCATGGCTTTGGTGCAGGAACCAAGGTGAAATTGATCGTCGAGCGTGATGCGTTCGGCGGCCCCTCTCTTTCGGACTCCTGCGACGCCACGAGCGATGACGCGCTCGCCCCGCAGAACAACGGCGGCCACGCCAAAACGTTCGCCCCGACCGAGGATCAATTGCAGCATCGGATCCACATTGACCGCCGGATACAAAGAATCTTTCATCATGCTTTGGCTCCGTGGGCTTTTGAGATGCTCAAGGTGGATTTGAGGTCCGCCAAAACAGCCGTGGTGTCTATTTTCGCGCGCAATAGGTGCAAAACGTTGTAAAGCCCGATTTCCGCGCGCGAGGAAAACACCCACTCCGGATTCACAAGCTTGTTTCGCATGCATTCGTTCGACAGGCGGGTTATTCTTTCCAGCACTTTTCCGTCGCCGAAATCGGCCACCTTGGAACTGGCCGTCGGATCAGGCCAAACCATCTGGTAAAAATCGATGGTATCCCTGAGCAGCTTGTGGGTGACGCGCGGCTTTCTCAAAATATCCGGTCCCCACATCAGCCGCTCCAAACGGCGGGACTGGTCTCCGTCACTGGACCAAAGACGTTCTGAAAAGCTTTGGCACAGATCGATAAAGCCCGGGGAAAATTTCTTCACGCAGCCAAAGTCCACCAGGCCGATCGTGCCGCCGGCATTGATCAGATAGTTGCCGGGATGGGGGTCGGCATGAACGGTGTGGATCGTAAACTTTTGGTAACTGAACAGAGCCAGGAGACGGGCGCCAATTTGATTGCGGAGTTCCTGGGACGGTTTTCCGGCAAGAAATTCCATCAATGGCTCCCCGTCAAGGTGCGACATGGTAAGAACCCGGTCCGTCGTAAGCTGTCTGAAAACGGCCGGCACTCTCACGAAAGGGAGCGGCTTCAAGCGTTCGCGAAAGAAATCAATGTTCTTCGCTTCGGCCAGATAATCCGTTTCCTGCAAAATGCCTTGCTCGATCTCGGAAATGAGCGCTTCTGGAGCGTGCCCAGTCAGCCGACCCAAAAAGGCCGCGGACCGAAGCAGCTTGAAATCATTCTCAATGGCGGAACGAATGCCCGGGTACTGAATTTTGACGGCCACTTGTTCCCCAGCTTTTGTCACCGCCCGATGGACTTGGCCGAGCGAGGCCGCGGCAAAGGGTTCGGTGGTGAACTCGCGGAAAACTTCCCCGGGAAATTTGCCGAACGAGGCTTTGAACTGGGCGCGCGCCAGGCTCGGATGCATGGCTGGCGCCCGCATTTGCAGATTCGCCAGTTCCGCCAGCACCTCTTCCGGCAGGAGATGGGATTGCATGCTCAAGGCCTGTCCGAGTTTCATCACCGGACCTTTGAGTGATTGCAATTCTTCCCGGACTTTGTGCGCCGCTTTGTTCTGAAACGATTTCCGGCGCTCTTCCCGTCTCCCGCCGTCCAAAAAGAGATTTTGCAATTGATAACCGAGATAACTTCCCGTCAAACCCACCCCCAGCTTTCCGATGCGAAATCCACGAAGAAAGCGGGTCTCTGAAGCTTCGCGTTTCACCAGTCCCACGCCCCCTTCTTCAGGGCCGACGTGAGTTTGAGGCTGCGGTCCAGCAAGGCCAGCGTGTTCTCCTTGTTAGGAGAGCCGTCTTGAAGCCAGTAGCTGATCATCGCAATATGAAAAACCCCAAAGGCGTAAGCGCCGAAATCGCCGAGCTTCGGAATCTCGCCTTTCTCCTCCGCATCACTCAAAATCTGTTGAATGAAACGCAAATAGCGCAGATTCAATTCCTGGGAGTCCAGGCTCAGGGGACTTAACTTGGACACCGGCTGCAAGGCACGGAGATAGACTGCGCCGATGAATTCCTCATAAGGACTGATTCGCTCAAGATGGCGATGAATGATGGCGAACAATTTCTCCGGTAATGATGCTTCCTGAAGCTTTTTCTGATCACGATACCACTCAATCAATCCAGCGAGTTCCTGTTCGGAGAAGTAAAGGGCAAGATCGTCCTTCGTTTTGAAGTAGTTGAAGAGCGTGCCCTCGGCGATCTTCGCTTTATCCGAGATTTGTTTGGTTGTCGTTTTAAAGAAGCCCTTTTTGGAAAACAATTCAAGCGCGGCGCGAAGGATGTTTTTTCGGGTTTTCTCCTTGTTCCCGGCCCTTTTGCCGGGCCTTTTGGGCGTGGATCTATTTGGCGTTTTCGTTTGCATTTCTTTCGTTTCGTGCCGAATCAGGCGGCATTCTGAAAATGAGTTTACTCACAATTCACGGTTCGTCAACAGAAAAATGAGTTCACTCATAAAATTCTGCCAATGGATTGAGGCGCTTCGCCGCCATGACAGTGCAAAAGGCGGCCCAAGTGCCCGGCATCCCGGCCGACACCGCCAGGGATTATTCCGCCCACGCCCGCGCCTGATTGCTCCGCGAGATGACGAAATCCAATCGTTGAGATCGCTAATTTCCCTTTTGCGCCCGGTGCGGACATGCCTTTCCCATCCGTTCGTGCTTGTTTTTTGGGGATAAATGCCTTATTTTACCGCAATGAAGAGTGATGTTTTGCCCGTCGAAATTCGCGGAATCCTTCCAGCCAACAGCGGCTGCGCGATTTTCGTCGGCAACAACCAAAAGGTTTTTGTCATTCAGGTCGAGCATAATATGGGCGCCATCATCGGCATGTTTTTGCGGGACACCCCAAAAGAGCGCCCCCTGACCCACGACCTGATGAACAGCATTTTCAAAGGCTTCAACCTCACCATTGAACGCGTCGTCATCACCGAACTGAAAAACTCGACCTATTACGCGCGCCTCATTCTGCAGCAGGAAAATGAATTGGGGCGAAAGATTGTGGAAATCGACGCCCGGCCCAGCGATTGCCTGGCTTTGGCCACCGCCCAAAAACGTCCCATCTTCGTCTCCTCGCCCCTCTTCGAACAAGTCGAAGACATGACCGAAGTGCTCGACCGCATCAACGAAAACACCGGCGAGTCCGGGGAACCGGAATAATTTGCCTCATGCCCCCTGCTGCCTCCCTCACAACACCCGTTCTCCTGGTCTGCGGCGAGGATGAATTCGGTGTCAACCAGCGCGCGCGCGAAATCTTCCGGAAATGGTCCGGGGAAATCGGGGGCATGGACCACGAAATCATCGACGCGGCCGCGAACCATGCCGGAGAGGCGCTGAAAAGCCTGGCCAAATTGCGCGCCGCCTTGCAAACGCTCCCTTTCTTTGGCAGCGGCAAAGTCGTCTGGCTGCGGAACTGCAATTTTCTGGGCGAAGAACGCGCCGCCGCCGCGCAGGTTGTGACCGAAAACCTTGCCGGCCTGTCCCAGGAACTCAAGGCCTTTGTCTGGGAGAACGTCCGGCTTCTCATCAGCGCCGGGAAAGTGGATAAACGAAAGTCCTTTTATAAAACATTGGAAAAAATCGGGTCGGTTGAGACTTTCGCCGGCTGGTCCGCCGACGACTGGTCAAACCAGGCGGAAACCTGGGCGTTGCGCGCCTTGCGCGACTTGAAAACCGGGATTTCCGACGAGGCGCTGGCCCTGTTGGTGGCCAGCGTCGGCCCCAATGTCCGCATGCTCAACAGCGAGATTGAAAAGCTGTCCTTGTATGTTGCGCCCCGCTCCCGGATCGAAGTTGATGATGTCAATGCCATCGTCACCCGCAACAAGCAGGCCCGCGGCTTCGCCCTGGGCGATGCGCTGGGTGATCGCCATCTGGCCCGCGTGCTGGCCTGTCTGGATCGGGAACTTTGGGAGATCCGCCGCGACCCGAAACGCAACGAAATAGGTTTGCTCTACGGCCTGATCAGCAAAGTGCGTGTTTTGATTTTCATCCGCGAAATGCTGGCCCGGCGCTGGCTCAAGCCGGAATCGGACTTCAGCCGCTTCAAGGCGCAACTCGCGCGCGTTCCGGCCGACACGCTGCCTGACGACAAGAAATTGAACCCCCTTTCCATGCATCCCTATGTTTTATTTCAGGCCATGCCCCAGGCGGGCAATTACTCCCAAAGCGAACTCATTGCGGCCATGGACCTGCTGTTGCAATGCAACCAAAAACTCATCTCGCGCAACCTCGACACATCCCTGGTCTTGCAGCAAACACTCATCCAAATCGTCAGTCGTCCGGCTGAAGCGGCGCTCGACGAGCGGCGGCTGAGACCGGCTTGACCGGGCTGAATCGCATCGGAATATTTTCAAAAGCTCACTCATGAACCAACCCCCCGCAAAGTTAATGGTGGCGGTCTTTGACCAGACGGTCTGCATCAAGGTGAATGGGCGGGCGGATTTTACTTCGAGTTTGGATCTCAAGAAGCTGATTGGCGAACTATGGGGAAGAGGCTACGACCATTTTATCTTTGAATTGCTCGATTGTCGCACGATGGACAGCACCTTTCTGGGGTTATTGGCCGGGATTGGCCTGAAATTCTCCGGGGGCAAAAGCGTTCAACTCGGCGCGCCTCTGGAGTTGCTCAACCCCAATGCCCGCATCGCGGAAACACTGGAAAACCTAGGCGTGGTGGGTCTGTTTGCCATCAGGACTTGTGCCGAACCGTTGACCGATAGATTCGAGCCTCTGGCCCACGCGCCCGACAATACGCAGGTGGAACTGACCCGAACCTGCCTGGAAGCGCACGAGACTTTGATGTCCATCAAGCCTGAAAATGTTCAAAAATTCAAGGATGTCGCCCAATTCCTGGCCGACGATCTGCAAAGACTCGAAGCAGCGGGCCGGAAGCAGAACGAGGATCAACCAGCTTCCGCATCGAGGCCGTTGTCAAATACTTGAATCGTTGACCGTCACTATGGCAGCAGGCGGTAGAAGCGGGCGCGCTGGCTGGCCACGGGCGTTGGGTCGGTGTAGGAGCCTGTGGTGGATTGAGTTGTGATGTTGGTCACGAACGCCCAATTGAGCAGGTTGGTCGAGACGTCAATCTCATAAGTCTGATTCGAAGTGGCCGCCCAAGTCATCGTGAAGCCGCTGGTCGGCGAAGTGATGCTGCCGCCGAAGTTGAGGGACGCATCCGACACCTGCAGCAGGCGGTAGAAGCGGGCGGGCTGGCTTGCCACGGGCGTTGGGTCGGTGTAGGAGCCATTGGTGGATTGAGTCGTGATGTTGGTGACGAACGTCCATGTGATGAGATTGGTCGAGACCTCAACCTCATAAGTCTGCCCCGAAGTGGCCGCCCAAAATATGGTGAAGCCGCCGCTCTCCGAAGAGACGCTGGCGCCGAGGAAGAGGGGCGCATTCGTCACCCGGCCGGAGATAATGTTGGTCGCTTCTATCGAATAGGAAACATTTGCGGCGGAAGTGTTGGGCACGGCCAAATACCAGACTGTTCCATGGAGGTTTGTCATCTTCGAGCTGGTCCCGATCTGCACGAGTTGAGGGCTGGTCCCGGCGTTGAAACTGCCGGAGTAAAACTCTTCCGGCGTCGGGAAGACGCCAAGGGCGGCCAGTAATTCCACATTGCCGGCGAACGACGTGTTGCTCACGGTAAACCGAATTCCCGCGGCATTTGTATTGGTAACAGTGTAGGAATACAACACGTTCGTTGGATAACCTGGAGATGCGACGCCATTTGCAGGCACGCCGTTCCTCAGGGGTATGATTTGGATCTCATTGGTTGTCACCCATGTGGCGATGATCGTGTAGCCATTGGTGACGGACGCGGAATTAGTGGGCGAATTACAGGCGGCGAGATACCAGGTGCTGGGGGGCAGCGGCACGACGTCATTGGTCGATGGCACCGGCAGCGCCACAGGCACGGAGTTGGTGGTGACGACAATGAATTGGTCGTTGGTGCCCGCGTTGGCACTCGCGTAATCGAAGTCCAAAGGACCGGGCAGCGGCATGCCGTCCCGCGCATACAGATCGACTTCGCCATTGGTTGAGTTGAGGATTTGGAATGTGACCATGGTGGCATTGGCCGGAACAACGAAAGAGTAATACTCGGCGTTTGTGCCAATGGTGTTGGTCGTGTAGGTTCCTACCTGATTCGGGTAAGGAACGGTATTGGTGTTGAGTGCTATGATGGTGTTGCTCATTCCATTGAAATCCACCTCGATGGTAAACGTCGCATTTGTGATGCCGTTGTTCTGCACGCCCAGGAAATAACGCTGGCCGGGCAGCAGCGGCGGAGGCGCGCCCAGGGTGGCAAGGACGATGGTGCGGGGGCTGGCGGAAGTGACGTTTCCCGCCAAAATCACATCACCGGGCAGGCCTCCCGTTGGCAGCGCGGTTTGGTCGAAAAACAAATTCAACGAGCCGCTGTTGCTCACCGTCAGGATATTGGTGGCAAAGGTGGCATAGGAGGGAACATCGACGGCGAAATAAACGATGGCATTGGTCGTAACGTTGGTCGTTATGAAGTAGCCATTGTTGGTCGCATTGTTGGTGGTGGTCAGCACGTTGAGAACGGCATTGGTCGAGGATGTCGTTACTTGCATGGTCCAACTGAGCAATGTGCCGTCGGTCGGATTCGGGGAGTCGTTGCGCGTGTCCCAAACGTCCAGCGTCCAGCAACCCAGCGGGTTCTCCCCGACGAACGGAGTGAGCGGTTCTTCGGGCAGATAATAATTGTTGTAGTTGGTCGCCGGCAGTTGAATGAGTTGAATGTCATCCAGGAGCACGCCCAGGGCATTGCCCGAGAATTCGATGGTGACCTGGTCGCTGTTGGCGACAAAGCTGTTGGTGAAAAGCTGCCAGCCGCCCGAGGCGTTGGTCAGGATGATGTTGTTGGTCGAGATGCCGTCAATGGTCACATCGAAGTTGGGCAGGATGGAATTGGTGCTGTATTTGCCCAGGCTGCCGGCGTGGTAAATGGCGTAAATCTCCGCCGGCGAAAGCCCCCGATTGAACAGGTCCAGTTCGTCCAAATCGCCCTCGAACGGCTCCTCGAGTGGAGATCCGTTTCCGTAAGGCACACAGATGCTTTGCCCCGCCCTGAACACGGTGGTGTTGGAAATATTGGCTACTCCTGCATGCCAGGGATTACCAGCGACGTAAGCGTTGGTATTCAGAATGCCGTCGATATAAATCGAAAGGTTCAGGCCATTTCGGACGAAAGCGGCGTGATGGTAATTCCCGTCGTTGATTGTTTTGTTGGCGAAGAAATTGACGTGGTTCAGTTGGTTGATATCGGTAAGTTCGAACGTCAATGTGCCGGCCGGCGGTTTATATCCATTGGGGGTCCAACCTGATATGGGTCCAAGCTCAATGTTCCACATGCTGGCCTGTGCATCGCATTCACCACGCTTTTCCAGAATGCCATATAAGTACTCGGGTGCGAAGGGCGATTGTTTAATCCAAAAATCTATCGTGAAATCATTCGTTCCGAAATTGCCGGCGGTCGTGCCGAAATCAACTTCGTTGCCGGTATTACTATTGGTGGGGAGGCCGCTGAATGTGAACGCCCGGTCCACTTCGCCAACATCATAAGTGACATTTGGCAGGCTTTTCAGACCAAGCGCCGAACCACCGCCGTGGGCAGCGATGGCCGTAAAACCCGTATTGGGCGACGGCACAGTGCATTCACCGAGGTCATTGCGTCCCCAAGCCACAATCGAACCGTCGCTTTTCAGGCCAACCGAGAAAGACCAGCCACCCGCGACGGCGGTAAAACCCGTATTCGGGCTTGGCACAACGCATTCGCCGACATAATTTCCATTGTAGTCCCTGTTATTTCCCCAGGCTACAATCGAGCCGTCGTTTTTCAGCCCAAGCGAGTGGTCCCAGCCGGCCGCGATGGCCACAAAACCCGTATTGGGCGACGGCACATTGCCTTGACCAACGCTGTTGTCTCCCCAGCACACAATCGAGCCGTCGTTTTTCAGGCCAAGCGCGTGATACCCGTTGGCCGCGACCGCCACAAAATTCGCATTGGGTGACGGCACATCGCATACACCACTTTCGTCGAGTCCCCAGGTCACAATCGTGCCGTCATTTTTCAGGCCAAGCCCGCTTCTGTTGCCGGCCGTGACGGCCGTAAAACCCGTATTGGGCGATGGCACATTGCATTCACCCCAATCATTTAATCCCCAAGCCGCAATCGAGCCGTCGGTTTTCAGGCCATACGACGAATAATTGCCACCCGCGACGGCTGTGAAATTCGCATTGGGCGACGGCACAGTGCCGTCACCATCGCCAATGCCTCCCCAAACCACAATCGAGCCGTCGGTTTTCACGCCAAGCGTCTGATTCCCGCCGATCCCGATGGCCGTAAATCCCGTATTGGGCGGCGGCACATTGTATGCACCGGAGGAATTGTCTCCCCAGGCCACAACGTCGCCGGCATAATCGGGTATCGTTCCATTATCCGCGCCGATGATGTCATTGGCATTGTTGTCGGCGGGCCACCAGTGGGTGATGCCCAGGGGTTTGGCGTAGAATCGGAGTTGATAGGTCTGGCCGTTCGTGATGGCAAAGCCGTTCACCGTGGTAAATGGAAAGTTGGTGGCTCCAAATGTCTGCATGATTCGTCCGCTGGTCAGCGCCAGATAGTTGGTGCCTATGTAGTTGCTTCCGACGTTGGTGGCGTAGTTTGGATCACCGGGGCTTTCGGTGACAATGCCAACCCTGTTGTTGGTGAGAAGAGCCAGCCCGTTGGTGGTCTGAATGGTGACCACATTATTGGTCACAAGCCATCCCTCAAGGTACACGGGAGCGGCGTCATTTTCGGTGTAAACCCCGTTGGTCACTGTTTCGAAGCTGTTGGACCAAAGGACGACTTCGGGTATATCGACTTCTTCGGCAAACGGCGGCGGAGCAAACTTGATCGGCGTCGTCGTCAGGTTCGTGTCGTCGGTGAAGACGGTATAGATAATGCCGTTGGCCTTGTTGAACGTCTCGCCGAGTTCGGTGTTGTTGGTTCCGGCTCCTCCGCGGTCTTCGAAGAGCAGCACACTGGTCCCTTCCGGACTGATCAGATGCAGGACGAGGTTGTCCAGATTGGGGTCATTGATGCGAACCCCGACTTGCAGCGACACCACTTGCTGGCCGCTGGTAATGCAAATCTGCGATTGGGTGTGGGCATCCGTCGTCAAAGGGGTGAAAGTGTTGGTGGTATAGGTCTGGACCAGGTTGGGCGTCAGACTTTCCTGGATGTAGTTTGTAATGCCGAGCGTCACGCTGCCGGGGCCGAAGTTGTAGATGCCGTAATACCAGATGCCGCCGGCCAGCGGCGGGGTGGACAGTGGCCACGGGGGCCCGCCCGGAACCGGGTTGTTGGTGCTCAGACTGAGAACCGCTCCATTCGCAACATTATTGTTTGATCCGTAATCGTTGAGGTTGAGGTTATCAAAGTTAGTCAGATAAATTCCAATGGATCCGCCTCCCTCATTTATAAAAGATGCGGTAATAATCAGGTTGGTGGCATCATTCGGAACAACGATGTAATCATCAAACCATTGATTGTTGGTAAGCGAGATGATGAAGCCAGACGAGGGTTGCTGGGGTTGGACCGTTACACTATAGGTGGTGATATAACCGGTCTGCGTCAGGGCATTGTCGGCCTCCGTCAGGAGCCACATTCCTGACGACTGTTGACCAACGTATTGCGTCAAGTTGCCAGGGCCATCGGAAGTGACGTCGCCGGAGTTGGGATCTTCCCGGAGATCATCGTAGGTGTTGGTGAAGCCGCCCGGCGGGCCGGAATTATGATTGAGGGTTACTGTTGTGCCATTGAATTGAATGGTTCCATAAAGAACAGAGGGATTCCCATGCTGGATGCCGAGGGTGACTGTCGCCCGGCGAATTTTTTGCGCAAGTGGATTGGGATTGACCATGAAGGCAAAAGCCAGGGCGGGGTTGTATGAGACGGCATTGGGAATAAAGACCGGCAGGCCGGTGCCAGTCGCGGTGATACTGCCATCGCTGGCTACAGTGCTGAAGTTCGTTTGCTGGGCGACCGCGTAGAAGCCAAAGTCAGCCGCCTGCTGGTCCTCCGACTTGACGCCGATATAATAAACCTCATTCACGACGGAGTTGCTATAGATGATGGTTTCAGTCCCGGTGCGCCCGAGGGACGTATCAGCAGACTGCACAAAAGCTGCAAGGTTGGTCAACGGCGAGACGTTTGTAGAGACATAAAGATCAATATCGGCGCTGTTATTGCGGGGGATGGAGAGATTGGGTGGCAAAAAGGTGGCGAAGGCCACGTTGGTCGCATTGGTGGTAGAAGAAAATTGATTGTTTGTAAAGATGAAGAAATGCCATTGCGACGAGTTGCCGTTGGTCAGCGACTCGTTGCCGTTGGTCATATACAGGTTTGGCTCGTTTGCGCCGACTCGCTGATGGAGGAGCGGCACGCCGTTGCTGGCTACGGTGACCAAGGTCACGTTGGTGGCGCCGAACTGACTGGAAATAATGGTCAATGGCTGGTTCAAGGCCGGGTCGTCGCTCGAAACGACCAGGGCATAATCCTGGAGAATATTATTGGTTTGGCCCGTGACGGCGTTGACGTTGACCCGGGTGCCGCTGATCGTGACGGTCAGGGGAAAGTCGATCGGCACGTTGGCCGGATTGATATAGACATTCTGAACATTGTTGATGGAATCGCCCGCGGAGGTAAAGTAAACTCCCCCATTGGCGACATAGATGTTCTGCACAGCGTTGTCGCTTTCGCCGGGAGGGAGATTGGTTGGGCTGCTGACTTCGGTGAAGATGTCGCCACCGAGGAAATCGTTGCCGATATAGATGTTGGCTCCGGTGCTGTCCGCCACGGTTAGATCGAGATTGTTGACCAGGGCGACGCCGGCGGCTGGATCGCCAGGCGGATCGGTCCAAACCAGGGTAATGCGCAACGGATAGACCTGGGCGGCGTTGGTGTCCCCGCAATTGATCGTATAGGTTTGATATTGGCCGGTGGCCAGTGCGTTGCTGGGGGATTGATCGATCAGCAGCATGGACGCATTGGTGGACGTAACGCCATTGCTCAAGGAGCGCGGGAGGCTGTTGGTGATATTGGGCAGGCCCCAGCCTTGTTCATTGGCGAGTGGAGTTTTGACATTAAAATCATATTGCACGCCCAGCGAGCGCGAGCCATTAATGAGCATGGCCTTGAGGAGGGCCGGGCTGGGATTCGTGATGCCTAAATTCGGATTCGATTGCAGGAACTCCTGCATCAGGGCCAGCATTCCTGAAACTGCTCCGGCAGACATGCTGGTGCCGCTCTGGTAAACATAGTTCGATCCGAGCACGCTGTTCATGTTGCTCAAGACCGTGAAATAATCGCCCAGCCCATTCGTTTCGAAGAGATAGAAGTTAAGATCGAATTCAACCGGCCCTGGCTGATTGGACGGGGAAGCGACCCCGAAGTACCATATATTCTGAGACATAAAGTTGCTCACGGTGACCTCATTTGTACCCAGAATGTCCGTTGGCGGGTCGAATGGGTCACCCAATAGTAACATGTTTGTTGGGAATGGTTTCGACGACGCCGTGTTGGAGGAAACGATGATAACCAACCCCGAGGTGTCATCCGGAATGTAGAACGGATAAATATTGGTTTGGTTCGGCGGAACGGTTTGGTTGGTGTAAGGATAATCGGTGACGATGGTTTCATTGGTGGGATCAACATAGTCTGCCGCCCGGCATGAAATGGTAAACACTCCCGGAGCAACCACGTCCGGCTTGAACCGGCCATAAAGTCCTTCAATGCCAAGTCCGACATTGCCGCAACTGGAGAAGTACGCCACCAGGTTGCTGTTATCGGTCTCGCCGTAAAACACTTCGTTGGTTGTTGCGTCATCGTAACTGACTCCGTTGGTGATGAAACGCGGGCTGTCGCTGGCCCCGACCGTAATGACGTTCTTGGCCGTACCCGGTGAGGTGATCGTGCCCGAGGCACCTTCGATGCCATTATCCGAGCCGTTGCCGTTATTGCCGGCGGCGAAGACAAAGAGCAGGGGCCACCCGCCGTGGGCGGCATTCGGCAGGGCGTCGCGCGTGGCGGCGTCGTAACTGGCCGCATGAATGTCATACATGCCCTGCTGGCCGGGCGTTATACCATAACCCCAACTGTTATTGGAAATTAAATTGGTCGGCCCCAGGTTCGTCGCAGCGTTCTCCTGCAAAAAGGCGTCACCCACGAATGGACCGGCCACCAAATTCAGAGCTTGCACAAAGAGCCTGGCATTGGTGGCCTTGCCCCGAAAATCCGCGCCATTCGTCGATCCGGGAACCAAATTGGTGACGGTGTATGATTCCAAGCCGCTGCCCGCGATAATGCCTGCAACATGCGTGCCGTGACCGTCAGGATCAGTCAACGAACTGGGATCGTTGGTATTGGGCAGCAGACGGCCCGCCAAGTCAGGATGGTTGGTAACGCCCGTGTCATTGATATTCACCGTTACGTTGGAGCCGGTGAGGTTGAGATAATCTGGAGTGTTGGTGAGCGTGTTGGTCGAAACGCCCAGTTGGACGCGGGTCAAATCATTCATAAGACGGCGCGGCATATAGGCTTCAATCTCCTGGGCCAGCGGCAGTTGCGCAACGACCGCCAGGCTCCCGGAAGGAACGTTGACAATCAGGGTGGGGCCAAACGGGCTGCGATCTTCGCCAATCAAGGTCGCCCCCAATTGGGTCAAGGCCGCCAGGGCGGCGTCGCGCTGGCCGGGGAAGGTGGTGACGCTCAGGGCATTGGTCTGGGGCTGCTGCTCGACGGCGGACGGCAGGAGCGTTCCATCCAGCTTGTAATATGGCTCGTAAGGCAGCACGGCGACAACGTCCGCGTTGGCGGCCAGATTTGTGGCCTGTGCGGGCGAAGCCGCGACCAGGGCGGCATTATTGGGCACGTAGGAAATATAAGATGCGCCCGCCTGGCTCAATTCGGCGTAAAAAGCCTTGTCCAGCGGGCGGTCCGCCTGGACGAGATAACTGCCCGGAGCGCCCTTGGCGCGCAGATGAGCCGGGATATTCAAGGCCACCGGGACCTCGGTGTCGATCAGGGCGTTGCGCAAAATGAGGGCATGGCTGTTATGGAGCAACTGCTGGATGGTTTGGGTGGTGTTGCTGATGCGATAGGATTTGCGTTGGGCGCCGGCATTGGCGGCGAGCGCCTTGGCCAGGGGTGGATGTTGCAACCGCAAGGCGTCCGCCTTGGCCGCCGAGGCGCGATTTTGCGCTGTGCTGCGTTCAGCGGCGCGTTTTTCGGCATATTGCCACACGCAAATCGCGGCGGCGAAAAGCAGCAGGCTGATGAGAAACCAAACTCGTGGTTTTAAACGCATAACTTTACCTCCTGACGCACTTCAAAGGCGTCCATTAACTTACCGCAAAACAGAGGGGATTTCAAGGGGAAAAGAGCATACTTAGCCGCAAAAGAACACAGTGAACACAGCGCGGCCAGCCGCAACTGAATCCGGACTTGCCCGCAGATCACGCCGATCATCGCAGATACGGAATAAGAATTCTTCATCTGCGTCCATCTGCGTGTTCTGCGGGCAAAGGCCTTTTCTCTCGTTCTTTGCCTTTTGCAGGAAAAAATCCTCGCGCCTATGCGTGATTCTGACGGATTGCAGTGCAGAGAATAAAACTTCATTCTGAATCCTTTGCGCTCTTTGAGTTCTTTCGCGGCCATCATGCAATCCTCTTCCCCCGAAAGCTTTCGGGGTTCGCGTATTTCGTGTATTTCGCGGTTCATGGCTTCAATTCCCTGGCATGATGTTGTAGTTGTCTATGACGATCCTGGGCGCGGCCGCGCCGGGGTCGCTGACGATATGGCAGACGGTGCGGGTCAAAAATTCGCCCGTGATCTCGTAATTCGTGCATATATTCAGGAGCTTCCCAGATCCTGAAGAATACAGGCTTTTGGGTTTGAGAGACTGGCCCCAGGAGTAAATGACGAACTGTGGCAGGCCCAGTTTCATCAGGCCCAATGTCTGCTGCGGAATCCGTTCCACCATTTCATCATTTTGGTCAGCAAAAGTTGTGCCTGTCAGGTACGGCGAATTCACAGTTAATGTGGATGCCTGCAAGATGTCTCCGGTTTTGTGGAAGATTCCGTTGGGCTGCGAGGCACGAACGACATTGATTCCATTGGCGACTCCATTGCTGTTATCCATCAAGTAATAAACATCGTTGGTCGGGTTGAGAGGGATCCCGTTCGCACTGTTGGTCATGACGATGACCCCGGCGAAAACCGCCGCCCAAGCGGCGTCATTGGTTTGGTTGACGGACAGCAAGCCGCGGGCGGCATTGTCGTTGGGGACAGCCGTGAAAAGATCAATGAGCGACCAGTCGTTCGTCGGATATGTGAATGGCGAGTTGACCCACTGTGTATACCAATTCTGGTAACTTTGTAATGGATTCGAGGCATCCGATTTCAAGTAAACCGTTTGCCAGGGGGTTCCACGATGGACACGACCCAGCCAGCCCACGCCAGGGAACAGATTGGTTGGAAATTGCCAGTTATTAGGGCTGGTCATTCCCGGGTCGCCAAAAACGATATTGTTGTTGGCTATGCCGCTCTTGTACCGCGTCGTAACCCTCCCCAAGGAATTCGTGATGGGCAGCGCCAAATATGTGTAAAAAAGGCTCTCGTCTACATTAGTATATCCCGGATATATCAAATCGCCTATCGTGTAATGCACAAGCGGATCGCAAGCCGCAAAACTGTGGATGTCGTCCGTTATGTAATATGGAGTCAGCACCGTGGTCTGCGCTGCCGCCAGGGTGGTGAAGTAAGCTCCCCCAACGGAAGGAGTCGCTCCGATAAGGCTATTTAAAAACAAATTAGGGTTAATGCCGGAGGCATCTATCGCGTCACCGATTTGGTTGGTAATCCCGTGAGACTTCGGAGAGTTGGGTGAATCTGTGGCGGGCAATTCGTCAAACTCCCATGTAAACACTGCACCAGGCGGCCCAGACCCCGTGCGGCCCTGATATGAACTGCCGCGGGCCAGATTTGAAATGGACGTTGAACTTCCAAATGGGCCCAGGTTGACAAAATCCAGTGTGGCGCCACTAGATCCGTCAATAAGAGCATAGCAGAGGTGATTCGTAATATTCAGGTTCCAATTATGCACGGGCCAGCCAGTCTGGCCTAAATCTTGGGGCAGAAATCCACCGGCAAATGGCGCGTAGATATTACTGAATGCATAGTAGGTTTTATAGTACTCGGAGAAATATCCGAGGGGAAGAGAAACAAGATTGGTCTGCAAATAGGTTTGGAACTGGCCCGCCGGCCAAGAAGTGAAATTAGTAAAATACAGATTGTTGAAGGTAATAATGTTGGAATAGTTATAATTATTGTTTAAACTGACCGTGACAAAATTGGTAGCGAAGACGATCAGCCCGCTGGCAGTTGAGCCGTAAAAATTGCTGGCGTAAGGGTTCCATGCATCCATGCCAAAGTTATTGGAAATGCACATCACGTAAAACTGATTCGTAGATGCGGGAGGTAGGTTGGTAATTGGTCCCGAGGCATTCGTCTGCCTGATAAATAGCAGTTCTCGATTGTAGAAGATGCGGCTTGCATAACTGTATTGATCAAAGGCGGGAAGTCCTTTGACGGCTCCGATAACCCACGGAATTCCCCAAAAATTGGGATCGATCGCAGTAGCTGCAAGCGAATTCGTCAGGTCATAGAAGCCTTTGATAATTTGAGTGTAGCCGTTGCTGTTGGGGGTATTTGTGACTAGAACAAAGTTCGTAATGTAAACGAACATGTTGCTTCTGCCCGACGGAGCATTACTAACCAAGAACTGCGGGCGAAAGACAGGAGGTTGTTGATATTGATTTAATCCACTACCGACGTAAACAGGGTTCGCGGCGGCGTAAATATTAGCGGCCAACTGCAACATGCGATGAATTTGTTCATTGTAGCAGATGCCCGGGTTTGTAGCATTGTAAACGGGAATGTTTGTAATCCCGAAAGTGGCGTATATCCAGTTGCTCGGCGCGGGGACTTGGACTGGTTGAGACAGGCCCAGGTTGTTTGTGGCGTAAACGACTTGACCGAATATGTTTGTGAGGTAGTTGGTAAAGCAAAAAACCTGAGAACGAAGCAGCAAGTCGGCGGCGTTGGTGAAAAAGCAGACCGCATTTGTCCAAGGAACAAGGTTGGTGGGCATTGGCGTGTAACCACCGTAAGAGTTGTATGGACCGGCCTGGATCTGGTTGGTGTTGTTGTAGTTGATGTTGACTTTGGTGCGCAACAAGGTGGGCGGTGGTACGGCGCTGAGGAGCGTTACAAAGTTGGTTGTTGAAAGATTGGAATACACGTAAACTCCGTATTCCGGAGCGGAACTGGTCCCGATGCAAGCGAGCAGACGTTGCATTGTGTAGCGGTCGTAAGAATCGAGGTTGGTCATGTTCGTGGCAAATCGATATGCGAAGGTGGTCCCACTGTAATTGTTAGACCCGGTCTTGTTCGGGTCGAAGAGGTCCTGGACGTCGTAAAACATGTTAGTGTTGTAGCTGCCCGGCCAAGATTCAGTAATCGGGTTGTAGACGAGCGGATTATATGCGTTAAAGTCGAAATTGGTGGTGAGGCTTGGGCTTGTGGCGTATTCGTCAACGTAGGTTATTCGTGGATCAGTTGAAAGCGGGATTCCGAGGGAGGCGTCCAGCGTGAGCGGATACGTTGGGGTGTAATTGTTTCCTGAGTAACGAAAACGAATGAACTGGACAGCATCATCGAAACAAGAACCTGAATTCGCAAATGTAAATGGCGGATTACCACTGAGATTGTAATCGTAGGCATAACCATTGCCAGAGGGCGGATACATGTTCGTGTTGATGTCATTGAGAAGGGCGGCCAGGTTAAGCTCCCACGAGCCGACCCCTTCGTCGCGGATAAAATAATCCGCGCTGTTGTTCGGGATTGCCGATCCAGGCAATTTGGAAAAATTATGGATAAAGTTTAAATCGAGGGTTTTGCCGATGGGCAACGCCATGAAGGCGTAGCGGCCAATGAATGGATTGGTCGGGGAATGGATGTATTCCGGATATTTGAGCACGCCTATCCATTCCGGCTCGCCGTTGTTGAAGTTTGTGACCGAGGGAGTAAAAAATTGCCCGGTGCCATCGAGCATTTGCACATAACCGTTGGATTCAAATTTCCCGTTGCGGTTGATGTCCACCCAGAAGCGAAAGTCATTGGACTGCGTTCCGTTCGGGCCATTGACCATGACAAAGACTGGAGGGCGCGGATCGTAGAAAAGATTGCCGATATTCTGCGCCCAATCGGCGGGGTTATTTGAACCGTAATATGAGTTGCCGGTGGAGAGATAGTCATAATTGACGTTGGTTGCGCTCGTGTTGCCGGAAAAGAAGCCCGCCTGACTGATGTAATTGTGGGAGGCCGTGTAGTCGTAGCTCAAGATATCCGTTTGCGCCATCATTTGGGCGACGATTTCCGTCTGCGCGCGGGCCAGGGCGGCGTCACTCATGGACTTGGCGGTATCAACGTCCAGGGTCGCCGTCACGGCGCTGCGATCGCGTCTGGTCATGGACAGAAAGGCAATGGCCAGAAAGGTGATGACCGAAAGCATCAGCAACGTGATCACGAGGGCGATGGCCCTTTCTTTTGCCACAAAAGAACGCATGGAACGCAAAGCCCTCTCCCTGGATTCGCACCCTCTCCCTCTGGGAGAGGGCCGGGGTGAGGGATCTATGCACTTCGCGGCCAGTTCATCTTCGGTTGCGGCTGGGCCGGGCTGGGTCTGAATGTGTGTTTTCAAGTTCATGGCGCCGCGGGGATGATGATGTGCCGGCGAAAGATTTCAACCTGCCCGGCGGCATTGGTCAGAAATTGCCCGGCGGCGGCGGTGGCGCCCGATGCATATAACGCCCTGACGTGTTCGAAAGCTTCCGGTTCCAGAATGCCCAGCTCGATGTCGATTGAATGGGGCAAATAGTTCGTCCAATAGGGCGGAACGTTCGTCGCCAGATTTGTCACGATTACAGGATATCGGAGATATGAATAATTCCCAACACTGGTTTGTCCGAAGGCGTCATAATTCGATTCATAACAGGTCTCATTGCCACCGGCATCGAACGCATAAATTTTCAAATGAACGACGCCATCAGCGATGCGATGGAACAGCGTATTAGTGAAAGTGTTCGACCCGATTTGGTAATTAAAATTCGAGAAGAGAAGATTAGTGGAGAAAAGTGGCGCGTTTGTAGTGGCGACATAGCGATAGAGCGTGCCAACGCCAGGAAAGGGGCTGCCATTATTACTGTTGTTAAACCAGTTGCTGACGGCATAACCGATGCCAACCCAGGTATTGTTGGTTTGCACCATGGCAAAGATATCCTCCAATTCATTGGTGCGAAAAACAGGCACACCGTTGTTGGTAAACACTTGGACAAGGTCCAGGCCCGACAAAGACCAGTCCAAGGTTGGCGGGTTTGGGAAGCCCGAAACTGAATTATAGATTGGATAATACACATTGGTGAAATGGGGGTCGGACATTTGTGAAAGGTCGGAGGCAATCATATCAATGATGGTGCGGCCGGCATCGGTGACAGTGGTTTGCTTGATGCCGGTTTTAAAAACTTTCTGGGTTTGAACGAACATGGCGGTCAAGCCCAGGACAATGAAGGCGAGCATCGCGGTGGAAACGAGCATTTCCAAAATGGTCAGCGCGCGGCAGACCCGCGGCGGCCGGGACGATATATTTTTTGGAAAGGACGTTTTCAAAAGTAGATTTGGTTCGTAAAGTAGATGTTGTTCGTATAAGACTGAGGTTGAAAAAACCAAAATGTACTGCCTAACATGTTAATGTACCACAGAGGCGAGCTAATCAAACTGCGATAGGTTTGCCGGCCAGGGCCGATCTTCCCATTGGGAAGAACCGGCCACGCGAATTTGAGGCGCAGTTCGTGCAGATTGTTCGTCAGGTACGGCACTTCCAACCAGCGCCCGTACCGACTGTTAGACTCAGAGGAGCCACCTGCATAAGCGGTGTAATTTGTCGAATCAAACGCAATGGAATTCCAGGGGACGTTTTCGACCGTTAATTGGTAACGGAACGCCATGGTGCTGTTTGCCACGTTTTGTTGGATGGCTGATCCGGTCATGGCGCGAACAATGGCGGTAACCTGGTTGGTAAACTGGAAACGCGGATCATATTCCGGGGTGCTTAACAAGCCGATAATGGTCATGTCATTGGTCAGATAGTTGTAGGTGCCGTTGGTAAAAAACGGGTTGCAGTAGGTGTAAATGTTGGTAGTGCCGGCCACAATGTTCGTTACGGTAATCGATTCCAAATAGTTAACAAGAATGTTATTATCTGTGCGCCTTTCGCCGTTGCGGATGGCGTTGAGAAAATAAGGGGCGTCCTGGCTGATGATCGTGTCTTCGCGGTTGTCTTTTTGCACATTCATGCCCTGGGGCAATATGCCAATGACCGCGACCAGGGCAAAGCCAATCACCCCCACCGCAATGGCGATCTCGATCATTGTAAACGCCCGTTCTGAATGGGGCTTTTTGACACGATCAACGGGATTAATGAATCCAGAAAGGGTGCAACATGTTGCGGGTTTGTTGCGGTTCGTGTTGCGGGCTAAGTCGTTGACTATCAACATTTGTTGCGGTGTTGCGGGTTTTCCGGACCTATCATGCTTGTCTTGCGTCCCTTGCCTTCTCGATTCCGGGTTAAGTGCCTGATTATCAACATCTTTGACGGTAGGGCGAGACTCTGTTCGAGCCGTGACCAGATCGATATGGGGTTCGACGGAGTCTCACCCTACCGATTTTCGGGTTCGTGTATGCGGATGGACGGTTCATTCTCATCAGAATTGGTTCCGTTCGACTCTGGCGCGGGCGGTCAGCCAGTCGATGTGGATGAGGTTGGGATTGTTGGTGGCGTTGCCGGGCGGGGTCTCGACCGGAAGAGTTGAATTAGGAACACCTGTCTGCCATTGGGGATTTCCGTTGACGTCCAGCGGGAACATGATACTGCCGCTGCTCAGCATGATGAACTGGTCGGCATTGGTTGCGAGTTGGCCGTTCGCGGTAAAACCGAGGTAGGGCAAATAATTGTAATTATTGGAGGCAAAGGTGGACGGAAACGGAAAGGGAATATCAGTGTGAAAGCCCGATACATTCCATTCGTTGGACAGGTTAACCGTCGTATTTATCGTCCATACCCAGTTCGTGGCCTGATTGTTGGTTAACTGGAAAGGATAAATGTAAACCCCCTGCGGCAAGAATCTCCAGTCTGTGAGGTAATGGACATTGGATTTGCCAGGCTGATCGCCAACGGTGCGCATACTGACCAGGGCGTAGGCGGAATATTGATGGCCGACGAGGCTGGTCATTTGACTATTACTGAACAACAATTGAGGCTGGCCGTTTTGAGTCTGGTCATTGGTCCAAAAGTTGGGCGGAAGGAAAACCATGCAGACCATCGAGCGGTTGACCAGGGCGCGCTGGCGGGCCAGGCCGACATCGTCGAGCAATTGGCGGGTGGCGGCGGTCATGGCGTTGCCTTTGGTAAAACCACTGATATGCGGCAAAGCTATCGCCGCCATCAAACCGATGATGCCGACGACGAGCATCAGTTCCAGGATGGTGAATCCGCGTCTGGAGGAAAGACTGTGCCGCGACAAGGGCCCGTGTGACGCGGAGGCAAATTCATTTGTGACGGTAGGGCGAGACTCCGTCGAGCCGTAGATTGGCAATCGAATCAGGGTTCGACAGGGTCTCACCCTGCCGATTGTCGGGCTTTGCTGCGCCAGAAAAACGACCCGCAGCGCGTCGGGGTGTTCCAACCACTCGACGGGCAAGCGCCGCCAGGCGGAGTTGTCATGCGATGGGTTGGAGTTCGGGGAGTTCATTGCCAGTTGCCGTTAGTCATGATGATGTTGGAGCCGCCCTTGGTGCCGATGAGGTATTCGGCCCATAAATCGTAGCTGGAAGGATTGTGGCGATTGGTCGATGAGGAATCGTAATGCCAATAGTTGGTCATATTGGGCAGGAGAGAAACAGGCACGAGCAGGCCACAGACATTATTGGTGCCGAAAGAATAGTAGTTGGTATATTCCTTGGGCTGCGGGATGTAAAAGCTATGCGGTTCGTCCGGGTTTGAATTTGCAACGCTCTGTCTCCAAAACACTTGATTGTAAATATTGGAAGGAATAATGCTGCCGTCAAAGCCTTGGATGTTCCCATTGGTGTTTATCGCGCCGGTCAACTCGTAGATCAAGGGATTGGTGGCGGCCCATCCGTCATAAATCGGCCCCGGGGGGAAGCCGTCCACATTGGTGTTGTCCGGCGGGTAAAAATTGAGTTTGGATTGATATTCATCAATCAGGAGGGTGAGCTTGTTCTTGTCGGCGTTGACCTGGGCGTTTCTTTTGGCGGCTTGGGCGCCGGCGTTCATGTTGACAACCAGCGCGGCGACAATGCCGATGATGGCAATGACCACCAGCATCTCGATAAGGGTAAAGGCGTGTCGTTTGTTCATATTATTCGTTCTGGGCGCGCGCGCCCGTTTGGGAACGGACGTTGATTTGTGTGTCCCGGATTTCCTGTTCCATTCTTTCGCTGAGCCATTGCTTGATCATGCTTTGATAATTGAGATAGCGGGAACGGGCCAGGCGTTTGATGCGGGCGAGCATGCGCGGGTCCATGCGCAACGTGATGGTGATGGAGTCGGAAAGCTCGCTGCCGGCGGCCACGGAGCTTTCCATGAGCCGGACATCCACGCGGGTTTCGGCCCAAAAAGCGGCTTCGGCTTCTTCGCGGTCGAAGAGAGGAACTTCTTCCCAATTGAAAATGGCGTTCATAGGCAATGTTATTGGGCCAGGGCTTGACTGAGTTTCCGTTGATAAAAAAAGCGGTCTTCGGATTCGAAGGGACGGGCGAAGATGACGCGGGCTTGTTTGCCGTTGGTGCGAAAGACGGTGAAAACGCCGAGGCCATTGGCGGCCATGCCGAGATTGAAAAAGCGGGCCTGGACGGCAAAGCGCGGGGAATCCGGCATCAACCGGACGGCAAAAGGATCCTCGAACGATTCCTCAATGATCTGAAGAGTCAAAGAGCGATCGAGATTAAACGGCGGATTATTCCAATCAAAGTCCATAAAACTCGTAAATCAAATGGCCATCCAATGTCATTACAATGTATTTACCGCATTGGAGGGTTTTTGTCAAGGGGTCAAATTCATTTTTTTGGTCAAACTTCATTTTCTGGTTTGACTGGGTTTGACTGGGTTTGACCGGGCTGGTGCGTTTTGTCAAATTTCGGCATCGGCAGTTCGTGTTGGATGGCATCGACGTACTCGGCCAACTTTTTGCCCTCTTCGCTGTCGCCAAAGATCATTGCCAGGTTTTTGCGTCGAAACGGCGCCCAGATCGGGGCCAGCGCCTTGCTCTTCGCCTCCGCCATGACGCGCTTGTGGTCATCCTCCAACTTTTGCTCGAATTCATTTTTCTGCTTCGTGGATCGGTGGATCGTCCTTTGTATCAAGGCAATGTCATGTGCCAGCCCGCGCAAGACGCGCAATTTTTCCTCGAATTTAGGTTCGGCCTCACCGTCCCACTTGTTGAGGAGACCGGCATAGTGCGCGGCCACCACCGCAACTAGATCGCCGGCCAGCAATGGTCTGTCAACGACCTCGTCCATGTCTCTGCCGCAGTCCGAGAGTTCGCAGGCTTGCGAGATTAATTCCTGCCGAATCTGCCATTCGCGGAATCCGCCCTGCCGCCATTCGCACAGGTTTTGCTTGCTGATCGGCACGCCGCCGAAGTTGTCCTTGAGACTTTCCTGGACTTCAGGAAGGCCGTTCAGCCATTCCAGAAGTTGTGCGCCGTCCTCCCCATTTTCCATCCGCAAGTTTAATTCCTCCCGGACAGGGTATGGCAGCTTTGCAATTTTGCCGTTCCTCATAGGCTCACCGATACTTTCCGCGAATATAGCGATTGTAATACGCGCCCATCGAACTGGCCTGCATGAGCCCCGCATAAACCGAATAAGGCACGCCGGGATGGCTGTAGATGGTGTCGCTGCTGTGGAACTGGACGTACAAATAATATCCGTCGTAGCCCACCGCCCGAATCGAAGAGGAGTTGACTGGGGTCATCATGGCAAGCGCCTGTATCCATCTCGATCGTAGTGGAAATGACGCAGCCTCGGGTCCATCGCCGCCAACTCGCCCGGCGCAAGCGGTTTTCCCAAATATCTTCTCCGCTCCGTGGACAGTATGGATTGTATTCTCTCTGCCGCGATTTGCTGTGCGCGTTCAAGGATTCGGGCCTCCAACTCCTCAGGTTTGATACTAGACTGAATCTGAATGGATTTTTGCATGCCCTCATTTTAGACCCTCCGTAAGTGCCACCAACGGAATAAAATATTTTGGTATTTTAATTCACCGAGCGTTGGTTTCCTTTGGCGGCCCGGCAAGGGGAATTTCCTTTTCAGGCAGGAAGGGGAACAATTCCCGGAAATGGATGCGGGCCATTGAAGCGTCCTTGCGCCAGCGCCGGTTGCCGGTGTTGTACAGTTTCCATGCGGCTGCGCAGGTGGTTCTGAGTTCCGAAAGCTTGAATCGGTTGAGCAGTCGCAGGATGCCGAGGCGTTCGAGCTTCACCCGATCACTGATTTTCTTTTGACCACGTTTGTCGGGACGAGAAATTCCAGGAGGGTTGTTTTCCTTGAGCCATTCCGCGAATTGTTGCACAAGTTGCTCGTTCGTGAAGTCGCCCCACTCAATCTCGACGAGAAGAACTTCCATTCCCGACGGGTACATATAGCATGGGCAAATTGAACGAAGTTTGTGCCCGGCATGATAATATTCTCGCATGCCAACAGACCCATCGCCGCCGAAAACTTCCTTCAAGCTTTTCGGATGAAACAATTTGACGAGGGCATCGGCTCTGGGAACGTTGGAACGCCTGAAGCCTGGTAGATCGGAGAATTTCTTCGCGGACCAGTCTGCCGTTTCAAGGAGAACCGATCTTTCGGGTTTGCTGAGTGATTGCCACGCTTCAGGGAAACGGGAAATGACGCCGGGATAGCCCTTATCTCCGCCCAGGCAATATATTCCTTCTTGGAAAAGACAGGCGCTTCGTCCCAGCGCGCCGAACGCTTTGCTAAAATCTCGCTCGACAAAGTCCAACCGCTCCCGGAACGAAAGCTTCAAGCGGACAGCCTCAGCCGACCGTTCCCTTATCGAGCGAAGGAAATTCGACTCTCGTCCATACTCCCATAGGCAACAGACATGCAACTCCTCTTCGGGCACCGATACAAAATCCCAGTCTTCTTGAATAATCATACGCTCATATTAAAACACGTCCTCAGTGCCCACAACCGAACAAAATATTTTTTTATTTTAAGCGCGAGCGCCATCTGCCGAGAAAACCCTCTTGCATACTGGACACTCGACATCACCACTCATCCGTGACTCAGGCAACTGTCCCTTCTCGCCACACGCGGGACATCGAACTTTAAACATCCGCTCAATAGTGCTGCCGCAATGAACACACTTACGGGCACCTTCGACAACAGCGCCGCCACAATCGATACACTTCTGCCGTTTGTCTGGCCCGCACACTATCATGAGCCAGCCTATCGGTCCCAACACACCACCGAAGATCATCCCCTCTGTCTCGCGGCCTTTCGACCGACCGCAAAACTGCCCGACCAGTCCACCAACTATAATCCAAATGAATATCTCCATATTATCACGCGAATTTAAATGGCTTCATTTTTTTCCTTTGCCGAAATGTCGAGTGAAAACAGTATTTCATCCTCCCGATTGCTCACAACATTTCCTGTTGTTTTTCGGGTTTGGCTTCCCGTTGCGCTTTGGCGAAGGGATTGTCCTGCGGCGGGGCTTCGACGCGCTCTGTGCCGTCCAGCAAGCCTTCAATCGTGAGAATCTGGATTTTCGGATAATCCTTTTTGTGCCAGAGCTTGGAACTGTACCGGCCCGCATCCGCCGCTTCTTCGCGCATGGGCTTGGTCGGTTTTTCCAGCGTGATTAAAATGCCCGCCACAAATTTCTGATTGTTCACGTCGCCGAGCAACGTGGCCACGTCGTTGCGCTGCACGCCACCGCCCTTGACCTGGACAAGAATTTTCTCGCGCTTGTCCTTGGTCTCGTAGAAATAAAGCAGGCCGTCCACGCCGCGATCCGCGCCCTTGCCTTCGCCTTCCGTGCGCGGGCGGGCGTCAATGAGCGACAACGCCCATTGCTGGAACTGCCATTTGTCCAGGCTCGCCAGTTCCTTCGCGCTGCCTAAATCCGTGGGCTGGCCGCGTTCCTCAAACTGCACGGCGTCGCCGAAAGCGTCTCTGAGACGCCGTTTGATGAGATTGATGGCCAGGTACGTGACATCAATGCCAATCCATTGCCGCCCCAATTTTTGCGCCGCGTGAACGGTCGTGCCGCAACCGCAAAACGGATCAAGCACGATGTCACCTTTTTCAGTGGTGGCTTCGATGAGGCGTTCAAGTAACGCTTGGGGCTTTTGCGTCGCATAACCGAGACGTTCGGCTGCCTGTGCTCCGAGCGGCGGGATATCGTCAACAATGTCTTGCACCGGAACGCCGGGCATGTCCTCAAGATATTGCTTGAACGAGGGCGTTCCCGCTTCTTTCTTTGGCCACAAAACGCGGCCTATTTTATCCAGTTGATCAAGCGCTTCCTGAACTGTTTTTACATCAGGCTTCGGGAGAAGCTTTCGGACGTAGCCAGGAACCGCCCAGTGCCTTCCAACATCTGTTGGATCAATTCCGCGCCAGGGTTTTCCAGAACTTCCGTTACGTGTCCCTGTTCCTGTGAGAATTGTTGCGCGATATTTGCGTCCATCTGGGTCTGCGAACCGAAAGAATTGCTCAACGTAGTCGGCAGAATATGGCGTGTATGCACCCAGCCATTTGCAATCATTTGATTTACCGTAGAACAAAATGACATCATGCACCGGTCCAAATCTGTTTGCTCCACCGTGAGCATATGTTCGTTTCCAGATAATTTCATTGAGAAAGTTTTCGGCTCCAAAGATTCCATCCAATACCATTTTCAGATAATGGCTCGCAGTCGGGTCACAATGGAGGTACAGGCTGCCGGTGGGCGTGAGGACGCGATGCAGTTCCACCAAACGCGGAGCCATCATCGCCAGGTACGCCATCATCGGCGAATTTCTGAGGAAATCATGCAGCCCCTCCATCATTTCCACGACAGCAGTGTTCGGGCAGTCGTCCACAAATTCGGAAAAGGTCTGCGCGGCGTCCGCCCAATTCCAGGTGTCGGTGAAGGCGTGAAACTGCGCCTGGCTGGCCTCGCCGGAAGCCTCGCGGAACAGGACATTGTAATCCGCATTGGAATTAAACGGCGGGTCGAGATAAACGAGGTCAACGCTGGCGTCGGGAAAAATCGTCGTATCCCGCAGCCATTTCAGATTGTCGCCAAAAAGGAGGCGGTTCATGTCCAGCCTGATTACCAGATGTCATTCGCGGGTTCAAGAATTAACACCCAAAGAATAATTTCAAACCGCGAACCACGCGAACCACGCGAACAAAACAGAAGTCAAATTTCGCGTATTTGGCGTATTTCGCGGTTGAAAATTATTTTTATTTCGGGCGGCGGAATATGAGTGTCATGGCGCCTGTTCTGACGTAGGGCGGTTTGTCCAAAGGATACGTTGTCTCTTGGAGGGGCATCGTGTTGACGAGGTCCCAGCCGTATTGGCGGTTGCTGTAAACGAGATAATCCACATCGAAGGAACCCGGTTGCGTGAGCACGAATTGCGTCAGATCGTAATGGCCGTTAGTCAGGTAGCGGTCGTATTCTGCGTGGGCTGAATTTTCAATGGTTCGGACCTGGAAATCGAACTCACCGTGGGAGGATCGCCATTGAGACCAGCAAAGGAAAACGATTCCGGCGCAGACGAGAAGTAGCAGGACAATGAAAATTCTCCCGGAAGCTATTGGGACCACGCCACCGGCCGTCTCACTTTCGACTTCAATGTGCTGACCGCAGTTGGGGCATTCGATCTTGATCGGTTTCATTTTGTTCAGTTCGTTTCGCGGGTGATGATTTCGATCAACATTTTGCGCCTCATGTCACGGCTGGCAAGCCGATTGTGCGGGCCTGTCGGCCATTTGCAGCGAGCCTGCATTTGGCGTTTGGACTCGACTTTTAAATATTAGACATCGCTTTTCCGCGCAAATTATTGGTGAAATTACAGATGAACGGCCGATTTGCCAATCTGCCTGATGCCCGGCTGTTTTAAACCCGGTTTTAAACGTTGACAACTCCAAATAGTGCTTTAGAATTGTACAGGATTTGATTCGGGTGGCGGTACGTTTCTTTAGAGGGTTCCCCCAACCCCACCTCCTTGGCGTCTGCCGCCCGAATCAAAGGGGCGTTTAGACTTGAAAGGTGGACATCCATTTTTGACGCAAATTGTCGCCAAAATTGCAATTTATGGCTGGCATGTCAGATTGAATGCTGGCACATTCCATGCATCGCCGCCGCCGGGGCGAGTTGCAAATTGACTGATATTTATGGAAACAAATGTTCAAACTGAGGACGTGGTCCTCCAAAAAACAAGGGAACTGTGCGAAGCCATCGTCCAACAACCCCAATTTCAGAGCATCCGCCAGCAAGTGGACTCGTTTATGGCCGATGCCAAAGCCCAGGAGCAGTACGACAGCCTGAGTGAAAAGGGCCGTCAGTTGCACCATAAACAGCAGCAGGGATTGGAATTGGCGCCGGCGGAAATTTCGGCCTTCGACGCGGAGCGCGAGGCGTTTTTCCGCAATCCGGTGGCCAGGGGTTTTGTGGATGCGCAGGAGGCCATGCACCATATCCAGGAAGAGGTCAGCCAATTCGTGAGCAAAACGTTCGAGCTTGGACGGGTGCCGTCCGCGGAAGACCTTGAAAGTGGTTCGTGCGGTTCGGGCTGCGGCTGCCAACATTGATTTTTGAGCCAAGAGACGCTGTTGGCCACCCCACCACAAACCCGTTCCGAACGCTGGCCCGCCCAGATCAAGTTCATCGTCGGCAACGAAGCGTGCGAACGCTTCAGTTACTACGGCATGAGGAGCATCCTCGCCGGCTACATCACGGGCGCGGTGCTCAAGGGCGGTTTGGGACAGGACACCGACTCATCCACGAACATTATTCATGCGTTCGTTGCCGCGAATTATTTCATGCCCCTGTTCGGCGCGTGGCTGTCGGACAAACTCATCGGGCGCTATCACACAATCCTGTGGGTGTCGCTGTTTTATTGCGCCGGACATGGCGTGCTGGCGTGCAGCGATTTCGCGGGCGGGGTTCACGGCAAACTCATCTGCCTTTACATCGGCCTGGCATTGATCGCGTTCGGCTCCGGGGGAATCAAACCGTGCGTCTCGGCGTTCATGGGCGATCAATTCAGAGCGGATCAATCGCACCTGATCCAGAAAGCCTATGGCGCCTTTTACTGGGCGATCAACCTCGGCTCGTTTTTCTCGTTCCTCGTCATTCCGTGGGTGAAAAACCACCACGGCTACAGCCTGGCGTTTGCGGTTCCGGGAATATTAATGGGGATTGCGACCTTCGTTTTCTGGCTTGGGACAAAGAAATACGTCCGCGTGCCACCCTCGCGCGAAACCAAATCGGGCGGTTTCATCCCGATTTTTTTCAACGCCTATGCCAATCGCACCAGTTCCGGTTTCGGTCCCTTGCTGAATATTTTAACCACGCTCGGCGCGCCGCTGTTCATCATCGTCGCGCTGGCGATTGTTTTCTTCGCGCAGATGAACCCCGTGACGCGCGCGATCGGTTGGGCGGCGGTGGTCTGCACGGCCCTGTGGTATGCATCCGTTTTGGTGACGAGCCTGCTGGGCAAATTGGATCCCGGTGACAATTTCTGGGCTGGAGCGCAAAAGCGTTACACTGAAAAGGAAATCTCCGCCGCGCGATCGGTCAGCCCGATTCTGTTCGTAATGGCTCTGATCCCCGTCTTTTGGTCGCTGTTTGATCAGACGAATTCCACGTGGGTTTTGCAGGGCGAAAAAATGATGCACACCACGATCCTCGGCTTTGACATCGGCGCGGAGCAGATGCAATCCATGAATCCATTGATCGTCATGATTCTGGTGCCATTGTTCACGCTGGGAATTTATCCGCGCATCGGAAAATTTGCCTCGCCGCTGCGGCGCATGTCCTACGGTATGTTCCTGGCGGCGGTTTCGTATCTTATCGTCGCCGCGCTTCAGAAACAAATCGAAGCGGGCGTTCCATTGAGCATCATGTGGCAGACCGTTCCGTATATCGTTTTGACCGCCGCCGAGGTGCTGCTTTCGACGACCGGCCTCGAATTTGCCTTTCGTGAAGCCTCGGCGGAACTCAAGAGCACGATCATGAGTTTCTGGCTGCTCACGGTGACAGTCGGTGATTTGTTCGTGGTGGGAATCACGAAACTGTTTTCCGAGGCGGGCGCGGGCAATCACGCCGCGTCCGTGAGCACGAATCGTTTTCTGCTGTACGCCGGGCTGACGTTTGTCGTGGCGATCTTGTTCAGCGTCATTGCCGGCACCTACAAGTATCGTGACGCGACGGCGGCGGAAGGAAAGTAGCTTGATGTGCAAAGATGAAGAAACGTTCACACCCGGCGAGTTGCGCGATTTGCGGCGCGCCAAATCGCTCCTGGAAACCCGGTCCTTTGCCATAAAACTGTCCAATCTCCTCGGCTTGCCCATCAATGCCGGCTTCGCCCTGCTGCCGAAAAAATGGTCGGGAAAAATCAATCGCGCGGCCAATGCCGCTCTTTTCAAGGCCCTGGAAGTCGCGGTGGCGACGACCGGCAAAAAAAACCTGAAGCCCCCCTCGAACCGCTGGCATAAAATCCTGGCGGGCGCTTCCGGCGGGGTGGGGGGCGCATTCGGCCTGGCGGCCCTGGCCGTCGAGTTGCCCATTTCCACGACCCTCATGCTGCGTTCAATCGTTGAGATAGCGCGCAGCGAAGGCCATGATGTGCGCGCTTGTGAGACCAAAGTCGCCTGTCTGGAAGTCTTTGCCCTCGGCGGATCCAAAAAAGCCGCGGACCCGCCCGAAACTCCCTATTGGAGCACGCGACTGGCTTTGAACCAAAGCGTCAAGGAAGCCGCTTCGTACCTGGCCCGGAAAGGCGCGGTGGAACGAACGGCGCCGGCGCTCGTGCGATTTGTCGGCGCCATTGGCTCGCGCTTTGGAGTTGTTGTTTCCGAGGAAGTGGCGGCCAAGGCTCTGCCCGTCATTGGCGCGGTGGGCGGCGGAGTCATCAACGTGATTTTTATGAACCACTTTCAACAGATGGCGCGCGGCCACTTCATTGTTCTGCGCCTGGAAAAAACTCACGGCCAGGCGGCCGTCAAGGCACAGTATGATGCGCTGATCGTTTGAACCGGGCGGAGGGGCGGGAGGTGTCCCAATGTCCGGCCCGGCCACTGTCACTTCTCAAAAACGCCCTGGTCTTGCACCAGCGTCCAGTTGTTGTCCGGATTGTATTCTTTCATCGCTCCCGCACACTTCGCCGTCTTCTCGCCAAGATTGCGCTGATAGACATTGCCGTCCTGATTGACAATAAAAGTCATGATGCCCGATTGGTCCCAATGCTCGGGCCAGGCCACCAAGGCGAAGCCCTTGGTCAAGTTGCCATGACTCATATAATTCATTTTCCCACCGGGCGCGTCCTTGCCTTGCCGGGTCAGAATTTTGATAAAGTAACCGTGAAACGGATGGTGGCCTGAACCTTCCTTGCCGCCATAACCCTCGGCATGAGCTTCGGCCACCAGCGGCCCGAATGGGCTGGCTGCTTCTCCCGCGGCCGTCTCCCAGTAAAGGCCATCTTTTTTGCCCGGCGTGCTTTTGACGTTCAGGGCATATTTCACTGTTCCGCTTCCGTCGGCGTTCAGAGTGGCGTACTGGCGCTGGGCATCGACGTAGGCGCCGCAGACGCCGATGGCGTTGAGTTCGTCCCTTCCGATGTGCCGGTTGATAATCTCCTCCTTGCCTGCATCGGTGTCGAATTGCCATTGCGAGTTCGTTTTCACCAGTGGAATCGGGTACGGCCAGTTGTTCGTGCCAACCTCAAGAGTGATTTTGTCAGCGCCGTCCGGCACTTGCTGGCATCCCTCCGCCATCGCCTTGGCAAACTTCGCGGCATTGTTGGCGTCCTGCACTTCGTCACCTGTCAGGAGCAAATTGGCGTCCGGGCCGAAAATTTGGTTCAGCGCGGCTTTGTCCCGGGCTTGGGTCGCTTCGAGCAATGCCTTGATGGCCTCCTCCGGCGATGCGAAGGAGCGTTGCGCGACGGCGGCTTTTTGTTCCGCGGCGTGGAGTGTCGCGGGCAAAACGCCGCAGGCCGCGCCCACAATCGCCATCGTCAAAATGGCGCCAAAACGTGTCGATGGATTCAAAAGTTTCATAGGTTTGACTGGTCTGATTTTGTGCAATGTGCCGCCGGCGCTCACCGCCTGCCTCCGCCACGACCGCCTGAGCGGGCGGCTTCCCGACTTGCCGCTCCGCGGTGACTGTAACCATGGGCGACATCGCGTCCTACAAAACCGACGTCCCACACCCCGCCCACCACCACCGGCCCCCCCACCACCACATCCCCGCCATAGCCTCCGTCCACATATCCGACGCATCCCGTCAACGCCACCAACAGCGCAACGCCCAACCCCAATTTGATCCGGTCGGCCAGACCGTTCGTGTTATTCATGCGGTTCTCCTTCTCCTGTGGAAATTAAAAATGGTTCATGCCCTCGAAATACCACCAGGCGCGCTTTGACGGCCAGCCGCAACATCTCTCCGGCCTCGGCCTTTCCCCACGCGCGATAAGCGGCCGCGATCAAGTCGCCGAACGTCAAGTACTTCTTCCGTTTATTTTTCATGAACAGGAGAATAAGCCGAAAAAACCCGGTGCCGCAATGGGGTGTTCACCCCATGCGTCAAAAGGGTCAATCGCCCGGGGATTCCCGCACCGACCGGGCCAGCCAGTCCAAATAACGCCCGTTGCCGCCTTCCAGCGGCAGGACGACAAATTCCGGCGTGTCGTACGGATGACTGTCAAGAATCAGTTTTTCCAGTTTGCGGAGATGTCTCCTGATCGTTTTGAAAATGACCAATACTTCGGCGCCCGATTCCACCCGGCCCCTCCACCAATAGTGGGATTCGACGCCGGAAATCAAATTGGCGCAGGCGGCCACGCGCGCCTGCAGCGCGCTTTTGGCCAGGCGGCGAGCGATCTTCCGGTTGGGCGCCGTGACCAGCACGATATGGAATTGCGCGGCGCTTTTCATTCCAGGGTGGAATCAAGCCTTTCGTTCGGGATGGGCGCCGTAGCTTTTGACCACCCAATCACTGAGCACCTTGTCCGGGGCATCGACGGCATCGGAGTCAATAATAAATTCCTGCCGGCCGGTGTTTTGGGAAACCAGTTTGAGTCCGAATTGGAAATCCTTGAACCGCGCCGCGCACAGGTCCCGCACCGGAACGGTTTGTTCCAGGGCCAGGGCCACGAGCCGGTCGGCCGCGGCATCGGTGAAACGGATGGCCAGCTTGTAATTTTCCGCGAAACGCGCGGCGAAATCATGCACCAACTGCCGCGCCACGACCTGTTCCTCCTTTTCGTGCTCGGCGAGGAGCTTTTGCAATTCCGGCCCCGGATGGTCCACCAGCTCTTCTGTGACGACAAAGCGGCGGACTTTGGTCGAGGGCAGTTCGAACTTGAAATCGCGAAAGATGCGTTCGCAAATGGTCATCAATCCGCGGGCGCCGATGCTTTCCTCCCCGGCCAGGTCGGCGATGCGGCGCAGGCCGCCGTCCTTGAAAAGGACTTCGATGCCGTAGGCGGCAAAGGTTTGTTCGTATTGACGGATGATGCTGCCTTCGGAGCTTTTCAGGATGGTGTACAAATCATCCGCACTGAGGGGGTGGCAAACGACGCGCACCGGCAAACGGCCGATGAATTCAGGCTCAAAGCCATATTCGATAAAATCGCGCGTTTGAATTTGTTCGAGCGTCCCGGTCTCGCCGGCCGGCTTGAAGGAATGCGGGGCGTTGAAACCAATGGTGGCCTCGCGCAGGCGTTTCTGGACAATTTTTTCCAGGCCGTCGAATGCGCCGCTGACAATGAATAAAATGTGTTTGGTGTTGATCGTGCCCGGCGATTTTTTGCCGCGCTGGCTCAAGTCCATCATGGCCTGGATTTGGCCGCTGATGTCGTTGGGCGAACGGGCGGGCACCTCGGTTTCCTCCATCAACTTGAGCAGATTGGTCTGAACGCCCCGGCCGCTGACATCCCGGCCGTTGATGTTGGAAACGGAGGCGATTTTATCAATCTCATCGATGTAAATAATGCCGTATTGGGCGCGCTCGGCGTCCCCATCCGCCCGGCGCAGCAACTCCCGGACAAGGTCTTCAACGTCCCCGCCGACGTATCCCGTTTCGGAAAACTTGGTCGCGTCGCCCTTGACAAACGGCACGCCGATCAAGTCGGCGGCGTTGCGAATGAGGTAAGTTTTGCCCACGCCCGTCGGGCCGACCAAAATGATGTTTTGTTTGGAGTAATTGGGCTGGTCCTTGCCGTCCCTGGCCAGGCGCACATGATGGTAGTGGTCGCACAAGGCCACGCTTAAAACCTTTTTGGCCTCCTCCTGTTTGATCACGAAACGATCCAGGTAAGCTTTGACATCGCGCGGCTTGCGATCGAAGGAAAACTCGGCTTGCGCCGGTTCCGGCGGAGGCGCTTCGGCGGTTCCGGTCGGATCGCTTTTCGGCAGCGGTCCGCTGGAGAGATGCTGCCGCATAAACTCCTGCAATTGGCGCTGAAATTCCTCCGGCGAGGGGGGGCCGTTGAAAAATCCTTTTCCCATAATGACTCCAAGTTAATTCACTTCCGGCAAAGTGCCATGATTATCAGAAAAGCGCACGACAAAATTCCCGCCGCCATCCCGGCCAAAAAGAATGACCCTTTGGCACCTTGGGGGAGGCTTTAACCACGGATGGACACGGATAAACACGGATCAGAGAAAACGCAAAGTCGCCAAGGACATAAGACGCAAAGAAAGGCCGGATTTTCCTTGGGTTGCGTTCCCCGGAACTGGTTTGATTCACTTTGACTGACTTTGACCGGGTTTGACAGGATTTAGGTTTCAAGTTGTTCATGATAAAGTCTTTGCATACATTTTATCGGCAGTCTGAGCCGCAGCATCGGTTTGACTAGACTTAACTACGTTTAGCACGGTTTGAGCATCCAACTGTAACGATAAAGACGAAACAGGCGGCTTGCGCCAGTCCGCCGCAGCCAAGCCGAAAAGGAGGACCAAAGAATGGCGGAAAATGACCATTGACGAATCCCGCCAAAAGTGGCGCGATGCCTGGGCTACCTTTTTCGTCATTGGGTCATTTGAGCATTGATTGGTCATTAGGATTTGGTCATTGGACTCTCCAACGACAACTATTCTTCACCATCAGCGACAATTAAAAATCACCACTGAGGCCGGTTGTTAAGGTTCATCGTTTCACTGTTCTGTAACGTTTGTCCAGCCCCTTCGGTGGAACGGAGTCTTTGGAGCGTAGCGACAAAGACGCAGTGGAACCGAAGGGGCTGAGGGCTTCGGGGTTACCCGCCGCCCTTGTTTTGTTCTTTTTCCTTGGGCACTCGCAAACTCTCCCCCTGGAACTCCAACAGGATGGCGTGATGCACCAGCCGGTCAACGGCGGCCATCGTCGTCATCGGGTCCTTGAAAATCTGGTCCCATTTGGAAAAAACCAGATTGCTGCTGATCATCACGCTGCGCCGTTCGTAGCGTTCCGCCAGGAACGTGAACAGCACTTCCATTTCGTCACGCTCCTGTTTGACGTAGCCAACGTCGTCCAGAATGATGGCGTCAAACTGGTCCAGTTCGCGCAAGCGCTCTTCCAGACGCAGATCGCGCTTGGCTGTCAATAATTGTTGCACCAGCTTGAACGTCGGCACAAAGAGCACGGCGTAGTGATGGCGCAGGATCAACTCCCGTCCCAAGGCGGCCAAAAAATGGCTTTTGCCGCGGCCGGGCAGGCCAATGGCGATGACGTTCTCGGCTCGCTGGACAAAGCCGCCGTCCAGCAAGCTGGGCAGCATCCGGCGCACTTTGGCGGGCAGTTTGGTTTCCTCCAGGCTGCCCAGGTCTTTGCCTTGCGGCAGGCCCGATTGCTTGAGCAGCCGCTCCAGTTTGCGTTGCCGCCGGTCCTGGGCTTCGCTCTCGCACAGGTGCAGCAGGAACTTTCGATAGCCCCAGTTTTGTTGCTCGGCTTGTTGCAGGGTGCCTTCGTAGATCGCCGCCATCGTGCCCAGGCGAAAGGATTTTAAGAGCAAGGCCAGCGCGTCGTTATTCATGGGACACCGGCCTTTCCAGCAACGCGTCGTAGCTGCTCAGTTCCGGCTCCAGCGTCATCTCCGGCCAGCGGACGCCGGCGTCCAAGTTCAAGTATCGCCGCAAATCCGCCGCGCGCCATCGGCCCGGTCGGCTCGGCCCAGCCCACTCGCCGACCAGGGCGCTAACAGCCGACTCGCCCAACTCGGACGCCAGTTTGAGCAGGTGCAGATATTCGATTTGACCGGCCCGCAAACCGTGATCGTGGACCAGACGGTCATACGCCAAACGGAATGACGAATCGGGAAAAAACTCCTCCCGATGCACGTAATGGGTGAAGGCACCGGGCTTGCGCAGCAGATGCCCGATCAAATGCCGATAGTCGATCTTGACGCCGCGATCCCCGGTGGCCCGCGCCAACTCCAGCAGCCGTTCCCGCCCATGAAAGATTTTCAAATGCCCTTCGTAAACCTCGACTTTGACCTCCTGGCCGATCAGCCGCGCCGGCACCGAATAGGTCACCTTCTTGACCCGAATGGTGCTGTGCTGGCTGACCGGGCAGCGCAGTTCGTCATACTCGCTCAAACGAGTGGGAGGCAGCGGACGCAGCGTCTCCCACTCCTCCTTTAGTTTGACCGAACATTTCTGATTGCCCTGGCGCAACGCCGCCCACAGAAACCGGTCATACGCTTCCGCCGCCTCAAAGTCCCGGTGGCCCCGCAAGAGCAGATGTTGCTTGAGCCGCCGTTTCAGATGGCCGTTGCGCGATTCCACATCGCCGTTTTCGTGCGGCTTGCGGATGCCAATGGTCTGGGGCTTCAGCCCGTAGTGCTCCGTCAGCGCCAGAAAATCCCGGTTGAACTCCCGTCCGCCGGTGCCGATGCGATGGGTGGCGGCGCTGCTGTTGTCCATTTGCAGCCGCTCGGGCACCCGGCCCAATTGATGCAGCGCCTCCTGCAAACCGTGGCGCAAACTCAACAGCGACTCGGATTGACAGCGCGTGGCCCACGACCAATTGGAATAAGGCAGCACCGCATGACATAACAAATGCTCCAACGGCACCCCCCGCACCGTCACCGCCAACTCGTTGGCGTCGGTCCAATCCACCTGCATCACCCTTCCGGGCACATGTGCCTGCTCGAAAAACACCTCCTTGTCCCGGCCATGCTGCAAACGCCATTGCAGCACCCGCCTTTGAAACGAGCGCAACGCCGAGCCGGCGGCTTGGTCAGAATAGATGCCCCGCAGATACTCGAACAACTCTTTGGCTTCCAGTTCGGGCGCTTGGGAGAGCATTTGCCGGGCGGGTTCCCAAATGGCCGCCAGCGGATCAGGCCGGGTGCGCCAGCCATGCTTCTGTTGTAATTGCTCCGGCGGTTGGGCCGCCTGGATGTATTTTCGCGCGGTCTGCGGATGCACATCCGCTTTCATCGCGCTGACGACAATGTTCGCTTCCTTCTGATATTCACTCATGAGCTTTCGGTATTGTTTGTTTGTGATCATTTGCGGCGGTTTGGGGATGGCCTCCGGCCATCCCAACCGCCGCCTGATCATTACCGGCTCACTGGTGAATTTTAATTGTCGTCAGTGGTGATTTTTAATTGTCGTTCGACACATTGGACATTTTCCCTGATGGGAAGCAGGTTTGACTTTTACATAAAAAATGTTTCAAAATGGATGTGTTTGGCGGGACGCCAAACACTGCGGGCGAGACGCACGCGCTCCCCTCTTTCCTTCTGACATGGCCTTAATGGGTCATTCATTAGACGAACATTACAGCTAGTATATTCTTTCGTCAACAGATTTTTGAAAGAATTTTTAAGAAAGTTGTGATTTTTGGTGAAAACAGATTTAAGTCATTGCGCGGCAAAGACTTAAGAAAACGCAAAAAAGATTTGGCAGGGGAACCCCGAAGGCATTCGGGGGAATGAGAAATGCCAGGATTTAGATGCGTCCGCCCTGGGGGTTCCCTTTATCAGCCAGCAGTGGCGCATGCTGCCGCACCATTTTTACGATCCGTTTCAGAACATGGAGCAATATGGCTTGCTTTTTGCCGTGGGTGAACAAAATGTGAGAAACTTGGTCAAAAGCGCGTATGAATAGAAAATGGTTTAAACGTGTTGGTTGGTTCAATGTCCCGGTGTCGGTTCCGGGCGCAGTCTTGTGCCTGCTGGCAATCTTATTCTGCCTGACGGTTTTCAGGGCGGTTGACAGACATTCACACTCGGCCAGCGATACTCTCTATGGAGTTTTCCCGTTTTTTGCCTGCACTTTTCTGTTGCTCGATTGGATTGGCGGCAGGATGAGTGAAAAGGCGGCTTCCTGACCCACTGGAGCCAACAACAGCCCCGGTTCTCCGTTGCAGAATGACAGATCTAAACTCCGGGGCTGGATCGCTCTGAGAAGCGGTTTGGGACTGCTTTATCGCGGCCAGGCCAACTTCACATGTGAATAAGCCAGAATTCTTCCGTCGTCCGTTGCGATTGGACAATCCAGTTCCCGCGCTGTCGCTGTGATGATTTGGTCGGCTGGATCGTTGTGAAAAGGCTGCGGCAACTGGGTCGAGGCAACGGCAATCTTCGGGTCTAATGGCAACAGGCAGATTCCAAGATAGGCAAGGGCCTGATCAATCCACTGGCCCACCGGCATCGCCAGCGCCAAACGCCCTTTTTCGACCAGTTTCGCGATTTCCCAGCAACTGATAATACTGACTCCGAGACCATCCGCCTGCCGCGATTCGAGGATTTGACCTTTGTGTGCTGAAAGTTCAGCGCTGCCGTTGACCCACCAGACCCAAATGTGGGTGTCCAGGACGATCATTTCGCTGCTTCCCAATCTTCCCCGGCAACGGGCGCAAGCGGCTGCTCATATTTCAAGACGGACCCCTTGAGTGGATGCTTTGTAGCGGTCGTGGCGGATGAAACGAAGACATGCACCGACTCTCCTTCGGAAAACGGCACATCATCCAGGTGAAGCTTGCCATCCTTTTCAACAACAGTTTCTGCATGGAACGTCTGCATAGTCAAAAATGTAGTCCGAGTTCTCCGGTTCGACAAGCGCGGAAAAGGACCACATTTGGTGCGGGGTGCATCCGAACACTGCTACCATTGACGGAACAACCCCTCTCCCCACTTCGTGGGGCGAGGGAATCAGCAGATCGCACGGTAGCAGTCTACTGATGCGCCCGTCAGCGCTTAATGGTTTTCCTCCGGCCGGAACGCCACCACGCTCAGGGGCGGCAGGGTGAATGAACCGGAGTACGGTTGATGATGGGTTTGATATTGTTCCGCGGTGATCCCGCCGAAGTTGCCCTGGTTGCTTCCACCATAGAAGCCGGAGTCGGAATTGATCGCTTCGCGCCAGAAGCCGCCCTGGGGCAGGCCGACGCGATAGTTCAGGCGCAGGACGGGCGTCAGATTCAGGATGACGGCCACCTTCCGGGCGCCGTCGCGGTTCTGACGCACAAAGGACAGCACGCTGTTGTCAGCGTCGCCGCAGTCGATCCAGAAAAAGCCTGACAAGTCGAAATCGGCCTCCCAGAGGGCAGGTTCACTGTGGTAAAAGCGGTTCAAGTCGCGGACGAACCGTTGCAGGCCGCGATGGTAAGGTCCCTGGTCGAGCAGCCACCAATCGAGGCTGGCGTTGGCGTTCCACTCGCTGGATTGGCCAAATTCGCAGCCCATCATGAGCATCTGTTTGCCGGGAAAAAGGCATTGATAGGCGAGCAAGGCGCGAAGGTTGGCGAATTTTTGCCATTCGTCACCCGACATTTTGCCGATGAGCGAGCCTTTGCCATGAACCACTTCGTCGTGCGAGATGGGCAGGATGAAGTTCTCGTGATGGTGGTAGAGCATGGCGAAGGTCAGGTCGTTTTGATGATATTTGCGGTAGATGGCATCGCGCGCGAAGTAGGAGAGCGTGTCGTGCATCCAGCCCATGTTCCATTTGAAGGTGAAACCGAGGCCGCCCAAATAGGGGGGGCGGGTCACCAGGGGCCAGGCGGTTGATTCTTCGGCCACGGTGACGACGCCTGGATACTCGGTCTGCACCAAATGATTGAACTGTTTCAAAAAATCCACGGCTTCGAGGTTTTCCCGGCCGCCAAATTTGTTGGGCAGCCATTGCCCGGGCTGGCGCGAGTAATCCAGGTAGAGCATGGAAGCGACGGCATCGACGCGCAACCCGTCAATATGAAATCGTTCGCACCAGAAAAGGGCGTTGGCCAGGAGGAAATTGCGCACCTCGTGGCGGCCGTAGTTGAAAATGAGCGTGCCCCAATCCTGGTGCGCGCCTTTGCGGGGGTCTTCGTGCTCATAGAGGGCGGTGCCGTCAAAGCGGGCCAAAGCCCAGTCGTCCCGCGGAAAATGGGCCGGCACCCAATCCAGCAGCACGCCGATGCCCGCCTGATGCAGTTGGTTGACCAGGAATTGGAGGTCTTCCGGCGGCCCAAAGCGGCTGGTCGGGGCGTAAAAGCCCGTCACCTGATAGCCCCACGAAGGATAAAAAGCGTGCTCGGCCAGAGGCATAAACTCGACGTGGGTAAAACCCATGTTCTGCACATAAGCCGTCAACGGTTCGGCGATCTCGCGATAGGTCAACGATTCCAATTTGTTCTTTTTCATCCACGAACCCAGATGCGCTTCATAAATGCTCATCGGGCTGCGGAACGGATTGTGTTCGCGCCGTTTCTGGAGCCAGGCTTCGTCGTCCCAGGCAAATTTGTTGCCGCTCCAGACAATGGCGGCGTTTTTGGGCGCAACCTCAAAAAAGATTCCATACGGATCGGTCTTCAAAGCCAATGCGCCTGAGCGGGTTTTTATTTCGTATTTGTAATGGGCGCCTTCGCCCACGCCGGGAATAAAAAGCTCCCAAACCCCCGAAGCGCCGAGCGAGCGCATGGCATGGCAGCGTCCATCCCAACGATTAAAATCGCCCACCACGCTGACCCGCTGCACGTCCGGCGCCCACACCGCGAAACTGGTCCCTTTGACGCCATCGATGGTGCGGAGATGAGAGCCGAGTTTGTCGTAAATGCGGCGTTCATTGCCCTGGCCAAAGAGATACAAATCGGTTTCACCGACGGTGGGCAGAAACGAATAAGGATCGCGCGACTGGACGTTTGTGCCGTCCTGTTCCGTGATCAGCACATCATAAGCGTAGACCGCCCTGGCCCGGGAGGTGGTCCCTTCAAAAAGGCCGGGGCGGATTTGTTGCAAACGGAAGCGGGGCTTGTTTTTTTCATGAGTCGGGACGATCTCGACCGTGGCGGCGCGCGGCGAAAAAACCCGCGCCACCACCCCGGAGCCATCGCCCAGCAAGTGCATGCCCAGGAACTCATGCGGGGAACGATGTCGAACCTCCGTCAAACTATCCGCCTCTTCCTTCGTCAAAATCATGGCGGGGGCAAAATAACATGAAACCTGCGAAAGACACGGAAAATGCAATTGATTTTTCTGGTCGCGGCGGCAGTGGCAAAAGTTGGCTTGCCTGGGCTTCAGGTTTTTGTTTTTATTGCGCTGGTTCCGAATGAAAAGAAGCGTTCAATCCCTTCTGTGAGGCGTTGGCTTAAACGAATTGGATTTTGCTCGGGCGCACTGGCTCTGCTGCTCCTGCTTTTTATAGCCATCGAGCACATTCGAGGCCGGTGGGATCTAAGTCATCATTTGAGTCGCCTGAAGGCAAACGGGGAGGAGATTTTGGTGGCCAGATTGGAACCCCGGCGTCCGCCTGTAAACGAGAATGCTTCCATTGATCTGGCCAGACTGTTCACGAACAGGTTTGAGGCAATTTTGACCAATATGGCGGATGCTCCGCCGGGTTTGCGCTTCATTGCGCCAGGCAAGGCGATCGTGTCTTGGCGGCTCAAACAGTGGAGCGATGACGGCAAAACCACCAATGATTGGAGCAAGCTTGCATCTCAAATGGATGAGGCGCGGGAGCTGTTGGATTTGATCCACTCAGCGGTGCAAAAACCGGCTTATGACAGCGGGTTTGATTACGGCAAAGGTTTCATTGATTTTCAGATTGCGCCGCTAACAGAAGTGAAGCGTGTCGCTCAACTTTTGTATGCGGCCACTTTCTACGAGCTGAAGACCGGGCATCAGGACGCTGCTAACGGACATTTGTGCGCCTTGGTGAAACTGGCGGCCCGTCAGCATCCCGAGCCGTTGATCATTTGCCAGCTCGTTCGCCAAGCTTGTGCAGGCTTGGCGTTCGCTGCCACTTGGCAGGCACTTCAGGCCCCAGGTTGGAATGATTCCCAACTCGCGGCATTGCAGTCGGCGTGGGAGGGTTGCGATTTTGCCGGGGACATGGACAATGCCATGGGAATGGAGCGGGCCTTGACCTATGATTTGTTCGAGCAACTCAAGAACTCTCGGAACAAATTTGCTTTTGTCGCAAGTAAACCCGAGTGCGCGGACGAAATCTTTGGCAGCGTTCATGTGCTTTTCTGGCACGTCGCCTGGGCCGATCAGGACGAACTGAGGGCTTTGCTTGGCTGGCAAGCTGTGATCGACCGTGAGAGAATGGCGCGCACAAACTCCTGGACAGCCCTTGCCAGCCGAGCTGGCATTCGGGAGGATGATGTTCATTGGAATCCATTCCAAGAAGACCACGAGCAGATGGGCTGGTACGATCGATTGCGTTTTCTATTTTCCTGCGAAACCTTCTCCATCCACGATACTGAGATCGGCTTGACGCTCTGCGCCCAAGTGCAGCAGCAGATGGCAGTTACCGCCATCGCCATTAGCCGTTATCGCCTTCAGAGGGGAATGCTCCCTGCCGATCTGTCGGCGCTGGTGCCCAAGTATCTCCCGGCGTTGCCGCGAGATAGTATGGATGGAAAAGCCCTCCGGTATCGATTACAGCCGGGGGCCGGCTTTGTGCTCTATTCAGTCGGCGAGGACGGCAAGGACGACGGTGGAGACCCGACCTTGAGAACTGACAAGAAGTATTATCGGCAGATTTGGGATGGGCGGGATGCGGTGTGGCCAACACCTGCGACGGACGAAGAGGCTGTGGCGGCGATGAAAGCCACCAAATATTAAGAAGAGCAACGCGATTTTTCCAACTGATCTCACAATGAGTTGGTGCGGACGAAATGGGCCGCCTCCAGGCCGGATTGCTATCTGACAAGCGTTTTGCAAAGTCTTGCCGTCGCCGTCCGCCGTCGCGCTGTTGCAAAGCCGCAAATGTGCGCATCTTGACACTGCTACCGGTATCCGGCGGATGGGTGGTATGGAGTCCCGGCTTCAGCCGGCAAGGCGTTGACAATTTCAAGCGGGTGAAAAATTTTTATGCTCTCTTCCTTTCGTGCGCCGCGCCGCCTGAAGGCGGGACTCCCAACTCCCTGCGGAACGAGCACGGCACAGCCCCGGAAGCTTTCGAAGCACTCCGACGGTGGCAGTGTCAAGATGCGCACGCCGCAAATTATTCTTGTTAATCGGCCCTTTAGCCCCTATTATAATGGGCCGAAACGGAGAACCGCAGTTTGCCGCCTTGGGCGGCAATCGGTTTCGACGATTGAATAAACTCATTCGAAAACAGCGCAAAAGCTCTCGTATGGACACTCATTTTTCAGCGCAATCAGGCCGGGTGAAGGCCTGGCTCACCCGGCGACTCAGATTCCTGGCGTGCGTGAGCGGCCTTTTTGCCCTGTTCACCTCGCAGGTTGCCGCGCAGACAAACCCACTGGTCGTCAGCACGGTGGCCGGCCTGGCAAATTTTGGCAGCGCGGATGGCATTGGTTCGGCGGCGAAATTCCTTCTGCCGGCCGGCGTCGCGGTGGATGGCGCGGGCAACGTCTATGTCGCGGACGCTTACAACGACACGATTCGAAAGGTCACGTCCGCCGGCCTGGTGACCACCCTGGCAGGGACTGCGCAAATGTATGGCTACAACGACGGGACGGGGAGCGCCGCGCGGTTCACTTATCCTTATGGAGTGGCGGTGGACAGCGCGGGGAATGTGTACGTGGCGGACTTTTACTACGCCACGATCCGGAAGATCACGACCAACGGCGCAGTAACGACGATCGCCGGACAGGCGGGAGTCTACGGCTCCACCAATGGCATCGGCACCAACGCGCTCTTTTACGATCCGAGGGGAATCGCCGTCGATGGCTCGGGCAACATCTATGTGGCTGACACCAACATGATTCGCAAAATGACCAACAACGGAGCCAATTGGGTCGTTTCGACACTGGCTGGGAGTAAAACCCCTGGCACCAACAATGGCACGGGGGTCAACGCACAATTCGACACCCCCTACGGGCTGGCGACCGACAGCGCGGGAAATGTTTATGTGGCGGACACGTACAATTCCCTCATTCGCTTCATTACGCCTGCGGGTGTCGTGACGACGATAGCCGCCAATGCCAGCCCGGCATTCTACAACCCAACCGGTATCGCGGTAGACAGTGCCACGAATATCTATGTGGCCGACTACGACAATCAGATCATCCGCAAAATCACCCCCGGCGGAGCTGTTTCGACACTGGCCGGCGGCGGATTTTCGGGTGATGAATCAGGCGATGGCGATGGAATTTATCCCCAGGCAACATTTAACAATCCGTGGGGGGTGGCGGTGGACAGCGCGGGGAATGTGTATGTGGGCGATTCCGGCAATGGCAACATTCGAAGAATTACACCCTTGGGCACGCTTTCCACGCTGGCTGGTCCTGACGAAAGCTACGGGGTCGGCGGGCCCGTTGACAGCCCCGCGGCCGTACCGCGGTTCCACCAGCCAAACGGGGTGGCGGTGGACGGCGCAACCAACCTGTATGTGGCGGACACCGCCAACAACTGCATCCGGTTAGTGACCCCGGCGGGAACGGTCACCACTTTGGCCGGGTCGATCAATGGAGACATTGGCAGCGCGAACGGCACCAACACCAGCGCGGGATTCTACTATCCGAGCGGCCTGTGCCTCGATGCCGCGACCAATATTTACGTGGCCGACACCTATAATTCGACCGTGCGAAAAATCACGCCGGACGCCACGCACTCCAACTGGGTCACGACCACCATCGCCGGACTGGCCGGCAATACCGGCACTAACAACGGCGCCGGCACCAATGCGCGTTTTTGGGGCCCCTTTGCGGTGGCGGCGGACAGCGCGACGAACTTATATGTGACAGACGAGGGCAACAAGCTTATTCGAAAGCTCACCCGGAGCGGCACGAACTGGGCAGTCACCAATTACGCCGCCGGCCCGTTTCTTAGTCCAAACGGAATTGCCGTGGACAGCTCCAACAATGTGTACGTGGCCGATTCCGGCACCAATCTCATTTACATGATTGCGACGAACGGTGCGGTCACGACCAACGGCGGAGCGCTTTTCAATTCCCCGCAGGGAGTCGCAGTGGACAAAGGCGGCAATCTTTATATCGCCAGCACGGGCGCCAATACGATCCTGGGAATAACCTCCGGAGGCAAATCCACGAACACCATCGCGGGGACGGCCGGGTTCACGGGCAGCGCCGACGGGCTTGGTTCCGCGGCGCAATTTGACACACCCATCGGCCTGGCGGTGGATGCTTCGAGCAATGTTTATGTGGCGGATGCCTTTAACAACACGATACGCAAAGGAACGCCTGATACCGCGCAAACGGTTGTCCTGACGCTGACCACCTCGCCTGATGGACTTCCGCTTGGGGTGAACGGCACAAACTACGCCTACACTCCGCAGGTTTTTGCATTTGCGACGAACAGCACCAATACGGTGACGGCCACAACCACCAATACGGTGACGGCCACGACCACCAACGGCTACGTATTTACCAACTGGACGCAGGGCGGGACCGTGGAAAGCACGTCCTCAAACTACACGTTCACCCCCGGCAGCAACGAGACGCTCGTCGCGAATTTCTTATCAGGTTACATACTCACAGTGAGCGCCTCGCCCACCAACGGCGGCACGGTCAGCCCTGGCGGAACATTTTTGACTGGCAGCACAAATACCGTGGAGGCCACGAACAACAGCGGCTACGCATTTACCGGCTGGACATCCAACGGCATCCCGGCGGTTTCAACGACCAACTACACCTTTACGCTCAGCACCAACGTGACGCTCGTCGCCAACTTCCTGCCGCTTTACATGGTCACCGTGAGCGCCTCGCCCACCAACGGCGGCACGGTCAGCCCTGGCGGGACAAATGAGTCGGGCAGCTCAATAACCGTGTACGCCACGAACAACAGCGGCTACGGATTTGCCGGCTGGACGTCCAACGGCATCCCGGCGGTTTCAACGACCAACTACACCTTCACGCTCAGCACCAATGTGACACTCGTCGCCAACTTCCTGCCGCTTTACACGGTCACAGTGAGCGCCTCGCCCACCAATGGCGGCACGGTCAGCCCTGGCGGGACATTTTTGACTGGCAGCACAAATACCGTGGAGGCCACGAACAACAGCGGCTACGCATTTACCGGCTGGACATCCAACGGCATCCCGGCGGTTTCAACGACCAACTACACCTTCACGCTCAGCACCAATGTGACGCTCGTCGCCAACTTCCTGCCGCTTTACACGGTCACAGTGAGCGCCTCGCCCACCAACGGCGGCACGGTCAGTCCTGGCGGGACAAATGTGTCGGGCAGCACAAATACCGTGACCGCCACGAACAACAGCGGCTACGTGTTTGCCGGCTGGACGTCCAACGGAATCGCGGCGGTTTCAACGACCAACTGCACCTTCACGCTCAGCACCAATGTGACACTTGTCGCCAACTTCCTGCCGCTTTACACGGTCACAGTGAGCGCCTCGCCCACCAATGGCGGGACGGTCAGCGGAGGCGGGACAAATGTGTCGGGCAGCACAAATACCGTGACAGCCACAGCCAACAGCGGCTACCTGTTTACCAACTGGACGACAAATGGCATCGTGGCAAGCACATCGAACAACTACACCTTCACGCTCAACGGCAACGAGACGCTTGTCGCGAACTTCGTGACGACGCCACCGCCGACGCTGTTTATCACCCGGTCCAATGGCGTGATGTTCCTTTTCTGGACAAATTCCGCAACTGGCTTCGCCCTGGAGTCCACCACAAACCTCAAGCCGGCGGTTTGGGCGGTGGTGACCAATCCTCCTGCGCTTTCCGGCGGATTCTTCATCGTGAGCAACGTTTGGCCGGATTCAATGCGATTATTCCAACTGGTCTCACCAATATACACGCTCACAGTGAGCGCCTCGCCGACCAACGGCGGCACGGTTAGTGGCGGCGGGATGTTCGCGGCGGGCAACACAAATACCGTGACGGCCACGGCCAATGGGGGCTACGTATTTACCAACTGGACGCTGGGCGCGACAGTGGTCAGCACGTCATCGACCTACACCTTCCCCGGCAGTAACGAGACGCTGGTAGCGAACTTCGTGACGACGGCATTGCCGTTGTTGTCCATCACTCAGTCCAATGGCTTTACCTTCCTTTTCTGGACAAATTCCGCCAGTCAATTCACCCTGGAGTCCACCACGAATCTCAATCCAGCGAATTGGGCGGCCGTGACCAACGATCGAGTGCAATCGGGAGGATACTTCATCGTGAGCAACGCCTGGCCGGATCAAACGCGATTTTTCCAACTGATTTCACAATGAGTTGGAGCAGACGAAATGGGCCGGCTAAAGTTTGTGGCGTCTCTCAAGCGTGCCGGAACGTGATCCGCGCCTTGCCCAAATCGTAAGGGGACATCTCGACATTGACCTTGTCGCCGACGCTGATGCGAATGAAGTTTTTGCGCATCTTGCCGGAAATATGGGCGAGGACTTCATGGCCGTTTGGCAAAGCGACGCGAAACATTGTCCCGGGCAGCACCTGGCTGACCGTACCCTGCAATTCAATTGGCTCTTCTTTGGCCACGCGACTGCCTCTGTTGTTACACTGGTTTATCGAAAGTTCAACTGGAGCGCAATGGATATGTGTTTGGTTTCAAGAAAGGAGTCGAGTCCTTCGCTGCCTAATTCCCGTCCCCAACCGCTTTGTTTCACCCCTCCGAAGGGCGCATTGCTGGTCGTGGGCAGCCCGTCATTGATGCCCAACATGCCCGCTTCGATTTGCTCCATGAGCCGAAAGGCGCGGCTGAGATCGCGCGTGAAAGCGTAGGCGGCCAGGCCAAACGGGGCGGAATTGGCGGCGGCAACGGCTTCGGCCTCCGTTGCAAACGGCGCGATGGCGGCGACAGGCGCAAACGTTTCCTCCCTCATGCAAAGGCCGTCCTTTGGCACATCGGCCAGGACGGTCGGCTCCAGAAAGCAACCGGGCCGGTCCAGGCGTTTGCCGCCGCAGAGCAGGCGCGCGCCGCGTTGCACCGCGTCGGCCACGTGTTCCAGCGCCTTTTTGATCGCATTTTCATCGATCATCGCGCCGATTTGGACATCCGGTTCAAGGCCACCGCCCACTTTCAACGCCTTCGTTTTTTCCACCATGAGTTTGACGAAGCGGTCATAAATGCCGCGCTGAACGTACATGCGGTTCGCGGCAATGCACGTCTGGCCGGTGTTGCGGAACTTGGCCAGCATCGCCCCTTCCACGGCTTTCTCCAGATCAGCGTCATCGAACACCAGCACCGGATTCAACCCGCCCAATTCAAGCGACAACGGCTTGACCTGCGCCGCCGCCCCCGCGATCAGGCGCCGGCCGACTTCCGTTGAGCCGGTGAAACTGATCTTTCTCACCAGCGGATTCTGCAAAAATTCATCCCCGATCTCGGAGGCGGAACCGGCCACCAGTTGAAAAACGCCCTTGGGCAACTTGACCGCGTCGCAAGCTTCGGCAAAAGCGACGTTGGAAAGCGGCGTATAACTGGCTGGTTTTAGAATCGCGGCGCAACCGGCGGCCAGGGCGGGCGCGATCTTTCGCACCGAAAGCACGAGCGGAAAATTCCACGGGCTGATCGCGGCCACCACGCCGATGGGCGTTTTGACGACCAGGTTCCGTTTGCCATCCGTTTGATGCGGGATGATTCGGCCATAGCCGCGCCGGGCCTCCCCGGCGAACCAATGCAGATGGTCCACGGTCATGTCCATTTCGCTAACGCTCTGCGCCAGCGGCTTGCCGTTTTCCAGAGTGATGGTGCGGGCGATTTCATCCCGGCGGCGCTCCAATTCATTGGCAATTTTGCGCAAATACTCGCCGCGCGCCTTGCCCGTCAACCCCCGCCAACCGGCGAAAGCGGCATGAGCGTCCTGAATCGCCCGGGCCAGGCGGGGCCGGTCAATGGCCGACATTTGGGCAAAGACCCGGCCCGTGGCCGGATTCCTGACCGGGAACAGTTTGTGCGTCGTGACGAATTCGCCGTTGAGGTAAAGAGGATAAGTTTTCACAATGATCGGGACATGCTTAAGTTTTATGTATTAGTCAAACATAGTCTCTGACCTGCGCTTTTTATAACACTGTCATTGCGCACATACAACCACTCCCTCCTTCAAGAAAGCGTCCGGACGGTTTGCACCCGCGTAATCAGCCATTTGCCGTCGATTTTTTGCAGGGTGAATTTCATTGCCTGCACCATCAAAAAATCCAGGGCGAACAAGCACAAGTGCAGCGTGCCCGCCGGGCAGGCGCCCGCCGGGCAGGCGCTTGACCCTGGAGTTTTCCGGTTCCTCAACACTTTCAGTGGAATAGATTCTCATTAAAAGCCCCTTCTGGAGGTCGGCTTGGAGCGAAGCTCCAAGGCCGAAGGCCGCCGCCGCGCGGCGGCTCCAAGAGGAAGAAGCTCATAGAGAAAGACTTACATGCGGAACTCGCCCTCAGAAATGGACCCCAAAATTGCTCGAATGCAGATCGTGATCAGTCTTGGCGGATTTCTATTCCACCGAAAACGTTGAGGAACCAGTTTTCCCCGCGCATCCTCCTCACCGTGTTGGCTCAAGATGTCATCAGTGACTTGAAGCAGTTGGTCGGCTCGTCCAATGTCCTGACCGCGAAGGAGGATTTGATTTGCTATTCGTTTGATGGCACGGCGGCCTTGCAACAGATGCCCGGCTGCGTTCTTTTTGTTTCCACCACCGGGGAGGTTGCCAAAGTCCTGCAATTTGCCAATGCCGCCAAACTCCCCGTCGTCACCCGCGGTTCCGGCACCGGCTTGAGCGGAGGCAGTCTGCCCAGTCCCGATTGCCTTGTCCTTTGCACCGTCAAAATGGCGAGGATCCTCGAATTGGACCGCGCCAATCTGACGATGTTGGTGGAGCCGGGCGTCACCACGCTGCAAGTCGCCGATGCCGCGGCGGCGGCCGGGTTGTTTTATCCCCCCGACCCCGGCTCGATGAAAATATCCACCATCGGCGGCAATGTCGCCGAAAATTCCGGCGGCCTGCGCGGCCTCAAATACGGCATCACGCGCAATTACGTCATGGGCCTGGAGGTTGTTTTGCCCGATGGCGAAATTCTTTGGACAGGAAATAAATGTGTCAAAGACGTCGCCGGCTATTCGCTGAAGGACATTTTTATCGGGTCGGAAGGCACGCTCGGAGTCATCACCAGGGTGCTGCTCAAATTGATTCCCAAGCCCGCCGCCAAAAAAACGATGGTGGCCACTTTCGCGCAAATGGACCGCGCGGCCGACGCGGTTTCCGCCATTATCGCGGCGCAGATCATCCCCTGCACCCTGGAATTCCTGGACCGCACCACCATTCATTGCGTGGAGGATTATGCCAAAATCGGTTTGCCGCTGGATTGCGAGGCGCTGTTGCTGATGGAAACCGACGGCCATCCCGCCGCGGTGGCGGACGAAGCGGCGCGCATGGAGGAGATTTGCCGCGAGAAAGGCTGCATGGAAGTTCGCATGGCGCGCGATGAAGCCGAAGGCGACAAACTGGCCGGCGCCCGGCGCAGCGCCTTCTCCTCCCTGGCCCGCGTCGCCCCCACTACCATTCTGGAGGACGCCACCGTCCCGCGAAGCGAGCTGGCGAAGATGATCCGTTTCGTGGCCGCAACCGCCAAAAAATATCAATTGCGCATTGGCACCTTCGGCCACATGGGTGACGGCAATTTGCATCCCACTTTCCTGACCGATGAACGGAACCAGGAGGAAATGCGCCGCGTGGAGGAGGCGTTCAAGGAAATCTTCGACGAAGCCATCCGCCTCGGCGGCACCATTACGGGCGAGCACGGCGTGGGCGTGGCCAAAAAGAGCTTCCTGCCGAAATTTCTGGGCGGCGCGTCAATGCGGGTGAGCCGGGAATTGCGACGCATCCTGGACCCCAATGGCATTCTGAATCCGGGCAAGATGTTTGATTGACCTATCTCCGATTCTTCCAGACATAAAACAGCACGGTCAGGGCAAACAAAAACAGCAACGCCGAAATCACGGTGCCAATGATTCTCATGGCTCTCCCCTGGCGCATGAGTTTTTCCCGCCGGACCCTTTCGGCTTCTCTGAACATCGCGATTTGCTTGTCGAAGAAAGCCGGGCCGGCGGCTTCGTCTCTGAGTTGCAGCGTCAGCCACGCGGGATGGCGCGGACCATACGACTCGGGCAGTTTTTGCAACAACTCATCCGATGGCGTGGAGAAACCGGCGTCCTTTTTCCACCAGGGCGCGGCTTCCTCCGTCCACAAGCGGAACAGGCCATGATTTTGCGCGACGACTTGCAGCCGTTCCCACAGGGCGGGCCGCAAGACGTCGGTCAGGGCAAAATCGGCGAATGTTTCCGAATGGACCCGACCATGGCCGCCTTCGATCTGCAGCCCGATGGCTGCAGCCAGTTTGCCCTGCCCGTCTTCCGCCACTTGGAAGTCCGTAAATTGTTTCTCCATCTCCGCCGCCGGCAAATGCACGGCCTGCCACAGTTCGGCCAATTGCGCCAAATCATCCACCGTCGCCCGTCGTGTCCGATATGAATTCATGTCGCTCCGCGCGCCGGCCCGTCCCGAGTGGCGTGATCAATCGCTGTTTGGATACGATCCCAGGACTTTGACAAAATTGCAGACCTCGCCAAGGTTGGCGATGGCTTGGGACACCTTGTGGTCGGTCATGTGCCCATCGCAGTCAACAAAAAAGAAATACTCCCATGCTTTGCGTTTGCTGGGGCGCGATTCAATCTTCGTCATGTTCAGCTTGTAACGGCGAAAGGGCGCGAGGGCGCGATACAGGGCGCCGACTTCATCGGCGATGCTGAACATCACGCTGGTGCGGTCGCGCCCCGTGGGGGGGCCGCATTGCCAGCCGAGGACAAGGAAGCGCGTGGCGTTGGCGTTGAAATCCTGGATGTCGCGCTCGATGACCTTCAGGTCGTATTTCTCCGCCGCCAAAAAGCCGGTGATGGCGGCGACTTTGCCGCGCAGCTTTGAGCGTTTGCCGCCGGCTGCGGCGCTGGCGGCCAGTTCCGCCGAACGCGCATTGGAGGAGGTTTCGAAAATCTCCACCCTGGGCAAATGGCGTTGCACCCAAATGCGGCACTGGCCCAGTGCCTGGGGATGCGCGTAGAGGCGCTGCACATCCTTCAAATTGGCCCGGCCCGCCAGACAGTATTGTATGGGCAAAACAATCTGCGCGACAATCTGCAGGTTGCTGTCCACAAACATGTCCAGGGTGTGCGTCACCACCCCTTCGGTCGAATTTTCCACCGGCACCACGCCATAATCGGCGCGCTTTTTGCCGACTTCGGTGAAGATGTCAGGAATGGTTTTTTGGGCGGAATAAAGCAGGCTGGAGCCGAATTTCTGGATGGCGGCCTGATGGGTGAAAGTGGCCTCGGGACCGAGATAAGCGATGGTCATCGTTTTCTCGAGCGAGAGGGCGCTGGACATGATCTCGCGGTAAATGGCGCGCAGGGAATCGGCGGTGATGGGGCCTTGGTTCAACTTGCAAACGCGCTGCAAGACCGTGCGTTCGCGGTGGGGGACATAAATCGCCTCGCCCGCCTTGATTTTGATTTCGCCAATTTGCAGAACGCGCCGGGTGCGCTCGTTCAGCAACCTGACGATTTGGGCGTCGAGCTGGTCGATGGCTTTGCGATGTTCCGGAATATTCATGACCTGGCAAGAATACACCACCCGGCCTGATTGGAAAGGGCACAGAATTGGCACTTATGGATCTTCCCTGAATTGCACGGATTTTGGCATTTTTGGCAGTTTTTAATTTTTTCCTCTATTCGGTTGACAGATGAGCGCCGCCGCCTGGCCATGCCGTGAAAAAAGCAGTTCAAGCCACAGATGAACACAGATGAACACAGATTTTTATGAAAAAAGTCTTTCACCTGTTGGGTGACTATTGCTTTTTCCGCAACTTCTTCTGATCTGTGTCGATCTGTGTTCATCTGTGGCTCGCGCCTCTGAGCCGTGCCTTTGCGGTTTTGTTGTTCTTCATGGGTGATTTTGTGTTTTTGATTTTCATCATGGCACATGCACATGGACAAATGCTGTCCATGTAGAAAATATTTCGGGATTATATATTTCGCAAATGCAGAAAGTTTTACCGTCCCAAATCGCTTATTTTGAAAGAATAATATGTGATTATGCGGGCTTGACCCGTTTACGTTTATGATTATGCGGGCTTGACCCGTTTACGCCACCAATTGAACTCAAAGCATCGGTGTTACGGCAGCGGCGGACCAACCACAACACGATAAAAGCCCTCTGCATTCGTTGCCGCCACATTCTGCCAGATGAACGGCATCGCCGGTGAATTCGTCGTAAACACCATGCTCCATTGCGTCAGGTTCGTGGAGGTCTGAATCCCGTAATCCGGCCCGCTCTGACCGCTGACCTGCAGCACAAAATGCCCGTTGCTCCACCCAACCGACGACACCTGCGGCAACGTCAGCGGATTGACCGTGATCGTGAAACTTTTTGTCGCGCTCAACGGCGGATTCTCGCTGTCGGTCACTTCCAAGCTGATCGGATTGGTTGAATTCGCCTGGCTGACCAATGGCCGGAACGAGAACGCGCCGCTGTTGGCGTTCAAAGTTGCGTTGGTCGGGGCGCTTAACAGGCTGAACGTCAGCGTCGGCGGCGGCTGGTTGCTGTCCGTGGCACTGGCCGTAAAGGCCACCGTCCGGCCCACGTTCATGGTGTAATTGGAAATAGCCGCCAGCACCGGGGGCGTGTTACTCAAAACCGGAATCACCAGCACGTCCATCGTGTAGGCGGGCAGGGTGACACTGAACGTACTGCCGACACTCGAAATGCTGTTGCTGCCAGGCCCCGTCGCCGGCACTTCATTGGTGCTGGTCCAATTGTTGACTCCGAACTGATAGATGGCGCCGGTGGTGTTCAGGTTTACATTTGAGACCGCCACGCGCACCGTTTCGCTGCTGTTTATACTTTCATTGATCAGCAGGATTCCCAAGTTACCGTCCTGCCGCGCCACCCCCTGCACCCGCAAGTTGTAGGTGTCCGAGGTCGCTTGGACAAAGGCATCGCCGGGACTGCACAGATGCCGCAGCATCTGCATGGCGCAAACCACCGGGCCATTGCCGTTCCCGAGAAATGAATCCGCGTCGAAATCCAGCCAGTCCGCGTTGGCAAAGGCAGGGTAGTTCAGCCAGGTGGAATAACAATCCGCCGCGAACAGCGCCTCGACTGGCCCGAGAATCGGCATCCCATTGGTGCCGGCGACCAGGTAGGGGTAGTTATCGGCAGCAAACTCGGTGACGCAAATCTGGACGTTGGCGGGGTTGGGGCAGTAATTGGTGATCCAATCTTCCAAGCCCGAATTTGTTCCCGTGTGCGGGTAGGGGCCGGTGCCGTTGATCATGACCGGGATGACCGAGCCCACTTCCGACAACAGGTTGGTGCCGACGTTGTCTGAAAAGTTAGGATACCAGTGGACAATGACAAAATCTATGTTGCTGCCGCATTGCGCCAATACCAGCGGAGTCCAGTGCTGGCCGTTGTTGACGCCGCTGATGGAGTCCCAACTGTAGTCGCCCGGCGGCGTGCTGGCATAGGCCCCCACCTTGATGGTGGGATCGACCGCCTTCATGGCAATGGAAAATGCCTTAACCGCCTGACCATACGCCGCCGGGGAGAGAAGCGCGTTGGTGTAACGGGGATAGGTGGTGTAGGGATAGGGAACGGCGTAATCGCACTCCCAACTATCGCCGCCGCCATAGTAGCCGTTGCCGTAGGGTTCGTTGCCGACCTCCCAATATTTGATGCCGACGGGCACGGGGTGATTGATGCGCAGAAAATTGGTGCCGTCGTTTGTGGCGAGCGGGCTGGCGGCGCGGATCTTTGCCCAATAACCCGCCGTTTCCCAATTATTACCCTCGGCATCCACCCCAATGGTGACATCATTCGTGGTGCCGTAGATGTTCGTGCTGGCATTGCAATAGGCGACCCACGCCGCGGCTTCCTGCGGCGAGCCGTTCGTGCTGGGAATAGCCATCGCCGTCCTATTCGAGTTCCATAAAAAACCGGAACCCCAATCAACCGAGATCACCGCCTGCGCCTGCGCGTCGGAACACAGGTTAATAAAATCCGGCATGGTCGTGCTCCCTGACAGGTAGCCTAAATTGGTGGTCTCGCCTTCGACGGGGGAAGATAGATATGAACTCCAATGGTAAATATCCGCATAGCTACCGCCCGGATAGCGCAAGGCCGTGACGCCCGCCTGCTTAAGCGAGGCAGCCGTACCGGCCCCCCAGGTGTCCCAAACGGCCATGAACATTCCGAAAGCTTCGGGCGGCACCGTGTTAATTACATTGGCCGCATTAATGGCAACATTGGCCGTGCCGGGCGGGGGGGGGGCGGCCAGGCTGAAGTTTGTGAACGTGGCGGTGTTCCGTGCCGAATTGTTGTGCGCAGTCACATCAAACCCGGCCATGGCCGAGTTGGTCATTGCCACCGTCTGGCTGCTGACCTGCACCCAGTTGCTGCCATCCGTGCTGTAATAGCCGGTGAAATTCCCGCTGGAGCGGACTAATTTCAGCCAAACCGGCGCGGTAATGCCGCTATGCTGGCTGAAAGAACTGGATCCTCCGGCCGTGCTCCGCCATTGGAAACTGACTCCTTGGGTCGCTGTGGCGACGATGCTCACGTTGGCTGAACCCGCCGTGCTGTCATTGCGGAACATCAGTCCGGCCTTCGACCAGCCTGAACCCGGATCGCTGTTTTGCAAACTCGTCACGAGCACAATCATCGTGCCGTCGCCAGTATAATTGGTGCTGGCAAAATTGAACTGGTCGGAGGTGCCCCAAATGTCCGCGCCGCCCCCGGTCACGGTCCACAAGCCGTTGGTATAGGTGGCCGAGCCGGCCAAACCCGGCGATCCAATGTCCGCGTCGCTCCATCCCGGCGGCAAAGCCGCCCAAGCCGTTCCGGCCATCGGCAGAAGCATCGAAACCAGGCAAAAAAATTTCGTGAATTTATGGGGATTAATACTTGATACATTCATAAACTGGGATTCCCCATTTGGTTTCTTGCCCACGACCGGCGTGGGCCATTTTTCTTAACTTTGTTCCTTCTCCGCAGATTTGCAAGCCTTTTTTCCAGTCCGTTTTCGGTTTTTCTCTGAAAGGGTCACCCATTCGGAAGCGAGTATTTTGGATTTTTCACCTTTCATTCCCGCTTATTTGTTCCTGCGCCAATTTCAATTTGTTCCAAATTTATTTCCGTCATCTTACCGCCCTCCTCTCATCCGCCAAGTCCATAATTCCTTGATTCCGAGGACTTTTACTTTTACTGCTGCCGAAAACCGAGGATGATTTGAGTGTGGAAGTGTTCCTTTCCCGGCACTCGGTATTTTCCGAAAAGACCCAAGCCACGAAATGATAAACCTTGAACTTTGCAATGTGTCCGGCCGATTATCCGGCCCGTGCTGGCTTCTTTTCTAACGACCCTATTGTGGGCGGTATCGGTGGTTTGCGCGACGCGGTCGGCCCAACAGCTTGGCGGGACCGAAGCGAATTTTTGGCGGCTGGCCGCGGCCACGCTGCTTCTGGGGATTTGGGCGCATTGCTTTGGCCAGGGACTTTCGGGCGATTCCTTTCCGCTTTTTCTGCTTAGCGGGGTGATCGGCGTTGGCGCGGATGTGTTCCTCTTTCAAGCCTTGCCGCGCATTGGCTCGCGATTGTCGGTGCTGATTGTTCAGTGCTTTTCCGCGCTGTCGGCGGCGGCGGCGGAGTGGGTGTGGATGGGAACAAAATTGACCGCGTGGCAGATGGCGGCCTGCGCCACAATTCTGACGGGTGTCGCCCTCGCGCTGGCGCCCGGAAAACATTTGAACGCAACGCGACAAATGCTGGCGGGGGGAATCGGCTTTGGCTTGCTGGCCGCTTTTGGCAACGGCCTGGGCGCCGTGCTCAGCCGCAAGGCCTACGCGGTGGCGGCGGCGGCGCATCAGAATATCGATGCGCCCACCGCAGCTTATCAGCGCCTCATCGGCGGCTTGCTGGTGGCCGCGATTTGTTTGCTGGCCGTCCGCCGGCGCGAGGTCGCCGCGCAATTCACGGATGCGCAAGCGCCCAAACTGCCCAACGCGGAGAAATGGCGGCGGGTCTGGCCGTGGGTTTTGGCCAATAGTTTTGCCGGGCAAGTTTTGGGAGTGACCTGCTACCAGTGGGCGCTGAAGACGACGCCGACCGGTTTGGTGCTGGCCATCGTGGCGACAACCCCGCTGGTGGTGATTCCTTTCGCCTGCGTGGTGGAAGGGGAGAAAATCGAGGCGCGGTCCATTGCGGGAGGGTTGGTGGCGGTGGCGGGAGCCATTCTTTTGGTCTTCGTGCGCTGACGCGCCCCGGCTCACTTTGGGGTAACAAAGAATGGACATGCCGGTAATAAAGCGGTAACAATCCGGCTCTAATCATTTGCCTGTGAAAAGAAAGAAGGTTGTATGAAAAAATTATTGCGAATCGTATGGATAATCATCAAGTGGGCGTTGTGTGCCATAGGCGGTCTGGCGGTGTTCGGAATATTGCTGATCGTGGCGGCGGCCCTTTTGGGGTCGTGCGGGCATAAAATCGCGGACAAATCGGTGTTGGTGTTCGATCTGGACACGCAGGTCACGGACCGGCCGGTGGATGAAAGCGCCCGGGCGCTGGCCCGCCTCCTTGGCCGCGGCAACCCGGCCCTCCAGTTGCGCGCGGCCACCACCGCCCTACACGAAGCCGCCCGGGATAAACGCATTTCGGGGCTGTATCTCCACGGGAACCTGCTCGCGGGCAACTACAGTTCCGGCTACGGCGCGCTCAAGGAACTGCGGGAAGCCATCCAGGATTTCCAGAAGAGCGGCAAACCGGTCATCGCTTATATGGCCAATGCCGACAACCGGGATTACTACCTTGAGTCTGTGGCGGATCAAATCCTGTTGAACCCCTTTGGTCTGCTGGCCTTCCGCGGCTTGGCGGCAGAGGGCATCTTCTTCAAGGGCGCAGCCGACAAATACGGCTTCGAGTTCACGCCTTTCCGGCGTGGCAAGTACAAGGGGGCCGTCGAACCACTGACAAGGGAGAACTTCAGCCCCGAAAACCGCGAGCAGATCGAAGCGTTCCTCAAGGTCATCTGGGGCGACATGCTCAACACGGTTGCCGGCACGCGCAAACTCGCGCCGGACAAACTCCAGAGGCTGGTGGACAAGGAGGGCTTGATCAGCGCGCAGGCGGCCAAAGCGGAGGGTTTGGTGACGGAATTGGCTTACGAGGGACAGGCGCTCGACAAATTGCGCCAACTGACTGGCAAGACGACGAAAGACAAGGCGTTTCCACAAGTGTCGATTGCCGAATACGCTCGCGAGGCGCGAAAAGCCGCCGCCCGGGCGCAGTTCAGCAAGGACAAGATTGCCGTCGTTTACGCCGAAGGCATGATCATCAGCGGCGAAGGCAAGCCGGGGGCGGAAGGGCAAGTGGCAGGCGACCGGTTCGCGCGAATAATTCGAGATCTGCGGCAGCGCAAGGATGTCAAGGCAGTCGTGCTGCGTGTCAACAGCCCCGGCGGCAGCGCTCAAGCCTCCGAGGCCATACTGGACGAGCTTCGCCGGTATAATTCCGAGCGGCCGGTCATCGTTTCGATGGGCACGGTGGCGGCTAGTGGTGGATACTTCATTTCCATGGCGGCGCGCCGGATCGTGGCCGAGCCAAGCACCATTACGGGATCGATCGGGGTGTTCGGCCTGGCGCTCAACTTGCAGAAAATCGCCAATGACCATGGCATTACGTTCGATGCCGTCAAGACGGGCGCGCTGGCCGACCTGGGCACAGCGTCGCGGCCCATGACCCCTGAAGAGCAGGCCGTGATCCAGAACTTCGTGGACCACATCTATGATCAGTTCGTCGAGCGGGTGGCGCTGTGCCGCAAGCTGACGACCAACCGTGTGGACGAGATTGCCCAAGGCCGGGTCTGGTCCGGGGCGGATGCGCTGAAGCAGGGCTTGGTGGATGAACTGGGCGGTCTGCAAAAGGCCATTGATGTCGCCGCCAAGGAGGCCAAACTGGGGACCAACTATTCGGTGGCCGAGTATCCCCAGCCGAAGAGTCTCGCGGAACAGATTTCCGAGGCGTTGCACGGACAGGAGCGGCCGCTGGCGCAAAACGATCTAGCAAGCCGGCTGACGTGGAAAGTGATGCAGGAATGGAGCTGGCTTTCAGGTTTCAACGATCCGCAAGGCATCTACGCGCTCCTGCCGTTCGATTTGGAGTTGAACTGACTCCGGTTTGAGAATTTGACCACGGATTGCCCGGATTTCACGGATACTGAGAGGGCCGCAGGATAGAATACAAAGACGCAGCCGCGAAAAAGCGCAAGAGGCGCAAAAAGGGATTTCTGTTCTTGTGTCTCTTGTGCTTTTTCGCGGCGATTCCGTCGGTTCCGAACGTCGTCCATGCTGCGAACCTATCAGTAAGAAGTAGGAATGATGAATCAAGAAGTAGGAATGATTTTCGGGAGATCTTCTCCGGTTTCCTAATTCTGCCTTCTTAATTCTTAATTTCCAGCCAGGTCAGGGCAAGCTGAGGCCGTAGAAGCGGCTGGGGTAATTGGTCCACTGGGGATCGCTGAAATAATACGATCCGTTGGTGAGGGTGACGGTTTGGAGCGGAGTCCAAACGGGGCTGGCCAGATTGGTGCAGGCTTCCACCACGACGGAGATGTTAGTCGCCCAAGAGATCGTGAAACCAAACCCGGTTTCTTGAACGCCAAAGCCGGGGCCGTGGTTTAGAATCAACGGGTTCGGAAGGAACCATAACGCTGTCGGAAGACCAGCAAAAGAATTGCTCCAGCCCGTCATGCCAGGCAAATAATAGACCGTCGCAATGGAATCAGCCTCGAACACAGTGGAATCAGCGGTGGGAGCGTTGCCCCCGAAACGGACGCTGGTCAGGCGGTAGCAGTCCTTGAAGGCCGAGTCTCCGATGCTGGTGACGCTGCCGGGAATCGTGATGCAGGCCAGGCTGGTGCTTTCGAACGCACCAGCCATGATGCTGGTGACGCTGCCGGGAATCGTGACGCTGGTCAGGTTTTGACAGAAATAGAACGTATACGCCCCGATGCTGGTGACGCCGTTGGGAATCGTGATGTTGGTCAGGTCGGTACAACCCGCGAATGCACTGTCGCCGATGCTGATGACGCTGCTGGGAATCGTGATGCCGGCCAGCCTGGAGTCAGCGAAGGCATCATTCCCGATGTCGGTGACGCCGTCGGGAATCGTGTAACTTCCCCCCAGGTCGTCCGGATATTCAATGAGTGTGGTCAGGCTGTGGTCGAACAATACTCCATCCAGATCGATGTAAAAGAGATTGTCCGGATCCACCGTTATTGCTGTCACGCTGCAATCGCGGAAAGCCCCCGCCCCGATGTTTGTGACGCTGGCGGGAATCGTGACGCTGGTCAGGCTTGTGCAGAAATAGAACGCCTGCGCACCGATGCTGGTGACGCCGTTGGAGATCGTCACGCTCCTGAGGCCGTAGCATTCGTAGAACGCATCATCCCCGATGCTGGTGACGGTACCGGGAATCGTGAGGTTGGTCAGACTCCAGCAGAGTCCGAACGCATATTCACCAATGTTGGTGACGCTGTTGGGAATCGTGAAGCTGGTCAGGCTTTGACAGAAATAGAACGCATACGCCCCGATGCTGGTGACGCCGTTAGAGACCGTCACGCTGCTGAGGCTGTAGCATTGGTAGAACGCATCATCCCCGATGCTTGTGACGCTGTTGGGGATCGTGACGCTGGTCAGGCTGCTGAAAGCGAACGCGTCCTCTCCTATGCCGGTGACCAGCAGGTTGTTGATGTTGGTTGGAATGGTCACAATCGTGTTAGTTCCGGTGTAATTGATTATGGTGATAGTGTTCGTATCGTCGGAATTTATGGTGTAGTCGAAATCATCACCTGAGCCTGATTGGGCTTGCACCTCTGCTGGCGCTGCCAATAGCAACAATCCTGAAAGAGCGAGGATTATCCCTTTCATACTTTTGGGATATTGCGGCAATTTCGTGGCTGACTCAAGATAAATCGCTTTAAAAAACCAAGCCATTTCTTGTCGCTTCCGGTCGCACAGGATGGTTTCCGGAGTAATCTGCATCTTCAAATCGGCGTTTTCACCGCATTTTCAGCGCTAACACTGGCTGGACTCCGGGGGACGGCGACGGCAGACTGTTGGATGCAATTCAAAGGGTTCTTTATGCGTGGAATATGGTTGACAGCACTGGCGATGGGCTGGGAGGCCGGCCTCCGGGCCGACGATTGGCCGCAGTGGCTTGGGCCGCAGAGGGACAGCGTTTGGCGCGAGACCGGCATTGTCAGTTCGTTTCCGGCCGGCGGTCCGCCGGTGGTGTGGCGCACTGAAATTGGCTCCGGCTATTCCGGCCCCGCCGCGGCCCAAGGGCGCGTCTATGTCTTCGACCACCAGTTTGCAAAGGCCTCGGACAAACCGGCGAATGCGTTCGAGCGCGGGAGCATCCCCGGCGCCGAGCGGATTGTCTGCCTGAATGCGGACGATGGCAAAGTCCTGTGGCGGCATGAATACGATTGTCCCTACACCGTAAGCTACCCGGCCGGCCCGCGCACAACGCCCGTGGTCAGCGAGGGCAAAGTCTTCTCGCTCGGGGCGGAAGGCAATTTGTTCTGCCTGGACGCGGCGACGGGAAGCGTGGTGTGGTCGCGCGATTTCAAAGAAGACTACAAAATGAAAAGTCCGATGTGGGGTTTCGCGGGAAACCCGCTGCTGGACGGCAACAAACTGATTTGTCTGGCTGGCGGCTCCAACTCGACGGTGGTCGCTGTGGACAAAAACACCGGCCATGAAATCTGGCGGGCGTTGGGCGCCAGGGAGCCGGGATACTGTTCCCCCGTGATCTTTCAGGCGGGCGGCGTCAGGCAACTGATCGTGTGGCATCCGGAATCGGTCAACTCGCTGGACCCGGAGACGGGCAAAGTGTATTGGTCCTTGAAGTCGTCGGAGCCTGTTCGCGCCGGCATGACGATTCCGACGCCGCGCAAAATGGACGATTTGCTCTTCCTGACTTGCTTCTTCAACGGCTCGTGGATGCTCCGGCTGGATGGCTCCAAACCGGCGGCCACGACGGTTTGGCAAAGCCGGCGCGTGAGCGAGCAGAACACCGACGCGTTGCACTCAACCCTGAGCACGCCGTTCCTGCAGGACGGATATATCTACGGCGTTTGCAGCTACGGGCAATTGCGCTGCCTCAAGGCCGCCGCCGGAGAGCGGGTTTGGGAAACTCTCAGCGCCACCACCGCCGACGGCAGGGGAATGCGCTGGGCCAATGCCTTCATTGTCAAGAATCAAGACCGCTTTTTCCTGTTCAACGAAAAGGGCGATTTGATCATCGCGCGGCTGACGCCGAAGGGCTACGAGGAGATCAGCCGGGCGCACGTCATTGAGCCGGACAATCGCGATACCGGCCGCCCGGTGGTCTGGTCGCATCCCGCCTTCGCCCATCGCCGGATGTACGCGCGAAACGATCAAGAAATCATTTGCGTGGATTTGGCCCAAAAATAAATGAAGACTTTGCAGCGGGGAAGGCGCGGGATATGATGAGTGGTTCATGCTTACGCTTTCGGAAGTCAGCAAATCATTCGGCCCGCGGATGTTGTTCGAAAATGTCTCGTTGCAGGTCAATCGCGAAGACCGCCTCGGGTTGGTCGGCCCCAATGGCGCGGGCAAATCCACTTTGTTTTCGCTCATCTTGAATGTGGATTCGCCGGACGCGGGAACGATCCATTTCGAAAAAAATATCGCCGTCGGCCATCTGCCGCAGGAAAATGCTCCGGCGGGAGAGGAAACCGTCCTGGAACTGGCCATTGCCATCACGCCGGAAATCGCGGCGTTGCAACGAAAAATCAAGGCGTGGGATTCAGCGCACCCGTCGGAGGCGGAACATCACGAGAATATTCACGCCCGTTACGACGAGTTGGGCGGCTACCAGTTGGAGCCGAAAGCCAAGCGCATCCTGGCCGGCCTGAGTTTTCGGGAGAAGGATTTCAACCGGCCCCTGCGCGAGATGAGCGGCGGCTGGGTGATGCGGGCGCACCTGGCCCGGCTTTTGACGCAGGAGCCGGATTTGTTGATGCTGGACGAGCCGGCCAATCACCTGGACCTGGAGTCGCTGCAATGGTTCCAGGAGTATTTGCGCAGTTATCCGGGGCCATCGTCATGATTTCGCACGACCGCGATTTCCTGAACCAGCTTGTCACTCATATTTTGGAAATCCGCCACGGCAGGCTGATCCGCTATCGCGGCAATTACGGGGATTACCTGGCGCAGCGGGAGGCGGCGGAGGAGCAGTTGGCGTCGGCTTACAAGAACCAGCAGCGCGAGATCGCGCACATGATGGCATTCGTCGAGCGGTTCCGGGCCAAAAACACCAAGGCGGCCCAGGCGCAGAGCAAGCTCAAGCAGATCGAGCGCATGGAAAAAATCGAGGCGCCAGCCGGGGAGGAAAAGAAAATCAAATTTCAATTTCCCCAGCCGCAACGCAGCGGGTTGAAGGTCGTCACGCTGAAGGATGTCCACCACGCTTACGGCGCAAATGTGATTTACCGGGGGCTCGAGTTCCAGGCGGAGCGGGATCAACGCACGGTGCTGGTCGGGCCGAACGGAGCGGGAAAATCGACCCTGCTCAAAATCCTGGCGGGCGTTTTGCCGGTGCAATCCGGCGGGCGGCTGTTGGGCCACAACGTCAAATGCGGTTACTATTCGCAATACCGCACCGACATGCTGGATGAGGAGCGGACGGTTTTGGAAGAGAGCCTGGACACGCCGCAGCGGGTGCGGGAGGAGTTTGTGCGCACGGTGCTGGGCTGCTTTCTTTTTCGGGGCGATGACGTTTTCAAGAAGGTGGCCGTCCTGAGCGGCGGCGAGAAAAGCCGGCTGGCGCTGGTGAAATTATTGCTGGACCCGCCGAATTTATTGTTGATGGACGAGCCGACGACGCATCTGGACATTCCGAGCATTGACGCGCTGATTGGCGCGCTGGAGCAGTTCAAGGGGACGATTATTTTCATCAGTCACGACGTTTATTTCATCCGGCAGTTGAGCACGCACGTCGTGCGGGTTGATGCCGGCCGGCTGACGCATTATCCGGGCGGTTATCAGTATTATTTGGACAAGAGCGCGGCAGTTTCGGCGCAGGCCGGTTTGACGGCGGGCAACAATGCCGCGCCCGCGCCGGCGCCGGCGGTTCCGGGTCCGAGACCGAAAGAGCAAAAGCGCAAGGAAGCCGAGGAGCGGCAGGCGCGCTACCGTGAGCGGCGGACGCGGGAAGCGGTCGTGGCGAAATTGGAGGCCGAGATTTTACGATTGGAAACGCGCCAGAAAGAGCTGGCCGCCGAACTGGAAAGTCCGGCCACCTACGAGAAACCGGGACGCGCGATGGTGTTGAACCGGGAATGGATGGAAGTCGCCGGGCACCTCAAATCGCTGGGCAAGCAATGGGAGGAGGCCGCCGACAAACTGGGAGAAACAAAACAGGCGTAATGGACGCTTGACATGGCATAACGGCAAGCGTTATAGTGTGCTGGATGATACGCAGTTTCGCCTGTCGGGAAACCGAGCGGCTGTTCAATGACGAGACATCGCGCCGGTTGCCAGCCAGCATTCAGCGCGTCGCCCGCCGAAAGCTGCTGGTACTGAATCAGGCGCGGCGGTTGAACGATTTGCGGTCGCCGCCCGGCAACCGCCTGGAAGCCTTGAGAGGTGATCGGGCGGGACAATACAGCGTCCGCATCAATGACCAGTATCGGATTTGCTTCCGCTGGCAAGGGGAAGATGCTCTCGCCGTGGAAATTGTGGACTATCATTGACGACTATGAAAACGAACAAGCTGGCCCCGATTCATCCGGGGGAAATTCTCCGCGAGGAGTTTATGAAGCCGCATGGCTTGTCACAGAATGCGCTCGCCCGCGCTTTGAATGTGCCGCCGCGCCGGATTAACGAAATTGTTCTGGAAAAACGCGGCATCACGGCGGACACGGCTTTGCGGTTGGCCCGCTACTTCGGTACCACGGCGGAATTGTGGACCGGGTTGCAGGCAGACCATGATTTGCGCCTGGCTCGATATGAACGCGAGGGGGAAATTGAACGTGACGTTCACCCTCTCGCCGCGTTGGAAGCGGCCTGAAGGGCTTCAAAATGAACGACGCGCAGTGGAGATTTGTTCACTCCGAAATTCTCACGATGTCGATGATTGCGGCATTCGCGCATGTCGGAGTGTATGCATCGGGCACCACGGACGAGGAACGCCGCGATCTTCAGAAGACGCTTAAAAGAGAGTTGAGGCGTTTGAGCGATCAATATCGGAACCGGCTTAGCGACGACCAGCATCTGGAAAACATAAAAACTCTCGCCACCACGATCACGAATGAGCACAGACCAATCCTCAAAGATGGAGTGTTCCGGATCGGCCCAGCCCAAAAGGTGCTGAATCTTTATCTCAAGTATTTATGGTGCTTCGATCGCATCGCAGAACCGCCGCATTGCCCACTCGACGCCCGAATACTTGCCAAGGCACCCGAACTCAGTGAAAAGCGGTGGACGCGCCTTGATTCGGCAGATGAATACATTAAGTGCATTCACGCCCTGCGTAAGATTGCTGGAGCGGAATCATTGGCACAATGGGAATGCGAGCAGTTTGAGCAAGGCAGGAAGTCGAATCAAAGTTCAGCGCACTGAACAGTTATGTCATCGCACATTATCGTGAAACTCCTGATGCTTCCATTGTGTGTGTGGTTTGCCGCCACTGTGGTTTCCGCCCAGCCAGCCAGCCAGATCATCACGGCCCGCAGTTATTCCGGGCAATTCACCGCCCGGGAAATGCGGAGCCATCCGCTTTATGCTCCTTCACCCACAACGGCGCGTGTTCCCATCGCGGGGAGTCTGGCCTTTCTGGTCACGTCGCCCCCGATTTCCCCGTCGGCGCAGCCTGATGAAATTCCGTTGGAGCCGGCGCTGTTGGCGGTGTCGTGCGAGCGCATGAAGGCGTTGTTTCTGCTGGAACTGGGCATGAAGGATGAATGGCAGGGTAAAATTGAATTGATTATAAATTCGTCGCTGCCAGACGACCGGGGACCGTCGCTGACGGCGGTTCACCGCCCCGACGGATGGAGTTACGAGCTGGAATTGCCCAAAACGATTCAACCGCGGATTCTGGTGCGGGCGGTGATTCAAACGTTGCTGGCGGAGTTGGTCAACCGCCGGGCCGGGAGCCAATCGGCGGAGATACCCTTTTGGCTGGTGGAAGGGCTGAGCGCGCATTTGCAGGCCTATAATGTGCCGACATTCATTATTCGGCCGAACGTGCAATCAGCGGGATACAACAAGTTGAGGATCGAAGGATTGAACGCGGTTCGGGCGGGGTTGCGCGAGCACGCGCCGCTGACTTTCCAGCAATTGAGCTGGCCCGAGTGGTCAAACGTGACTGGAAAGGACCAGGCTGTGTATGGCAGTTGCGCGCAATTGTTTTTCGAGAGCCTGCTGCATTTGAATGATGGCCAGTCCTGCCTGCGGCGGATGTTGGAAGAGATGCCCAGGCACATGAACTGGCAAACCTCTTTTCTGCTGGCTTTTCATTCCCATTTTGCCCGGTTGCTGGATGTGGAGAAGTGGTGGGGCTTGAATTGTGTCAGTTTCTCCGAATCGGATTTGACGCAGCCTTGGACAGAGCAGGAATGCTGGCGCAAATTACAGGAGGCGCTGGACGTGCCGGTCGAGGTGCATTTTGCCCCGTCGCGGATGCCTGCGAAGGCGCGCGTGACGTTACAGGAGGTCATCCTGGAATGGGACCCCTCCGATGCTTTGCCCGCGTTGCAGCGGGCGGTGCGCGAAATGGAGGGTTTGCAATGGTTCACGTTCCGGTGCGACTTGAACCTGGATGCCTCGGTTGCGTCACCCGCCGCGCAGCGCAACGCGCATGACCTGGAGGCTTTGCAATGGCGCATTGGCCAGGAATTAAGCCCGTTGGTCAGCCGTTACCTGATTGTTTTGCTCAATTATGTGAAGCAATGCCAGTCCAACAGGCAGCTTGCATCGGACGCGAAATTTGGCGCTTCCGGCCTCCATTGGCTCAAGAGAGAGACAGTGCGGCAATTGAATGATTTGGATCAAAAACGAGCCGCGATGCGGGTCAAATTCTCGTCCGCTTCCCGCGCGTCCGAATTGAGCGCGGTGGAAGTTCATGGGACAAACTCCGGTCCGGCTCCCAGACCTCAAGTCCATCCATAATTCCCAGGCGCCTGTGCGGATGCCGGAGATGCGAATCGAAAAGGGCCAAACCGGCACCATGACCAGCCTGGCTGCGAGTTTGTGCAACCCGCGCCAAGCCTGGCCTGGATGCTTTGTCTTACAGATAGCGCGAACGTTACTGGTTCGGAGCTGGGGCCGGAGCTGGGGCCGGAGCTGGCGTCGGAGCAGGCTGGCCGTTCTGCTGTTGAGCGGCTGCTGCCGCGGCGGCTTTGGCGGCGGCTGCTTGGATGGAGGCTTGAACGGCTTCCAGTTCCTGCACCGCTTTGTCGCACGCATCCATGGCGCTTTGACGATGACCGTCGAAGTCTTCTTTGGAACGTTCCAACTCCGCTTTGGCCCGTTTCAAAGAATTGATGGCTGGGCGGTAACTGTTGCCTGGGCGGCCTCTGAATCCTGGCGGAGGTCCTGGACGCATGTTCGGCGGCGGAGTCTGCCCGGCGGGAGGCTCGCCCGGAGGACCGTTTTGGGCGCGCAGACTGTTCAGGGTTAATGTCACAGTGCCAACGAGGGCAATGGCGACGATAAGGAGTATGTTCTTTTTCATATTGTTTTTGTACTGATAATCAGAAAGGTGGGAGAATAATTGAGCAACGTCGATCTGTAAAGGGCCAAAGAGACCGAAAAGAGACCGTTAAAAGGGACGCGGGCTTCAGGCCCGGGGAACGGGGGTTGCCTGCCGACCCCCCGGCTGGGGCTTTTTGGGCCATTGAATTTACCGTTGCCTCCCTGCCCCGCTGAATTTAGACTGGCCGCTGATGAAACATCAGCTTGATTTTGAGAGGCCCATTCTGGAGTTGCAACGCAAGCTGGAAGAACTCAAGAAACATCCCGAGAACAATTCGATGGGCATCAAATTTGAAGAGGAAATCGCCATTATCGAGAAGAAAATCGAGGAGACCAAACGTCAAATATTCGCCCAGCTCAGCCCGTGGGACCGGATCAAAATTGCGCGCCATCCCAAGCGTCCGTTCGCACTGGATTATGTTTCCTCCATTTTTACGGATTTCTCCGAACTGCACGGCGACCGCCTGTTTGCCGATGACCACGCCATGATTGGCGGTTTTGCCAAACTCGACAATCACAAGGTCATGGTCATTGGCACCCAGAAAGGCCGCGACACCAAGGAGAATATCCGCCGTAATTTCGGTTCCGCCCATCCCGAAGGTTATCGAAAAGCCCTGCGCCTGATGCGGCTGGCTGATAAATTCGGTCTGCCAATCATTTGCCTCATCGATACGGCGGGCGCCTTCCCCGGCATCGCGTCGGAGGAACGGCACATTGCCGAAGCGATCGCCGTCAATCTGCGTGAAATGATGTTGTTCGAACCGCCCATCCTGGCCGCGGTGATTGGCGAAGGCGGGTCGGGCGGCGCTTTGGGCATCGGCGTCGCCGACCGGGTCTTGATTTTGGAAAACGCCTATTATTCCGTCATCAGTCCCGAAGGTTGCGCGGCCATTCTTTGGAAGGACCGCTCCGCCGCCCCGAAAGCGGCTGAGGCCCTCAAAATCACGGCCCGGGATTTGCTCCAATTGGGTTTGGTGGACGAGATCGTCCCCGAACCGCTGGGCGGCGCTCATAACCAGTTGCCGGAAATGGCCCGAACCCTCAAAGCCGCCTTGCTCAACAACTTGGAAGCCTTGAAAAAACTCCCGGCCGCCGATCGCCTGAAAATACGCTATCAAAAATACCGGGCTTACGGTCGATTTCTGGAAAAGAAGGAAAAAACGACGGGCATGGAAACTCCGGAATCCGCCGGCAACGGCGCCGTTCCCGCCCCGCCCGCTTGAACCGTTTCATTCCGCGACCCATCCGCACACGATGCTTTATCCGCTGACTTTCCAGCCGATTTTCAAGGAACGAATATGGGGCGGACGCAACCTGGCCACGCTCCATGCGAAGGCGCTGCCGCCGGAGCGGCGCATCGGCGAATCCTGGGAAATAAGCGACCGTCCGGGGGACGAGAGCGTCATTGCCCGCGGCCCGTTGCAGGGGAAAACTTTGCATTGGCTGATGGAACAATGCCCCGCGGAGTTGCTCGGGCCGCGCCGGAAAATGCCGCCGCGCTTTCCGCTGCTGATAAAAATAATTGACGCCCGGGAAACGCTTTCCCTTCAAGTCCACCCGCCCCCGGACAAGGCCGCGCAACTGGGAGGCGAACCCAAAACGGAAATGTGGTACGTGGTCCGGGCCGGTCCCGGCGCGGAATTCTTCGCCGGGTTGAAGAAGGGGGTCAGCCGCGCCGAATTCGAAACCGAGCTTGCCCGCCAGACCGTTGCCGAATGTTTCCACCGCATTCCGGTCAAACCCGGTGACGCCCTGTTTCTGCCGAGCGGACGCGTCCACGCCCTGGGCGCGGGGACGGTGATTTTTGAAATCCAGCAGAATTCCGACACGACCTACCGCGTCTTCGATTGGAACCGGCTGGATGAGCATGGCAAAGGCCGCCCATTGCATGTGGAACAGTCGCTGGCCAGCATTGATTTTGCCGACATCGAACCGTCCTTGCTGCCCCGTCAAACGATTCCGGCCCGTCCCGGAACGATTCGGCCCCTGATTAAGAACGATCTCTTCGAGGTCAGCCTCCGGCAAATGGCCGGAAGCGAACCGTTGCCATTGGCCGGCGGCCGCATGGAGATCATCGGCGTGACCGACGGTGCTCTGCGCATTGAAACTGGCGGCGACACCCTTCACCTGTCCGCCGGCCAATTCTGTCTCATCCCGGCCCGATGCCCCGCCAGCGCCGCCCGCGCCACAAGCCCGGTCTCATTCCTGCAGATTTACGCCGGCTGAAGGGTGCCACGACAAAATGCGCGTCAAGCTTTACACGCCGCGCAAAAGGGATTAATCCACTGGCTGAACAAAAAATATGAATACGGTCACGTCGCTTAAAGATGTCAAAAGCAAGGTCGCCCCGATCGTCGAATCCGCCCTGGCCGAGAGCGGGGGATTGTTGCGGCTGGCGCCGTGCTGGGTGCCGCGCTCCTTCCTCCAACCCGGCAGACGGCTCAAACTGCATCCCGATGACCTCTACGCCTTCGGATTGAATCGCGGGGGCATCGACGAGCGCTGGTTCGGTTCGACCACGCCCGCCGCCAACGACAACCGGACGCCGGACGAAGGATTGAGCTACGTCGTGGCCGGGCGGCAACGCTTTACTTTACAACAAGCCGTGGCCGAGTGCGGAGCCGCCATTATCGGCGAGAGCATCTGGCGCCGCTACAAGAAATGGCCCGTCTTTTCTAAATTGTTCGACAACATGGGGCCGGTTCCGCATCACATGCACCAGAACGCCAAACAAGCCGCCCTGCTCGGCTTGGAAGGCAAACCGGAGTCATACTATTTTCCGCCGCAGCACAATGGCGCCGGCAATCATTTCCCCTGCACGTTCATGGGCCTGGAACCCGGCACGACCAAGGCCGATGTGCGGCGCTGCCTGGAAAATTGGAACAAGGGCGACAACGGCATCTTGGATTTGAGCCGCGCCTACCGCCTCAAGCCCGGCACCGGCTGGCTCATTCCGCCCTGCATTTTGCACGCGCCCGGTTCGCTCTGCACTTATGAACCGCAATGGGGCAGCGATGTTTTCAGCATGTATCAATCACTCGTCGAAGGCCGCGAGGTCCCCTGGGCCTTGCTGGTCAAGGACGTGCCAAAGAAACATCACAACGACCTGGACTATCTCGTCGGGCAATTGGATTGGAAAGGGAACACCGAGGAACACTTCAAGGACAATCATTACCTGGAACCGGTCCCGGTGGCCGATACGCAAAGGGAAGGCTACCTGGACCGGTGGATTGTCTATGGAAAGATCGATGGCGAACAACCTTTCACCGCCAAGGAACTGACCGTCGATCCCGGCGCGAAATGCCGGATTACAGATTCCGGCGCTTATGGCCTGATCACCGTGCAGGGCAAGGGGCGGATGAACCGGCTCAGTCTCGATTGCCCCAAACTGATCCGTTTCCATGAACTGACGGAGGACGAGGTTTTCTGCACGGAAAGCGCGGCCCGGGCCGGCGTGACCTTTGAAAACACCAGCGGCGTGGAATCGCTTGTGGTGCTGCGCTACTTCGGGCCGGAAGCCAGTCCCGGCGCGCCGCAAATCGGGGCGTTCAAGAACTGAGCCGCCCCTCACGGAGGCGTCAACAAGAAACTCCCGCCGTTGCTGGCGCCAGGGAAAAAGCCGCCCGCATTGGTCTGTTCCTGAAAGACAACGCCCTTGATCGGGTCGGGCTTTGTTGTCACAGGATCGGTAAAGCTGCCTCTGATGACGCCGGTGGCGGGATTGAGGCTCAGGGTCAGCCCGGAAATTCCCGCGCCGTTGACGGTGAACTTGCCGCTGGCCGATGGGCTGACGCTGTTAGTCAAGGCGCTGGCCAGATCGCCTCCGCTGAGAGTGACTTCCAGACTGGTCAAGCCCAGCAGCGTTGCATTGTTGTCCGGCGCAAAGGCGGAGCCGACGATGGTGAGGGAATTGGTGAAGCCGCCGGGATGGAATTTGCCGTCGGTATTGGTCCGAAACCACATGGCGTTGGAACCGGCGAAACTGCAGACGTTCGTATTCGTCAAATCAATAATGCTGACGCCATTGTTGGTGAAATGAATCCAACCCACCAGCGATCCGAACCTGCCATAGAGCGGAATGTAGAGCGGCCACCACCCGTCTTTGGAAACGCTGACGGCCCCCGGCGCGACACTGGTGTTATCCGAGAGCACGCCCCTCAACGAAACCATCCCCGCGGCGCTCACGTTAACCGTCCCGTACCCGGCTCCATTGTTGGTGTCGCCAAAAAGCAGTGTAAATTTGCCCTGATTGGTGAACGGGTTGGCCGCGCTGTAAGTCGCGCGATCCGCCTCCAAATCAGCGCTCCAATTGGTCCCGTCGGAAACCGTGCCGGGGATTGGTTGCATCCCGTTGGTCACGTCCATATCCAGCACCACCGTCAACGGGGTTATTGACGCCCCGCGCGAAACAGTGTTCGACCACCAGCCCACGCCCGAAAGACCGCCGGAAAAGGAGTAACTGCCTCCGGCGCTCAAAATCCTGGCGGTGAATTTTCCGAGGGAGGTCAGGTTCAGGGTGAGCAGGCCCGAACTTTCAAATTGCGCGGGCGATTCGGTGAACAAACCGCGGTAAGCGCCGGTTAAATTGGGGAATGGATTGGTCACGAAGGTCAGCGTCGCCCCTCTGCTGTTCGTCACGCCGTATTTGTTGGACGCGACGAGGCGATAGCTGTTGGCCGCGTCGTTGATCTTGAGGTTTGACAGCGTGTATGTCGAACCGGCGGCGCCCGGGATCTTCACCCCGTTCGTTTCCCAGAAAAATTTCAGCGGAGCGGCCCCGACGACCTCCGCCGAAAAGGTCACGGAGCCTTTCAGAAAATTGGTTTGGTCTGCCGGCTGGACCAGAATTACCGGAGCCAAATAATAATCGCTGACCACGACAAGGGCGCTGGGCGGGCTGATGATGTTGTTCTGTTCCTGGACGGCAAACAGGGTATTTACTCCATCCGCCAGCTTCACCACCACGGAGTATCTCCCTGCGCGGTTGACAGTCGTCGTGGCCAGGTTGCTCGTGACGCCGTTCATGATATTGGAAATGGTCACGGTCGCCCCGGCCACTCCCTTGCCGCTGATGCTCTGCGCCTCCTTGTTCGCCATCAATCCGTTGAAGGGCGAAATAATCGTGGGCGGGGGCACGGACACGACGCTGATCGAAAACGGCGCCGTATTGTTGGTTTGGCCGTCGATTGTTTCCATCGCCGTCAGCGTTAAGTCGCCCAGCGGCAGAGTGATTGAACCGGAAAAGTTGCCCGACGCATCGACGGTGAAATTTGTCATCAGAGTGCCGTTGGTGGAGAGATGAACAGTGGCTCCCGCCGCGCCCGTGCCGCTGATGGCCACGTTCGTATTGACGACCGGCGGCACGTCAAGAATTGGCGGCCCAAGATTTATGGTAATGGAAACATTGCCGATGGAACTGGTCGCGCCCTGCGCGACCGTCAACGTGTTGGCGCCAAAGTTCAGCGCGGCAAGCGCGGCATAAACCCCGTTGCTGCCAGTCGTAACGGTCATGTTTGAAATGCCGCCATTGAAAAGGGTTGCGGTTGAATTAGCGTCCGGAGCCAGGCCGGTCACAAACACCACAGGCGAGTTGTTGGTGGTGAATTGGTATCCATTGGTTGGGAAAACAATCGTGGGAACCAAAACATTTGTGACGGGGCAACTCGAACAGTCGGAATTGAGGCCGAGTTGAAAATTATAATTGACAGTGCCAAGATCGGCCGGGCCGTCCTGAAATTGCAGCACGGCGGTGATCGTCTGCCCGCACGTTCCATCGGCGAAGAACGAAAAGGCGTTGGTGGCCGAGGCCCCGGGGGACAGCGCGCCAATCGTTTGCGGGCCACTCGGAAAAACGACGCCATTGCTTGTCAGCAGGGTCGCGACAAGATTGGTCGAGGCGGCGCCGCCGGCATTCTGCAAAGCCAGATTGACCGTGACTGTTTCGCCCGGATTGACCACTCCATTGGTGCAAGGCTCGTTCGTCGTCAAAGTGTAGCCCGCCGCGCGGGGCAGAAAAACGGGCGGGGGAATCGGGGCCAGGGCGTTAATCAAATTTGTTCCATTCATCGAGCCAAGGCCGGAGCACAGGTCGTAGCCGGCCGCGGCATAGAATAGGCTGGGGCTTTTCCTCCAGGTATTGTTGCCGCTCGTGATGTCATGGAAGAAATTCGTGTAATTTGTGCCCGAGGCAAGCGCATACAGGGCCGGGTTGAGAAAACCGACAGGCGCCATTCCGTTGGCGGCAGTTTGCTGGTTCACCAAGGCCGCAAGCCCGGCCCACAGCGGCGCCGCAATACTGGTGCCGCTCCACCCCCCCGACGGCGAATTCGTGCCATTGTCGGAGTAGATATAGCAATTGTCCGCATTAGCGGCCACGTCCGGGATATTGCGCATGGTCTTCGATCCCAGGTTGGCCGTCATGCTGATACTGGTTTGCCAACCGGGTATGGCGTAATAGGTGCTGATGCCGCCGCCGCTGCTGACAGCGTCTCTGCCGGAAACGTCGGGGCCGCTGTCCGGAGCCCAGACGACTTCGCTCTCCCAAGGATAGGACGGGGCGCTGCCATCGGTCATCGTCGTGCCGCCGACCTGCGTGATGCTGGGGCTGTCGGACGGAAATTCGACCGCGCCAACGAAGGCGCCGCCATCGCCGCTGGCATTGAAGAACGACTGGCCCTGCGCGGCCATTTGCTTGAAAAGCACTTCGGATGCCGGGTCCTTTGCCGTGCTGCCAGCCCACGAGCAACTGAACTGGAGCACATTAGTATAGGACACCATCGATTCAAAGATGTCGTCGAACGGGACGTTGCCGCCCGCGCTGCTCCCGTCTTCAAAAACATAGATGTTTGACAACCCTGGCGCCATGGACAGCGCCATCTCGATGTCTAAGGAACACTCCTCGCCGTTGTCATTATTATCTTGAGGTGTCGCTCCGCCGTCCAATGGCACAACCACCAGTTGCGGTCTGTTGTTGGCGCTTATCCCGATGGCGTTTTCGTAGTTCGCGATGTCCACGTCATAATAACCTTCAAATTCAACCAGGCCGAGATTCTGGCCGGCGCCGGTCAAAGTCGTGCCCGGCACATAGGCGTCGCGGAAATCGTTGCCCCACAACTGGCCGCCCGGAGCTGAGCCTTCCTTGGGTGTGACGCCGTGGGGGGCGGTGTTGGCGCTCCGGTTGAGTGAATGGCGTTTGTGCCTCGGGTGCGGGAGCGTGTAGTTGTCCAGGCCCGCGATGTGCAGGACGGACACTCCCAAGGCAAGCGAGGGCTCGACATCTGGCGCATAAAAGGTGCGCGTTTCATCGGGATGCGGGTAGGTCCGCATGGTCACGTGCAAGGCCTTCTCAATATCCGCGACCGCCCCCTCCACGTCCAGGACGACGCGATTGGAATATTGGCGGGTCACGTTCAAGCCGCTGGCTTTGGCGTAATCAATCAGGGCCTTGTAATCCTGTTCAGTCGGGCCAAATCTCCCGGCGAACTGCCCGGGGGTAAGGTAGTGGTGGTAGTTGGGGCCGGCAGGGTCGTACAGCTCTTGGATGAACGTATCGAGTCCTTGTTCGTCGCGCGGCGCGAGGCCGATGGCCAGCTTCAATCGTTGCGAGCCTTCCAAGCGGCCGACCGGCTGCAATCTCGCCACCACCTCCGGCACAAGGCCGCCGGGCGTCTGCCGCTCAGTGGCCGCGCGAACGGAGGTTGCCATCAGACTGGCAACCATCGGGATCAGGATAATAGATTTCTTCACATCCTTGGACGAAGCGCCTTTGTCAGGGCCTCGCAAAACATCGGGCCAATATGGCAGAACCGGGGCCAAATTCCAGTAAAATTCAGATAAAACTGGAGGTTATCGCAAAAATGACGAATGACTAAATCCTAATGACCAATGAAGGTGCAAATGACCAAATGACGAAAGTTCGTCATTGGCGTTTGGTCATTATTTCGTCATTAGTGCTTCGTCATTGGTCATTTTCCCCGGCATATCGCAATTACACAAATTGCTCCAGTTTATACTTCACACCGGGCGGCGTTTGCGCCATCGTACGCGGAAAATTAAAGGCACATTATGGGTTTGATTAATTATCTCAAAACACAGTTCCTCGAAATCATCGAGTGGCAGGACGATTCCCGCGACACGCTTTCCTTCCGCTATCCTGACATGGACAAGGAAATCAAGAACGGCGCCCAACTCATCGTCCGCGAATCGCAGGTCGCCCAATTCATCTACCTCGGCCAGTTTGGCGACACTTTCGGCCCAGGCAAATACTCCCTGACCACCGACAACATCCCCATTCTCGCCACCCTCAAGGGCTGGAAATACGGCCTTCATTCCCCTTTCAAGGCCGATGTCTATTTCGTCAACACCCGCCTCTTCACCGGCAACAAGTGGGGCACGGCCAACCCCATCATGCTGCGCGACGCCGATTTCGGCATCGTCCGCACCCGCGCCTACGGCATTTTCGATTTCCATGTCACCGACGTGAAGCTCTTTCTCAAGGAAGTCGCCGGCACGGATGACCATTTCCGCCTGGACGAATTTGCCGACACCATGCGTTCGCGCATCGTCAGCGTGTTCAGCGACGCGCTGGCCTCGGCCAAAGTGCCGGTGCTCGATCTGGCGGCGCGCTATGCGGAATTGGGCCAGGCGCTCCTGCCGCTCATCAACCCGGCGGTCACGAGCAAATACGGCATCGAAATTTCCAGCTTCATCGTCGAGAACATCTCCGTGCCGCCCGAAGTCGAGCAAGCCATTGACCAGCGCAGCAGCATGGCCGCCATTGGCAATCTCAACGATTTTGTGAAATTCCAGATGGCCGAGTCCATGACCAGGGGCGGCGGCGAAGCGGGCGGCATGGCCGGCACGGCGGCGGGACTGGGCGCCGGTTTGGCCATGGGCCAGCAAATGATGGCGGCGATGAACACCGCCCAAACCACGCCGCCTGTGGCGCCGCCGGGCGCGGGCGCAACCCCGGAATTGCTCGGCACCGCGGACATTGCGAAAGTTCTCGGCGTGAACGAAGCCGATGTCCTGGCCACGCTCGAAAAAGGCGACCTCAAAGGCAAAAAAATCGGCTCGACGTGGCGCGTGACCAAGGCGGCGCTGGATGAGTTTTTGAAGTCATAAATGCCCGAAGCCACCGCCCAAAAAAAATTCTCCTGCCCCTCCTGCGGCGGCGAATCCCAATGGAATCCCGCCAGAAAGGCGCTGATTTGCCCGTTCTGCGGCACCGTGTCGCCCGCGCAGATCGAGCTTGCCGCCACCGGCGGCGAAATCATCGTCGAGCACGATCTGGTCGCGGCCTTGCGCGGCATTCCCGACGCGCAACGCGGCTGGCAGGCGGCCAAAACTTCCGTCAAATGCCAGAGTTGCCAGGCCATTTCCGTCTTCGACGCCGAACGGGTCGGACAGCGTTGCGATTTTTGCGGCTCCTCCGCGCTCGTGCCGTACGAGGAGATCAAGGAGGCTTTCCGCCCGGAAAGCGTCCTGCCCATGAAGATCAGCGACCATCAAGTGCGCGATTCGATCCGCCAATGGTACGGCAGCCGCTGGTTCGCCCCGGACAAACTCAAGCGCGCCGCCCTCACCGACACGGTCAAGGGCCTCTACATTCCTTACTGGACCTTCGACGCGCAGGTGCATGGCGAATGGACCGCCGAGAGCGGCTATTACTACTACGTGACGGAAACGTATCGTGATGCCAACGGCCAGACCCGGACGCGGCAGGTCCAGAGAATTCGCTGGGAACCAAGCAGCGGCTCGCTCGATCATTTCTTCGACGATGAACTGGTGCCCGCCTCGCGCGGCGTCCAGGAGCAAATGCTGCGCAAGATCGAGCCGTTCCCGACGACGACGGACCTTGTGCCTTACAACGCAGGCTATTTGTCCGGCTGGGTCGTGGAGCGTTATCAACTCGACCTGGTTGGCGCCGCGAAAGAAGCGCGCGAAGAAATGGACGGCGGGATGCAGCGTCTTTGCGCCGCCGAAGTGCCCGGCGACACGCATCGAAATCTTCAGGTGAAAAATGATTACTCCGGCCAGACCTACAAGCACATCCTGGTGCCGATCTGGCTGCTGACCTACAACTACGGCGCGCGGAATTTCCAGGTGGTCATCAACGGCTACACCGGCGTCATCGCGGGCAAATATCCCAAAAGCTGGATTAAAATCACCCTGGCCGTGCTGGCCGGCCTGGCCGCCGCCGGAATCGTGCTGCTCCTGGCGAATCGTTGATTCTACAGATACTTCCGCAAGAGCGGCCGCAACGCCGCCGTTGTTTTTGCCGGCCAGAATTTCCGGTCGGTCATGATGGCGTTTTTCAATGCTTCGTGACACGGCCAGTTGGGTTCCCCGGGAATTTCAGGCACGACGCGCGCAATGATCGCCCTGGCCTGGCCGGCATTTTTCGTTAAATTTGCCACGACCATTTCCACCGTCACATGGGCCTCATCGGTTTTCCAACAATCGTAATCGGTGATCATCGCCATGGTGGCGTAGGCGATCTCCGCTTCCCGGGCGCATTTGGCTTCGCCAAGGTTTGTCATGCCGATGACATCGTACCCCAGCGCATGATGGGTCAGCGATTCGGCGCGGGTGCTGAAGGCGGGGCCTTCCATGTTCACGTAAGCGCCGCCGTTGTGGACGCGCGCCCCTTCCGCCCGGCAGCTTTTATAAAACAGTTGCCGCAACTCGGGACAGATCGGATCGGCAAAAGCGATGTGCGCCACGATGCCCCGCCCAAAAAAAGTGTGTTCGGATGACCGCTTCGTCCGGTCCACAAATTGATCGGGCAGCACAATGTCGCACGGTTTGTATTTCTTCTGCAACGATCCCACCGCGCTGACGCTGATAATCCAATCGACTCCGAGCTTTTTCATTCCGTAAATGTTGGCGCGATGATTCAGTTCGCCCGGCAGGATGCGGTGGCCGCGGGCGTGTCGCGGCAAAAAGACCACTTCCCGGCCCGCCAGTTCACCCGTCAAAAAGGCATCCGACGGAGAACCAAAGGGTGTCTTGAGCCGGACCCATTTCTGGCCCGTAAAACCTTCGATGTGATAAAGGCCGCTTCCTCCGATTAAACCAATTCGATGTGGTTCCATAAATTCTTGATCGGCGGAGAATAAGGAAAAACTCGTGCCGTTGGAAACTTTAAACTTTAAACTTTTCACCCGTCCCCGCATCATTCGCGCCATGATGAAGTTGTTTGATTTGAGCGGGGAGGTCGCGGTCGTCATCGGCGCCACAGGCGTCCTGGGCGGCAAGGTGGCCGAAGGCCTGGCCCAGGCTGGAGCCAAAGTCGCCGTCCTGGGCCGCAATGCCGAACGCGGCCAGGCCTGTGTCCAGCGCATTCGCATGGAAAAGGGCGGGGCGCAATTCTTTTTGGCCGACGCCATTTCGCGCCAAAGTTTGCAAAAAGCGGCGGCTGAAATTGAAACAACCTTCGGCCCGCCCGCCATTTTGGTCAATGCCGCCGGGGGCAACGATTCCAAAGTGACCGTGACGGACCAACTCAAATTTGAGCACATCACGCTGGAGGATTGGCGGGCCAATTTTGATACGAACCTCGTCGGCGGCATGCTGCTGCCCTGCCAGGAATTCGGACCCGGCATGGCGGCGCGCGGCAAAGGGAGCATCATCAATTTTGCCAGTGTTTCCGCGCACTTGCCGCTCTCGCGCGTTGTGGCCTATTCCGCGGCCAAGGCGGCCGTCTTGAATCTGACCCGCTTTTTAGCCCGCGAATGGGCGCCGCGCCATGTCCGCGTCAACTCCATCACGCCCGGCTTTTTCCCCGCCGAACAAAATCGCCGTCTGCTCTTCGGCCCGGACGGCACGCCCACCGACCGGGCGCGCAGCATTTTGACGCACACGCCCATGGGCCGGTTCGGCCAACCGGAGGAACTGGTGGGCGCGGTCATTTTTCTGGCCAGCCCGCGCGCCAGTGGTTTCGTCACGGGAACGGACTTGTGCGTGGACGGCGGCTTTCTCGCGCAGACCATCTGATTTGTGCGCTCCTGGTTGACACGCAACTTGCCCGCCGCGCTGACCCGTTGGTTGCGGGAGTACGGTCATCAGCAGGATCGTGGGGCGCTAATCTACATTAAACGCCCCAACCCCAAGAATGACAAAAAGCCTCTAAACTTCCACCAGTCGGGCTCTTTAGTAACTTCGGGGAATTGGAGGCATGGTCTCACGCGTCGAGAGTTCAAATGGATGCTGATTTACTACCGTCTGAAGTCAAACCCCGCTCAAGTCTGGATTGGAGAGTGCGACAAGGATAAGACTAGCAAAAAGGGCGATGACTACGTTTTTCATCTGTCGAATGTTGTTGGTCCCGTTCCAGTTCTCCAGTCGATATATGAGCTTGTGGGCAAGGGGAATCCCGAGCACCCGGTCTATCTCTCCCTTACGGATGAGCCAAAGCTTGGACCTAAGATAGTGGATCCCCCTAAAAAGCATCAATCCGGTTATGAGTATCAGCCGAATAGCAATGTCATAAAGGCGGATCAGTTTGAAGAAAAGTTGGTTCGCGGTTATCGGCACTGGCTGAAAAAAAATGGACATAAGCTTCGGACAATAAAATATAACCGGAGACTTCAGTGCGATGGATACGAGAAGGAGCGTCGAAATCTTATCGAGGCTAAAGCATCTACAAGTCGAGAAGACATCAGAATGGCGGTGGGTCAGCTTCTGGATTACACTTTTCTTGGCAAGGAGAAATTCGGCAAACCCAATAAAGCGATCCTTCTTCCGAAGAAACCGGATTCAAACCTTGAAAAATGGCTTCAACATTTACATATCAGCATTGTCTGGCGCGAAGGAGAATCGTTTTCGGACAATGAGGATGGGCAATTTTCCTAATTCCATTGGCGGAGAAAGAGAATCGTCCGCTTGACTTTTCACCTGAAAGGTGCAAATTGGTGCAAATGCGTAGGACTGTGGATTTAGATTCCGAGTTGGAAACCGAATTGTCGGACGTGGTTTCCTTGACCAAAGAGAAGCCGGCGGTGGTCATTCGGCAAGCCTTGCGGGCGGGCCTGCCGACGGTCGCCAACCGATTTCAGTCGCCCCGGCCCGCCGGCTATTTCGCCGACGATTACGGGCCGGACAAGGAAAGGGTCGCGTTGGAATCGGCAATGGGCAATGTGAAGCAAAAGCCCGAACGATGAACATTCACCAATGGCAGATTTGGAAATGCAGGCCACCAGGTTTCGCGCGCGATCATTGGTTTGTCATCCTTTCCGGGCAGGAACGTCTGGATAATCCGCAACGGTTGCAAGTCAACGGCCTGGCCTGTTACAAACTCCAAGGCGACCCCAAAAAACTGGACGTGCGCCTAAATGGCGCGGATGGTTTCGACGGCCCAACCGTGTGCCAATGTGATTTCATTTTCGTCCTGGAGAAGACGAACCTTCATTCGTGCCTTGGTTCGGTGACGTGGGAACGCCAACAGGCCATCAAATCCAAATTGAAGGAAGTCCATCGGCTCTGATTTTGCCGCGGGCGTCACGCCCCTTGGGACACGGCCTGGTCGCGGGGCGGAAATTCAAAGCCGACTTTGTTCTGGTCGTTCAGGACAAGAAAGGCGGAGAAGGGCCGTCCGCTCTTCTGGGAGATGAAATGGGTCAATAAATCGGTCCGCCCGGTGTCAATCAGTTTTTCGAGCTGCACGGAGTCTATGGGCTGATGCAAAATGTCTTTGCCCACCTTGAATTTGCACGGTTTTTTGTCCGCCTGCGATTTTTCGCAAATGTAATGCGAATCGGCCGCAAAAACGTTGCCGCCACAGATGGGGCACCTGGCCAGCGGCTCGGCCTTGCTGAAATCAAGCTTGGGCGCCGGCTCTTTCGGTTTGGCCGGCTCCGCCTTTTTTTCCTTTCTCGGTTCGAACTCGAAACCGACCCTGCCCTCCTTGCCAACCACGAGGAAAGCTTTGAACGGGCGGCCCTTTTTGGAAATGAATTTGTCCAGCAGATCGGTGCGCCCGCCGGCCAGCAATTTTTGCACCTGTTCCTTCTCGATGGGCCGTTGCAAAATGATTTTGCCGGTGCGGAAAGCGCAGCCCTGGCGCCGGGCGGCCCTCTCACAACTGTAATTCATGCCGTTCTCATAAACGGGCGAACCGCATTGCGGACATTTGCCCAGCGATTCATGGCCGCTGAAATCCAGGGCCTCGGCCGCCGCCTGATTATCGTCATTCTGCTGGCCGAAATCGAATTCCGGTTTCAACTCCGCCGTCAGCTTGATGATCGCGGCGAATGGCCTCCCCAATTTGCTGCGGAAGCCCTGCAACGGGCCGATGGTTCGCTTGGTGATCAACTCTTCGATCTCCCGGATCTCGAATTGGCGTCCCGCCACAATTTTCCACAAGGCGAAGTCGCACTTTTGGCATTGAAATTTTTTGTAGTTCTCCTTGATCACGCCCTCGCACTTGGGGCAGAGAACTTTGACTTCGCCAAAATCGCCCGGCACGGTGTCGCTTTCATACCCTTTGGTCTTCCGGACGATCTGCCGCGTCATCTCCCCGATTTGCCGCATGAACTCGGGGCGGCCCAATTCACCCCGCTCCATTTGTTTCAACTTAAACTCCCAATCCCCCGTCAGCTCCGGCGACGACAATTCGGGGATGCCCAACCCGCGCAGCAGCGTGATCAATCCAAAGGCCTTGGCCGTGGGCTGCAATTCGCGCTGGTTGCGCAGGATGTATTTCTCATAAATCAACCCCTCGATGATGGCGGAGCGGGTCGCGGGCGTGCCCAGGCCCTTCTGGCTCATCGCTTCGCGCAATTCCTCGTCCTCGACCAGTTTGCCGGCCCCTTCCATGGCCGAGAGCAGCGTCGCTTCGTTGTAGCGCGGCGGCGGTTTGGTCTGGGTGGCTGCGAGGTCGATTTTTACAGTATTGACAATCTCATCCGGCTGCAACGGGGCCAGGCGCGGACCTTGATCTTCGCCTTGCGCCTCCCGCCCATAAACATTCATCCAACCGGCATTGACCATGACCTTGCCTTCCGTTTTGAAGGGTTCCTCCCGCACGCGGGTGATGCGCGTCGAAATCAGAAATTCGGCCGCCGGATAAAACACAGCCAGGAACCGCCGGGTGACCAAGTCGTAAAGTTTCTGTTCATGCTCGCTTAAATGCTTCGGTGCAAGCGAAGTGGGAATAATGGCGAAGTGATCCGAAACCCTGGCGTTATTGAATATGCGCTTGTTGGGGCGCAGCCATTGCTGTTTTAAAATGTCGCCGGCATACTGGCCGTAGGCCGTGCCGGACAACATCTCCAGCGTGGTCCGGACGGTGCCGATGTAATCCTCCGGCAGCGCGCGCGAATCGGTCCTGGGATAGGTCAGCACTTTGTGTCGTTCATAAAGAGTCTGGGCCAAAGCCAGCGTGTTCCTGGCCGAATAACCGAAACGCCCGTTGGCATCGCGCTGCAGGGAGGTCAAGTCGTAGAGCAGCGGCGACAACTGCGTGCTCGGCTTGGTTTCTTCCGTGACATGCCCCGGCTGGCCAACGCATTTGCCGCGGATGGCCTCGGCTTGTTTGCGGTCCCAAATCCGTTCGGCCTTCAGATCGGGATCATTGTCCTTTTTGTCCCTGGCAAATTTTTCATCAAACCAGCGCCCCACGTATTCGCCGGCCCTGGCGGCGAAGGTGGCATGCAACTCGCAATAATCCCGCGGGACAAATTTGCGGATCTTCTCCTCGCGCTCGACGACGATGGCCAGCGTGGGCGTTTGCACGCGCCCCACCGTCGTCAGTTGAAAACCGCCCGTCTTGGAATTGAAGGCGGTCAGGGCGCGCGTTCCATTGATGCCGACCAGCCAGTCGGATTCGGACCGGCAGACGGCGGCATCCGCCAACGGCTGCATGGCCGCGCCATCGCGCAAGGCGGAAAAGCCTTCACGAATGGCAGCCGGAGTCATGGACTGGAGCCAGAGCCTCTGGATGGCTTTTTTGGCTTTGGCATATTGGACGATATAGCGAAAAATCAACTCCCCTTCGCGACCGGCGTCGCAAGCGTTGATCAGACGGTCCACATCCTTGCGTTTGAGCAGGCGCAAAAGAAGTTTGAGCCGGTCCCCGGTTTTCTCGATGGGCTGCAAATCGAACCGTTCCGGAATGACCGGCAGATGGGCAAAAGTCCACTTGCCGCGCTTGACCTCGACGCCTTCCGGCAGGCAAAGCTGCAGCAAATGGCCGACGGCGGACGACAAGACATAGCGATCGCTCTCATAGTGGTCCCCCTCTTTGGTGAACCCCCCGAGAGCTTTGGCAATGTCGGACGCCACCGACGGCTTTTCCGCAATGATTAACGCCTTTCCCATCTGTTTATGCTCAATATCGTCAACACAACATGACACTTGAATCCGGGAAAGTGGCTTAAAGCCGCTGTTATGTCAATAGCAAGGGGCGGTCCAGGGGTCAGCAGGCGATCAGAGAAAAAAACGGCCTTTCAACTCTTCCTTCAGCCTTTAGCCTTTCCTTTTTCCCCGGCTTGCTCTCCTCAATGACCTGCATGCTCGTCTTCGAAAACCAGGAGGCCCACGACAAGAATTGGAGCGCCTTCATCTCGGACCCGGACTGGACAAACTTGCGCACCACCCCCGGTTACGCGGACGCTGAAATTGTTTGCAACATCAGCAACGTCTTTCTGCGCCCGGCCTTCTATTCCCAAATTTGAGCGCAGCAGGCGCAAATCACGTTTTGAACTGGACTCACGACCACGAACGGCGAAGCCCAAGAAAACGAGTTGTTTTGGTCGGCAAAAAGAGCATTTCAGCGCACAAGGCTGTTTCAATCCCAAATCTCTGCCCATTTATCCCAATCCCCGCGTCTTTTATGCTGAAATGGAATCCTCGCAAATCATTGCAGCGCAAAGACTTATATTCAAAAATGAATTTTTTAAAAATTCTTTCAAAAACCCCTTGACATGGAGGGTTTTTTCATGATAGAAATGCTTCCATGAGCACTAAAACTAAAACCAGCTTGAGCACTAAAACTAAAATTCTTCTTCCCTTCGTTTTGGTCTTCTTGGGGTATTGCGCCACCAGCAGAGCAAACATAACCGATGCTTGGTGGAACGATGACGGCGACGGGGCGATTGTCTGTAGCTCCTGGGCTTTCAATAATCCCGACCTGACGATGACTGGGAACGAGTACATGGCGGGGGCGGCCCACATGCTCGGGTGGGTGAACACTGATAGCGCCCTCGACCCGACGCTCTATCTGGGCAGCGGAGTAGATAATGACACCTCGTTTGCCTGGACTGGCTATCTGGTCAACGTGGTCATGGCCGTGCCCTTCACCTTTTCCGGCACTCCGAGCGTGAGCAGTCCGCTCTCGGATTGGTCAGTGGCCAGCGTCGCAGCCCCCACTTTGCAGGTCGGCGGCTTATACATCGGCAAGTATGAAGGGACCATCGATTTAACGAGTGGCACGCCCATTGGGATCGGTGATGAATTGGATTTCAGCTACGCGATCCACTTTTCCAGTTCTACGGATTACGCCTTCACGCAGGAAATGATCCCTCAGGGAGTGCCCGAACCGGGCGACCTTGGCCTCGTCACCGGGCTTTTGTTTGGCGGTTTTGAACTGGTTAAGCGCTTGCGCAAAAAAACCTAGTCCAAAGGCGTCAAAGGGGTCATAAAGGCGTCAGTTCCGGGCATGTCAACGTTTTCATGATCTGAACTCGTGGAAACTTCCAGTTGACGGATTGTTCGATCCCCGGTGGTCGCAGTGCTTCGTCAGTTGGTTTATGCGCCATGCTGGAATGCCGCGCCCCGCCCCCTCTGTCCTCCAACAAATACGGCACCTTGATAATTTCCTTTGGCATTCGCCTTTTTGAAGGCATCCTCCATATATGGGCCAACGCCGTGAAGCTCGCGAACGCGCCGTGCAGTTCTTGTTTCAGCACGACTTGAATCCACCGGAGAACCTGGAGGAGGCCCTGGGCCATTTTTGGCTGACGCAGCAGGCCACGGCCATCGCCGAAGAGAAAGGCGGGGCCAACTGGGGCCAAAAAGTCGAACTCCCCCCCCCCACCGCGCAGGAATTGGCCACCCGGCTTTTCGCCGACAAGCTGATCCGCGGCGTCCTGGAACACCGGCCCGATCTGGACGCGCGGATCCAGCAACATGCGGAGAATTGGGACCTTCATCGCATGGCGGTGGTGGACCGGAATATCTTGCGGCTGGCTATTTACGAAATGCTGCACCGGGACGATATTCCTCCGGTGGTCAGCATTAATGAAGCTGTCGATATCGCCAAAAAATTCTCCACCCAGGACAGCGGCAAATTTGTCAATGGCATCCTGGACAAGATCAAGGGCGAACTGATGCGGCCCGCCAGAATTGTCAAACAATGAATTCTCTTGTTGCAGACGGAAAAGCCAAAAGCGATGTCGGGGACCCCACCCCGTCCGGCCCCGCCCCGGGCGCTCCCTTGGCCGATCTGCATCTGCACTCGCTTTTTTCCGACGGCACTTTCACCCCGGAGGAACTGGCCGGGCGGGGCAGCGACGCCGGATTGGGGGCCATGTCGTTGACGGACCACGACACTGTGGAGGGGTGCGGGCGCATGGCTCAGGCCTGCCAGGCGTTGGGCATCGAATTCATCGTTGGCACCGAGCTGACCGCCGAATTTGAGGACAAGGAAGTGCATCTTCTCGGCTATTTTTTCGACCCGCACAACGCGCAATTGCTGGCTGAAATCAAGAAATTCCAGGCCGTGCGCAAGAGCCGCATCCATGAAATGGTGGCCCGCCTCAATAAAATCAACATTCCCCTGCGCGCGGAAACGGTTTTTGCGCTGGCCAATTGCCGGTCGCCGGGCCGCCCGCATGTGGCGCGGGCTTTGGTGCAGGAGGGCCTTTGCCAGGGCATGGACGAGGCCTTCGAGCGGTTCTTGAAGAAGGGCCGCCGGGCCTGGGTGCCCAAATGCAAAATCTCCGCCCTCGACGCCATTGCTTTGATTCATCAGGCCGGCGGATTGGCTGTGATGGCCCATCCGGGTTTGAATCATTGCGACGAAATCATCCCTTCCCTGACCGGGCAGGGCTTGGATGGGATCGAGTGTTTTCACACCAAACACAGCGCCAAAATGTCCAAACATTATTTGAACGTGGCCGCGAGCCTCAACCTGCTCGTCACCGGCGGGTCCGATTGCCATGGCCACAGCAAGGGCAAACCGCTGATCGGCGGCGTGAAACTGCCCGGCATTTATTGGCAAAAACTCAAGGCCGCGCATCAGAACCGGGGAGGCCGGCGCGCCGTCGTCATGGGAGCTTCATCGTAACGCATGGGCTTGTTCCAGAAATTCAGGGAGGGCCTGCACAAAACTCATGCCAAACTGGCCCATGAGATCAAACGCATCATCACCGCGTCGCCCAAACTGACGGCGCGCACGCTTGAGGAGTTGGAAGCCAGTTTGATTGCCGCGGACCTGGGGCCGGCCATGACCGCCCAGATTCTCGCCGCCGTCAAAAAATCCTATGAAACACAGGGCCGCGCCGGGTGGGATGTCTTTGCCGTCGCCCGCGCGGAAGTTGAAAAAAGTCTCGGCGCGGCCCAGGCTCAACTGAAGAAACAGCCCGAAGGTTTGACCATCGTTTTGCTGGTTGGCGTCAATGGCACGGGCAAGACCACCACCGCGGCCAAGCTGGCGCATTTGGTGCAGGGCCGGGGAAACGCCGCCATCCTGGCCGCTTGCGACACTTTCCGCGCAGCCGCGGTCGAGCAACTCAAACTTTGGGGCGGGCGATTGAAAATTCCCGTGATCTGCGGGGCGCAGGGGGCCGACCCCGCCGCCGTGGCGCACGACGCCATCGCCGCGGCCCTGGCGCGGCGGGCGGATTACCTTTTTATTGATACCGCCGGCCGCCTGCACACCAAACACAACCTGATGCAGGAATTGCAAAAGGTGCATCGCATCCTGCACAAGAAGTCGCCGGGCGCGCCGCACGAGACGTTGCTCGTCCTGGACGCCAGCACTGGAATGAACGCGCTGACCCAGGCGCGCGAGTTTAACAAATCCGTTCCGCTGACCGGGCTGGTCATCACCAAACTCGATGGCACCAGCAAAGGCGGCATGGTCGTGGCCATCCAGAAGGAACTGGGTCTGCCCATCAAATTCATCGGTCTGGGCGAAAAACTCGAAGACTTGCAGCCCTTCGATGCGTCTCAATTTGCCCAGGCGCTGTTCGAGGAATAAGGTTTTCCCAAATGAGGCTCCCCGACATTTTTAGTGGATTCCAGCGGATGATTGCAAGGATTGGGGGAGCGCGACCGTCCCGGTCGCAGTGGGGCGCGTCTCGCGGCCCACATCTTTGCCGATTCCTTCCCGGTTCTTCTTCGGATCTGCTGCGCTCAAAGAGAAGGCAGGCCGAAAACTTAACGATTGTTTAAAGTGATGTCCGACATTCAATTCATGCGCTTAGCCTGCCGTCTGGCGCGGCGCGGGTTTGGGCGGACGTCGCCCAATCCCATGGTGGGGGCCGTGCTGGTCAGGAACGGGAAAATTATCGGACAAGGCTGGCATCATCGCGCGGGGCAGCCTCACGCGGAAATTGAAGCCCTCCGCTCGGCGAAGGAAAACCCCAAGGGCGCAACCTTGTTTGTCACCCTCGAACCTTGTTGCACCCACGGACGCACGCCGCCTTGCACCGGGGCCATCATCGCCGCCGGCCTGAAGCGTGTTGTCGTGGCGGCGCTGGACCCCAATCCCGCGCACTGCGGCAAGGGATTGAAGATTTTGCGGAAAGCTGGAATCTCCGTCAGCCACGGCCTCCTGGCGGGACAAGAGTTGCTCCTCAATGAGGCCTTCCGCCATTGGATTGTGCATCGCACCCCGTTCGTCACCGTCAAAGCCGCCATGTCGCTGGATGGAAAGATCGCCACACGCGCGGGGCAATCCAAATGGATCACCGGCCCGGAAGCGCGCGCTTGCGGGATGACACTGCGGACAGGCGCGGACGCCATGCTGGTTGGCGTCAATACCATTGTTATGGATGATCCCGCCCTCACCCTCCGGCAACCCGGCTTCGGGGACAAACCCCTGCGCCGCATTGTGCTGGATCCGACGGGCCGGATTCCTTTGCGATCAAAAGTCGTTGCCGGCAAGTTTGCTCCCTGGACGACCGTGGTGGTGACCCGGGCGGCTTCGCCCCGCCGCCTGAGCGCCCTGCGGCAGCGGGTCCAAGTGCTCCAGGCGCCGGTGCAAAACGGCGGCATTGATTTGCCGTGGCTGCTCAGGAAACTGGGCCGGGATCAAGTCACCAGCCTGCTGGTCGAAGGCGGCGGGGAAACCAACGCATCGTTTTTGTTGCAGCGTTTGGCCCACCGCGTGGCCTTCTTTTATGCGCCGATGGTCCTGGGCGGACGCGACGCCCCCAAAGCCGTGGCCGGCGGGGGCCTCCCCGATTTGACAAATCGAATTATTTTGCGCGATGTCCAATGGCGCCGCCTCGGGGGGGATTTGCTCTTGACCGCGCGCATCGCCCCGGCAACCTGAACGCCGCATTGCATTATGTTTACCGGAATTGTCGAAGAAAAGGGGCGCATCGAAGCCATCAGGCCAAAACCCGCGGCGATTGAACTCATCGTCCGGTCGCGCCTTTGCGGACGTCCATTGAAAGCCGGAGACAGCCTCGCGGTCAACGGCTGCTGTCTGACTGTGGAAAAAATCAGCGTTCGCGGCCCGGACAAGCTGCTGCAATTCGCCTTGCTGGCCGAAAGTTGGAAGCGGACCAACTTCCAGTTCGCCGTCCGGGGTTCCGGCGTCAATTTGGAACGGGCGTTGCGCGTGGGCGACCGCCTGGGGGGCCACTTTGTCGCCGGGCACATTGATGGCCTGGGAAAAGTCATCCGGTGGGAACAGGTGGGCAAGGACTACCTCCTGGAAATCAGCGCGCCGCCGGACATCATGCGCTATATCGTTTTCAAGGGATCGGTCGCGGTGGACGGCATCAGCCTGACGGTGGCGGCGGTGCGGCGGACAAGCTTTGAAATTTGGATCATCCCGCACACGCGCCAGGTGACAGCCTTGCAGGAACGCAAAGTGGGCGATGCCGTCAACCTGGAAACGGACCTGGTCGGCAAATACGTCGAGCAATTTGTCAGGGTAAGGTCCCGGCTTTGACCGAGCTGGAATGCGGCGCGATTTCGACGACCTTGGCGGCGCTGACGGACTTTTTTTCCCCTTTGATATTCGTAAACGTATAAACGCCGGTTTCCTTGTTGAGCTTCGGTTTGCTGACGTGGGTTATTTTCATCCCGTTGGCCAGGGTAACATCATAGTCGTGCATGCAACCCGCCAGGAACATGGCCCCGATCAGCAGCAGGAGAGTATTTTTCATTTTGAAAAAACTGGTGCGCTTAGCAGGACTTGAACCTGCACGGCTTTCGCCACTACCACCTCAAAGTAGCGTGTCTGCCAATTCCACCATAAGCGCCCCACTGAACAATGAGCCAGTCTGCCAGAATTTCCGCCAAAGCGCAAGCACAGGAATCGGTGCTTTTTTTAAAATTTTCTCTTGCCAGCAAACCGGAGTCGGTGCAGAATACGGGACAGATAAGGCAGCAATGGTTGGGAGCCTTATTTTGGGGGAGCCCCGGGAAATCGGAACTTCCATCAAAAACACAGAGCTTGGGACAGGTTGAGCAGCGTCACTCATAGTCTGTTGTGATGCTTGTTATTATGGCGGGAGCAAGGAATGCTTGTGCAAAGTTTTGATGTCAAAAAGCCCTTTGGGACTTCAGTCCGGACTTGGAGAAGCCGGCTGGGAATATCCCAGGAAGAACTGGGGGGACGCGCGGGTTTGCATCGCACGTATATTTGCGATGTCGAACGCGGCGCGCGCAATGTTACATTGCAGAGCATCGAAAAGCTGGCGGGGGCGCTGGAGATTTCGGTCTCAACCCTCCTCGCCTACGCCCGCGAACCGCTGCCTGAAGGAACCCGTGCGGAAGAGTTCGTGGCCGGGGGGTTGGTGGACATTTTATACGTGGAAGACAATCTGGCGGACGCTGGACTGGCCACGGAAGGCCTGAAAAACATCACCAATCACATTCATGTGGTGCATGATGGCCTGGCGGCGCTCAATTTTCTATTTGGCACCGGTGAATATGCGACTCGCAAGACCCGGCCCCGTCCTCAACTCATCCTGCTCGATCTGGGTTTGCCGAAAGTGGACGGTCTGGAAGTCCTGCGCCGCGTCAAAGCCGACCCGCGGACTTCAAGCATTCCCGTGGTCGTGCTGACGGCCTCCGTCCGGGACCGTGACCTGCAAATCAGCAAACAGCTTGGGGCCGAGGCCTACATCATCAAGCCGGTGGACTTGCAAAACCTGAGCCGGGTCACCCCGCAACTGCATCTGCAATGGGCGCTGTTGAAACCGGCGGTCCCGGTCCAGGGCCGGCAGAGGCACAAGGGGTGGCAATAGCAAACCAATCCAGGATTGCCTCCGGCCTGTGTTTGGGGAAACATTATGGCGATGAGTAATGTCGCCGGTCCCAACTTGCCCGATGTCCACGGCCATTTTGGCCTTTATGGAGGCCGCTATGTGCCGGAGACACTGATGTACCCGTTGCAGCAGTTGGAGGAGGAGTATTTCCGGGCGCAGCAGGACGCGGCATTTCAAAGGGAACTTTCTTATTACCTGCGCCAGTTCTGCGGCCGGCCCAGTCCGCTCTATTTTGCGGAGCGATTGACGCGGGAGTTGGGCGGGCCGAAAATTTATCTCAAACGGGAGGATCTGCTGCACACGGGCGCCCACAAAATCAACAACGCCATGGGCCAAATCCTCGTGGCCCGCCGCATGGGCAAGACGCGGATCATCGCGGAAACCGGCGCCGGCCAGCACGGGGTCGCCACCGCCACCGTCGCCGCCATGTTTGGTCTCCAATGCGTCATTTACATGGGGGAAGTGGATTGCCAACGGCAGGCGCTCAATGTGTATCGCATGAAGATGCTGGGGGCCGATGTCGTCCCGGTCACAGCCGGCCAGAAAACCTTGAAGGAAGCCGTCAACGAAGCGATGCGGGATTGGGTGACCAACGTGGGCCATACCCATTATATTCTGGGCACGACTTACGGGGCGCATCCCTATCCGGTCATGGTGCGAAATTTTCAGCGGGTCATCGGGGATGAAGCGCGGCGGCAAATACTCGAGCAGGAGGAACGTTTGCCCGATCTGCTGGTGGCTTGCGTGGGCGGCGGTTCCAACGCCATCGGGCTGTTTTATCCGTTTCTGGAAGACGCTTCCGTGAAGATGCTGGGTGTCGAGGCGGGCGGGGAGGGCATTTTCCCGGAAAAGCACGCCGCGCGTTTTCAAGGCGGCTCGCTCGGCGTTTTGCAGGGAACGCGCTCCTTCATTTTGCAGGATGAAAACGGGCAAATACAATTGACTCACAGCGTTTCCGCCGGCCTGGATTACGCGGCGGTGGGGCCGGAGCACGCCTGGTTGCGCGACCAAAAGCGCGTCGAATACGGCTACGCCACCGATGCCCAGGCGCTGGATGCGTTTATTAAACTCGCCCGGCTGGAAGGGATCATTCCCGCGCTGGAATCCGCGCACGCCGTGGCCGCCGTGATGGAGCGCGCTTCGAAAATGCCAAAAGACCACCTGGTCATCATCAATCTCTCCGGCCGGGGCGACAAGGACGTGGCGCAGGTGGCGGCGAGAATCAAATTGTGATCCGGCTGCTGTACAGTCTCGGGGAGCGCGACCGTCCCGGTCGCACTCGTCGGCGTCCGGCCGACGAGACATTCCACGGCTGCATCTTTATTAAACCACACTACCCCAGCCTTGCCGCGATATAGTCCTCCAGCTTGGCCGCGTCGGACGCGAACGTTCTGATGCCTTCGGAGAGCTTTTCCGTGGCCATTGCGTTTTCGTTGAGCATCCAGCGGAATGCCTTCTCGTCCAGGGCAAGTCTGGGCAGTTTGAAATCCTTGCTCATATCCGCAGACAGCTTGCGCTGCACCGGATCGGTGCTCCCTTTCAATTCGCCCAAAAGTTCCGGACTGATGGTCAACAGATCGCATCCGGCCAGTTCCAGCACTTCCCCCTTGCTGCGGAAACTGGCGCCCATGACCTCTGTCGGATAACCGAACTTCTTGTAATAGGCGTAAATCTCCCGGACGGACAAGACGCCGGGGTCCTGGGCGGGCGTGTAATTTTTCCCGGTCGTTTTTTTATACCAGTCAAGAATCCGGCCGACGAACGGCGAAATCAATTTCGCGCCCGCGTCCGCCGCCGCCGCCGCCTGGGCCAGGGAAAAGAGGAGGGTCATGTTGCAATGGATCCCCTCCTTTTGCAGGACTTTGGCCGCCTGGATTCCCTCCCAAGTGGAGGCCAGTTTGATCAGCACGCGCTCGCGCCCGACGCCAGCTTTGGCGTAACGCCCGATGAACCCGCGCGCCTCGGCGATCAGCGCCTCCGTATCGAAGGAGATTTTCGGGCTGGTTTCCGTCGAAACCCGTCCCGGCACAATCTTCAGAATCTCGATGCCGAAAGCCACGAGCAGCGCCCGATAAATGTCGTCCCCGGAGAGCGACGCCTTTTTGCCGTCGGCGATGACCCGCGCGACCAGCAATTGATATTCCGGTTTTTGGGCGGCTTTAAGAATCAGCGTGGGATTGGTCGTGGCGTCTTCCGGCGAGTATTCCTTGATAAGGGCGAAGTCGCCGGTATCCGCGACGATGCGGGTGAATTTTCTGAGTTGCTCAAGTTGATTGAGTGCGCAGGAAGTTTTTGTGGCGGATTGGGCCTGGGCAACAGTACTCATAAGCGTTCTCCAAAAGGAAAAGCTGCCGCATTTCGTCCCCGCGCGCAATGGCAAAAGAGCCACGGCTGGCTTATGAAGACCCTAAGACGCTGGCGCGGTGTGTGACGACTTGCGAAAAGCGCGAAGCGTCTTGGAGTGCGCCAGTCCTCTGGCGCTTTGGGAGTATGGCCCCTTCGTCGCGCAGCCGCAAAGGCCAACAGGTGGGTTCGAAATTTCCTCCAAGACCCGGACCGGTCTGGATGCCTGGTGCGACTATCTGGTCCAGCAGCACGAGTCCGTGAAACGCCGCGACCCGCTGGGTGCGTAGCAAAATCCCGATAATATGCGGGAAGGGGTCAGTTAATGGTATTGTCATATTTACAGCACCTTGCGCTGGCGAGACAGCATTCTATTACAATAATCAACGTCTTCTGGCGTCGGTGGTGCGTCACCTTCAATCAGGAAGGGGTCAGTTAATGGTATTGATTCTGCTGAAAAACCTCAAATGGTCAAAAAGTAACAGTTGAAAACACCACCAAAACAGTCCGGTCACTCCAGAAAAATCGCCCACAACCGATCCTGGAACTTTCTATACTTGACTCTATTTTAGATTTTTTTGATGGTTTTTCAAAACAAGGGGGTTTTTCAGCAAAATCATATTTGCACGTTTTGGTGCCTGCCGTCGGCGTTTTTTACGGCGTCAAAGGCGTCAACCCATAGCCTCCCTCCAGTTGCCCAACCCAAGCCGACCTTGCGCGTGGAAAATTCCGGTGGGCAGTTGAAGCTGCCGCCTCATTCAGCCTAGAATGTGCCATAATGATGACGGCTCTGGCATCTGGAGTTCTCTTGGGACTCTTCTGCGGCCTCGCCCCCGGCCCTTTGCTGGCACTGGTTCTGGCTCAAACGCTGCGGCATGGCGTTCGGGAAGGCTGCAAGATCGCCCTGGCCCCGCTGGTCACCGATGTGCCCATCATCGTCTTGGCGCTGGTGCTGGCGGCGAAGTTGGCGCAACTCCGCCTGTTGCTCGGCATCATGTCCATCGCTGGGGGAGCGTTTGTCCTGTATCTGGCTTGGGATGGTTTCGGCCCCGTGCGTGTGGCCACGGCAGCCCCGGCTGAGCGCCCCGGATCGTGGCTCAAGGGAATATTGACTAATTTGCTCAACCCTCACCCGTGGCTGTTCTGGCTCACGGTTGGGGCGGCGATCTTGGCGAATGGGATGGCGCAAAGTTGGCTGACCGCTCTTGCCTTCCTGTGTGGCTTTTACCTGTTGCTGGTTGGCTCGAAGGTGCTGGTTGTTTTGCTGGCCGCACGATCCCGCGAATGGCTGGCCGGGCGGCCCTATCGGGTGGTGATGCGCGTCCTTGCCGTGCTGCTGGCTTTTTTTGCGCTGTTGCTGTTCCGGGAGGGAGCGATGCATCTGGCAGGGAGATGACACTTCCAGATGGCATTCGCTGCTAGCAGCCCGTTAAAAAAAGGCGGTTTTTTCGTGATCGCCGCATAAAACTGAATGCAGCAGTTGTCATGACGGTTATCAGGAACAGCCCGATCACATCCCAAAACATGCTCTCCGTCCCAGTTGTTATCCTGTGAACTATAACCGCTGTCAGCGTCAGCCACGCCAAACCGGCTAAAAAGCCGCCCCACGCTCCTTCATCCGCGTTCCGTGGCTTTCTCATTCCCCATACCTTGCGCAGCAGTAACCCGAGATTGTAGGCCGCGCACTTGAGCGTATAGGTTTTACTCACGTTGGTCTGGCCTCGCAACCACGCTCGCCTTCCCCCGCCGGTCTCGCAGACATGGGCAAAGGTCCGTTCGCACCGTTCACTGCGCCAGCGGTTCAATTGCCGGCCCTTGGGCCCGCGCACCCGCCGCCGGTTGGCTCGAAAGGCCCGTTCTTGCTCCACCGGTTTGTCTGTCCAGCACCGTGTCTTCTGCCGCCGCTCCGGAATATACGTGCGCAGGCCGTTTGTCTCACACTGTGTCAACAAATCATTGTCGTGATAGCCCTTGTCCATCACCATTTCCTCAATCTGGGTGGCACTGCCCGCCAAGACCAGATTGGCTTCGGCCAGGCTCAATGTTACCGGCCCGCTCTGCGGATCAGATCTGTCGGCAAAGGTGACCGTTGTGGCTACAATAGCTTCGCTGGCCAAGTCCACCGCGTGCTCGGCTTTGTAGGCCAGATGGGTGCGCCCGTCTTTCATCTTGGCAATCCGACTGTCCCGGTCGGTCGGACTTTCCCACTGCTGATTGGAGACTTTCTTGTCCTTGCGTCCCCGATCCAAACGCCGCAAATCTTCTTCGGTGGGATTCTCGATGCCCTCGGCTTTGGCCAGTCCCCGCAGATATTCTTTCCAATCCTCCCCGGTGTCTTTGCGCACGATGCTCTTCATCGCCGCGTTGGCCTCCAAGGTGGTGGCGTCAATGGCCACCGCCTTGCCCCGCAACAGCCCCTTCTCCTGCAAAAGACTCAGGACAAACACAAAGACCCGGTCAAAGACCGCTTCGGGCAACCGCTGTCGAATCATCGTCATAGACACATGCACCGGCGTGTCCTCGGTCAACCGGAAACCTAGAAAGGCGCGCAAGCCCAGGCTGTCGGCGCAACGCCAGGCGATGCCGCGCTGGCTGTCCAGTCCCTCGAAGTAGCCGATGAAGAGCATGCGAAAATAAACTCCGGGCGGAATGCCTGGCCGGCCACCCTCCTTGTAATAGGGTTCACAGAGCTTTTCAACAAATTCGTCAAAGCCCGCCTCATTCAGCACGGTGTTGAGTTTGGTGTAGAAAGGGTGGCCGGGGCCAGTGGCCAGCTTCGCGGTCGGGATGAACAGTTCGTCTTGTTTGGGAGTGCGTCGTCCAATTGCCATGATTATCTGACGCTCCAGCGTCAAAATTGTTCAGTCAAATATACGGTATTCTTTAGTTTTTTAACGGGCTGCTAGGGGAACTCAAAGCCAGTCTCCCCAATTTCAACCCAAAACGGCTCCAAATCAGGGTCCTTCAAAGCCATCAGTTTAAGCTGCTTCGCATCTCCCAAGTCGAAAGCCTTTTTTAACCAAGCCCAGGCCTTCTTCTTGTTTCCGAGTTGGCATTCGTAACAGGCCAGGTTGTATGGGATCAGCCACTCCTTGGGGAAAAGCTTCTGCACCGGCATCAAAACCTCCCTGGCTTGGGGAATCCCGCCGTCCTGTTTCCGCCTCGTGGCGTAAGCAAGGGTGATCCATGCCATCGGTTGATCCGGCTGCAATTTGACGAGCTGAACGGCATTTTCAGCAGCCAAATCCCATTTCCCAGCTTTGCAGCAAACCTCAATTTTGACTGCCAGGACAGATGGATCAGCCCCGTTTTTGGCGCTGATTTTCTCCAATTCTTCGTTGGCCTCGGTGTGGCTGCCAAGCCCCAGCCAGCCGATTGCAGCGGAGAGATGGTGGCTGTCGGGTGGTTCCAGTTCCATAATGATTCCGTCCAATATCCCATTCCACCCCCACTGTAAAGCCGACTTCCGCCTTCGTTCCGCTATTGGGCGCAAAAAGCACTGGAACAAGAACGCCAGCAGGACAAGGAAACATCCAAAGAGGCACTTGCCAGAATCTTGGCCGGGGCGGCAAAGGGAGAAAACCCGCAACATGTTGCACCTCTGTAGCGGTTTGTGTTGCGGGCTAAGTCGTTGACTATCAACACTTGTTGCGGTGTTGCGGGTTTTTTGGACATAAGCATTAACCTAACGATTCAAAATTTGGCCGACTTGGATTAATTGCATTGGACGGCGCGGTCGCAGAACTCGCCAGGCCCTTGCTATATCTGGGTCTGGGCCTCGCCGCAGAAAGTTCGGCAAGCTCAAAGCCGGTGCCAGCACCTGCAATAATGTGTCACGCGCCTCCAACGTGGCGCGCCAGCGGCTCAAACTCTGGCAAGCCATATCCCCAGGGGGAAAAAATCTTTGCCTCCAGCAACAGTCGCTCCAGCAGCAGTGCCGTCAGTATCTTGGCTTGCATCCAAGCCCGGGCTGACTGGTCGTTGCTTTTGGGCACATGACCAGTTGAGAGCAAACTCTTCAGGCGCTTGAAAGCCAGTTCCACCTGCCAGCGGCAGCGGTAGAGCGTCAGGGCCTGGCTGGCCGTAAATTCTCTGGGCAGGGTGGTCAGCACCAGGACGTACTCGGCCAATTCCAAGCTTTCCGCACTGGCCTGATAGCCATGAATCTGGGCATTGTCCAAGACTTGGCGCCGCGCCCGCTCCGTCGCCAGCCGGTTCTTGCGGATGGCGCACAAGCGCAGACGATAAACCTTGCCCTGATGAAAAAATTGGACCTTCCAATGATCCGAATTGTGTTTGGGCAAGCCCCGCAGAAGTGCCAGCAGGTCCAGCGCCCTGCCGTGAGGATCCTGCACCGGAAGCGCGGTGGTATGCCAGCGCATCAACAGCGCCGCGCCGCTCTCCAGGACTTTGGCCACTCCAGTCGCTCGGCTGTAGCCCCGATCCACCAAGATGAGTTGATCCTTTTTAAACTGGAATCGCCCCAGGCTCTCACCGCCATGCTGGTCGGTGACTTCATAGTGGTCGCAGACCAGTTCCGGCAGAGTGATGCTGTAGTGCAGACGCCAGGCGCTGCCCGTACTGCCGGGTTCCTGGATGTCCGTCGCATCGATGGCTCGAACCCGGTATTGGCTGGGCCATAGGCACTGGCCCAAACGGTTCTGCTGCTCCGCCAGCAAATGTTGGCAGAGGCTTCCCAGCCAGGCTTCAGCCTTGCGCAACCGCTTGAACAAAGCCACCCCGCTGATGCTGGCCAGCCCCAATTCCCTGGCCCGCAAGGCGGTTTGTTCCAAAGACAGTCCGCCGGCCACATGCATGAGGATTAACCGCAACCACCGCTCACCGTCGGTCAAGCCCCGCGTCCGCTGGAAAAAGTCAAATCGTTTGGCCCGGGCATTGAGATCTTCGGGGAGCCACCGGCGCAGAATCTCCCAATCTTCTGGAAGGCAATCATCATTGTTCATGGCTCCCCAGCATAGCCCGTCCAAACCATTTGGCAAGCCTTTAGGTTAATGCTTATGGGTTTTTTGGACCTATCATCCAAAGGCCTGAAATCGAGTTGGAATACGATGTCGGCGCAAGTAAAGGGTTGCAGTCATTCGGGCATCCGCAATAATGGGAGGGATTCATGTTTTCGATGAACGAATGGAATCTGCAATCCCGGGCGCACGCTTGTCAGGCCTGCCACAAGCCCTTTGCCGGCAGGGAGCCGTACCACACTCTCCTGTTCGAGGAGAAACAGGAGTTCCGGCGTCTGGATATATGCCACGGTTGCTGGGACGCCCAACATCGCGAAGGCGCCAGTGATCGCAAAGGTTTTATCTCGCAATGGCAGGGGGTTTATCAGGTCCCCCCGCCGCGCCGCCCGATGCGATCCAGAAGGAATCCGCCGAAAGCCTTCTGCGCAAATTAATCGAAACCAACGATCCCAAACACGGCCCGGTTTGTTACATTCTGGCGGTCATGCTCGAGCGCAAACGCCTGTTGAAGGTCAAGGAGCAAATCCAGCGGGAGGGCCGGCGTGTTTTCATTTATGAACAACCCAGGACGGGCGACATTTTTACCATTACCGACCCGAACCTGCAACTCAATCAACTCGAAGAGGTCCAGCGAGCCACCGCCGAACTCCTGGCCCATGGCGTCAACCCGCCTCCGCCGGTCGGGCGGCTGGCGGCGGGTGTTGCGTCCCCTGAACCAGGGCAACCCGCGTCCGCGCCGGCGGAAAGCGCCAGCGCGAAGGTGTAGAATGGATGACTGCTGTGTCTGACTTCGATGCATTGCAAACGCGGATGGAGTATCGGTTTCGGGACATCAGCCTGTTGCGCCTGGCCTTGACCCATCCCTCCGTGGCGCACGAACAAGGGCGGTTGGTCCGGCACAATCAGCGCCTGGAATTTTTGGGCGACGCGGTGCTCGGCCTGGTTCTCACCCGGGAACTTTACGAGAAATTCCCCCTGGTCAGCGAAGGACCTTTGACCAAGGCGCGCGCGCAAATGATCAATCGCCGCACCCTGGCCGAACAAGCGCGCCGTCTTGAGTTGCAGAACGACTTGATTCTCAGCCGCGGTGAAGAAGCCAATCTGGGCCGCAGCCGCGCCTCGGCTTTGGCCGACGGCTTCGAAGCCTTGATCGGCGCCGTTTTTCTGGACGGCGGTTTCGATGCCGCCACCGCCTTCGTCTTGCGATCCTTCCGCGAGGCCTTTGGCGAATTGACCTCCATCCCCACCTTGGAAAACCCGAAAGGCGAACTCCAGGAAATCCTGCAAGCCAGGTCGCCCGACGCGCCGCAATATGTTGTGGCGGGCGCGAGCGGCCCGGACCACGACCGCGACTTCGAATGTATTGTCACGCATGGCGGCATCGAATTGGGCCGGGGCCGGGGCAAAAGCAAAAAGGCGGCCGAAAGCGAAGCCGCTGTCGCCGCCCTCAAGACGCTCCGTGGTCAAGCGTAAAAGCCAGCCTTTAAACTTTGAGGCTTGGGTGTTAAACTGCGCGCATGAGCGATGGTGTCAGCCAATTGCAAGCCGCCTATGAGCGGCTCAAGCTGCTTTACCAGGTCAGCAATGTCATCCATTCCACCCTGGATCCCCAGCAGGCCTTGCAGCTCATCTTGCAGGAAGCCGTCCGGCTCATGCGCGCTTCCAGCGGCTCCGTCGTTTTGATTAATCCCAACAACGGCCTCCTGGAAATCCATGCTTCGACCGGCCTGCCGCCCGATGCCTCGGAACTCAAGTTGCGCCTGGGCCAGGGCATCACCGGTTGGGTGGCGCGGACCGGAAAACCGGCCCGGGTGGGCGACGTGCGGCGGGATGCGCGCTACATCATGTTGCGCGATGATGTTCGCTCGGAATTGGCCGTGCCTTTGGAAGTCCTGGGCACGGTCCGCGGCGTGCTCAATGTCGATTCCCCCGGCGAAAATGCCTTCAGCGAAGCGGACCAGGAATTGTTGGAGGAACTGGCGGTGCAGGCGGCCAAGGTCATTCACAACACCTGGCTTTACGAACAATCGCGCTTAAAAGCCAGGCTCCTGGAAACCCTCGTCAGCGTCAGCCAAACCATCAACTCCGCCCTCAACGTCAACGAGGCCCTGCAAGTCATCACCCGCGAGGCCTGCGCGTTGATGGAGGCGCGCATGTGTTCGTTGCTGTTGCTGGATGAAACCGGCCAGTGGCTCGATTTGCGCGCCAGCTCGGGAGCCGGGGAGGCCTATCTCAAAAAATCCAGGCTCAACGTGGACGAAAGTTTCCTGGGGATCGTCGTCCGCCGCAAAAAACCGATGCAACTGGAGAACGTTCAAGCTTCCGCCCTGTACCAGAACATCTCTGTGGCCCGGCGCGAAGGATTGGTTTCATTATTGAGCGCGCCCCTGGTCTTCGGCGGACAGACCATCGGCACTCTCAATGTCTATACCGGCCAGCCCCGCAGTTTTTCCAACGAGGAAATCCACATCCTCACCGCCCTGGCCGAATTGTCGGCCATGGCCATCGAGAAAGCCCGCCTTTACGAGCGCATCGTCGATGTCGAAGAGCAATTGCGTCAAAACGAAAAATTCTCCGCCCTGGGCCTTCTCGCCGCCGAGGTCGCGCACGAGATTCGCAATCCCCTCACCGTCATGAAAATGCTCTATCATTCCCTCCGCCTCGAATTCCTGCCCGGGGACCCGCGCATCAAAGACGACGCCATCCTTCGCGAGAAAATGGAACATCTCAACAAAATCGTCGAACAAATCCTCGATTTCGCCCGCGGCACGGAACCCAAATTGAGCGAGGTCAACATCAACCAGTTGCTCGACGATCTCGGCCTGCTCACCCGCCACAAATTGCGCAACCAACAGATTCAATTCATCCGCCGTTTCGCTCCCGATTTGCCAGCCGTCATGGCCGACGGCACCCAGCTCGCGCAGGCCTTCTTAAACCTGACCCTCAACGCGGTCGAAGCCATGCCCAAAGGCGGCTCGCTCACCATTCTCACCAGGGCCTTTCGCCTGCCGCGCGCGAGTCCCCGCCCAACCCATATCCTGATCGAATTCAGGGACACCGGCCCCGGCATGCCCGAGGAACAACGCCGCCGCGCCTTCAGCTCACTGTTCAGCACCACCAAACAAAAGGGCACCGGCCTCGGACTGGCCATTGTGGGCCGGGTCATCGAAACCCACCGCGGCAAAGTCAGAATCCGCTCGCAACCGGGCAAGGGCACGACCATCAGCATCACTCTGCCCGTCTGAGTCAAATAAATTCGTTGATCAAGTTCTCCAAAAACTCCTGCCGTCCGCTGGCGTTGGGCGCTGGCGCGCCTTTCTTCAACATGTATTTCTCCAGCGCCGCAAAACTGCTTTTGCCCGATTCGATCTCCCGGCCGATGCCGCCGTCCCACGAGTTGTAACGCTGCCTGACAAAAGCCGCCAGACGGCCGTCCCGCCGGATGGCGCAGGCCGTTTTCAGCCCCCGCGCGAACGCATCCATCCCGCCAATGTGCGCGTAAAATAGATCGACCGTCTCAAAACTCTCCCGCCGCACCTTGGCGTCGAAATTAAGCCCGCCCGTCTTGAGTCCGCCCGCTTTCAGGATGGTCAGCATGCATTGTGTTGTCAGGTATATATCCGTCGGAAACTGGTCCGTGTCCCAGCCCAGCAACAGATCCCCCGTGTTGGCGTCCACCGACCCCAGCGCGCCGGCCGCCGCGGCGGTTTCCAATTCATGCTGCATGGTATGCCCCGCCAGGGTGGCGTGATTGGTTTCGAGGTTCAATTTCAGATGGCCCATCAAATCGTATTCGCGCAAAAAGTTCAGGCAGGCCGCCGCGTCCGAATCATATTGGTGCTTGGTGGGTTCCTTGGGTTTTGGCTCAATGTAAAACTGGCCCTTGAACCCGATCTTTTTTTTGTAATCGACCGCCATGTGCAAAAACCGGGCCAGATGCTCCAGTTCCCGTTTCAGGTCCGTGTTGAGCAAGGTTGAATACCCTTCGCGTCCGCCCCAAAAAACATAACCCGCCCCGCCCAGTTCATGCGTCACCTCGAGCGCCTTCTTGACCTGGGCGGCGGCGAAGGCGAACACATCGGCATTGCAACTGGTTGAAGCGCCGTGCGCGAAACGCGGATGCGAAAAAAGATTTGCCGTGCCCCACAGCAAACGAATGCCGGACCGTTCCTGCTCTTCCTTCAAGACTTTGGCAACGGCATCGAGATTTTTATTCGTTTCAGCCAGGGTTGCCCCCTCCGGCGCGACATCGCGATCGTGGAACGCATAAAACGGCGCGCCCAATTTTTCGATGAATTCGAAGGCCACGCGCACCCGCCGCTTCGCATTTTCCAGCGAGTCGCTGTTATCGTCCCATGGACGGTCAATGGACGGCGCGCCGAACATATCCACGCCGCGCCCGCGAAAGGTGTGCCAATAGACCACGGAGAAGCGGAGATGGTCTCGCATCGTTTTGCCCTCCACCACTTCGTCCGCGTCATAGTATTTGAAGGCCAGCGGGTTTTTTGATTTCGGCCCTTCGTAGCCGATTTTGGATATTTCCGGAAATGTTTTTGTCATATTTCGCGCACTTGCTAACTGAAAAACGCGGCAACGGCAAACAAAAAGCAATGGACATTCCTTTGATCCGTTTGACCCGGTTTAACCGCGCGGAGCCTCGGTTGGGTTCTTCGCTGTTGTCGGTGGAATATCAAGTAGTGCTGGGGGCGTTGTCATCGTTTTTGCCAATCCCAACGGGATTGAAGCTTTCAGCCCAGGGTTGTGAGGAACGAGCTACCCTGGGTGAGAATACAGAGAAATCACAACCCTGAAAGGGTTGAATCCGGGTTTTGCAAGCCGTTCATTTTAAGGTATTTGCATACCAAATGAGTTTGTTAATTATCTTTGGAGCAAGAGGAGCAATTCTATTGGCCGTCGTCAAAGATGAAGAGCCGTTCCCGGAATTCCTCCACGAAAAACCGTTTTCGTTTCTGAATGACCCGATGTCCTTCGCTTGAGAGCTTGCGCCGCAATCCGGCTATGCCGCCGGGATATTTCGGGTTCAATTCACCGTTCGATTTGAGCGTGCGCCAATAAGGGGCGGTGTTCTTTTTGCCTTCCGCCCCGGCTTCGGCGGCGGCGTGGGCCGAAATCCATGCGAAAATGCCCGTCGTGATTGGACAGGCGATAGTCGCGCCATGCCGGTGAGCGAGGACTTTGCGGAGTTCGTCAATGGTGGTGAGTTTGCCTTCCGGCACCCGGCACATGAGTTCGTTCACTTCCAGGGGCGCGGGAATGACAAATGTGCCCGTGCCCCAACGTTTGCTTTTGGTGGAATCAATTTTGAAGACCTTGGGGAAGCCTTTGTCGTCCGCCAGTTTCTCCTGCCACGTTTTCTTGTGTTTATTCTTTTTCATATTCCACATGGTTTACGCCCTCCAGCAAGGGGAGAGTCAAGCGGCTTTTTCACACCATCAAGCACAGCCGCAAACCCCGTGCCGCTGCCTTGGGAAATTGCTGGCCAAACTGAACGAATACCAATTTCCGAGGAGCCTTTCATGCAAAACGTGAGGCACGGATAGCCCTGATCGTTCCTGAGGTCGCTTTATTTGATGAGCCATTACAAAAGCGAGAGGGAGTTTGTAATTGCCATGCGGCAACATTTGCGGCTATTTTGAAACATGACAGAAGATTACGTAATTTATAAAGACACTTCGTTTATCGTTGACCTTTACGAAGAGGTCAAAGGGGTTACTACGCCAATGTGCAGCGATTTATGACCCTCGTTACAAACGACGCTTATTTCGTAAGTGGGTATGACCAGATCGCCAAACATGGATGGGCATTAACATGCGGGTTTGGCATCCAAGCTCGGGTTTTAATTCGGCTTCTTTGCCTGGACGAGCACATACCGATAGGCGCACCGATGGTGATAATCAAGACCAGTAACGACACCACCCCTCTAATGAGAAGCTAGTGGTCCTCTGCGGAACGCCTTTTAACAAACGTCGCACATGAAAGAGACGGCGAGAGGGTCATAGTCCACCGTTTAGGAAACCTACACAGCGAAACGGTCAATCACAGGACACTGGTTAACAAAATGTGAGGATTGATCATTCCTATTACCGACCCTATAATTACACTCTCAGTACGCGTATCCTGAATACACGATAAATGTCCTGGGCACAATTCTCTAAACGATGTTCCGTAACGTAAATGCATGGCGTGATACCATCTAAGAGCGTGTTTTGAAAATGGCAAACCGTCAATCATAAGTAAGTTGCTTATGTTGTACAACATTACCCTTCTGTCATAGATGGAATGGATGCAAACGCATCCTATCAAATATCCGAGTGATCTGACCGATGAAGAATGGAACCAAATCAAGTCTCTGGTGCCCGCGCCCAAATGCGGCAAGGGAAAACGCGGCCGCCCGCTCAAGCTGGCGCGTCGCACCCTGGTCAACGCCATCTTTTATGTCGACCGCTCCGGTTGCGCCTGGCGCTATCTGCCCAAGGAGTTCGGACCTTGGCAAACCGTCTATGGCTACTTTCGGCAGTGGAGCCAGGATTGGACCTGGACCTTCATCCATGACACCGTGCGCGACTGGCTGCGCAAGACCGAGGGGCGGCAGGTGGCGCCGACCGCTGCCATTGTGGACAGCCAAACCGTTAAAACCCCCGATCAGGCCGGCGAATGCGGCTACGACGCGGGCAAAAAGATCAAGGGCCGCAAGCGTCATCTGGCGGTGGACACTCTGGGACTGGTGCTGGCCATGAGGATCACCAGCGCCGCCCTGCAGGACCGCGACGCCGCCCCCATTTTGATTGGCGCGCTGGTGGATATGTTTGGACGACTGCAAATCATCTGGGCCGATGGTGGCTATCTGGGAGCGTTGGTGCGGTGGGTCAAAGAGTTGCGGCCCTTTGGCAAACTGCGTTTGGAAATCGTGCGGCGTTGTGATCACGCCCGGGGTTTTAAAGTCCTGCCCAAACGCTGGATCATCGAACGCACCTTTGGCTGGCTGAGCAAATCGCGGCGGCTGTGCCGTGACTATGAAGTCCGGCTTGATCATAGCGAGGCGATGATACGGATTTGCATGATTCGACTGATGGTCAAACGTCTGGCGTCAATATGAATAAAGCATTTTCAAAACACGCTCTAAGAGCGTGTTTTGAAAATGGCAAACCGTCAATCATAAGTAAGTTGCTTATGTTGTACAACATTACCCTTCTGTCATAGATGGAATGGATGCAAACGCATCCTATCAAATATCCGAGTGATCTGACCGATGAAGAATGGAACCAAATCAAGTCTCTGGTGCCCGCGCCCAAATGCGGCAAGGGAAAACGCGGCCGCCCGCTCAAGCTGGCGCGTCGCACCCTGGTCAACGCCATCTTTTATGTTGACCGCTCCGGTTGCGCCTGGCGCTATCTGCCCAAGGAGTTCGGACCTTGGCAAACCGTCTATGGCTACTTTCGGCAGTGGAGCCAGGATTGGACCTGGACCTTCATCCATGACACCGTGCGCGACTGGCTGCGCAAGACCGAGGGGCGGCAGGTGGCGCCGACCGCTGCCATTGTGGACAGCCAAACCGTTAAAACCCCCGATCAGGCCGGCGAATGCGGCTACGACGCGGGCAAAAAGATCAAGGGCCGCAAGCGTCATCTGGCGGTGGACACTCTGGGACTGGTGCTGGCCATGAGGATCACCAGCGCCGCCCTGCAGGACCGCGACGCCGCCCCCATTTTGATTGGCGCGCTGGTGGATATGTTTGGACGACTGCAAATCATCTGGGCCGATGGTGGCTATTTATGCGCTCCTTTGTGCGAGATGCACTACGAGCATAAACCTCTCTTCTCTTTTCGATTTGAGGAAAGAAACGGTGCCTCAAAAACCTCATGTAAACGGATTTGCTTGGCAAATCGTGCGTATATGTTCGCCAGTGCTGCCGTCTTTGGCCGCCAGTGGTTCGTAAGAAAACAGCAGAGCCAATGTTTTCGACGCCAAAGGTAATTTTGCTCAAACTGGGACCAAAAGGGGCATCAGTCACGAAGGATAAGGCTATGGTAACAGAATGTGTCACTGGTAGGGAGGCCCTTGTTCCGAAGTATGCACCAGGGTAAAACCTAGGATTGTGAAGATATGAGCTTGGCACGTCCAAATTCACAATTGGACTACGCGCAGCCTTGGGCTCCGAGTCCTGTAGCAAGTTCATGGGAACTTTGAAAAGAAAGCTGATTGCGGAACGGGCTTTATGAGCGAAAACAACATCGCGGAAACTACCAAGGTCGCAATACGGTCCTGATAGCATCAAGGGCGTGACGCGAGAACTTATTCGTTCTTGTTCTAAACTTTGCTTAAGTAGCAATAGTGCAGTAATTATTGACGATTTCCCGCTGCTGTTGGTGCCGACCAAGCATGTTAACGGAGCTAAATCGAACTCACCAGAATCTCGGAAAGCTCGGAAATTCCGCAACGTTAAGCCTATGGCCATTGGCCTGCGTTCTGTCTGTGATTGCTTTTTCATTGGCATGGGATTTTACAGACGATTTCAAAGAGTGCGAGAATAAAATATAATGGAATTTTACAGCCTCCAGGACCGGGACTGGAAAGGGTTGCGTTGCGATCATCCAGGTGTCGTCCAGGTGTCGTCCAGGTGTCGGAAACGGGTCAGAAACGGGTCACCCATTTCCACATTGTGTCTGCCGCGCCCAGCCCGCCCTGTCCATCAACAAAAGCAGCAAGGCCGGGAACACTTTACAAGCGTTTCAGTCCGAAAAGCACGGCCAGCTTCTGATCGACTTCGTCCTGCCAGGTTTTCCTCGCAGAACGCGAAGCACGAGAAAAAAGGCCTTTGCCCGCCGAACACGCAGATGAACGCAGATGAAGAATTCTTATTCCGTATCTGCGTTATTCGGCGTGTTCTGCGGGCAAGTCTGGGGGGGCGTGAAAGGGGTCGGGGGTCGGTTCCGAGCATGTCCACATTTTCTCTGCCGCGCCCCGCCCGCTCTGTCCACCAACAAATCCGCCGCCGCCAGAACCCCTTTGCCGAAAAGAACAACGCAAGGCTGCTTTTCATGTTTCTTAATTCTTACTTCCTAATTCATACTTTCTGGCGCGCTTGTCAAGAATACATACTTGACAAGACGGACCCCGACACGCCTTTCGACCAATGTTTACAGGGGTTTCGTGTTTAAAAAAGATCTCCACCATGAGATGTACAATTTATGCAGTTTATGCCATAATGAGAATAAAAGGCTGCATTATGAAGGAAGAATTAAGAAGTCCCCCCGTCGCAGAGGCGGCTAAGGCCCAGCCCGGCGGAGCCGCAACCAAAGATGAATTTGCCGCAAAAGAGCACAGAAACCACAAAGAAAACAAACAGTATAAACTCCTGTCTCTGTGTTCTTTGCGTTCCTTTGTGGCAAAAAATGGAAAACTTTTCGGCGTAGTAAAGAGAACCGTAAGAACCGTAAGAACCGTAAAATCGGTTTTTGCCCATTTTCCAATTGGAACGTGCTGCCGCCCAACCTGTTCCAACCGCAATGGAAGACAGGCATTTTACGGTTTATACGTAAATTTTACGGGTGGGTATGGGGGGGAGGGGGTGTGAATTATGAAAATTAATGAAGCGCCACGGGAAGGTTCATACGCCGCCGCGTTGACAGAGGAGCAGCGGATTTCACTTTATGCGCTGTTGCTCTCCGGAATTACTTTGGCCGGGGCTCGGGAGAAGGCGGTGCCCTGGCCAGAGGGGGCGGAGAAAGGCCACAAACCCTCCGAACCTTGCCTGTGGAGGATCAGACGGCGGCTGCGTATCGAGGAGAGGGTGCGGAAAATCCAGATAGCTACGGCCACCTTTCGCGCCACGCAGTCTCTTTTACAGAATTTGGTCAACAAAACAGACCAGGAGAAGGTGCTCGATCAGGCCGTGACCTTGATCGCGCAGCAGGTGATCGATGCAGGCCTCGATTTGAATGGTCCATCATCAAAGACGGCGGCGGCGTGGTTGCTGTTGAGGCGGGCCGATCAGCGGCGCTTTGACCAGCGCACCGCCATTTTCGAAGCCCAGGCAGCGAAGGCCAAAGAAACCGGGGAGAACCCCGCTTTGCCGCCGATGGACAACGAGGAGAAGGAACGGAGATTCAGGCAGATTTTCGGAATGGAGCCATTATGATGGAACCGCCTGCCACTCCCCGTAGCGTCCTTCTGCCTTACCAGCGCCGCTGGGCGGATGACACGTCGCGCTGGAAATTCGGGTTGATGTCACGCCAGACCGGCAAGGATTTTTGCTCCGCTGAGGAAGGAGTGCGCGATTGTTTCATGCACGAACAGAACGGGGGCAAGACGACCTGGCTGATTGCCGCGCCGTCGGAACGGCAATCCATCGAATCGCTCACCAAATGGAAGGAGTGGATTGAGGCTTACAACCTGGCCATTGCGGATGTCCGGGAGGAGCGGGAGGGCGGGTCGGAAGCTCTTTTGAAGTCGGTCACCATAGTCTTTCCGCGCGGGAGCCGGGTCATCGCCGTGCCGGGCCGGCCCGACACCGTGCGCGGTTACAGCGCCAACGTGCTGTTGACGGAATTCGCCTTTTTCGAAAACCCGGAGCAGACCTGGCGGGCCATCGTGCCTGCGGTGACGAACCCGTTGCGTGGCGGGGTGAAGAAAGTCCGGCTCATCACCACCCCCAACGGCATCGGCAACAAAGCCCATGAAATATGGGCGAAAAACTACAGACCAGTGCAAAATGCAGAATGCAGAGTGCAGAATTCAGAACTCTCCACTTTGCACTCTCCACTCTCAACTTCTTCCTGGTCCTGCCATTTCGTGGACATCTACACCGCAGCCAAAGAAGGCTTGCCGATCAACATCGAGGAACTCAAGGCGGCCGTGGATGATCCCGAAGGCTGGGCGCAGGAATTTGAATGCCAGTTTTTGGACGTTCAAGCCGTCCTGCTGCCCTACGAATTGATCGCCTCTTGCGAGAGCGTCGAGGCCACCGCCACCGTGCCAGCCGGATATTGGGACGCCAAATTGCAATTCTCCATCGACATGGGGATTGATTTCGGGCGTCGCCATGATCTAACGGTTTGCTGGTCCAATGCGCAGTTGGGCGATGTGGCCCAAACAGTCGAAGTCCTCGAACTCTCAAAAATGTCAACACCCGACCAGGTTGCAATCCTTCGCCCGCGCATTCAGCGCGCGCGAAGGATTTGTTTGGACTACACCGGCGCGGGCATCGGCATGGGCGATTATCTGGCGCAGGAATTCGGAGAATGGAATCCCGAAAAGCATCTTTACGGCAAAATTGAACTGTTCACCTTCAGCAACACGCTCAAGGTGGAAATCTTCTCCAAACTCCGCATGGCGTTTGAAAAGCGAAGCGTGCGGGTGCCGATCAGCCGCTTGGTGCGCGAGGATTTGCACAGCATTAACCGGGTGACCACGGCGTCGGGCGGGGTGACGTATCGCGCCCCGCACTCGGCCGACGGCCATGCCGATCGTTGCACGGCCCTGGCGCTCGCCTTGCGGGCCCGTCAGGAGCAGCCCTCTTGCGGCAAAATTTATCTCTTCCCGGAGATCGACGCCCGCCGTGTGAACACCTCAATCTTCCAATGAAAACAATCCGTTTGTCAAAAGCCCTTCCGGCTGCTATTGTTTTCCGTTAAACGATTCATTGCCATGAGCGTGCTTTCCGATAAAGAACTTTTGCCGCCGGACGCGATGCACGATAAACAGAGCGAGCCGGATCATCGCCAGTTGCGCATCGACAAGGTCGGCGTGCGGGGGTTGCGCTTTCCCATCCAAATCCGCGACAAGGCGCGCACCCTGCAAAACACCATCGCCACCATCGGCATGTTCGTCGATTTGCCCCATGAATTCAAAGGCACTCACATGAGCCGGTTCATCGAGGTGCTCAATTCGCACGGCCACATCGTTCATGTGGAAAACATCACGGACATTCTTTACGCCATGCAAGCCAAGCTCAAATCGGCCGCGGCCCATTTGGAGATGGAGTTTCCCTTTTTCCTGGTCAAAAAGGCGCCCGTCTCAGGCATGGAAAGCGTCATGGATTATACCGCCCGGTTCGATGCCAATGCCATCGGCCGGGAAATTGATTTTGTCCTGACGGTGCGGGTGGGGGTGACGACGCTCTGCCCCTGTTCAAAGGCCATCAGCCGTTTTGGGGCGCATAACCAGCGCAGCCTGGTCACCGTCCAGGTCCGCTCGCGCAAGGCGATTTGGATCGAAGACTTGATCGCCCTGGTGGAGAGTTCGGGCAGTTCGGAGTTGTATTCCCTTTTGAAGCGCCGGGATGAAAAGGCGGTCACGGAACGGGCTTATGAAAACCCCGTTTTCGTCGAGGATTTGGTGCGCAACGTCGCCGTGAAGTTGAATGCCCACCCGGATGTGGCATGGTATAAGGTTGAGGCGGAGAACTTTGAGAGCATTCACAGCCATAATGCTTACGCCTCCATTGAAAAAGGATGAACAGCAGGAGGATTGACCTGTCTGAAGACTGATAAATAAAGACGTTTTTTCTTAAAAAAGTTGTGGCATTATTTGCCCCCTTTGCTACAGTCCCCCACCCCGCAGACGGGCGGGGCGGGCCATTCGGGGGGAATGGAGCAGAAAGACATTTGTGACGAAAAAAAAAGTGACCATGAAAAAATCAGCAACGCGGTCGTCAGGCAAAAAAGCCGGGGCGGCCACGGCCGCCTCGATTCTCGGCCGGGGGATCGTGAAAGCCAAATCCAACGGGCAGGCTAAAATCAAACCGCAATGGGCCAAGTATCACCGCCACCTGCTGGAGCTGCGCGAGCGGCTCCTCCATCAAATGAGCGGCCTGGCCAAGGAGTCCGCCGAGGAGATGGCCAGTTACAGCCTGCACATGGCGGATTCCGGCACCGATAATTTTGACCGCGATTTCGCCCTGAGCCTCCTGTCGTCCGACCAGGACGCCATTTACGAAATCGAAGAAGCCCTGAAGCGCATCGAGAAGAATACTTATGGCATTTGCGAATTGACGGGCAAAACCATCCCGGCCACGCGCCTGGAGGCCATTCCCTGGACCCGTTTCACCGTCGAAGCGCAAAGCCAGCTCGAACGCGAAGGAGCCTTGCGCCAGCGCCGATTGGGCCAGTTGGGCACGGTGGACAACACGGGCGGGACCGAATTGGAAGAAGAGGAAGAAGCGGAGGAAAAGCCGGCCAAAGACAAGGAATAACCATGCCCAGAGAAATCATTACCATTGAATGCACCGAAGCGCGCAAGGAGGGCAAATCGCCCTCGCGCTATACAACGACCCGCAACAAAAAGTTGAAAACCGAGAAGTTGGAGATCAAAAAGTACAACCCCGCCTTGCGCCGCCGCACCGTCCATCGCGAAATCAAATAATTTTTATGCCACGAAAAACACATCCCGAAAAGCCCGGCGGCCGCGGCGCCAAAGGCAAGGCCTCACCCATTGAAGTCCGCACTCCCCGGCCCAAACCCAAGATTGACTTCACCTTTGATGCCCTGGATTTTAAAAATGTCACCCTCCTCAAACAATTCGTGACCGACCAGGGCCGCATCCTCCCGCGCAAATACACCGGCCTGCCCGCCCATTACCAGCGGCAATTGAATCGCTCCATTAAACGGGCGCGCCAGATGCTCTTGATGAAATAAGGCTTTTCAGCATCACCCTCTCCAGTTGCGCGGCGTGGGCTTCCAGGGTGGTGTCCGTCCAGATCACGAAATCCGCGCGGGCGATTTTCTCCTCCGCCGGCCATTGCGCCGCCAGACGCTGCCTGATCTCCGCGCGGTTCCAGCCCCGTTCCCGCAAGCGTTCGAGTTGAGAGGCGGCGCAACACGCCACACAAATAATGGCGTCAAAAAGAGATTCAGCTTTGGTTTCAAACAGGAGCGGAATAATCACCGCGCCCCGGGCACAACCGGAAGCGCGCCACCTTTTCACCTCCGCCTCCCAGACCTCGCGAATCTTCGGGTGGAGAATGGCCTCCAGTTTGGCGCGCTCCGCCGCGTCCGCAAAGATGCGCCGGGCCAATTCCTTGCGATCCAGGCCGCCATTCGGCGAGATGACAGACGGGCCAAAGGCGCCGGCAATTTCGGCCAGGGCCGGCTGGCCTGGTTCGACCAATCGCCGCGCGATGTGGTCCGTATCCACCACTGCTATTCCCCGCTTTTCCAGCAAGGCGCCGGAGGTTGATTTGCCCATCCCGACGCCGCCCGTGATGCCGAAAAGTTTCATGTGCCTGGGTCGGGCTCCGCCGGTGGATTTGCCCGCCTACTGGGGCAGTTGAATGGCGCGATAGAACCGTTCCGGGGCATTCGTAAGGCTGTCGGTGAAAGTAAAGCTGCCTGTGTTGGTCAGGATCGTCGTCCAGGAAACCAGATTGCTCGAAACCTGAATTCCATAGTTCTGTCCCGCAGATCCAATAATGCTCAACCGCAATAATTCGCCGGGCATGGTGGAAGCCGACAGGGACGCCGCCTGAATCAAGGGGCTGACGGCAGTCAAACCAAGAGACCATCCGCCGGTGATAACGCCGTCGTTGCCCTGCGTGTCATCATAAACATAAAGCGACCAGATGCCGTTCGGGTTCGCGCCATTGAAGACGGCGAGGTTTGTGTTGGCGGCTGGCACGGCCGCGAGGCCGGGGAAAATGTCAAACGGAGTGTATTCTGTGGGCAAAAATGTTCCCGAAACCAAAGCGCTGTTCAAGGGCAGGCTTTGCGCCGCCGCAGCATCGAAAGCCAACATCAAGTTGGTGACGCTATAAAAGGCGCCGGTGTGTTCCATCAAAACCAATTCTTGTCCGGCGGGGCTGACCAGCACCGCCTCGACATCATGAGGCCAGCTATGCGTGAAACCGTTCAACGTGGCCGTGACCTTGCTCACCGACAAGTTGGTCAGCCCATTGGTCAGCCCGGAAACCTGGATACTGGCAGGATGCGGAGAAGCCGGGCCGATATACGGGATGGTAATTGTCCCCGAATTGCTGAAACTTTGTGTCATGGGAATCATGAACGTGTAGAAGACAGGCCCCAGATTGGTATTGCCTCCGTCCTTCAATGACAATTCAGCCGTGATGGTTGCCCCGGGACTGCCACTGCCAACAAACGTGTAAGGTTGCGAGGCGGAACCCCCAGCCGCAATCGGGCCATAGACCTTGCTCACGGTGATCGGCCTGATGCCACTGTTCGCCAGCAGCGTGGCAACCAGGTTCGTTGTCGGTCCCGAGCCGATATTCAGCAGGGTGAAAGACACCGTATTGGTTTGATTGGAATTAATCGCGCCATTAAATGGAGGCGAACCCTGCGCCAGCAGCGTGGCCGGCCCATTGGTGATGACGGCCATTGGATATATCACCGTAACATTGGTGCTGACAGAATTATTGGCCAAATTGATGTTAGTCGAAGTGGTGAGCACACTCCAAACGTTGGTCACGACCCCGGCTGACAGCGCAGTGGCGTCGATCGTGACATTGGCATTGCTGCCGGCGGGGATTGTGCCCAGGCTGCATATCACGAAGCCGTTGGTTAAAGTGTAACTGGCGCCTTGAGAGGGAAAGAAAACGGCGTAATCGAACTGAAGGCCGGACAAAGCAAAGGTGCCGACAACATCGAATGCATTGCTCGGACCGTTGTTGGTTACCGCGAGGACGTAAACCAAGTTGCCATTGATGACAACCGGATTCGGAGCGACTGATATCGGCGCGACGATCAAATCGACCGGCGGCGGATTGACCATCGTCACCACGCTGGCCGTGCTATTGGCGGGACTGCCATTCAGCGCGGTTGAACCAACGGTGATTGTGTTGGTTTGCAGACCATTGGAACCAGCCGTGACCACGTTGGTAATGACCACGCCGCTTCCTGGATTCAGGCTGCCCAGATTATAGATGTTGGTCGGGCCGTTCTGATTGTCGGTCGTGCCCGGAGGAAGTGTATTGGTAAAAAGGGTCAATCCCGCGGGCAAAATGTTTGTCACAAACACATCGGCCGCGTCGGGGCCGTTGTTGGTCACGGTCCATATATTGGTGATGTTGTTGCCCAAGATGACCTGATTGGTCAATGCGACGATGCTCGCCGCCAAATTCGCCACCTGATTGACCGGTGTGATCGTTGTAAAGGCCAAACCCCATCCGTTGGAGATCGCGCCCGCATCCCCACTTGCGTCGTCCTCGACGTACAAGGACCACGTTCCATTGGCCGGAATGCCTACGAAAACGGCCAAATTGGCGTTATAAGGGCCAAAGGGAACGGGCGAATTGCTGTAGGTCTCAGTCGTGCCGTACTGGCTCTCATAGTAATCGGCCGGTTGGTAGGATCCCGAAACAATCTCCCCCTCGGCCGGCAGCACCAGCGCGGCGTTTTGATCGAAAGTAACTGCGATTGGCGTGATGATCGTGGAATAATCGGCCGCAGCGGACATCAGGACGCAATTCGCTCCGGAGGGTCCTACAAGCAACATGCCAATATCATTCGGATAACTGTGGATCAAATTCGAGACGGTTACGGTCACCGTTGAAACATCTCCGTTGACATTCGACACGACGATGGCCGATGGATAGGGATTGGCCGGGCCGCTATCCGGCCCGGGAATGTACTTCTGGTTGGGGATGCTGATGAAATTTGTGTTCCATAAGGTTTGGACAACAGGCATGACGAAAGTAAAAGTGACCGTGCCCAGGTTGTTGGTGCCATCCTGCAACTGCAGGACGGCGAGGATGGCCCCTCCGTTGGCGCTGCTGGCCGTGAATGAATACCGGCCCGCTGTCGCAGCCGCCTCCGGCTCAAGCATGCCATAAGTTTGCGAACCGCTGGAAGACGTCACGCCGTTGCCGTTTTGCAAGGTGGCGACAAGATTTGTCGTGGGAATGTTGCCCACATTCTGGAGAAAAAGCTGGACGCCGTACGTTCCGTTTGTCCCCACCGAGCCATTCGCACTCCCTGAAGTCAGCGTCGCTCCGGCCGCCACGATGGTCACCGTCGGCGGCTCCTCCACGTTTGTCAGCGTGACAACATTATTGTTGAGGTTTGGATCGCCCGGCTGGCCAAAGACCGAGAAGGTGGAGACCATCAAATTCGACTGCACGCCGGGGAGCAGCGTGGGCGATTTGACCACATTGACAAAAAGTATGCTTGACCCACTGGCCAGATTCGTTATGGTCGCGTTAATCAAATTGTTGGAAACAGTGTGGCCTGGCAGGGTGCTCGAAACAAAAGTGCTCCCCGCCGGCAGCGACTGGCTAAACACCACGCCTGTCGCCAGGCTTGGCCCTGCGTTGGATACCGTCCCGACGTAGCCCAGGTTGCGGCCCTCCACCACCGGACTCGGCGTGGCAAAAGCCGTGACCCCCAAATCAGCCGCAGGCCCAACCGTCGTGGAGACAGAGGCGTAGTTATTATAGGTGACTGGATCAATCTCAGAAGAATTGGCGCCGAGGGAAACCGCGGTGTTGGCGGTGATGTTCCCCGTGATTGTCGGGCTGACTACGATTGTCACGACCACGTTCGTTCCCAGAGGGATGTCGCCCAACGCCCCGATGGTGCCATTGAAAGACAATGTTCCTTGCGAGGTCGTCGCGGAGATGAAATTGGCAGTGGCCGGCAGAGTAGTAGCCAGCGTAACACCCTTGGCTGTGAAAGGTCCGTTGTTGGTCACGATAATGGTGTAGGTCAGCAATGCTCCTTGTAAAACGGAGCTGGGCGAACCCGTCATGCTCACCGCCAAATCCGCCATCTGTTCCGCCACGAGCACGGTGGCGGAAGCCGTAATGTTTGAAACACTGGCCACACTGGTGACAAGAGCCGTAATATTTGTGCCCAGCGTATTTGTAGTAAATGTCATCGACACGGGAATGGTTGCTGCGCCATACACCGGCAATGATGCCAGGGTCATACTGAGGTTCGAGCCGGATTGACTGGCCGAAACCGAGCCATTGATGACAGCGACGCCGGTAACACCGGCAGGGAGACCTTGCATAATGACGACGTTTTGCGCCGGGCTGGGTCCGGCATTCAACACGGTCAGGGTATAGACCACATTGCTGCCCACAAAAACAAGGCTTGGACTGGCGGACATCGTCAGCGAAAGATCCGAACCTGGACATTGGCCGCCGCCGTCCACGCAGCCCTCCGGCGAAATATTGAGAGACCAGCACTCCAGCGCAGCCGTGTCGCCCGGAAGGTCATCCTGCACCCGGAGGGTCCATGTTCCATTAAGATTGGTGCCGTTCAGGAGGTTAAAGACCGACAGGGGCTGTTGCGGCTGAAAGCTGCCGACATAAGGCCACTGGGCAGAAGTGATCGGAACAGCCGCCGCGTCGTCAAAGGTGGTTTCCGAATCCGACCCGCAACCCGAGCCGTAGTTTGCGTTAGTGCCGCCATTGTTTTGGGACAATATCACGTTGGTTCCGTTCGGGCTTATCAATCGCAGAGTCAGCCCGGCATTTGTTTGCGCGGTCAGATAGACGGATACGGTTATTTTGCCAACGGACGACTGCAACCCCGAAACCATGATGTGCGAATTGACGGCCTGATCATTGGAAGGAATGGACATCGGGGATGAATTCGTAAAACTGTACGGCGACCCAACAACTCCCGAAGGAAGCTGAATATAATTGGTTTGAACCACCTGGTCGGATTTCACCACCAGGGTCAAATTAACGGGCGTTCCGCAGACAAAAGACGGTATCGTGCTGAGGGTGAACAGAGTCTGGTTGGGGGCGCTGCCGTGCGGGAGAAGTGTCGGGTAAGCAGAAGTGCCTTGCGCCACAATCGCTCCGAAAGTGGTCGAGAAAAGAGTCGCCTCGATGCCGGTGGCAGTGAAGCGGCCTTCGTTGGTCAGAACAATCGTTAAATTGTTGCATTCATCAGGATCAATGATCCCATTGCCATTGCCGCCGGAAATGATATTGGTGGCCACAGCCAGGAGCGGAAAACTCACAAGAGGCGCCAGGGCATTGATCAAGTTGCTGCCGTTGGGCGTTCCCCAGCCGGTGCAAAGGTCGTAGCCGGGAACGGCGAAGAACATGTTGGAACTGCCGGGCCAGGCATTACTGCCAATCACAATGTCGTGAAAACAGGACGTGTAGGACGCCCCCTTGCCGATCGCATAGATCGCGGGGTTGATGAAGCCCTGGTATGACTCGCCGTTGGCGACGCCCTGTTGATTCACCAAGGCTGCGAAGCCCGCCCACAAAGGCGTCGCCGCACTGGTGCCTCCGGAACTGCTCGTCAAACCGTTGCTATAGGTGATGAAAATGTTGTCTGCCGTAAGGGCGACATCCGGAAGGTTGCGCATGGTGGTCGAGCCGAGATTGGTCACCATGTTGATGCCGAGCTGCCAGGATGGAATCGAATACACGGTGCTGATGCCGCCGCTGCTGCCCACGTAGTCGTCGCCGGGAAGCTTACCGGGTGGATCATAGCCCCAATTCCAAACCTTTTCCGTGACCCATGAGCCGCGCGGACCGCTTGTGGTCAGAGTTGTCCCGCCGACAACGGTGATGTTGGGATCGTCGGCCGGCGTAGAAACCACCCCAACATACGCGTCGCTATCGCCGGACGCGTTGAAGAACGACTGGCCCTGCGCGCCATATTGCTGGAAGATCTGCTCTGAGTTGGCATCAATGCCATAGGTCCAGGAAGCGCCGATTTGCTTGGCCACATCGTCCGTCGCCATCCGGTTCAGAATGTCATCGGTCACATCGCCTTCATAGACGATCACTGCGGCCAATCCGGGCGCCATGGAAATCGCCATCTCGATGTCAAGGGACACTTCGTCATTGGCGGCACCCGGCCCGCCGTTGTACCCGTCCAACAATACCGCGCTTATGGGCACGTTTGGCAAACCAGCCAGGTTTTCGTAAGCCGTGATGTCACTTTGGAAGAAGCCGGAATCAAATTCCAAAAGTCCGACGGTTTGGCCGGCTCCAGTAAGTGTCACGCCCGGAACGTACGCCGCCCGAAAATCGTATCCCAGGTAAGTGCCATCCGGGCCCGAGCCGACCCTGAGCGGGGGTCGTGCCCGCCGGTTGGGTGAGGGAAGGTTTTTTGAGGCCCGCCGGGTGCGGCACCAGAAAGTTATCCAAACCACTGATGTGCAGAACGGGAAGAGTCAAATCAATGGATGGCTCCGTATCCGGCGCAAAAAAGTGGCGCTGTTCCGTGGGATGCTGGTAAACCCGCATCGTTATATGAAGCGCTTTTTCAATGTCTGCAACAGACCCCTCCACATCCAGCAAAATGCGGTTGGGATGGGTGCCCGTCACGGCCAAATTGTTCGACATTGCAAACGCCTTCAGCGTTTCATAATCCGCCGCCGTCGGACCAAACCGTTCCGCAAACTGCGCCGCAGTCAAGTAGTGATGGTAGTTGGGGCTGGCTGGATCGTAAATCTGCTGAACCAGCATGGACAGACCCGCCTGGTCCCGCAACGGCAGTCCAATGGCCAGCTTCAAATGATTGGCGCCATCGAGATGCCCGATCGGCTGCAAGTGCGCCACCGCCGCGGGCACATGCCCAGGGAGGTGGCTTCCAGCCGCGCGCACCGGCGTCCCCGGCAGAAGAACCAGAGCTGCGCCAGCCGCGGCCACTGCCACCGAACTCAAGCGATTAAAACGTCTTTTCATTGGGATGCTTCTGAATCAAGGCAATTGCGATATCAATCTGAAGAAGTGATAGCCGTTGGTGCCCGGCAGGGTGTAGGTATTATAGGTTTGTCCGCTGATCAATTGCGGGACCACACTTGAATTGGTGATGGGCACCCAGACTGGCGGCAGGTTTGTGGAGCCCTCCAGCACAATGTTTCCCGCCACTGCCGGCCACGACATCGTGTAATGCGTGCCGCTGAGCGTGACCGTTATCATGGCAGGCTCCACCTCTGTTTTGACGGACGCATAATTGTTCAGCTTGGCCGGGTCATACACCTGGGAACCGACGGTCACGCTGTCCAGGTTGGCGGAGGAAGGAAGGCTTTTCTCAGGAAGGTCCACCCCCGCGACGATCGTCAGAGTGGCAGAGGAGCCATTTGTCATGGCGCCCACATTCCAGGTAATCGTGCGGTTTGCGTTGGTAATGGCGCCTTGCGTAAGCAGGGTTTGGTTTGTCATCAGTATGAATCCCGCCGGCAGCACGTTGGTCGCCATGACCCCTGTGCCTGTGGACGGGCCGTTATTGGTCACAACGATGGTGTAGGTGACATTGGCACCGTCCAGCACGGGATTCGGGCTGCCGCTGAGGGTAACTCCCATGTCGGCGCTCGGCGCGCTGACCAACATAACATTCGTTTGCACATTGTTGGCGTTGAGATCGGGTTCGTTGGCGGTCGCCGCCGCGATATTGGTGATGTATCCCAGGACGCCCGGAATGACCCCGACGTTGAATGTCACTCCATTGCTGACAGCCAGCGTCGCCACCGTAAAGGTCAACACGCCGTTGGTCAATCCGTTGGTTCCAACGCAGGACACTCCGGATGGAAGCGCATCAGTAATGATGACATTGGTCGCCGCGGCCGGCCCGTAGTTGGTGACGCTGATGCTGTAAATCAGAGTGTTGCCCAGTGTTGCGGCGGCGGGCGCGACGGTCATGGCCAGTTCCAAATCCGAATCCGACTCAACGGGACTTCCAGTGCTGATACTTATGCTCCAACCATTGCTGATATAGCCCTGGTCCAAATATGCCTCATCCGCCACAAAGAGCGACCAGAATCCATTGGGCGACTGTCCAATAAAAGTGGACAGGTTTGTCAAGAAGTTCGTTGGCGCCGATTTTTGACCAGAACATGGTCGCGGGCAGTTCCACCACACCATAATCCGTTGGCAGATAGGTTCCGTTGGAAAGCGCGAGCGATTTCGGCAGCGGGCCGCTCGCGCTTTGAGAAAATGTCAAGTTAACGTTTTTCACTGAATTGGTACCGCCACAATCATCCATCAAAACCGTGCCCTGGCCCGGGGCCGCAGGACTCTGAAGCACCACAGCCACGTCACTCGGGTAGGTATGGCCGAAATTAGTTATACCCGCGGTGACCGCCGTAACGACGCCCACGAGCCCTGAAACATTGATCACAGACGGGTACCCGTAATTTGGCGCATTTGTGCTGGAGGCCTTGCTCGGCGGATTGTTGCTTCCAACCAGCAGGAGGGTCTCGTTGGTGCTAAAGGTGGTGGTGAGGCCGCCCAGGGTAAAGCCAAAGTCAACATTTGAATAAACTTGCGAGCCGTCTTGCAGGGCCAGGTTGGCGCTAATATTTTGACCGTTGGTTCCCACAGCTTTAAAGGTAAAAGGCCTTGCCACAGTGGGGCCATTCGTGATGAGAACGCCATAGGTTTGCGGGGCGCTCACATTGGTAACGCCATTTGTCGCCAGCAAGGTTGCGACCAGATTGGCCGTGTTGCTGCCCGCAATATCGCGCAACCCAAAAAGAATGGTTACGGTTTCATTGGAAAAGATGACACCGGAACTGTTCGAGACGCTGCCCGATACGAAAGCGGTGCCCGAGTTGACAATGTAAGCGCCGTTGCACTCCTGGATGGTCAAAACAGCCGTGCTCGGATTGAGCAATAGCGCGTTTGTCGGATTGGACAAAGCCAGGAAAACCGTATGGTTGGGACCGATAATGTGATTATTGAACACCTGGACGTATATTGTCTGGACGGTCTGCCCGTTTGAAAAGGTGAGAGTTCCGTTGGTGGCGAGATAATTGACACCGACGGTGGCCGAGCCGCCATTCGTCGTGGTGTTGTAGTTGATGCTGACAGGGTTGTTGGTCGCTCCAGTAAGAACCACCGGGATGGCTGCCGTCACCCCGCATTCGCTCACGGTGTACGTCGGGCTTTCGAAACTCACGCCAGCCAAAACATTGGTAATCGTCACCGTGGCGTTCGAAGGTGAAAGCAGGTAAGCATTTGTCGAGGGATTGGGCAGCGTCAGAACCAATGGATTTGATAACGTCACATTGAAGGTCTTGTTGCTCTCCACAATGTTTTGATTGAGAATTGGGACGGTGAAGCTGGCCGTTGCCTGGTTGTTTTGGAAGGTCAGCGTGCCGCTGGTGGAGGCATAATCGACGTTACTCAACGCGGAACCATTGACGGTGGCATACTGGACCGATGCCACTCCCGTACCGGGGTTGAGACGGTTCACGGTGATGACGATGTTGCTGCCGTTTTCCCCCACGGCATACGAATTGGCCGACAATTCAAATCCAGTGACGTCGCTATTAATGGTGACTGAAGCCACGCTCGTTGGGCCGACCTGGACGCCGAGGGGAAGTGGGGCGCTCAGGAGAACCTGGAAGGTCAACGGTCCGTTGACAGCATTCCCCTGGATGATTGTAATGGGAATCGTTGTAAACGTCTCGTTCGGGGCAAAATTCAACGTGCCGGACGCAGGCACATAATCGACGTTTGGCTGGGCGTAACCTTCGGCTTCGGTGGTGTTCGGTGGTGAAAAGGTGTTGTAATTCACCGAGGCGGCGTTAGCCATCGGACCGTTGCGCACGATCTGCAGGGTGATCGTGCCGTTGCTTTCGCCGACGGTATAGGGCGAATTGGTAAAGGTGAAACTCTCGATGCCATTCAGAATGGTCAAAATCTCCTGGGCGGCGCCCCCGATGGTCGCCCCATTTGAGGGATTGGAAAGAGTCAGCAAAACAGTGGTGGCCGGCCCGGCGTTGGGCTGCGCATACACAGGAATGTAGACGAACACGTTGGACTGGGCGCTAAAAACAGCTGGCTGCGACACACTGCCATACTCCAGGCCTGCAACGGCAGTGCCGTTGGAGGTTGTGAACGTCACCCCAACGGTGTTGCTCAAAATCTCGCTCTCAACGATGGTGATGATCGCGTTGGTCTGCCCTGATGCCGGCGCCACTATGCTGTAGCCGGGTTGTGAGAAAGAAACCACGCCCGGACCACTATTGCCGGAGATGGTCAGGATGGCGCTGCTGGGCGAGCCAATAAACGTGTTGGACGGATTGCTCATTTCCAAATCGACAGTCACATAGCTAAACAGGTTGCTCGCACCCAGCATGGGGATATTGAAATCCAGCGACGTCACTCCTGGATTGAAAATGAGCGTATTCGTTACGGGAGTGTAATGGACATTGGGCGTGGCGGTGCCACTGGTTCCAGTATAGACGGTAACGCCAACGGTGCTGTTCGGATTTCCGATTCGAACCACGGGAATGGATGCGTTGCCGCTCGACGCCGATTCAGATTGGCCATAAGATGGCGCCGAGAAGCTCACCGCCGAATTAACATTAGTAATGTAAAGAATGGCCGAAGCAATTGGGCCAATGCCAATGCCCGCATTGGTCGGACTCGCATCAGACAAATTGAGATTCACGTTCTTGTTGCTGCCCACCGCAAAGTTGTTGAGGATCGGAATTGCGACCGTCTCGAAAGATTCGCCCAACGGGAACGTCAAAGTATTCGTAACGCCCGTGTAATCGACGCCGGCCTGGCCCGGTTCGAAGCCAGCCAGAGGCGAGCCGTTCGATGTGGAGAAAACAACGTTGACAGTGGTTTGGGCATTGGTGCCTTCGGCGCCAATACGTTGAATGGTGATGACGGCGTTGCTGCCGCTCTGCAAAACGCCATAACCCTGCTGGCTGAACTCAAAATTGCCGTCGCCATAAGTTGACAAACCGAAGAGACGCACGAAGTTGTGCTCGGGAATCCCCTCAAAGCTTGAAAACCCGCCACCGACATCGATTTCATCGTTGCTATCAGTGACAATGGTGTCCACAAAACCACCGTCCGCGCCTGACCCAAAGTTAATCGTCGGATCAACCGTGCCATCGGCATTGAGGCGCGTGATGCCGCTTCTGGTGACCCCGCTGAACCTCGTGAATTCGCCGCCGACAAGAATTCTGCTCTGGGAATCAAGGGCCAAGGCCAAAACAGGGCCATCGCCGCCGACGCCGACGTTGAAGCCCGTGTCCACGCTGCCATCGGTCCCGTTCAGCCGGGCGAGGTAATTCAAATTGCTGCCGCCGACGTTCGTAAACAATCCGCCGATGAGAACCTGGCCGTCAGGCTGGATGGCGATGGCCCGGACCGAATCCGCCGGACCGAAGTTGGTGTTCGGAACGAAAGATGGATCAATTGAACCATCCACGTTGAGCCGAATCAAATGGTTATAAGCTATGCTGTTGAAAGCAGTGAAGTCCCCGCCAACAATCACCTGGCCGTTGGCTTGCACTGCCAGTGCGTGGATAACAGCATCGGCACTGGTTGCTCCCTGCACGACATTAAAATTAGGATCGATACTGCCCGGGAGACCGGGTGAATTCGTCGATGCATTCAAACGAGTGATGCCACCGCTGGGCACGCCGCCGAAGTTGGCGAAGCTGCCGCCGACATAGTAGGCGAGGGAGAATTGGTTGCTCACAGCCGTAGGCAGAGATGTCTCGGCGATGGCATAAATTGTGCCGTCGGCTCCAGAGCCGGTGTTAAATGTCTCATCAATGGATCCATTCACATTCAACCGGGTAATGCCGTTTGCGCCGACGCCATTGACGTTCGTAAAGTTACCCGCAATTATTATAGGCCCGTTGCTTGCGCTGCTGATTGGATTTTGGCTCAGAACTTGAAAAACGGTGCCGCCGCTCGCAGTCCCCAGAAAATCGCTGTCATAGTGGCCGTTGGGCAAGAGCCGGGTCACATCGTCGAACGGATAGTTATCGACGGACGTAAAAGCGCCTCCGGCCAGGACGCTGCCATCCGGCTGCAAGGCCAATGAGTCAACTATATTATTAAAACCAGTCCCAATCTCGTTCGCAGTTCCCGGATCGACGGAACCGGGCGGCTGATTGACTAATTGGGGGTCGAGAATGGTCAAGGTGGCGAAAATGGGCAACCGGCTGGTGATACCGGGGCTGCCGTTAAAAAGCTCCAAACTGACTACGCGGTTGGCCGCGTTGCTTTCACCCGGCGTGTAATAAATCGGCACGACAAAGTGTGCGCTTGTCTGCCCCGGTTGAAAAGTGAGCGTTCCATTCGTCACTCCAAAATTCGTGCCCGGCTGGGCCGGCTTGTAGGACGGCCCGAGGTTGGCAGCGTTGATGTCACTGAAGTTCGTATAACCGACCGAGATGGTGCCCGTCGTGCCGTTGGTGCGGATGACGGTAATCAGGGCCTGGCCGGAGTTCTGAAAGATATTGAAATTCGGAGCCACAAAGCTGAGACCGCCAAATGAATTGATCTCGTTGATGTCCAGGACGGCGTTGCTTGGAGAAGTCAGGATCAAGTTGTTGTTGTTCGTGTTTACAGTATTGCTCGCATTGAACAAACTCAGATTCACCGTCTTCAGCCCGTCAACGGTGTTATCCTGCAAAGTTTGAATGGTCATCGTCTTCGCGCTGACATCCCCGACGCCCCAAGTGAGGGTGTTGGCGACCGCGGTGTAATTAATGCCGTTGGTGCCGGTGCCATTACTGGTGCCGCACTCCACCGACAACTGTCCCTGCCCTCCACCGCTCCGCATGACGCTCACCGTCGCCAGCCCACCCTTCAAAACACTGAAAGTTGGGGCGCTGAAGCTCAAATGGCCCGGCGCAAAATTCCCGTCGAGGATGGTGACAGTCGCACTGGGGTAAACCGGCGGCGGAAAGTTCGTATTAATGATCCCGCTGGAGTAACTCCCGCTGACCGAGGCATTTGTCAAATACACGAAGAATTTTGTCGTGGGCTGCACGATCGATTGCAATGCGATCGGAATAGTAAAGCTTTGGCTGGTGTTCCCCGCCGTCCCGCCTGAAAAGCTCAACGGCGTTCCCTTGCCGGCAGCGACTCCGGTATAGTTGTTGGTGGATATGGCGGAGCCGTTCGCGGTATAATACTGAAGGTTGATCGGTCCGGAGCTTCCGTTGGTTCGAAGCACAGTAAGGGTGACCTTGTTTGATGTATTAATGGCCATGTAATTGGACGCGCTGAATCCCACCACTCCCGGATTAATGTTGTTATTGAGGATCTCCAACTCGGTGCCTGGCAGTCCCAAAGCGGGGCAAGTCGGGATCGAGACGCCTCCGAGCACCAACAGTCCTTGGGAATTGAGGTTCAACAGAGAAAGATCGGCTATCAAATTTTGCCCAGCCGCCGGGTCATTGAAAATGTTCAAACTCAGGCCCGAATTGCCAAAGTCAGTGATGGGTTGGATGGTATTGTTAAATCCATAATAGCCGTCGCCCTGCCTCCATCCATACTGCCCAGGAGGTAAAATAGTCCACTGGCTATAGACTTCGCCGTAGAAGGGCATGGAGGGGAGGATCAAACCAAGGTCCGCCGCAGTGGCATCCCCGGGACCTGGCGCCAGCAAGTTGGTGCCCAAAGTAACTTGCGCCGGACCAAGGCTGCCATTGACCCGGTCGAGGGTCACAAAAAGCTTGCCGGCGGTATCAAGCACGGAATAAGGATTTTGCGTGAACGTGATATTACCCGGACAATTGCCGAGTCCGCCCCCGCTCGTCATGGGGCCCGGGGTGGGGGCGCCGATGAGCCGGGTGATATTGATCTGACTGTGGATGGCATCACGAGCATTGCCTCCTCCAATATTGGTGAATGAACCGCCAACGAGGATGTTCGTGTCCGATTGCAACGCAAGGGCGTAAGCTATGTTGACAGGGTCACTATAAGCCTTGTTAATAAGGCCGGCATATTGGTTGTAAGCCGTATCCATAAAGCTGGTATCAACCCATCCATTAGGCAGCAGGCGCGCCACACCGAGGCGCCGGCTCGTGTTAAAGTTCCTAAATTGGCCACCCACCAGCACGTCTCCGTTGGGTTGAAGCGACACCGAATGAACGATGCCGTCGGCGCCAGAGCCAGGAACGAAGGTCGTATCCAGCGATCCATTGGTGGCGATCAGGGCAACGCCAGGGCTACTGATCAAATCGTAGGTCTGGAAAGCCCCGCCAATGAGAATTTCGTTATTCGGCTCGATCGCCACGCTATAGACGTAGTTGTCCGGCCCTATTCCGGGATTGAACGATGGATCCACCGCGCCGGTGGGCAGCAAGCGCGCCAAATAACTCAGGTAATTGCCATTGACGGAGCCGAACTGGCCGCCAATGATGACGTTCCCGTTGCCATCCGTGGCCACCGTCTCCACGGCCTGGTCCGTCCCGTAGTTGAGGCCATTGCCGGTGTTCGGCAAAAACGTTGGGTCCAAGCCGCCGTTGGTCATCAAACGCGCGATATAATTGCAGTTGGTGGTATTGTAGGAAGTGAAGTCTCCGCCGACCAAAATGTCGCCATTGGTATCGAGGGCCAGCGCATTGACAGAACCGTTGAAACCGATTCCCGAGTTGAAGGTCGTGTCCAGCGAGCCGTTGTAATTGAGCCTTGCGATATTTTGCACACTGATCCCATTGTATGATTGAAACGAACCGCCGATGATGATCCTTCCGCTCGCATCAATGGCCGTGGCCAAAACATAGCCTCCGGCAGCGACACCGGGATTTTTAATGTTCTTGTTGAAGTTGGTATCCAGAAATCCGTCAGTGAACAGGCGCGCGATACCGTAAACGACCTGATCATCGTAACTGTTAAAATAACCGCCAATGACGGCCTGTCCGTTGGGTTGGATCGCAATCGCGTTGACTGAACCTCCGCTCGCCCCGGGCTGCGTATTTTGCGGCGGGGACGAAGTAGGGGTATTATCAATATTGAAACTCGTATCATAGGCGCCACCCGGCTGCCCGGTAAATTCAATTGTCAGATGGGCCGAAGAAATGTTCCCAAGGAACCCTGGAGCCGGCTGACCATTTGCAGCCGTTACGGCCCGATTGGCCGATTCATCACCCGTGGTCTCGAACAATTCCACAATCATATCCTCATCGAACTCGACGGCGCCATTGGTAAGGATGGGGATGGCAATCAATCCGTAAGGCTGGCCTGGATTAAAAGGCCCAATGGTAATCGATCCAACATAAGGCGCCCCGGATGGAAAGGCGGTGTTCTTGCCAACGACTATCGGAATGGGGTCCGGCGGAGTATTCACGGGCAGGCCAAAATCTGGAAAAGCCACGCCACCATTTGTATAATAAGAAGGAACGGCGTAATCGGAGCTGGCAACCGTCGGAAATCTATCCCAATCAAAAGCACTTATGGGAAGACCGACAACCCCCGGCGTGGCAACGCTCGAGCAATCAATCGTATAATGAAAGGTGTAGGTGGCGGTTGAGGGATAATTCCCCGCCAAGACCAAATAGAGAAATGCATTTGTGCCAAGGCCCGGGTTGCTGCCATTTGGGACTCTATTGCAACGAAATGAGGCCCTTTCAAGATTGACTGTCACTTCTTGCAGGGGGTTGTTGGTGACCAGGTAGGAAGGGCTGCCAATATAATTATTTGGATCGTTGTAGAAATTCAGAATGTCCAGATATGCACTCGAAGTTGAAAGTGTGGGCGGCGTGATGTCCGGATTCTCGCCCGAAACGTTCGTCGGATTGCTCAAAGTCATTAAGACCAGGGAATTCATTCCGAAATAGTTATAGTATCCATTTGAATCCGGGAAATCTGGCCCCAAAAGAGCGGAGCCAGTCGGATTCACCTGCACATAGACATTCTTGCTCATTTGAAAATCGTCAAAAACCAGGTTCGTGGTAAGGGCCGTATAATCAAGCCCGTTTGAAGCCGATGGCGTCACAGTATTGGTTGATATCGGTCCGATGCAGAAAATTTGGGTGATAGTAATGGTAAGGTTTGAGGTGCCGGTCGAGTTCGACGTCAAAGTTGTCTGGTTTAGGCACGGCCAATTCGTGAAGAAATTCGTCAAGCCGAGACCTGTCAACGGCACCAAATTGGTCATGAGGGGGGTCAACGTCCCATTGTTGTTTGTTTGTGTCACCGCGAAAACGTTCCAAACTGGCTGCCCGACGAACTCGTTGAAAGATTCATTACCGATGTAATTGGTAAAGATATTCTCGGAAGCAATGTTGGTGTAAAAGGTATTGGTAAAGCTGGCGACAGAAAGGATATTGCCGTTCGTGTCCGTATTATAATTCGTGATGTAGAAATTCGTGCCGGTATAGTTGGTTTGGAACAAATTGGTATAAGTCACATTCGTCAACGAAAATGTCACCTGGCATTTGCCGGTGAAACCGCCCTGGCGGGTCACGGTGATGCGAACGTTGGGGTCGCCCGACTTGTTGGCAAGGCTCTGGTCGATGGAATTGGGTTCATAACTTACCAGTATATAGTCATCAAATTCACCGGCAAAATAATTCGGGGCTGAAAACCCGAAGGTTCCGCCAACCAGGCTCGAAGACCAAGAGAGCTCAATGTTGCCCTCGGCATACGCGTATGTCCCCGTGGGGTTGTTGGGGGAACCGAGCGCTTGGATATAGTACGTCTGGCCCACCGTAACGGGAAAATCAACGCGGCTCGTCACGCCGCCGCTTGGATCATCATCATTCAATGCCACCTGGGTCAGATTCGCATATGTCACATTGGTGCCGGATGTGAGAGTATAAACAGCCAAAACGGTGTCGAGAGGGTCTCCCGTAACCGGGTCGGTGCTGCCGCGTGTGCTGAAATCAATCGTGGTCGTAATGGGAGCGGTCCAAACATACCAGATCGAGGCCCCCGCGCCATCCGGAGTGGGTTCGCCGGTTTGATTCGTCGCGTAGAGATTGGGGCCGCTGATGGTCCCGATGCTACCGCTGATGCCTTGGGCGTTGGCCAAATTGTCATTCGACGGTGCGGGCTGGGCGTGGACATTCATCGTAGTGCCCGCGCAAAAAGCCGCGGCGAGGCAGAGGGGCACAAAAAGCCCGCCCGCCTGCTTCAAAATCTTGTTGTGAAGTGTAAACATAACATCTAACGTCTTCTTTCTTGCTTCTTGTGTGCGCGTCTTCATTGGCTCTGCAACAGCACAGCGCCAGACTCACCGTTTGTGCCGAGGAAAAATCCGAAACCTCCACCTCCGTCCTGATTTTGCAACACCACTCCGTCCAACTTTATGGACGGGCCGTCTCCCGGATCTTGGAACCGGCCGGTAAAGCTTCCCACCGTTGCATTGATGCTCAAAGTCAGATTGTTGGTGGAATACTTGAGCTTTCCATTATACACAACCGGGTTGGTCACTGCAACCAAACCGCCGCCGCTCAGAATGACCACTGGATCCGTCAAGGAAAGACCCGAGGAATTCCTGCCCGGAATGGAATAGGGTGAGCCGGCCAGATTGAGAATATTGGTGAAGCCGGCTGGATAATAGCGGTCTTTGGAGGAAGACACTTTGCTCCACAAGAGGTTGGTCTGGCCCATCGTGATGGGCCTTAAATCACTGCTTTGGAAAGCAATCCATCCCGAATCACTGTTTTGGAACGCAATCCATCCCAAAAGGAAATCCCCGCCCCCGGCAACATAAGTATAAAACGGCCAGAGTCCGTCTTGGGAAATTGGAACCGACTGGCTAAAAACGTTCCCGTCGGCCAGCTTGCCGGCGACCGACAAAATGCCCAGCTTGCTGACAGTCAGACACCCATAACTGTCACCGCCCGGCACACTGTTCGTCCCGCTATTCGTCAAAACCATGGTGTATCGTCCCGCATAGGGCAAGGGATTTTTCGCCGTCCAAACGGGCTTTAAATCGCCTTGTAATTGGGCGACCCAAGTTCCGTTGCTGACATAGCCCTGAACACCGGCCGTCCCGTCAGCCGTATCCACCAATTGCAAATTGACGGTCAGAGACTGGCTCCCGTGTTTCGCGATGACCCGGACGGCGTTGGTGGAGTTGAATTTGTTAGTCCCGGAACCGCTGAATGTATAATTGGCCGGCCCCATCAACAACCGGCCGGAAAAAGCTCCATTCTTGCTGAGAGTGAAGGTAAAGAAGCCGGAATTGGCCGATGAAGGCTGATTCATGTCATAGAAAAGACCGTTATAGGTGCCTTTGACCAAGGCGAACGTCTGGTTGGTAACCCCGGAGGTGCTTTCAGTCGTAAGCGTGACGGCGGGACATTCACCATTAGTGTAAAACCAATCATAGGGGGGATCCGGGCTGTTCAGGGGCCAGGGCTTGTCGGCAATTGGAAGGACGGCCGAAAGACTGTCGGCCAAAGCGGCATTAACGGCGCAAACCTGGCTCGTGTTCGTTCTATTAGTAACCCACGTGGTGCTGTTGGGACCCCAAAAATTCGTCACCCAAACTAGGCGGCCGGGATAAGCCACCATCACCTTGTCTTCAGGAAAATTGCAGTCGGCAAAGTAGATGGTTAGGTTGGTATTGACGAACAGTCCGTTTTTATAGTTGGTTCCGTTAACGGAAGGATTATACAAAGAGTTGGTGTCGAATTCCAAATAATCCACATACATGCCGTTCTGCGTGCCGGCCCCGGTGAAATGCAACAAAGCGTTGGGGGACTGCCACGAGAGGATCAAGTGCCCGATGACGACGTTATCGGCAAAGCCATCCGCCACATTCGTGTAATCTCCCCTTCCAGCCCAAATGTGTTGGGCGGTGGTGAAATTTGTGGCAATGGTCTCGATTTCTGTGCCAAAGAGATCGCCGGTGGCGGGTTTGACCGGCAGGTTGAACCCATCGGTCACCTGCCAAAAGTTATTCAAAACACTGCTCGCGGTGGGAGTATTAGGGACGAAATCAGTGATTTGACCGTCTGAGGTCGTTTGCAGCGTCAAACTGCCGCCGAAATTGATGAGGGAGGAATTTGTAACGCCAATGGAAACCGCGGAAAGAATGAGATTCCCGTCAACCAACATGGTATTCCTCTGGTTGGTCAAGACAAGGCCCATGTCCAAAGTTTCAGCTTCAATTGTCATGGAACCGCCGGCCGTAATGATGCCGTCATTTTCAAAGACCGCAGACTGGAACAGAGGCGTTGTCGCCTCAATTTGTCCGAAGTTGCCAATGCCCAAGATTGCATATTGGCGGTTCACCGGCGAAATCTGGTTTTGGGTCGGGTCAAGCCCCAGATCAAGCACATTATCAACCGTCAAAACGCCATTGGTGTTGACGAAAAGTTCTTTCAATATGGGCACATTGGTCCCGACGAAAGAGGAGGCATTCTGCGTCAAATGAACGGTCGAATTAATGGTTAAATTGGTCGTCTCAAAAAGCGCCTGGTTGAGTACGGTAATCGGATCCTCCACATCAATGGATTCCTGGCCGGTAAGAGCCAGATTGCGGACCGTCGGATTGAAACTCCCTTGCAGGCTTTGATCGACGACCAACAGGTGGAAAGCCAAATTGTTGGTCACAGTGTCGTTTGTTTGAACAAGATACCAATTGGCCGACCAGGCAGCCAAATCACCCCGAAGCCGCGTGAAAGATTGAGGAAAGATATTCGAGATGAGCAGGATGCCGTTCGTCACGCCGAGTGAGGCATTGGCTGTTCCCCAGTCACGGCCAGTCAATGCGCCGCCGGCCAGGTTTGTTGCCGCCAGCGTGACCAGTCCTTCGGCGCGAAGCCGCGCGCCCGTCAAATCCACTTGGCTGCCTTCAATATCGATGCGCGCGGGTTCCGCCGTGGGATCAGGGATATCTGCCCCTGTGCCCAAGCCAAATAAGCCTTGAATTTCCAGAATGTCTGCAATGGGTTGAATGTCTTGAGGCAAAGGGAAAACACCATTGAGGATTTCCGGATCAATGCCCACTTGCACGGCATAGGCTGCGGCGGTGTAGGACTCTTCTCCTGGGGTGGTATTAAAGGAGTATGTCGCGTATGGCCCGCATCCGCTAATAAGGCAGGGAAGGTTCGCCGCGTCAATTGCGTCGTTTTCCGGGAGCGCGGCGGCCCATTCACCGGGCGTATCCATGTCGACTTTAAAATAACCGGGCCGGGCATAACCGCTCAGCCAGGCCGCGTTGGTCAGCATGGGGACGCTATTGGAAAATATGGCGCCGGCATCGGTTAAATAGATTGCACTTGACACAGACTGCCCGCTGATCACGTCCGTGCAAGGCTCGCTAAATTGGACCATGGCTTGCATCCCGTTTGGATCAAAAACGATGGGGCTGCCTGTGGCTGGAAGAACGTCAGCGAAATAACCACTATAATCCCTGGTAAACCTCACTTGTGCTGAAATGTTTGAATTCGTAAAGTTTGTGTTTACACATACGATGTTGTAGTAAACATTTGTTACATTCACGGTATAGGAATACACGTAAGTCGTGTAATTACTAAACGCCACCGCGGGTTCAAAAGAGCCGATGGCGCGTACTGTGACACCCACGGGCGGGACCGCTCCGTGCCCGACTGCAGCCAGATCGAGCAGTCCTGGTGTTGCTGTTTTGTTGGTGATCCCCCACCACAGGTCAAAAAAGGTGGGGGGCGCCGTAAACAATTGCGCAAAGGGCGTGGTGGCACCAGGTGCAAAGAAAACATACGCAGCCTGGCCGATCGACGTTTCGTCATATGGATCATTGCCCGTCAGGTCTCCCGCGACGAGAGCGCTGTTGTTGTTGGTAATATATTTCCCATACATCTCCAAAAGGCCGTCGGCCCCAACAGTGATGCTTCCATTCGGCCCGTTAAAAATATTGGTCGCCAAAATTAAAACCTCAGACGGATACGCCATCCCGCTGCCGGGATTGACTGTATAACCGCCCTGAATATTAAGGCTCTCGGGTGGCAGGTAGGTATCTACAGCCAAAATCGTGCCTGTGTTATAAAAGGATCTGGCATTGTGATTGCCGTTTGCCGTCCCGGTTTCGAAGAGAAAACCGGGTTGGCCAAGCATCAGGCCCGGATTAAGGTTCGTATAATATAAAGTGTCCCGCGTGGAGTAGGGCGTCTGTGTTTCAATAGCCAGAGTTTCATCACCGAGATTGGCCATCACTGCCTCAAAAGTGCCGGAATTTACAAAAGCGATCGCATCGATCACAGGCGGATTGGTGATCGTGCCGGTATTAATATATTCGTGCGAGGGGGACGCAAAAGCCGAAAGGCCAAAAGCCAATGCCGCAAATATCGCTGTAATGTTTTTTTTCATCATCTGGCCATTCATCGTTATGGTGCTGCAACCGATGTTGCATTAGTGGAAACAGAAGACACCAACGGGTTATAAATGCCGATCTCCGTCTCCGACCCCGCGCTCAAGACCTGGGCCTCGATCTCGTCAATACTCGTTCCTGTCGGGAACGGAATCGGGGTGTTGGTGGAACCGTTAAACGAACCCCAAATAAATCCCAAATCTATGATGCTATTCTGATCAAGAAACTGTGTGCCCCGATTATAGTAAACTTGACCGGAATTGTTGAAGGTGACCACCAATTCCGACGCTATGACGGCTGGAGTGACCACGGTGGCAGCGTTCACCAACCCCGGCGAGACGGCTTCGCCATAGGTGATAAAACCGGGGGGAGTGCCAATGGGACTGATTCTGGCCAGCGTCTGCTGGTACGGCGCCGGTCCGGGAAATGTTAAATCTCCAGCGGTAAATATAATATCGGGAGCAGTGACCGTGCGCGTCACAGTCAGAGATCGCAGCGCCCCGTTTGTAACCCAGGGAATCGTATAATGATAAGTTCTGGGGGTAAAAGCCGTGCCCAACAAAGAATCATAGGGCGTTTTGACGAATGTGATCTTCTCCACCCCCCCGACCAATGCGGAGAAAGTTCCTCCGACGGCGTTGGACGCGGTTAAATTGATCGGGCTCCAGGTACCGCCTGATGTGGTAATGGTCGTGTTGGCATCGAAGCCCTCGTTGACATAACGATTGTGGCGATACAGGTATCGCAGACCGCCCATATCGTCCCGGGTGATGCGCAAATAATAGCCGCCGACCTCCAGAGCCTCCCGGGTGGCCACGCAACTAAACGCAGGCGATCCCACCTGCACGGCCTTCTCCATGGCGTCACCCACCTCAACCCCCGACGGGCACAAATCGCCAATTTGATAAGTCAAGAGCGTGCCGTTCACGTACTGGCTTGGATCGTAAGAAAGCGGGTCGAAATTCCTTTGCAGAACGACGTACCAAAAGTCGCAAGCAACTCCCCCTGGCACAGCGACACGTTCCCGCAAATCGTAGGTATGGGTTTCGCCGATCAATCCCATATGCTCCATCATAAGCCACAGGACGGTGGACTTGAGATCGAGCATTCTCATCGCTTGAGCGGAGTAGTTCACCTGCTGGTTGCCCTGGGTGATGAATTCAGTTAATTTGGCGCTGGTGCTGGAAACCTTGGGCAGACCATTCAGCAGGGTAAACGCTGAGTCGATCGCCGTCACGCCTTGGGCGCCGAAATAGGTCAGGAAGGTGGTATCATAGGCGTAGGTGATGATGGGAACGTTCAGCCGCGACCCTTCGCCAATGTTTTTTGTCCCTCCGAGTTCAATGTTGAGATCGGAATACGCACCAGGCCCCTGAACCTCAAGGAGTGTCGTGTTGGGCAGCGGAAGACTTGGCAAATATCGATTGATATAATCCATGTCTTGTGTTTGCCATGATTCGGCCGGACCCCACATGGAAAACCCGGAAGCGCTGCAAGCGGCGGTTACTCCCAAAACCAGGCAGATAAATCTTTTCAAAATGCGTGTCATATAATAAAGGCTTGCCACAGTTATGGTGATGAATTCAGGACATAGGCTTGTTCGTAAAGATCAAAACCGCTGGCGCCGACGAAGCTCGTCCAGACGACCAGGAAATGATCCACGCCATTCCAAGCCACCGCCGGGTGCATTTGCTGGCTGATCCAAGTGGTGTTCACCTGAAACTCCGACCCGGAAACCTGGGTTCCCCCCGCCAGGAAGCGGCCGAAAACGCCTTCGCGGGAGCCATCCTGGCCGAGACTGGTCCAAACCACCAGGCTGCCGGAGGGACCGGCGGCGATCTTTGGCGCGTACTGATCGCCGTACAAGTGGGTGTTGATCGTAAAGTCGCTGACTTCCGGCAAGCCGGAAGCTGAAAAGGCGCGCCCCCAAACGTCCCAACCATTGGTCACCACCACGGCATCCTGCTGCGCCCAGACAACAGTAAATCCTCCATCGTTCAGAGGCGCCACCGCCGGAGAATGACAAACGCTTGTGCCCGAGTTGACCGCTATTTCGTCCGTAACAGGAACCCCGGCGGGAGTGAAAATTCGCGCGTAAACATCGACACTGTTGGCGGAGCGTTCCTGTTCGGAAACCCAGGCGATGACGTAGTTTCCGCCAGCCAGGGTGGCCACGGCCGGGTTGCGCTGGTTGTAACTGGTGTATTGGGTGACGAGGAATTGTTTGGTGGAACCGTCGTTGTCGGCCTTAATGGCTTTGCCGGCCGCGGTGAGCCTGCGGGCATAAACCCCCCACATGCTGCCGCTGCCGTTCTCACCGTAACTGGCCCAAGTGATGATCGCGCTGCCATCGGGCAAAGCGGCCACGGCGGGATCAACTTGTTGGTCGGCCGTAAAAGTATTCACCTGGATGTCGGAGGTGTAGAAGTTGGTGCCGTAGGCTGTGGCACCTTTGGCCGGGTTTTTGGCGAAACGCGCGTAAATATTGGGTTTTCCGCCCACGGTCACGCTGCCTTGCCAGACAAAGATGATATTGTCATTGGCCAGCAATTGCACCTGGGGCTTGAACTGGTTTCCGGTAATGACCTTGTTGACACGGAAGGCATGGCCCGCATTGAAGCTGGTATTCAGAAGGCTTGCGCCAATGCCGCCTCCCTTGTGGTCAATCTGATTGTCCTGCCAGGCGATGCAGCCGCCGGAGGGAGACAATGAAAGGGAGGGCAGCACCTGATCGCCCGGAAGGCTGCCCAAAATGGAAAACTCCGTCCCTTGGCTCGTGACAGAAGTTTGCCCGAAAAGCGCCATCGAAAAGGCAAGGAGAGCACCCCCCGTCCAGAGACTTTTTGGAATGCGAAATATTGCGAACATATTTTTAATATTCTGTATCAAAACGCTTTGCGTTTGTCCATGCCTTCTTTGATCTTTACCGTGTTCATCGGCCTTGGCCTCGTGCGAGAAGGTTGGCGGCCTGACAATCGTCCCCGCCCGTTCCATTGAAAAAATCCGCCGCCTTGCCACGAGCTTGTTCCAGCTCGGACAAAAGGGTTCTGAAACCCCAGCCCGAAAAGAGCTCGCGCAATGCATCGTCGTCACCGGGTTTAACAGTCAGAGCCTCCAAGGTCACCTCACACGGCGTCTCATCCTTCAAACGAACCAGTAGCTGATTGCGGCGCACCAATTCCGCGGATGCCCGCAAACTCTCCCGCAGCCGATCCGACCCGGCTTCGGGCAGTCGGCGAAACAATTCATCGATGGAGCCAAACTGGCGTAGCAAATCTGTAGCAGTCTTCGGGCCAACTCCCGGCACACCGGGGATGTTGTCAACGGAGTCGCCGATAAGGCTCAGCCAATCGACTATTTGCGTGGGTTCCACGCCTGTTTTGCGTTTGACGTCTTCCACTCCGCACAAGGTGTCGGATTTATCGTGTGGGTTGAGCAATTTGACTTTGGGAGAAACCAATTGCATGAAGTCCTTGTCCGAACTGGCAATGACGACGTCCAAGCCCCCTCCCGTCGCCTGGCGCGCAATGGATGCGATACAATCATCGGCTTCGCAAGATTCCTTGAGATAGGAAAAGACGTTTGCCGCGCGCAAATATGCAACGATTGGATCGAGTTGCAGTCGTAAATCCGGAGGCATTTCGCGGCGTTGCGCTTTATACTGGGGCAGCAGCGTCATCCGCTCCCGGGCCAGGCCGCCATCCCAAATCACCAAGGCATGAGAAGGGCGCACGCGGTCCCGCACCCTGGCCAGCATGCGGATAAAGCCATAAATCGCGTTCGTCGCCTGGCCGGTGGGAGAGGAGAGCGACCGGATGGCAAAAAAAGCGCGGTAAGCGTAGGCGTGGCCATCTATAATGAGAAGCCGCCCCGGAGCGGCTGAGGCTTCAAATGTGGGGCCATTTTGCATGAAAGAAGGTCATTTTTCGCGCGACTTCAGCCCGGCGCAGTTTTCAGATGCCAAATGAATGAATCCGCGCACCGCCTTATTGTGCCGCCGCCGGCGGTTGTGGTGGAATCGAGTTGCGCGCAAACGGCATATCATCATCGTTATGCACGCGATTCCCGGCGGGATCGATAATCGTCGGGGTGACAAAGATCAGCAGATTATCTTTCGCACTGCCGGTGGACTCATTCCGAAACAAGCGCCCGATGAGGGGCAGGTCGCCGAGAACAGGCACTTGACTTTTAACCTTGGTAATGTTCTCGGAAATCATTCCACCGAGGACGACCGTCTGCCCATCCCACACATTGCAGGTTGTGACCACTTCGCGAACACGAAAACGGGGCAGAGGAAGCACCGCCACGAGCGGGACGCCAATCGTGCTGCCAGCCGCCGCTTCGGCTGTAGGCACGAAGGACCCGGGACTGTCGTAGCCGATGAATTCCAAGATGCTGGGCAACAAAACCATTTGAATGGAATAGCCGTCCGCCGAAACGGTTGGCATGACGTCGAAGGCGGGGCCGAGGCCGAAAGCCGTTGTATTGTAAGTGATCGTGGGGGTAACGACGCCCGTGCCACCGACCAAGCCGGTGGTGGAGGAACTGGTTGTCGTCAGGCTGGCGCTGGTAACGATGGTCGCCAAGTCCTGGGCGGCGATATGAGCTTGGCGGCCACTGAAAGTTGTGACCTTTGGCGCGGAGAGAAGGTCCGCTCCCGTGCGCTGCTGTATGGCCTGGATCGCCACCTGAAATTGGGGGTCGGTCATAATTCCGGTAATGGTGGCCACCGTCGGGATTGCGACTGCCGAGGCGCCTTGTGTGGTAATCGAATTAAACGCACTGTTCGGGCCCAAACCTGGCGTCAACAAATTGTCCGTAGCCGACGCGGCAATGGCTTCTGTTCCGCCGGGGCCGGGAAAAATGCCGCTTGGATTGGCGGTGCTGCCGGTGGGGTTTTGGTAGGAAGGGGCTGTTCCGCCTTGGACGCCAATGGCACCATTATTGACCAAAGTATTTCCCCAATACCAGCTAAAGCCAAGGGCGCGGCTGTCATCCTGGGTCAGTTCCACAAACTTCGCCTCAATCGTCAGTTGCGGAGGCGCCTGATTCAGCAGTTCAACGGCCTGTTCAATGATTTCCAAATCCTCCAGGGAGGCGCGCACCAAAAGCTCACCCAGGCGATCGTTGAAAAAGACAATTTTCGGAGGGCTTAGATCGACACCAACCGCGGTAAAATAAGCTCTGACCATTTCGTCAACCAGAACTGTATTCTGCACTT
>CAWFAZ010000050.1:0-98421 GCA_963813995.1 uncultured Verrucomicrobiae bacterium | reverse complement strand
CAAGGCAGGGTGAGTCTCCCTTGGCGCGCCATAGCCGCTACGGCGACGGGGGCGTCGAACCCCATCTCGATCGAGTCACGGCTCGACAGAGTCTCGCCCCACCGTATTTGAAATTACCAGCGGAGAGTGTTCATCATTCCTTGATACGGCCATTCATCAGGGCTTTTCACAAGACCTTTGCGCAATGGGTTTTCACGAACATAATTCCATTTCTCCGCGTAGCTCTCTTCACGTCGCAGGCGATGATGAAATGGATTCGATTGCCACCGGCAATTCGTGTCCTTATGCAACCGCCGGAATTGCCGTTCCCAAAATGTCACCCATTTCTCCAAGGTAAAATTCAAATCATGCGGGGCGCAGAAAAGATGCAGATGGTCCGGCATCAGCAGATAATAACCCACCAACCATGTCTGTGCGGATTGCCATGCGGCCCGGAGATGTAGGTGAACAACGGAGTCGGCCAGCCACGATTTTCGATCTTCCGCGCAAACGGTGAGGAAAACAATCGTCGGCTGGCCGGAATAGATATGAACGCCTCGCGAGCAGGATGTTTGCGTCCGATGTCATCATAAGGAGCGTTGCCAGCCATGTTCGAAAAATGGCGGAAAGATTCGAAATCGTCAACGGCAGGGTGAGACTCTGTCGAACCCCATCTCGATCGAGTCACGGCTCGACAGAGTCTCGCCCCCCGATTGAATAAGAATTTGACAAGCGCCGCGCCTGCCATTTGTTCCAGTATGGCAACGACTGTTCCCTTCAAAGGGCGCGGCGCGGCGTCGAACCCGCCCAATCGCTTTGAAAAAATCCGATTGGAGCGGGATGAGGATTGGAATCCCGGGGAGGATCCGTCGCCGAAAACCCAGTTTCTGCGCGATCTTTCCCAGAGCATCATCAGTTACAACGACAGTCCCGATATTCCGTTCCATGCCAGCCTGAACGCTTACAGGGGTTGCGAGCACGGGTGTTCGTATTGCTACGCCCGCAACACCCACGAGTATCTGGGTTTCTCAGCCGGTCTGGATTTCGAGACGAAAATCATGGTGAAGGAAAATGCGCCCGAACTGCTTCGGCGCGAACTGTCGTCGCCCAAATGGAAACCACAAACGCTGGCCATGAGCGGCGTGACCGATTGCTACCAGCCCATTGAGCGCCGGCTGCAATTGACACGCCGATGCCTGGCCGTTTTGGCCGAATTCAGGAATCCAGTCAGCATCATCACCAAAAATTACCTGGTGACGCGGGACATTGATCTGCTGCGGGAACTGGCGGCCCACCATGCCGTGACGGTTCATCTTTCCATCAACTCGCTCGATCGCGAGCTGGCTCGAAAACTCGAACCGCGGGCGGCATCCCCCAAGATGCGGCTGGCGGCGGTGGAGGCTTTGGCGAAGGCGGGCGTGCCGGTGGGTGTGCTGGTCGCCCCGGTCATCCCGGCCCTGAACGATCACGAGATTCCGTCCGTCCTGGCCGCCGCCGAAATCCGCCGGAGCCGGCTGGGCGTACACGGAAACCCTGCGGTTGCCGCTGACGGTCGCGCCGATTTTTGAACAATGGCTGGAACAAAATGTCCCCGGAAAAAAGGACAAAGTATTGAACCGCATCCGCGCCATCCGGGGCGGCAAGCTCAACGATCCCCGTTTCGGCTCCCGAATGCGCGGGGAAGGAATTTTCGCGGACCAGATTTCGCAAATGTTCCACGTCGCGCGCCGCAAGGCGGGCCTGCCTGAGGATGGGCCTGAGTTGTCCACCGCCGCATTTCGCAGGCCGCAGGGGGCGCAATTGGGGCTCGGCTTTTGAGCCTTCTGGATGCGGCTGCCTTGGTGCGCAGAAAGTTTGTCGGATTTTACCGCAGCAGGGTATAAGATAGGTGAGATGCATGCGAAATCAGACACCGAGCTCCTGCGCGAATACGGAGAGCACGGAGCCGAAAGCGCATTTACGGAAATCGTCAAGAGGCATACAAACCTTGTTTATTCTTCCGCACTGCGGCAGGTGAATTCGCCCGACACGGCCGCCGAGGTGGCCCAGACCGTGTTTGTCAGCCTGGCACAGGACGCGTGTTCGTTGTGGCCGCGATTGCAGCAAGACGCTTCGTTGGCAGGCTGGCTTTGCCGTAGCGCTCGAAACGTCTCGCTGAATCTCCGGCGCAATGAATTCCGCCGGCGTTCGCGTGAAAAGCTGGCTATGGAACAACTCAACCCGACATCTGGGATCAACCCTGACTGGGACCAGTTGAGTCCTGTATTGGACGAGATCATGAGCGAACTGCCGGAACCTGACCATGACGCATTGGTGATGCGATTCTTCAAGGATCAGGATTTGGTGTCTGTCGGCCGAGCGCTCAGCGTGAGCGATGATGCTGCCCAAAAGCGGGTTTCGCGCGCGCTTGACAAGCTGCGCGATCTTTTGTCCCAGCGCGGAATCACGGCCACAGCCGACGCACTCGCGGTTCTTCTCTCTGCCAACGCGGTGCAAGCGGCTCCGATCGGATTAGCCGCCACTATTTCCAGTGCCGCCACTCTCGCCGGAACAACTGTTGCTACAACAGCAACAGCACTCAAGGCCATCGCCATGACTACACTGCAAAAAACTCTCATCGTCACCATCATCATTGCCGGCATAGGGACTCCGTTGGTAATTCAACACCGCGCCCAGGTGAAACTGCGCGAGGAAAACCAATCGTTGCGCCAGCAGGTTGATCAGTTGGCGTCACTTGGCGCCGAGAACGAGCGTCTCTCCAAATTGCTCGCCGAGGCCAGACAGAGCAAGCCACCGGCCAGTCAGCCGACAAGTGAACTGTTGCGCTTGCGAGGCGAGGTGGGGCGGTTGCGCCAACAGAATCAGGATCTTGCCAAGCTCGTCACGGATCGGCAGCAAACTCTTGCGCCTCTTCTGCCCAGCAGCGCCTGGGCTGACTCCGGCAGCGCCACGCCGGAAGCGGCAGCCGGCACTTTCGCGTGGGCGATCAAGGCGGGGAACAAGGACAAGCTGGCGGAAGTTTTAATGGTGGAGGCCGATCAGACTAATGCGAATGCGGCTGCCTTTGTGGACGACATCTCCAAAGGGTTTCAACCACTGATCTCAAAGATCGAGGCATCCAGGCTTGTATTCACCGAAAACACCACGCCGGACGAAGTGACCCTATGGTTTCAAAACCAGTTTAACGACGGCCACACGCTTTTCTCTCCGCTTACGCTCAAACGCGTCGGCGATCAATGGAAAGTGATGTTCCTTAAGGATGTTCGTTAAGGGTGACATCGTGGTGGAAACTCAACGATCCGCGTTTCGGGTCACGCATGCGCGGGGAGGGGATTTTCGCGGACCAGATTTCGCAAATCAAAAAGGCTTAATGCCGCCAAGTGATGGGTATCGCGGCGGCATTTGTACCCGAGCCACCACGACGTGTCCGCATACAATTTCATTTCTTGAGCGATGCCAGAAATGCGGTTCCGTCGAACTTCGAGCCATCAGGGTTGCCAATGGCTCGCGCTTCCGCAAGTTTGCGCGTCATCCTTGGCGTTGCGCCCTTGCTGACTACAAACTTGGGCTTGCCGTTTGCGGTGACGACCAGTTGTCTCCCTTCGGCCAATCCGTCCACCAGCCCGGCATTATGATAAAACTCACGAACGCTTACAGTTTTCATCCTGTAAGACAGTATCGTCTAACACACAGCAAATCAAGCGCGAATTTGTCCAGAGAACTGATCCTCAAATGACACCCATCGGCGCGGGAATCGAAAACGATCGCAACGTATTTTTCGATATTCCCGAGCTTTTCCGTGACAGAATTCCAGAAAATAAGATGCAGGAGGGTGTTTCCGCAGCCTCACATCAACTCATGCGCCCGCGCCTTCGCTTCATCCAGAAATGCCTTCAGCAGGGGCGTCATCTTGCGGCGCCACAACGCGCCGATCAGCGCCGGCGGAAATCCCGGCAGCGGCACCGCGCGCACTTTCGGCGAAAGCTCTTTCCTGGGAACCGCCACTGACAAGCCGACACCGAGTCCTCCCGCCACATAATTTTCAATCATGTCCGCCGAACTGGCTTCGATGGTTGGAAACCACTCCACGCCGAGCTTGTTGAGTTGCGCCTGAAAATCCCTGGAAAGCGTTTCGTGCGCCGGCAGGCAGATGAGCGCTTCGTCAATCTTGTCGCGCCGCCACAATCCCTCCGCCGACTTGATGCGGCTGTTTTTTTCCACCAGCAACACCAGCGGCAGTTCCATCAACACCAGGGAATGAAATCCGGCCGGCGCCTTCCGCCCGATCAATGTGATGACCAAATCCACTTCGTCCTGTTGCAACAGGGCCTCCAGTTGCGCCTGGTAATCGTCCCGCAGCGAAACCTTCAGGCCGGAAAACTTCTTGCGCACGCTTTGCAGCAACGGCGGCAGATGGTCGCGCAGCACAATCGTCGAGGCGCCAATCCGGAAATGCCGCGCCTGCCCCCCTTGAAATTCGGCCGCCATTTTATCGAGGTTGGAAAAAAACGGGCGGATGAACTCGTAAAGTTTTTCGCCGTCCGGCGTCAGCGCGAAGGGCCGGCGCTGAAAAAGTGTCACGCCCAGAAATTCCTCCAGTTGCGCCACCTGCGCGCTCACCGCCGGCTGCTGGATGCCATAGGGGATGTTCCGCACCGCCGGCATGATGCCGCCGTGCCGGGCGACGTAATAAAACAGTTCGAGGTGGTGGACGTTCATTGAGCCAAACGATGTTGGCGAAAGTATTATCAATTAACGCCTCTTCCGCAAGCGGTGTTAATCTTCGGACAAGATGAAAAAGAAATATGAAGCAAATCAAATCGCAAACTACAGAAGCAAAACTATGAAAAATCCAATCACAGCAATCCGTTCATTCCGCGCGGCGGCCATGCCGATGTCAATGGTCCTGCTCGCGGTGTGCATCAGTCGTTTCCCGGTTGCCGCCGCGCCACAAGCCGGCATGGCGCCGGAGCAGCAGAAGCGGCTGGAGTTGATGAAATCCAAAGGGCCGGACGCCTCGCTGACCATCCTGCCCGTGCGCCTGGCGGGCAAGCCGTGGGACCGCGTGACCGAGGTGGTCGGCGTGCTTCTCGAACAGCAGGGATTGAGAAACATTGAGCTTGGAAAAACCCCGTTCACACCGGCTGAAACGAATTTGGAAAGTTTGGCCGCCGCCGTTGGCGCGTTTGTGAAGACCAATCCGATCACCACCGGCTACGCGCTTTACGCCGAATACAATGGCAATCGTCAAACCGGGTTGAATGAACTGCGCGCGGTCGTCGTGGATCAAACCGGCGCGGTCGTCTGGACGGACCGTCAGACGCCGCAGGACGAAGCGTTCAAGAAAATGGAACATCCGGAGCCGATGACGATGTCCGTTCTGCTCGTCGAACGGCTGAGTCCGCAACTCGGCCTCAACGAAGAAACCGCCAAGGCGGCCAAACCGGGCAAGATGGCGGCCATCATGGATCAGCGGAGCGGCCTGCCTCCCGAGAATGAAAGGGCCGCCCTTCCCGAACGCCAGAAGGCGATGAAACAAGCGCTGCCCGGCGCGACGCTGCTGGTTTATCCGGCGCGGATTGGCGGGAACAAGGCCAGCGTCCCCAGCGCGACCAACGTCGTGCGGCTGCTCAATCAAGCGGGCTTGTGCAAAGCCGTCCAGGCCGAACAGACAATTCTCCTCAAAACTTCGATGGCCGACCCGAACGAACTGAAGGCGCTGTGGGATCTGGCGCGCGAGTTCCGGGATTTTGTCCGGGCCAATCCGCCCGCGGCCGACTACGCGCTTTACGCGGACTACGCTTTCAATCCGCAAAACGCGGAGCAGGGCTTCGTGCATTTCGTGGTGTGCGACCGCAAGGGCGAATGGGTGATTGTGGACATGCAAAACTCGCATCATCCCGATTACCAGAGCATCGGGATCATTTCCCGCGACCGTTGCGACCAACTGCTCGTCAAGCGTCTGGAAGGATACCTGAAATGATGACTATGAAAAATCAACCATTGGCCGCCGCGTGCCGGTGGACGGCACGGATCATCGGCGCGTTGCTGGTCGTTATCGTTGTGTTTCTCGCCATTGGTGAAGGGATGCCGAATCCCTTTGCGCAGCCGGCAGCGGTCCAGGTTGGCTTCCTCGCGCTGGCCATGATGATGATTGGCATTCTCGCCGGGTGGCGATGGGAACTGGCCGGAGGCATCCTGTCACTGGCTGGATGGTGTCTTTTTTGCGTTCCCATTGAGAATTCCCGGAGAGGGCTGAATTGGTTCTGTTGGGCCTTGATGCTGCCTGGGGCGCTCTATTTGACCAGCGCGCTTTTGAGAGCCCACAACGAAAAACATCCATGAAACTGAACATAAGAACATTTTAAACATAAATGTAGCCGTATGCTGTTCGGTCTTGGGGAGCGCGACCGTCTCGGTCGCATTCGTCGGTGTCTCGCCGACGAGACATTCTACGGCTGCATCTTTATTTGTGACTATTCAGATCGTCGACGGCTGGCGGCCTGTCGTCGCGTGATAAAATCAAAATCGGCAGGGCGAGACTCTGTCGAGCCGTGACTCGGTTTCTTGGGATGAAGTTAGGGTTCGACGGAGTCTCACCCCACCGTGGGTGGATATGGTTGCTCCCAATAATCGGAATCGGGGTTCGGTCGCGTCCGCGTCCGGGCGCGCGAGCATCCGGCAAGTTTTTGTTGACGGAAAACCGTATGCCGGGGCCATGAAAGATTCCGCGGGCCGCCATTAGCGGCAGGGCGAGGCTCCTGCCGAGCCGGGGCGTTAAAAAAATGAGATTTTTAAAACACGCTCCAAGAGAAACCGGGAAGGATGCCATGGCCGTTGCGGCGGCGGATGCTTTCCCAATTTCAGCGTTTTTGTCAATACCAGCTTCAACGTTCTTTTGTAAATACCTTGTTGACAACATGTTGTGGCTATTCAAAATGTCGAAAATTCCACTGTTTTTTTCGGGGCGGGTTTCTCTTGAGAAAATCTTTGGCTGGTTTTTGGTTGCGCCGGAGGCAAAGTGGGTGCAGATTCACCTCTGGTTGCCAAACAATTAATTCACAACACGCCATGAAAAAAATTATATTCGCCCTGCTCATTTGTTTTATGACCGGCCAGTTGCTGGCCGCCGATGCCCAATGGCTGACCAGTGTCCCCGATGCCACAGCCCAGGCCAAAAAGGAAAACAAATTGGTCCTGCTCGATTTCACCGGCTCTGATTGGTGCGGCTGGTGCAAAAAGCTGGACAAGGAAACTTTTTCAAAATCCGAGTTCACCGGCTACGCCGGGAAAAACCTGGTGCTGGTCGAGGTCGATTTTCCCTCGCAGAAACAGCAATCCGCCGAGTTGAAGGCGGCCAACAAGGCATTGCAGGAAAAATACCATGTGAGCGGTTACCCCACTTTAGTCGTCTTGAAACCGGATGGAACAGTCGTTTGGAACCAGGTGGGATACCTGGCGGGCGGGCCTGCGGCCATGATCGCCAAGCTCGATGAAGCGAAGAAGAAATAATTTCCAGGCCAAAGAGAATGACGAATGTCCAAGCACGAATGACCAATTAATGACGAAGCTCGAATGACGAAATTTCGTCATTGGGTCATTTGGGCATTGACCCCGAAAGCTTTCGGGGTTGATTGGTCATTAGGATTTTGTCATTAGTCATTTCGGCTGCGGTCCCTCATTGGTCATTAGGATTTCGTCATCAGCGGCTGGAGCGGATGAGGCAGCGAAGGCGGACTTTTTTGATGAATGCGATTTTAGCCCTCGAGGATGGTTCGGTCTTTCCAGGCCGGGGTTTTGGCGCCCGCGCCCAAGCCTGCGGCGAGGTTTGTTTCAACACGTGCATGACCGGCTACCAGGAGATTTTGACCGATCCTTCCTATAAAGGCCAGATTGTCACCATGACCTGTCCCCTCATTGGCAATTACGGCGTCAATCAGATGGATGTCGAATCCTGGCAGCCGCACGTCGCCGGCTTCGTCATTCGCGAACTTTCCCCCGTGGTCAGCAATTGGCGCGCGCAATTCTCCCTCGCCGGGTATTTGGAAAAAAACGGCATCCCGGCCATCCAGGGCATCGACACCCGCGCCCTGACCAAAAAGCTTCGCGTCCGCGGCGTTCTCAACGGCTTCATTGCCACGGAGGACATTGCGCCGGAGGAGGCCGTGGCCCGCGCCAGAAGCTGGCCCGGCCTGGGGGCGATGGACTACGTAAAAATCGTCACGCATCGGGAGCCGTTTTTATGGGATGAAAAGGACGCGCAGAGCGGCCCGTTCCTGTTACCGCGCGGCTCCGACAATGCCGTTGCGCCTTCCCCCCTGCCTCCTGCTGACATTCCCATTGTCGCCTATGACTTTGGGATGAAATACAATATTTTGCGCCGTCTGCGCCAGCACGGCTTCAAGGTCCAGGTCGTGCCCGCGACCGCCACGGCCACCCAGGCGCTGCAATACAAACCCGCCGGCATTTTTCTTTCCAACGGACCAGGCGATCCGGCGGTGCTGGACTACGCCATACAAGCCGTGTCCGATTTGATCAAGAGCGGCGTGCCGATTTTTGGCATCTGCCTCGGCCACCAGATTGTCGCCCAGGCCTTTGGCGGCAAAACGTTCAAACTCAAGTTCGGCCATCGCGGCGGCAATCAGCCGGTCAAAGACCTCGCCAGCGGCAGGGTCGAAATCACCTCGCAGAACCACGGCTTCGCCGTCGATCCGAAGAGCCTGCCGGAGGGCGTCGTGATCGACCGCATCAACCTGAACGATCAGACCGTCGAGGGCCTGCGCCACAAGCACAAGCCCGTCTTCTGCGTGCAATATCATCCCGAAGCATCCCCGGGGCCGCACGATTCCACCCCGTTGTTCGCCCAATTTCGCGATATGATTCAGAGATCCTGATGCCGCCCCTCCCTCCGCGCGCGTAAGGTTTTCCCCGTCCCGAACGAAAACATTTGACAGAAAAACGGTTTGACTTGCAGGCTTGAACAGACATAATCAGCGACGCCGATATGGCAAGACTAGTTATTCTTAGCGAAGGATTGACGGGCAAAGCTCATGAACTGACGGTGGACAAAACCACCATCGGTCGTGTGGACGATAATACTTTTGCCATTCCCGAGGGTTCGGTTTCCAGCCATCATTGCGAAGTTTTGTTGCGCGGGGCCGACATTGTTGTTCGCGACCTTAATTCCACCAACGGCACATTTATCAATGGACATCAGGTGACGGGGGAAGCCTCCTTGAAACCCGGCCAGATCCTGCGTCTGGGGCAGGTCGAGATGCGCCTGGAAGAGCCCAGCGCCAAACCCGCCGCGCCCAAGAAACTGCCTCAGCAAACCATGGTCATCCCCCCCCAGGGCGTCAAGCTGGGCCAGGAACCGTCCACCACCGTCAGTTTCGACAAGGCCGCCTTTCCCAAGAAAAGCAACACCGGCACAAAGATTTTCATCGGGGTGATCATCGTCATTGGCATTGCCGTCATTTTGCTTCTATTGCTTATGCTCAAGAAATCCGGCGGCATTTGAGGCGCGGGTCAACCCTCCTTCAACCAACGCGCCGCTTCCGTCGCCGAGTAAGTGACGATAAAATCCGCCCCGGCCCGCCGCATGGCCAGCAGCGACTCCAGCGTCACAGCGCGTTCATCAATCCACCCTTTGGCCCCCGCCGCCTTGATCATCGCGTATTCCCCGCTCACCGCGTAAGCCGCCGTCGGATAGCCGAATTCCATCTTGACCCGGTGCAAAATGTCCAAATAAGCCAGCGCCGGCTTGACCATGACCATGTCCGCCCCTTCCTGGATGTCCAGGGCCACTTCGCGCAAGGCCTCCAAGGCGTTGGCCCCGTCCATTTGATACCCGCGCCGGTCGCCGAATTTCGGCGCGGACTCCGCCGCCTCCCGAAACGGCCCGTACCAAGCCGAGGCGAATTTCGCCGCATAAGAAAGAATGGGCGTTTCGGAAAAGCCGTGCCGGTCGAGCGCCTGCCGGATCGCGGCCACCCGGCCATCCATCATATCGCTCGGCGCAACGACGTCCGCTCCCGCCTCCGCGTGGCTCAGGGCGGTGCGGGCCAGCAACGCCAGAGTCGCATCATTGTCCACTCCCCGGCCTTTGTTCCTCCCGATGATGCCGCAATGGCCGTGGCTCATGTATTCGCACAGGCAGACATCTGTCAATACCAGCAATTCGGGCAGCCCCCTCTTCAGCAGGCGCGCCGTTTGCTGCACGATGCCATTGGCCGCATAAGCGCCCGAAGCCTTTTCATCCTTCCGTTCGGGAATCCCAAACAGAATCACCCCCGCCACCCCCGCCGCCTGTGCCGCCGCCGCTTCCCGCACAACCTCGTCCGGCGACAATTGAAAAACCCCCGGCATGGACGCGACCGGTTCGCGCACCTTTCGGCCGGCGCGGGCGAACAACGGCAAAACCAACTGGCCGGCCCGCAGCGAGGTCTCCCGCACCAGGCGGCGCAACGCCGCCGACTGCCGCAACCGTCGCGGGCGATATTGGGGAAACTGCCCAAGCGCAGCAAAACTCATGACCCCAGCGTAACGAAACCCGGCGTCCGCCGCAACCCCCTTCCGGACCTCCTCTTCTGCGCTTGCAGTTCTGGTGTTCGTCTGCTAAATTAGCTAATAACTGGTTAATTTTGACTGATATTGATCATGGGCAATGTGACTGCATTTGAAGCGAAGACCCGATTCGGACAACTCCTGGCGCGAGTGGCCCGAGGCGAAGAGGTCATTATCACAAAACATGACAAACCGGTCGCGCGGCTGGTGCCTGAAGGGCCGCGAAATTTGAGCGCCATTCGCAAATCTGTGGAGGGCCTTCGGGAACTCCGCCGCCAAATCGCCGTCCGGAACAAGGGAAAGCCAAGACTCACCGCCGCGGATATTAAATCCTGGATTGAGGAGGGGCGTCCTTGAGAGCCGGCTTTGTCGTTGATGCGTCCGTGGGATTTAGCTGGGTGCATGAAAGCCAGGCCACAGAGGAAACCGACACATTGCTGAACGAAATCGCCTCCGGCGGCGCCGCTGTGGTGCCATCCTTCTGGTTTTTGGAGATGGCCAACGTCCTTCTCATGGCGCAGCGGCGGAACAGGCTTTCCGCCGCGCAAAGAAAAGCCGCGTTGGCCACGCTGGACGCATTGGGCCTGACGGTGGACGAAGCAGCACCCAGAGCCGCCTTTGACAAAATATCAGAACTGGCCGAAAAACACGGACTCACGGTATATGATGCCGCCTATCTCGAAGTCGCCCTGCGCCGAAAGCTCCCGTTGGCCACCCGTGATGCAGCCTTGATCGCCGCCGCCAGACAAAGTGGCATCAAGACGCTTTGAACCTCCGCCTTTCTCCAGTCTGCCCAATGAGGGTCAGGTCCAAGGGCAAGGAACGCATGAATGTGCGGTAACCCTTTGAGTGGGTTGATGATATAGTGCTTGTATGAATCTGTCTTTGCGTTCGTGCCGTTCCCACGCCGCCGCCTGTGTTCTGGCCGGGCTGGGCTTTCTTTTTGCGGGCAACGCACACGCGCAAACCAGCAACCGCTTCTGGCAGGGGCAAAGCATCTACCAGATCATTACCGACCGCTTTTACGACGGGGATACGAACAACGATAATGCGGAAGGCACTTACGCTCCCGGCAATCCCACGGGGGTCCACGGCGGGGATTTCGAGGGCATCGAACAGAAACTGGATTATATCAAGGCGCTGGGAGCAACGGCCATCTGGATTTCACCGATTGTGCTGAACACGGAGGGGCAATTTCACGGCTACTCCGCCTGGAACTTCTACGAGGTCGCGCCGCATTGGGGCACGCTCTCCAACTTGCAAGCCCTGGTGCAGGCGGCGCATGCCCGCGGGTTGCTGGTCATTGATGACATTGTTGTAAACCACGCAGGGGACCTTGTCACAGGCAGCGGGTCGGGTTATCCAAACTTTAATTACCCGACCGGCTATACTCTGAGTTATGTGAACAACTCGAAAACGTACCCGGCTCCTTTCAATCTCAGCACAACCAATCCATCACTGACCAATCTGTTCCATAACTATGGGAATATTGACAGTTTCAGTGACACGAATCAGGTCATATTGGGCTGGTTGGACGGCCTGAATGATTTCCGGACGGAGACGCCGTATGTGCGCTCGAACATGGCCGCGATTTACGAATACTGGATTGCGCAGGCCGGCTTTGACGGCTTCCGGGTTGATACGGCCCTGGAAGTGGATATGGGATGCTGGCAGAGCTTCTGCCCGGCGATTCATTCCTACGCGGCGACCAATGGCAACACCAACTTTTTCATGTTCGCCGAGGCTGATAACGGTTCCGATACGACAGTCGGTCCTTATACCGGAACGGAGGACGGCGGGCCGTTTGAATTTGATTCAGCCGTGGATTATCCGCTTTATTATATAGTCAACAGCGTTTTTGCCACAGCCAGCGGTGCGACAGCGCAGATCGAAGATCATTATGATGCCGTTGAAGCCTATTATGATCCGGCGGCGCAGATGCAATTGGTGACCTTTCTGGACAACCATGATAATCCCCGTTTTCTCAGCAGCAGCGAATCGAACGGCAACACGAATGAGCTTGAGGTGGCGCTGGCATTTCTTTACACCGCGCGTGGCGTGCCTTGTCTTTATTACGGGACAGAACAGGGGTTTTATGGCACCACGGATCCGAATGACCGCGAGGACATGTTCGCCGGGCTGTTCAAAGACGGCCCGTCGGGCAGTGTTGTAACGCTCAGTTCGCCGGGCGTTGACAATTTCAATATGACTCATCCGCTGTTCCTGTGGGTCGCCCAGTTGAACAACTTCCGCCGCCTGTATCCCGCCATTGCGCTCGGCACGCATGTGAACCAATGGAACAATCCGGGCGGCCCGGGATTATTTGCCTATTCCCGGGTGTTGAACACCCAGGAGGTGTTTGTGGTTCTCAACGCGGCCAGTTCCAGCCAGACGCTGCCCAGCCGCACTTTGACTTATCCCACGGGCACCGTGCTGGTGAATTTGCTCAACACCAACGAAACATATACGCTGACCACCGGCTCGCAAACGCCCGCCATCACCGTGCCCGGCACCACCGCCAAAATTTTTATCGCGCAATCGCAGCGGCTGCCGCTTGATCCGGTTGTGATGAGCAACTCCCCCGCGCACTGGACCACCAATGTGCCCACCTTTTCACCCATCGTGCTGCAATTCAGCAAGTCGATGAACACGAACAGCGTGCAAACCGCCTTCGGCACGACCCCGCCAGTCAGCGGTTCGTTCACCTGGTCGGCAGTGAATGCAGCGAATGACACGGTGACCTTCACCCCCAGCGCAGCGGGGTGGCCGGGTTTGACGTGGATAACGGTGCGCGTCACCAACCCGGCCATTGATTCCGTTTCAGGCAACGCCCTGTATTCTTCCTGGCAAATGCAATTCCACACGATGGCCCAGAGCACCCTTGTTCCGCCGACAATTTCGGTGCTGGCGCCGACGAACGGCGCGGTGATTGCAGGAAATTTTCAAATATCAGGAACGGCCAGCGACAGTGTCGGCTTGCAAAGTGTTCAAGTGCAAATGGACAACGGAATTTGGACAACCGCCGCGGGAACAACTTCCTGGAGCCTGAATCTGAACAGTTCCAATTTTCTCAACGGGCCGCACGTCATCAGCGCGCGCGCCACCGATACTTCGGGGAATGTTTCCACCAATTCTGTCAGTGTCTGGTTCTTCAACATTCCCGGGAGTTATGCGCAGCGGGTCAGCGGCGGTAATCCGGCCAACGTGACGGATTGCAGCGGAAATGTCTGGCTGAAAGACACGAATTATACGCTGGGCGCGTTTGGTTATTCGCGCGGCACGAACGGTTATTTGAACAATTCGATCATTGGCGTATGCTCGTCGGCGCAGTCGCTTTATCAGCGCGAGCGTTACAGCACGGGCACCAACGGATTTTTTTATCAGTTTGACTGCCCGGAAGGCGTTTACCAAATAACACTGCTGGAGGCGGAGACGTATTGGAGCGGCCCAAAAGAACGCGAGTTCAACGTCTTCATCCAGGGCCGGCAGGTGCTGACCAATTTCGATATTTACGCGACGGCGGGCGGGATGAATGTGCCACTCACGCTCGTCTTTACGAACAGCGTGACCAACTCGCAATTGCAAATTCTTTTCATCCCGGTGGTGGACAATGCGCGCGTCTCCGGCGTGCAGGTTGTCAAAATCGCCAACGTGTTCAGCGATACCGATGGCATTCCCGACTGGTGGCGGCTGGCTTATTTCGGCCATGCGCTTGGGGAGGCCAGTGACAAATCGCGCGGGCCGGACGACGCGGACGGCGATGGCGTTTCGAACCTGACCGAGTATTTGAACGGAACAAATCCGCTGAATCCGGCTTCGTTTCCGACTCTGGCGCCTTTCCACATCACGCAAATATCGGTGACAGCCTCCAACGTCCAAATCGGTTGCTCGACGGTGACGAACTGGAGTTTCCAGCTCGAGTCCAGCAACAGTCTGGGCGCCGGGTCATCCTGGAGCGCCAACGGTTTGGCTGCATCCGGCACAGGCGGGACTCTCACGTTTACCGACAGCAGCGCCCCCACAAACAGCACAAGATATTACCGTGTGCAGGCGCGTTGAAATTGTCATCGGCGTAGCCGGAAGAATTTTGCAGGAGCAGACATATCCACGTTTGTCCAACTATTCCCCTGGCTCGGCAGATCGGTATAAGGTCCGGTCACCGTGGGAGCCCATTGCAGATTACCCGACCCATTCCATTGAATTACAAGTCCGTCGAGGGTCAAGTGTGCTTGCAAGAGAGAAATAAATGGAACAAGGGCCAACCCGTGATAATATCCGGAGGCAATCCCGACGGCATTCGTCACGCTCGGCGGCACGTCCAGTTGGCCAAACGTATCATCACCCCATCCAACAACAGCCCCGTTGGACAAGAGCGCCAGTGTGTGGAAATCACCGGCGGCGATGGCCACAACATTTGAGAGGCCCGCAGGCACATTGGTTTGTCCAAACGTGTTGTCACCCCAAACCACCACGGTTCCGTTGGAACACAATGCGGCGCTGTGCAGATCACCGACGGTGATGGCGACAACATTTGACAGAGTTGACGGCGGTGACGCCTGGCCAAAACCATTGTCGCCCCATGCAACCACGGTGCCATTGGTAAGCAACGCCAAGTTGTGATTGCGTCCAGCAGCAATCATTTGGACCGATGGTGGATTGACCACCACCCATATCCAAGACGAGCCGCTGTAACTCCAATAACCTCCTGGCTTAAGTGCAGAAGGGAGATCCGTCTGCCCATACGCATCATTTCCCCAAGCAACCACAGCGCCCGAGGCCAGCAATGCCACGCTGTGGGCCTCCCCGGCAGCCACACTGAGCACCGATGACACCGTGCCGGGAACATTAGTTTGACCCGAATCATCCAGTCCCCAAGCGACGACGCTGCCATCTTCAGCGATGGCGAGATTGTGATCTGCTCCGGCGGCCACGGCCACAAAAGGCAGGGAGTTGGTTGGGACATCAATTTGTCCGTCATCATCAAATCCCCATCCAACCAGGGTCCCATCATGCCGGATGGCAACCGAATGATAGTCTCCACCCACAACCGCCTCAGCATCGCTGAGAGTGGCCGGCACATTCGTTTGTCCGCCGGAATCATCGCCCCAGGCGACGACTTGAGATGGCGGCAGAAAAACACTCACTCTGCCTGTTGATGAGATGCTGCCATATTCATTTGTGACAGTGACCGAATAATATCCCGACTGCGACGGTGCAATCTTTGTCAGGGAAAGGGACGCAGCAGTATTTGAAAGTTGTGTGGCATTAAAATTCCAACTGTAGGCCAGCGGCGTTGTGCCATTGGCGTTTGCGCTCAATACAATTGTTGTTCCCTCATCCACAACTTCATTCGACAACCCGGTTTGCCACGATGGAGGCAGATAAACCGTCAATTGGACGACGGCACTCGTGGCCGTGCCATAGGAATTTGAGGCCACGACGTAATACGCGCCCTGATTGGCGGCTGTAATTGAGGCCAGAAACAGATTTGAGCCTGTTTGCCCGGTGATTTTATTACTTTGAAAATACCAGGCGTATTTGATAGGATTCAAGTCATTGTCCGAACCGATGGCCAGGCTTTCAAAAGCCACCCTGCTGCCGGCCACTGCCGCCGCTGGAACCGGTTGCAAGACAAACGACGGCTTGGCTGGCACCACCGTCAAGGTTGCTCCGGCGCTGATGACCGCACCCAAAAAGTTTGAAACCAGCAGTTGATATGTGCCGGCATCGGCCGCTTGTGCATTGGGAATGACCAGTTGGGATGACACCGCCCCTGGCAGGAGATCGCCATTTTTATACCAATGGAAAGTCAATGGTGCGCTGCCAATCACACCGGCATTGAAAACAGCTTGATTTCCGGCCGGAACAGAAACAGGAACGGGGCCGGAAACAATCACCACCGCGGAAGGCAATACCCGCAATAGAATGGGCCGGCTTGTGGCTGTGCCAATACTATTTGCCAGAGTGACTTGATAATAGCCTTCGTTGATGGATTGGGCGTTGGAGACGGTCAAAGTGTTGTTCGTGGCATTCGCAATCGCAGCGCCCTGAAATGACCACTGATAACTCATCGGAGGCGTCCCAAGCGCGCCAATGGTCATGGTGGCGTTGCTGTTGGCCAAAACAGTCACGACGGATGGCTGGTTGGTAATCGCGGGCGGGATCAGCACAGTCACTTGGGCCACGGCGCTGGTGACGGAGCCGAATGAATTGCTGATGATGACCTGATAGCTCCCTTGTTCCACTGTTGGAATGTTGTTGATCGAAAGGAAGTAATTGGTTGCGCCCGAAAGATTTGTGCCGGCCAGGGTCCACTGATAGGAAAGCGGCGACAGCCCGATGCCCGTCACGGTCAAATAAACCGCGCTGCCGGCGGCGACGGTGGTGCTGGCGGCTGGTTGTTGGGTTATCGTCGGCGATTGAATCACCCTCAATGGAATGCTGCCAAGCGTGGCGGTGGTGCTGTCAAAATACCAGAAATACTGATTCTGTCCGTCCACACAGGAAACCGCGCTCGCCGCCGGCAGATTGTAAATGGCCTGGAGCGTCGTGGTGTCAAAGGCCTGGCTTCCGGCAAACGCAACGCAGCCATTGCTGGTGCAAGAGTAAATTTCCGAGCCGAGGCTTCCCAGTTCGTTGAGATTGGTGTCATACACATAACTGTTCCAAAAAAGCCGGGTGCCGTCCGGGGACAGGACAAGATTTCGCGTGCCAAATGGATGCTCATTGCTGTCTGCGACTTCCTCGGGCGTGTCATTTGTCATGATGAACTTGTGGACGTGAGCATCGGAGATGTCGTTGTCACAATGGTAGTAAACTGTTCCGGAAGGATTGGCTTCCCCGTCGCCTTCGCGTTCGGCATACGGGAAACTTCCCACAACGGTTCCAGTGTCCGTATCCACAATATTCACGGCGATCCATTGGTCTTCTCCTTCGGTTACCACCCGCCCCGCCCGGCCGGCATTGATTTTGTAAATGTCCGTGCCGAGGTTGAGTGAGGGAAGCAGTGTTTGCGTGGTCAAATCGACGACGTAGGTCCAAGTCTCCGTCCAACTGGCGATGTACAACTTCCCTTCCGCGTAATTTATGGTCAGGTCGGTGGGGTTGATGCCAATCGTCAGTGTGTTGTCAATGTTGCCGTTGGTCGTGTTGATGAAAAGCAACAACCCGTCCTGCCCTGAAAGCGGCGGCGATTGCAAAGCGTAAAGATAGGGACGCTGACGGTCGGCCGCCATTTTTAAGATGTTCAGCGGCTTGATGTTTATCGTCACTGGCACTTCCAGCTTCAACGCCCCCATGGTGAATTCCATGTTGTTGGTGTACTGGCCAGCCGGGAGGGCCGCGATATTGAAAGTGATATTCGGCGCGGAGGGCGAGGTTCCGGCCGTTGGATTCAAAACCAGCCAGTTTGAACCAGTAACCGCGCCCATCCAGGCAACCGGCGCTGAACTTGTCAGGCTCAACGTCATGGCTGGCGGATTGTAACCGGCGATGGCGCTGTATGTGATTTGAGCAGGGTTGATGGACAAGGTGGAAGCAGTGAACGACCAGACACTACCCATATTGGTGGAGTTAAACCCCGCCACATCCACACGCCAGTAATAGGTGGCTCGGGGAAAAAGGGCCTGGGACAAGGTCTGCTCCAATGTTGTGACGCGCCCCAAATACTGGGGGGAAGTTTGCGTCGCGCCCGCCACCAAAGACTGGTTGGTTCCAAAATAGACATCATAGGCCAGCGCAAATGGCGAAACCGTCCATGTCAGATTGGTCAACGGCAGGCTGACGACCGAACCATCGGCAGGCGTTGGCGCGATGTTTGGCCCGCTCACCGGCGCGATGCTGGTCATGTCATAAATCACGAGGCTGGCGGTCGCGGCATTGTAGCGGAACAGTTTCGTCTGGTCGCCGGACAACGTCTGAACCGTGGTTGAAAATGGCAGGTTGGTGAGGACGCTGCCATTTAGGGTATTGAATACTTCCGTGGGACCGAACGCAATGGAGCCATCAAGTGAAATCCCGTAGATATTGTCGGAAAACTGATTCTGCAAAATAGATACGTTTGTCGCCGCGAACATTTGCTCCTTGTTAAAAACCCATCGCTCGGCGCCATCCAAAAAGATGGGGGTATCCGTGGGGTCGCGCCGCCAGGAAGTGAATGAATCCTCCAGCGGAGTCAGGTTGGCGTTGGTCACCGTATCGTAACGTGTCACCCAAGAGTTCACGTTGCCCGCGCCCCATCCGTATTGCCGCCAACGGTAAAGGATGCCGCCGTTGCGTGTAACGGTGATCCCGCCCGCTCCATTTCCGTCGTCATACACGGCTACGTTGGTGTTATTGAGGTAATCGAAAGTGGTGATGCTCGGCGCCCAGCCGCCGTCCGTGAAGTAAACCAGGTTTGACCGTCCTGCCGCCAGATGCAGGGGATTGGAAAGGTTGTAAGTGTTGGGGGTGGAAATGGCTTCTTCAGCCACGACGCTGAACGTGGTCAAATCCACCTTGGAGATAGTCCGGCTCCCGGCATTGATGACATAGATCGCATCACCCGCCGATGTAATCACCATGTCGGTGGGATTCAGGTCGAGCGAAATCTCATTGAGGATCGTCCCATTGCTGGAATTGATCGCCAGCAGTGTTCCTGGCACCGAGCCATTGGCCTGATTGAGCGCATAGATACATGGACGGAGGTAGTCGGGCAACAGCTTGTTCAGCGTCCGACCCGGCAAAGAGTTGGTGATTTGCCCAATGGCGGTGGACGTACACAGAACGGCTAGAACCAGCGCATCCACATATAATCTCATAAGATCTTTTATCCGTGAGCTTGACTCAAAGCTGGCTGCTGGTCAAGAAAAACCGTTGCAATCCATTCCCTGGTGCAGGCCGAAATTGTGGTGGCTCTCCCAAGATTTGCCAGCCGACATTTGGATTCTGAATGGATTTTAATGTTCCATTCATGCCATTTTAATTCCCGTGCCGTCATTCTATGGTAGATAAAGATTATGCGCTTGCTCGTGATTGAAGATGAACGGAAGGTCGCGGATTTTGTGGCCCGCGGTTTGCGCGCCGAAAGTTTCGCCGTGGATGTCGCCTATGACGGCGCCAGCGGGTGGGATATGGCGTCGGCGTGCGATTACGACCTGGTGATCCTCGATCTCATGCTGCCGGGCCTCGGCGGCGCGGAGATTCTGCGCCGACTGCGCCGCGCCAAAAAGGAGGCGCCGGTCCTGATCCTGACCGCCCGGGACAGCACCGCGCAGAAGGTGGAACATTTCGAGGCGGGGGCGGATGATTATTTGACCAAACCCTTCGCCTTTGCCGAATTGCTCGTGCGCGTCAAGGCCCTGCTCCGCCGCGGCCCGGCCAGCCGGGCCAGCGTCCTGCGCGTGGGCGACCTGGAGTTGGACCGCCTGGCCCGGCAGGCAAAACGGGCGGGAAAAAAGATAGACTTGACATCAAAGGAATACGCGCTCCTCGAATACCTGGCCGCCAACGTGGGCCGCGTCCTTTCCCGCACCATGATTATCGAGCATGTCTGGGACCAGAGCTTCGAGGGCCTGACCAACATCGTCGATGTCTATGTCCGCCATCTGCGCGGCAAAGTCGATGACCCGCACCCGCGCAAGCTCATCCGCACCGTGCGCGGCGCGGGTTATTGCGTGAGCGACGAGGCTGAACCATGAACACGCGCTCGCTTCGATTTCGCCTGATCATGTGGTACGCGGGATTGTTGACCGGCGTTTTCCTCATTTGTGGCGCGACCATGTGCCAGGCCTTGCGCCATTACCTCAAGCAGAGCCTCGCCGAATCGCTCCAGCGGCGCACGCAGCAAATCGCCGCCTCGCTGCTGGCCGGCGTGGAAAAAACCGGCGAACCCTTCGTGGCCGATGAAATCAAGGCGCGCTATGCGCCGGAGAATTACGACCGGTTTGTCCGCCTGAGCCGCCGGGACGGGACCGTCATCTATGCTTCGGGCCGCGCGGCAACCTTTGATCCAGCCGGGTTGCCGCCCGCCGCCGCCAGGGATTCGCCCCGCATCGTCTTGCTGGCCGACGGCAATCGTCTGCTCATTGTGGCCGAAGCGTATCGAACACCCTCGGGCCGGGAGTACGTCATCGAAAGCGGCGGGCCGATGCAGCCCATTGACACAGTGCTCTCGCGCCTGCTTTTTTTGCTGCTGCTGGGGGTGCCGGTGGTCGTTTTGGTGGCGGTGGGGGGCGGATATATTTTGGTTGGGCAGGCATTGGCGCCGGTGGTGCAAATCGCGCGCAGCGCCGAACAGATCACCTTGCACAACCTCGACGGGCAATTGCCGCTCACGCCCACCGGAGACGAGTTGGAGCAATTGTCACTGGCGCTCAACCGGATGATTTCCCGGTTGCGCGAGGCCTTCGAACAAAACCGGCGTTTTTTGGCCGATGCCTCGCATGAGTTGCGCACGCCCCTGACCGCCCTGCGCGGCGAATTGGAAAGCGCCGTCGAACAAGCCCGCCCCCTGCCCGACTTGCGGGACAAAGTGGGCAGCGCGCTGGAGGAAGTCGATCGGCTGGCCAAGATCGTCCAAACGCTCTTCGCCATTGCGCGTCTCGATGCCGGCGAGGCGCAACAGGAATGGCGCCGCTTTGACCTGGGGCGTCTGGCCGCCGGCACCGCCGACCAGATGTCCCTCCTGGCCGAAGACAAGGGGGTTTCAGTCAACTGCAATGTCGAGCAGGAGGTCAGCGTGGAAGGCGACTGCGCCCGCATCAAGCAAGTGGTGGTCAACCTGCTGGACAACGCCATCAAGTACACCCCGCCGGGCGGCTCCATCCATCTCAACGTCCGCGCGCGCGACAACAAGGCGATTCTCGAAGTTGTTGACACTGGGATTGGCATCCCCGCCGGGGCGTTGCCGCATCTTTTTGAGCGTTTTTTTCGCGTGGACAAGGCGCGCTCGCGGGAAATCGGCGGGGCCGGCCTGGGGCTGGCCATTGTCAAGTCTATTTGCACGGCCCACGGCGGGCAGGTCGGGGTGGAAAGCGCCGAGGGCCGGGGCAGCCGTTTCACGGTGGATTTGCCCCTGGCGCAACCGGCGCGCGCTAAAACAAATATATGACAGACGAAGCACCCCAACCCCAGCCCGTTCTTCCGCCCGTTCCGCCCCTCTGGCAGCGGCGCGAGGCCTGGATGGCAATGGTGGCCTTGATGGCCATCGTGATTCTTTGTTTTTTCCTGCTGGGCCGCAGCCGGGAGGACGGGAAGAGCGGCCCGACAATCCCGACCGTGGCCGTGGCCAAAGTGGACCGGGAAGATCTCTATAAAGAAGTTCCCTTGTACGCGGAATTCCGGCCCTACCTGGAGGTGGAGTTGCACGCCAAAGTTTCAGGCTACTTGCAGACGATCAACGTTGATTTTGGCGACAAGGTGAAGGCGGGGCAGCTTTTGGCCACGCTGGAAATCCCGGAATTGAAGGACGAATTGAATTCGGCCATTGCCGCTGAACAGCGGGCCGAAGCAGATTACACAAACGCCCATCTGGTCCATGCCCGCCTGGTGGGTGTCAACCAGGAGCATGCCAATCTCGTGGCCCAGCAGGATATCGACACTGCGCAGGCCAGGGACAGCGTGGCCGCCGCCGCCGTGGCAGCCGCCAAAGCGGACGTGGAGAAATATCAGACGCTCTTTGGCTACACGCAGATCACCGCGCCCTTCGATGGCGTGATCACCCATCGCTATGCCGACCCGGGAGCGCTCATCCAGGCGGGCACCGCATCTGACACCCAAGCCAGGCCGCTGGTCCGGCTATCCGACAATTACCGGCTGCGGCTTGATTTTCCGGTGTCGGTTGAATTCGTCAAAGACATCCAGGTGGGTGATCCGGTCGAGGTCAAAGTGGAATCACTTGGCGGCAAAACCTTTACCGGCGCGATTTCCCGTTTCACGAGGGAGGTCAACGACGAGACGCGGAAGATGAACACCGAAATCGAGGTGGCCAATCCCAATCTGGAGTTAACCCCCGGCATGTATGCCACGGTGGTTCTAAAGGTGGAACGGCGCGCGCAAGCGTTGAGCGTTCCCATCGAGGCCGTTTCCCTGGGCGCGGGCGGCACTGTTTATATGGTCAACAGCGATCAGCAAATCGAGGAGCGCAGCGTGGTGCTTGGGCTGGAAACTGCCACGCGCTGCGAAGTCACCTCGGGCCTCAAGGAAGGCGACCTGGTCATGATTGGCAGCCGCTCGCAAGTGCATGTCGGCCAGAAAGTGGAGCCAAAACCGTGGCAGGCGATGTCAATGCAATGAGATTATGTCCCGATTTGCCATCCGTTATCCTTATTTTATTATCGTCGTGGGCCTGATCGTTTGCGTGTTGGGTGTGACGAGCCTGACGCGCATGCCGGTGGACTTGTTTCCCCCGATCAATATACCCGTTGTCGTTGTGGCCACGTTTTACTCCGGTATGCCACCGGAGCAGATGGAGAACGACATCACGGGCCAGTTCGAACGCATGTTTACACTGGCTTCCGGCATTGAGCATATCGAGTCGCGTTCGCTCACGGGTGTCAGCCTCATCAAGGTTTATTTCCAGCCCGGCTCCAACCCGGATTCGGACGTGACCGGCGTGGCCAACCTGGCCATGGCCAGCCTGCGCTATCTGCCCGCGGGCACGCTGCCGCCCATCGTGATGAAGTTTGACGCCTCAAGCCTGCCCGTCTGCCTGGTCACGCTCAAAGGCGAAGGGTTGACCGAGTCGCAGTTGCGCGATCTGGGCCAATTCACGATCCGCAACCAGATGGCGGGAGTGCCGGGGGCGTCGGTGCCGCCGGCCTTCGGGGGGCGTTACCGGCAGATCATGGTGTACGTGGACCCGCTCAAGTTGGAGGCGCATGAGTTGAGCGTCATGGACGTGGTGCGCACCGTGAACCAAGCCAACCTCATCCTGCCTGCCGGCGACGTGAAGATCGGGCCGTATGATTACAATGTGTATGCCAACGGCCAGATCAACGCCATGAAGGACGTTGATTTGGTGCCGCTCAAAACGGTGGGCAACGCGTCGGTGCTGGTGGCCGACGTGGGCAAGGCCCGGGACGCCTCGCAAATTCAACTCTGCAAAGTGCGCGTCAACAGCCAGGCTTCGGTGTATCTGCCCGTTTTAAAGCAGGGCGGCGATGCCAACACCATTTCGGTGGTCAACGGTGTCAAAGCCGTGGTGGCCAAACTGTTGGACGTGCCCAAACAACTGGTCACACAAGTGGTGTTTGACCAATCCGTGTTTGTCCGGGCAGCCATTGAAAACCTGGTGCATGAAGGCGCCATCGGTTTGGTTCTGACCGGCCTGATGATTTTGATTTTCCTGGGCAGCCTGCGGGCCACGGCGGCGGTCTTTCTTTCCATTCCGTTGTCGGCCCTGGCCGCCTTTTTTGCGCTCGACCTTGGCAACAGCACAGTCAACGTCATGGTTCTGGGCGGACTGGCCCTGGCTTTTTCGCGGCTGATCGACAATTCCGTGGTCGTCCTGGAAAATATTTATCGCCACTTGGAAATGGGCGAATCTCCCGAGGTGGCGGCGGAACGCGGCGGCAAGGAAGTCGCCTTGCCGGTGCTGGCGGCGACCCTGGCCACCGTGATTGTCTTCTTCCCGGTCACCTTTCTTTATGGCGTCAGCCGCTTTCTCTTTGGCGCCCTGGCCCTGGCGGTGGTTTTGTCCCTCTTCGCCTCCTATTTTGTGGCGATGACGGTGGTGCCGTTGTTCTGCGCGAAGCTCATTAAGGCCCATGAAGCGCACGAGGAAATCGGGGACGCCGCACCAGAGGGCAGGGACCAGCGATTTAACGCCTGGTTCAACCGCAAATTCACCGGAATGCTGGATCGCTATGAAGGCGTCTTGAACATCACGTTGCTGCGCCCGCTGGCCACCGTGCTGGGCATCGTCGGCATCTTCCTGTTGAGCCTGGCGCTTTATCCTCTGGTCGGCCAGGCCTATTTCCCCCGCACCGACCCGGGCCAGTTCGTCATCAATGTCAAGGCGCCTTCCGGCACGCGCCTGGAACTGACGGATCAAATGGTCGGCCAGGTGGAGGACATTGTCCGCAAGGTGGTGCCGAAGCGCGACCTCAAAATCATCGTGTCAAACATCGGCATCACGCCGGGTTTTTCCACCATCCTCTCGCCCAACTCCGCCCCGCACACCGCCTTCGTGCTGGTGGGCCTCAACGACGGCCATCGTCTCAGCAGCTTTGACTATATGGATCTGGCGCGTGGCCGGATCCGGCACGAACTGCCGCAGGTCAGCGCCTATTTCCAGACCGGCGGCCTGGTCGATGCCATCATCAACCAGGGCATGCCCGCGCCGCTGGATATCCAGGTCGGCAGCATGGACATGGAGGCCGCCCACGCCATTGCCGAAAAAATCGCGCAGCAGGCGCGCGCCTTGCCCGGGGTGAACGATGTGCTGGTGCCGCAGGACGTGGATTATCCGGCGTTGCAAATCGATATTGACCGCGAGCGCGCCAGCGAACTGGGCATCAGCACCCAGGACATAGTTGACAGCCTCATCACCGCCTTGACTTCCAACGGCATGATCGCGCCGAGTTATTGGATTGATCCCAAGACCGGCAACAATTATCTGCTCACGGTGCAGTATCCGGAGAGTTTCATCAAAAGTCTGGCTGACCTGGGCGCGATGCCCCTGCGCTCGCCGCACTTGAAGCTGCCGACGCGGTTGGACTCCGTTGTCCGCGTCTCCCATGTTTTGGGGCCGACCGAAGTCGATCATTATCAGATCCGCCGGACGGTGGACGTTTACGTCGCGCCCTCGGGCGAGGACCTGAGCCGGGTTTATGCCGGCGTGCAAAAGATCATTGGCCAGACCAAACTGCCGGAAAACATGGTGGTCGATGTGCGCGGATCGGTGCAGGCCATGCGCGTCTCCTTCAAGAGCTTCGGCCTGGGGCTGATTCTTTCCACACTACTGGTTTATCTGATTCTGGTCGCGCAATTCCAGTCTTTCATTGATCCGTTCCTGATTCTGCTGGCCGTGCCGACCGGAGTGACGGGGGTGTTGTTGATTCTGTTTGTCACCGGCGGAACGCTCAATGTCATGTCGTTGATGGGAGTCATCATGATGGTGGGCATCGTCGTCTCCAACAGCATTTTGATTGTCGATTTTACACGGCGTTTGCGCGCGGAAGGCAAAACGGTGCGCGAGGCCGTGGCGCTGGCCTGCCGGGTGCGCTTGCGCCCGGTGCTCATGACCTCCGGGGCCACGCTGATCGGGCTGCTGCCGATGGCGATGAAGCTGGGGACGGGGGGCGAGGCCTACGCGCCGCTGGCCCAGGCGATCATCGGGGGGTTGGCGGTGTCTGTGGTATTGACTGTATTCATCGTGCCGGCGGCTTACCTGCTGATTCATGGGAAATTAAGAATTAAGAATTAAGAAACATGAAAAACAGCCAACAGTTGAAACGAGATGCCCTTTTTGTTTTCTTACTTCTTACTTCTTACTTCTTACTTTTCTCCACCCGCGCCGCCGATGCGCCGCGCCACTTGACGCTTCAGGAAGCCGAGCAAATCGCTTTGGCGCAACATCCCAGGATTTCCGTGGCAAACCTCACCGCGCTGGCAGCCAGACAGTCCACCAGGGAAGTGCAGTCCGCCTTTTTCCCCAACATCTACGCCAGCGCGACTGCCGTAGGCACGGCGGACCCGAACAATACCCGCATCGCCGCGGGCGCAATGAATAATCCCCTGATTTATGATCGCGACGCCGAGGGCGTCACCATCAGCCAGCTCATTACGGATTTTGGACGGACGTGGGAGCTGACGCAGAGCGCCAAATTGCGCGCGCGGGCACAGGAAATGAACCTGGAAGCAACGCGCGAGCAAATTCTGCTGGAAGTCAACAACGCCTACTTTTCCAGCCTGGCCGCGCAGTCCGTTCTGGAAGTGGCGGAGGAAACGGTGAAATCGCGCCAACTGGTCCTGCAACAAATCACGACGCTGGCGACGAACAAGTTGAAGTCCGACCTGGATGTGAGTTTTGCCAGCGTGGATTTCGACCAGGCGACCATCCTGCTGGCCAAGGCGAGAAGCGACCTCAAGGCAAGCTTCGCCGTGCTTGCCACTTTGCTGGCTGAACGCGAACCGCAGACCTTTATGCTGGCCGATGAGCCGATGCCGGCCAACATCACCAATGAGGTCCCGGCATTGATTCTGGAGGCGCTGGCCCAAAGGCCGGACCTGGCGCGTTTGCGTTATCAAAGCGATGCCGCAAAGCAATTCGCCAAAGCCGAGAGCAAATTGCTTTATCCGACGATTAACGCGCTGGGGTCGGCCGGCGTGATTCCCACGGGCAATTCGCACCTGGGCCCGGATTACGCGGCGGCCGGGGTCAATTTGAACCTGCCCCTGTTCACCGGCGGACTCTACACGGCCCGCCGCCGGGAAGCGCAATTCCAGGCCAAAGCCGCCGACGAAAATTTGCGCGACGAAGAAAACAACATCATTCGAGACGTGCAGGTTACCAAATTCAACCTCGAATACTCTTACGACCGTCTGGCACTAACGCGGCAACTCCTGCAAAATGCCAATGAGGCCCTGGAGCTGGCCCAGGCGCGTTTCAAGGGCGGCATCAGTTCGATCATCGAACTGAGCCAGGCGGAATTGAACCAGACCTCCGCGCAAATTGGCGAAGCCAACGCCCGGTATGATTACCACATCCAGCATTCCGCCCTGGATTTTCAACTCGGCCGCCTGCGCTGACCTTCTGTTGTCGGTCGTTTGTCACCCCAAGGCTCCTGCAAAGGCATGGGAAATTTTAATGTGTTTTTCATCCAATCTTAATCTTCAAAGTGTCCAATAAGAAGAACGGGCGGCGCTTTTGGACGGGTGCCGTTGAGACAATAAGACGACATGCAAATACAGAAGGAATCCCCCATGAATCTCACCACTGACGCGCCGAACGACACAACCGAGATGATTGCGTTTCACTACTGCGCGGCCACCCGGCCGGCAAAGGTTTGCCTGATTGGGGATTTCAATAATTGGAGCGCCACCACACACCCCATGCAGCGTCAGGCGGATGGTTCATGGTTTCTCCAAGTGCCTCTGACCCGCGGACGCCACTACTACCAGTTTCTGGTGGACGGCGAGCCGGTGCTCGACCCGGAAGCGATGTGCGCCGTCCGCAAGGAGTGGAACTCAAAGGTCTCGCTTATCGCTCTCAGTTGATCCCTTTCGTCCGCGACGAACGTGAGAGCCGGGGAAATAATAACCATGCCGCCCCGCGGACATGAAGGTGAAGAGGTCAGTTAATGGTATTGTAATAGAATCCTGTATCGCCAGCGCAAGGTGCTGTAAATATGACAATACCATTAACTGACCCCTGCTATGGGGAGAATTGTCAAGCGCGTCCGAAAACCCCGTCTTTTTATTAAAAGCTTCTTCTCTTTTTTCTTCTTTCTCTTTGTCTTTCTGCCGCTTTTTTGTTGGATCGTCTCCTCTGGTGGAGCACCGGTCAATTGACCTGGCTTAACCTGCTATCCGTACAACCGCGAGGCGTACACTTTATCGTTTCCAAGTCCAGAGGAGCGCGCGGACACCATACTTTAAAACGGGCCATCAAAGGCCCAGGGGTCAGTTCGGTTCCGCTACGCTCCAAAATGTGTGGCGGCAAAATCATTCGTTCAGTCATTCCTCAGGCGCTGGGCAACGGCTGGAGTTTCAGTCCCAGGTCTTCGGCTTGACAGCGTCCGGTGCGCACCCGCCACCAGTCCACCGCAAAGGTCCGCGCCAGGGCGATGATGAGCTTCTTGCGCCGCGACGGGCTGGTCTTGTGGTCCAGCAGGGCCGTCCGCCACTTCTGGACGGGGCGATAGCCGGGCTGGAAAACCATCAGACGCCAGGCGCCTTCCACCAGCACCGGCCGCAAGCGCCGGTTGCCGTGCTTGTTGATGGCGCCTTGAAAGCGCCGCTGGCTGGAGGTGTCCTCCCGGGGACACAGCCCGGTGTAGCTGGCCACTTGTCGCCGGTTCTTGAACCGGTTCCAATCGGCCACTTCGCGCTCCAGGATTTCGCTCGTCATCTGGCCCAGTCCCACCGGCAACCCGGCCGGCGCGGCTGTCTCCAGTTCCCTGGTCCGGGTGTGCAACTCCACTTCCACTGCCGCCAGCAACCGGCGCAAGGGTTCCAGCAAATTGACCACGATGGCCGGCATCTCCAGCAGCGTCCTTTGCCAGGCCGCTTCCCGCCACCATTCCCCTTGCAGATGTCCGCCGTAATAGAGGGCATGACTGCGCCCCTGCGCGGCCAGCCGTTGCCTGGCCTGTTGCAGACTCTCCCGCTGCCGCGACAAACTGCGTTTCTGCTCCTGCGCCTCGGTGGGAACGCGCACGACACAAAACGCCTCGCGATTGCCGCTGACGTAGCGATCCAGACACAAGGCCATGGCCAGGGCGTCGCGCTTGTCCGTCTTGACCTTCTTGCTGTATTCGTCCCAGTCCCGTGGCCGGATGACGTAATTGGTCACTCCCATCTTCTCCAGCCGGCGATGCAAGGTGTAACCGAAGGGACCGGCCTCATAACAGGTGAAGACTTTCTCGGCCAGGGTCAGTTGCCTGGCGCACCACAGCAGGAAATCCGCGGGCTTGAAACGTTGCGGCGGCTGGGGCGTGCCACCGTCGATCACGCGCACGACCACGTAAAGGCCCAGATGCACGTCCACGCCCAGTTTGATCGTCTTGGCTTTGCACGGAGCGGCTTTTATGGGGCCACGAGCGGGTGTTTGGGGTTGCGGTTGCGGTTGCTTTTTGCTATTAACTTTCTTGTTAGATATAATCATAGGGCGTCAGGTGTAGCGGATTTTCCCTCACCTGACGACCCCATGTTAACTTTACCATTAACTGACCCAGACCCCTTCACATTCATGATATGACGGGTGTTGGCTCTCGCCTTTCCGAAAAGCGCATCCGCGCTTGATTTAAACTGATTTGTGGGCCATCATAGTTGAAGACATGAGCACCGCTGAAATACTTTTTGAAAAGGCGAGGCGTCTGCCGGAAAACCTCCAGGCAGAGGCGTTGCATTACGTTGATTTTCTTTTGACCCGCCGCGCCGTCGAAAAAGAGGACAAGGAATGGAGTCAGTTCTCCGCGACGCAACTCGCCCGCCAGTATTCGCCGGAAGACGCCATCTACGATGACGAGTAAACCGGCATGAGTTTTTCTCCAGGAGACATTCTCGCTCGGTGACACGAAAGGGCGCAGTCTTTTCCATACTCGTTTTCTATACTGATGACGGTTTTTCGGGCAAAAACTGGCAAACCGTGGCCAAAGCTGAAAGTGGAACGGGCCTCGGAATCGAGCATTTTGGATTCTTCACCTTTCATTCTCGCTTATTTGTTCCCGTTCCTTTGTGGCAAAAATCTTCTCAAAAAAGCAAGACTTTGCACTATTGTGGCGCAAAGAAGGAGGGAACGAGAGAAAAGGCCTTTGCCCGCGGATCACGCAGATGAAGCAGGCTTTTTCCGTGTCGGCGTTAACCTGCGTGATCTGCGGGTTTGACCTCTCTGACCTCTGATGGTTGCCTTGGCTGTTCGACGGATGAAGTTTGCGGTTGGCAATTGGGCCGGAGAACGGTATTATTATGTCATGAGTGCGGCTGAAATCATCAGCGAATTGCCAAAGCTGACGCTTTTATGAGGAACGCCTTTACGCCTTTAAGAAACTCGATGAAAAATTGAGGATAGAAGCGTTTTGCCTATTGACAAGCCGCACAAATGGGTGACTTCTTTACAACAAAAACATGTCCAGCGAACCCAGCGCATCGGAAGCGCCCGAATTGGAGGCCGAGTTCAGCCGCCTCTTCTGGTTGACCCGCAGGGAACACAACCGGCTCAAGAAAAAGGCCACAACCAACGATCCAGCTTACAAGTTGGCTGTCGCATTTGCCAAAGCCCAAGCATGGAAGTGGGCTGAGGATTTAATTGAAGCGAGCAGGCTTGAGTGCGCTGGCGAGCATGAAATGTCGTTAAAAATACTCGCCGAATGCGAAGTTTCAGTTTCCAAACGGCACCAAGGTCTTGTCCTTTTTACGCGCGGCACGGCGCTTGCAGGCAAGGGGGAGTGGGACGAAGCCATCAAAGCTTTCCGCAAAGCAATCAACACGCCTGGATGCGACAACATGGGCGGTGTGTGGAATAACCTCGGCGGCGCATATTCAGCCAAGGGTGACTGGGACGAAGCTATCAAAGCGGTCTCCAATGCGCTCCATACGCCGGGATACGACACCCCTGCTGCCGCATGGTATAACCTCGGCAATTCGCTCGCAGCCAAGGGGAAGTTGGACGAAGCCATCAACGCTTACCGGAAAGCACTAGACGCCTCTGGAGACGACTACCCAGGCCGCGCGTTGTATGGCCTCGCGAGGGCGTTTCAAATTAAGGGCGAGTTGGGCGAAGCCATCAAAACTTACCACAAAGCTCTCGACACGCCTGGATATGACGACTTGGGACACGCATGGTATGGCCTCGCGACGGCGCTTCAAGCCAAAGGCGAAGTTGACCAAGCCATCCAGGCTTACCGCAAGGCGCTAGATACGCCAGGCCACGACCATAAGGGCCGCGTGTGGCACAGCCTCGGGACGGCGCTTCAAGCCATGGGCGAGTTGAACCAAGCCATCAAAGCTTACCGCAAGGCACTTGATATGCCGGGATCCGATTACCGCATATGTGCGTGGTCAAAGCTCGGCATGGCGTTTCACGCCAAGGGCGATTTGGACCAAGCCCTGAAAGCTTGGAAGAATGCGACTGAGGACCCGGGACTCGACGATCCGGCCCAGAGCGACGACAACTCGCAGTCGCTTGTCCCCCTCAACATGGAAAACTTCAAAGTGCCAAGGAACCTCGTTGGCGCCGAAAGCAGGCAGGCCGGGATTTCCAGCCCGTCGTTTTCAATGGCGGCGGCCAGGTCGAGCGGACCCATGCCAGATGAGTCGCTGAACAATTTTACACCCCGCGCCCAGCGAGTGTTGGCGTTAGCCCGGGAGGAGGCGGTTCGGCTCAACCATTATTTTGCTGGCACCGAGCATGTTTTGCTCGGGTTAATTTTCTTGGGCGAGGGAGTCGCTGTCAACGTGCTCAAGAAACTTGGAATAAATTTGGCGAATGTGCGGGAGACGGTTGAAAAAGGCGTCGGAACCGGCCCTGACCAAAGAGTGACCAGGAATACTACTTTCACACCGCGCGTTAAGAAAGCCCTGGCCCTGGCCGTCAAGGAGGCCAAGACCATGAATCATGCCTACGTTGGCACTGAACACATTCTCCTAGGATTGTTGAGAGAGAGGGACGGTGTTGCCGCGCGAGTATTGAAGGACTCGGGCGTTGATATCGAAAAGACCCGCATCGAGATTCTGAAGGAACTTGATTCGTGAAAGGGGCCTTGAAATCAGTCCTCGGAAGCAAGTAGAATGGTCGTCTGAGGGGTCACCCATACTATTGCCACAAATTGCTGTTTTGCAGCTTTGTGCCGATGGCGAAAAGTTTATGAAACGGACAATAGTGTGGTGTCATGGAAGTAATTTTAATAGTTCCGTCGGCGGGACGCCGACGGATGCGGGCGAGACGCCCGCGCTCCTCGTGCATCAGAATTATGCAACGAACTTCAGTGACACCACAATAGTTTGGTTTTTCTAAATCTGGCCGAGGAGTTTCGCTTGCAGGAATCCGCCGCGCAAATTGGCCACATTGTCAAACCCGCGCCCGTGCAGAGCGCACGCGGCCAGATAACCGCGCTGCCCTTTCTGGCAATATGTCACGATGCGGCGGTCGCGCGGCAATTCCCCAAGACGGTCGCGCAATTGGGCCAAAGGGATGTTCACAGCATTCTTGAGCTTGCCGAATTCCGCCAGTTCGCCGGGGTCGCGAACGTCCAGCAGGTAGTCGCCATTGGGCTTCCAGGTTTCCGGCGCAATGGTGGCAAGGTCGCCCCGCGCGATGTGGCCGGCCACAAATCCTGCCGTGTTCACTGGATCGTTCGCCGAACCGAACGGAGGAGAATAGGCCAGGTCAAGATTTTCCAGATCGAACACGCTCATTTTCCCGGTGATGGCTGTCGCCAAAACATCCACGCGCTTGTCAACACCACGTTCCCCCAGCACCTGCGCGCCGAGCAGGCGGCCGGTGCCTTCCTCCGCGACGATTTTGATCAGCACCGGTGTCGCGCCGGGATAATAGTGCGCGTGGCTGTTGTCGCGCGTGAGACTGGTAAAGAAGGTGAAGCCTGCCTTCACCGCCTGGGCGCTGTTAAGGCCGGTGAACCCGGCGGTCATGTTCAGAACCCGCACGATGGAGGTGCCCATCGCTCCGGGGTAGATCAGGCGCGCGCCAGCCGCGTTGGCGCCGGCGATGCGTCCCTGGCGGTTGGCCGGGCCGGCCAGCGCAATGCGCGCCCGCGCGCCGGTCAGGGCGTGCATGGTTTCCGCCGCGTCCCCCACCGCATAAATATTCGGGTCGGACGATTCCAGGCGGCCGTTGGTTTTCACTCCGCCGGTTTCGCCTATCTCCAGGCCCGCCGCCCGCGCCAGTTCCACTTCCGCCTTCACACCCACGCTCATCAAGACCAAGTCCGCCGGCAACCGGCTGCCATCGGCGAACTCCACTCCCTCTTCAGTGAACCGGGCCGCGGCGGCGCCGGTCTTGAATTCAAAATCCTCGCGGCGGACTTGATTTTGCAGGTGAGCCGCCATGTCGCGGTCCAGCAACGGCAGAATGTGAGGATCGCGCTCAACAATGGTCACGTGAAGCCCGCGACGGTGAAACGCCTCCGCCATTTCCAGCCCGATAAACCCGCCGCCAATGACGACCGCATGACGCGGGTGCTGTTCGTTCAGGAAGGCGGCGATGCGGTCCATGTCGGGGAGGTCGCGCAGGGTGAAAACATGCGGCAGGTTCGCGCCGGGAATGGGCGGCACGATGGCCTTCGCGCCCTGGCTCAGGATGAGTTTGTCGTAAGGCACGCCGCGCTGCCGGCCATCCGGTTCCCTGACACAAATGGTTTTCGCGGCGCGATTGATCGAAAGCGCCTCGTGGTTGACGCGCGCGCGAACACGCGAGCGTTCCCAGAATTTTTCCGGTGTCATGACGATCAACTTGGCGCGGTCGTCAATTTCGCCGGCGATGAAATACGGCAGGCCGCAGTTGGCGAAGGAGATGTAGGGGCCGCGCTCGAAGATCTGGATGTCGGCATTTTCATCAACCCGGCGCGCTTTGGCGGCGGCGGAAGCGCCCCCGGCCACGCCCCCGACGATCACAATGCGGAGAGGATTTTTCATAAATCAGCGTCCATTTTTTGTTTCACAGCAAGAACCGCAGCTTTTGGCGCGATTCCACGGCATTTTCGCCAGCAGCAGCGCCATGCCGCACAGGCCCGTCATTCCCGCAAACAGCAGGCCGCAGCCGGTGAGCAGCGGGATGATGGCAAAGAGCGGGTTGACGGCCAGCGCAAGAACCGCGCCCACAGCCGAAATGAAGCCGACAATGATCTGCACCTGGCGCATCAGCGGCAAAACATTGCTCCGGCTGCGCTCGACCGGCAGCCCCGCGTCCATCCAGCCCTGTGTGCCGCCCGCGACCAGCACGCAGCCGTGAACCCCGGCCCGTTCGAGCTTTTCAATCGCCTTGCGGGCGCGTCCGCCGGACTGGCACAACACATAGACCGGCTTCTCCCCGCCGCCGCGCTGCTGTTGAAAGGCGGCCGGGTCGAGGTCGTCGAGCGGGATCAGCTTCGCGCCCGGCACATGCACGGCGGCGAACTCGCCCGGCGTGCGGACATCGAGCAATTGGGCGGGGCCGCCCTCCGCCAGCCGGCGCTGAAGTTCGAGCGGTTGAATTGAAGATTCTGTTTGCATAATATTCATAATCGTTGTATGAATATATGACTATTAGAGAATATGTCAACCGGAAAAAACAGCCATTTATTGTCCGCGGACCAATTGGATCAGGTTGCCCTGCGCTTCCGCCTGCTGGGCGAGCCGATGCGCCTGAGGATTTTGCAGGCCGTGTGCCGCAAGCCGCGCGCGGTCGGCGGGATTGTAACGGCAGTCGGCGCGACCCAGGCCAATGTTTCCAAGCACCTGGCCTTGCTGGCCGGAGCCGGCATCCTGGCGCGAAAAAAGGCGGGCCAGCGGGTGTATTACAGTTTGAAGGATCAACTGGCCATGAAGCTGTGCGCCCTGGTCCACAAACATCTCGAATAAGTCTCCGCAATCAGTCGGTCAGCAATTCCAGCAAATCGATGCCCTCCCGGCCCAGTTGCCAATGGGCGCCCCGGCGCGTCACCAGCCTGCGGCAGGGATTCTTGGCATATTCGGCTTCGTTGACGGAGAGCAATTGATACTGGGCGGTCCCTTTCATTTGCGAGGCGGAGCGGGGGATCAATTGGAAGGGCAGACCGTTGAAATCGAGCGCCATTTCGTAACCGGCGATTCGTTCCCGCGGCAGGGCCGGGTCGTCTTGCACCAGCATGGGATAGCGCTTGGGCCAGGAAAAATCGGTTTTGCGCACCAGGACGCGGCAAATCTCGGTGCGCTGTTGCAGCCAGCGCGCGAGGTCGAAACGCGGGCCTTCTTCGCGCTCGGCCAGGAAGATCAGGCGCGGGTCAAAGCCGACCAGGTTTTGTCCGTTCCAAATCCCGTGATCGTCATGCTCCTTCGGATAATGCTTTTTGAACCAGGCGCTGAAATGATCGTTGTAAAAAAGGTTCAACTCGAAGTGAACATGGGCGCGTTCCCTGGAGATGCCTGGGCGGGTGTTGCTGGTGCGGCCCATCACGGCGATTTTTTCGCCCGCTTTCACCGCCTGGCCCGTTTTGAGGCCGCCGGCAAATTCCGCCAGGTGGGCGTAGAGGGAATAAATCTCAAGGCCGCCGATGTTGTGGCGCAGAACGATGTAGCGGCCGTAATTGGAAAGGGCGGGCCGGTTGTTCATATACGCCACCGTGCCGTCGGCCGCGGCCATGACCGGGTCGGACGGTTCGCCGCGCTTGTCCCGTTGCAGGCATTTGATGTCCAGTCCCTCGTGCATTTGCCGGCCGCCGGAACGAACGCATCCAAAGCACCCGCTTGCCCAGTTATGGCCGGAGGTCCCGACAAAAAACTTCTCCTCCCCGCCTTTCTCGAACAAGGCCTGATTGGCAGTGGGCAAATGAAACGGTTGCGCCAGGGCCGCGAGCCGGACGGAAAGAAGCAGGCCGGAGAGGAAAATCTTGTTCACATCAATCGACAGGAAGGCGGAGAGGATTGCCTAAAACTGTTCCTTTTTCTTTTCCTTCCCAATGACATTTCTCAGTCCCCGCACAATGCGGTTGCCCTCCGCGCGGGAGGCGTCCGGCGTGAAGCGAAACAGGCCGTCGGAGATGCGTTGCCGAATCAACACCGCGGCGAGCCAGCCGGACTGCCGGGTGGCATTAGTGTCGGTCAGCGGCCCGGTCTGGCTTGGTTCGACCAAATCCGAGTCATCCGAATCATCCGGCTTTTTCTTTGCCTGATGGGTCTTTTGGCCGGGCGTGGGAAATTGCGAGAAGACGATGATGTGCCTGCCTTTGTTGTCGGCGGTGTACATATCCAGCAACAATGTCCCGTGATCGTTGAAAGTCAGTTGGATGGAATAACCGCCGTCCCCGCCCGAATCATCAACTATCGAGGCTTTGGCCAGGTCGCCTTCATCCAGGAAAGGCTCGCGTTGGACCGTAAAAGGAATTTTGCTGCGCGTTACCAGCACCGTGCCGGCGGTCGTTCTGTCCGCTTTCTGCCCTTCCAGGTACAGGCGGATGGTGGTCTGCTCTTTTGGGGGGCTGAATTCCTTCTTGACTGCCCTGGTCGCGGCGCAACCTCCGGCCAGGGCAAGGCAGACCAGCGCAAAATAGATGTTGAATGAACGGTGCCATCTCTTCATAGTGCGCCATTAAAGAACGCATTTTTTGAACAAAGTAAAGATATATGGGCCAACAAACAAATAAAGTCGTGAAACGCAAACGCCGGGTCGCCTACATCAAACGAAAAAAAACAGCGGCCAGGACGAAGAAAAAAACCTGAGTTCCCGATCCTTGGCGGCTCTTTCAGGAGCGCGACCGTCCCGGTCGCATCCGTCGGCGTCCCGCCGGCGGAATTCGTGCGTCCCGCTGCCATTTTTGGCGGCAGTGTCAAGGAATTTTCCCATGATTTCGCGCGTCCGTGCAGTTTCCGGCGCATTTCCGGCTTAAAACTTATCCACCATCGGCGCCGGGGCGGTCAATTGTCGCGCCGCGGCCGGAGATTCACACGCGCGCAAAAGCGCCGTCCGTGTTGATTTTCGTGGCGATTGCGGGCTGTGAATAAGATTTGGCGACGGTGAATAACCCTGTGGACAAGATTTGGTATTCTTCCCGAAAAAAATGTGCCATGCTGTCACCAGTTCATTGAAAGAGCTGGAATGACGGTGGTGGACGAAAGAAAATTGCCGGAGTTCCAAGGATAATCCCAGGTGACTGGGGAAAGGTTGAGTCAGGCTGGTTGGCCCAACCCCTCTAAGTCTGCTTTGCAAGAAGCGGAGACCGGAGGCAGTATTCACCAGTTCCTCTGGCGGCGTTCGCGCGCTGTCAGTAACGCGAAGCAGGAACTGAGCGGCAAGGAACGAAAGAGAAGCCGTTCCAAGTCGAGTCAAGTAGTTCAGGCTGGTTTCAGGCCTGAGCCAATCGCAGTTACCCGGAGGGTAAAAGGTTGCTACTGTGCATCAGCACGGGGCGGGTGACTCTGGCGGTCTTGAAACCCAAGGCCGGCCCAAAGAAAGACGCTGAAAGGCGGGACAAAGTGAGCATTCGCACCGGGAAGGAGACACAGCCAAGGCAAGGCTTGTAAAAACCTTCCAAGATGCAGGCGATGTTACAAACGACACCGCCGGCATGTGACGAAAGGCAACCTGAGAGCTAAGAGGTCAGACCCGTGGCACTGGGCCAACGCATCGCCAAAAGCGGTGGCCGACCCAGCGCAAATGGTCAAGACGCGAATCCACAGTCGCATACGTGTCTTGACCTGGTTCGCAAGCCGGCGTCCGCAAGCGCCAGCCCAAGCGAGCTAAGAGGCCTCACTCAATAATTCAGCGACCGCAAGGCGCTGGACGGCCCTGCTATGAGGCCGGAAACTCCGCTTGCCGTGGAGAATGGCGTCGGGAAGCTGGCAGCCCCGCAAGGGTGCGCCTAATGTCAGCGTGGGAAAGAGAGCATGGCGAACTCCCAGACCCCAATTTGCCCCTGTTCAGTCGCAAGACTGGGCAGGGGCTTTTTGTTTCTAAAATCGAATTTGACAGCGGCATCGTTCTTCGCGAACTATAACCCGGTCAGGCCAGCGTAGCTCAGTTGGTTAGAGCGTGGGACTCATAAGCCCGAGGTCAGTGGTTCGATTCCACTCGCTGGCATTTCATTTTCAAGGGGATGTGCCGCATTTTTTCAGGCGCGCGGGTGCGCCTGGTCGTAGGCGCGCTTCAACCGCTCGGTCGTGATGTGCGTATAGACCTGGGTCGTGACCAAATGGGCGTGGCCCAGCAGTTCCTGAACGCTGCGCAAATCCGCGCCGGCGTCCAGCAAGTGGGTGGCGAAACTGTGGCGCAATTTGTGCGGCGTCATGTTGGGGTCCAGGCCGGCTGAGCAAAGATACTTCTTCAGGCGCATTTGCACCGTGCGCGGCGACAGCGGAGTTGTTTTGTTCGGGCGCGCGGAAAAAACCGCCCAGCCGCCCTGGACCGGGCTGGTTCGATGTTTCCAATAGGCGCGGATCGCTTCCAGGGCGGGCGCACCAATGGGAACGAGCCGTTCCTTTTTTCCCTTGCCGCGCACGCACACCAATTGTTGGGACCAGTCGATATCAGCCGCGCAAAGCCGGCAAAGCTCGCTGACGCGCAAGCCGCAGGAATAAATGACCTCCAAAATGGCGGCGTCGCGAAAGTAAAGGCTGGCGTCCACTTTGCCCTTTTCCGCGTCACGGCGCAGTTCCACGCCGGGTGCTTCGAGCAAGTCCTGCAATTGTTTGACAGTCAGGAAAAGGGGCAGGCGTTTTTGCGGTTGCGGCAGCGAAAGATTCCTGATCGGCGAAACGCCAACCACGCCGTTACGAATCAACCATTTGTAAAAGGAACGCAGGGCGGAAAAGCGGAGTTGAACGGCGGCGCGGCTCAATTGGCCGCGGCCGAGGTGGCGGAGAAAATCGCGAAAGTCGTCCCGGCCCAAGGCGGACCAGTCCGGGCCGGTTCCGCGCTGCTTTTTGAACCAGGCGAAGAATTCAAGCAGGGCCTGGCGATAGTTCCTTTGCGTGTAAATGGAGGCGTCCTTGTCGGTGGCCAGATGGCGGAGAAATTCCAAAATCCGGGCATCGGCGGCCGGCCCCCCATTTGCTTCGGGCTGCGACATGACGGCACATTACCACTGAACAGGCTGGCGCGGAAGAAGGAACCTGAAGTTCGATTTGGAAGCATTGCATTTTTAATCCGCCCTTTATTTTCTCAAGAGAACTTTCGTTGAACTGTGTTGCCCCGGCAAAAACGTGAGGTTTTCCCTTGATAATCGTGCGGAGAACCCCTACAATGCCGCCGGACAATCCATTACGAATGATAGAAAGCGCCAAAAGTAATCCGCTGGACGACCTTGCAAGATTACGGCGATCACCCCACGCCATGGCTTCCTGGCAAAATGCGCTGCAATACCTGAACACTGGCCGCCATGCTCCCGCCCTGGCCGGCTTCAACAAACTGGTGCAACAGTTCCCGGGCGTCTCGCAGTTGTGGGCCGAATTGGGCATCGCGGCAGCGGGCAATCTCGATTTCGCGTCGGCTGACAAATCCTTTCAGCGGGCGCTGGAATTGGCCGGCGCCGATCCCGCTTTGCTCGTTGCCATCGGCACGCAATACTATCACCTACGCCGCCTGGATCAGTCCCTGGCTTGCTTTGAACGCGCGGTGGCGGCGGACCCTTTGTCGGTCAAGATGCGCCTGATTCTGGCGTCGTGGTTGGAGCGGTATCGCCGCCTGGATGACGCTTTGGAATGCATCGAAACCTGTCTGACCCGGCATCCAGGGGACGTTTACGCGCTGTATTTCAAGGCGTTTTTATTGCATCGCAAGGGACTCAACGGGGAAGCGGAGACCGCCTTGCGCGACTTGCTCAAGAGCGGTTCGTTGCCATTGGATTTGCAATCCGATGCCAATCATCTGCTGGGGGTCGTGCTGGACGCATTCGGACAATACGCCGAGGCCTTGAGCTGTCTCGGCACGGCCAAGACGTTGCGGAGCCAAACGGTGAACACGGCCGCGCTCGAACAAATTTTCGAGAAGGGGAACCAGGCGCGGCGCGAGTTGCTGGCGGAGTTGACGCCGGAGACGCTGCGGCGCTGGCGCGGGGAGGCGGCCTCCGCCCCCTGCCCGCATCCATTGGCGCTTTTGGGCGGCGCGATGCGCAGCGGCACCACTCTCATTGAACAAATTCTCGGCGCGCATCCGGAGATTCTTGTATTTGACGAATCAATGATCTCCCTGAACGAGTTGCTGGCCCCTCTGCAACCGCCGCCGCCGGCCCGGGGTCTGACTCTCGAAACCTTGAACAACCTCACGGACACGGGGCGCGCCCAATTGATCAGCCGCTACTTCAAAAGCCTCCTGCGCGAGACGGGGGAAAACCCGGGCGGCAGGCTGTTGCTGGATAAAAACCCCTCCGCGACGGCGTGGCTTCATGTTTGGCTCCGTCTTTTTCCCCAATCAAAAATCATCATCGCTTTGCGCGATCCGCGGGACATCATCATCAGTTGCTACTTCCAGAATTTCCCCAAAGACTGGGCCATCGCCAGCTTTTCCAGCCTGGAGCGCGCGGCCAGGTTCTATTCCGGCTGCATGGATGTGTGGCTGCGCATGCGCGAGTTGAGCGGCTTCGATTGGATTGAAACACGCTACGAGGACGTGGTCGGCAATTTGGAAGGCGAGGGGCGGCGGATAACGAATTTCCTGGGTTTGCCGTGGCACGAAGGCCAGGCCGCTTTTTATGAAACGGCGCGCCGCAAATTCGTCCATTCACCGCCCTACAATGAAGTGACGCAGCCGGTTTACACTCGAGCCGTGAGGCGTTGGGAACATTATGCCGAGGCAATGGCTCCGCTTCAAGCGGGCCTGGAGCCGTACATTCGGGCGTTCGGCTATTGCTGAAGGCGCATTCTTTGGGCGGCCGCTGCCAATGGATTGGGAGAAGATCAGGAGCCGGGGAAAATAATGATTGAAGCTGATTTTAATTTGACCGGGAGGGGACGGACTGGGTTAAGATTGGAGGATTAATGAAAATCATTGCTCTTCCGCGGTGGGTTCCCGCCGCTCTGGTCTGCTGGCTCCTGCCCGCATTTTTCAACCCGGTTTATGCTCTAAGCACGGCATCAATGAAGGCACACGTGGCCCGATTGGAGGTGGCCAGCGGGCAGGCGCCGGTCATCAACATGGGCGATAACGCCTGGGTGCTGGCCAGCACCGCGCTGGTGCTGATGATGACGGCGCCGGGTCTGATTCTCTTCTATGGCGGATTGGTGCGGCGCAAGAACGTCCTGAGCACGATGATGCAAAGCCTGATTTTGATGGCGCTGGTCTCGGCGTTGTGGATGGTGTACGGCTACAGCATGGCGTTCGGGGAAGGGAACTGGTTTTCCGGCAATCCATTTCAATACTTCATGTTGGAAGGCGTGGGGGCCGCGCCGAATCCGGCGTATGCGCCGACAATTCCGCAGGAGAGCTTCATGCTGTTTCAAATGATGTTCGCGATCATCACGCCGGCGCTGATCAGCGGCGCGATTGCGGAACGGATGAGGTTCAAGGCTTACGTCCTGTTCATGGTGCTGTGGGTGACGTTCATTTATTGCCCGTTGTGCCACATGGTTTGGGGCCGGGGCGGTCTGTTTAACTGGAGCAATGGAGGCCGGTATCCCGTGCTCGATTTCGCCGGCGGCATGGTGGTGCATGTCAGTTCGGGCGTCTCGGCGCTGGTCTGCGCGGTGGTGCTCGGAAAGCGGATCGGTTTCCCCGCCGAGCCGATGCCCCCGCACAATGTCGTCCTGAGCCTGATCGGCGCGGGACTTTTGTGGGTGGGCTGGTTCGGTTTCAATGCCGGCAGCGCGCTCAACGCCGGCGCGCTGGCCAGCAGCGCGTTTGCGGCGACGCATTTTTCGGCGGCGGCGGCCGCGCTGGGATGGGGTGTGACCGAATGGCGCCTCAAGGGCAAGCCCAGCGTGCTGGGGGTCGCTTCCGGAATGGTGGCGGGCCTGGCCACGATCACGCCCGCCTCGGGATTTGTGACGATTCCGGCGGCCTTTTTAATAGGATTGACAGGCGGGGTGATTTGCTACACGGCGGTGAGCAAACTCAAAAAGGCGTTGCACTACGACGATTCGCTCGATGTCTTCGGCGTTCACGCGGTTGGAAGCGGGACGGGCTTGCTGATGGTGGGGTTGTTCGCGAGCGCGGACGTCAACGCGGCGATCGGGAACACCTTCAACGCCGGCGGCCAGGTGGTGTCGCTGGCCGGAAGCGCGGCGCAGTTGGCCAATCAATTTCGCGGGCTGATGTTCACGGTGGTTCTGGCCGCCGCGGGAACGTTTATCATCCTCAAGGTTGTCAGCGCGCTGGGCGACCTGCGTGTGACGCCGGAGGAGGAGGGTTCGGGATTGGACCTGTCGGAGCACGGCGAGAGCGCGTACAACGATTAACACAAATCTTTGACTTTGAGCGCCGCCTTGCGATATGCTCAATGCCAATGATATACAAAATGAAGCCGCCCCACACGACCAATGCGGCCGTCATTCACTGGGTCGAGGAAATGGCCGCGTTGTGCCAGCCGGATAAAATAGTCTGGTGCGACGGGTCCGAGGAGGAAAAGAAAAGGCTGACGGAAGAAGCGCTGGCCCAGGGGATTTTGCTCAAGCTCAACCAGGAGAAACTGCCGGGCTGTTATTATCACCGTTCCAAACCGGACGACGTGGCCCGCAGTGAGGACCGCACTTTTATCTGCACTTCCGCCGCGGACGACGCCGGTCCGACCAATCATTGGGCCGCCCCCAGGGAGATGTACCACAAGCTCCATGCCCTCTGCGCCGGAGGCATGCGCGGACACACCCTCTATGTCATTCCCTATTTGATGGGACCGCCCGGGTCCACCCTGACAAAAGTCGGCCTTGAACTGACCGACTCCCTTTACGTGGTGTTGAGCATGCGGATCATGACGCGCATGGGCCGGATTGCCTATGAACACCTGGGGGAGAGCGAGGATTTCAATCGCGGTCTGCATTGCATGCTGGAGGCCGATCCGGCACGGCGTTACATCGCGCATTTTCCGGAAGACAACGCGGTCATCTCCACCGGGTCCAACTATGGAGGCAATGTCTTGCTGGGCAAAAAGTGTTTTGCGTTGCGCCTTGGCTCGTGGCTGGCCCGCAAAGAAGGATGGCTGGCGGAACACATGCTCATCCTGAGCGCCGAATCGCCGGCGGGTGAAAAGACCTTCGTGACCGCCGCGTTCCCCAGCGCCTGCGGCAAAACCAATTTCGCCATGCTCGTGCCGCCGCCCCATTATGCCGGGTGGAAAATTCGCACGGTCGGGGACGATATCGCCTGGATGAAACCGGGGGCGGACGGGCGGCTCTACGCCATCAATCCCGAGGCGGGTTATTTTGGCGTTGCGCCCGGAACCAATGCCGAAACCAATCCCAACGCGATGGAGACCATTTCGCACGACACCATTTATACCAATGTCGCCCTGACGCCCGATTTGGATGTGTGGTGGGAGGGCAAAACCAAGGAGCCTCCCGCCCAACTGACCGATTGGAAGGGACGCCCGTGGACACCCGGCAGCAAGGAACCGGCCGCGCATGCCAACAGCCGCTTCGCCGCGCCCATGAGCAATAATCCGGCCTGCGCTCCCGAAGTCAACGACCCAAACGGAGTGCCGATCAGCGCCATTATTTTCGGGGGCCGCCGGGCCACGACCATGCCGTTGGTCTATCAAGCCTTCGACTGGATTCATGGCGTCTATATGGGGGCGACGCTCAGTTCCGAAACCACGGCCGCCGCGATGGGCGCGGTGGGCAAAGTGCGCCGCGATCCCATGGCCATGCTGCCCTTCTGCGGTTACAACATGGGGCATTATCTGCACCATTGGCTGCGCATGCGCAAAAAAATCTCCGTCCCGCCCCGCATTTTTCACGTCAACTGGTTCCGCCGCGATGAAAGCGGAAAATTCATCTGGCCCGGTTTCGGCGAAAACATGCGGGTGCTCAAATGGATCCTGGATCGGACGCATGGCCGGGCCGATGCCTGGGAATCCGCGCTGGGCTGGGTGCCCGGCCCGCACGATTTCGACCTGTCCGGCATGAAGGATTTCGACGCGGCCAAAATGGCCCAGGCCCAGGCCATCAACATGGAGGATTGGCGGCGCGAAATCATGGCCCACGACGATCTTTTCTTCGAGCTTTACGCTGATTTGCCCAAGGAACTCACCTTCCAGCGCGAACTGCTCGTCTCCCGTCTGTGAACTTGGATGGGGGAATTCAAATTTGAAATTTCAAATTTCAGATTTGAGATTTGGTGTCGCACAGGACGGCCTCATGCAGGAAGAGGGAAATCCATTCCTTGGCGGCGGTGAAATCGTCCTCTGAAGCGCCGCGCAATTCGTAAATGGACCCGGCGATTCTGACCAAATTGGCCCGGCCAAAAGAGGCCAGGACCCGGGGTTGAGTTCTCGTTTTCGTCGAAACATTTCTATTTTTCATGCCCGCAGTATGACAAGCCCGGTTGGACAAATGCTGTCCATGTGAAAAAAAAGATTTGGGTGGCAGTTTCCGGCTCCTAACCCGACTTTCGCAAATTCGGCGATTTTAAAATTGGGTTACGAGGGAAGCCGGTAACTTTTGCCGCTCAGGTTGTCCACACATCCGGCACTTGGTCCTTGTAGATTTTGGGCGGGGGTTGCTCCGGCAACTGCCAGCCCAACTGGTGCAGCAGGATCGCTTGCGCCGGTTCCGCTTGGGTCACGCGCGGCAGGCAGATGGCTCCGCCAGCCCGCAGTTTAAACCACACTTCCAATTGCATGATGCGTCCAAACTGATCGAGCAACTGCCACGGCGTCAGGCTCGGCGCCACCGCCTTGAGTTTGTGCTTCAAACTCACCCACAGGCAATAGCCCAGGAACGCCACCATGACGTGCGCTTCGACGCGCGCTCCGACCCAATGCCAGATCGGTCGCACGGCCAGGTCGTTCTTGAGCGCCCGGAAGACGGCCTCCACTTCGGTCAACTGCACGTACATCTTCCACAAGGATTGCGGGGTGTGGTCGTTGAGGTTGGTGCGCAGCAGATAGGCTCCGTCGCGCAAGGCGGCCAGGCGCAAGGCTTCCCGATCCCATTGCCAAGTCAACCGGCTTTGCTGCCAGTGGACTTCCACATGGGGCCAACCCCGGGGCCAGCGTTCCTGCAACCGGCCCACCCGCATCAATATCTTGTCCGGGTCCTTGAGCTGGCCGCGCCGGATCGCCCGCCGCAGGCGGACCAAGTCACCCATCAACCCGCGCACCTGCCGCCAACGCATCGCTTCTTCTTTCCTGGCCCGATCCGCACTGCGCGCCAGCACGAATGTCTCCGGCCCTTCGGCCAACAGTTGCACCTGGACTTCGTTGGAAATCTTCTGCCAGTCCCCACTCAAGAGCCGTTGCTCATACTCTTTGAGCCGTTGGCGCGGTGTGCCCACCACATATTGAGCGCCGCGTTCCCGCAACGTTTGCAGGTTGGCTTCACTGGCCACCCCCCGGTCAAAGACCCAAATGCGCCGGGCCTTGCCGTATTTGCTTTCGATCGTTTGCAGCGCGCTTTCCAAGGTCTTTTCATCCCGCACGTTGCCTGGCAACACTTCGTAGGAAAGCGGAAAACCTTCCGGCGTCACCACCACCGCCAACAGAATCTGCTCACAATCCGGCCGGTGATCGCGCGAATAACCCCGCCGGGCCTGGTCCACTTCCACCGCTTCGCCCTCGAAATAGGTCGAGGTCAAATCGTAGAGCAACACGTCGAAACTGGCCCCAAAGAGATCGCGCCACTTTTCCGCCAGATGCCGTTCCAAGCCCTCCTTGTGAGCGAGCATCCGATCCAGACAGCGATAAAGCCGGTCCTGCTCCGCCACGCTGGCGTCGGTGTCGAGCAACAAATCCATCGCCGTTTGCGGAAACCATTTTTCGTGGATGGACAGTTCGCTGCGCGGCGCACACAGCCGGTTGACGGCCAACAACTCCACCACTTTGGCCCACGGCACCTGCCCGCGTTCCTCTCCCAGCGCCTGCTGCCAAAAGGCCCGCAACCCCAACTCCTCCCACAGCTTGCACCCTATCCAGGCATCTCCAAAACGGCGCGGACGCCGCAGCAACAGGCTGGACAGAATAACCTCGGCCACATCGCCGGCCTCCGGAGCTTGTCCCTCCCGATCCGTGAACAGCCGCATCTGCTGCCGTCGTCCGTCCTCGTGGATCGTTTCAATGGTTCGCTGCCAGCGATCCACCTGGGTGGTGTTCAGTTCTCCCAGATGCAACACCGTGCGTTGCGTCACCCGCGAGCGGCTCACGCGCAGACTCTCCCCCAGCGAATAGTAAATGTGCTCCTTGCCGTCTTTGCGCACCCGATGAGTTTTCAGGAACATGGCCCGATCTTCTCAGTTACCACGCCTGTCTGTCCAGAGGGTAGGTTGTCACACACGCCTTGGGTCGCCATTCCATCGCCGCCAGTCGCCTCATTCGCGGGCAGCGCGAAGGCGAATGTGTCACGCGGTTTGGAACTCGCATTCACGCTCGGGCTTAACGAAACAAGTCGCTATGGGTTCCGGTTCGCTCGAAACAAACATGGGTTTCAACAATTGTATAAATCAGAATCCAATCCGGCTGGATATGGCAGTCCCGGCTGCCGGCAAAATTGCCGCGCAATGGATGGTCTTTGTATTCCGGCGGGAGTGGCTTGCCTTCAATCAAAAGATCGAGAACCGCTTTTAGTTCCGTCATATCCTTGCCGCGTTTTTCGGCGCGTTTGACGTCTTTCTTGAATTGCGTGGTTCGGCTGAAGGATCTCACAGGCCCAGATCAGCGTAGAATTCCTTCTTGCTGGCAAAATGTTTCACATTTTTTCCTGACTTGCTTTCGCGCAGCGTTTTGGCGGTCAAACGGTTGGGAATCGACACGGTAAATGGCAGTTGGCGCCGCAATTTGATTTGCCGATAAAGCAAAAGTATGGTTTCAGAAGCGGTTAGACCGAGGCGCGACAGTATGTCTTCCACTTCGTTTTTCAGGCCCGGCTCAATCCGGGCGCGGACGGTGGCAGTTTTGCTCATAACCTGAATGTAGCCCGTTTGTAGCCACAAGCAAGCCCATTCTGCCGCAATTTCGGCGAGACAAGCCCACACCGCTCCATTCCAGCATTTTGTGGTGTTCGGGGTGTTGACGGGTCAAAGAAAACGTGCGAAACTGGCAGCGATGAAACGCAAGAAAGCGCAGGTGGAAAAGGCGTCCGTCGGCACTGTGGTCGGCGCCAAGTACCGTGCGCGCTGCAATGATCTGTCCGACAGCGAACGCGAAAAGCTCAATGATGAGTTTCTAAAACTCTACTATGGTGGCAGCGGCCCCCAGCCCGCTCGTCGCCGTTGATGCCAATGTCGTGATGGACTTGGGTGAGAAGTCCGAATCCGTAATGGACGCACTCGCCACGATTCGCCAGCGGCTCCGTTCTGCCCGCATTGTCCTCACGCCCACGGCCTCTCTGGAACTCATGCACATCGCACGTCACGGCGATACTGCGAGGGAACGCGACCTCGCTTTGAGCGGTATGGCCGCTGCCCGCCGGTCGCGCATTGTTCCAGTGAATCTCATGCCAGTCGATCACGGCATTGTGGAGCTTATTGCCGGGAAACTCCGTTCCGCGGAATTGCTTCCCGCTTCAGAAGTAAACGACTCTCAGTTGGTGGCTGAATCTGCGTTGCTCGGAGCGCGATTGCTTTTGTCGAGTGACGAGCATTTGCGAGGGATGGATTTCGCCCGCCTCACCATCGAATTACAGGGTTTCGACCTCACTACACCGGTCATCGCAACGCCCGCCGAAGTGGTGCGGAAGTTTTTCCAACGCTGACCCGCTGCGGCAACAACTGCACTGAGAGCCCTCGAAGCTTCTCACAGGAATTTTTGGCGCAATTCAAATCCATTCAGCGGGACGATTCGGGTGGAGTTGCCCCGGCTTCCAATCCTTGAACGATGCGTTGGATTCACCACGCGGTGTGTGGCGAATTGGAAGCGCCCGCATCAACCCCGGAAACTCCAGTGTTTTAATATAAATGGAAAGGAAATCTTCAATCCTTCGCGCCTTTGCCAAAAAAGCAGTAACATGTTACTGGTTTGTAGCTGATCGTGTTACCGGCTAAGTCGTTGACTATCAACACTTGTTACCGTGTTACCGATTTTTTGGACCTATGTATCAATTATGGTGTTTCTGGCTATTTTTGACCAGAAATCAGCGGTTCGATGGTTGGAAATCTTAATCTCTGAAGATTACGATTAAAATTAGGATTAAGATGAAGATCAACCGCCCAGCGCAAAGGTGGAGCGGGATTGGCGCAGGCGCTCGGCGTCGACGATCGCTTCCATCCGGCGCACATCCTCGGCAATGGTGGTGCTGATGATGAGGTACTGGAAATGGGGCCATTGCGCGATTTCCTGCCGGGCAACACTCAGTCGCCTGGCCAATTCGGCCGGGGAATCGGCGCCGCGCCGTTGCAAGCGCGCTTCCAACACCGCCAGGCTGGCCGGAGTCAGGAATACGGTGACGAGGGCGCGGGCCAGCTCGGCGTCTTGCGCGGCGCGGCCGCAAACGGTGGCGGCACCCTGCACATCGACGTTGAGCAGGACGTCGCTGCCTTGCTGGAGCTTGTCGAGGACTTCGGTCCTGGGAATGCCGTAAGAATGGTTATAGACGGTGGCGTGTTCGAGAAAGCCGCCGGAAGCCAGGCGTTGGGAAAAGGCGGCGGAGTCGAGAAAGTAATAGTCGCGGCCATCGATTTCGCCGGGCCGCGGCGGGCGCGTGGTGCAGGTGATGGCGCGAGCCATGCCCGGATGGCGGGACAGGAGGTGCTGGCACAAGGTCGTCTTGCCGCCGCCGGAAGGCGCGGAAATCACGATCAACAACGGCGAGGAAAGGCGAACCTTGCCATCTGGCCCCGGATTCTTCATTCGACATTCTGGACTTGTTCGCGAAATTTTTCCAGCTCGGCTTTCAGGACAACGACTTCGCGGGAAATAAGACTGTCGTTGGCCTTGGAACCGAGGGTGTTGATTTCGCGATTGATTTCCTGCGCCAAAAAATCGAGGGTGCGCCCGATCGGTTCCCGGGATTTGACGCAGTCGCCGAATTGCTGAAAGTGGCTCTGGAGACGGGTCAGTTCCTCGGAGATGTCGGCGTGGTCGGCAAAATAAAAGACTTCCTTGAGCAGACGGTCGTCCTCAAGGGCGGGGGATTCCAGCCCGGCGGATTTTATGCGGGCGAGCAATTGGGAGCGGTAGCGTTCGGCCACTTGGGGGGCGCGGCGCCGGACCCTGGCCACGCCGGCCCTCATGCGGGCCACGCGGGTTTTCAAATCTTTGCCCAGCCAGGCGCCTTCGCGTTCGCGCATCTTGAGCATCATGTCCAGCGCTGTTGTGAGGGCCTTGGCCGTCCCGGGCCAAAGCGCTTCGGCTTCCCGGATTTCTTCGTCCGGTTGCAGGACGCCGGGGGCGCGGGCCAGCATGTCGAGCGTCACATCGTCGGGCAGGCGGAGGGACTTTGCCAGGCCCCGGAGTTCCCTGGCGTAGGCCCTGGCCAGAGCGGGGTTGAGGCGCATCCTGCCGGCGGCGCCTTCGGCGGCATGGACGGAAAGGCGGACGGTGAGACGTCCGCGCGCGACGCGGCGGTTGATTTCGTCGCGAATCTGGGCTTCCAAGACCTCGAGGTCGCGCGGCAAATTGACGGCGATTTCGGTCTGCTTGCGATTGACCGAACTGACTTCGACCGTGATTTTGAAGCCATGTTGGGCGGATTCGCCGCGGCCGTAGCCGGTCATGGATTTCATGGGCGATGTCCCTTTCGCCATGGGTCATTTGGACATTCTTTCATCATTGGTGCTTCGACATTCGTCATTAGCTTCGCGCCCATTGTCTCAATTCCCGCAAAAATCGCAATGAACTAGTTCATGAGCAAATCAGGCGCGCAATAATGGAGTAGTTTCGGCTTGTTCATCCCAACAGCTTGAGCTATGCTGGAACCGTGAAAGCGATGAGGAAAACTGCGGAAAAAAAGACGCCCGGCACTTTGATAGTGGAGAAGTACCGCCCTCGGATGAATAAGTTGACGGCGACGCAACGCCAGCAGTTGCGCGACCATGCCATGCGGATTGCCTTCGGCCATGAATCTGAAAGCGCCCCAAGCCCCTCGCCGCTGACACGAACGTTGGAATAGATTTGGCCCAAGGCAACGAGTGGGTCATGGACGCAATATCTACCATTCGCCGCCGTCTGCCTGACTGCTCGTTGCTCGTTCCGCCAACAGTTTCGGAAGAGTTGGCCTGGTTGGCGGCTCACGGCGAGGAAGACTCGGAGCGCGAAGCCGCCCGTGAATTCCTCCGCAAGCATCGCACATGGGGGTTTCAATTGCTCCATACGGTTCCGCTCGGCGATGCGTATGTCGGGAAAATCGCCGAACGTCTGCTACAGACGGCTTTGCTCCCGCCTTCCGAGGTCAACGACGCGCAAATCCTCGCCGAATCCGCCGCCCTTGGATGTTCCGTTCTTTTGACCAGCGACGAACACCTGCGCGTCATCGATTTCCAACGCCTTTCCTTCGAGTTGGCCCCATTCGAAGTCGGGGCTCCTGTTATCGCCACGCCGAGGGAAATCGTCCGCAAGTTCTTTCGGTCTTGAATGCGTTTTAGAAAGGCACCCGGTCAGGCGCGGCGGATGGTCGTGGGGAGGTAAATGTTGAAGGAGGTGCCTTTGCCCGGTTCGGAATGGACGTGCATGCAGCCGCGGGCTTCCTTGAGCAGGCGATGAACAATGGCCAGACCCAAACCCGTGCCCTTGCCGGGAGGTTTGGTGGTGAAATAAGGCTGAAAAATCTTGGGCAGAACATCGGGCGGAATGCCGGAACCATCGTCGCGCACGGACAGAAGCAACAGAGGCGGGGTGTTGGCGAAGCCCTGTCCGTACAGAATGCGGTCCGTCGGGCCATCGTGCAGATCGGAGAAGTCCACGCCGGTTTCCAGGATTTGGCCGGTGATATCAACCAGGTGCGGGTCGGCCGAGCATTGCAGGGCGTTGATGGCCAGGTTGAGGAGGATTTGGATCAGATCGGTGCCGTTGATTTGCAGTTCAACATCCTTGGCCAGGGCTTGAACTTTGAGGGTGTTGTTGGCCTTGCTGGGGTGGACCTGCAAGAGTTCGCGCAAGTCCTCCAAAATTTGATTGACGTGGATGCGCGCCGGAGCGGTGGGCTGCTGGCGCATGAAGCTCAGATAGCGATGGGAAATCTCGATGCAATTGCTGACCTGGCGCGTGATGCGGCGCAGCCGGTCTTTGACCATTTCCAAGTCGTCGCCTTCCAGGCGTTTGGAATCGCCCATGCGCTGATTGATAATCTGAATGAAGCCGGAAATGATGGTCAGGGGGCCGTTGATGTCATGAATAATGCTGGCGTAAATCTCGCCGCGCGTGCGGGTGATTTCCTCCTGCAGTTTTTGATCGTGCAACTCCACCTGGAGAGCGGCCAGTTTTTCGTTGTTGGAACGGATCTCGTCGGCGAAGGAATGCCGTTCCATGGCGGTGGCGACGGCCTTGCGCACCGTGGCGACATCGAAAGGTTTATTGAGATAATCGCAGGCGCCCAGGCGCAGGGCCTGGCGGATCGTCTCGACGGTCTCATAGGCGGTGAGCATGATGACCTCGATGGAAGGCTGAATGGCTTTGAGCCGTTCCAAGACCTCCGTCCCGCTCATGCCCGTCATGCGAATATCCAGGATGGCGACGTTGATCTTATGCTCCTGGGCCAGTTCGACGGCGCGCTGGCCTTCGGAGGCGATCAACAGGTTGTAATCGTCCTTGAAAACGACGCGCAAGGACTGCCGCGGCCCCTCCTCGTCATCGACGATGAGCAGGGTCCGGCGCGGTTTTTCAGCCGGGGCGCTTGCTCGGTCAGAAGTGGTAGCCGAAGTTGATGGTAATGGCATGGCTCAAAAATTCATAACTGCCGTCGGCTGGGGGATAATTGTCGGCGCTCACAGTGCGTGTCGGGCTCCAGCCCAACTGATAAGCCACATCCCAGCTAAAATGATGGTAATTCTTCCCCACGCCAATGCTAAAGATATGCCGGTCTGAATCAGGCACAAGCGCGCTAAAATCGGCGTCGGGCACGGAGTTCATGCTGTACATGTAGCCGCCGCTGAGCCGCCAGCCGCCGCCCAAATAACGGGTGGCCCCAAAATCAAACATCCAGCTCGGATGCCAGTTGAAGGCCAATTTGTCCCCCAGCGCGCCCTGCGGATTGACATTTACCGTCCGAAGATCCGTCCAATCCGTCCAATTCGCATCGGCTTCAAAATTCCAATTTGTGGTGGGCCGGAAGGAATAGCCAAAAGCCACCGTTTGCGGGAAATGAAGGTTGGCCTGGGAGGGGATACTGGCAGTGAACGGAGGCGCGAGTTGGGTGGCGTGCCCGTTATAATTCATGTCCGTGGCGCTGCGGTAGGTGACGCCAAAAGAATGCTGTTCCAAGGGATGCCACAGGACGCCGGCATTGAAACCGGCAGCCGTGTCCCGCCCGCGAAAGTGATTGACAAAGCCCGGGAACTCTTTGAAATCGGCCTCCGAGTAATTCAGTGTGGGCCCGGCGGCGACGGAAAGAGAGGGAATAATCTGCCAGGCGACGACAGGGTTGAGGGTGTAGTAGTCAATTTCGCCGGTTTCGCCCTGGGCGGTGAAAGGCGCATAGGAAGGCCATTCCTCTCTCAGACCGTAGGGTGAATAGCCGCCCAAGCCAAGAGTCAGATTATATTTGGGCAGGCTCCAGGTCGAGAAAACCCGGGGCAGGATCTCCAATTGAGTCTTGCTGTCGATGGAACCGGCGGCGCCATTGTAGCTGGAGCCATAGACAATGCCATAGGCGCCCGTGGAAATGTGCGTTCCATCCAGTTGCGAGATGCCGGCCGGGTTGTAATAAACCGCGGCGGGATCATTGGCGGTGGCGGCAAAGGCATTGCCGCGCGCCGTGGCAAAGGCGTCCTGATCCGGCATCGCAAAGCCCAGCGCAAAAACCGGGCTTGGGCAGGCCAGCACGCCAACAAACGACATCCGGCAAATAAATCCTGCGATTTGGGCTTTATGATTTGTTTTCAATTTCGGCATTTGTTTGGCGACCACTTGTTATGAGGCAACTTGTGGCAAAGAAACGGCAATCCGACAAGGCAAATCTTTGCGGTCGGCGATTTGCGGCAGCCCGCCGGCAAATGCTGCTTTGCTGAAGGTTGCCCGGTCGCTCTGGTGATGACGGCTCAAAGTTCTCACGTCAACGTTCTTATCGGCGCGTTCGCCGCGGGCCTTTAAGACAAATAATGCGGATTGGGGCGGCAGGGGCGAAGGGGCCGTTGGAGGGCAGGTTCAATGCGTTGATTGCAAAAAACATCAGCCGAGGATTCGTTTGCCTTCGGTGAGGAAGATGCCTTGGAAATTCATTTCCAGGGCCTGCGCATTGGTGGCTTTGGCCAGGGCGTCTTGTTGCGAAACTTTGCCGTCCTTGACCAGTTGGAATAAATGCTGGTTGAAGTTCAGCATGCCTTCTTCCCCGCCTGTTTCAATGGCGGCGCCCAGTTTTTCGAGGCGGTTTTCCTCGATCAATTTGCGGACTGTCCCGGTGTTGATCATGATCTCCTGCGCGGGCGTCATGCCGCCGGCGATGGTGGGCACCATGCGCTGGCAGACCACCGCTTGCAGAGTGCCCGCAATCTGACGGCGGATTTGGTCGCGTTCGTCGGCTTTGAAGAAATCAAGAATGCGCCCGATGGATTGCGCGGCGTTGGTGGTGTGCAGCGTGGACAGGACCAGGTGGCCGGTGTCCGCCGCGCTCATGGCGGCGGAAAAACTGGTGTCGTCACGCATTTCGCCGATCATGATCACGTCCGGGTCCTGGCGCAGAACGTATTTCAGCCCGTGCCCGAACGAGGCGGTGTCCAGGCCGATTTCGCGCTGCTCGATGACCGATTGATTGTCTTCAAAAACATACTCGATGGGGTCTTCCAGGGTGATGATGTGTTTCCGGCTGTTGGCATTGATATGCTCGACCATCGCGGCCAGGGTGGTGGATTTGCCGCACCCGGTGGAGCCGGCCAGCAGAACAATGCCGCGGGGCGATTCGGCCAGTTGCTTGAGAACGGGAAGGAGTCCCAATTCCTCGAAGCTCGGCACCTGCGTTTTGACGAAACGCATGGATAAACAAGGCCGGCCGCGTTCATAATAGCAATTGGTGCGAAAACGTCCGGTGTTGGGCAGGTAATAAGAAAAGTCGCACTCGTGGTCCTGCTTGAGTTGTTCCTTGGAGTGCTTCGGCACAATGTTCTCCACCACCGTCTCCATCCATTCCATGGTGGGCAAAGGTCCCTCGACAACCACCAGCTTTCGATTAATGCGGAAAATGATTTGGCCGTCCACCTTCAGATGAACGTCCGACGCCCCGCCTTCGACGGCGGCAGCCAAAATGCGGCGAAAAGTTTCCATGCCCCCAGTTTACAAGCCAACCGCGGGAACAATCCAGTCAGGAATAACCGAGCAAGCGGGCCTGCGACAGCCGGGAAACATGGGTAAACAACATCGCAATCAAATAACCCTCGCGGCGATCGCCCGAACAGGCCACGACCACCCCCGTGAAATTGACCTTCCTGGCCGGATTGGGCCCCTGCAAAGTGACGGTCATTTCCGTCCAGGCCGGGATGGGATCGCCATTGCGGAATTCGATTCCATTTTTCCGGACATGAACTGCGTCAGCGGGGAGAGTCAGGCATTGAGTGGGCGTTGGCGTGATGCCGGGTGAGGCGGAATCCATTTTTCTTGCGCTCATAGTTAAGCTAATCTAGCACCTAATGCGAAGCCGTCAAATGAAGAAATGCGGCTTATTTAGAATCGGGCTTCCGCCCGGTTCAAGGAGCGCAAGCCGGTTTTTGGAACCTTGCATTTTGCATGCAGAATGCAAATTTGCCTTTCAGTTTGAAAGGCAGCCCCGAACCCCGAAAGCTGTTCCCCCGAAAACATTCGGGGTTCGGGGTTGATTTTCTCAAGAGCAATCAGCCCTTGGCGCGCCATAGCTTTTGGCGACGGCGGGCCGGAAAAAACCGTGGAAACTTTCGACATTTATCCGTTAAAAAGTCGCAACATATTGTCAGCAAGGTATTTATGAGTGTCCATTCATCAGTATGCACTCCCCACTCGCCACTTTATAGATATATAGGTCCAAAAAACCCGCAACACCGCAACCCCGAAAGCTTTCGGGGTTGATAGTCAACGACTTAGTGGATGACTTCTTAAATGCACTAACGTATTATTGTTGCATTTTTGGGGCGGCGTGCTATGAAATTGGCATGCCGCGACACAGCCCTTTTCATATCGTGTTGTCAGACTCAGAAAAGCGGGAATTATCCCGGCGTGCGGCCAAATATACGTTGCCGTATTTTAAGGTCGCGCGCGCCCGAATGATCCTCCATGCCGCCGAAGGACTGGCCAATGATGAAATTGCCCGGCGCTTGGATACACGCCGCGAAGTGGTCAGCTTGTGGCGCAAGCGCTTCTTCACCGAACGCCTGGCGGGCTTGGAGGAACTCCCCCGACCGGGCCGCCCCGGTCTTTTCCCCCCAGAAGTCGTGGTGCAAATTAAAGCCCTGGCCTGTGAGTTGCCCAGTCAACAGCAGGTGCCCCTGTCGCGCTGGAGCGTGCCCGAGATCGCCCGCCATGCCGTCCAATCCGGACTGGTGGCCAGCATCAGCGATACGACCGTCTGGCGCTGGCTGCACCAGGACGCCATTCGGCCTTGGCAACACCGCTGCTGGATTTTTCCCCGCGATCCGGACTTTGCCGCCAAAGCCGGTCGCCTGTTGGACCTTTATGAGGGGGTCTGGCAGGATCAACCGTTGCGCCAGGATGAATTTGTCCTCTCGGCCGACGAAAAGACCAGCATCCAGGCTCGGGCCCGCATCCAGGCGAGCGAACCACCCCGGCCCCATCACGCCATGAAGGTGGAGCATGAATACGAGCGCCGGGGGGGCGTGGGCCTAGCGTAGTCAAATGCCGGCGAGCAATTACTCGTGGCAATAATAGTCTTTTCAAGAATACGTTGCTTCAATTGCGCTTTGTTGGATTCCTCCTCCAATTTGGCTTGAGCGTCTTGGGCCAATTGCTGTTCGTGCCTGCGTTGAAATTCTGACCGGGCTATATCCGGATCAATTTGTTGTGGATTATCAATCTGAACTGGCGGCGATGACTCGGACATGATTGAAAGAGCAGCGAGAATTGGGTGGGAATTCGTTGCCATAGCAAAGATTATCCTTTTGTTCTCATCGCGTCCCTCGGCCACTTGCTTTTGTAAATTACCCACTTGAGATGACTCGTTGGACACTTGGTGTTGTAATATGGATATTTGATTTGATTGAGAGGCCCGCTCTGTCTTTTGCTCTTGCTTTTGCTGTATAGGAATGAAAACCGCCGCGCCTATGTAGGCGAAACACAACAACATGACAAACGCGCCAATCGCTTTTTTCCACCACGGATGTCTGTCCAGCCACATCACAACCTTCTTGAGTTTTTCTTCAAGCCCCTTATGGATTGCGGCGGCACCAATAATGAGTCCGAATAACACGAATGCGCAATCGACCACAGATTTGAAAATGTCCATACCCCCAAATCCTCTCGTGCCAGGCCGCCACGGTCAACGCATTTAAGGAGGCTGAAACCGCCACCGCTGGTCATGCTCCGCGCCCGAACCGCCGCCAGCAAATCGGCGAAATGGGTGCAAAATAGCGAAATTGATGCTTTGCAAGTGGTTGACATACAGTGGTGTACGCAGTCAATAAATCTGCGTTTGCGAAGTATATAATCCCGATCGGCAGCGTCGCCACAGCCGGTTTTCGCCCTCTCTTGGCGCGCCAAAGCGTAGCGACGGCGGAAGCTTCCGAGCGAAGGCGGATTTGTCGCGTCGAAGCCCGGCGAAGACGGATGGTCCGTTGGCGGTCATGGATTTTTTCATACTTCAGCCTTTAGCCTTTCCTTATTGCGTTTTTGGCGAATTGTCTGCCGATGGGCGAATTGTCGAAACTGGCCTGGTGGGCCACGGACTGGGCGGCGCGGGCCGCATCGAGCGAGCCGCCGGATTGCGCGACCTTGAGGTTGATCACCTTCTGGTCCTTGGAGATCTCGGAGGCGGCGGCGGCTTGCAGGTTCAGGACTTTGACGGCGGCGACGATTTCATCCTCGGAGGCGGTTTTGGCCAGGCCGAGGAACTTGATGAGTTTTTCGTTCAGTAATATTTTGGGATTCCAAATTTCAAATTTCAAATTTCAGCTTTTGGGCTGGTTGAAGACGCTGCGTTTGACGTTCTTGGCCAGGTCGGGATAGGCGCGATAAACTTCGGCCTGCAATTGCTGGCGAACAGCCGGGATTTTGCCATCGACCTTTTTTTCTGTGGCGAGAGTGTCAATGGCGCTGTTGAGGAACTGGGTGCGCTTCTGAGGGGTGGATAAATCAAGGGCGCTGGTATCGCCGCGCTTGATTTCGGTGGCAATCTTCACTTTCGGTTCGAGCGCGCCCAAGGCGGTAAGTTCGTTGGTGAACTGGGCCGTTTGGCCGAGCCGGGATTCCCAGGCGGCTTGCTCGGCCCCGGTGATGAGACCTGTTTTGACGGCGATGCCGGCGATGGTCTTGCTGGCGGCAGCGACGGCGTTGGTGAATTCTGTTTTGCTCCTGGTAAGTTCATTTTTCAGTGCGTTTTGTTCGTTGGTGAATTGCGCGCCGCCCAATTGTCCGATGGCCGCTTCGATCTGCTCGTCTGTGGCCTCGTTCGTCATTTGAATGCCGTTCCGGGAAAGCGTGGCGATGATTTTCGTCAGAGTTTTCATGGGCGGCGTGTCTGTGTTTGTCATGCTGATTTTCCCCCTGGCCGCGTCAGAGTGCATGTTTGCCATCGTGTCGTGGTAAAGGGTCAATGGTTTGTTGCCGGCCTTGTTGGCGGCGGCGGCGGCGTGCTTGTGCATGGCGGCGGCGTGCTCGTGATCGGCCTTGTCGCCCGATGTCATGGCATCGCGCGTCGCATCATGGGCCGCGCCGCTGGCGCGATTGCTTTGCGACGGGCCGGAACTTGCCTCGGCGTATTTGTTGCCGTGGAACGGATGTCCCGGATAATCGCCGTTGAGGAAGGCCGCGGCGTCGGCGGCGGTGAACTCGTCGAGGCCATCTTTCTTTCTGGCCTCATTGAGGATGGGCAGAGCCAGCAGGACGCTGGCGGCAGGTAACATTTTTGCAGGCATGGTATCCATTTCGTTGAGCATCTCCACGGGGAGACGCGGGTTTGGGCATAGAGCGGCGGCAATAAACTCAGTCGGCTGATAGACCTTGAGTTTCTGCCCGTTGCGTTCAACTGTGTCATTGGTCAATTCGGTTGACCAATGGCCGCTAAAATAGGGGGCGCGCCGGCTGGCGACCAGTTGCGCGCCTTCGGGGGTCAGGATCGGCTCCCCGAAAAATCCATTGTCTCGCGCGGCAATGTTGGCAAAAACGCCCTTGGGCGAATGATCGGAATAGCGGCGCGCTTCCGCCGGATCGGGCGTGTTGGGATGACCGTAATAAATCGGGGCCGACGTGAGGAATTTCGTGATGCCGCGGCGGTTGGCATTGTAGGCATTCACCATTTGCATGACGCATTCTTTGGTCAGGCGTTGGATGGCGACCTCGCGTTTGACGCCGCCTTTGCCATCGGGCGTCAGAGCCACCCCCTCAAAATCGCCATAAGGGGCGATCATGCCCCAACCGTCGTCGCCGATGGAAACTTCGTTGGTGAAACTGGTGATGAATTTAGTGCTCATGGTTGGTCCTTTGGGTCTGGTCCGCGGTTTGCAAGCCTTGGGCATAGGCTGTGCCGATGACATTGGCCAGGGTGTCGGCGGAGGCCGGGGCCAACAGTGTGTTGGCGGTGATCTGGTCCCACCTGGCTTGCAGTTGCGCGGCTTTCGTTTTGAAATGCTCGGGATCGTCGATCTGGAGCAGGGCGCTGATCTGGGCGGCGGCGTGGCCAAGGTCCTCGCGGAGGGCGGCGGCGACTTGCCCCCTTGCGGCATCCTCGAATTTTCCAGATACCGGCGATGTGGCCAATGCGTTGGTGAAGCCGGGTTTGTTTTTGCCCGGTTTTGCCTTGCCTGGCCTGAGTGCGCCGCTGGCGGGATCAATGTCCGCTGGCGGCGCGGGATCGGGCGCTTGAAGACATTCTGCTCCGGGTTTTGGCAAGGGGCGCCCATAACGTTCCAGGGTGCTTTCCTTTTCCAGCATGCCGGGGAACCCCGCCAGGAAAGTGTCCACTGCAACGTCGTTGGCCACATCCTGGCGCGGCGTGGTGTTGACCTGGATGTAGGCGTATTGCGGGGCGTCGGGACCGAACTTCCAGGCGAGCGCGTAGCGGCTCAATTTCATCTTGAGCGTGTCGCTGATCATCTGGGCGTCATCGGCCTCGAAGATGTGGCTCTCTTCGAGCTGGATGCTGGCGCCCTGCTCATCGGCTCCGCTGGTTTTGGTGGCGAGGGAACTGCCGCGCAACAATGAGGTGATGGCGCGATCCATGAGTTCGATCAAGGCGTAGAACGGGCCGGCGCCGGCGACATTCTTGGCTTCCAAGAGAGAAACGTCGGCGCTGGTGGAAAAGACCCCGGACCAGTCCTCGCTGAAATCTTTCAGCGCCTCGCGGAAATTGTCCCACTCGGGGGAATTGAAGGCGGCATTGGTTTTGCCAACGAGACCGCCGCTGCCGAGGCGGTCCAGCATGGAGAGCCAGCTTTTGAGCGGGAGATTTTTGAAAAGATAAATGATGCTCAAGGCTTCCATCAAGCCGTCGCCGCAGGTGATAATCCATTCGCCGGGGTCCATATCGACGCCGTAAATGCTGAACTCGCTTTGCAGAAAACGCAGTTTGCCGCGGGTGCCTTCGACCCACCAGAGCGGGACGTTGATCAACTTGGCGGTGAGCGAACCGTCCGCGCCAGGCTGCCAGATAATTTCGTGGATGGCGTAATACTTGAGATGGGCATCCATCATCTGGCGCATCATGAGCGCGGCCCCGCCCTCTTCGTCGGGCTTGGTCGCGCTGGTGCATTGGAGCTTTTTGTAGAAGTTCTCCAAGAACTCCTTTTGCTCCTCAGCCAGGGCGGCATCGGATTCAGGCACGCCGGGAATGGTCAGGATGTCGTAACCGTTTTTGGCGATGGCTTTCTTGCGCTTGGCGGCATCGCCCTTGATTTGGTAATCACGGCGTTCCATCGCGTCCCAAGTCATTCCCGGCATCCGGTAATAGCCAAGTTGGAATTGTTCAAGGTAGCCGACGAGGCGTTCGAAGGTCAGGCCCTTGATTGGATTCCAGCGCATTCGCACGCTGAGTGTCACGCGCCCGGTGGTGATCGATTGGTCCGGCTCGGTCGGATACTTGCCCGGCGGCAAAGCCTCGCGGCGGAAATAGTCGGGGTCCTGGTTGCGATCCAGGCCCGTCATGCCGGACGTGGGCGGGAACATCGTCGCCGTGGCCGCATTGGCCCGGTTGCCGAGCATGTCGTTGACTTTCCCGCGATCGGAATAGACGGCCTGATTGGGATTGACCGCGTTGACGAAGGCGGCAACCAGACGGTCAAACTTGCGGTCCTTTGGTGTCATGGCTTCGCGGAGACGTCGCCCTACGGGTTTGGATTTGCCTTTATGCTTCAATTGACACCTCCAAAAAACGGATTTTCGGAATTTGGACCAAACCGGCAAAACAGCGTTGCACGGCGACGGGAACGGCCTGCAGGAGCGTTGCAAGCCCGATGCGCGGGCTTTGCACCATCCGGGAAGGCGGGGCGCCAGAAGCGTTCCTGCGTGGACGGGCAAATCCGCCGCCGCTGAACCAGCTATGGCGGATTAAAAGAGGCTGGCAGGCCCGGACTGGAAACCGGCGAATACAAACACCGGAGTCGGACGCCAGGCGCGCGAGCCTGCCAGAAAATGATGATGCGCTGCCGCCGATCCCGGTGGCGCATGGCACCGGCATATAAAAATTGCCGAGGATTTGGCGCGCCGAAATGGCAGTACGCTCGCGCGGCTGGCGTGGCTGGGGGAGCTTGGCGGGGAAATTAGCTTTCACGCGAGGCACCCTTTCGTTGTGCGGATATGGTGGCGGGGGCCGCGGCTCTGGCTGATGGGCGCGTAATAAGCGGGCTGACCGGCGTTGGATTTCAACGCGTAAACACCTTGCTTGGTTCCGTCAAAGGTATCGCCGTGGCGTCCTTCGACATCCGGATCGCAAACGAACTGACCTTTTTCTTTGCGCACGATGCGCCAGTCTTCGCGGAGATAGCGTTCGGGTGGCAGCCAAAGATGATTGTCATCGAGTTCGGCCACGAGCAAACTGCCGAGGTATTGCTTCTTGGTGATCGGCTCTTCCTGACCTGGAATCTCAACGGTCTCGCTGGCAATGACCAATTCGACGGGAAGCTCGCCGCCGAGTTCGGTTCTGACGGTGGTGGCAAAATATCGCTCGTTTGTGGCGTCGATGCAGAGGCGCCGGGCCGGACGGCGGCCGCCCGAACGAATGGCGCGGACGATCTCTTTGAGCCGTTCCATGGCCACAGCCGGATCGGCCGTTTTCCACACAAAAACGCAACGCACTTTGTATTCCACGCCAGATTGCTCGACCACGGAGACCACAGTGGGATTGCTGGCGCCCTTGGTCGTGGTGGCTGTGTCCACGCCAATACCGATTGGACCTTCACCGAGATGAGCGTGAAGGAAAGCCAGGGCCTGGCGGAATTCGGAATCGTCGTGAATGACGAAGAGTTGGCATTGGCCAATGCCGCGGCGCTGGGCGGTGTCGAGCTGCAGCAGGCCGCACGCGCTGCTGCCGCCAATGACGAACCGGCAATCGTAATTGCGGTCCCAAGCATCTTTGTCATGGGCGCGGGCGCGGCTTTCAGCCGGGGAAATTGGCGCGCCGGTGTCATCATCATACAGGGGCACGTTATCAGCAAAGGCGTCAAACGCTGTGATGCGGCGGACATAAACTCCATGCTCTGAGCGGTAGGTGTTGCCTTTAGGATTGACAGGCAGCTCAACGCCGATCGGCGGCGAGAGCAGATCGAAACTGTAGTGCGTATCATCGGGTGGGGGCGTGGTGGTGTAAATGATGCGCAGGCCCGGATTGCCGGCGATAAAGGGCTGCATGGCTTCGCAGACCTCGCGGAAGTTGCGGACGCGGCCCACCTCATCCAGGATGAGATCGCCAGTTTCGCCCACCGCTTCCGGGGTGAGCGCCACAACCTTGGTCCGGGAATAAACCGATTTGCTATGATAGAGGCGAAACTCAAGCTTGGATGATTCGTAAAGGCCGGCCCAATCGTCGGGATTGACGGTGGAAACGTTATGGCCGGTCTCGTCGAAGGCATTGAGGAGTTTCTTTTTGCCGTCAGCGCTGGCGAGCTGGAAGCCGCGACGGATTTGAACAGATTCCTTGCGCACCATTTCGCGGCCAAGATCAAGTTTGACCGAGCCAAAGATGACATCGTGGCCAGGGGTGGCCATCATCTTGCGGAGCGCTATCCGCGCGGCGATGGTGGTCTTGCCGTATTGGCGGCGGGCCAGCAAACCGCAGATGCGGTGTTCGCGCACGTCGCGTTCAAAGGCGGCCTGGCCGGAGCGGACGACAAATGTTTTTTGACCGGTCATTCCTTCCAATCCGGTCCGAACATGAGTTGCCCGAGCTGATCGATCTTCTGGGAATTGTCCATCGTGCTGGAGGCGATGTCCGAGGCCCGCTTGTCGGAAAGCCATTTCATGAAGCCTTCGATGAACTTGAGCCGGAACGTTTTCTCGGCCAAGGCAAGCTCCTTTTCCGATTGCTCCTGATCCTTGGCCTTGAGCACAAGGCTGAAGAGGGATTTCACGTCCTTGGGCTTCGCCCCCGGGCTGATGGACAGCTCGAACGCTTTCTGTTTGAGGGCGTCGATCGTCGCCTGGTCGAAGCGGCCGGGATTCCGCTCGGCTTCCAGCGCCACTTCGTCGGCTGTGTTGACTGCCCGGCGCCGCCTGGCAATCAACGCATCCGAACAGACCGCAGACCAGAAGCCACGATAGGCATCGAGCGACACGGTGACGCCAAATTCCTTGATGACCCTTTCGCGTGCGTCGTGATAGGACATGCCGGAGAGCAGCCAGTCCGCGAGCCGGGCTTGTTGCTCCTCGGGTAAATTCAAGAGCTTGGCGTCTGATCGTGGTTTGCTCATTCATGGCAGGAACTCGGCTTCGCCGAGTTCGGTTAATTTCACCTTGATGCCTTCGTTCGGCTTGGTGGTTCGAATGATGTGTCGGCCCAGTTCCATCTCGGCAATGACATGGTTGAACTCGGTCAGGGTTGCGGGCGGCCGGAGTTGGAGGTTCAATTCGATGCGCAACTGGTTTTCCGGCACGAGATAAGGAGCGCAATCGCCGAGGATCCGGGCGATATTCGATCGGATGGAAATGAAGCGTTCGGGTTTCATTGGTGTGTCTGGGTGATGCGGCCGCGGAGTTCGCCGACTTCGCCCACCAGGACGTTGATGCGGGCGTGGGTGGCGCTGGCGCGTTCTTCGCCGATTTTCAAAATCTCAGTCTTGTCGATGTCCATTTTACAGGTGATCGCGTCAATTTTCAGATCTATTCGGTCGAGTTTGGCGTTGAGCCGGCCCTCGAGCCCGCGCTCGACCCCGCCCAGCTTGGCGAAAATCCTGTCGTGCTCCTCCTTGTTTTCCTGCACCTCCTTGTCGAATTCCTTCTTATCCACCGGCGTGCCGGCGAAGGTCACCTGCACCTTTTGCGCCTTGGCGATGGCCACCCAGGCCAGCACCGTCGTGATGACCACGCAGATCATGCTCAGGGCGATGGAAACGATTTGCAGGGTGTTCATGTCAATAATCGGATGTAGGTATCGACGTGATGGTCCTTGAGCTGCTCGATTTGCGGGGGACGATTGATCCAGCCGCGCCAGGTCAGGAAGGCGCACGCGCCGGCCAGTTCCGACAGGCATGGATCAATGATCGGTTTGCGAACGTCCAGAATGGTGTCAGGCAAGAAAACCGGCGCAATGTCAGGGAACCAAACCCGATGACCCACGCCGCGATTGCCCATGATCCATGGTCCTTCCCAAGGCACAATGTCCGCGCCGTGGTGGAAAAAATATGTGACGCTGCCGAGGCGGCGGTTATACCAGTCTCTGAAGGCGGCGTTGCCCGGCCGGGCCGGGGCGATGGGAAGGACGGCTTCGATCGGCGGTATGACTTTGCTCGGCAAATCGAAGTAGCGTGCGGCGAATATCTCGGCCTGGCTTCCGCCGCGGCTGTGACCGGTAATGACGAGTGGAACACCGGGATTGGCGCGGGCGCGGATGGCCTCAATGACACCTTCCTGCAAAAGGCCTTCCAATCCGCCGGCAAATCCGGAATGCACTTCCATGCCGACAGCGCCGCTCTCTGCCACGGTGAAACTTCTGCGCTTTACATCGAAGTCACTGATCAGGCTGGCGAGATCGTGCGTGCCCATGAAGACGACGTAGATTGGTGCCAATACTTTCACTATCATGCAGCGGTCGCAGCCGGCGGAGATGATGGTGGCGGCCGGATATTTCGCCTGGAGTTCCGGCCCGGGCAGGTAGATATCGGCGGACAATTGCACAGCCTGTTTGGCTTGCGCTGGATCGTAGGTGGCGTTCATTTCATCAGATGCCAGAAAATGCGGGCAAAATGCCAGATGACCACGATGCAAACCACATCCAGGCAGGCCGTGGTGAATCGCTGGATCGTTTTCATTTTACCGCCGTTTTGACCGCCGCGCCGATGATGTTGCCGATGGCCGAACCGCCGGCGTTGAGGATGGCGGCCGTGTTGGTGTCAACCACAAGAGTCAGGCTGCCGGCTGTGAAGGCGCTGCCGCCGCCCAGCGCGGCCTGATTGGTGTGCAGTGCCGCCATGCCCTGGACATTCGGGTCCGCGAAAAGGAACCAGCCGCCCCCGCCTTCCTGATCGCGCCAAGTCTCACGCGCCACCAGGCCATCGCAACGCAGGTCCGCGTTGAAGACTTCGACCGTGTGGAGGCTGATGGCTTTGCGGTGCGGGCAGGCACAGCCAGCGGAAAGAAGAATTGCCACAGAGGCCGCGAGGAGCGCAGAGATCAAACCAGTTTTGTCGGCGTTTTTTTGTGTCATTGTCTCCTTTGGCTCGTTGGGGTCTATTGTGGCAAAGATGAGGATCGCCTCCTTTAATTGTTGGAGCCGGTGGGGATGCTGGTTTGGACGGAATAGGCGTTCGTGCCCTGGCTGTAATTGGCCCCGACCGCGATGACATTGGTGCCGCCCTGGAGTGTCAGGCCGGCGGCGATGCCCTTTTGGGCGACGTTGACGGAGACGCCGAGACCGGCGAGGTTGGCGGAGGTTCCGCAGCCAGTGGCCAGTCCTGCAAGGACCGCAAAGGCGCAAAGGCTCAAAGTCGAAAAGGTGAATATAGTTTGTCTTTTATTTTTCATAGTGAGTTTCCTCGAATTACATTTTTCATTTTTGTCAATTGGGGTGTTTGCCCCATGCGTTGAGGCCAGTTTTGCATGGGCGGGAAAATACCAAAACCCCCTGAGGGGACTTTAGGCAACTTTCTTGAAAAAAGTTTGGGTTGCAGCGCCACTGGCCATTAACCACCGAAAAGGGTATGACCCAAAACAAAAGCCCGGCAGGAGAACCGTTCCTCCCACCGGGCGGCGGCGACTGTGAGGCGCGCCGGGCGCGCCGTCAAGGGAAATTATTTTTGCCGTGAAGGGCGGCGCGGATGTGGATGAGTTGGGCGATGATCTTGACCATCAGGCCGACGAAAATAAGCGCAGAGCTGACGGCAGCGGGAGTGTAGCCCCATTCGGAAACGTTGATCATGCAGAGGGCTGCCACGGCCGCCCCCACAAAAAGTAGATTTGAGAAAATGTTTACAGCGCGGGCCTGATCTAGAAGTTTTTCCGCCGCTGAACGCCAGTCAGGTTCTTCGAGCGGGCTGGTTAAAACGTCCATGACCCTGGCCGAGGCAGTCGTGGATGGCCATGGACGCGGCGGCGGTTCCGGAGCGGGAACGGCAAAGTCCTTTTCACAGTCCGGGCAGTGGGTTTGCCGTCCGGCGTATTCAGCCGGGGCTTCAAAGCGACGCTGGCAAAACGGGCAGGCGAACTTGATTGGGTTCATTTTTTCTTTCCTCCTTTTCCGCGGCGCGCGGGGGCATAGGTGATTTGCTTCGGAATAGGATGGCCCATGAGTTTTAGCTTTTCATAGACGGCATCCCGGATCAGCCACGCGGTTGAAACGCCAGTATTTTCCGCGCAAGCGTCAATGGCGGCCTTGAAATCCTCATTCATCCAAATGGGGACGAGCTTCTGTCCTGGCGCCCTTTTGTTCGGCATGTCCAAGGTATATACACCCTCATTACAAATAAAAAGCGAAAAAAGTCAAAAAAGCCGTTGACTAATGGATAGACTGAGGATATACACCCAAGAAACATGAAACGTGGAGCAATAAGAAAATCGGAGAGCCAATTGATAACGGTGTGGTTTCCGCTGCTCATCATGCCTGCCATTAACGCCGCTGTCCTCAGTCTTGACATGGATAGGGCGAAGTTCATCAGGCAGGCAGTTCGGGAAAAAATGGCGCGAATCGGTGTTCCCCTCCAGGGAGGCGGCAAATGACACACGACCTTCACCTACAACTTCGCGGAAAACCCCCCCGCGGATTGGGCCTCTCCACCTGGTGCCGCGCCGTCCAAAACCAGGCCAATGCTCAACCGCTGCATCAATGAGTGGTTGCGCGAACATTGCTCTCCCTCACCCTGTCCTCTCCCCAAGGAGAGGGGTTCAACTGAAGATGGATTTCCGGCTGCCGGAGCACTACGGGCTGAAGCCCCAGACCATTGGCATCCGCAAGCCGCACGAAAACGGCGATGTGGAATCGCGCAACGGCCATCTGAAACGGCGGCTCAAGCAACATCTGCTCTTGCGGGGCCACCGGGACTTTGAGGCGGCGGAAGCGTATGACCGGTTTCTGTGGGCGGCGTTGCGCCAGGGCAATCAGAAATGTTCGGTCAAACTAAAGGAGGAGTGGGAGACGCTGCGTCCGCTGCCTCCCACTCGTTTGAGCGAGTATGACGAACTGCGCTGCCCGGTCAGCCAGCACAGCACCATTCGGGTCAAGAAGGTGACCTATTCGGTGCCGGCGCGGCTGATCGGCCAGGAGGTCAAAGTCGAGGTTTACGAAGGGCATTTGAAAATCTTTCATGGGCGGGAACGGCTGCTGGAGTTGGCGCGGGCCACCGGGGATCGCGGCGTCAAGATCGACTATCGGCATTTGATCGGGCATCTGCTGCGCAAGCCCGGTGCCTTCACCCATTACGTGCATCGGGAGGAGTTTTTTCCCGATTCGTCATTCCGTTTGGCGTATGACCGTCTGGTCCACGATCACGGTTTGCGGGCCGGTCAAATCGAATATCTGCACCTGCTCAAACTGGCGTCCGAGTTGGGCGAGTCGGCTGTTAGCGCCCTGGTCGGCGAGTGGGCTGGGCCGAGCCGACCGGGCCGATGGCGCGCGGCGGATTTGCGGCGATACTTGAACTTGGACGCCGGCGTCCGCTGGCCGGAGATGACGCTGGAGCCGGAACTGAGCAGCTACGACGCGTTGCTGGAAAGGCCGGTGTCCCATGAATAACGACGCGCTGGCCTTGCTCTTAAAATCCTTTCGCCTGGGCACGATGGCGGCGATCTACGAAGGCACCCTGCAACAAGCCGAGCAACAAAACTGGGGCTATCGAAAGTTCCTGCTGCACCTGTGCGAGAGCGAAGCCCAGGACCGGCGGCAACGCAAACTGGAGCGGCTGCTCAAGCAATCGGGCCTGCCGCAAGGCAAAGACCTGGGCAGCCTGGAGGAAACCAAACTGCCCGCCAAAGTGCGCCGGATGCTGCCCAGCTTGCTGGACGGCGGCTTTGTCCAGCGAGCCGAGAACGTCATCGCCATTGGCCTGCCCGGCCGCGGCAAAAGCCATTTTTTGGCCGCCTTGGGACGGGAGTTGATCCTGCGCCATCACTACGCCGTGCTCTTTGTGCCGACGTTCAAGCTGGTGCAACAATTATTGACAGCCAAGCGCGATCTGCGTCTGGAAGAGCGCTTGCGCGAACTGGACCAGTTTGACGCCATCATTCTGGACGACGTTGGCTACGTCAAACAGGAGCGTGACGAAATGGAAGTGCTGTTCACGTTCCTGGCGGAACGCTACGAACGGCGCAGCGTGATGATCAGCAGCAATCTGGTTTTTTCCAAATGGGACCAGATTTTCAAGGACCCGATGACGACGATGGCCGCCGTTGACCGGCTGGTGCATCACGCCATCCTGTTGGAGTTCCAGGGGGAGAGTTTGGACGAAGAACTTCGCAACACTGTGGCAAACGTTTACTACCGGCTTTCGCACATTCGTTTGGAATCGAATCAAGAATTTGCGTTTCCGCATATGATCTCGATGGAAGGAGATTTGGCAAAAGGATGGGGAAAATTCGCCGAGGAAAAAGCATTCGTTGAAGTGGGCGCGAAATATCTTCCGGCCATGTTAAAAGACCTTCGAGATTCTCGGACGCGGGGAGATTCGGTTTCCTACGCTCAATGCCGCGAAGCATTGCTATACACGTTCAAATTTAGAATACCTGATTGGCCCAGCAAATCGGTTGAAACGCTGCGAAGGGAAAAGGCGGCATACGCGGCAAAAGTCGATGAGCTTCCAAATTTATGGAGGCTATTCACGACGGATCCCGCTTCGACGCCGCCTTCTGTTCAAGAGCTGCCCTCGTGGGCGGATTGGGCAGTAAACCTTTTTTCAAAGATGGGACAGTTGCGAAAGATTGAGATTGAACTTACGACAGACAAGCTGGTGAACGAACGTGGAGAAACGGTGGGTGGCATTGCCTTTCTTCGCCGGGGAAACAGGCCAGCGAAAGCGAAAATAAATTTTACCGAACTGGCGTCCTGCGCATATCCATTTTTTTACATTTACATTGACGACCTCAAAAGCAGTCCCCGCAAGGACGACAATCGGGCTGTGACGCACTGGTTAGAAGTGACGGCCAACAGTCCCGAATTTGAGGCCAGCAACCACGCTAGAGCAACCTACGGAAAAGCCGCTTTATCCCCGGAAGAATTCCTGTCGCAATACTCAGCCGAAAAGTTCGAGCGGGAGTCTATCAATCGAAACTATAAACCATCGGCTCTTAAAGATGTCGGGGCAGCCCTCAAAAGTAGATGGGGAAAACCTACCATGGATGATATGTCGAGGCTGTTCCAAAACTGGTTTTTCCGTAATCCCCCCACCTGAATCATTTTGCATCAGCCATGAACGGGTCAGTTCCGGGCATTGCCTTATTATTGATTGACAGATTGCCTTTTCCGGCATAAATTCGACCGGATGGCCATGAACTTTCACGGCCGGATCGGTTCTGTGGAGTCTCCGAATCTTCCACACGTTTCCAAACGCTTGCTTGCCCCGAATCGCCCGCGCTCATGAGCCGGCCATGCCCTTTCGCGGGGCGCATCTCAGTTTTTGAGCATTCGGAAGACGTTTAGCCACAGATGAACACAGATAGACACAGATCAGAAGGAATTGCTGGAAAACGGAAGTCAACCAAAGAGGAAAAGAGTCTTTTCTGAAAAATCTGGGTTCATCTGTGTCAATCTGTGGCTCCCGTCTTTGAGTCGTTGGATATTTTCCCCGGCCAATCGAAGTCTGTTCTCCGGCGGCGCTGACTGGTATGCAAAAGTGGGATGCGCCCCCTTGCGCGGCGCGTGTGATTGTTGCTTTGACGGAAGGCGGCGGTTCCGGTAGCGTTTCCAGGCTCAGGAACTTCGGTTCGGGTGGGCAGTATGCTGAATTTCATCATAAAAAAAATTGTCGGCTCGCAAAACGAACGGCAGGTCAAAAAAATGCGGCCGCTGGTTAAAAAGATTAACGATCTGGAATCTTCGCTTGCGCCGCTGTCCGACGATGCTTTGCGCGAAAAAACCGCCGCCTGGAAGGCGGAACTGTCCCAAATCAAGGACAATGAGGAGCTGGCCCGGCGGCTGGAGGAAATCCTCCCCGAAGCTTACGCCGTGGTCAAGGCGGCCTGCCGCCGTTTGTGGGGCCAGGAAATCGTGGTGCGCGACCATCCGCTGAAATGGGAAATGATTCCCTTTGACGTCCAGCTCGTCGGCGGCATCGCCCTGCATCGCGGCAAGATCGCCGAAATGGCGACCGGCGAAGGCAAAACGCTCGTCGCCACCCTGCCGGTTTATTTGAACGCGCTGGCCGGGCGCGGCGCGCATATCGTCACGGTCAATGATTACCTGGCGGCGCGCGACAGCGAATGGATGGGCGCGGTTTATAAATTCCTCGGTTTGACGGTCGGCTGCATCCTGCACGATCAGTCGCCGGCGGAGCGGCGCGCGCAATACGATTGCGACATCACTTACGGAACGAACGCCGAGTTCGGCTTCGATTACCTGCGCGACAACGGGATGGCGACGCGCAAGGAGGAACAGGTCCAGCGCGGGCATCATTTTGCCATTGTCGATGAAGTGGACTCGATTTTGATCGACGAGGCGCGGACCCCGCTCATCATCAGCGGCGCGGCAGTCGTTGCCGTTGACACACAATACGACCAGTTCAAGCCGGTCATTGAGTCGTTGGTGCGGACGCAGGAAAAATTGTGCGCCCGCTATATTTCCGAGGTGGAGGCGCTCCTGGGAAAACTGCATCCCGAGGACGGCTCCAATCCGTCCGATCCAGAGGCGCTGGAAAGGGAAGCCGGCCTGCTGCTGTATCGCGTCAAAATCGGCAGCCCGCGTTCGACCGGCCTGGCCAAGCTGCTGGAGAATCCGGAAAACATCCGGATGATGAACAAGGCGGAATTGGAACTGCACGCCGACCAATCCAAAAAGGCGCTCTACGCGGAGAAGGAGGAGCTTTTTTACGCGATGGACGAGAAAACCCATGAGGCCGACCTGACGGAAAAGGGACGCGTCTTGATGCGCCCCGACGATCCGGACGCTTTCCTGCTGCCGGATTTGACGGTCAAGTTCCATGACATCGATTCCGGACCGGAGCCGGATGTGCGCAAGCGCCTGGAAGCCAAAGCCAAAGCCCAGTCTGAATTCGAGGTCAAGGCCATGCAGATTCACACCATTTCGCAGTTGCTCAAAGCCTACAGCCTTTACCAACTGGACGTGCATTACGTGATCGAAGCCGGCAAGGTGATCATCGTGGATGAACACACCGGCCGTCCCATGTATGGCCGCCGCTGGAGCGATGGGTTGCATCAGGCGGTGGAAGCCAAGGAAGGGGTGGAAATCGAGCGCGAGACCCAGACGCTGGCCACCATCACCATTCAAAATTATTTTCGTCTTTACAAAAAGCTGGCCGGCATGACGGGCACGGCGGAAACGGAGGCGGGCGAGTTTCTCGATATTTACAAGCTGGGCGTGATGGTCATCCCCACCAACAAACCGGTGGCGCGCCGGGACGCCAATGATTCGGTCTATAAAACGAAACGCGAAAAATTCAACGCCGTCATCAAGGAAATCACCACCATCCACAACCGGGGCCGCCCGATTCTGGTCGGCACCGTTTCGGTGGAAACGAGCGAGCAGGTGTCCCGCATGTTGAAAAGGGCCGGCATCATCCATTCCGTTCTCAACGCGAAATTCCACCAGCAGGAGGCGGAAATCGTTTCGCGCGCCGGCCAGCGCGGCTCGGTCACCATTGCCACCAACATGGCCGGCCGCGGCACGGACATCAAGCTAGGCGAAGCCGTGGCCGCGGCGGGCGGCCTGCACGTCATCGGCACGGAACGGCACGAATCGCGGCGCATTGACCGGCAGTTGCGGGGACGTTGCGCGCGGCAGGGCGATCCGGGTTCATCGCACTTTTTCATTTCCCTGGAAGACGACCTGATGCGGTTGTTCGGTTCGGACCGGATTGTCAAGGTGATGGAGAAAGTGGGCCTGGAAGAGGGCCAGGAGCTGGAGCATTTCATGCTCAACAAATCCATCGAGCAGGCGCAGAAACGGGTCGAACAGCACAATTTCCAACGGCGCAAACGGACGCTGGAATACGACGACGTGATGAACAAACAGCGCGAAGTCATTTACGGCTTCCGCGATGAGGTGATCAACTCCGAGGAGGTGCGGGACCGGTTGATGGACATCATGGAGGAAGTGGTGATCCAACAGGTGGAGGCATTGACTTCCGCATCGGCCGACGCCAAGGAGTGGCTCGCGCGGCCGCTGGCCGACTGGGTCAATCTTAATTTTCCGCTGGGCATTCCGGAAGAGGAAATTGTCAAAGCCGCCGCGTCGGGCGCCGAGCTGCCGGTCCCCGGCTCGGCCTTCGACGGTTTGAGCGCGGCGCAATTTGCCGTCTGCCGGTTTATCTGCAAGGCGGCGCGGGATTCCTACGAATTAAAGATCAGTTTTGAAGACCCCACGGCGCTCAAATCGGTCGAGCGTTACACCATACTGACCGCGGTGGACAAGCTCTGGCAGGAGCATCTCTACGGCATGGACAGCTTGCGGGACAGCATCGGTTTGCGCGCCTACGGCCAGCGCGATCCGTTGGTGGAATACCAATCCGAGGCCTTCAAAATCTTCGAGGAATTGATGGTCAACATCAAAACGGAAATCTGTCACAATATCTTCCGCAGCGCCTCCAGCGTGATGGCCTTCGACAAGTTTCTGCGCAACATGCCGCAAAAAACCATTCACCAGGAGGAGACCACTTTTGGTGCCGGCAAGGCGCCGCCCGCGCCCGCGTCCGCGCCCGGCGGCAAAAATCCCAGCGACATGGTCACCGAGGCGACCGAGGCGATGGCCAAAGCCCAGGCCAGGGCCAAACCGGTGCGGACCGGCCCGAAAGTGGGACGGAACGATCCCTGCCCCTGCGGCAGCGGGAAAAAATACAAACATTGCTGCGGCAAGAACGGCTAACTCAGCCGGGGTGGCTTTGCTGGAGGACGGCAAGTCCTTTGAGCAGGTCCAGCGCACGGGCCAATGCGGCGTCGGCGATGACGGGCGGGGCCGACTCTTCGGGAGCGGCGATGATTTGAGGGTTCATTTCGTCCGAATCATCGTCCAGCGTTTCTCCGGCGCGGCGTTCCCGGACCAATTCGGCTTCGTTGGTGGGGCGATGAGCCGACTGATTGGTTGAAGGCAGGATGGAAGTGGTCGGGGAGTCATTTTTGGCCGGCGCGGGCGGGCGGAGGATTTTGTAGGGATCTTCCAGGTAGGCTCTTTCATCCGCCAAGCTCGTCTCCACCGCGATGTCCGGCTTCAAGCCGCGGGCCAGCGCGGTTCCATTGCCCAGCTTGATTTGAGCGGTGGCGATGCGGAGTTTTTCGCCGTTGCCCAGCGAAAACTCCTTGAAAATGTTGGCCTGTCCCGCAGTCGTGCCGCCGAGGATCAGTCCAATGTCCGCCTCGCGCAACGCGGCGGCAAGGCTCTCCGCCGCGCCGGCCGTTTGGGAATTGACCAGGATGGCCACGGGCGCGGCAATGGCGTTGGTTTTCTTTGTGGCGCGGGCCGAACCTGTGCCCCACTCCAACAACAGTTGGTCGGAGTTCAGGAAACAGTCCGCCGCCGCCGCCGCCGCTCCGTAATCGTTCCCGGCGGCAAAACGCAAATCCAGGACGACGCCTTTGATCTTCGACTTGTTGGTCCGGGCAAGCCCTTCATACGCGGCGCGCAGTTTTTCGGCGAGGTTGCCTTCGACCCTGCTGATTCGCAAATAGGCATAGGAATCATCGTACAGTGCCACCTTGCCCAAGGTGTCGGAAGCGGGCGGAATCGCCGCGCTGTTGGATTCCTCCAGCATCACCTGCCCCGGAAGTTGTTCGAGCAGGCCTTTGACAGCGGCGCGGTCCAAGTCCGCCTGGCTCACCCCGTCGAGGTTGCTGCGCAGCAATTGGTACACTTCATCAAAAATCGGCGGAACGCCGGCCGGGGCGGCGCGGCCAATGGTTGCGGCGAGAAGAAAACAAAAGACAAGATTTCGCGTGTTCAAGATTTTAAAGTTTAAGTGTGTGTTGTATTACCGGCGGCCCGGGCAAGCCATTCCAGGGCCTTGTCCGCAATATCGCGCCGAAATTGCGCGCCGTCGAATTGAATTTTCCGCACCGCTTCGTAGGCCCGGTCGCGCGCCTGGGCCAACCCGGAACCCAGCGCCGTCACGCCAAGAACCCGTCCTCCGTTCGTCACGATCTGATCCCCGGCCCGGGCCGTCCCGGCGTGGAAGATTTTTGTGTCCGGCAGCCGGCCGGCTTCCGCCAATCCCCGGATCGGTTTGCCTTTCGCATAGGACCCGGGATACCCCGCCGAGGCCATCACCACGCAGACCGCAGCCTCCGGCCGCCAGCGCAGCATCATTTTGTCCAGACGCCGTTCCACGCAGGATTCCAGCAAGTCGGCCAAGTCGTTTTCCAGGCGCATGAGGTAAGGCTGTGTTTCCGGGTCGCCAAAGCGGGCGTTAAACTCCAGCACCTTCGGGCCGTCTTTTGTCAGCATGACGCCCGGATACAAAATGCCGCAAAAATCGATGCCTTCCTCCCGGCAGCCCTTCAACCACGGCGCAAGAATTTTTCTTTCGACTCCGGCCAGCTCCGCATCGGTCAAAAACGGCGCGGGCGAATACGCCCCCATTCCGCCCGTGTTCGGGCCGGTGTCCTTTTCGCCGATCCGCTTGTGGTCCTGCGCGGCGGGGAACAAGAGCGCGGTGCGGCCGTCGCACAGGGCGTGCAGGGAAATTTCCACGCCTTCCAGCAATTCCTGGATGACGATGCGCCGGCCCGCCCCGCCGAATTTTTGATTGACCAACATATCATCAATGGCCAGGGACGCCTCCGCCGTGCCGTGGCAAATCAACACCCCTTTGCCCAGGGCCAATCCTTCTGCTTTCACGGCGCATTTGCCGCGCAGCGCGGCGGCGAAATCCCTGGCCGCTTCGGCCTCGACGAAATCCGCCGCGCGCGCCGTGGGAATGCCATGTTTGGCCATGAAGTTTTGCGAAAACACCTTGGACGATTCGAAGCGGGCGGCTTTCTGATTCGGCCCCCAGATGCGCAAGCCGTTTTTCTGAAAAAGGTCCGCGATGCCGAGATCGAGCGGATTGTCCGGCCCCACCACGGTGAGATCGGGCTTCTTTTCATTGGCAAAGGCCAAAAGGCCCGGGAGATTGTCCGCCGCAATGTCCAGGCATTGGACCGTCCGCGCATGGCCGGCCAGCGGCTCCCCGGCGATGCCCGCGTTGCCCGGCGCGCACCAGAGTTGGGTCACCCGCGGCGACTGCGCGAGTTTCCACACCAGCGCGTGTTCGCGACCGCCGGAACCGATGACCAGGACTTTCATGCCGCCCGGATTCAAGCAGGAAGGGGGCGGATTGGCCAGTTTGGTTTCTCTTAATATGCGCTTGCCGCCATCCGGCGCGCGTTGCATAAAGGACGCGAAATGCCCGGAACGACATCGCCCAGTCAAAGCGCGGAGGATTACCTGGAGCGGATCCATGCGCTGATTCAGGAGAAGGGGTACGCCCGGGTGGTCGATATCGCTTCGTCATTGGAAGTCAAACAAGCCTCCGTCACCAGCATGGTGCAGAAGCTGGCGGAACTGGGCTACCTTAACTACGAAAAATACCGCGGCCTGGTCTTGACAGAAAAGGGGCGCGCGGTCGCCTGCCGCATCAAGAAACGGCACCAAACATTGTCGCGCTTTTTCTCCCTCTTCGGCCTCGATGAACAAACCCAGCAGCAAGACATCGAAGGCATTGAACATCACTTGAGCGCCGAAACGGTTGAGGTACTTTCCAACCTGGCGAAATTCTTCGAAGACCATCCGGAAATGCTCAAAGCCTTTCGCAAATCCTGCAAGTCCCCCAGGTGATGGCAATGGGTGACCCTTTCACGGCGTCTTTAGAATTCGCGTCACCTCCGGGCCGAATTGCCCATAGTGGCGGATGTTCCAAGTAAAGAACGTTTCCGCTTTTGCCTTGAGGGCGCAGGTTGCCAGGAAAGCGTCGTAGATGGTGCCGCCAACAATGCCGATTGACGTGAATTCTTGCAGCATATCCCCATATTCGTCCGCGCTCAGCGACACAATGGTCAGCCGTTCCCGAATGTTGGTGATGAAAAGCATCCCCTGCTCGCTGCTGATGCGATGTTTGCCGGGCATACGGGTCAGCGTGGAATACACTTCGAGGAGACTATGCGCCCCGCAGCAAACATCCTTTTTGGGGAACTTGGTGAAAAGGTCCAAACTGGCGGCATGATGCACATGGTCGCCGTAAAAAACCGGCACCAAGACCGACGTATCCAAAAATGCCTTCATTCGAGTGTGGAGAGATTCTGCCTGTCGCGCTGCTCCCGAATTTGTTCCAGCAGATCATCGGTAACGGAAGCCGCCAAAGGTTGGCCGGCGCGGAAAACCCACACGCCTTTTTCCTTGGCGAGCGGCGCCCCGCCACGAACCGGGCGAAGGGTAATGCGTTCGCCGACATTTTCCAACTCCAGCAAGTCCCCGGGGCCAATGTCCAATTCCTTCCGCATCGGCTTGGGAAGAACAATACGCCCGGCACCATCAATCGTCAGTTGCATAGTCATATATGGCATAATATCATGGGTCGTCCCAATAATCAATGCCAAAAACACCAGTCCTCGGAAATTGATATTCGCTCATTTTGGCCAGCAATTGCCCGGAACGCAGATTAGGATTGGGATTATGATTAAGAATAAGAGCAGATTAATCAGAACGTCAAAAATTTCCAGGCCTGCACTTCGTTGCCAAAGCGCAGGACGAACCAATTCTGTTGAAAAGCCTCCTCGTCCGGCGCTGCCTCGCGGTAAAAATCCCACCTCTCTTCCCCGGTCGACGGGTCCAGGCGATGGATGTGAAAATAGACCGGCGCGTCCGGTCGCGGCGCGTTGACCGCCTCGGCCAGCCCGATGGCCATCGCTATTCCGCCCTGATTCGCGCTTACTGTATAGACGTATTTCCCGGACAGATAACACCGCTGCCCGAGCTTTTGCACCTGCCAGAGAATTTTCCCCGAGCGCGGGTCCACCTTCAAGATCACCGGCGGAGTCGCTTCGAACTTGATCTGCTCGGAGTATTGAATCTCTTCCGGACTCGCCGCCGTCGAGTCAACATAGAGCAGGCCGTCATCGTCGAATTGCACCCGGCTGATGCCGATGCTGGTCAAGCGCCATTGCACCTGCCCGCCCGGCAGGGACAGGGCCGTCAATACGCCCTGATCAAAAAAATAAAGGACCCCCGCCCGTTCCACCGCGGGAACCAGATGCCCGGTGTTTTCCGCGGCAAATCGCGCGCTGATCGGGTAACTCAATGGCGTCTCGAAAAGTTTGTTGTTCTGTTTGTCGAAGACTGTCAAACCTTTGCCCGCCGCCAGCAGATCGACGGTCTGGAGCGCGAAAAACGCGGGCACGCCCGTTACGTCGCCCTTCCATTCCACCGGTTTGTCGCCCAGCCAGCGCCGCAGCCTGACTTCATAAAGGCTCTGGTCGATCGCTTTGACGCCGCCGGTTTTATCGCGTTTGATATCGTTGAAAACTTCCTCCTCCACCGCGGCCGTGCTGGTGGACGTGCTGGTCTTGTCATTGATGAGCGAGGGACCGCGCGGCTTGATCGCCTGCACCCAGACGACTCTCGGCTCCAGCAGTTTCACGCGCAACTCGACGAGGTTTTGCCCCGCCGAAAAGAATTCGCTGCTCATCGCGTCCAGCGGCTTGTTGAACTTCTGCTCCTCTGTTGCCTGAGCCAGCAAAACTCCCGCCGTCGGTTGCACATTGGGCGGCAATTCATCCGGCATGGCGTGTTTTTGGGCGCGCGGAACCTCGATGTTCCGGCTCGAAATCTCGCCCGATGAAAGGTCAATCCGCATGGCGACCCGCCGGGTTTCGTCCGTCGCCGAAACCACCAGGAGACTCGATTCCGTCGGCGTGAAACTGGCCAATCGTCCAATGATGGGAACGGTGAGTTTCACTTCGCCCGTCTGCTGATCCAAACGAACAACCTGATCGCCGGGGCATACCCAAACACTCTGCTTGTCCGCCAGGACTTGCGGCGGACGCGTGTTGTCCGCCGCCTCCCCCGGGAGAGCCGTGGACCATAAGTCTCTGTGCGTGTGAAGATCGTGGACGATAACGCGGTCGGCGCTGGCCAGCAGAATTTTTCCGCCCTCCAAAAACTGCGTATGCCACCCAGGCTCGGCCCCGGGCAGTTTCATCGAAAAGGCCAGGCGCGGCTTCGAGCCGGCAAAGCTGTACCAACCCCAAGCTCCCAGCAACCCGAGGACCAACAGCAAAACACCCGCGATCATCCAGCCTATCCGGCGCGCTTGCCGCGCTTCGGCCTGGAGTCTCCGGATCGATCCGCTGACGGCGGGTTCGGGTATCGGGAGCCTCGGCACGCTGACGGCGGGAGCCGCCGTTGCCTGCATGCGCAAGCGCGGCTGCGTTTTCCGTTCCGCTTCCGGTGTCTGCGCAATGATCTGGTTCGCCGCTTCGGTGCCGTCGGCGTTGCAAGCGGGGCAATTCACCCTGGACGGCATGACTCCATCCCGCGGCTCGACCTCGAAGGAGTAGCGCGCCCCGCAACCGCATTGGATCTTGATCGTCATTGTGGATTGAGCAGGCGCACGCCTGGCGGATAACGCACATCGCGCGAGGCCTTGGGCCTGCTGCCCGTCACTTCGCCGCCGCGCGAAAGAAGGTTGCCGCCTTCCTTGCCATGATTGTTCCCCGGTTTCCGCCCATCCTCCGAGAAAATCTGTTGTCCCTTGTTTTTCGGAGCGGTATCGACCTGCGCGTCTGAAACGAGAATCCCGCCTGCGTCGTCATTGGTCGTTCGTCCCATGTAATAGGCGTAGCTGATTTTTCGGCCGGCAAAGGACTCCGCTTCGGGGAGCGGCGGGTCCTTGCTGCCGGGACATATGAATATCTCCGTCACCGTCGTGCTTTTCGGCACCAGCAAACTCAACGGGCCGGCGGAAGTCGCGGCGCCTTTCAAAAAGGGAAAAGCCCCGTTGTTGTCATTCTCGTAAATGCTCAAAGCGAGATAAATCGTTTGCAAATTTTTCCGGCAACCGGCCAGGGCGCGGTTCCGGCTTGCGACGCTAAAGTTGCTGTCCATCATCACCGTCAGGACGATGAGCGCCGTCAATACGATCAGCAACTCAAGCAGTGAAAAGCCGCCCGCGGCGCGGCTCCCCGGCGATAACTGCTTTCTGGAGGCGATCACTGCGGGACCACAGTCACTTTGCCTTGCGCGGCGTCATAATTCAGTTTCATGCCGGCGGGGGCGTCGGGCAATTTGCCCAGGTAATGCATCGTGACCAGTTCATTCAAGTCCTTGGGCAGACGGCCCTCCTGCACGTTAAAAAGCTGGACCTCTTGATTTAACGCAGCGGTATCAATGCCCTTGACCGCGACTTGCTGGCCTTTGACCAGCGTTCCCAGATAGCCATCACGGTTGGCCGGACTGGCGCTCTGCGCGGGAGAGGCCGGAGGGGGGGGTGTTTTTTCCTTGCCGCAGCCGCTGACGACCAAGGCTCCGGCCAAAAAGATTAAGCCGCGGATATTACGCATATTTGGATATTAAACCGCCGCCGCCAAAAATCAATCGCAAGTCCGCCGTCGTGGGCGCAAGTCCGATTTCGGAACCCTGCGCAAAGACCGGGTTGCCCTTGAAGCTCAAAAAGGATATGCTGCCTTCCAGCCGAACGGCTTGTTGCATGGTTCATTTTTACGAACAAATTATCCTCGAGTTGCGGCGCAATCCGCGCCTGGCCCTTGGCGTCATCTCCGGGGTCAAAGGCTCCAGTCCGCAGAAGCACGGGGCCAAGGCCTTGTTTTTGCCGGATGACCGCATGGTCGGCACTCTGGGCGGCGGGTGTCTGGAGGCGGAAATTCGCCGCCGCGCGCGCCTGGCCCTGGCTTCGGGCCAGCCGGCCACTTTCGAATTGACACTCGATCACGACTTCGGCTGGGATGACGGATTAATCTGCGGCGGAACGGTCCGCGGACTGATTTTGCCGCGCGCCGCCGATGCGCTGCCCATCTGGTCCGCCCTGGCCCAGCGCGATCAGGTGCGAACCTGGGGTGTGCGCGAGGATTTTTCCATCGCCTGGATCGACGACAAAGCCACGGGCGGCTGGCTCTACCAGGAAACGGTCTCTCCGCCGCTGGCTTTGTGGATGGCCGGCTCGGGCCATATCGCGCAGGCGGTCGCTCCGCTGGCCCTGACGCTGGATTTCGATGTGACAGTGTTTGACGACCGCCCCGAACTGGCCAATTACGATTATTTCCCGGCGGGCACTCATCTGCGCGTGGGCAATTGGGGCGAGTTGCTGGAAACGCCCTTTCCGCCGCAACCGGCCCTGGGGCTGATTGTCACGCGCGGGCATCAACATGATGCCAACGTGCTGGCCGAATGGGTTCACCGGCCGTTTCTTTTCCTGGGCATGATTGGCAGCAGACGCAAGGTGCGCATGATCCGCGACGGGTTCATCAAGAAGAATATTGCCACGAAGGAGGAACTGTTCAGGGTGCATTGTCCGGTCGGCCTGCCCATTGGCGCGGTTGGCGTCCATGAAATCGCCGTTAGCATTCTGGCGGAGTTTATCCAGTTCCGAGCGGCACATTTTGGCATAATAAAACCTCCTCCCGCCGTTGCCAGCCCCGCCGAACCGCCCCCGCGCGCCTTATGACTTCCGCCATCGAATTTGTTCTCAATGGCCGGCCCGTTCAACTGGCGGATTGCCCCGTCAATCTCACCCTGCTGGAATACTTGCGGCGCGGCGGCTTGACGGGTTCCAAGGAAGGTTGCGCGGAAGGGGATTGCGGCGCCTGCTCGGTGGCCATCCTCGACCGCGACGCCGGGGGCCGTGCCGCCTGGCGGGCGATCAACAGTTGTCTGATGCCGCTCTGCCTGCTGGATGGGCGCGAAATCGTCACGGTGGAAGGCGTGGCCGGCCCGCGCGGGCTGCATCCCGTCCAGAAAAAAATGGTCGGGCATCACGGCTCGCAATGCGGCTATTGCACGCCCGGTTTCGTTCTTTCGCTCTTCGAGGGCTACTACCGCGGCAATCTCCGCGCCCGCCCTGAAATCGACGGCCAGCTCTGCGGCAACCTCTGCCGTTGCACCGGCTACCGTCCTATTGTTGACGCCGCCCTCGAGGCCTTTCAGGAACGGCGCGACGACGGCGACCCCTTCGCCGCGCGCTTGAACCAGCCGCCGCCGCCCGCCCGCGAAGCCGCTTACGACTTTGCCGGGGAAAAATTTCTGCGCCCGGCAAGTCTCGCGCAATTGCTTTCTTTGCGGCGGCAATATCCACAGGGCCGGTTGATCGCGGGCGCGACGGAAGTGGGCTTGGAAATCACCAAAAAATTTAAGCGCCTGCCGATTTTAATCTCCGTCGAAGGTGTGGCAGAGTTGCGTGAAATAACCAGCGCCGATACCCAGTGGCGCATCGGCGCGGCGGCGACTCTCACGCAGATCGAGGAAAAGCTGGCGGCGGAATATCCGGCCCTGGGGGACATGTTGCGCGTTTTCGGTTCACGACAAATCCGCAATCGGGCCACGATGGGCGGCAATCTCGCCACCGCCTCGCCCATTGGCGACAGCGCGCCGGTGTTGCTGGCGCTGGACGCCAGCGTGGTGCTGGCCGCGGTCGAAGGCGAGCGCACGCTGCCGATCGATCAATTCTTCATCGCCTATCGCCAGACGGCGTTGCGACCGGGGGAAGTTCTGAAAACCATTCTCCTGCCGCGCGGCCCATCCGCGTCCGGCTTGGCGCGCCAGTGCGCCTGGTTCAAAGTCTCCAAGCGGCGCGAAATGGACATCAGCACCGTGGCCGCGTGTTTCACGGTCGATCTCGACCGCGAGGGCATCGTGCGGCACGTCCGGCTGGCCTATGGCGGCGTTGCGGCCACCTCGAGCCGCGCGCGGGCCACCGAGCAGGCGTTGCTCGGCAAGTCATGGAGTGCGGAGACCATTCAAGCCGTTCTGCCGGTCCTGCGGGCCGAATTCACCCCCATCACGGATGTCCGTGGCAGCGCCTCCTACCGCAGCGGCCTGGTGCCCGCCCTGCTCGAAAAATTCTTTGCAGAGTCCCATGAGTCCGACAAGTCCGACTTGTCAGACTTGTCCGACACGTCCCACCCCGCTTCGCCCCCGCACGAAAGCGCCCATCTGCACGTGACCGGCGCTGCCGAATACACCGACGACCAGGCAGCGGACAAAGGCGGGCTGGAAGTCTGGCCGGTTTGTTCGCCCCATGCGCGGGCCAGGATTCTCAAGCGTGACGCCGGCGCGGCGCGGCAGATGCCGGGCATTCATGCCGTGCTGCTGGCGGAGGACGTTCCGGGCCTCAACGACGTTGGGGCGGTGAACAAGGACGAAATTTTGCTGGCGGACAAGGAGGTTTCCTTTCACGGCCAGATCATCGCGCTGGTCGCGGGCGAATCGCAGGAAGCCTGCCGCGCCGCCGCCGCCAAAGTCATTGTTGACTATGAACCGCTGCCCCCTGTTTTGACCCTGCGCGAGGCCCTGGCCTCGGGCAGTTTTCACAACGAACCGAATTTCATCCGCCGGGGAGACGTGGAAAAGGCGCTGCAGCAATCGCCGCGGACATTGCAAGGGGAGCTTGAATTGGGCGGCCAGGAACATTTCTACCTCGAGATGCAGGCCGCCTGGGCGGCGCCCGGCGACGATGGATCACTGCATGTGACGTCCGCGACGCAACACCCGGCGGAGGTGCAGAAGGTGATAGCGCAGGTCTTGCGCATGCCGGCCTGCAATGTCGTGGTGCAAGTGCCGCGCATGGGCGGCGGTTTCGGCGGCAAGGAGACCCAAGCCGCCACGCCCGCCGCTCTGGCCGCGCTGGCCGCCTGGAAAACTGGCCGGCCCGTCCGCGTCCATTGGAACCGCGATCTGGACATGATGCTGACCGGCCACCGCCATCCGTTCCTGGCCCGGTTCCACATTGGTTTTGACAGCGACGGACGGTTGCTGGCGGCCAAAATCCACCTCTGGAGCAACGGCGGCTGGTCGCGCGACCTGTCGCAGGCCGTGACGGACCGCGCCTTGTTTCATCTTGACAATTGTTATTACATCCCGGCGGTGGAGTTCCGCGGCCAGGTGGCTAAAACGAACCTTTCCTCCAACACCGCCATGCGCGGCTTTGGCGGCCCCCAGGGCATGGTCATCATCGAGGAAATCATTGACCGCGTTGCCCGCCAGGCCGGCCTGCCGCCGGAAGTGGTGCGCGAACGCAATCTCTATCACGGCAGCGGCGAGACCAACACCACCCATTACGGCCAGCCCGTCGGAGACAACCGCATCGGGATCATTTGGCGGGAGTTGAAGGAGTCGAGCGGGTGGGAGCGCCGGCGCGGGGAAATCGCCGCGTGGAACAACGCGCATCCCCGCGCCAAACGCGGGCTGGCCATGACGCCGTTGAAATTCGGCATCAGTTTTACCATGACCCATCTCAACCAGGCGGGCGCGTTTGTGTTGCTTTACGTGGACGGCTCGGCGCAGATCAACCACGGCGGCGCTGAAATGGGGCAGGGCCTGCATACCAACATCCGGGCCATTGCCACGCGGGAACTGGGGGTCAAGCCGGAGGACATTCGCATCATGCCCACCAGCACCGATAAAGTGCCCAACACCTCCGCCACCGCCGCCTCCGTCGGCACCGACGTCAACGGCGCGGCCGTCAAAAACGCCTGTGAAACCTTGCGCGCTCGTTTGCTGCCGCTGGCCGTGGTTCTCTTCAAGGAAAAGTTCCGGCAAAACGCCGCGCCGGAGGATTTGTTGTTTGCCGACGGCGAAATTCTTATGCGCGGGAAAGAGCAACCCAGGCTGCCGCTGGCGGAGGTTCTTCGGCGGGCCTGGCAGGAGCGGGTGAGTTTGTCGGCCACGGGTTTTTACGCCACTCCCGGCATCCACTGGGACCGCGCGGCGGGACGCGGCAAACCCTTCCACTACTTTGCCTGCGGCGCGGCGGTGGCGGAAGTGGAGGTGGACGGTTTCACCGGGATGCAGCGTGTGTTGCGCGTGGACATTTTGCACGACGCCGGCGCGGCGATCAACGAAGGCATCAGCGCCGGGCAGGTCGAGGGCGGATTTGCACAGGGCATGGGATGGTTGACAGGCGAGGAACTGCTCTGGGACAAGGAGGGCCGGCTGCTGACCCATTGTCCTGACACTTATAAAATCCCGTCCATCGGCGACACGCCGCTGGTGTTCAACGTCACACTGCTGAAAAACGCGGCGCAGAAGGACGTGGTCTATGGCAGCAAGGCGGTGGGGGAACCGCCTTTGATGCTGGCCATCTCCGTGCGGGAAGCCATTCGCGACGCGGTGGCGGCCTTTGGCCCGCCCAACGGGCAAACGCCGCTCGCCGTCCCGGCCACGCCCGAGGCCATCTGGATGGCCATTCAGCAGCGCGTAGCGCGCCCATCAGGCATTTCCTAACGATTTCGTCATTCGTCATTCTTGCGGCATTGGGATTTCGTCATTAGACATTATAGCCCCGTCATCTTGCCAGCCGCGCATGATTGTGCTACAAACACGCCATGAAAGCATCCGGGGAATTGCTGACCAAAATGAACGAATACCAATTTCCGAGTTGACCTTTCAAGGCCTGTGATTATGAACAAGTTTCGGCCTTGATTTTCGGTCGGAGGCTGGTTTCAATATACAAAATACCTATTTTATAATAATAGCCACTAGAGCGCCATGTCAGTCAAGAGACCCATTATTCTTTTCATCGCAATTGTGATTGCCACCGTGGTTACAGTGACCGGGGTCGGTTTACATCGGGCGTGGCACACCTTCTCTGTCGAGGATCAAATTCATGGGACTTTCTTTCCCGTGGCTATGGCTTTGTTTAATTATGAGCATAACCACAGTTCGCCCGCCTCGAATCTGGCACAGCTTGTCCCGATGTATATTTCACAAATTCCTAGCTCGCGTTTTGCTGACTCAGTGGAATATTCAGTCATAAATGGTGGTAAGGCATGGCAGCTCAGTATTCACAGTCGGGCGCTCTCGCAGCCTCGACTTTACTGCTGCCGTTCTTCACAGCAGTTCACCGCTGAGGAAGCTCGGCGAATTGTCCTTAGATATCATGGCATTTGGACTGTGTTGAGGGAGTGATTGAAAATGCAGGCTGAAAGGAGTCGGAAAGGGATCCCTTGCACGTCAACATTTTGTCTGCCGCCGTCCCCCCGCCCGCGCTGTCCACCAACAAATCCACCTCCGCCAGAACCCCTTTTCGGCCCCTTTTTCGGTTTGCATTTTCTGGTTTCCCAGGGCGCGGCAACGTGGTATGGTATGAGCATATGAACGCGTTGAAAGAAACGATTATCGAGAAACTCGACAGCCTTCCCGAGCCCACGCTCCGGCAAGTGATGGATTATCTCACGTTTCTGACGTGGCGGGGCGCCGGTGAAGAGTCGTCGTTGCTCTCGGTGGCCGGCGGATTGTCCGGCACGCCGGTGTCGTCTGCGGAAGTCGAGCAGGAACTTTACGGGCAACCTCAAACCCGGTGAAGCCTCCGCAACCCATCTTCGTGGACACATGGGGGACGGAAGACAATCATGTGGGAATGGGATTCCAGCGGTTGCCGCAGTAAACGGGCTTCTCGGCATCTTTGCGTTATTCATAAGTCATTGCCGCGCAGGCTCTTACGGGCTGTTTCGCCACGGGAAGCACCGATTACAAAAATAGTTTAAAATAAATGTGTACAAAATCATATTTATATGCTATACTAGTTTAGTAATGATGGGCTGAATGAGGCCATTATGGAAAGGCAGAATTATAAAGGATGAATTAAGAAGCGCAGAAGAGAGCCGCGAGAAGGCTCAAAATGCACAAGAATCGAAATCCCATTTTGCAACTTTTGCGCTTTTTGGCGGCCATTCCGTTGGCGCCAATTCACTTGGCCTTTTGGTTTCAGAGCGCTCAAACCAGTCAAAGTCAGTCAAAGTGGGTCAAACCGATGCGGCTGGTCAACCTGCCGGGGCAAATCGTATGCAAATATTTAATAATGAGTGACTTGCAAATAATCAGGCGTCCGGGCCGGTCAAACCCAGTCAAAGTGAGTCAAACTGATTGCGAAGGCTTGATTAGCCCCCAAAAAATCCGACTGGGTCGCACTCAGTCGCAGCGATATGAAACATTTTTGGGGAAAACCGCATTTCAGCGCCGGCCACCAGGAACTCCAGATTTTTAACTCGGCGAAGGCCGGGTGTTTGCCTCACACTTGGGCGAACGAAAACATGAACGGATCACTGTGAACTCCCCTGCTCCCACGCCGCAACAGCAGCGGGCGATTTCCGCCCGGGGCAATGTCCTGGTCGTGGCCGGGGCCGGCGCGGGCAAGACCCAAACGGTGGTGGATCGCTGTCTGGCTTGGTTGCTGGATGAAGGCAATGCGGGGTCCATTGACCAGGTTCTGATGGTGACTTTCACCCAGGCGGCCGCGGCGGAAATGCGCCAGCGCCTCCGCCAAAGCCTGGAAGAGGCCCAGGCCCGATTGGATAAATCCGGTTCGCCATCGCTCCGTTTGGCCGAACAATTGGCGCTGCTCGACACGGCCCATATTTGCACCTTGCACAGTTTTTGTTTCCATCTGGTCAGCCGCCATTTCTACGATTTGGGGCTGGACCCCAAGGCCCGCGTTCTGCCCGAGGAAAGGGCGCGGCTGCTGGAACGGCAAAGCCTGGACCTTGTCCTGGATGAGAACTATGCCAGTGAAAGCCTTTCCGCCCTCGCCATTCAGCAGTTCATCCAGGCGCAAGGCGGCGATTGGGATCTGCCGGTGCGGGAGTTGATCCTGCGTTTGCACCATTATTCGCAAACGTTGCGCGATCCGGCGGCTTGGTTCGCGGACCAAACCGCGCGCTTTCAACAGCCCGAACCGGCGGTCTGGCTCGGTTGGTTGATGGACGAATTGTCGAGCTGGCGGAAAGCATGGCTGCCCGTGTTGCGGGCCTTGCCCGCCGAAAACAAAAATGCCGCCCAATGCGCCCAGGCCCTGGCCGGCTTGCCCGAAATGCCGGAACGATCCCAGTTCGCCTCCGCCCTCGAGGCCATCGCGCGCACGGACGCGGATTGGCCCAAGCCGAAGGGGCTGTGGCGCGGTCCCATTGAAAATATATTTGACGAGGCGGAATTTCTGCGTTCGGTGTGCGTGACCGGCGAAGTCGATCCGCTGGTGGAGGATTGGTTTTGGGCGCGTCCGCCGATGCTGGCCCTGCTCGATTTGGCCGGGCAATTTGGCCGGGCTTTCCAGGAAGCCAAACGGCAGGAGGGCGGCATCGACTATCACGACCTTGAGCAATTCGCCTTGCGCTTGCTCTGGAAAAACGGGCGGCCAAGTGAAATCGCGGAACAGTGGCGCGAAAAATTGCGCCTGGTTTTCGTGGATGAATACCAGGATATCAATGAAGCCCAGGAGGCCATCATTCAAGCTTTGGGCCGCGAGGGCGACGCCGCCAACCGTTTCCTCGTGGGCGATGTCAAGCAGAGTATTTACGGTTTCCGCCTGGCCGATCCGCGCATTTTCAGCAAATACCATGACGCCTGGACAGCCGACCCCGCCGCGCAAATCATTCCGCTCACGGAAAATTTCCGCAGTCACGAGGCCATTCTCCATTTCGTCAATGCCCTGTTTACGGGGCTGATGCGCAAGGAAACGGGCGGCGTGGACTACGACGCCGACGCCCGCCTGCTCTTCGGAGACGCCGCCGGGCGCGCGCATCTGGCGGCCCATGCCGCCTCGCCTCCGCCGGTGGAATGGCATCTGCGCTGCCTGGGGCGCGAGGGCGACGACGGCGAAAACACCGAAGCCTCCGAATCCGCTTCCGACGCCGAAAAGGAGGCGCGCATGGTGGGCCGGCGGCTGCTGGAATTGAAAAACCAGCGCGCGCTCATATTTGACCGCGCCCGCCGGCAACGCGAGGTTCAGTGGAACGACATGGTTGTTTTGCTGCGCTCGCCCCGGCACAAGGTCGAAGCTTATGCAAAAGAATTCGGACGGCTGGGCATTCCCCTGGCCGCCGCGCGCGGGGGATTTTACGAAAGTCTCGAAGTGCGCGATCTGCTCGGCTTGTTGCAAGTGCTGGACAATCCGTTGCAGGACTTGCCGTTGCTGGGCGTTTTGCGCTCGCCGCTGGCCGGCCTGACCGCTGACGAACTGGCGGTCATCCGCATCGGGCACGAGCACGGGCGCTTTTGGACTGCGCTGCTCCAGTGGCACAAGACCACGGAGATTCGCGCCGCGGCTTATGAAAAGGCGGATGAATTCCTCCGGCGCTTTGCAGACTGGCGCAGGCTCTCGCGGCAATCCGCCGTCTCGCACTGCCTGGAATGCGTCATCGACCAAACGCATTATGGCGACTGGATTGCCACGCAGGAGCGCGGGGAACAAAAGCGGGCCAACGTCGAGCGGCTGCTGCAATTGACGCGCCAGTTCGACGCCTATGATGGAGAGAGCCTCTATCGCTTTTTGCGATTTGTCGAAGCGCAGCAGGAAAGCGAAGTGGCCGTCGAGCCGGCCGCCGCGCCGGCGGCCGGGGCCGTGCGCCTGATGAGCATTCATCAAAGCAAAGGATTGGAATTTCCCATTGTGGCGGTGGCGGATTTGGGCAAGCTCTTCAACCTCTCCGATCTTCACCATCGCATTATACTTGACGAGGAATACGGCCTGTCCCCCCGGATCCAGCCGCCGGAAACGCCCCAATTCTACCCCAGCCTGCCCTGGTGGCTGGCCCGGCGCCGCCAGAAACGGAAGATGTTGGGCGAAGAAATGCGCCTGCTTTACGTGGCCATGACCCGCGCCGGCCAACGCTTGATCCTGGCCGGCACGACCGGGAAAAACAGCCTGGAAAAAAAATGGCCGCTTCAGGCTCAACGCGCCCAAGGCGCGGCGGAAATCCTGGCCTGCCGCAATTATCTGGACTGGCTGGGGCCCTGGCTCATCCGCACCGCGGGCGCAACCGCCTTGACGGCTTCAGGCCATCACGCGTTGCTGGGTTGGACGCTTTACGACGAGAACGACCCGCGCCTGGCCCGGTCCAGCGACGCCGCTGAACCCGCCGCGACGGAAGTCAAGCCTGGCGTGCCGGATATCGCGCCGGAACTGCGAGACCGATTGTCGTGGCGGTATCCGTTCCAGGCGGAAACCGGCCGGCCGGCCAAGACTTCCGTCACGACGATACGCCGGCAAATCACGGACGCGGACGGCGAAGAATCATTTCCATTGTTTGCCCCGTCCCCGGCGCGCGCGGAACCCCGAAAGCTTTCGGGGTTGGGCGCGGCGGAAATCGGCTCGGCGCATCACGCGTTTTTGCAATGGGTTTCGTTGGACAAAGTGCAATCGTCCGCCGCGCTGAAAGCGGAAGCGGCCCGCCTGGGCCGGCAGAATCTTCTGACCCGCGAACAAACCGCCTGTTTGGATTTCGACGCGCTCGCGGCCTTTTGGCAATCGGAGGCGGGGCGGCAACTGCTCGGTCAATCCGGGCGTCTGGAGCGCGAACTGGCTTTTACGGCGCGTTTCAGCGCGGCGGACCTCCAGCAACTGGGTTGTGCGGACTTTGCGGGTGTTGGCCCGGCGGAATTTGTCGTCGTGCAAGGCGTGATGGATTTGGTGGCGATCCTGCCCGGCGAAATCTGGCTGCTCGATTTCAAAACAGACCGCTTTCCGGCCGGCGAACTGGAGGAAAAGATCAGGGCCTACCGCCCGCAACTCGCCCTCTATGCCCGGGCCCTCGAACGCATCCATCGGCGTCCGGTGACAAAACGCTGGCTGCACTTTCTGGCCCTGCGCCAAACCGTCCTTCTGTGATGTCAGAATTCAAATATCAGACTCGCGATAAAACCCCAATGAAGTTCCGCGCGCGCTCCGCTGTCAATAGGAAATATCCAGCCAAGCCCCCAATTCGGTTCCACCCCTCCGATGGGCTTGAATTTGGCGCGAAATCCGATGTCTCCCAGAAGGCTGTTTTGGCCGGGGTCCTCTTTGTTTAATTCCGTTTCTCCGATGAGTTCGAACATGGGAATGAATTGTTGCGCGCCGGGCAGGGGCAATTCGCGATGCGGAATCGCGTACGCGAAACTGAAGCCATACTCAAACGTCCGCAAGCCGCCGTTCTCTCCGCGGCCCAAAAGCGTGGAGTAGCCAAGCACAGATTGAACAGTGAAATGATCGCCCAGTCTCAGGTCGTTGAAAATTTGTGGTTCCAACTCCGCGTTCCGGCTGACCGTCGAGTCGGCCGGAATGCCGCCTTCCATCGCCGCGCCGAAGGTGGCATCGATAAATCGATCAGCCGAAACGAATTGATACAACGGATAACGCGCGCCCAAATCAATGTTGCCGATGCCGTGCGCGGTTTGATCCGGCGACGCATCGCGTTCGTATGGAACTTCCGCTTGCAAAGTCAGCAGGCCCAACCCCTTTTGGATTTCGACCGAGCCGATGTCGCTTTGTTGGCTGCTGCCTTTCGTATGCAGCCAGGTAAACTCCAGTTCGTTGTCCTCCAAGGCCATGTCATTCACCAGAAACGGCTCGGGAAAAACCTCCTGAGTATAAGCGCTGCGGTGGTCGAGCCAGTTGAAGAGTCCGTATCGCGTGTCAGGCGCAACCGCTGAATTTGTGGTTGTCGCCGGCGCCGGCGCCGCCTGATCGTCCGCATCCGCCCCGGCGGCGGCGTGAACCAAAGTGATGACAGATAATACGCCAATGAAGTGCGCAACCGCCTTTGTTTTTAATCCCATCGCTATAGAAGTAGGGAATGCCAATGACGGACGCGAGTATTAAGCGACAATCATGGCTTTAAAATACTTCATCGCCGGGCATTGGCGGGTTATTCGGAACCTTGGCCATTGACGCCTGGAATTTCTCGCGGTTGCCGCGCTGTGCGCGCCGCTCAAGTTCCCTGAAATCCTCGAAGGCGCGGGCAAATTCTTCGAGTTTCCGCAGCGCGAACGCATTGACCGATTGATGGTCGTGTGACGCCAGATTTTCCAGTTTCTGGTAAACGTCATCCGGCATGTTCAGTTCAATTGCTTTCATTTGCTTTCGCCTATCAGTTTAAGCAGGTCCGCAGGTTTGAGGACTTCGATGCCGAATTCCCTCGCCGCACGGAGGTGCCGTTCATTGAAAGATACCACAAAGTCACACCCTCCGGCAATAGCGGCTTCCAAAATCGCGTCATCGCCTGGATCGGATGACAAGGGCCGCCACGAAAACCAGACGAACTGCCGGTGCGATTGCTCATAAATCAGGTCCAGGATGTTGGTGATGTCCTGCGGCGACAATCCGGGCACGTTGCCAGGTCTTCGAGCCACGTCTTCGTACTCGTACATCAGCGCTGGCGTGACCACGCTCTGCCATCGAGAATGCCCAATCGTGAGCAACAGACGGTGTGATGCCCCGATTTGCGAGCGCATGGCCGCCAAAATCACATTGGTATCCAGGATGACCCGGTAGCGTTTCACAGTCAGTCAATACAGAGCTTAAAATTGGATTGTTTCTATCACAAAAACGCGCTGAAACAAGGCTCAATATCGGCCGGTTGATGTCATTGCCCAAACCCGGCCCTTCGGGTTAAGCTGTCTTCCGGGACATTCCCGCATGAAAAGTGCAGAAAAAAACGCCGGCAAGATTCTTTACCATCAATTGCGCGCCTTGTCGTGGGAACAGTTGTGGACCGCTGAGGTTCCGCGTTTCGACAAGGCTTCTCCCAAAGAACGAAGCGAACGGGTGGCGGTCGTTCGCGCGGTGGGCGTCGTTTTTTCCGAATCCGGCGGCCCGAAACGGAAGGAGGAGGTCAAGCGGTGGCTTCGTGGTCTGTTGCGGGATCCTTGTGAGAAGATACGGCGTTACGCCATGGCGGCCCTGCCCAAAATCGGCGCCGGCCCGGATGAGGAGGCGGAACTGCTTTCCTTGTTGCGGACGACCACGGCCGGGCGTGAGAAGAAATTCCTGGCGCAGGCCCTGGAGAAGATCGGCGGAATGGCCGCATTGGAAACAATGAAGGCGGGCGCTCATGCTCTGCCTCCACAAACGGAACAGAAGCTCAAGGCCCGTGTCGCGCGCAGCCAAAGCCCCAGCGCAATCCGCATGGACGGCCTTCTCTCCGATTTCGCCGGCTTGCGCATCCATTTGCGCGGACGCAGGGGCTTGGAGGCAATGGTTCGTGACGAAGCGGAAGAAGCCATCAGAACGCGCGGACAATTCCGTATCGCCGATGTCAGCGGCGGACTGGTCGCGCTCACGCCCGTGGCTCCTTTTGCGCTGGCCGACATTTATGCGCTCAGATGTTTCGGCGCCGTTGGCTTTGTTCCCGGCGGCGATCCTGTTTCAAATCAGGCGGAGTCCATCGAGGCTTTGGCATCGGTCATTGCGTCGCCTTTATCGCGGCGTGTTTTGCAGGCTTTCACGGAAGGTTCGATTCGCTATCGCCTGAATTTTATTGCCAGGGGCCACCAAAGAGGCGCGGTGCGGCTCCTGGCCGGCCGCGTCTATGCCCTGTGCCCGGAAATTCTTAATGACGCGCGGAATGTCACCTGGACCATGGACATTTACCCGGGCGGACGCGGCCACTCCATTGAATTGCGCCCGAACTTGACGCCGGATCCGCGCTTTTATTATCGCCGGCGGGACGTTCCCGCGGCATCGCATCCTCAATTGGCCGCCTGCATGGCGCGGCTGGCCGGACGGGTTGAAAATGAAATCGTCTGGGACCCTTTTTGCGGCTCAGGCCTGGAGCTGGTGGAAAGCGCGCTGCTGGGCGGCGTGCGCGGCATTCACGGAACAGATCTCAGCGCGGCGGCGATTGCCATTGCGCGGGACAACTTCGCCGCCGCGCCAGTGAAGCCGGTTCCGGCGAATTTCGTCTGCCGGGACTTTCGTGATTATGCCGCCAGCGGCAGTTTGGGACCCAACAGCGTCACCCTGATCATCACCAACCCGCCCATGGGCATGCGGGTTCCCGTCCCTGATCTTCACGGGCTGATTGAAGACCTTTTTAACGTCGCCGCAACCGTGCTGCGACCCGGCGGGAGGCTGGTCCTGGCCAATCCCGTGTTCATGAAAAAGCCGCCCCGCTCGTTTCAATTGCTGTCCCGGCAGGCGGTTGATTTTGGCGGTTTCGATTGCTGCATGGAAAAGTATCTCAAACTGGCGCGGTAGTTAAAATATTATCGACATCCGATCCCATGTCAAGCCAGCTCGGTGAATGACCATGGGCTGCATTCCATTTTTTGGGTGGCGTTTTCCGGCTCCTAATCCTAATCTTACTCCTAATCTTAATCCGAATGAACACTTGGATCCTCCTCATGCAACATACGAATAAAATCCTCCTCTCCCTGATGGCGCTGTGCTGCGGGCTGTCCGCCGCCGCCGGCGCCGGGGCCGCGAACGCGACGAACTCAATCCCGGAAACGGCCGCCCAACATGACGCCCGCATGGCTTGGTGGCGTCAGGCTCGTTTCGGCATGTTTATTCATTGGGGCCTCTATTCCGTCGCCGCGGGCGAGTGGCGCGGCCAGACCACCCCGAACATTGGCGAGTGGATTCAGCACGACCTCAAAATTCCCTCTTCGCAATACCAAACCCTCGTCCCGCAATTCGATCCGGAGCAATTCGACGCCCGTCGCTGGGTGCGCATCGCCAGGGATGCGGGAATGAAATACATCGTCATCACTTCCAAACATCACGACGGCTTTGGCCTGTTTCCCTCGTCCCTGACGGATTGGTGCATCAAATCCACCCCCTTCAAGCGCGACCCTCTGCGGGAACTGGCCGCTGCCTGCAAGGCCGAAGGCGTTCGCTTTTGCTGTTATTATTCCATTATGGACTGGCACCACCCGGACTGGGGCCAGCGGGAAACTTGGAACGACACCGCCACGGGCGTGCCCGACATGGACCGCTACACCGCCTGCATGAAAGGTCAGCTCAGCGAATTGATCACCAACTATCATCCGGCGGTTCTGTGGTTCGATGGCGAATGGGAAGCGCCCTGGACGCATGAACGGGCGGTGGACTTGAATGCCTTTCTCCGCAGGCTCGATCCGAAACTCATCATCAATAATCGGATTGACAAGGCCCGCAAAGGCATGGCGGGCATGAACGAGGGGGCCGCCGTCGGCGACTTCGGCACCCCCGAGCAAACCATCCCGGCCAATGGGTTCGGTCCCGGCGTGGATTGGGAAACTTGCATGACCATGAATGACACTTGGGGCTACAAAAAAAGCGATGACCATTGGAAGTCCCCGCAAACGATCATCCGCAACTTGATCGACATTGCCAGCAAAGGCGGCAACTACCTCCTCAATGTCGGCCCGACCGGCGGGGGACTGATTCCCGATGCTTCCGTTTCGCGCCTCGCCGCCGTCGGCCAATGGATGAAGGTCAATGGGCGGGCGATTTACGGCACGTCGGCCAGCCCGTTCGCAACGCCATTGCCCTGGGGACGTTGCGCCAGCAAATCTTCCCACGGCGGCACCACGCTCTATCTGCACATCTTCGATTGGCCCGGCGACGGCAGGCTGCTGCTGCCCGGTTTGAAAAACAAAGTCAAATCGGCCCGCTTGTTGACAGAATCAAAAAAAGTTTCACTCCCGGTCCGGTCCGCCGCGAACGGATTAATGATTTCGCTTCCCGCCGCCGCGCCCGACGCCATTTCCTCGACCGTCGTCCTCCGGCTAAAAGGCCCGCCGAACATTGAGGTGGCCGCCAATGTGAAATGACGTATGGCTAATGACCAACATTCGTTATTGGGACTGCGTCATTCTTTCCGGCGCAGCCAACCCAGCACGCCCACACCGATGCCGAACATCAAGCCTGTCGAGGGTTCTGGAACCGTCGCCACAGTGAGATTGTCCAGGGCAAATTGCGTGCCTGGACCAAAGGAATAGCCAGCGGGGACGCCACCCGAACTCTCAAACTCCACTTCAGTGACGGAAGCATCGGAGAAATCAATCAGCATCGGGCCGCTGGTGTTGAGTGTGTAGGTGTTGTCATATTCCGTCGCTGCCCCGTTGAGGCCGATCACCTCGAGGGTCAGCCCGTTGTTCCACACCGCGGTAAAATATCCCGAATCCAACGTGAAGGGCGTGGCAGCGGAGATCGAGGCCGGGTTGCCGAGGCCGTTGAAGGCGATATTAGGTGGCGAAACAACTCCATTGACCGCGCCGTTTACGCCCAATTGAGCTTGGTCCGCAACGGTATTCAAAACATAAAAATTATCCCAATTTAAACCCTGATATCCGTTGGGGATCACGCTAAAGACCCCTAAGACGCTAAGGTCATCAAAAGTGATGAGTTGGCAATAAGCGGCACCGGTGGATGCCATGTAAAGGCAGAGCAAGTTTGCCGTCAGTTTTTTCATAAGATTGAGTTCTGGTTATGGGGCTGCATGACCCGTACCCCTGACAAGGGGCGACGAACAATTCATGATGCCTTACCATAGCGAGCCTACGCTTTGATAGCAAGCAGAAAAATGCTCAAAGCGGCCGTCTGCCGGCCGCGATAAAACAGCCAATGGCAGTGGCCGATGAAAGAACTACAAGAGTTTTGGCCAGGCCCTTGCCATGCGTCAAACCTTCGGCCCATTCCATCCAGCCCGCCGCCATCACGCCCGATTTGCCGTACATCTGCTCCAATTGCCGCGTGTCTTTGCGGGAATCGAGCGGAGAAAGCTGGGCCGCGTTATTGGCCTCCAGAAAGGCATTCTCCTGGTCGATGCGGTCCTGCGCGCGCCAGGCCAGCGCCGCGCCGGAGTAACCGGCCAGCAGAACCGCCAGCCCCAGGACGTGAAGAATCAACCGCATCCTGGCCGGCGAAATTGAGGCAAAAAATCTTGGCACCACAAGAGAACCTACCCGGAGAAGGCGTCCCGGAGCAACCGCGAAACACGCCCCGTCTCCTTTCACGGGCCGTTTGTTTGCGAAAGAAAACGTTTAGCCACAGATGGACCCAGCGCGGCTTGCGCCGCAACCACAGGGAATTGCCGCGAGAGAACGCAGAGAACACAAAGATGGAAGTGGTTGCCTTCGTGTTCCTTGCGTTCTTTTGCGGCCATTTTCTTGTCAGGAACACAAAGGCTTGCGTGGTTGTGGTACAGATGGTACGGATCAGAAGGAGTTGCTAAAAAACAGGCGTCACCCAAAGAGTAAAGGATTCTTTTCAGAAAAATCTGTGTTCATCTGTGTCAATCTGTGGCTCCCGTCTTTGAGTCGTTGGACATTTTCCCCGGTCGATCGAGGTCTGTTCTCCGGCGGCGCTGACTGGTGTGCAAAAAGTAGGCTGCGCCTGCGAAAGCAACGTGTTTAAATTTGTGATTTCCAGGGCCTTCTGCAGAATGTACTCAGGTCTTTCAAGCCCATAGGGCAATAGGGCTTTTAGCGCGTGAAGATTGTCCCCTTCCACCAGTAAGTTTCCTTCGCCCGCCTCGCCCGCAGACAAGACCTTTTCGCACTTAATCAGGCGATACGGCACCTCCTTATGGTGGTTGACCACCGCCTTTTTCCCAATCCAGTCAAGCGTCGGCATTTCAGGGGGATGATAGCGATTCACCGCACGCGGTCAATCATCGGCTTAAAGCGATCCACCGTTGCCGGGGCAGGCTTCCGCCGTCGCCCCTTCAGTCGGAGCTTTGGCGGACAGGATGGCGGACAGGCGGTTTCAGCCGTCGCCTGATTATGGCGGAGATCCGCCGTCGCTTCGCTATGGCGCGACAAGAAAAGCAGCTACATGTTGCCGTTCTGTTGCCGATTTTGTTGGGTTCCTCAACGTTTTCAGTGGAATAGATTCTCATTAAAAGCCTTATCTGGGGGTCGGCCTGGAGCGAAGCTGCCAGGCCGCAGGCCGCCGCCGTGCGGCGGCTCCAAGAGGAAGAAGCTCATATAGAAGGAGTTATATAGGAAATGGCCCTGAAACATGGCATCACAAAATCACTCGGACAGCAGATCGTGGTCGGTCGTGGCGGATTTCTATTCCACCGAAAACGTTGAGGAACCTCGTGTTACCGGCTAAGTCCTTGACTATCAACACTTGTTGCGGTGTTACGGGTTTTTTGGACATAAGCATTAACCTAACGATTCAAAATTTGGCCGACTTGGATTAATTGCATTGGACGGCGCGGTCGCAGAACTCGCCAGGCCCTTGCTATATCTGGGTTTGGGCCTCGCCGCAGAAAGTTCGGCAAGCTCAAAGCCGGTGCCAGCACCTGCAATAATGTGTCACGCGCCTCCAACGTGGCGCGCCAGCGGCTCAAACTCTGGCAAGCCATATCCCCAGGGGGAAAAAATCTTTGCCTCCAGCAACAGTCGCTCCAGCAGCAGTGCCGTCAGTATCTTGGCTTGCATCCAAGCCCGGGCTGACTGGTCGTTGCTTTTGGGCACATGACCAGTTGAGAGCAAACTCTTCAGGCGCTTGAAAGCCAGTTCCACCTGCCAGCGGCAGCGGTAGAGCGTCAGGGCCTGGCTGGCCGTAAATTCTCTGGGCAGGGTGGTCAGCACCAGGACGTACTCGGCCAATTCCAAGCTTTCCGCACTGGCCTGATAGCCATGAATCTGGGCATTGTCCAAGACTTGGCGCCGCGCCCGCTCCGTCGCCAGCCGGTTCTTGCGGATGGCGCACAAGCGCAGACGATAAACCTTGCCCTGATGAAAAAATTGGACCTTCCAATGATCCGAATTGTGTTTGGGCAAGCCCCGCAGAAGTGCCAGCAGGTCCAGCGCCCTGCCGTGAGGATCCTGCACCGGAAGCGCGGTGGTATGCCAGCGCATCAACAGCGCCGCGCCGCTCTCCAGGACTTTGGCCACTCCAGTCGCTCGGCTGTAGCCCCGATCCACCAAGATGAGTTGATCCTTTTTAAACTGGAATCGCCCCAGGCTCTCACCGCCATGCTGGTCGGTGACTTCATAGTGGTCGCAGAACCAGTTCCGGCAGAGTGATGCTGTAGTGCAGACGCCAGGCGCTGCCCGTACTGCCGGGTTCCTGGATGTCCGTCGCATCGATGGCTCGAACCCGGTATTGGCTGGGCCATAGGCACTGGCCCAAACGGTTCTGCTGCTCCGCCAGCAAATGTTGGCAGAGGCTTCCCAGCCAGGCTTCAGCCTTGCGCAACCGCTTGAACAAAGCCACCCCGCTGATGCTGGCCAGCCCCAATTCCCTGGCCCGCAAGGCGGTTTGTTCCAAAGACAGTCCGCCGGCCACATGCATGAGGATTAACCGCAACCACCGCTCACCGTCGGTCAAGCCCCGCGTCCGCTGGAAAAAGTCAAATCGTTTGGCCCGGGCATTGAGATCTTCGGGGAGCCACCGGCGCAGAATCTCCCAATCTTCTGGAAGGCAATCATCATTGTTCATGGCTCCCCAGCATAGCCCGTCCAAACCATTTGGCAAGCCTTTAGGTTAAT
>CAWFAZ010000049.1:0-205493 GCA_963813995.1 uncultured Verrucomicrobiae bacterium | reverse complement strand
AAAAGCGGGCGCGAGACTGCCAGGTCCTGGTCAGCAGCTTGACGAGGTGCAGCCCGAAATAGAGGAAGGTGATGAGCGCGCCGAAATGATGGAGGGTGCGGGCCACTGCCGCGCCGCCCAGCACGGCGAAGATCACCTTCGCCCAATCCGTATAGTAGAATTTAAGCGGCATGCCGGTGATGACCAACAGCAGAAAGCTGGTCACGACCAGGAAATGGAGGAACCGTTCAAAGGGCGGAAAGCGGGTGAACCAATCGTCGCCCTGCTGGGTTCCCACTTTGGCTTCGCGGAACGTCTTGGAGTCGTGCAGATAGAGATAACCGGAACGGAACAACCACAGGCCGGTGTGCGCGCCAAAAAACGCGAAGGTGCCAATGAGCAGCGAGGTCATCGCGACAAAGGTCCAATGCAACTGCGGGTAATGTTTGGCGTCCAGCGGATCGGCGTGGGGAACGTATTTGGCGAAACTGGCCGTGGCGCCGGGATGACATTTTTGACAGGTTCCCACGATGTTCGCCTTGGAAAGATGCGAGGCCGGATTGGAAGGCGGCAGCACATCGTGGTAGCCGTGGCAATCGTAGCAGGCGGCCACTTCGGAGGCGACATTGGGCTGGCCCAGGGCCATCGCTTTGCCATGATAGGTTTCGCGGTAATGAGCCAGGCGGTCCTGGTGACAGCGTCCGCAACGTTCATCGCTGCGGGCCTTGAAGTGATTGCCGCCGGGGGACTCGATTTGATGCGCCGAGTGGCAGTCCGTGCAGACCGGGCCGGACTGGTTGCCTTTGGCCAGAATCTGGCCGTGAATGCTGGCAGTGTAGGTTTTCTCGATTCCCAGATGGCAGGCGCCGCAGGTGGCCGCGATGTTGGCATGGTTGACAGACGAACTGCGGTCCACGCTTCGCTTGATATCGTGGACGCCGTGGCAGTCATTGCAGGATGGAGCGAGAATCAAACCCATTTGCAGGAGCGCCCGTCCGTGAATGCTGTCGGCATACTGCGACGCCACTTGCGGATATTTCATGCGGTACTCGTCGGTGATTCCGGAGTTGCTGTGGCATTTGGCGCAGGTGCGCGGCAGGTTCAGTTTGAAAACGGGCGAGTCGGCGTGTTTCACCGGCTGAATCTCGTGCGAACCGTGGCAATCGACGCAGGACGCGGCCGCCGACGCGCCCATGGCCTTGCTCACGCCATGAATGCTGCCGGCGTATTTTTTGGCCTCCTCCTTGTGGCACGACGCACATTGCGCCGGAGGCAGGCCGCTGGGATGCACCATCTCTTTGATGCCATCGTGGCAATCGGTGCAGTTGAGTTTGGCGTGGACCGATTTCGGGAAGCTGTTCGTTGGAAAGAGCGCCATCGGCACAATCACTCCCTGAACCCGGCGCGTGGTTGTCGGGTCCGTGTGACAGTCAAGACAATCCTGATTGGACAGCGTCCCGGCTGTCAGCGGGGCGGCCAGTGACAGCCAGAAAACGATGGCGAAGCTGTAAAGAACAGATTTCTTACATTCCGCCGTTATGACAGTCGGTGCATTGATAAGCCGGATCATATTCGTCCAACGGATGCGCAAACTTCAGGCCTTGCGGGCTGAGTTGGTTTATTTGCTCGCCGCTGCCTTGCGCCAAAATCAAATGGCAGGCGTTGCAGTCGTTGGCTTTTATCGTTCTCTTCCCGGCGGTTGAGACATGTTTTCCGTCATGGCAGCGGAAACAGCCCGGCCAATCCTTGTGGCCGATATTGTCCGGGTAGGCCCGCCAATCGGCTTTCATCTCGGGGAAGAAATTATCCTTGTAAATCTGCTGCACGGTGTCGATGGCCGGGCGGATGCGCGGGTCTTGGGGATAGTTGTCGGCCAGCGTGGTGGCGATGCCCTGCATGGCGCTGGTTTCATCTTTGTAAGCGCGGCACAAGACTCCCACGGCGTTGGTCTTGATGTAGGGGAGGCCGGGGCTGATCTGGCCCAGGGACATCGCCAGGTTGACCGCGCTTTCCGGCGATTGGAACTTGTGGGCGGGGCGATTATGGCAATCCATGCAGTCCATCCTTCGCTTGGGAAGCTGGCTCACGTCATTGGTGAACGCCGGCGAGCGAAACTCGGTCACCACGCCTTGCGGGTCGGTCATGCGCACCCAGGGGATTTTTTGGCGCGCCTCGTCGATGGCGATGTATTCAATTTTGTTGGCCACGTTCATGTGCCAATGGATGCCGCCGACCGGCCCGTGCGTGGGATCGCCGCCGCCGACTTTGAGCAACAAACGAATCGAATAGAGCGTGTTGGTCCGCTCCGGCAGATAATAGGAAATCGTGCGGTCCAGATTGCCGACAAATTTTTTCGGCCAGTGGCATTGTTCGCACGTTTCCTGGGCCGGGCGCAGATTCTTGACCGGCGTGGGGATGGGCCTGGGGTATTTGTCGGCCAGGGTCGCATAAACCTGATAGGTGCCGGACAACTTGGAACGCACATACCACTCCGCGCCTTTGCCGATGTGGCATTCCGCGCAGGCAATTCGCGCATGCGGCGAATGCCGATAGCTCGTCAACTCCGGTTTCATCACCGTATGACACGCTTCTCCGCAAAACTCGACCGATTCGGTAAAGTGATACGTGTGGTAACTCCCCATGGCCGTGAGCAGAAGGAACCCGGCGCTGGCCGGAATGAAAAAGGCCAGCACGCGCCGATCATGCGCGCGGGAGAGATCAACATTGATGTACAAAGAGGGGGCGGATCCATTCGCTTTGGCGAGCTGCCGGCGCCACCGCCAGGCGCCAAATAGAAAGATGACAAATCCCGCCACCAGAAACGCCGGCGCCACCAGGAATGTCAGTATCCCCACGTATGGGTTCGACGAATAGACAACCGCATCCAGGAAAAACAGCAGCAAAAACGCAAAAACACTCGAAGCCATGAGCACCAACCCCCCCAGGGAGACCCAGTTGCGAAACAGGGAGGGCGGGCGAACCGAACCAGTTGGGGCGGGTGTGTTCATGAGTGGGGCGCTGGAGTGTTGGAGCAACCCTTTCCGCCACTGCTCCAACACTTCATGACGCCGTTTGGCCTCTTCATTTCTTGAAGGTTCGGATATAGGCGACAAGCCCTTTGATTTGGTCGTCGGTCAAGCCTTCGGCAGGCTTCATCAGGGTTTTGTCGTCTTTCTTGAGTCCTTCCTTTATGGCTTTGACGGCCGCGTCATCCTTCAACGCGTCCTGGACTTTGGGATCTGTATAATCCTTTACGCCCAGTTTCTTGCCCATTTTGGTCTCGCCCTTGCCGTCTTCGCCGTGGCACTTCACGCACTCCTTGGTGTAGAGCGCCTTGCTGTCTTCCGCTTGCGCGGCCCACGCCGCCAACACGGAGATGACTGCTGCAACTATGATGCTTTTCTTCATGTTTCCTTTGGGCGTTCGTGTTTTAAGACCGCCTTCCCGGCGGCGAACGCCAGTCCGCCGGAAAATTGTTGCCGCCACATCCGCTAGAGTTGCGCCTCCGGCGAATTCGGATGGCGCACGGCGCCCGGAACCACATTCTCGATCGTCGGCAGGTCCCGGTCCAAAAAATACTTGATGAACACCGTCAAAATGATGAAAGGCAAAGCCAGCAAGAGCAGGGACAGCCACCAGCCTTCATGGCCGGCGAACTCCATTTTGTAACTCATGAAACCACGCAGGCTCTTGGAAAAAAGCTGGCCGCCGATCACCACATTCCACCGCATGGCCAGCACTCCCATGAGGATCAGCACGGTGCTGGAGAAATAAACCCGGCGGCGATTCAACTCCCCGACCTTCTTGCGGATGAGTTGCATTGATCCCAGCAGCAAGAGAGGCACCAGGGTGCCCAGGCACGCCTGCCCGATCAGCAGCGTGTAAAACAACTTGCTTGCCGCCACCGATTTCAGCACATCAATCCCCTCCTCCGCCGAATAGAGCCGGTGCAGCCAGTCCAGCCCTTCAATGGCCGCATCCAGCACCAAGGCGTAGAAAAGGAAACTGATCATCAAATCCAGGCACCGCATGTCCGCGGTGATCCGCCGCGCCCAGCACAGAAACATGTAGGCAAAGACGCACAACGCCATTCCTGAAACCATCGCCGATATAATAAAGATGATCGGCATCAACGGGTTGCCCCACCACGGATTGGCCTTGATCGAGCCGAAAATAAAACCAACGTATCCGTGCAACAGAAACGCCGACGGAATGCCGACGACGGAAATGATCCGTCCCATGCGGGCATCCAGACGCAGCGCCGGCTCGGAAAGGTCGGTCACTCCCAGGGTGAACGCGCGGTAGATGATGCCGCGCAGGCCGGTTTCCGTCCTCGACCACTCCACAAAGTCCCGGCGGTAGTCAAACCAAAGTTCGAGCAGCAGCACCGCCATCAGGTACCAGGCATAGACAAAGCCAAACATCGCCATGGGCGAACTGAAATGCGGCGTCATCATGATTTCAAAGCAGCGTTCCGGATGGCCGAGGTGAAACAGCAGGGGCAGGGTGGCGCAGAGCATGAACGCCAGCGCCGTCAGCAGCGCCAGCCGGTAAATCGGTTCCAGCACCTTCACCTTGAAAACCCGCACCAGCGATGCCATGATGAAAGCCCCCGCCACCAAACCCGTGATGTAGGGATAGACCACGATCAGCACACTCCACAAGGGATGAAGTGTCCGTTCGTTGGGATAGGCGTAGCCGTCGAATTGCGGGAGCGCGTCCACGACGTTGGTGAGAATAGTGGCGTCCATTACCGAACCTCCTCATCCAGGCCCGCATAGAGCACGCGCGGACCGGTGCCCAGACTCCGTTTCAGCGCCTCAACCTTGTTGTTGGCCATGAATCGTTCCAGCGGATCATCCGGCACGGGGTTTTTCCGATCGCCGAATATCCGGGCCTGCGACGGACAAATCTCCACGCACGCCGGCTTCTGTCCGCGCGTGATCCGGTGATAGCACAGCGTGCATTTGTCGGCGGTGTGCGTTTCCGGATTAAAAAAGCGGCATCCGTACGGACAGGCCTGGATGCAAAAACCGCAGCCGATGCAATAATTCTTGTCCACCAGCACCGCGCCGTCCGGCGCTTCGAACGTGGCCCCCACCGGACAGACCTGTGTGCAGGGCGAGTGCTCGCAAAGATTGCACATCTTGGGGACAAAAAATGATTTGAGGATGTCCTCCTTGGGTATCAGGGAGGGTTTAAAGCCGCCAATCCCCCCGTTGGTTGAATCCACAAAAGTCTCGCCGCGGCTCTCCCCGGAGCCGGCTTTGGGCCGGGTGATGACATAGCGCTCAATCCAGGTGCGAAAATAATTCTGCGGAACGCTGTTCTCCGCTTTGCAGGCTTCCACGCACATGCCGCAGCCGATGCACTTGTCCACGTCCAGGGCCATGAGCCATTTGTGTTGGGTCGGATCGTACCCTTTGGGCGCCGGGGCAATGGCGAACACATTCTGCACCGCCGCCTTGCACGTGCGGCCGGCGGGCAGGGCCAGAATGCCTCCGACAATTCCAGCCAGATTCTTCAGGATGCTGCGTCGGGTGACATTTTCGCTCATGGGACCTCGTTGGGTTGGTGGGGCACATGACATTCGGCGCAGACCTGCCCGGTGTAATGTTTGTCAGGAGTGATTTGATGCAGCCATTTGGGCCGCGACGGGCTGGCTTCGTGGCAGCGCACACATTGGCTGTAACTCAGCTTGGGCAGCTTCACTTCGGGATTGTCCACATGCGCCTTGGACGGCCCGTGGCAGGTTTCGCAGGAAAGCCCTTGATGCTCCGCCGTGGCCAGTTTCTTCACAATCTCGCCGTGGCAGGTGTCGCAGGCCTTTCGTCCGGCCCAGTAAGGTTCGCGGGCCGCAATTTCCCGGAGCGCGATTCCGCGATAGTGCCCATATTGCCCAAAGCTCTGGGGCACCAGGAAGAAGCGCGCCGTGAAATAAACGCACACGATCCCAATCGTCAGCAGCACGAGGCGGATGATTTGCGGCGGCATTTTGAATAATCGCGGCATCGTGTTCGTTCTAAGAATCGCCGGAGTTTCCAGCGGCCCTTGATTTCCAGCTCGTTTTCACACGCAAAACATCTCAGGGCCGCGCCGCTTCGGCTTTGCGGCAATTGTCATTTGCAGGACATTTTTTGTGGTTCACATCCAAAACATCGCAAGGCCGCGCCGCTTGGGCGCTCCGGTAATTGTGATCTGCCTGACATTTTATGTGGAATGGATTGCTCAAACCCCGCACGAGAAAGGCCGCCCTTCGAGCAAATCGGCCATTTCGCAAAGGCCCTGGTAATACTCTTCCCTGGTAATTCCCAGCGCGGCGGCGCCAAAAACCTCCGCGTCATCGGATGACGCGAATTCCCCATAGTTGACAACTACCAATTGATAGAGCGCCAGGCGCGCGACCCGGTCCATCTGCGTCATAAACAGCGGATGGATGTGAATCACAAATCCGTCTTCCGGCTTGCCGCCGTTTGGCTTGGGCCAGGCGCACTCTCCCTTTCGCAGCGGGCCGGGGTCGAATGCGACTTTGCAGGGGTATCGGACGCTGGCGCGGTCTTCGAGGATGCGCTGTAATTCATTCCAGCCAATGCGCGGTCCGTACTTTTCAAATATCTCCGCGCCCCTGGCGGCTACGTGCGCGCTCAAGGATTGCCTGGCATCATCGGCTGTAAGTTGTTTTGACATTGCAGCGGCTGTTAACCCTGTAGCGAGGCGGCAGCGACCGCCGCACCGCCCGATTGATCCGGCGCGCCTTCGTTCTCCCTGGACAATCGTCCCTGGAGAATCGGCACGGACATGCGAAGAAAAATCGTGTAGCAGAGCAGGCCGAAGGACCAGATGCCAAAGCAAACCAGCGTCTCATTGAGGGAAGGGCTGTATTCCATGATTTCGCCCAAAGGCGTTGGAATGAAACCGGGGACAACCAACCCCATCCCCTTTTCGATCCAGATGCCAACAATGCACAGGACGCAGGTCACGTTCAGCCATTTCAGGCTGCGGCTGACGGGCAACACCAGCAACACCATGGCCACGAGGTTGAACGCGATCGCAGTCCAAATCCAGGGCACCAGCGCGTGATGATGCCGAAGCCCGACGAACAGATATTTCGACGACACAACATGCAGGTTGCCGGAATAGAATTCCTTGAAGACTTCGTTGGCGAGCAGGAACACGTTGATGAGCATGGAAACTTGCACGATGCTGCGCAGGGTCATCAGGGCGCGATCAGTGATCAGGAGCCGCTCGGACATTCGTGACCGGACGATTTTGTTGACTTGGGGAGATTTCATCAGGAGCCGCAGCGCGTCGGCGGAGAGGCTGAGGACTAGGCTGGGTTCTTCGGCAATGGCAGTGGCCGTGCGTGGCACTGCATTGAGAGCCGAGATTTCTCCAAACTGTTCCCCCGGCCCGGCCGTGCGGGTAATCCGAAAACGCCCCCCCTCCTCCCTTTTCACCACCACGGAGCCGCGCAAGATAAAGAAGGCCCTGTCCTCGGTTTCTCCCTGGCACAAAAGAGCATCGCCAGGCTGAACCTCCAGGACTTCCGCCATCGGAAGAACACGCTGGCGGCTCTCGACCTGCACCGAGGTCATTTCGGGAAGATGGCGGGACAGCAGGGCGAAGTCGTCGAGAGTGGCGGCGCGGCGCTTTGACTGTGGCAACGACGCACTGCCCACCGCAGGCAATCCTGCGCCGGGAGACGGTGAAGAGGTGACGCGCCGGACGACCTGCATGGCGAGGATGATGAGAGCCGGTCCCGCGGTAAATGCGGATGCCAGGAAACGAGGCCCGACAATCGAAGAATTCCAAAATGGCCGCCCGCCCAGACCCACATAGAGAAACGCCGTGACAGTGTGGATCGAGACAGCCCACACGATGGCGATGAAAACGAACGGAATGTAAAACCATTTGCCGGGTTTGGTCTTTCGATAGCGGCAGTAGAGCAGATAGCCGCAAATATAGACATTGAGCAGGAGGTAGCCGTTGAGAACAATGACGTCCCAACTGAGCATGGATTTGGGAAAGTTAAATTGCCCGATTCCAGGGATCAAATGCCAGAAACGATCCGGCCGCCCCAGGTCAACGGTCACAAAGGCCAGGCACATCAGAATCGCCGCCACCGCGAGGAGTTCTCCGAAGATGACCAAGTCATGCAAGTCCTCATTCTTGTAAATATAAACGGGAATGACCATCATGACAGCCGCCGCCGCCACGCCCACGAGGAAGGTGAAGTTGGCGATGTAAACACCCCACGAAACTTCGTCGCTCATCCCGGTGACGATCAGGCCGTGCGCAAACTGCCGGCAATAGGCGTTGAGGCCGAGCAGGCAGATCACGGTCAGCAGGCCGATCCACGCGTAGTAACGCCAGTCGCCAACAAAGGCGAGGCGCGCGCAACGCCCGAGAAAAACAAAATAGTTCCGTATCGCGCGCCTCATACGTCAAAGTAGTAAAAGAATCGCGGCGACGTGCCCATTTCCTCCTTCAACTGAATGAAAACACGCTTGCTTCTGAGGATATAGGAGACCTCGCTGTTGGGGTCGAGTATGTTGCCGAACTTGCGCGCGCCGGCGGGGCAGACTTCCAGGCACGCCGGGTAGCGGCCAATGCGCGTGCGCTGGATGCAAAAGTGGCATTTCTCCATGACTCCCTGGCGCCGCGGGCGGTTGCCCAGATATGACATGTCGGGGTTGAGGCGTTCCTTTGGAATGGACGGCTTGGTAAAGTTAAATCGCCGCGCCCAATATGGGCACGCCGCTTCGCAATAGCGGCAGCCAATGCACCAATCATAATCAATCACGGTGATCCCGTCGGTTTCCTGCCACGTCGCGTGAACCGGGCAAACTTTGACACACGGCGGATTCTTGCATTGCTGGCACTGCACAGGCATGTAGAAGTAGCCCTTCTCCGGCACCGAATCCGGCGCATAGAAGTGCTCCGCTTTGTCGATGTCCAGCGAGCCGTCGGGCAGCCGCAGAACGCGGATGTATTGTATTTCGGGATCGCGCGATTCGTTGTTCTCCGCCACGCACGCGTGAACGCATTTGCGGCACCCGATGCAGCGGGTGAGGTTCAGGCAATAGACGAATTCGACGCCGTCCATGGGCTTCAAATCCCGCACATGCGGACGCAAGCCATACTGCTTTTCCACTTCGTCCTCGATCCGCTTCAAAACCCTGGCCATATCCTGCGGCGTCATCTCCTTGTAATACTTCTGCAGGAACCGCTCCATGGTGGGGAAATCGTTCATCTCCAGCAGCGGCTTCAGACTCGCGGCCAGCGCGGCCAACCCCGTCGCCACCACGGCGGAAGTGCGGAGGAAGCTGCGCCGCCCCATCGCGTCCGCCTGCGGCGCTGGATTCCTGGCTGGAGACGACGGTGGTTTGTCCATATCATTCCTGGCCGGTCTGTGGGCCGGCTGTGGCGCCAATCTCCCTCAATGGATGCGGGCCGGGCGCGGGCTTTCGCGAAGGAAACCGGGGTGAATGAGGGTTGTGGCAGTTCACGCAGGCCTTTCGCTCAATCAGCCCCCTGCTTCGGTCCCAATACCCGCTGGTCCGGCCATGCGCGCCAGCCTCCCAGTCCCGATAGGTCGGCCCGTGACAACTGCCGCATAATTTGGGGCTGTCCTCGAATTTCAACTCCCGTCCGTCCCTCGGCTGGAGCAGGACGAGATTGGTCTCATTGTGACAGTTAAAACAGTTGTTGTTGCGGCCGTGCTGTCCGTGCCCCATCACGATATCCGGGTGCTCCTTGGCGACAATGATGTTCTGGTTGGTGTCCAGGTGCAGCGGCGGGGGTTTCTTCTTGTCATGACAGGCATAGCAGTCAAAATCCGACAGATCCTCCCCTGCCCGAACCAAGTCCGCGTAAGACTTCCGGGTGGTTGACCTGTCAAGAAAGTTTGTGTCCACCAGCGGGATCGCGGGGCGCGTCCACTGCGTTTCGCCCGAATCCGACAGGAATCCGAGCGTAAGCGCCGAGAACGCCGCACAAAGAACGGCGAGGGTGATGCCGGTCTTGGCATTGGGTGTCATGGCCGCGTGTTCAGGAGCGCGACCGTCCCGGTCGCATCCGTCGGCGTCCCGCCGGCGGAATTTCGGCTATTTCTTGAACGCGCGAACCTTTGCGACGAGCGCCTTGATATCGTCGTCCGACAAATCTTCGGCGGCTTTCATCCTGGTCTTGTCCCCGTCCTTGATGCCCTCCTTGATGGCCTTGGTCGCCTTCTCATCGGTGAAGGAAGCTTGATATTTGGCGTCGGTAAAGTCCTTTATATCCAATTTCTTGCCCATTTTCGTATCACCCGTGCCATCGGCGCCGTGACACTTCTGGCAGCTCTTCTCCCAGATCGCGCCCGCGTCGGCGGCGGTCAGGGCCGCGGTGCTTGCCGCGAGGGCAAGAATTGTCAGATAGAATTTTGTTCGTTTCATAATTGTCAATGTTTGTCAGTGTTTCATTTGCATTATGGCCATGCCGGGCTGCCGCGGGCCGGACTCCGGCCCCTGTTGCCGGCGAGGCCTCACTTTTTCCAGTGGCCCCGGCACGACTCGTTTCAATTCGCAACCACGATGGCCGGGGCCTATTGTCCGCGCTGCCCCGGAATTGTCAATTGTTTGCTCTTTCTTGGCATTCACCGTTTACAATCGCTCCCAAAAGCGGTGTAAAGCGGCCTTATTTTGTTGTTCGCAAAGACAATAGGGCGCATCTTGACAGTACCCGCGTTGTCATCTCCTCTCCCTCTCATCCTTTGGAGGAGGGCCGGGGAGAGGAGGCCCGGCAGATCGGTCGAGGGCACAGCAAGGGCAACCGGATGAAGGAAAAGTGAGAGGACGCGCATGAAAACAAAGGAAACCACGGAAGAGGTGTCTTCTCATCCAGGAGAAAAAGGGCTTGGAAGCCCAGAAACGCATGGAAACACCTCCGGTGCTGAAGAAAAACCGAGGCGAACTGGGAAGAAAGGCTTGCAAATCTGTGGAGAAGGAATAAAGTCAACAAAAAGGCTCACACTGATCGTGGGTTGTCGTGGGCAAGAAACTAAATGGGAAATCCCGAATGAAATGAAGAGCTGGCAGTACTCCGAATTTCTATGCGTTATCACCGCTGTCATCCTGGCAACCGGTTGCAAACCTGAGTCACCGTCTGAGCAGCCATCGTCGTCCGGTTACTTTAAGACGCAGTTCCAATCGGAATCGCAATTCATCGTCGAAGCCATCGTTTCCGACATGGCGGAGCAGATGTATTATGCGGAAAAATACCAGTTGCCGGATCAGAAATACTTCTCCGTTATCGCCACGGAAAAACCCGCTTCCCCTCTGGACGCTCCGATTTACAACGTGCGGATCATTCTGGATAAACGACACGCCAGCTTGAAGATGGACTTGAATGTGAATGGTCCGATCTGGTCTCCGGATGTCTATCACGATCTGGCAACGGCGCTGGCCGGCGCCACGGGGCTGAGCGCCGCTCCCACAAACCAGGAGGGCGGCACAGCGTTCCCGTCAGATTTGCTCGACGGAACGGCTGAAACCATTGAGCGGGAAAACCTGGCCATGTCGGACGGCTTGGAAAAGAGTTTCATCAGTCCGCTTTTGCACGAGAAAGCGGCGTTGCTGTTGGGCGCGTTCTTGCTGCGGGAACATTCCGGGAATTTCTTTGAGATCCGTTCGCCCCTCTCACGGATGACCGCGCACCTGGCCATGGCACGGTTCCTGCGAGGCGCTGATTCGCCCGGTGTCAATGGACAACTGGCTAAAGCTATTCTGCTGACGTTGGTGAACGACCAAGCGCTGGCACTGGAGCAATTGAAGTCTATCGACAGCCATGATGCAGACGTGGCGGCCATGATCCGCGCGCTACAGACGAGGAATACGGGAGATTTCCGTGCGTTAACCAAGGTGACTGGGCGCTCACAGGTGGAGAGTGTCGCCTGGTTTGCCGCGATGGCCGATTACGCCAGCACCAGCGCCGCGTGGCTGCAGCTCAACGAGCAACAAAAACAATCCATCGACTTCGTCCGTGTCGCCAATGACGAGGATTATTCCGTCCAAATGGGGCACCAACTCTTGCAGGTCTCCATTCCGCTTGAGATGGAGGAGGTCCAGAGCGTTTATGAACTTTCGCACGGCGAAAAGATGAGCCAGACCGGGCTGGTCAAGGCACTGAACGAATTGCCGGAACGCTGTTTCAGCAACGGGCCCGGAGAGAAAACCCGGGTGCGCATCATCGGCTGGGGGCAATGGGCCATGTTTTTTCAACGGCACCTCTGCCATGCCATGCAACAGAATTTTTGTTTGATGTATTCGAAGTGGGGCGTCCCGGACGAGGCGAAGAAATTTGCGGCCGAGTGCGACGCGAAATTTGGCGGTCTGCGCTTGTATCCGTTTGTGCGGCGGTTCATTTGCACGGACGTCGAAGCCTACCACAAGTCCGTGGACGACGGCTTGAGGGTGACGGTCGCCACGCCGCATCTGGTCCCGGCGCAGTGTTGGAATTACCTTTGTTACAAAGTGGACTTCGCCCCGTTGTATCGCCCGAATCCCAATCCCCACGTTAACGAATGGCACAGTCATAATCCTCCGCCGGGGACCGTGTACGATCTTAACCCGCGTTTGTATCAAACTAGCTTGACCCAGCGTCCCGATGTCGTCGCTCGTTTTGAGCAACTCCACGACATGGCACCTTACGACGCCCGGATCGCAAACTATATCATCAGGACAAAATATAACGACCGTCCCACCTATGACCAGGCGCTCAGCTTGTATCACGAACTGCTGCCCTGGTCGGTTTATGCGCTGCGGAGAGTGGCCAATACCGTTTACTATGACCGGTCCAGCCAGTATGAGGAGTTTATGACCGAGGCAGCGGAATTGGATTCGTCCGCCTATTACGATCTGGGCGGACATGCCTTTTACTTTCACCAGGAGGACAAAGCTGCGGAATACATCGACAAAGCATGCGACACTGATCCAGACGCAGTGCGCGTGGCCAACCATGCCGAGTGGCGGGTGCGCCATTATTTGAAAAAAGGCCAAACGTCCAAGGCCAGGGAAATCGCGGACTCTGCCGGCGAAGTTTACTCCGCCTCGGGACTGGTCGCCAAGGCTGTCTTTATGGAATGCACCAGCAATTATGACGGCGCATTCGAGTGGTTCGCCAAAGATGAGGAGCGCTATAATGACTCGATTCCGCTCATCGCTTTCTGCGAGCGTTACAAAGCGCTGACCGGTGATACGCATTTTGATTCGGAACTAGAGAAGCGCGTGAAAACCGTGTTCCCGAAAGGAATGGAGAAAGTTTCTTTGGAAGGTCTTCATGCGGCTCCGGCTGACGGTGTGTTGATCCTTGGGCAGAACGATCTACTGCTTTCAGCTGGCATGAAACGGGGTGATGTGATCGCTGCCATCAATGGCGTTCGCGTTCATACTTTGGCGCAATACACTTATGTCCGGGATTTGCAGGATGGCCCGGAGTTGAATCTGATCGTGTGGCAGGGACGTGCGTTCCACGAAATCAAGGCCAGCCCGCCCAGCCACCGCTTTGGGGTGGACTTCGGTGACTACAACCCGAAATGAGTACTTTATCGCCACCAATGGCAGCGTAAAGGTAAAGGGGTCTAATAAAGTAAAGGGGTCTGTTAATAAAGGGGTCTTAAAGTAAAGGTAAAGGTAAAGGCAGTAAAGGTAAAGGGGTCAAGCCCGTAAAGGGGTCAAGCCCGCATAACCACATAAAGGGGTCAAGCCCGCATAACCACATATTCTTTTCTTTCCAGCATCGCGCAGCAGGTTGGCCGGGAAAACCGCCGCACCCAGGTTTAATCGTTTGGTCATCCAGTCTGCTTTCCCAATTTCAGCGTGTTTGTAAATACTAGTTTCTGGGTTCTTTTGCAAACCCCTTGCTGACAACATGTTGTGAGTATTCAAAATGTCGAAAATTTCGCTGTTTTTTTCGGGGCGCATTTCTCCTGAGAAAATTAGAAATGCCTTTCAAATTGAAAGGCAATTCAAAACCGATAGCGCACGGTGGCATATACAAGATTCGCGCCAAAGTCGGCGTTCCCGCCCGTTGCCTCGTCGAGATAGCGGAAGTATCCATACTTCAACGACAGACGGATCCTTTCGCTGATCCGGCGGGTAAGCGTTACGGTGACGGAATGCTCCTGCCCGCCAGCCCCGTAAGGAACCCCGGCGGGAGAGTTGTCACTGTAATCATCCGCTTGATAATAGACATAACTCACATTCAAGTCTGTCTTGTTGTCCAGGACCAGCCCTGAAGATAAGTTCGCCGTCCAATAATTGTTCCGGGCGTTGAGTATGGCTTGGGTGACATCCGACGCCGGGGTCGCGGTGTCGCTTAAGACATAATTGAAACCGGCTTGCAGGTTTAACCGGGACCAGGGTGTCCAGTTTATGTCCTGCGCGATGATGTGGCTTCTCATGGTCGAGGACTCCACGTCGGGCAGCCCTGCGAGCGAGTCAGGCTCCGTATGGATGGTGGACCATTGGTATTCATAGCGGCTGATCAGGCTCAGGTTCTGCAGGAGCCTCAAGGTCAGCCTGATGTTTCCGTCGCAGGTCATGAACTTCTGCATCTCCAGATACCCCGGGTACGCGGTGGGGCTGTTATCCGGTGTGCTGTCCACCGAACTGTCATAGTGGTAATCGTCCAGTTTGTAGTAACCGCCGACATCCACGGTGACGCGGCGCGAGGGATACCACCTGGCCCCGGCGGTGTATTTTTGGATGAAGTTTCGCTCGTCTATCCCGCTTTGCACGCCCGGAACCCCAATCCCATCGATCGGGATCAATCCGCCATATTGATCCAGATTTCCGTCCACCTCGGTCAAATCAACGCGAGCGTGGAGCACCCAGTTCGTGAACCCTCTGTAGGCCAGGTCAAGCCGGCCGCGCACATCGAGATCCCCTGCGTCGCCGGAGGAGTTAAAGGCCACAGGGGCGTAGGCGCCAAGGGTTTCAAACCCGCTGGAGATTGCATCCGACGCATCCTTTTGCACCCGCACGGAAGGGATGACGGTAAAATCAGGCGCCGGTTTGTAGAGGAGGTTAAGATCCATCACATATTCATTCAGGCGCGACTTGCCGCTCAAGTCGAAATAACCGAAGCCATATTGGGCATTGGGCGCGTAACCAACATCGAAGTCAGACCCGTAAATGCGGCTGCCGAAGAAAGTATTATCCAGATGCGAGTAGGCGAAGCCGGAGGACAACAGGAGATTGGTTTTGACCCACGTTTCCGTGAAGGTGTGGACATCAAACACGTCGTACTTGGCGCCTTGCTGGTCGGTGATCTTTTGTTGGATGGGTTCACCCGGGTATTCCGTGATCTTCAGAGTGTCGTCCGTCTTTCCCATCTCGTAGTGCAGCCCCAGGCCCAAGTCCGTTTTCTTGACGTGGTCGGACAGGTCGAGCTGAAAACTGTCGGCATGCTCATGGATGTCAGAAAACGAGGGGCTGAGTCCTTGCGCCAACGTGGTATAATTGGGATGCGCGTCTCCCCAAATGGTGGAATTCTCTTCACCCTCCCGGAAGGTGTGCGTGTACTTGAACACCGCGTTGATCCCCTTTTCCGGTGTCAGCCCCCCCTCGATGGAGAAGGTCCCGCGATCCAACCCGAGCGCATCTTTCGACAGCGGGAAGTTCATGTCCGGCGAGAAGAAGCCGCCATCCCCATCCGACCAAGTGCGGAATTCGCTGTAAGAAAGACGCAGATAGCCGGTGTTCTCGCGCTCGATGCCCAGCTTCAATTTGTAGTCGTGCTGATCGGCAATCGCCCGCGCGTCCAGCGACAGCGTGGTGGTCTTGTTGAGATTGGTTCCGTAATGGAAACCCTCAAGTCCGCCAAAAGCTCCGCCCGAGATCTGTTGCTGCTGTTGGAAGCTGGCATGGTTGCCGCTAGTCAAATTCCCGCCGGCGGAGAATTCGATCCAGTTGTTGTAGGAGTTTGTTCCTCCCGCGAACATCTGCTCCGGGGTCATCGGAGCGGGAGCGGCCGCCGGCGGCGCATTGGTTTCAGCCGCCACAACGGTTGACACCGCCACGCGCAGACCCAGCAGCAACACCCAACACCGGTGAATTTGTTTATCCGGGAAATGGTGGATGGATTTCATCGGCGTCAGGGCTGGGGGTTTAGAATCGCAAAGAGGGGCTGACACGGGAACCATGAACGGCCTCGTGACAGCCGGCCGTCCAGCAAGTGCCTTGCTGGACACGCAACGTGTGGTCGGAGCCGCCGATGAAAAGCTCACCCCCGCTCACTTGCTGGAAGTGGCATTTCAAACAGAGGTTGGCGTTGCGCGCAGTTAACAGCCTGGCATTGACCGAACCGTGCGGAGCATGACAAGCCGTGCATCCCTCGTGCATGGCCTCGTGCTGGAACACGTAAGGCCCGCGCTGGGCAGGATGGCAGCGAAAGCAACCTTCGTTTTCAGACAGGAGCGACGTGCCGCCCGCGACATAAATGGAGCCTTTGTGCGGCGAATGGCAGGCGATGCAACTCAGTTTGTCTTCGGTCACGGGATGGTGGGTGGGAAGACTAAACTGGCCGCGCACATCGGCGTGGCACTGATAGCAAACCGTTTCTGTCGCGCGGGGCGGCTGGACGGTGACGCGCGCGCCAAAGCTGCCTGAACTGGGGCGTCCCGATGTGAAGCTATAGGGAGGCAACACCTCTCCGCCGGAATCAGAGTGGAGGCTGCAGGGGCCATGGCACGATTCGCATCCAGCGCCGAAGGCATTCGGCCCCTCAGCCACCAAACGGGCGTGATCGGCTGTTGCGAATCCCTTGTAGATTTGTTCGTGGCACTGTTCGCACTCCTTGGAACCAATGTACTTTGCCCCGGGCACGTCCGGAAGCACCACCACGGAACGGGTCACGGTGCCGCAGGAAATCACCAGAAGGAGCAGGACCATCGGAACGGCCGCCAGCGCCAGCCCTCGCACCCACGCTGGGCCGCGCTTTGCCAGTTTGCGGAAGTTGCAATTGATCATAACTTCGTTCAAGGCGGTTCCTCGCCAAACGCCTCATAAATCCAGGCATCCGCGGTATTCAGCAGGATTGCGGCATAACCCGGGTTGTGAATGCCAAAAGTGCCGTCATTCTGCACCACGTAAAGGTTAAAACGGGCTTTCCGGATATTTTCCGGAATCTGAAGCTGCTCCTTTGCATCCGGTCCCGGACCGCCCGAAGACAGCCCGCCTGGCTTGGTGTATTCCCAGGCCAGCTTTCCATACTTGGCCGACAACGAGGCAGGGGCATTCGTGCTGGTCGCCCAATAGTCCAGGTCAAATTTTACCGTCCGAATCTGGCTTGCTATCTCGTTTGTCACCGTTGTCACCAATAATGTCATCAAAAATTCATTCAATGGCGAACTAGTCGTGAAATGGCAGTTGATGCAGACGTTATACGTTTCCACCTTAAAGCTGTGACCGTTGGTGGCCGGTTGAGCGTCGCTCACAAAGGGTGTTGTCTGCATGTGGCATCCGACACATTGGTTGGTGATTAACAGCGCATGCGCGCCCGGTAAGTAAGGAGGAAGCCCGGAATCCGACTCGCCGATGGTCCCCAGTAACATGTTGTACTGCGGAGAGTGATGCGGCTCGCACGCGTTATTGGTCCACGACGCGCCCGCATGATTGTGGCACTGGGCGCAAATGTTGATCCTGGGATTGTAGAGCTTGGCGAATGTCCCGTTGGTCGGCATAAAGTAATCGTTCGTGGACGCGATGGGATTGCGCAGTTGCGCGGGATATGCGTTGGTTTGATGCGGGTCGTGGCACGTGGCGCAAACAATCCCGATATTCGCATCGCCCGTCGGCAACGCATTGGTTTCAAGCAGGCTCAAACGCACGGACCCGGAATGACACCGGCCACAATGATTGATTTGATTGGCGGGATTAAGATTAAGATTTGTGACCAGCATGTGATTGGCGGCATTAAAATTGGTGACCAGCAAATTTGTGACCAGCGCATGGGCGCTGTTCGTCCATTCATCGAACGTCGGATGGCGTGGATCGTTGTGACACCCGCCGCAGACCTGGGAGGCCACTTCGGCGCGCGGTCTGACCGCCGGATCATCGGGATTGGCCGCATGATGGGCCGCCGGACCATGGCAGTTCTCGCATTGAACGCTGGCCAGATGCGGTGTTTCGGTCTGGCTGACAAATCCCGTTGGCAAATCAAATCCCGCCGTGTGGCAGGCCAGACAAGAACTGTTGGTCTGGCCTCCGTCAGCCTCGAACCTCGCGTTGCTGAACGCGACCGCATGGAGGGTGTGCATCTCCTTGTTCAGAACGGGGGCATGGCATTCGGCGCATGTTTCAGACCCCGCGTACAGGGCGGATGGGCCGGAGACTTTAAAAAAAGCATTGCTATAACGGGCCGGGATGGTGGCCGTTCGGGCCAGGATGTTGTGTCGGGTCAGCGCCACCCAAACGGGTTCATTCGTGCCCGGACTCTCAAACAATTGGTAATAACCAGAAGGACCATCCCATGTCACTTTCACCCCGGTCACCTTCACAGCGTTGGTGACCAGCGTAACCCCCGTTACAACGTTCGACCCGGGCATCCCGCCCTCGTACGTCATGCTCAAATGTTGAACGTTCTGCGCCTTGGCGCACAAGCCGGCCAGGAGAATGACCGCCACCGCCAAAAAAAGGGAGGCCGCCCGGTCAATCAAAAGGAGTTTTGTCCTATTCATACGCCACAAATGCCATGGATGGATAGGACCACATTATTAGCACCCCGGCCTCAAGGCGCGGTTTTCTTCAGTTGTTGCAGGGCGGCAATTTGAGCGTGGGAGTCTTGCGCAATTTGTTGCAATTTGCGCGTTCCCTCCGCTTGGATCTTCCGAAGCTGCTCCGCGGCGGCCTGTTGGGCGGCCTCGGACTGATCGCCCTGCGCCTGGATGAAACGTTGTTCGGCATCCTTCACCTGGGCCTTCATTTCGTCCGCTGCTTGCTCGAATTGAACCAGTGACGCATCGCGCAGAATTTTCGTGCCCGCTTCCAGCGAAACCGCATCAAGGTTGGGAATCGCTTTCCTGACTGCATCCAGGCTGGTGGTGTCGGCCCGGGCCAGCGGCTGCGCCCCCGGTCTGGCCTCGACGGCACGGGCAATGGCGCGGGTCACGTCAGGTTCCAAGGCCTGCTCCCACTCCGGCGCGAGTTGCGGCAGCGATTCCTTTTGACCGTCGCACACCACCGCAATGCCCAGGAAACAAGCGTCGCCCTTGTCGTTGTTGAAAGCTTTGATGCCATCGCCCGCCGCGGCGTTCGCGCTGGAATTGGATAGGGATTTACATCGAACCACCCGGACCCGGTCGCCGCCCGCTTGCTCGTATTGGGCGAGCAATTGATCCACCCGCCCGGCGAATGCCTGGACGGACTCCGGCACGCTCGACGCATCCAGCATGGAGTAAAACCGGATTTCAACCGGTGAATCCAGATGTTGCAAAACCGCCTTGGTCGCGCCGGACAGCGCCGCCGGGTTCTCCGCGTCGGAATGATGCCAGCCGCCGCGGGAAAACCAAACAGCGCTCAGAGCCGCGCCCGCGAGGATGAAGCCCAGCGCCGAAATTATAATCCGCGCGCCAGCGTGTTCGCCCGGGTGCCGTCTCCCCGCAACCTCAATATTCTTTGTCGGCAACGCGTTCATCGTCTTTCTCTCATTTCAGGGACCAAGGAAGTGCGCAGTTTATTTTTGTGGCCGTCACAAAACAAGCTCTATCATTGTCCCGATTTTGGCGGCTGGCCGCGCTGCCCGCTCGCGCCTTGCCAGCCGCCAAATGAGTTGGTCGTCTCTCCGCAAAGCCCGGAACGCCTACGGCGTATGAACCACACGGAAGAACTGTTGCAGACTGCCCACCGTCGGCGTCAGATAGCTCATTGAGGCGGTGTTGGTTGCCAAAATCGGGCTTCCAACATTTTGCCATCCCTGGCTCAGAGAGCTGACTTCCTGGATCTGATAGGTCGTGCCAGCCACCGTGTTCCAGGTTATATCTGCCGCCGTGTAGATCTCGAGGGTATTGGTCTTGGTGTTGCCGCCCAGGACATTGCCATTCGCATACACAACCCCGTTGGGGACTGCGACGCCTTTCACATTCGGATTAAGGCCCAGCGCGTATTTCAGCCAGTTCGGAATGCCGTCGCCTGCCGGGTCAGCATCGGGATCGCCGAGCGGGTTGCTAATTGAGCCGAAGTAATTGGTCACCCACGCATAGGGCAAACCGCCGGGCACGGAGATGCCTGTCAGGTCGGCAATCGACGCATTGAGCAGGCCGGTCGCAAACGGGGCATTGTGGACGCCCAGGCTGCCATCGGCGGAGACGAACTCCCAGTTGTAAGCGGCATTCAGTTGCGCCTGCGTCCAATTGGTCCCGACAGTAATACTGCTCTGCACTACTCCGCCCGGGGTCGTGCCACCCTTGATCGGCAACAACGTGGACAACTCGTCCAGCAGGATCTGCACATTGGTTTGAACACCCAATATCGTGCCGACGTTGGCGTAGTCCTCCACCGGGAAGTTGAAGTTGGTAATCCCGCCGTGGCATTGGTTGCAGACTCCCACTTGGTCAATCTTGTTCGTGCCGGACATGTAACTCATCTCCCAAGTGTGGCCGCCCGACAGGAGAAATCCGGGATTTTTGGAACCATCGGAATTGGTAGAAGAAATGGATTGCATATGGCAGCCGACGCAGGAATTTGTGACCGACAAACGGTGGGCGGAGCTGGGAATAGTCAATCCATAGGTAATGGCGTTGACGCCCTCCAGCATGTCTCCCTGCGGATTGTCGTGCGGGCCAAAATCGCGGGAGCTGGGTCCGTTGGTGGGATTTATTACTGCTCCTGCCCAGGTGGGAATCCATTTGGGCCAATTCGCCACGTTGGTGACCGCCGAGCCATTGCGGCTGTGATGGCAATTCATGCACAGGTTGCCTTCCCCTCCGTTGGTGATGACCGTGCCGTCCCCGAACGTCGCCGAAGCCATGACCCGGATCAGGTGACTGTCGTTGGTGGGAATCGTCTGGCCGTGCGGCTCATGGCAGGCCTGGCAGCCGATCGCGGAGTAGGTCACGTTTGTTGACGTAACTATCCCATTGCCGGCCGCATTGTTCGAGACAATGGCAATGAACCCGGGGGTGTTGTGGCATCGCACGCAGTATTCGGCGGCGCCGGAGGCCACGTCCGAGGCGCTGGTGGGAGTCGTCGTCGTCACCGCGTGGCTGGAAGCGTACCATTGAGTCCCTTGGGCGTGGCCCGGCGCGTCGTCGTGACATTGTTGGCAAACGCCTACATTGTAGGGAATGTCGAGTCCGGGATAGTTCGCGCTAGGTTCACCTTCGGCTTGTAACAAGGCTGGGAGGATGTGTTGACTGCCTGGTCCGTGGCAATTTTCGCACGTAATATTGGCCACGCTCTGCAGATTTTCGGGCATCGACGACCAGTTGGTGCTTGCCGCATTGGTGTTTGCCAAATTGGTCGGGAAGAGCCACCCGTCCGCTTGTTGCACACCGTAAAACCCTCCGTCAAGCAGCGCGCTGGCGTTGGTATCGTATCCGGTGGTGTGGCACTTGATGCAGGTCACGCTATAGTGGCTCAAAGCCCCAGGCAAAATTCCCTCAATGCCTAGTGTGAAGATGCTCGCATGAGCAGTGGTTGACCAAGGTGTGTATATTTCCGGTACCGTAACGGAACCAATAGTAGAATCGGTGTGGCAACCCTCGCATACGTAAACGCCATAATAAGTTCCCACATTGAAGCTCGCGCTCACGTTTGTCGTCCCGCTGGTGTTGGTAACAGTGGCGCTAACCGTGTACGTACCCACCACGTCCGGGCGCAGCTCCATGCGTGCGTTCAGCGGAGCCACCTGATAGAGCAATCGGTCTGACGGCAAAAAGACCGGCATATTCGTTGGCAATGGACTGGCAGTCAACGCCGCTGCGGACCCCAGCGGCGGCGTCAAAGTCCAATGAATACCGGTGATGGTCGCGGCATAGGCCGCGTTGGTGGTCACCTCAACCTCCAGGTAGGCTGGCGTGCCGATGGCAAACGTGTTCAGTCCGCCCGAAACCTCGATGTTCGCCGGAAGCCCGGAGTTTGTATAATTTATGACATCCTCGGGAGTAACGGGCCGCGGGACGACCCGGGCATTGAGGGCATATGGCGAAACCGGGGCCGCCGACAAGGTGGCTGCCATGCTGAGGAGCGCAACTGTCAACAGACAGGTTTGCGCCACTCTGATTCGATTCTTTGTTTTCATAAGTGCATTTTGTTGGGTGTTCTAAAGTTTGCCGTCATGGGTATTATGGGTATCTGCAACGTCAGCGCCGCGTCGCGCTGCGTCCTGACAGCCAGTCCCAACCCCTGAAGGCCTTTGGTGCCCGCCTGTCAAAATCTGTGGATTTGTCAAAATGTGGAAATTACTTCGCATAACCAGCCATGTGACTCTGGAAAGCCCAGTCCATTTGGGGTTGCAGCCGAACCGCATCCGGTCTTCCTGGAGCGCCGTTGAGTTTGGCCATCAACGCGGCGGTGTGTTCCCCGATGATCTCATGGCATCGGGCGAGTTCCTGCTCGCGCACCCGCACGTTTTCGCGCATCAGTTGTTCCAGGTGGTCAATATTGTAAAGAAAGACGTTTTCGAGTTCTTCCACCTCGACGGCAATGTCCCGCGGCACGGCGATGTCGATGAGAAACAACGGACGATTGGGCCGCTGCCGCATGACCGCCTCCACGTCCTCGCGGTCCAGGATGGTTTCCGGACAGCCGGTCGAACTGACCACGATGTCCGCCTCGCGCATCGCCGCCAAACCGTCATCCATATAATTGACAGCCCGCCCGCCGAATTCGCGCGCGAGTTCCCCGGCGTGTTCGAGGGAGCGGTTGGCGACGATGATGGAGCGGATGCCTTTTTTGGCGATGTGCCGGATGCAGGCTTCCCCCATTTTGCCGGCGCCGATGATCATGACGGTTTTCTCGTGAAAATCCCCGCCGAGGATTTTCTCGGCCAATTGGACGGCGACGCTGCCCACCGAGGTGGCGCCCCGTCCGATTTGCGTCTTGGTGCGGATGGCTTTGACCACTTGAAAGGCGCGTTGGAACGCGCCATTGATGACCCGCCCGGTCAGCTTCGCGGCGCGGGCCGCCTCATAGGCGGTCTTGATTTGACCGGTGATTTCCGTTTCGCCCAGAACCATCGAATCCAGGCCGCTGGCAACCGCGAAGAGATGGCGGGCGGCGGCATCCTCAGTATGGACATAAACATAAGGGGAGACATCCACATCGGCGCGCGCGAGCGACGCGAGCAGTCCGGCCAGTCCCTCGGCGCGATCGGCCACGCCATATAACTCGACCCGATTGCAGGTGGAGACGAGGGCCAATTCGGAAAGGCCGCCCTGCAGTTTCAGGCGCGTGGCGGTTTCGATGAGACGCGATGGCGTCACGGCCAATTGCTCGCGCAAGGCGACCGGCGCGGTTTTAAAGCTGATTCCTGCCACGAACATCATGCGAGCCTCCTTCCGGCCTCCGCGCCCCGCTTGAGATTTTGCGTTCTTGTCATACCTGATTCGCGATTATTCACGCTTATGCGCTTTTCATGTCGTTGTCAGCATTGCTTATTAGGGGTCAGATCAACTACACACGATTTGCGAATTGCTGGACATTTATTGGTCAAAACCGGGCCGGAGGGCATTTGCCGGGTCTTTGCCATCAACCAAAAAATGACCTGTGAATGGCAAGTATTGTGGAGTTCGCCCGGAAACGTCCTTGTAAATTGGCTCTGAAATGGAATGAACAATGAAACCGTTTGCCCAGGCAACTCAATTCGATGACCGCATCCCGTCGGGCGGCGCAATCCGTTGTCGGAAGCCGTTCACCTGCCCGCTCAGCCGGGTCAAGGCGGGGATGGCGGTGCGCATCAAGCGGCTTTCCGCTCCGCCGGAGGTGACCCAACGCTTGCGGGAAATTGGATTTGGCGAACAACAAGTGATCCGGCTGCTCGTCCGTCAATCCAATCTGATTTGTCTGGTGTGCAACGCGCGCCTGGCTTTAAGCTCCCAGCTTGCTCAAATGATTATTGTTGAGCCACTGGCGGTTTGAACGAGGCAGAGCACAATGAACTTCGGACCCTATTTGTTTCTGGCGGTTTTCGGCATGGCTGCGGTGGTCTTTGCCCTCGCGCCGCTGGCCATCGCCTGGCTGTGGGCGCGGGTTTTCTCGCCGCGGAAGCCGGGTGCGGTCAAAAACGCCATTTACGAGTGCGGATTGGACGTCCAACCCACGGGATGGGTGCAATTCAAATCCGATTACTATCTCTACGGAATTATTTTCCTGATATTCGATGTTGAGGCCATTTTTTTGCTGCCGTTTGCCGTGGCCTTCAAGGGCCTCTCGTTTGGAGCGTGTCTGGCGATGTTGATTTTCATCCTGTTGCTGGCGGAGGGGCTTGCCTGGGCCTGGGCCAGGGGGGTTTTGGCCTGGAGATAAACGCGGGCATGGCTCCCATGAACCAGGAACTTCAAAACGAATTGAGCCGGCAAGGCGTGGTTCTCACTACCATCGAGGAGCTTTACAACTGGGGCCGGAAGAATTCCTTGTGGCCGTTGCAGTTCGGCCTGGCCTGCTGCGCCATTGAGATGATCGCCGCCTCCATGGCCCGCTTCGACATGGCGCGCTTCGGCGCGGAGGTCTTCCGGCCCTCCCCCCGGCAAGCGGACCTGATGATTGTTTCCGGAACTGTCACCAAGAAAATGGCGCCGCAAGTCGTGCGCCTTTTCAACCAGATGCCGGAGCCTAAATACGTCATCGCCATGGGCGCCTGCGCCATTTGCGGCGGACCGTTCCGCGACGGCTACAATGTCCTGCAGGGGATCGACCTCTATCTTCCGGTGGACGTTTATATCCCCGGTTGTCCTCCCCGGCCCGAATCGCTGCTGGAGGGCCTGATCCATCTGCAAGAAAAAATAGCGCGCCAGCGCCTCACAGGCCCGGAGCGCCCGCGCCACCTGGAAGAAAATGTGCCCGGCGAATTTCCCGTTCCGCAATTCGGACCGCATGACCTTGTGGGGCCGCGCTTGCGCAAAGCCCCGATGCCTGATGCAAACTCCTGAACAAATCAAAGACCGCATCCTGGCCGCTTTTCCGGGCGCGCATCTGGAGGTCATTCCCAATGGCAGTCCGGCCAATCAGCCCTCCCTGCTCCTGGATCACGGGCAGGCGCGGGAGATCGCAACATTTTTGCGCGACGATCCGGAACTGCGCTTCGACTATGCGTCCAACGTCTCGGGCGTGGACTGGCCGGAAAAGGTCGTCAAGGAGAAAGTCAAAGTCAGGAAGATCATTAACGGGGTGGAACAGGAAGCGTGGGAACTCGTCGAACGCAAGACCCCTGGATTCCTCGAAGCGGTCTATCATCTCTATTCCATGGCGCTTGGTCAGGGACCGCTGATTATCCGGCTGCGCACCGGGAATCGAACCGACAGTGTCGCGCTGCCTTCGCTGACGCCCGTATGGCGCAGTTGCGAGTTCCAGGAACGGGAAGTATTCGATCTCTTTGGCATCACCTTCAAAGGACATCCCGATCTGCGCCGCATCCTGATGTGGGACAACTTTGCCGATCATCCCATGCGCAAGGATTATGTGCCGGCGGAGGACGCGGAGGCAAAGCCATGATCGCGCCGCCGCCGGAACTTCAGACCCCTGGCGCCGGCGATTTTGCCGGCCATGACCTCCTGGAAATAGCGATGGGGCCGCATCATCCCTCCACCCACGGCGTCTTTCGGATGAATGTCGTTTTGGACGGCGAAACCGTGGTCAAACTGACGCCGGTTTTCGGTTACCTCCATCGCAACCACGAAAAAATCGCGGAGAAGAACAGCTACCTTGCCTCCATCCCCTATACCGACCGGCTGGATTACATCTGCTCCATGACCAATAACTGGGCCTATGTCCTGAGTGTGGAGAAGCTGGCCGGATTGGCCGTGCCGGAACGCGCGGAATACCTTCGCGTCATTGTCAGCGAATTAACCCGCCTCCAAAATCACGCCTGTCTGGCGGGATTTCTCTTGCAGGACATGGGCGCGTTGGGCACGCCGATGATGTACGCCTTTCGCGAACGGGAAAAAATCCTCGACCTCTTCGAGTCTTTGAGCGGCTCGCGGATGATGTGCAATTACATGCGATTCAGCGGCTGCCGCTGCGACCTTCCGCCCGGCTGGCTGGAACAGGCTGTCAAGCTCGTGGCCGGTTTCGGTTCCTTCCTCGACCATTTTGAGGCGCTCCTGACTGAAAACGAAATTCTGCGCGCTCGCAGCCAGGGCGTGGGCGTGCTCCCGCGCGACCTGGCGGTCAATGCCGGGGTGACTGGCCCGGGGCTGCGAGCCAGCGGAGTCAATTACGACATCCGCAAAGTGGACAAATACGGGATTTATAATCGCTTCAAATTCCGCGTGCCGCTCGGACAACGGGGGGACGTTTTTGATCGTTATATGGTGCGGATTCTCGAAATGCGGGAATCTCTCAGGATTCTTGACCAGGCCCTGCATGACATTCCCGCCGGACCGATCCTGAATCCCAAAGTCAGACTTCGCAATCTCCGGCCCAAACCCGGCGAAGCCTACGGCCGGATTGAATCGCCCAAAGGCGAATTGGGCTTTTATCTCATCAGCGACGGCGGGCCTGCGCCCTGGCGTTATCGCGTCCGCCCTCCCAGTCTGGTCAACCTGACGGTCCTCGAAGACATGTGCCTCGGCCATACCATTGCGGATGTCGTCATTATCCTGGGCAGCATTGATATTGTGCTCGGGGAGGTGGATCGCTAATGCTGGGCCGCGGCATCCTTCGAGGGCTGATCGAAACCTGGCGGAATTTCCAGGGCAGCTATTATGATCCCGCCCGGCTGACCACCGTCCAGTACCCGGAGGAGAAACTCCCGCCGCAGGAAAACGCGCGCACGATTCCTTTTTTGGTCTATGACGGCGCGGATTTTCTGGCCGGGTTGCGCTGCACGGCCTGCTCCATCTGCGCGGTGGAATGCCCGGCCCATTGCATCGAGATCGTCAAGGACACCGCGAAAAAGCCTGATTACCTGGGCAAAATGCAATTCCACCCCAAGGTGTTCAACATCGACATGGCCGTCTGCATGGAGTGCGGCGTCTGCGCGGAAGTTTGCCCGTTCGATTCCATCAAAATGGACCGCGTCTTCGAGTTGTCCAGCAATGATCGCAGGATGGTTTTGCAGAAGTCGGACCTGGCCAAATCCAACGATTACTTTCGCCGAATCCATCCCATCGAAGCCGCCGCCGTGGATGCGGCGCGCGCCGAGGAACAACGAAAGGCGCAGGCCAAAAAAGCCGCCAGCCCTGTTACAGTCGCCTCATGAATGCCTTGGACCCGATTTTTATTTCGACGCAGCATTGGCTGGCGGGATTGGCTCCGGCGTCCATCCGGCCCCTCGTTTCGATGTTGCTCATCATCGCGGGCCTCATGACGGTGTTCGGAACCTGCTTTGCCCTCACCACGATCCTCGAGCGCAAAACGCTGGGCCGGATGCAAAATCGTTTTGGTCCCAATCGCGTCGGACCTTTCGGTTTGTTCCAACCGTTGGCCGACGGCATCAAAATGCTGATCAAGGAAGACATTGTTCCTTTTTCCGCCGACAAGACGTTGCATTTTCTCGCGCCGCTGGCGCTGACCGTGCCGGTTTGGCTGGCCTTCGCCGTCCTGCCCTTCGGACGCAATATGAGCGCCATTGAATTGGATGCGGGGATTCTCTTCTTTTTTGCCATTGGTTCCGCGTCCGAACTGGCCGTCTTCATGGCGGGATGGTCAAGTCAAAATAAATATTCGCTGGTGGGGGCGATGCGGGCGATCGCGCAAATGATCAGCTACGAAGTCCCGCTGGTGCTGGCCAGCGTTCCGGTGTTGATGGCGGCCGGTTCCTTGTCGTTGCCGGACATCGTCCAGGCCCAATCCGGCTTCGCCCTGGGCTGGGTCCCGCGATGGAACGTCTTCACGCCTTGGGGCCTGGCCGGGTTCGCGCTATTCCTGATCGCGGCCGCCGCCGAATCCAACCGTTGCCCGTTTGATCTGCCGGAAGGGGAATCCGAGCTGATCGCCGGCTATTTGACCGAGTATTCCGGGTTCAAATACGCCCTGTTCTTCCTCGGGGAATATCTCGGGCTGTTCGCGGTGACCGGGCTGGCCGTGACCTTGTTTCTCGGAGGGTGGCAGGCCCCGGCCCAATGGCTGGAATGGCTCCCTTCCTGGGGCTGGTTCGCCGCAAAATTCAGCGCGCTGATTTTTCTTTTTATCTGGGTTCGGGCGACCCTGCCGCGATTGCGGCTGGACCAATTGTTGAATTTCGCCTGGAAATTTCTTGTCCCGCTCGCCCTGATCAACCTCTTCGCCGCCGCCGTTTGGTGGAAATTCCCGGCAGTGATGGCAATCCGCTGGCTGCTTTGCGCGGGCCTCCTGGCTGTCCCGTATGTCTGGCTCGGGCGCAACTGGAACGGTCGGACACCCAAACAACGCCAATATACTTATGCCGAATGAGATTGCCTTTTATCTGATCGCCGCCTTCACCGTGGCTTTCGCCGTCGCCGCGATGACCCTGCGCCGCCTGGTGCATTGCGCTTTGTGCGCCGCCGCCGCTTTTGCCGGTCTGGCCATGATCTACTTGCAGCTCGACGCGGAATTTGTGGGATTTGCCCAACTGCTGGTCTATGTGGGAGCAATCGCCATTCTCATTGTCTTTGCCGTCCTGCTGACGCGCGGCGATGAAGTCCGCCCGGGCCACAGCCAGTCTTCCCCTTCCTGGATGGCGGGTGTCGCAGTCGCCGTGCTGGTGCTGGCTGGAATGGCCATTGCCATCCTCCTCAGCCCCAGTCTGCAACGCCTCGCCCCGTCCGCGGCGGTTGCGCCGGTGAAAAAAATCGGCGAGGAATTGATGACCCGCTATGTTCTGCCGCTGGAGATGGTCGGGGTTCTTTTGACGGGTGCGTTGCTGGGAGCGGTGGTCATCGCCATGCATGAGGAATCCGAGGTCAAACCGCCGGCCCGCTGGCCGGCGTCCAGGCGCGCCGAACCCGATGAGGCAATGGGTCTGCGATGAACACGCCCCTTTCCCATTATCTTATTCTCTCCGCGTTGCTCTTTAGCATCGGTTTCGCGGGCGCGGTCGCCCGCCGCAGCGCCATCCTTGTGCTGATCGGCATCGAATTGATGCTCAATGCGGCGAACTTGAATTTCATCGCCTTCTGGCGGTTCGGCCCTCACGCGGAGGCATTGACCGGCGTGATGTTCGTCCTTTTTTCCATCGCCATCGCGGCCGCCGAGGCGGCGGTGGGCCTGGCGTTGGTCATTGCCATCTACCGCCAGCGAAAAACCGCGCAGGTGGATTGTTTGGATACGCTGAAAGGTTGAGACATGGAACACGTTGTCCAATATCTATGGTTGATTCCAGCGACCCCGCTGGTCATGGCGGGATTGGGCGCGTTGCTCAAGCGCGACCGGCGGCGGCTGGCGGCTTCGCTGGCCATTGGCGGGGTGGCTGTTTCCTGGTTGCTCTCGTGCGTCGCATTTCTGGCCAGCTTGAGCGCCCATCCCTTCCGCGAGACTTGGAGTTTTCGCTGGTTCGATCTCGCGGAAACCTCGGTGCCACTGGGCTGGGTGCTGGACCCGTTGACCGCCATCATGCTGATGATGGTGGCGTTTTTGTCGCTGCTCATTTTCATTTACAGCCTCGGTTACATGGCGGACGACGAAAATTTCACCCGGTTCTTCTGTTTTATGTCGCTCTTTGCCGCCGCCATGCTCGGCATTGTCATCGCCAACAGCCTTCTCCTGCTGTTCATCTGCTGGGAATTGGTGGGGCTGTGTTCCTACCTCCTCATTGGTTTCTGGTATGAGAAACCCGCCGCCGCGGCCGCGGCAAAAAAAGCGTTCATCACCACGCGCATTGGCGACATCGGACTCCTGCTCGGAATGCTCTGGCTCTATTCCCGGAGCGGCACACTGCTCTTTTATGACCACGGCCACGGCTGCCTGGAACAATCCTCGCTGGCGCGGCTGGCGGCCGGCACGACGGTCGGCGGCATGGCTGTCTCCACCGCAATCTCCCTCCTGATTTTTGCCGGCGCCGTTGGGAAGTCCGGCCAGGTGCCCTTGCACGTCTGGCTCCCGGACGCGATGGAAGGCCCGACGCCGGTCAGCGCGCTGATTCATGCGGCCACCATGGTGGCGGCCGGAGTGTATCTGGTCGCCCGCATGTTTCCACTCATGAGCGCCGGGTCCCATCCGGCTGCGCTCCAGGTTGTCACCTGGGTGGGGGCCGTCACCGCGGTCTTTGCCGCCGCCATTGCTGTGGCGCAGAATGACATCAAGCGCATCATTGCTTATTCCACGATCTCGCAATTGGGTTACATGATGATGGGGTTGGGAGTGGGCGGCGTGGCCGTGGGAATGTTTCACCTGATCACGCACGCCTTTTTCAAGTCGCTCCTCTTCCTCGGCGCAGGCTCCGTCATTCACGGCTGCCATGGCGAACTGGACATCCGCAAAATGGGCGGCCTGAAAAAACTCATGCCCTGGACTTTCGCCACTTACGCCGCCGGCATGATGGCGCTCTGCGGTGTGCCGCTGTTCTTTTCGGGTTTTTGGAGCAAGGACGAAATCCTGCGCGCGGCATGGCATTGGCCCGTTTCCTCGATCCCCTTCTGTCTCGGCGCGGCGGGCGCCTTTCTGACGGCCTTTTATATGACCCGGCAGGTAAGCTGGGTGTTTTTCGGAAAACCGGCCGATTCGGCAGGCTCCCATGCTCCCGCGCATGAAAGTCCCGCAGTGATGACGATCCCTCTCGTCATCCTGGCGGTGTTTGCCGTGCTGGGTGGGTTTTTGGGAACGCCAGCGTGGCCCTGGTTCCAATCTTATTTAAACGGAGAAAACACCCCGTTCACGCCTGCGGCTCTTGTTGCCGGCCCGCAACTCAATCTGCTGCTGCTTTCCACCCTTGTCGTTGGCGCGGCTTTCTTCCTGGGCTGGCGAATCTATTCAAAGGCCGCTCTCCAAAGTCCCCGGGAAAAAGACCCGCTGGAACAATCTCTGCCGGCTCTCTTTGGGTTGCTCCAAAATAAATTCTTCATCGACGAGATTTATGCCGCGACGGTGATCCGGCTGAACACGGCGTTTTCGAGCTTCGCCGATTGGATGGATCGCGTGATCTGGGGGGGCGCGGTCAACGCGGTCTCGTTATTGACGATCGTGTGCGCGCGGATCAATCGCGCCTTTGACGAATTGGGGATCAATGCCGGTTTCGATTTCGGCTGCGACGAATTGCGCGGCGCGGGAGGGTTTCTGTCGTGGATGCAAAATGGCCGCGTCCAGCGCTATTTGCGAATTGCGGGCCTGGCGTTGAGTCTTCTGTTGCTGGCCCTGATATGGGGGTGCGCATGACAATGTTTCCTCTCCTGACCCTTCTGACTTTGATCCCGCTCATCGGCGGCGGGGCCACGCTGATGGCATCCAGTCAAACAAACCTTTCGCGGCGCATCGCCTTCGCCGCCAGCCTGCTCGCGCTGGCTGGCGCGGCGCTGTTGTGGGCGGAGTTTGACACCAGCCGGGCCGGCTGGCAATTCGTCGAGCGTCTCGCGTGGGTGCCGTCGCTGGGGATCGAGTACCACCTGGGCATCGATGGATTGGGGCTTTTAATGGTGCTCCTGTCGGCGCTGATCGTTCCGTTTGCGATGCTCGCTTCGTGGAACATCGGGCCGAATCCGAAACTTTATTTTGCGCTGATTCTGTTTTTGGAAGCGGGTTTGTTCGGCACGTTTACCGCGCTGAATTTTTTCCACTGGTTCATCTATTGGGAACTGGGCCTGATTCCGGCGTTTTTCCTGATCAAAATCTGGGGCGGGCCCCGGCGCACCCGGGCCGCGAACCAATTCTTCATTTATACGCTGGCCGGCAGCGTGGCGATGCTCCTGGCCTTCCTGGCCCTGTATGCCGCGACGGGACTCTTTGACTTCGGCCAACTGGCCGAACTCGCCCGGAAAGGCGGTCTCGAGAACGCGCTGTTTGCCAGGCTGGGCGGTTCATTTTTCAAGTCCAAAGAAACGCTGGCCACCGTGATTTTTCTCGGCGTCTTCCTTGGGTTCGCGGTCAAAGCGCCGCTGATGCCCTTCCATACCTGGCTGCCGTCCGCTTACGCCGAAGCGCCCACCGGCACGTCCATGCTGCTGACCGGTGCCATGTCGAAAATGGGCGTCTATGGCTTTTTGCGGATTCTGCTGCCGCTGTTTCCGGGGCAAATGCGCGCCATGCAAACGCCTCTCCTCTGTCTGGCGGTGGTCACGATCGTTTTTTCGGCGGCGGCGGCCCTGGCCCAGCGCGATTTGAAACGGATGGTGGCTTATTCTTCCATCAATCACATCGGTTACTGCCTGCTGGGTATTTTTGCCGCCGTGCAACTCACCGGCCCCGCCGCTGCCTGGACCACCGAAAAAGCCGCCGCCCTCAACGGCGTCATGCTGCAAATGTTCAATCACGGCTTGACGGCCTCGGCTCTGTTTTACTTTGTCGGCCTGATCGAACAGCGCAGCGGCGGCCTGCGCGGCCTGGACGATTTCGGCGGCCTGCGCAAAGCGGCGCCGGTCTTTTGCGGATTGATGGGCATCACCCTGTTCGCCTCGCTCGGTTTGCCCGGCCTGGGTGGATTTGTGAGTGAGTTTCTGATCTTCAAGGGTTCTCTGCCGCTGGTGGGCTGGGCGGCGGCGGTCTCGACCCTCGGTTTGCTGATCACCGCGATTTTTCTGCTCGCCATTTTGCAGCGGGTGTTCAGCGGGCCTTTGCAGAATCGCTGGACTGGCTGGAAGGACCTGACGACCGGTGAACGGCTCACCCTTGCGCCAGTCATTGCGCTGATGTTTATGCTCGGGATTTGTCCGCAAATTCTCATCAGCGTGTCCAATCCGGCCGCGCTGGCCATCTTGCAGCATTTTTGAACCATGCTGGCCTGGACCATTTACATTTCATTCCTGGGCGCGGCGGCGCTGGTGCTTCTGCCGCCGGAGAGCCGGCGCGCGGCGCGCATCACGGCGCTGCTCGCGGCCCTGGCGGGACTGGCGGCTGCTTTGGGCGGCGCGGCGCAATACGAGCGCCTTGCGCCATCCGGCGCGCTGGCGGACATCGTGAATGTTTCCTGGATCGCTGACTTGGGCATCCGCTATCACCTGGCGGCGGACGGCATCAGCATCACACTGGTGCTGCTTACCGGAATAGCGGCGGTGGCGGGCGTGTTGTTTTCGTGGAACATCGAACGCCGCACCAGGGAGTTTTTCGCCCTCTATTTGGCGCTCATCGGCGGCGTCTATGGAGTTTTCCTGAGCTTTGATCTCTTTCTCCTCTTCGTCTTTTACGAAATGGCAATCATTCCAAAATACTTCCTCATTGCCTTTTGGGGATCGACTCGCCGTGAATACGGCGCCATGAAGCTGGCGCTCTATTCATTGGTGGGCAGCGCGATGGTGTTGATCGGCTTGATTGCCGCCTTCGTCGTCTCCGGGTCGCGATCGTTCGATTTGCTCGAACTGGCAAAATTTCCGTTCCCGGCGGCGTTTCAAAACTGGGCTTTCCTGCTGGTGTTTGTTGGTTTTGCGGTCCTGGCCGGTCTTTGGCCCTTCCACACCTGGGCGCCGACCGGCCACGTCGCCGCGCCCACCGCCGCCTCCATGTTGCTGGCCGGCGTGGTGATGAAACTCGGCGCCTACGGCGCGTTGCGCGTGGCCATGACGCTTTTCCCGGACGGGCTTCGCTTCTGGCAAAATGAGATCGCCCTGCTGGCTGTCATCGGCATCGTCTATGGCGCCACAGTCGCGCTGGTGCAACGGGACCTCAAGTTTGTGATCGGCTATTCCAGCGTCAGCCACATGGGCTTTGTGTTGCTTGGCCTGATGACCCTCACGCAAATCGGCCTGAGCGGCGCCGTGCTGCAAATGTTCTCCCACGGCATTGTGGCCGGGCTGCTTTTTGCGGTGGTCGGCCGGATGATTTACGACCGCACCCATACCCGTGAATTAAGCGAACTTCAACCAATGAATCTCAGCGTGCTGGCCCCCTTTGCGGCGGTCACCTTTGTGCTGGCGGGGGCTGCGTCCATGGGATTGCCCGGATTCAGCGGCTTTATCGCCGAATTGCAGGTGCTGGTGGGCGCCTGGGCGGTCTTCCCGCGCCTGACTATTTTTGCAGGGGTCGGAATCCTCGTCGGCATCGCCTTCATGGTACGCGTCTGGATCAAGGCGCTTTTCGCGGAGAACGACGCGAAGTCCGCCGCCATCCAGATCGAACCCGTTTCCATTCCCGAACGCGCTGGAGCGTTCTTGCTGCTGGGAACCACCCTCCTCATCGGCCTGTGGCCCGGTTTGCTGCTGGATTTGATTACACCAACGCTCCATTCGCCCCTGTTCCAACCGCTCTGGAAAGGAGGCTTGCCATGAACTCGTCTTTGGACTGGATGATTCCGCTGATGCCTGAAGAACTCGTGATTGTGTCCGCGTTGGCGGCGCTCGTCCTGGATTTGTCGGTCGTGCGGCGCAAAACCGTGCCCGTCCGCGCGGCGGTGATTGGCACGATGGCTTCTTTGGGTTGCCTGGCGGCCATGCTCTGGATCGCGCTCTGGCAGGATTATGGAACATCCGAAATGCTCGCCCTGACTCCTCTGACGCAGTTTTTGAAAATGGTGCTGCTCGCCCTGACCCTGGTGGTCGCGGTTCTTTCGTTCGGCGCGCGGTTCTCGCGGCACGTCGGCGAGTATTTTGCGCTGCTGCTCCTGGCCGCCGCGGGTTTGATGCTCCTGATCAGCTCGGAGAATCTTCTGGTCATTTTCATCGCCCTCGAACTGCTCAGCGTCCCGCTTTATGTCCTGACGGCGTTTAACAAGACCAGCCTGCCGTCGGCCGAGGCGGCCCTGAAATACTTTCTCTTCGGCAGCGTGGCGGCGGCGTTCACTCTGTTTGGCATCAGCCTCCTCTATGGTTTGACCGGCGAACTTCAACTCGGAGCGATTGCCGAAAAATTGGGAACACAGCCCATCGAGCCGGTTTGTTATGCCGCGTTGGTCATGACTCTGGCCGGCTTCGTCTTCAAAGTGGCGGTGGCGCCGTTTCATTTCTGGGCGCCGGATGTCTATCAGGGCGCGCCGGCCCCGATCGCCTGTTTCATCGCTTCCGCCTCGAAGGTGGCAAGCTTCTTTGTGCTGGCAAGAATCATCGTGGTTGGATTCGGCCCGTTGCACGGCAGCGCCGTTTGGGAAGGGTTTCGGGCCGGATGGATGCCGCTGCTGGCCGTTGTGGCGGTTCTCTCCATGGTCGTGGGGAACATCGCCGCCCTGGTGCAGACCAGCGTCAAACGGTTGCTGGCCTATTCGGCCATTGCCCACGGCGGCTATGCCTTGCTGGCTTTTTTTGGCAACCCGCGGCAGATGCTTCCGGCGCTGTTCTTTTACGTGATCACTTACTCGCTCACCGTGCTCGGCGCATTCGCCGTGGTGGCGGTGGTTGAAAACTCCGGCAGCCGTGACCGGCTGGCCGACTGGGCCGGACTCGGCCGGCGCGCGCCCCTGCTCTCCGCGTGCATGTTCGTCTTCATGCTGTCGCTGGCGGGCATTCCGCCGCTTTCGGGTTTTTTCGGCAAGTTTTACCTTTTCACGGCGGCGGCGGCCGGCGCGCCCCATTTGGGAATGCTTTGGCTCGTCATCGTGGCGGTCGCCGCCAGCGCGATTTCGCTCTATTACTATCTGCAAGTGCTCAAACAGATTTACACCGGCGACCTTCCCGCCGGCTCCGTCCCCTTTCGTCCGTCTCAGGCCGCGCTGCTGCCCATCGCGCTCCTGGCCGGCCTCGTCATCGCCTTTGGCTGCGCGCCCGGCTGGTTGCTGGGAAAACTTTCCATTGTCCTGAACTCTTCCGGTTTCCAATTTTGACTCCATCAATACCCTTGACAAACGGCAGTTTTTAGGTAATGGATTATTACCATGAAAGCAACGACCATGACCTTGACTGAGAAACGCCAGACGGTTTTCCCGCTGGACTGGTGCCGCCGGGAAGGATTGGAGCGCGGCGGTCCGTTGAACGTGTTCGACCTGGGCAAGGATGGCTTGTTGATCCGCCCGGTGAAAGCGCCCGGAAAACGGGCCATCGCAAAACTCCTGAAACAAACTCCAGCCGGCAGGCATTCGGCCAGCCAGGCGGCAACCATTGTGAATCAGGCGTTACGCCGGGTGCGTGATGAAGACCGCCGTCATTGACACCGGGGTTTTTGTCGCGGGTGTCTTCTGGCGTCACGAGCCGCACCTGTGCCTGAAAGCCTGGCTGCAGGGCATCCTGCTGCCCGTAATGAGCGAGGAAATCTTCGCCGAATACGAGACGGTGCTGGAACGGGTGAAGCAGGAGCAGGATTTCAAGACGGACACTCAAGCGTGGCTGGGCAGTCTGCGAACGTCGGCATTGTGGGTTACGCCGGTGTCGTTGGGACAAAAGGTTTGTCGTGACCCCAAGGATGACAAATTCATTGAGGCAGCATTGGCGGCCGGAGCATGCATGGTCATTGCGCGTGACCGGGATTTGACGGTGTTGGAGAAGCCATTCGGCATTGCCATGCAAACCCCGCGCGTCTGGCTGGGCACTTTGACTCGCCCTCAAAGACGGTCGCTGATTACTGCTTGAAGCGGCGCCGCGAGCTTGGTTTCATCCTCGAAAGGAGGATGCGGGGAAGGCGGATTTGTTGGTGGACAGAGCGGGCGGGGGGCGGCATTATCCTGGCATGGCGCAACAATCACCTGATGAAGCGCGGCGTCCGCCGGGAATCGAACAATCTGTCAACCGGAGGCTCTAGGGTATCTCGACGCAGACGAATGGCTCAAACAGCAACGTTACGCCCCGGACAGCAATGGCATTTGGATGCCAGAAACCAATCAACCGACCCACAGCAGTGCAGTCCAGCGCCCATAAAAAATCTGCGTTTGCGAAGCGGATAATCCCGAAATATTTTTTGTCTGGACAGCATTTGTCCATCTGGCTGTGCCATGATGAAAATCAAAAAGACAAAATCAGCCATGAAGAACAATCAAGGGGTCAAGCCCGCATAATCACATATTATTCTTTCAAAATAGGCGATTTGGGACGGTAAAACTTTCGGCTTTTAAAGCCCTCTCCTTGGGGAGAGGGTTTGGGTGAGGGAGAGCCATCTTTTATCCATCACCAGTATTTTTTCACCTGGACGGCATTTGTCCATGTGGCTGTGCCATGATGAAAATCAAAAAGACAGAATCAGCCATGAAGAACAACAGAACCGCAAAGGCACGGCTCAGAGGCGCAAGAGCGGTCTGCTCCGATGGCAAGTTCATCGGATACACGGAACAAACCTCCCGGCCAGGTGTCCCCACTATTGACACTTTGTGTGATTTTGTGTCAATAGCGAGGACCGCCTCGATATGGTCGAATTCTTTTGCTTCTGACGGGCCTGTCGGGCGGCAGCGAGGCCAACACCATGCGCCGCGCGGCAGCGTGTCAAGCCCTAAATTCCGTCCAGGTTAAATATTTGTAACTTTTTAATTGGACTTCCGTATGGAATATGTGTAATTTAATAATATGGTAAGAATTATGAAGGAAGAAGAAAGAAAAAATGGCCGCGAAAGCCGCAAAATAAAAAACCCTCCTGCCTGTCCGCCATGGCTTGGCGGCGGCGGATGCTTTTTCGCGGCCATTCCGATGGGCCATGCGGCGGGGGATTACAGTGCGCCACAACGGCACAAAACAGAAGTCCGGTTCAGGCTGGACGAACAGGGACACAATGGCGCTTGCACAACCAATCCTGGCCTGCCCGCCGAAGCCGCTGCGGCGAAGGCGGGTCAAAGTCAGTCAAAGTGAATCAAACCAATACAGAGGATGTGTTAACTCAGTTAACATCCTGTGAAGTCTATACAAATGGCCTGCCATGAGCATCTTACAGAAGAAACGACGTTTCCCGGCTGCGTTCGGCGGTTTGACTGATGATTGGGGCGGCTTTGGCCGGATTTCACTTGAGGCGGACCCTGCCCAGGGTCTCTTGCAGGGCGCGGGTGGAGGCTTGCAGGGCCATCAAATCCTCCGGCCAGAGTTTCATGATCACATGAAAATCAAAAAGACAAAATTAGCGAAATGCTCAAGAGTTCACTCAAAGGGTGAAGGTGTCGGAAGCGCGAGTTCCGCCGGCGGGACGCCGACGGATGCGACCGGGACGGTCGCGCTCCCAAAAGTCGCTAATGATTCGGGATCAAGGAATTATGGGCTTGACGGCTGGCTGCGGGGCCCTAAGTTGACGGAGGCTGCCACTCAAAAGCACGCGCCAAAAGCCCAAGAAATGAAGGAATTTCCAATTATGAATGCCTCTGCCAAAATCCAAAGTTCGCCCGCCGCGGCTTTCGCCACGCTGGACGGGAACGAGGCCGCCGCCTCCGTCGCTTATCGCCTGACTGAAACCGTCGCCATCTACCCGATCACCCCCTCGTCGCCCATGGCCGAATGGTGCGATCAATGGTCGTCCGAGGGCCGCCCCAATTTGTTCGGCACGGTGCCGCGTGTGGTCGAAATGCAGTCGGAAGCCGGCGCCGCCGGCGCGCTGCACGGGATGGTGCAGGTCGGCTCGTTGAGCACGACTTTCACCGCTTCCCAGGGTCTGCTGCTGATGATCCCCAACATGTACAAAATCGCTGGCGAACTGCTCCCCTTCTGCATGCATGTCTCCGCGCGCACCCTGGCCACGCACGCCCTCTCCATTTTCGGCGATCATTCCGACGTCATGGCCTGCCGGCAAACCGGCTTTGCCCTGCTTTCCTCCGGCTCCGTTCAGGAGGCGCAGGACTTTGCCGCCATCGCCCACGCCGCCACTCTCGAATCGCGCGTGCCGTTCCTGCATTTTTTCGACGGGTTCCGCACCTCGCATGAAGTGGCCAAAATCCGGGTGGTGACCGACGAACAATTGCGCGCGCTGATGGACGAATACGCCCTGCCCCTCCAGGCCTTCCGCAATCACGGCCTTTCCCCGGACCGGCCCTGTATTCGGGGCACGGCTCAAAATCCCGATGTCTTCTTTCAGGCGCGGGAAGCGTGCAATCCGTATTACGACCGCGCGCCCGGCATCGTGCAGGAGATCATGAACCGGTTCGCCGGGATTACCAGCCGCCAATACCGGTTGTTCGAGTACGCCGGCCATCCGAAGGCAGAGCGCGTGCTTGTCATCATGGGTTCGGGCGGCGAAACGGCGCAACAAACTGCCGAATGGCTCAATCAGCACGGCGAAAAAACCGGCGTTTTGAAAGTCCGCCTCTACCGGCCATTTTCCGTCGAAGCTTTTGCCGGGGCGCTGCCTTCGACCACGCGCCGCATCGCCGTCCTCGACCGCACCAAGGAACCGGGCGCTATCGGCGAACCGCTTTACGTTGATACCGTGGCCGCCTTGCGCGAGGCTTGCGACAAGGGGCTGGCCTCTTTTGATGCCGAACCATCCGTCGTGGGCGGCCGTTACGGCCTCTCTTCCAAGGAATTTACCCCGGCGATGGTCAAGTCTATTTTCGACGCGCTGCAACACCGCGCGCCGAAAAATCATTTTACCACCGGCATCGTTGATGATGTCACCCATGCCTCGCTGCCCTTTGACCCGGAGTTTGACATTGAACCCAAGGACGTGGTGCGGGCGGTCTTTTTCGGGCTGGGCGCGGACGGCACCGTCGGAGCCAACAAAAACTCCATCAAAATCATCGGCGAGGACACGGACCTCCATGCGCAGGGTTATTTCGTCTATGACTCCAAAAAATCCGGCGCCGTCACCATTTCACATCTGCGCTTTGGGCCGCATCCCATCCATTCCCCCTTCCTGATCAAACGGGCGGACTTTGTCGCCTGCCATCAATGGCCGTTTTTGGAGCGTTACAACGTGGTGGAGTACGCGAAGGAGGGCGCAACGCTCCTGCTCAACTCGCCGTTCGGTCCCGACGATGTCTGGAATCATTTTTCCCTCGAAGTCCAGCGCGACATCATCGCCAAAAAACTCAAATGCCATGTCATTGACGCGTATTCCGTGGCCAAGGCCACCGGCATGGGCGGGCGCATCAATACGATCATGCAAACGTGCTTTTTCGCCATTTCCAACGTGCTCCCGCGCGAACAGGCGATTGCCCAGATCAAAAAGGCCATTCAAAAAACCTACGCCCGCAAGGGCCAGGCCGTCGTTGACCAAAACTTCGCCGCGGTGGACCAAACCCTGGCCGCCTTGCACGAAGTCAAAATCCCGGATGCCATTTCCACCGACCATCATCAGGCGCCCATTGTTTCGGCGGCCGCGCCCGATTTTGTCCAGCGGGTCACCGCGGTGATGCTGGCCGACAAGGGCGATTTGCTGCCCGTCAGCGCGTTCCCGGTGGATGGCACATGGCCCTCCGGGACCACTCGCTGGGAAAAACGGGCCATTGCCCTGGAAATTCCCGTATGGGACACCTCAATTTGCATTCAATGCAACAAGTGCGTCCTGGTTTGCCCGCACGCTGCCATTCGGGCGAAGTTTTATCCCGCCGCCCAACTGGCCAATGCCCCGGCCCATTTCAAATCCACCGCTTTTCGCTCGCAGGAATGGAAGGACTCACTCTACTCGCTCCAGGTGGCCCCGGAAGATTGCACCGGATGCACCCTCTGCGTGGCGGTTTGCCCGGTCAAATCAAAAACCGACCCCAAACAAAAAGCGATCAACATGGAGCCTATGCCCGCTTTGCTTGAGCAGGAGAAGGCCAACTTTGCCTTCTTCCTCAATCTCCCTTCCCCCGACCGCACCCGCCTGGCGATGGATGTCAAAGGCTCGCAATTCCGCGAGCCGCTCTTCGAGTTTTCCGGCGCGTGTGCCGGCTGCGGCGAAACCCCCTATCTCAAACTGCTCACCCAAATGTCGGGCGACCGGCTCATCATCGCCAACGCCACCGGCTGCTCCTCCATCTATGGCGGCAATCTGCCGACGACTCCTTACACCGTCAACAGCGCCAAACGCGGCCCGGCCTGGTCCAATTCGCTCTTTGAGGACAACGCCGAATATGGCTTTGGCCAGCGAATTGCGCTGGACAAGCAAACTGAATTCGCGCGCGAACTGGCCCAAAAACTCGCGCCGCAACTGGGCGGCAATTTGGTCGAAGAACTGCTCGCCGCCAAACAAGACAATGAAGCGGAGATTGCCGCCCAGCGCGAGCGCGTCTGCGAATTGCGCCTGCGCCTGCAAAAATTGACCGCCCCGGAAGCCCCCATCCTCCACGTCCTGGCCGATGCGCTGGTCAAAAAATCCGTCTGGATTGTGGGCGGCGACGGCTGGGCCTATGACATCGGTTTCGGCGGCCTCGACCATGTCATCGCCATGAATGCCAAAGTCAACATTCTTGTGCTTGACACCGAGGTTTACTCCAACACCGGCGGACAACAATCCAAGGCGACCCCCAGGGGCGCGGCGGCCAGATTCGCCGTTGCCGGCAAGCGCACCGGCAGAAAAGACCTTGGCCTGATGGCGATGACCTACGGCACCGCCTATGTTGCCCAGGTCGCGTTTGGCTCCAAGGACATACAAACCGTCAAAGCCTTCGAGGAAGCCGAGTCCTATCCCGGCACCTCACTCATTATCGCCTACGGTCCCTGCATCGAGCATGGTTACGCGCTGGGACTTGGACTGGACCAGCAAAAACTGGCGGTGGACACCGGCTTCTGGCCGCTCTACCGGTTTGATCCGCGTCGCCTGGCGGCGGGCGAACCGGGATTAAAGCTGGATTCCGCCGCGCCCAAGGTTCCCCTGGCAAAATTCTGGGCATCCGAACGCCGTTTCCAAGCCCTGGCCGGCGCGGACCCGGCGCACAGCAAAGAAATACTTGACGCTGCGCAAGACGAAGTGCTGGGCAAATTCGCGCTATATGAAAGAATGTCCACCCAGCCCGTGGCCCCCGCCAAGCTGGTGCAGGCGAAGTGAACTGAAAGATTTTACGTTATCGGTCCTGCCGCTCGGCGCGCTCTTCGTATTGTCTGCGTTGCTGTGCAGTCATTCCTTTCCCTCCACGCAGATTTGGCTGGTAATCCTCTTCCGATCCCCTCATTGGATTGCGCCAGACGGCAGGTGCTGATTCAAAGGCGGCCGGAATCACCGCCACAATCTTGAATGCCTCGTAACAACCTGCGCCGCATAAACCGAAAAACGACAGCAAAAATCCCCACACCAGGAGCATGTCCGTCAAGGATAGTCGTCGCCGCTGCTGCATATGCCGCCGCAAATATACCAGAATGCCCAAACCCTCGCAATCCCGAACCGGAGCGTGGACTTATTACTCCCGCTTTTCCGACTCCACCCAGCGGACGGCGTAGCGGATCAGTTCCCCCATGCTCTTGAGCTGAAGTTTGGCTTTGATGTTGGCGCGATGGACTTCGATGGTTTTGGGACTGACACTCAATTCCTGGGCCAATTCTTTTGTTTCCATCCCCTGCCCTATCAATTGGAAAACCTCGAATTCGCGGTCGGTCAGGTTTTCCACCGGCGATTGGCCGCCTTCCGGCCGGTGGCCGGAGAATATCTCCAAAATCCTGGCCGACATTTTTTCGCTGACAAAAATGTGCCCGGCGGAAACCTGGCGGATGGCTTCCATGATTTTTTTGCCGCCTTCCTGTTTCATCACGTAACCCCGGCCGCCGGCGCGGAGCACGCGCTCGGCATAAAATGATTCATCATGCATGGAAATAACCAAAACCGAAACGCCGGCATCCAGCGCCTGGATGTCTTTGATCAGTTCCAAGCCATTTCGTCCCGGCAGCGTAATGTCCGCCAAAACAAGGTTCGGTTTGAGCAGCCTGACTTTTTCCAAGGCGTCGCGCGCGTCTCCCGCTTCGCCGCAAACCATCATGTCCGGCTGGTGGCCGATCAGTTGCGCCAAACCTTCCCGCATCATCGGGTGATCATCCACGATGAGGATTCTTGTTTGCGCCTGGGCCGCTTTTTTCATCGGGTTCCTTTGGCCGGCTGGCTCCCGGTCTTCTGGAGAAAACAAAGGATTCTTGTCCCGCCTTTGCCTTGCGCCTGCACGAGCAATGTTGCCCCGATCATTCCCGCCCGATATTGCATGATGCGCAAGCCCATGCCGGTTCCGGCCTGGACCGGGGATTTAAAACCGATTCCATTATCGCTGACAGCCAGGAGAGTCTTGTCGTTCGTGTTGGCAAGACTGATTTCGACGGCGCTGGCTTTGCCGTGTTTGACGGCGTTGGAGACCGCTTCCTGCGCGATGCGATAGAGGTGGGTGGCCACGGCCTGATCGGAGATTGAAACCGGCCCGTTGGTCTGGAAATTACATTTGACGTTGAACATTTTTTCCGTGTGCGCGGCCAATTCCTTCAGCGCCGACACACATCCTTCGGCTTCGAGAATAAAGGGGGACAGGCCGCGGGCCAGCGAGCGCGTTTGCGCGATGACATCGCGCACATGGCGGGCAATTTGCCCGGCTTGCGCCGCCTGGCCTTTGGCTTTCTTCTCCAGGGTTTCCACCAGGGCCTGGCTTTTCAATTCGATGCCCGCCAGGTGCTGGCAGATGCCGTCGTGCAAATCCTGCCCGATGCGGCGCTGTTCCATTTCGCTGATGTGCAGGATTTCCTCCTCCAACCGCTTGCGCTCCGTCACCTCCATGGCGGCGCCGGTGATGCCGGTGATCCGGCCCGCGGCATCCCTCACCGGTTCGACCGTCAGATCATAAAAGTGTTTTTGGCCGTTCGCCGCCAGGGAAACTTCCTGCCGCAGACCGGTTCCTGTCATCAAAACGCGCGCCTTAATCTGCGTCAACCGGTCCGCCTCTTCTGTGGGAAACAGTTCGGCGTCGGTCTTGCCCAGCATGTCCCTGCCCATCTGAACCACCGATTCGTTGTGAACCCAGGTATAACACAGCCCGGTGTCCTGGTTGAAGACCATGATGGGAGAATGGATCAACGCGACGCGGAATCGTTCCTCGCTCAAACGCAAGGCTTCTTCCGCCGCGGCCAGTTTCCCCTCCTGCTCAATCTGCGCCAGCACGCGCGCGGCGACCGAGGGCAGGACCTCCAAAAACCCGGCGCCTTTGACCAGGTAATCCCGCGCGCCGCTTTTCATCATCTCGACCGCCACCCGTTCGTCGCCTTGCCCGGTGATAATCAGGAAGGGGGGCAGACGGTTGAGGTCGGAGAGTTGACGGATGACCTGCCGGGCATCGAAATCCTGAAGTTTCAAATCCAACAAAAGCAAATCCACCGGGCGGTCTTTCAACCAGGCAATGGCTTCCGCGCCGGAGGCGGCGGTGGCGACGGAAAAGCCCTCCCGTTCCAGCGCCCTGGCCGCCAGGCGCAACAGGCCGCGATCGTCATCGACGATCAAGAGCGTGGCGGCTGGTTTGCGATTGCTCATGCGCCAGTCATGTGCGGACTTCGGGCACTTGCACCAGCGCAATGAACAAGCCGAACTGCTTGATCGCCTCCGCAAATTTTTCGTAATCCACCGGCTTGACGACGTAACTGCTGCAACCGAGCGCGTGGCAATGTTCGACTTCGCGCGGGTCATCGGTGGTCGTGAGCATGATGACAGGAATTTTCTTTAACTCCGGGTCCGCCTTGATCTGCCGGAGCACTTCGACGCCATCGACTTTTGGCATGCGGATATCGAGCAGCAGCAAGTAGGAGGCTTCTTTGGCACGCTGGCGGACACCGCGGCCAAAAAGAAAATCCAAAATGCCCTGGCCGTTGTCAAACCGCTCAATCGGGTTGTGCAACCCGGCGCGGCTGAGATTTTTTTCAATCAGGCGGACGTGGCCGGGATCATCATCGGCGATCAAAACAACGACTTCATTGGTCATGCTCATCTATTTTCGTCTCAGGCGGCCGGCAAAGAAACAAAAAAAACGCTGCCTTGCCCGGTTTTGGATTCCACCCATATCTTGCCCTCCTGCCGTTGCAGGATCTTCTGGGCGATGCTCAGCCCCAGTCCTTCCCCTTCGGACGCGGAAGGGTTCAGTCTATGAAAAATCTCGAATATCCCGGCCTGATGCTCCGGCGCAATGCCGATGCCGTTGTCCTTGACCGCATAGATGCAAGCGCCATTTTCAACTCTGCCAGACACTTGAATCAGCCCGGGGTGGTTTGGGCTGCGATACTTAATGGCGTTGTCGATCAGATTGGAAAAGACCTGGTTGATTTGGGTGGCATCGCCCCGGCAGTCGGGCAATGGTCCAACTTGCAGCGTTGCGCCGGCTTGCTTGATCTGAAATTCAACGGTTTGCGCGATGCTGGCCAGCGTCGCATTCATGTCCAGGCGCCGGACCGTCAGGGCCGCGCGGCCCAACCTGGAAAAACGAAGGAAGCCGGTCAATAAGGTGTCAATCTTGACCACGCCGGCGTGGATGAATTCCATCGCTTCGGGCATATCCCGGCTCAGAATCGTTTGCAATTCGCGTTCCTTGATGGCCGAAGGCTCGCTGCCCGCCATCAACTCGCGAATCCGATCACAGTCGCGTTTCAATTCCCTGGTAAATCCCTGGATGTTGACCAGGGGAGAACGCAAATCGTGCGACGCGATATAGACCACCGTTTCCAATTCCTTGTTCTTTTCCGCCAGGCTATGCGCCAATTCGGCCATCCTGGCCTCCGCGCGTTTGCGCTCGGTAATGTCCGTCCGGATGGCGATGTATTGCACCGGCTTTCCGTCCGCATTAAGGAGGGGGAAGATCGTCGTATCCACCCAGTAATAAGTGCCATCCTTGGCGCGATTACGGATTTCGCGTTTCCAAACTTTGCCTTGGGCGATGGTGGTCCAAAGATCACGGAAAAATTCTTTTGGATGAAACCCGGAGTTGATGATGCGATGGTCCCGGCCCAGTAATTCCTCGCGGGAATACTTGGATATTTCGCAAAACTTGTCATTGACGCAGGTAATGCGCCCGCGCGCGTCGGTGATGGCAACGATGGAATGGGCATCCAGCGCCGATTTCAGGCCGCGCAGTTCCTGGATCGGCTCCATTTTAAAAGCATGGGTTCGCCCCGCGCCGCGGTTTCAACCCGGCGCCAGTTGGCTCCGGTAATCCGTGGGCGACTGCCCGGTTATTTTCTTAAAGACGCGATTGAAATGCGTGAGCGATTGGAAACCGACTTCGTAAGCGATTTCGCTGATGCGCAAGTTCGGATTGAGCAAAAGATTCCGGGCTTTTTCCACGCGAACGCGCGAAACGTACTCGGTGAAGTTCAAGCCGGTCGCTTTTTTGAACATTTTGCAAAAGTGGAAGGTGCTGGTGTTGACCGCCTTGGCCACCTGGCCCAGGGAAAGGTCTTCCGCCTGATTTTCAACAATAAATTCCTTCGCCCGCCTGATGACCGGCGATTCGGCGTTTTCACGGTGGACGACAATCTGGTTGCTGACCACCGAAATGTGCTCGGCAAAGATGCTGAGCAGTTTGACCATCGCATCGTATTGTTTGGACGACAACACCCTGGTTCCAAAATAGACGCTTTGCAGCCGGTCCCGGCTCATTTGCAGGCCCCATTCGGCGATGAGCCTGGCCGTGCGCTCGATTTGGGAGGGCGTGGCCTTTTTGCGCAACACCTGGCCGGTTTGGATGAAGCCGATCAACTGCTGGCCCAAACGAACCGGCACCGCCGTATCGACCAATCCAAGCTGGCAAGTCACGGTCGCGGGTTCAAACCGGGCCCCTTCCGAGAGTTGCTGCTGCGTTTGCAGACAGGTCGCGCAAGACCGGCTTTTTTCGGCCAGCATGGCGCACAGGGGATTCTCGTGGCGCTTGCCGTGGTGCGGCAACTGCCACGATTCCACCGGACGCAACGAGACGGGCAAACCGGTGGTTTCGCTGAACGCCTTCTCGTAATCCTGAAATATCTTCGAGTTGATCAGGCTCTCGATCAAATCTTTGTTGTCGTGGCGGGTCATTTGTTTCTCCGTGGCCCGCTTCGCAAATTTTGTTGTCATATGAGCAAAATAGCACTGACCACGGCCCGCCAACAATCAGGCGTCATGCCAGACACGTTTTCGGGAATTGAACTAGAATATCTAGGGATATTCCTTAGCCATCGCAGACCCGCCCGCCGCGGCGCGGTCAGAAGACTTCCGCTTTCAATCCCGTTTCCACCTTGATCCGGTGGCTGATCCGCGAAAGCTTTTTCAGCGGCATATGCCCGCAATCCGGATGCGCAATCGGCCTCGTGGCGGAATAAATCTGCACGAGCGATATTTGCGCCCCGCTGTTTTTCAGATCGTTCAATCGAAAGATATACTCATCAATTTCCTGCGGCGGCGGTTCCTCGCCGAAGGCCAGCGGGAACAGACTTTGAATGACGACGGGCCGCTGCCGCGCGATCAGCAGGATGTTCGAAATGACCTTGTCCAGCGGCACTTCGCTGCGATTGACGCGATTCATGTAATCTTGCGTGCCGGCGTCGAGCTTGATCCAAATTTCATCGTCGGGGGTAAAGTATTGCAGGCTCTCCTGCACCGGACGCAAATCCAACCCGGTGCCGTTGGTAATCAGGGCCAGTTTGAAAAAGGCATGGGGACTGCGCGCCCGCACATGGACCACGACCTGGATCGCTTCGGCGAAATTGGGGCACAGGGTGGGTTCGCCATCGCCGCTCAAGGCCACATGGCGCAATTGCAGCAACTCGTCGCTCAACTCGCGGTAAGCCGCATGCTCCCTTATTTTGCCCGAGCGCACCAGGAAGAGTGTCTTGTCCAATTCCTCCGCCATCACCGCGACGTTCAGTTCTTGTTCCGTGACGGGCAACTTCCGGTTGACCTCGCAATAAACGCAGTCATAATTGCACAACCTGTCCGGGTTCATGTTGATGCCAATGGCGAGGCCCCGCGCCCGCGCCGACACCACGGTATAGACGAAGCGATTGTCGAGAAAATTGCGCGGACAGCCGAAGGCTGTTGCCACTGGGGCCGCCCGGGATCTTTCGACGCCCTCACTAACATAAGCGGATATGGACATGTCGATTCCTTTTTTTCTGGTTCAGGCATCCTGGCTATGCGCGATGGACGCGGGACCCAAGAGCGTGGCGCCTCATAAGCCCGGCCCTGCGCTTTACTGGCTTCAGAACGCGACCTGATTTCATCGACGATTTAATCGTCATATTATTGGTCTTCAGCTTAAATGGAGCATGTCGGAGGGACTACCCTCTCCTTGGTAAATACTGGCCATATTTTGCCGGCCACGTTGACAATAACGTATCCTGCCAAATCCCGGCTTTTATTATCCGCTTCATTCATGGCAAAAAACGGTGAGTCTTTGCCAAGGAGCGTGAAGTGGGAGGACGGCGTTCCGGCCAGTTTAGTCGAAGCATGAATCGATTCGCTCCATGTCAGCCGGTTGATTCCGGCGCTAAATTTACGTCCATTTGCAAATGAAAACTATAATGCCAGAGGTCAAAGAAGTTGAAAAACCTGAAACAACGCCGCAACCCTCCCGCGGCGCCCAGCACATCGAATCCGCACACGACATTCTGCGGACGCGGCGGCATCCGCTCAACCACATTTTCTCGCCCAAGGTCATCGCCGTTATCGGCGCGACGGAAAAGGCGGGCAGTGTGGGACGAACTGTTTTCCAGAATCTTGGCCGCGGGGGCTTCGAGGGCGTGGTTTATCCGGTGAACCCCAAACGTTCTTCAGTGTTGTGCGTCAAGGCCTATCCGAACATCGGCTCCATTCCCGAAAAAGTGGATTTGGCGGTCATCTGCACTCCGGCGACCGCGGCGCCGCAAGTGATCCGCGACTGCGTGAAGGCGGGGGTGCCGGGCGCCATCATCATTTCAGCCGGTTTTAAGGAAATCGGCAAAGTGGGGGAGAAGCTCGAACAGGAGATTCTCTCCGATGCGCAGAGCGGCGGAATGAGAATTGTCGGTCCGAATTGTCTCGGCGTGATGATTCCAAAAATCGGGTTGAACGCCACCTTCGCCACCACCATTGCCAAACCGGGCAATGTCGCTCTCCTGAGCCAGAGCGGGGCGCTCTGCACGGCCATTCTGGACTGGAGCTTGAAGGAAAACGTCGGCTTCAGCGCTTTCGCCTCGCTCGGCTCGATGCTCGATGTGGATTGGAGCGATTTGATTTATTACCTGGGCGACGATCCAAACACCAAGAGCATCATCATTTACATGGAAACCATCGGCAACGCGCGCGGGTTCCTGTCCGCCGCCCGTGAAGTTTCACTCACCAAACCGATCATCGTGATCAAGCCCGGGCGCACCGAACAGGCCGCCAAGGCCGCCGCGTCCCACACCGGATCGCTCACCGGCAGCGATGAAGTGTTGCAAGCCGCTTTCCAGCGCGTCGGTGTTTTGCGGGTGGACACCATTTCAGAATTGTTCGACATGGCGGAAGTGCTGGCCAAACAGCCGCGTCCAAAAGGACCCCGCCTGGCCATCGTCACCAACGCCGGCGGACCGGGCGTGCTCGCCACCGATGCCCTGATCACCAGTGGCGCGCAACTCGCCGCCCTGACACCCGAAACGATGGCCGCCCTCAACAAAATCCTTCCGCCAACCTGGAGTCACAATAATCCGGTGGACGTCATTGGCGACGCTGGTCCCGAGCTGTACGCCCAAGCGGTGGACCTGGCGGCCAAAGACCCGAATACCGACGGCCTCCTGGTCATCCTGACGCCGCAAGCGATGACCGATGCCACTGCCACCGCCACGCAAATGGTGCCGCTGGCGAAGCTGGAGAACAAACCCATCCTTGCCAGTTGGATGGGGGCGGACGAAGTCGCGGCCGGCGAGGACATTCTTAACGCCGCGAACATTCCCACGTTCAAGTACCCCGACCGCGCCGCCAGGGCGTTTTATTACATGTGGCGTTACAACGAGAATCTCCGTTCGCTTTACGAAACGCCAACCACGGCGGATGATTCCAACCGCAGCCAAATTGACCGCCCCAAAGTGGACAAACTGTTGCAAGCGGCGCGAAAGTCGGGCCGCACCATTTTGACCGAGCACGAGTCCAAGCAACTTCTCGCCGCCTACGGCATTCCCACCGTTGAAACGCACATCGCCCGCAACGAAATCGACGCCGTAAAACTGGCGGCGCATCTGGGCTTTCCCGTGGTGCTCAAACTGTATTCCGAAACCATCACGCACAAGACCGACGTGGGAGGCGTGCAATTAAACCTGCGCACGGCCTCGGCGGTGCGCCAGGCCTGGCGCGCGATTGAAACCGCCGTGGCCAAAAAAGCCGGCGCGCAACATTTTCTTGGCGTGACGGTGCAACCAATGATCAAGCTCGACGGTTACGAATTGATTCTCGGCAGCAGCATTGATCCGCAATTCGGGCCGGTATTATTGTTCGGCACAGGCGGACAATTGGTGGAAGTTTACAAGGACCGCGCCCTTGGGCTCCCGCCGCTCAACGCCACTCTCGCGCGCCGGATGATGGAACGCACCCGCATTTTCACCGCGCTCAAAGGGGTTCGCGGACGCCAGCCCGCAAACATCACGGCGCTGGAACAAACGCTGGTGCGCTTCAGCCAGCTTGTCATCGAGCAGCCGTGGATTGCGGAAATTGACATCAATCCCCTGCTCGTTTCATCCGAACGCATCTTCGCCCTGGATGCCCGGGTGGTTTTGCACGATCCCGCCACGCCGGTCAAGAAATTGCCCAAGCCCGCCATCCGCCCGTATCCGATTCAATATGTGACAACGGCGCAATTGGCCGACAAAACGCCGGTCGTCATCCGTCCCATCCGCCCGGAAGACGAACCGTTGATGGTGAAGTTCCACGAAACGCTCTCCGAGGAAAGCGTTTATCACCGCTACTTCAGCGCCTTAAAATTATCGCAACGCGTCGCCCACGAACGGCTGACGCGCATTTGTTTCAATGATTACGACCGCGAGATTGCGCTCGTGGCCGAATGCACGGACGCAAAAACCGGGCGCCGGGAAATCCTTGGCGTCGGACGACTCAGCAAGGTGCATGGGGCCAATGAAGCTGAATTCGCGCTTCTGGTCAGCGACCGCTGTCAGAAGCAGGGACTTGGCACCGAACTGCTCAAGCGTCTCGTGCAAGTCGGTCGTGATGAAAAGCTCACGCGCATCACCGCCGACATCCTGGCCGACAATCACGCCATGCAACACATCAGCAGAAAAGTTGGATTCAAACTTGAACACCACCCCGATGGACATGACTTCATCGCTGAATACGTGCTCTGATCGGATTTAAATGGTGCCCCGGACAGGGGTCGAACCTGTGACAAACAGATTAAGAGTCTGCTGCTCTACCAACTGAGCTACCGAGGCAAATGCGCTTGAAGCGCAGCCCTTATTATTTCGCACACCCCGAGGCCAAAGGCAAGTTCATTTCCAAGCCGCCGGCGCTTTGGTTCAAGGAAAAGTCCGAATTATGATGGAAATACACTTTTTCTGAACGAATTTTGGCATTGGACTGTCATTTGGGGCATACGTAATCTTAAAACCTATGAATACAGGAATCAGTGCCATAAACGAGGAAGTGCAGAGGGCCAGCGCGTTCGTCCGCCCCCTTTTCAGTGAGATCGGGAAAGTTGTCATCGGGCAAAATTACCTGGTCGAGCGCCTGGCCATCGGGTTGCTGGCCAACGGCCACGTTTTGCTCGAAGGCGTGCCCGGTCTGGCCAAGACTTTGTCCGTCAGGACGCTGGCCGCCTGCCTCCGCGTCAAATTCTCGCGTCTGCAATTCACCCCCGATCTCCTCCCGGCCGACCTGATCGGGACACAAATCTATAACCCGCAAACCGGCGCGTTCACCACCCGGCGCGGCCCGATCTTCGCCAATCTTGTCCTGGCGGACGAGATCAACCGCGCCCCGGCCAAGGTGCAGAGCGCCCTGCTGGAGGCCATGCAGGAGAAACAAGTCACCATCGGCGACCAATCTTTCAAGCTCGATGAGCCTTTCCTCGTCTTGGCCACGCAGAATCCCATTGAACAGGAAGGAACCTATCCGCTCCCGGAGGCGCAGGTGGACCGGTTCATGTTGAAACTCAAGATTATTTATCCGTCGCGCGAGGAAGAGCGGCAGATCCTGGATTTGATGGCGCGGACGACCGCCATTGCCCCGGCCGCCCAAGTCGTTTCCGCTCAACAGATTTTGGAAGCGCGCCAGGTGCTGAACGACATTTACATCGACGACAAGGTGAAGGACTACATTGTGGATGTGGTCTGTTGCACACGCGATCCGGGCGCTTACAAAATGGACGGTTTGCAGGGCCTGATTCAACTGGGCGCTTCCCCTCGCGCCACCATCGGGCTGACCCTCGCGGCCAAGGCTTACGCCTTTTTGCGCGGCCGCGGTTATGTGACGCCGCAGGATGTCAAGAGCATCGGCATGGATGTCTTGCGCCATCGGGTGACAATCACCTACGAAGCGGAAGCGGAAGAGAAAACAAGCGAAACCATCATCACAAAAATCTTCAACGAATTGCCCGTGCCGTGATTGACGAATGATCCCGCGCGAAATTCTCAAAAAGATCCGGCAGATCGAACTGCGCACCACCCGGCTGGTTTCTGAAACCCTCGGCGGCCAATACCATAGCGTTTTCAAAGGCCAGGGCATGAATTTCGAGGAGGTCCGGGAATACCAGCCGGGCGATGAAGTCCGCGCCATTGACTGGAACGTGACCGCGCGCATGAACCATCCGTTCATCAAAAAATTCGTCGAGGAACGGGAGTTGACGTTGATGCTGGTGGTCGATCTCAGCGGCTCGGGCCTGTTTGGATCGGGCGGGCAATCCAAGCGCGAACTCGCGGCTGAAATCGCCTCGGTGCTCGCTTTCTCGGCCATTCGCAACAATGACAAGGTCGGCCTGATCCTCTTCACCGAAGAGGTCGAAAAGTACATTCCGCCAAAAAAGGGACGCCGCCATGTCTTGCGCGTCATCCGCGAAATTCTCTGTTTCCAACCCCGCAGACGGGGGACCAATTTCAACGAAGCCCTGGACAGTCTCAATCGCATAGCGCGGCGCCACGCCATCGTCGTCATCATTTCGGACTTTCTTTTCGAGCACCGTTCCGCGGAGGAAAGCGATCCGGCCCGCCGCTCCAATTATTTGCTTTCGCCCACACTGGGCCCGCGCACCATGCCCGCGTTGCGCCAGGCCAACCGCCGGCACGATGTCATCGCCATCCAGATTGTCGATCGTTATGAACTGGAGTTGCCCGCCTTGGGACGGCTGGTCCTGACCGACGCTGAAACGGGCGAGGTCATCGAAATCAATACGCACGACATCCGCAAACGCAACGCTTTCGCCGATCGCCGGGCCAAACATCAGACCGAACTGCTGCGCCTGCTTCGCTCGGCCAATATCGACGCCATCGAAGTGCGGACCGATCAGCCTTACGCCGCTGCTCTGGGCCAGTTTTTTGAAACCCGCGAAAAACGCCGGCGTCACGGATGAGTATGAACACCAACTCGGCGCTCATCGTTCCGGCTCAATCGCCCGCCGCCACCAACGCGGCCCCGCCCGCTTTTCGGGACGCCCTCAAACCACTGATCGCCATTCCCGATGGCTGGCTCTGGTTTTTCTGCATCGCCGGGATTCTGGCCCTGGCGGCGGCCGGCTGGTTGATCTGGCGTTATTGGCGCAAAAAAGCGGCCACGCTTCGATTCTCGCCGCCTGTCCCCCCCATGTCCGCGCCCGTCGCATGCTCGAACGCGCCTTGTCGCTCATCAGCGAGCCTAAACCCTTTTCCATCGCGGTATCGGGGGCCATTCGCGTTTATTTGGAGGAGCGTTTTCAATTCCACGCCCCGGACCGGACGACCGAGGAGTTCCTTTATGAACTGCAGGAAAGCCAATTGTTGACGCCCGAACAAAAGCAAAGCCTGGCCGAATTCCTGGCCAGTTGCGACCTGATCAAGTTCGCCAAGTACGAACCCACGGAAACCGAGCTTCGGGCTTTGCACGCTTCCGCCCTGCGCCTGGTCAACGAGACCGAGCCGCGCGCGTTGCCGGCGGACATCCAATCCTCCATGGCCGGGCCGCCTCCCATTCCCGCGACAAGATGATCTTTGCCCATCCATACGTTTTATTGCTTTTGCTGTTGTTGCCCGTGCTGGCGTGGCTGAAAGGCAAGTTTGGACAAAGCCCGGCTTTTCTTTATTCCTCCGTTGATTTGGTCCGGCCGATTTCCGGGCTGAATCGCTCCCAGGCCGGAAGTTTCCTGGCCGGCTTGCGCTGGCTGGCCCTGGCACTGTTCATTGTGGCCCTGGCCCAACCCCGCCTCGTCAAGGGCGAGTCGCAGGTCAAGGCCAGCGGCATCGATATTGTCGTGGCGATCGATATGTCGGGCAGCATGAGATCGGAGGATTTCGGCGAGGGACAAAGCCGCGTCAAGCTGGCCAAGGAAGTCCTGGCCAAATTCATCGACAACCGCCCCAACGACCGCATCGGCCTGGTCGCTTTTGCCAGGGACGCTTACATTGCTTCGCCGCTCACCCTGGACCATGACTTTCTCCAGCACAACCTCGATCGGCTGCGCATCGGGTTGATCGACGAAAACCGGACGGCCATCGGCTCCGCTTTAATGGCCGCTTTGAACCGGCTGGAAGGACTGAAGGACAAAAGCAAAATTGTCATTCTCATGACCGACGGCCAAAACAATTCCGGCAAAGTCTCCCCCTTGACCGCCGCCGAAGTGGCCCAATCCCTGGGCGTCAAGGTCTATACCATCGGCATCGGCATCCGCGGCAAGGCCCCCTATCCGGTCGTTGATCAGTTTGGCCGGAAGCGCTATCAATGGATGGATGTGGACGTTGACGAAGACACGCTGACCAAGATCGCGGAGAAGACCGGCGGAAAATACTACCGCGCGGACAGCGCCGAGATTTTTCACCGCATTTACGCCGAAATAGACCGCCTGGAAAAATCCGAGGCGGAAGTCAAAAAATTCCAGCATTATGACGAACTGTTCGCGCCCGTCACCATTGCCGGGCTGGCGGTTTTTTTGCTGGAGATGATCTTAAACCACACCGTCTGGAGGAAACTGCCGTGATGCCTGACATACGGTTCGCGCAACCCCAATTTCTTTGGTACCTCCTGGTCGCAATGCCGGCGGTGGCGGGGCTTTTCTACTGGTCCTGGCGCGTCAAACAAAAATTAATCCGGCAGTTCGTCCAGTCGCGTCTGCTGGCCAATTTGTTGGTGGGCGTTTCGCCGCGCCGCCAGACCTTTCGCCTCGCCCTGCTGGCCGCCGCCTTGGCCGGGGTGCTGCTGGCTCTGGCCCGGCCCCAGTGGGGTTTTGTCTGGGAGGAGGCAAAACAAAAGGGGCTGGACATCATCGTCGCCGTGGACACCTCGCGCAGCATGCTGGCCCAGGACGTTGCGCCGGATCGCCTGGAAAAGGCGAAACTGGCCGCCTTCGACCTGATGAAGCAGGCCAGGAACGACCGGCTTGGCCTGGTGGCTTTTGCCGGCACCGCCTTTTTGCAATCGCCCCTCACCCTCGACGACCAGGCTTTTCGCCAGGGCGTCGAGGCCCTCAATGTCGGCATCATTCCACAAGGCGGCACGGCCCTTTCCGCCGCCATCCGAACCTCGCTGGCGGCGTTCGAAAAGAGCGAGGACAATCATAAAGTGCTCGTGCTCTTCACCGACGGCGAAGACCATGACGCCGACACCGAAACGCTGGCGGCGGCCAAGGAGGCGGCCCAGGCGGGCATGCACATCTTCACCATCGGCGTCGGCACGCCGGCGGGCGAGTTGCTGCGCGTGAAGGACGATCAGGGCAATTACTCCTTCGTAAAGGATGAAGACGGCAACGTGGTCAAATCGCATCTGAACGAAAAACTCCTCCGACAAATCGCCACCGAAGCCAACGGTTTCTATCTTCCGCTGCAAGGGGCCGACCCGATGGCAACGCTCTACGCGCGCGGCCTGGCCCCATTGCCAAAAACCGAGGCGACAACCCGCCTGACCAGGGTTTATCGGGAACGGTATCATTGGTTTCTGGCCTTTGCCATGGTTTGTCTGCTCCTGGAATTCCTGCTGCCGGAAAGCCCCCGTTCGCGCCGCACGGAAACCAAACCCTCCCCGGCAAGGACTGCCTTGCAAAAGGCCGCCGCGCTTTGTTTCCTGCTCCTGGCATTGAGCGGACAAGCTTCGCCATCCGGCGCTTTCCGCGATTATCAATCCGGCGATTTCAAGGCGGCGTTCGACGAATACAGCCGGTTGTCGCAACAAAACACCAACGATTACCGCCTCCATTACGACGCGGGCGCGGCGGCCTACCGCGCCAAACAGCTTGAGAAAGCCGAAAAACAGTTCAACGCCACCCTCGCCTCCCCCGAAGTCGCCCCCGATCTCCAAACGCAGGAGCACACGTATTACAATCTGGGCAACACCGAATATCACCTGGGCGAACCTTTGTCGGAGCCGGACAAAAAAGAGGAGCGCTGGCAGCAGGCCATCGACAGCTACACCAACGCCCTGCGTTTGAACACGAACGATCTCGACGCCAAAAACAATCTCGCATACGTCAAACAAAAACTCGAGGAACTCAAGCAACAACAACAGCAGCAGCAAAAGCAAAACAAAGATCAAAAGGATCAAAAGAACGATAAAGACCAGCAGAACCAACAGAATCAGCAAAACCAGGATCAGAAAGATCAGAAGGACCAACAGCAACAGGAATCCGCCAAACAGGACCAAAAAAACGGCCAGGACAAAAAATCCGCGCAGGACAAAAAGAAAGAGGAAGAGAAGAAGCGGCAGCAGGAACAAGCCAAAAAAGACCAGGAAAAGAAGGAACAGGAAGCCCAAGCCAAAGAAGGCGAACAAAAGGACAAATCGCCGCAAGAAGCCCAACAAGCCGCCGCCGCAGTCGCCGGTCAGATGACGCCCGAAGAAGCGCGCCAACTCCTTGCCGAGCAAAAGGATGAGGAGAAAGCCTTGATCTTCGCGCCCGAAAACCAGCCGGTCAAAACCCAATCCGGGAAAATCAAGGATTGGTAATCGCCGCGAAAGACGCTTGGAAAAAACAGTTTAACCACGGATGAACACCGATAGACACGGATTAACATCGGTAAAGCCCTCTCCTTGGGGAGAGGGTTTGGGTGAGGGAGAGCCATCTTTTATCCGTGTTTATCTGTGTTCATCCGTGGTTTGCCTTCCCTGGCCGCAGGCCGGGAGAGGGGTTTACATAAAAGTGTCATTGCGGCGACCACCGGATGCGGTTACAATAAATTTATGAGTGACCCAATTGTTTTCCAAAAAGGCCCCATTGTTCAACAGACCGAGCCGGGCACCTATTGGTGGTGCGCCTGCGGGCGCTCGGCCACCCAGCCGTTTTGCGACGGCTCGCACAAGGGAACCGAATTCATGCCGGTCAAGACACAGATCGACGCCAAAAAAACGGTGGCGTGGTGCGGCTGCAAACACTCGAAAAACAAGGCGTTCTGCGACGGCAGCCACAGCCAGTTGTGAGGTTCGGGTCAGGGCCGGGGCTTTTGTGTAAATATGCTTGACACATCCACGGCGTTCATGGAGACCAAATCCATGCTCTCCCGCGGCGAGCGCTGCCGCGCTCTTTGCAATTGTTGACTGACTTGGCGGACGGTGGCGGCGGCGTAGTATTTGATCGCTCCGGCGCTGATGTCCGCTTTGAAGATGACGAGGAGAAGGACGTTGTTGTCGATGTCGCAGAAGAGCAGGCTGTGGCGTTCGCCTTGCTGGTAGATGTTGGAAAAACCGGTTTCGCCGATCCGCCCGGCAATCGCCTGCGTGGCGCAAAACGAGCCGGCGGCCAGCGCGGCAATGGTGGTGGCGTCAAAGTTCTCCAGCGCGCCGCGCCGGCTGATGAGCGGACCGCCTTTGTCAATAATCAGCGCGGTCGCGGCTTCGCTGCGGCGCAGCAAATCGTCCAGAGCTTCGTCGAGCAATTGAACATCTTCTTCAATGAGCGGAGGGAGGCCGGGCATATCACGCTTTTTTAGGCCCGCTTTGGTTGATGAATTTGTTGAGCAACAGGCGCGTAATCATGTTGAGCGATTCAAAGACCCCTTCGCATTGGGAGGCAACGGAGGTGAAGGAAGGGACGCGCACTTCGCGGTTGTTGAGCAGGAATTCCATGTACTCGACCGGCGCGGCGTCGGGCAGGTCGCGCTTGTTGAATTGCAGAACGTAAGGGACATCGGCGAACTCGAACTTCAACGCCTTGAGGTTGTCCTGGAGGTTTTGAAAGCTTTCGACGTTATCGGCCATTCTGTCGTATTGCGAATCGGCGACGAAGACAATGCCGTCCACGCCGCGCAGGACGAGCTGGCGGGTGGTGTTGTAAATGACCTGGCCGGGAACGGTGTAAAGTTGAAATTTGGTTTTGAAGCCCTTGATGGCCATGGCTTCGATGGGCAGGAAATCAAAGAACAACGTGCGGTCGGAACTGGTGGCGAGGGAAACCAGTTTGCCCTTCTCCTGGACGTTCTGGACGTGGGCGTGGACCTGTTCGAGGTTGGTGGTTTTACCGCCCTTGCCCGGGCCGTAATAGACAATTTTGACCTGAAGTTCCTTGGTCGCTTGATTGATGATCGCCATAAATTTATTGATTGCGTCCGGCCAGTTCGCCGGCGAGCCGTTGCAGGAGGGCGTCGGGCAATGTTTCTCCAGGTTTTCCCAGAACGGCCAGGTAAAGCGCGCCGGCCTTAAAAATCGTGCATGGGGTTTGGCCGGCCAGCAAGGTCAGGGCGGTCGGCGGCCCTAATTGAATCTCCGCGGAATAGTGGGCCAGGCGGCCAAATATCTGTGGCAGGAACGCCGCCATGGTTTCGGATTTCAGGGGCGGCGGCAAAGCGCCGGCCACGAGCAAGCCGTCGCTCATGGCGATGAGGCTGGCGGCAACGCCGGGCAGAGTGTTGATCTTTTGCGTGATCTCTTGCGGCGACCATTCCTTTTTTGCCGGTTGCCCGAAGATTTCACCCAAAACATCGGCCGGGGCGGGCGCCGGCGCGAGAGCGAGGAGAACAGCTTCGGGCGCCGGCACGGGGGCGGGAACGGTCTGCCCGGCTGGTTTGCCCGGCACCGCAAACAGATTGGGTATGTTCCCGCCGACGGCAACATTTTTCTGAACGACAGCAGCCGTCCGTTGCGACATAAATAGCGGCGCAATCACCTTCAATGGAAGTTCCAAAGAAGTCTCCCGATGCGGCGTGGAAATGGATGCGGAGGAAACGTCGAGCCATTGGATCAATTCGCCCCATGTAAAAACAACGCGACCGGTTTTCATGGCGGCATCGAGACGATTCATGGGCAGGGAAACCGAGGCGTCGCTCCAATTGGATTGCGCAATGTCCTTGCGAACGGGGTCGGGCCAGAATTCGCAAAGCGCCGAAAGCCGCACCGTCAGCGCGCCTCCGGCGGAAGCTCGCGGCACGGATGCCGGGGCTGGAGAGGCTGGTTTTTGCGTGGCGAAAGGCAACGGCTTGGGCGCGACAGGACTTGGCGGAGTGGTTGGAACGACAGGCGTCGCACTGGGTGCGGCAGCCCGGGCAGGCGCTTTATCCTTCGACCTGAAAACTCCGGAAATGTCTTCTGGAACTTCGACCTGCGTTTGCCCCGAACGCCGCGCCAACAGCGCGGGATTCATGGCCGCCAAAATCCTGGCTAACGGCAGATCGACCCATGTTTCGTCGAGGCTGGCGTCATCGGCAAAGGTCCCCGGCGGGGCGGATTGGCGGAGTTCGGCAAAGCGAATTCGCACCGCGCCGGAAGGCAGTTGCGCCAAAGCCGTCTTGACTGGAAGCGGAAAAACGCCCGTCGCCGACGACGAAACCAGCGGCGCAAGAGAGGCGGGCAATCGCGCCACGATGTCGCTGAACGGCACAGGGATGACGTCCGCCTGGGGCTGCATGGCTGGCGGTGATTTTGGCTCCGGCGGCGCGGGCAACGCCGGGACAGGCTGCGCCGGAACCGGGGCCGGCGGCGAAAAGAGCCGTTTAAAGAAATCGAACATGCAACGTTCTGGTTGATACTGCCAAAAGCCGAAGCCTTTCGTCGATGGTATATATCGACCAGCGAGTAAAGCGACTTGAGGTCAATTGCCCTGGCGCACTTTCTCCTTTTTTTCCTCCAATTCAGCCTTGAAAGTTTTGCGCTCGGAGGCGAGTTGCTTTTCCAATTGCGCCACTGCTTCAAAGTCTCCTTTGGCTGAAGCGGCGGCCCGATTATCGTTCAGGAAAATCTCGCGTTCGGCAATTTTGGCGGCGTATTTGGCATCCAATTCCGCCAGTTGCTTTTTTTGTTCCGCGGTGAGTTTTGCCGCCGGAGCGGTTTTGTTCAATCGTTCCATGGCCAGTTCGTAGGAGGATTTCATAATGTGATGGGGATTATTGCGTTTTCTTTTTCCAGGGCATGTCCGGGAATTTCTCCGGCGCTTTCATGGGCGGTGGTTTTGGCCTGGCCATCTCCAAAGCGGGTTCAGCGCCAGGGGCCGCGCCGGGCGGGGCCATGTTTCCGCGCCAGGAGGCGATGCGCGCCTGCAAGCCATGCTGTTCGGCGGTTTTTGTATCGCCCGCCTTCATGTAGGCGCGGGAAAGATTTGTATGAACCAACTGATCGTGCGGTTTCAATTTCTCGGCTTTGTGGCCTTCGGCGATGGCGGAGGCAAAATCGCCCCTGGCATAATAAGCGCCGCCCAAGGCCAGTTGCGCGTCGAAATACCGTGGGTCCTGCGCCAGGATGGCGTTGAGCCGGAGGATGGCGCCGTCCACATTGCCCGTGCTGAACTCGAACATGGCGTCGTCGAACTGCTCTTGCAAGGTCGGCATACCATTTACCTTACGATAAACTGAAAAATGTCCAAGCACTAATGCCCAAGGAATTGCAGGAAATGACGAATGTCGAAGCACGAATGTCTTAATCATTAGTGAATCAGTTGGGATTAGTGTGATTCTTTGGCGGCCCGGCAACTTAAAGCACAGAGCACAAAATGGTTAATTTTGACCATATTAACTTAGTGAATTTCTGGTACGGCCGATATTGGTCTGTCCTTATTTGTAAGTTGCTGATTTTCATAATTTTAGCGTTTAGCCATGAGCATTTGGCCTTTTCTTTGACTGGTTTGACTGACTTTGACCCAGTTTGACTGACCCTGACCCGGCAATCCGCATTCCAGAGAACAATCCGCAGTTCTTTCCAATCCCTCAACCCTGCATGTCGCGTTCATCTCCAGCGGCGTACTGGGGATTAAATCAGGGGGATGATTGGCCAAGGCAGTCATTGGGGCTTTGCCCGGACTGTTCCAGGCGTTGATTCAATTGGCCGCGGATTTCGCGGGGCAGGCGGGCGATTTTGCCATTGCGGGCGTTCATAATTTGGAGGCTGTTTGTTGTTGGTTCAATATTTCAGTTTTTCGGCATGGCCTTATTTAGCCAATCATCAAACCATATCATAGCATACATATTGATCAGAACAACAATTATTTTACACTATTTTTGTAATCGGTGTTCGTGTGGCGCAACCGCTTGAAGGGGAAGGACTTAAGAATAATGCAAAGTTCTGGAACAGGAATTTCAACCGCGAAATACGGGAAGTGTACGAACGACCCCGAAAGCTTTCGAGGTTCGCGCATTTTATGTGGTTCGTGTTTAGAGCAGTTTAAATAAAGACGCAGCCGTAGAATGTCTCGTCGGCGAGACGCCGACAAGTGCGACCGAGACGGTCGCGCTCCCCGAGACCGAACAGCATACGGCTACATTTATATTTAAAATGCTCCAGGAATTCTGATCCTTGTGCTCACCGCGCTGAAGCGTTAATGAGAGCCGCCGTGGCTGCGAAGACATTTGTCCCGCACCCAAAACCCTTTTCAACTTTGGTTCGTCATTGACACGGGCTGATTCAAGCAGAAAATCCATTACTACCATGCAATTTCGCAAATTCGGCAAGCTGGACTGGAACGCCTCGGTTCTGGGCTTTGGCTGTATGCGCCTGCCCACCGTGGACGGGAATGCCAACGGGCCAAATATCAATGAAGCGGAAGCGGTGCGCATGATCCGCCACGCCCTGGATCGGGGTGTGAACTATTTCGACACCGCTTACATCTATCACGAAGGCAACAGCGAGACCGTTCTGGGCAAGGCGTTGCGCGGCCATCGGGACCTGGTGAAAATAGCCACGAAGTCCGCGGTGTGGTTGATCCAAAATGAAGCCGATTTTGACCGGATGTTGAACGAGCAATTGCGCAAGCTTCAGACCGATCACATTGATTTCTATCTGCTCCATGCCCTGGATAAAAGCCGCTGGAGCGAAACCGTCCCGAAATACAAACTCCTGGAAAAGGCCGGGGCCGCGATTCGGGACGGACGCATCCGCCACCTGGGTTTCTCGTTCCACGACAATTACGAGAGCTTTGCTGAGATAATGAACGGCTACGATGGCTGGACGTTCTGCCAGATTCAGTACAACTACATGGACACGGAAAACCAGGCGGGCACTCAGGGATTGAAGCTGGCCGCCGCCAAGGGTCTGGCCGTCGTGATCATGGAACCGTTGCTCGGCGGCAGGCTGGCCCATCCGCCGTCGTCCATTGGCGAGGTGATCGAGCGCGCCAGCGTGAAGCGATCCCCGGCGGACTGGGCGTTGCAATGGCTTTGGGACCAGCCCGAAGTATCGGTGGTGTTAAGCGGCATGAGCAACATGGAGCAGGTGAAAGCCAACCTGGATTCGGCGTCTCACGCCCGCAGCCATTCGTTTCAGGCGGCGGACGTGAAACTGATCGCAGAGTTGCAGCAAAAGTACCGGGAACGAGCCGCCATACCCTGCACCAAGTGCAACTACTGCATGCCCTGCCCGAACGGAGTGGACATCCCGGCCGATTTTGAATACTACAACGAAGCGTTTCTCCACGAAAACATTCCGGACGCACGGTTCAGGTATCAGATTTTTGTCCCGGAAGCAGCGCGGGCCAGTGCTTGCGTTGCCTGCCACGACTGCGAAGACAAATGTCCGCAGAAAATCCCGATCAGCGAATGGATGCCCAAGGTCCACGCGCTGCTCGGCGGGGCGTGAATTATGTTAATCCATTCTCACCGACGAGTGTATGGTCGGGTTACTCCTCCAATTAAGAATTAAGAAGTAAGAATTAAGAAACATGAAAACAGCCAAGAGTCGAACTGCGCCGGGCCGGGGGCATCACGAGCCCGCCTTCTCTTCCTCATCATACAGAGAAAAGATTTCGGCGGAAGCATTGACCATCTGCTGGTACTCGTCAAGCCACGCCGCCAGTTCCTTCACCTCAGCAGGCGAAAGCCGCTCAATGGCTGATTCGATTTCTGCAACCGCTGTCATATTGTCAAGTCACGGCTCGACGGAGTCTCGCCCTACCGTATTCTTACTTCTTAATTCTGCCTTCTTAATTCTTACTTCTGCCCCGGCTATCCCGCCAGGGGCTGTTCGAGCAGGGGCAGGGTAAGAGCGTCGGTTTCCTCGGCGGGCGGTGGCTCAACCAGGGGCTTCAGATCGACGCGGCGGTGCAATTGATAGCCCGTGCCAGCCGGTATGATGTGGCCCATGATGACGTTTTCCTTAAAGCCGCGCAGATAATCCACCTTGCCCATGGTGGCGGCTTCGGTGAGGACGCGGGTCGTGTCCTGGAACGAAGCGGCGCTGAGGAAACTTTCGGTCTCCAGGGACGCCTTGGTGATGCCGAGCAAAACGGGCTGGGCCTCGGCCGGTTTGCCGCCCATTTTATCAACGCGCATGTTCTCTTTTTCGAACTCGATTTTGTCGATCTGCTCGCCCCAGAGGAATTGGGTGTCGCCGGGTTCGGTGACGCGGACTTTGCGCAACATTTGGCGGACGATGATCTCAATGTGCTTGTCGTTGATGGTGACGCCCTGGAGACGATAGACTTCCTGGACTTCGTTGACGAGATGCTCCTGCAATTCCTGGGGGCCGCAGATGTCAAGAATCTCGTGGGGATCGACCGGGCCTTCGGTAAGCTGCTGGCCTTTCTTGACGAAATCGCCCTTGAACACAATGACGTGTTTGCCAATGGGAATGAGGTGTTCCTCTTCGACCTGGGTTTGCGGCTCCTTGATGAGAATGGTGCGCTTGCCCCGGACGCTGGGGCCGAAATCGACAATGCCGTCGATCTTGGAAATCTCGGCGGCGTCTTTGGGACGGCGGGCTTCGAACAACTCGGCCACGCGGGGCAGACCGCCGGTGATGTCCTTGGTCTTGGAGGTTTTGCGCGGCGTCTTGGCCATCAAGGTGCCGGCGACAATTTTATGGCCTTCACTGACGACGATGTGAGCGCCGGAAGGAATCGGATAGCTGGCGGGTGGTTCGCCCTTGTCACTGATGATGACGATTTGGGGGTGGAGGTCTTCCTTGTGCTCGATAACCACCATCGCCTCCTGGGCGGTGGTTTCATCCTCCTCCTGTTTCATGGTGACGCCCTCGATGATGTCCACAAACTTCACGCGGCCAGCTTTTTCGGAGAGAATGGGGACGTTGTACGGGTCCCATTGGACGAAGGGATCGCCTTTTTTGACCTTGCCGCCGTTCTTGACGGAAATCACGGAGCCGATGACCAGGTTGTGGGCTTCCAATTCGCGCCCGCCTTCTTCGGCGAGAATGGAAATGGAGCCGTTCTTGTTCAGAACAATGCTGCTGCCATCCTCCAGCGCGACCATGCGGACTTCGTTGTAACGAACAATGCCGTCGAACTTGGATTTAATCTGCGGCTGTTTGAAGACCTGAGAGGCGGTGCCGCCGATGTGGAAGGTGCGCATGGTCAACTGCGTGCCGGGTTCGCCGATGGATTGGGCGGCAATAATGCCGACGGCTTCACCGCGTTTGATCATGCCGCCCGTGGCGAGGTTGCGGCCATAACAACTGGCGCAAATCCCGTGCTTGCTTTCGCAAGTGAGGACGGAGCGGATGCGGACGCGTTCGACGCCGCTGCTTTCGATGGCTTTCGCCTTAAGCTCATCGATCAATTCGCCGGATTTGACCAGGCCGATCTTGACGTTGCGGGGATCGACAATATCGTCGCACGAGATGCGGCCGATGATGCGCTCGCCGAGTTTGACGACTTCATCTTCGCCTTCATAAATGGCCTGGACCCAAATGCCGTTGGAAGTGCCGCAATCCTCCATGCGGATGATGACGTCCTGGGAGACATCGACCAATTTGCGGGTCATGTAGCCGGAGTCGGCCGTTTTGAGGGCGGTGTCGGCCAGACCCTTGCGGGCGCCGTGAGTGGAAATGAAGTATTCGAGCACGGTGAGGCCCTCGCGGAAATTGGACAAGATGGGCTTTTCGATAATGTCGCCGCTGGGCTTGGCCATGAGGCCGCGAACGCCGGCGAGCTGGCGGACCTGCTGGCGGTTGCCGCGCGCGCCGGAATCCACCATGAGGGAGACCGGATTATATTCCAGCTTGCCGTGGTTGAATTCGAGGGTTCGGAGCATGACGTTGGCGATCTGGTCGGTGCAATGCGTCCAGATGTCGATGACCTTGTTGTAACGTTCGCCGGGGGTGATGACGCCTTTGCGATATTGCTTTTCAACGTCGGAGATTTGCTTTTGGGCGTTGGAGATTTCCTGGTCCTTCTCCTTGGGAATGATCATGTCATCAATGCCGATGGAGCAGCCCGAGCGGGTGGCGGCGCGGAAGCCCAGCTCTTTGAGGCTGTCCAGCATGACCACCGTCTTCTCGTGCCCGCAGACTTTGTAGCAAGTCCAGATGAGTTCGCCCAGCATGGCTTTGCCGGCGACCTTGTTGAGAAAGCCCAGTTCCTCGGGCCAGATTTCGCTGAAGATGACCCGGCCGACAGTCGTGTCAATGGCGCTGCGCTCGGAATCGCCGTATTGGGTCTTTCTGCCCCGGTCGGGATTGGCCAGGCGAATGCGGTCATGGATTTTAAGGCCGCCGTCGTTGTAAGAAAAGATGACTTCGGATTTGGAACCGAAAAGCATCCCTGGCTTCGTCTCCTTTTTGGCGCGAGGCTCGGCCGTCAGGTAGAAACAACCCAGCGTGATGTCCTGGGTCGGCGTCATGATCGGCCGTCCGCTGGACGGGCTGAAAATGTTGTTGGGCGCCATCATGAGCAGGCGGGCTTCCATTTGCGCCTCGACAGAAAGAGGGACGTGGACGGCCATTTGGTCGCCGTCGAAATCGGCGTTGTAGGCCGTGCAGACCAGGGGATGAATGCGAATGGCTTCGCCTTCGATCAAGATGGGTTCGAAGGCCTGGATGGAGAGGCGATGGAGAGTTGGGGCGCGATTGAGCAGGACGGGGTGGCCGCGGGTGACTTCCTCCAGGATGTCCCAGACCTCGGTGGACTGGCGTTCGATCATTTTTTTGGCCGAACGAACGGTGTGGACATAGCCCAACTCCTTCAAGCGGCGGATGATAAAAGGCTCGAAAAGGACCAGGGCCATTTTCTTGGGCAAACCGCACTGATGCAGTTTCAACTCCGGGCCGATGACGATGACGGAGCGGCCGGAATAATCGACGCGTTTGCCGAGGAGGTTTTGACGGAACCGGCCGCTTTTGCCTTTGAGCATGTCACTCAAAGATTTGAGGGCGCGATTGCCGGCGCCGGTGACGGCCCGGCCATGGCGTCCATTGTCGAAGAGAGCATCGACGGCTTCCTGCAACATGCGTTTTTCGTTGCGGATGATGACTTCGGGCGTTTTGAGCTGCAGGAGGTTCTTCAGCCGGTTGTTGCGGTTGATGACGCGGCGATAGAGATCGTTGAGATCGGAAGTGGCAAAGCGGCCGCCTTCCAATGGAACCAGCGGGCGCAAGTCCGGTGGAATGACCGGCAAAACAATCAGGACCATCCATTCCGGACGGGCTTTGGAATCGCGAAAGGCGGAAAGGAGCTTGATGCGCTTGGCAATTTTCTTGCGAATCTGTTTGCTCTTGGTCTCGGTCATGGCGACGGACAAATGGTCGATCTGCTTCTGGAGATCGACATTGCCCAGGGCCTCGCGCACCGCTTCGGCGCCCATCTTGGCGGCGAAACCGTCGGCCCCGTAAGTTTCCCGGGCCTCACGATACTCGTGTTCGCTGAGCAGTTGATGGAGCTTGAGAGGGGTCGAGCCTGGATTGATCACCATGTAATCCTCGTAGTAGATGACGCGTTCGAGGTTGCGCGCCGTCATGTCGAGGATCAACCCGAGACGGGAAGGCATGCACTTGAAAAACCAGATGTGGGAAACGGGCACGGCCAGTTCAATATGGCCCATGCGTTCGCGGCGCACGCGGGCCAGGGTGACTTCCACACCGCAACGATCGCAGACGACACCGCGATGCTTGATGCGTTTGTATTTGCCGCAGGAGCATTCCCAGTCCTTGACGGGACCGAAAATGCGCTCGCAAAACAAGCCGCCCTTTTCGGGCTTGAACGTCCGGTAATTGATGGTCTCCGGGTTTTTGACTTCCCCCTTGGACCAGGCACGGATGGCCTCGGGTGAAGCGACAGAAATGGCGACGTAATCGACCTGGTTGACCTTGTCCAGGCCGAGCAACTCGCGGGCGGTTTCTTTAGTGTTCATGGTGCGTATATCGTTGGCAAATATGGTTTGAGATTATTTGAGGCTGCTTAAAGCGGAGGCTTGCGCGGCCGCGGCTTGTTCCACCGGGTTTGAATAGCCGACCTTTACGTCCATGGCCAAAGATTGCATTTCTTTGACGAGCACGTTGAAAGACTCGGGCACGCCGGCTTCGAGACAGTTGTCGCCTTTGACAATGCTCTCGTAAATGCGGGTGCGGCCCTGGACGTCGTCCGACTTGACGGTGAGCAGCTCTTGCAGGCTGTAGGCGGCGCCGTAAGCTTCCATGGCCCACACTTCCATTTCGCCAAAGCGCTGGCCGCCGTATTGGGCCTTGCCGCCGAGCGGTTGCTGGGTGACAAGAGAATAAGGGCCGACGGCGCGGGCGTGAATTTTATCGGCGACAAGATGGCCGAGCTTCATCATGTAAATGTTGCCCACGACGATTTCCTGGTCGAAAGGCTCGCCGCTGCGGCCGTCAATCAGGAGGGTCTTGCCGTGTTCGGGCAATTTGGCGTCTTTCAAGTAGGCGCGAATTTCCTTTTCCTTGATGCCGTCGAAAACGGGGGTGGCGAATTTGAGGCCGAGGAATTTGGCGGCCCAACCCAGATGGGTTTCCAGCACCTGCCCGACGTTCATGCGGGAGGGCACGCCCAGCGGATTCAAAACAATGTCCACCGGAGTGCCATCGGCCAGGAACGGCATGTCTTCCTCGGGCACGATCTTGGCCACAACGCCTTTATTGCCGTGACGGCCCGCCATTTTGTCGCCGACCGACAATTTGCGTTTGGAGGCGATATAAACCTTGACCGATTTGATGACGCCGCTGTCGATTTCCTCGCCGGCTTCGGCGCGTTCAACCTCTTCGTCGTGCTGCATTTGCAGATCGTCGAATTTCTTTTTGAAGGTGCCGATGATTTCGTTGATTTTATTGCGAATGGGCGAAGGATCGATTTCGATGCGATCGTACACCTGGGCCAGCTTGCGCAAAAGTGTTTTGGTGATCTTGCGATTGGCCGGGATGATGATTTCGCCGGTCTCGGAGTTGACGACATCCAGGGGGATTTTTTCGCCGAGCAGAATGTTGCTGAGCGCCTCGGTCAGTTGCTCGCGCAACTCGTCTGTTTTGACCTTGTGCTCGTCCTGCACTTCCCTGGCGTGGCGCTTGGTTTCGGGGGCCGCTTTGACTTCAGCCTCGCGCTCTTTCTTGGAGGAGACTTTGACATCCATGATGATGCCGTAAGTGCCGGAAGGCACTTTCAGCGAAGTGTCTTTGACGTCGGCGGCCTTCTCGCCGAAAATGGCGCGCAACAAACGTTCCTCGGGGGCCAATTCTGTTTCGCTCTTGGGCGTAATCTTGCCGACCAAAATGTCGCCGGGCCTGACTTCAGCGCCAATGCGGATGACGCCGTCAGGCCCCAGATTTTTCAACGCCTCGTCGCCCAGGTTGGGAATATCGCGGGTGATTTCTTCGGGGCCGAGCTTGGTGTCGCGAGCGCCGACTTCGAATTCGTCAATGTGAATGGAGGTGAACACGTCATCTTTGACGATGCGTTCGCTGATGAGGATGGCGTCCTCGAAGTTATATCCGTTCCAAGGCATGAAGGCGCAAAGGACATTGCGGCCCAACGCCAGTTCGCCGCCCTGGGTGCAAGGCCCGTCAGCGATGACCTGCCCCTTCTTGATGGAGTCGCCCTTGGCGACGAGGATTTTTTGATTGATGCAGGTCGCGGCGTTGGAACGCATGAATTTGCGAATGGGATAAACCCAAATGCCGTTGCCCGGATCGGTCTTGATCTTCTTCTTGCTGTCCGGAACCTTGCCGTCCGGGGTGATGACCACGAGGTTGCCTGTGACCGAGGCGACTTTGCCGGCCTCTTCGGCCACGAGGACGGCGCGGGAATCGCGGGCGACGCGCTCTTCCAAACCGGTGGCGACATAAGGAGCTTCGGTGACGAGCAACGGCACGGCCTGGCGTTGCATGTTCGAACCCATCAAGGCGCGGTTGGCGTCATCGTGCTCCAGGAAGGGAATCAAGCTGGCGGCAACGGAAACCAGTTGCTTGGGGGAGACATCCATGTAATCGACGCGGCCGGGTTCAACGTCGATAAAGTCCCCTTTGCAACGGCAGGTGACGCGTTCGCCCAGGAAGTTGCCTTTTTCGTCGATGGGGGAGTTGGCTTGGGCGACGATGTAAGTTTCCTCGCGGTCGGCGGTGAGGTAATCGAGGTGATTGGAAACGCGGCCTTTTTCGACGCGGCGATAGGGAGTTTCCAAAAAGCCGAAATCATTGACCTGGGCGAAGGTGGCCAGGGAGGCAATCAAACCGATGTTGGGTCCTTCCGGGGTTTCGACCGGGCAAATGCGGCCGTAGTGGGAAGGATGGACATCGCGGACTTCAAATCCGGCGCGGTCCCGGGACAAACCGCCCGGCCCGAGGGCGGAGAGACGGCGCTTGTGGGTCAACTCGGCCAATGGATTGATTTGATCCATGAATTGGGAGAGCTGGCTGCGCCCAAAGAAATCCCGGATCACGGCGGAGAGAGCCTTGGGATTGATCAATTTTTGCGGGGACATGCTTTCGAGACTTTGATCGAACAGCGTCATGCGCTCCTTGACCAAACGCTCGGTGCGGGCCAGGCCAACGCGGCATTGATTGGCCAGCAATTCGCCCACCGTCCGAATGCGGCGGCTGCCGAGATGATCAATGTCGTCCAACGTACCCTCGCCCTTTTTGAGACGGAGGAGGTACTTGGTGGCGGCAACCAGGTCTTCCTTGGTCAGGATGCGGGAATCGCCGCCCTTGATGCCCAATTTCTGGTTGATCTTGTATCGGCCGACGCGGCCGAGATCATAACGCTTGGCATCGAAGAACAAACGCTTGATCAGGGCGCGGGCGTTGGCCGCGGTGGGAGGGTCGCCCGGGCGCAAGCGGCGGTAAATATCCTTCAGCGCTTCCTCTTCGTTCTTGCTGGGGTCTTTCTTGAGGCACTTGATGACGATGCCGTCGTCCACCGTGGTATCGACCACGCGGATTTTGTTGACGCCCAACTCGGCGATCTGTTTGACAACCGCCTTGGAAAGCGGCTCGAAAGCGCGGGCGACCACAATGCCCTTGTCATTATCAACCGCGTCCTCGATGAGGACTTTGTTTTGGATGTCTTCGAGTTTTTCCGCCTCTTTGACGCTCAACTCTTCAATGTCGTAAAACAGCTTGAGGATGTCGGCATCGGTGCCATACCCCAGGGCGCGGAAGAAGGTGGTGGTCAAAAATTTGCGGCGGCGCTTTTTGCGGTCGAGATAGACGTAGAGCAGGTCGCTGGTGTCGAACTGGGCTTCATACCAGGAACCGCGGTCTGGAATGATCCGGAAGGAATGGAGCGTTTTGCCGTTGGGATGCTGGCTGGCTTCAAAGGCCAAACCCGGAGAACGATGCAACTGGCTGACGATGACGCGCTCGGCGCCATTGATGACAAAGGTGCCTTGTGGAGTCATCAGGGGAAGCTCGCCCATGAAGACCTTTTCTTCCTTGGCGTTTTTCTCCTCCTTGAGCAGAAAGGTGACATGGAGGGGCGCGCCGTAGGTAATGCCTTCGCGCAGGCATTCCAGCCAGTCATGCTTGGGCTCGCCAATCTCGTAGCTGTGAAAGTCCAGGATGCACTTGCCATCATAACTTTCGATGGGAAAAACCTCGGTGAAAACCGCCTGCAATCCCATGTTCTTGCGCCGGGAGGGGGGGGTGTCGGTTTGCAGAAATTCCCGGTACGAATTGGTCTGCAACTCAATCAAGTTCGGCGGGGCAATGACCTCTTTGATTTTTCCAAAGTGGACGCGTTCAGTTAATCGTGATGGCATTTTTAACCTCTGATCAATCTCCGGCGCAGGCCGGACCTTTATTTAGTTCAAACGACGAAAGGCCCGTTCCCTGGAATCCAGAAAACGCGCCGATTCAAAAATCCTCTTTGAGACGATGAAATTCGTTTAGAAATCGCTCTCTCGATGGTTCAAATCGAGCGGCGGGAAACAGAATCCCGCCGCCCATAACATACACCATTATTATTTAAGTTCAACTTTGGCGCCGGCGTCCTCGAGTTTCTTCTTCGCCGCGTCGGCATCGGCCTTGCTGGCCCCTTCCAGGACAGCCCTGGGAGCGCCTTCCACCAGCGCTTTGGCGTCGGCCAAACCCAGGCCGGCCTTGACTTCGCGCACGGCCTTGATGGCGGCAATCTTCTTCTCAGCCGGCACGGAGGCCAGAATGACATCGAAGGCTGTTTTGACTTCGGCAGCCGGCGCGGCGGCGGCGGCTGGCGCGGCGGCGGCGGCCGGCGCGGCGGCGGTGACGCCCCAGGCGGTTTCAAGTTGTTTGACCAGGTCGGCGGCTTCAATCACCGTCAACTTGCCTAATTGTTCCACTAATCCAGATATATCTGCCATGTTTCCTTTCAGTCTCGTCGCCGTCCACAGCCGCGGACGCATTGTGCTCGCGAGCCCGCGAGCCGACGATTTACTTTGTTCTTGTTGTTTTGTTCATCTCCAATGCTTTGCCGGAAATGAAATTGTTTAGACTCATTGGGTTCGGATAAAAATTATTCGCCTTTGGCCACGCGCGCGGCCAGCACGCGGACCAACTGGGTGGCCGGCGTGTTGATGACGGCGGCCAGCTTCGTGGCCGGGGCCATGATGACGCCCAGCAGCTTGGAACGGAGAACCTCGATGGATGGCAAATCGGCCAGGGCCACGATGTCCGCGGTTTCCAGTCGCTGGTTCTTTAAATAGCCAAAGCGAATCTTCGGCTTGTCAAACTCGGCGCTAAAAACCCTGACCACTTTGGCCGCGGAAGAAACATCGCGCTGGCCGGTGACGACGGCGAGCTGGCCGGTCAGGGTGGCGCCCAAATCAGCCACGCCGGCTTCTTTGACGGCCAGGCGGAAGAGGGAGTTCTTCACGACGTGCATTTCCGCTCCCGCCTTGTTGAGGCGCTTGCGCAGTTCGGTGATGGGTCCGACCTTCAAACCCCGGTAATCGATTACGATAAAATAGGGCGAGGCATTGAGCCGGATGAGGTACTCACTGCTGATATATTGTTTTTCCAGGCGCATGATGGTGTTTCCTCGGGGTTAGGCGGCTTCCAGAAATTCGCGAACGTCCACCCGAACCGGCGGACTCATGGTGGCGGAAAGGGTGCAACTGCGAATAAAAGTCCCCTTGGAGCTGCTCGGCTTGGACCTCGCCACCGCCCGGATTACCGCGCGGGCATTTTCCACAATATGATCGGCGGCAAAGGACACCTTGCCAATGGGGACATGAATGTTCCCGCCCTTGTCAATTTTAAATTCAACGCGGCCGGCCTTCACTTCCTTGACCGCTTTGGCGGTGTCATCGGTCACGGTGCCGGTCTTGGGATTGGGCATGAGGCCGCGCGGACCAAGGGCCTTGCCGAGTTTGCGGACTTCGGACATGGCTTCGGGCGTGGCGATGGCCACGTCGAAATCCGTCCAACCTTCCGTGCATTGCTTGATCAACTCTTCAAAGCCGACATATTCGGCGCCGGCGGCGCGGGCGGCATCGGCGGCGGCGCCCGGCCTGGCAAAAACGAGCACGCGGACGGTTTTGCCGCTGCCGTGGGGCAGAGGAACGGTGCCGCGAACCATTTGATCGGATTGTTTGGGATCGACGCCCAATTTGAAAGCCATGTCAATCGTTTCGTTGAATTTGGCCTTGGGGAACTTGCCCAGGACCTCCACGGCCGATTTCAACGGGTAAAGCTTTTTGGCTTCCACCAGTTCCGTTGCTTTTCTATATCGTTTGCTTGGCATTATAATAAGCGGTGCAAACGAGTGCCGCCATGAGCGGCGCTCTCCCGCGGTTGATTATTCCTGAACTTCGATGCCCATGCTGCGGGCCGTGCCCGCAATGACCCGGAACGCGGCTTCTTCGGAAGTGGCGTTCAAATCCTTCATTTTAATTTTGACAATCTCCAAAACCTGTTTGCGGCTCACTTTGCCGACCTTGTCCTTGTTCGGTATTTTTGAACCCGAGGCGATGCCGGCGGCCTTTTTGAGCAGGATGGAGGCCGGAGGGGACTTGGTGATAAAGGTGAAGGACTTGTCCGCAAAAACGGTGATGACGACCGGAATAATCATGCCGGACTGTTCCTTGGTGGCGGCGTTGAATTCCTTGCAAAAGGCCATGATGTTCACGCCTTGCTGGCCGAGGGCCGGGCCGACCGGCGGGGCCGGGTTGGCTTGTCCGGCCGGAATTTGCAGCTTGATCTGTCCGGTAATCTTCTTTGCCATAAATCTGTTTCCTATGCTTTCTCCACTTGCCAGTACTCGAGTTCGACCGGAGTATTGCGGCCAAAAATATTGACGGTCACCTTCAGTTTCCCGCGTTCGGGTTCGATCTCTTCAATCACGCCGCTGAAATTCAGAAACGGCCCGTCGTTGATCTTCACGGTCTCGCCCGCTTCAAAATGAACCTTCGGCTTCTCCGTTTCCTCGGATTCCGAGATTTGCGCCTTGATCACGGCGATTTCGTCCGGAGTCACCGGAATCGGGCGGTCTCCGCCAACTATGCCAATTTTACCCGGGGTGTCCTGAATAAAATACCACGGTTTTTCCAGTATCCGGTTCCCCTCATCCACCAGAACCATGTCGATATAAACGTAGCCCGGATGCAGCTTGCGGCTGGTGACGGTTTTCTTGCCGCCGCGCACATCGACCACTTTCTCGACCGGGACAAGGACCTCTTTAATATAGTCGCTCATCTCTTCCGCTTTGAGGCGCTTTTCGATGTTCTCTTTGACCTTTTGCTCCTGGCCGGACAAAGTGTGGATGACAAACCATTGGCTTTTTGACATTGGCAAATCCTTAAACAATGTAATGCATCACAACGGTCACCATGTAATCCACCCCCATGGTGTAACCGCCCAGAATGCCAACAGACACAATGACCACGACGGTGGAACCCATTAATTCATCCCACGTCGGCCAGGTGCATTTCCACAACTCATCCTTCGTTTCGTGGAAGTAGCCGGACAGGCGCAAAAACGCCCCCTGGCGCAACAGCAGGGCGAACACCACCAAGGCGACCACCATCACAAATATAATTGGCAAATAACTCATTTAAAATCTCTCATCCTGCAATTCCTCTGGTTATGGCGGAGGGGGAGGGATTCGAACCCCCGGTGCGGTTTCCCGCACAACGGTTTTCAAGACCGTCGCAATAGACCACTCTGCCACCCCTCCGGCAAACCTCTCTCCCGGGGCTTGCCTCCCCACAGATGGCAGGGCGGGAGGGACTCGAACCCCCAACCGACGGTTTTGGAGACCGCTACTCTACCAATTGAGCTACCGCCCTATGCCGTCGAGTGGTCCCTCATCCCCGACAGAAGCCGCCTGGCGCGCTCCTGCCGCAAAATCAAGCTTCAATGTCCGACACGCGACCGGCGCCAATCGTCCGGCCTCCTTCGCGAATGGCGAAGCGCTGCCCTTTCTCCATCGCCACAGGAGCGATTAATTCGATTTCCACCGAGACATTGTCTCCCGGCATGACCATTTCGACGCCTTGGGCCAGTTTGACGGTGCCCGTGACGTCGGTGGTGCGAAAATAAAACTGCGGCCGGTAATTGGTGAAGAAGGGCGTATGCCGGCCACCTTCATCCTTGGAAAGAACATAGACCTCGGCCTTGAATTTGGTGTGCGGCGTGATGCTGCCGGGTTTGGCCAGAACCATGCCGCGCTCCACTTCATCCTTTTTGGTGCCGCGCAACAGAACACCCACGTTGTCCCCCGCGCTGGCTTTGTCCAGCAGCTTGCGGAACATCTCAATGTCCGTGGCAACCGTTTTGCGCGTGTCCTTCAAGCCCACAATTTCGACGTCGGACATTTTCTGCAATTCACCGCGTTCAACACGGCCGGTGACAACCGTCCCGCGGCCTTCAATATTGAATACGTCCTCGATGCACATCAGGAACGGCTTGTCGATCTCGCGCGTTGGCAGCGGTATGAAGCTGTCCACCGCGGCCAAAAGCTCCTCGATGGATTTGACCCCCTCCGGCGTGCCGTTCAAGGCCGCCGTCGAACTGCCCCGAATGATCGGAGTCTTGTCGCCTGGGAACTGATATTTATTGAGCAAATCCCGGATTTCCATATCCACCAAGTCGAGCAATTCAGGATCATCGACCAAATCCACCTTGTTCAAGTAAACCACAATGGCCGGGACCCCAACCTGGCGGGCCAGCAAAATGTGCTCGCGCGTCTGCGGCATCGGGCCGTCCGCCGCGCTGACCACCAGGATCGCGCCGTCCATTTGCGCCGCGCCCGTGATCATGTTCTTGATGTAGTCCGCGTGGCCGGGACAATCGACGTGGGCATAATGGCGCGTGGGAGATTCATATTCGACGTGCGATACGGCGATGGTGACCGTCTTGGTGGCGTCGCGGATGGTGCCGCCCTTGGTGATGTCGGCATAGCTGATCGCTTTGGCCATGCCCTTTTTGCTTTGGACTTCAACAATGGCGGCGGTCAAGGTGGATTTGCCATGGTCAACGTGGCCGATGGTGCCGATATTGACGTGGGGTTTAGTTCTTTTGAAGGCTTCTTTTGCCATAATCTCCTGCGTGTTTTTGTTTATGTTTTAACGATCTCTTGCAAAATTCTCAGGCTTTGCGATATCCTCACAAATTATCTGGAGCCCATGATCAGGATTGAACTGATGACCTCGTCCTTACCAAGGACGCGCTCTGCCAACTGAGCTACATGGGCAAAAGCCCCAGATCGCTTGCATCCTGACCGTGCGAAACGACAAAAAACCATTACCCCTGCCCCTTTCGTTTTCGAAAGGGCCACGGGGCACAATGGTCAATTTGCTATGTCAAGCCCGATAACTGGAGGCAAAATAAGGCCGGTCGAAAAATATGTCAACGGCTTTTTTAAAGTTTTTTCAGGTTTTTTTGGAATGGGGGACAAAACCCGAAAATTTTCACAATTTCTCTTGTAAACTGATTGTATGTTGTTGGTTCCCAATAAGTTACGACAACTCACCCGGTTCCTCGCTGTTTTCAGAGGAATAGAGTTTCATTAAAAGCCTTCTTTGGCGCCAAATTGGAGCGGCCAGCCGGAGCGAAGTAGCGTAGCGCACGGCTAAAGTGACTGGGATTCTGCCCCCCCACCCCCCCGCTACAGCTACAAACGTTGATTATCAATGACTTAGGGTGCTACAAGGGTGCTACAATTTGGCTTATTTGTAGCACCTGTAGCACCCTGGCATCATACCCATCGCGTCCGCTCATGGCAAGGGCGGCGTGGAGGCCGGAATCCAGGCGACACTTGCCGCATTTCTATTCTGAAAACAGCGAGGAACCGAAAAAGCTGACTTACCGCGAAAAATCGCAAAAAACATAGCGCGGCCAGCCGCAACCCAAGAAATCCAACCACGAATAAACACGGATGGGCACGGATCAGAAGTCTTTGCCCCATTCGTGTCCATCAGTGGTAAGAATTCTTCCCGGAAATGCACGACTTTGCACTATTGTATCACAAGATTGATACATAGGTCTGGAAAATCGGCAACATCGGCTACATCGCTGATAGTCAAGGACTTAGCCCGCAACACGAGGTTCCTCAACGTTTTCAGTGGAATTAAACATGGGGCAGGCGGAGTTTGCCGGCGACCAGATAGAGGATGGTGATCAGGTAAACCGTGGAACGATAGCCCCGCGCCTTGCGCTTGACCGCGCTGAAGACGCTATTGAGTCCTTCCATAAAGGCGTTGGTCAGGCCCCATTTCCAGTGGGCCAGGATTCCGGCCAGATGGTTCTCCACCATGTTGGCCAGCTTGATCATCGCTCTGAAAACGTAGGATTTGTAAAACCGGGCCACCCATCGCACCCAGCGGCACCAAACCTTAAAGCGCTTTTGGGCCACCATGGCGTTGGAGCTGCGATAGATGTCCTGCAGGACCAGGCGCATCTGATAAGCCTTGCCGGTGCAGAGATTTTTTTCTTTGATTTTGGCCAACCGGCTCTGTTCGTCCCGGTCGAGGTTTTCCGGGTTCTTGCGCCAGAGCCACTGGCTCTGGCGGAGGGACTCCCGCACGTCGTTGCCGCCCACGCTGAACTCCGCCCGACGCACTTGGTCGACCGACTTGTTGGCATTGGCCAGGACATGAAACTTGTCAAATACCACCTGGGCGTTGCGGCAGTTGTCTTTGACGCCCTTCTCGTAGCCTGCGCTCATGTCCATGCTCACTTGGGTGATGGCGTACTGGTGCCCATTGTGCGCCGCCAATGCCTGGACAAACGCTTGCCAAGTCTCGTGGCCGTGGCCTTCTGTAGCAAAGATCACCCGCTTGGCCACCAAATCAGCAAACACACTGATATACTCCTGGCCTTTGCGCACGCCCATCTCATCGACTCCGACGCAGCACACGTTGCCAAAGTCGGCTTGGGCGTAAGCCCCATCCACATGCTTAAAGAGCATCCGCCACAGGCGCATGTCGCTCTCCCCGGTCACTTCGGCTACTTTGGCCATGGGCATCTCGCGCATCAGCAGCAGTGCGAACGCTTCAAACTCCTTGGTGAAGTGCAGGCTTAATCCTTCCCAGGGCGGACGCACCCGAAAGACATGGCCGCACTGGCGGCACTTGCCGCGCGGCAACCGGCAGGTGATCTCACAGCGATGTTGGAAGATATTGAGATGGCGCCAAGTCAGCACTTCGGTATGGTCATAGCAAAAAACCAACCCTCCATCCTGGGGACAACGAAGCGAGTCCCATAAACGCGATGTTTCCTTGATTTCCAGGCAGACCGTTCCGCTGGCGGCGTCAAAGCGGCTCTCGACTACTTCCCAGTTCAAGCTCAAACCCAACAATTCATGAAATAATTTTTCAGGTGTCATCCCAAAAACTACCAAGACTCCACCTCTATTCCACTGAAAACGTTGAGGAACCCAACAAAATCGGCAACAGACCAGCAACAAGCCCGTTACATTAACGATAAAGCCGGTAAATGCGCCTTGAAACTACACCTGCCGGATGGATTCAAAACTCCATTTTGGACAGTAGCGGGCCGGGAGAATGGGAAAGTTAGTTATTTGGCTCGCCCTCATCCTGACCTTCTCCACCTGGGAGACGGCTCTTTTCACGCTTTGACAAGTGTCTTTACGCAAAAGCTGTTAAGACTTTCACCGGCAGCAAGGGCTTTGGCGGCGAGACGACGGTGCAACGCGGGTTCAACGCGCAGAACAAATTTGCCGCTGAATTGTTTTGCGGCCAGTGGTTCGGGCAGTTCATGGCCATCCGTTTCCAGAATTTCAACCCATTCCTCGACGATCCGGCAGAGTTGAGCATACACTTTTGCCTCGTCTTTGCCGTGGCAGCATTGGCCGATGAGTGGCGGCGCGCTGCCCACAAAGCAGCCGTCCTCGTCGCTCCACTCCACGATTTTCATGTAGCGGGCGGCTTTGGCCTTCAATTCGCTCGTTTTCATTGTTTCGATTCCTCAATTCTCCGCCGCACCTGGCTTTCCTGATACGGAAAAGCATCATCGCCCCGGCCACCGCTGATTGTTACGCGCTGCCCCTTCGGATGAATAAAATTGCGGTGGCTGCCTTTGCCGCCACGGTTCACAAAGCCAGCCTTTTCCAAGTCGGCAATCAGTTGTCGCACTTTGCGCGGCATTTCAGTATCAAATAAGTATCACAATGTCTTGCGGTTGTCAACCCACTATTGCCGGTCATTGCGCCTGCTGAACTCCTCGATCATTAGCGACTTTTGGTAGGGCGAGGCTCCTGCGGAGCCATTTCCAGAGGAGAAGGCTCCGCAGGAGCGTCGTCCTACCGGCCTCACCTTTTCGGTGAATGAATCTCCCTATTCGCTAATGATTGGGGCTGAACTCGCTTTTCACATCATTGACGTTTAATGGCTTCTTTTATAAAAGGGTCCTGGTTCCGCCCTCGAAAATTGATACTCGTTCATTTTGGTTGCCAATTGTCAAAAGTCATGTTTCTTCGCGCTTTTTTGGGGCGTAGGTGTGGGTGGAGAATCCGTAAAAGACTTCGGCGGCTTCCATCAACGTCTCGGAAACGGTCGGGTGCGGATGGACCGATTCGGCCAGGTCGCGCACGGTGGCGCCCATCTCGATGGCCACCACGCCTTCGGCAATCAACTCGCCCGCGCCGTGGCCCACGATGCCGATTCCCAGGATGCGCTCGGTTTCCGGGTCAATAATCAATTTCGTCAGGCCGTCAGGGCGATCGAAGGTCAGCGCCCGCCCGGAGGCGGCCCAGGGGTATTTGGCCACTGCCACCGTCAACCCCTTGCTTTTCGCCTCGGCCTCGGTCAACCCGCACCAGGCCAGTTCCGGATCGGTGAAGACGATGGCGGGAATGATGACGCCCGCCGAGGTGCTTTCTTCGCCCGCGATGGTTTCAACGGCGACGCGCGCCTCCTTGGAGGCTTTGTGGGCCAGCAAAACTCCGCCGGCAATATCGCCAATGGCAAAGATAAAGGGATCGGCGGTTTCCTGTTTTTCGTTGACCTTGATGAAGCCGCGTTCGTCCTGCTCAACTTTGGTGTTTTCCAAACCAAGGTCCCCGCAACGGGGCACGCGCCCCACAGCAACGAGAACGCGATCGTAAAACTCCTCCTTTTCGGCCTTGTCCGGCCCCTGGGTGACGGTGCGGATTTTTTTCCCTTTGGTGGACATCTGGGTCACCTTGGTGTTGAGGCGGAGTTCGCGGAAGTTTTTCTCCGCGTATTTGAGGATGGGGCGCACCAGGTCGGGGTCGGCCCCGGCCAGGATGCCGGGCAGGGCTTCGATCACGACGACTTTGCTGCCGAGGCCGGCATAGACGCTGCCAAGTTCCATGCCGATGTAGCCGCCGCCGATGACCAGGAAATCTTCGGGAATCTCCTCGATTTCCAGCGCTTCGGTCGAGGTCATGACGCGGGGATTGCCCAGATCAAAAGCCTTGGGCAGCGCCGCCTTGGAACCGACCGCGACAATGGCCCTGTCAAATGTAACAATTTGCTGGCCTTCGGCTGTCTCGACGCGCAGGGATTGCGAACCTTCGAAGTAGCCGCGTCCCATCAGCACCTGCACGCCGCGCTTCTTGGCCAGGAAGCTGACCCCGCCGGAAAGTTTGTCCACGATGGAGTTTTTCCAGGCGCGGAGTTTGTCCAATTCGATTTGGGGCGGGCCGAAGGCAATGCCGCGATGGGCGGATTCCCTGGCTTCGCCGATCATTCTGGCGGCGTGCAGCAGGGCCTTGGAGGGAATGCAGCCGCGATTGAGACAAACGCCGCCCAGCTTTTTGTCCTGTTCGACAAGAAGAACTTTTTTGCCGAGGTCGGCCGCGTAAAAGGCGGCGGCATAGCCTCCAGGCCCGGCGCCAAGAACAACAATCTCAGTATGAATAAGGTCCACGATGATTTGGGGGTTAATGATGTGTCAGGATCAGCCCAGTTGTTTTTCGTCAAAAGTCTCAAACCCCCGCACCAGATCCACCATGAATCGCACGGCCGCGCCGCCGTCAATGACACGATGATCATAGGAGAGCGCCAGGGGCAGGATGAGCCGCGGCTCGATTTTCCCGTCGCGCACCACCGCCTGCATGACGCCGCGGCCCAGGCCGAGAACCGCCGTTTCCGGCAGGTTGATGATGGGGGTGAAATGACGGCCGCCGATGCCGCCTTGATTTGAAATGGTAAAGGTGCCCCCTTGCAGTTCTTCCAACGAAATTTTTCGATCGCGGGTTTTCACGGCGATTTCGTTCAACTCCTTCGCAAGAGCCAGCAGGTCCTTCTTGTCGGCGTCTCTGAGCACCGGCACGATCAGACCCTGTTCGGTGTCCACGGCAATGCCAATGTGCAAATACTCCTTGTAAATCACTTCGCCGGCGGCCGGGTCGAGGCTGGTGTTAAGCACCGGATGTTTCTTCAACGTCTCCGCCACGATTTTCAGGGCGAAGGAGGTCAGGGTCAGCCGCGCGCCTTTCTTCTCATAAGCGTCGGCGTGCTTTTTGCGCAGGTCGTTCAGCGCGGTGATGTCCGCCTCGTCAAATTGAGTGACACGCGGCACGGCGTTCCAACTTTCGCTCATGCGCTGGGCGATGACTTTGCGCAAGGGCGTCATGGGCCGCCTGACAATCGGGCCCCATTTGGAGAAGTCGGTTTTCTCCGGCGCGGGTTTGGCGGGAGCGCCGGCCGGACCCGGCGCGCGCGGCGGGGCGGCCAGACGTTGCAGGCGCTCGAGGTAAGCGCGCACATCGGCCATGACAATTCGTCCGCCGTGTTCACTGCCGTGAATTCTTCTCAGGTTGATGCCCAATTCACGCGCCATGCGGCGGATGGTGGGCGAGGAGGCCGGCTCGGGGCCGGATGTCTCTTCCTCCGGTTCAGGGACCTCCCCGGCTGTTTCTCCCTCCGGTGGAGGCTGGACGGGCGCGGGCCGGGCAGCGCGGGGCGCCGGGGCGGGCGCGGGCTTCGGGGCGGCGGCCTTGGCGGGAGCCGGGCCGGCTTCGAGCGACAGGATGGACTGGCCCACCGAGATTGTATCGCCAACGGCGACGATGATTTTGGCAACTTTGCCGGCAGCAGAGGCCGGCACCGGGGCGACTGCCTTGCCGGTTTCCAGTTCGATGATCCCCTGCCCTTTTTGGACTTGCTCGCCTTCCTTGACCAAAATACTCACAACACTGCCTGAGTCAACGCCTTCGCCCAGCGGGGGTAATTTCAGATCCATAAAATTGATTTAAAACGCAAGGATTTGAGGAAACTGCTTTTCGGGGTCAACATTCAAGTCTTTAATGGCCCGGGCGACGACCGCGGGGTCCACCTCGCCTCGTTGGGCGAGCGCGTGCAGGGTGGCCAGCACCGTGCATTCGGCATCGACCTCGAAGAATCGGCGCAGGCGCGCTCGCGTATCGCTGCGGCCAAACCCGTCGGTTCCCAAAGTGGTCAACCCGCCCGGCACCCATTTGGCAATCTGGTCCGGGACAATTTTCATGTAATCGGAAACGGCGATGAACGGGCCGCTTTCATTTTCGAGCAGTTGCCGGACATGGGGCTTTTTGGGCGGTTCGGCGGGATGCAGCCTGTTCCAGCGTTCCACGAGCAGGGCTTCGTTGCGCAGGTTCTTGTAACTGGTGGCGCTCCAGACATCCGCCGAGACATCATAACGCTCCGCCAGAATATCCCGGGCCTGCAACGCCGACCGGATCATGCTGCCGCTGCCGAAGAGGTGCGCCTTGTGTTTCCTGTCGCCGGGTCCCGTCTTGAACTTATACAACCCTTTGATCACGCCCTCCTCCACGCCGGCAGGCATGGCGGGCATGACATAATTCTCGTTATACAAACAAAGGTAGTAGAAGATTTCCCCGCCCTCTTGAAACATCCGCTTCATGCCGTCACACACGATGATGGCGATTTCATAAGCAAAAGCAGGATCGTAGGCATAAAGTGTCGGCACCGTGCCGGCCAGGATCGGGCTGTGTCCATCCTGATGCTGCAAGCCCTCGCCATTGAGGGTGGTGCGGCCCGAGGTCGCCCCCAGCAAAAAGCCCTTGGTCCGGCTGTCGGCCGCCAGCCAGATTTCGTCGCCGACGCGCTGCGGGCCGAACATGGAGTAATAAATATAGAAGGGAATCAAATTGACACCATAATTGGCGTAAGCCGTGCCGGCCGCCACGAATGACGCCATCGAACCGGCCTCGGTAATGCCTTCCTCCAGTATCTGGCCGTCCTGGGCTTCATGATAGAAGCTGAGGCCGCTTTTATCGACCGGTTCGTAAAGCTGGCCTTTCGAGGAATAGATGCCCACCTGGGCAAAGAGCGGGTCAATGCCAAATGTCCTGGCCTCATCGGGAATGATGGGCACCACATGGCGGCCAATGGTCTTGTCACGAATCAGACTGGAAAGCAGGCGGACAAATCCCATCGTCGTGGAGAACTCCGCCATCCCCGATCCTTTTGCAAAATCCGGGAACGCCTCCAGCCGCGGCGTCTGCAACGGCTCCGCCTGGACCACCCGTTTCGGAACGAATCCCCCCAGCTTCCGCCGGCGATCCAACAGATACCTGATTTCCCGCGAATCTTTCGCCGGCCGGTAAAACGGCGTTTCGACCACGTCTTCGTCGCGCACCGGGATGTCGAACCGGGCGCGGAATTCGCGCAGCTCCTTTTCGTTCATCTTTTTCTGTTGATGCGAAATGTTGCGGCCTTCGCCGGCTTCGCCCAAGCCGTAGCCTTTGACCGTCTTGGCCAAAATGACCGTTGGACCGCCCTTGTGCTCCACAGCGGCTTTGTACGCGGCATAAACCTTTATCGGATCGTGTCCGCCCCGCGTCAGCCGGGTCAGATCATCGTCGCTCAAATGAGTGACCAGTTGCAGCAACTCCGGATATTTGCCGAAAAAATGGCGGCGAATGTAACTGCCAGGCTCGACGGTGTATTTTTGGTAATCGCCATCAACGGCTTCCTCCATGCGCCTGACCAGCAGGCCGGATTTGTCCTGCGCCAGAAGCCCGTCCCAAGCCGAGCCCCAAATGACTTTGATCACGTTCCACCCCGCCCCTCGAAAGAGGCCTTCCAATTCCTGGATGATCTTGCCGTTGCCCCGCACCGGGCCGTCCAGGCGCTGCAAATTGCAGTTGACCACCCAGATCAAATTGTCCAGATTCTCCCGCGCGGCCAGCGTGATCGAGCCGAGCGTTTCCGGTTCGTCCGTCTCTCCATCACCCACAAACGCCCAGACGCGGGGTTCTTCCACCGAGGCCAGCAAGCCGCGCGCCTTGAGGTAGCGCATGAATCGCGCCTGGTAAATGGACATCAACGGACCCAACCCCATCGAGACGGTCGGAAACTGCCAGAAATCGGGCATCAAATAGGGATGCGGATAGGAGGAAAGTCCGCCGCCGTCGGCCAATTCCGTGCGGAAATTATGCAGGTGCCCTTCATCCAGCCGGTATTCCAGAAAGGCGCGGGCGTAGTTGCCGGGCGCGGTGTGGCCCTGGAAATAAACCAAATCAGCCAGCCGCCCGCCCTCGCCGCCGCGAAAAAAATGATTGTAGGCCACTTCGTAGAGGGTGGCCATCGAAGCGTAACTGGAAATATGCCCGCCCACGCCGCTTTCGTTGTGATTGGCGTTGACCACCATGGCCATGGCATTCCACCGGGCCAGGCTTTTGATGCGCCGCTCGATCTCGCGATTGCCCGGATACGGCGGCTCCTCTTCGGGGGCGATTGTGTTGATGTACGGCGTGCTCACCGGGCAGGGCGTTTGGACTCCCGCCGCGCGCAAGCGCGCAATCAGGCCGGCCACAAGGAGATTGGCCTTGTCCGGACCTTGATTTTTCAACGTGATCTCCAGCATGGCTTCGAGCGATTGCAGCCAATCCTGGTGGTTGGAACCTGCCGGAGAAGGCAACGGTTCGCCGGCCGCCTTCGCCGGGGCGGATGAAGTTTTCTTTTGATTTCTAATTTTCACCACGGCCATGCGTCATCAGTCAAAATGTAAAGTTACAGTTAAAGTCGAAAGCTTTGCCACACAGGTTGAGCTTACCGTCTAAACGGGCCGCTGACAAATCTCTTTTCTGACCGCCCAACGCAGTTTGGCGGGCGTGGAGCGCGGATTGGCGCGGCGCTCATCGGCGTCCGGACGCAGCACTTCGCGGGAAATTTCCCCATAAACGCCATCGCGAGAGCCTGCCTCGAAGGACTTCTTCACGCGCCGATCTTCGCCCGAGTGAAAGGTCAGGATGGCCGCGCGCCCGCCAGGGTTCAGGCACGCGGGAAGATGGCGCAAAAGGGTTTCCAGCGCCGAAAACTCGTCGTTCACCGCAATGCGCAGCGCCTGGAAGACACGGCGAATCGTAAGGTCGCAATCCTCTTTGTTCAAGCGCGGCAGGGCGGCCCGAATCGCCCCGGCCAGCGCGGTCGTGGTGGCGAAAGACCGCCCGGCCAGGACCGGCGCCAGGGCCGCGGCGCGCGGCTCGTCCGCGTTCCCGGCCAGCGCCTTTTCCAAAGTGTCGGGACGAATACGCGCCAAAAATGCCGAGGCGGGCTGGCCGCGCGACGGATTCATGCGCATGTCGAGCGGCCCTTCATTTTTTACCGAGAATCCGCGCCTTGGATCATCCAGTTGCATGGACGACACGCCCAAGTCCGCCAGGATGATGTCCGCGCCCGAAATTTCCGCGGCGGCGAGTATTTGCGGCAGACCGGCGAAATTACTGCGATGGGCGGTGAAGACATCCGCGCCAAACCCCAGCGCGCGCAAACGGGCTTCGGCCTTTGCAAGTTCCGCCGCATCGGCGTCCAATCCCAGGAGCCGTCCGCCGGGCTGGAGGCGGGCCAGAAGTTCCCGGGCATGTCCGCCAAAGCCGAGTGTGCAATCCACCGCAATCTCGCCGGGTTTTGGCGCGAGGACCTCCAGAATTTCCCGCGCCATTACCGGACGATGCGTTCCCGCCGGCGTTTTGCCCGAGGCAAGGACTTTCTCCACCGTGTCAGCGTAGCGCGCCGGATTATGTTCCTTGTATTTCTCCTCGAAACGCCGCGGGTTTCTGCCCGGATAACGCTGCCGCCGCTTGGGCCGCGTCGCGGTGGGTTGGGAAGCTGTTTCGTCAGTCACAATGCCGTCAGGGTCAAGGTTCAGGGCGCAAAGTTCAAGGCTGATACCTTCTTTCTGGTTTATGTCCGGTTTCCATCTGCTGCGGCGTTTGTTATGTAAAGACGATGATGGATGACAGCCAACTGCTCGCTCGCTATGTGAAGGAAAGTTCGCAGGACGCCTTTGCTGAGTTGGTGGCGCGCCATCTGAACTTCGTCTATTCCGCTGCATGGCGTCAGGTGCGGACCCGCCAACTCGCCGAGGACGTTACCCAGCTCGTCTTTGCCAATCTGGCTCGCAAGGCGGCATCGCTTTCCGATCAAGTGGTCCTGCCGGGATGGTTGCATCGCGATACGCGCTTCACCGCACTGGATGTGCTGCGCGCCGAACGCCGCCGCCAGGCTCGTGAACAGGAGGCCTCCTCTATGAATACGCCCGGTCCCGATGCCGATCCCGATTGGGAACAAGTCCGTCCCTGGCTCGATGAAGCGCTGGACCAGATGAATCCCCTTGACCGGGACGCGCTGCTGCTTCGTTTCTTCGAGCAACGTTCGCTCAAGGAAATCGGAGCGGCGCTCGGTTCCGGCGAGGACGCGGCGCGCAAACGAGTGGCCCGCGCGCTTGACAAACTCAGGGAATTGCTGGTTCGACGCGGCGTGACGACCTCCGCGTCCATCCTTTCGCTCGCGATGGCGGCGAACGGCATTCAACCCGCGCCTGCCAGTCTGGCTGCGACCATCGCCGCCTCTTCTCTCGCTGCCGGCGGGGCGGCCGCCACTGGAATCACCGCCGTCAATATCCTGAGAACCATTACCATGTCCCAATTCAAAACTGCCGTCCTTGCCGTTGTCGCCGTTGCGGGAATCACCACCGCTGTCATCCAGCATCAAGCCGTCGGGAAACTCCGCGCCGAAAACCGCGACTTGCTCGATCAAAGCCAAAGACTCGCCGAACTTCAGGCGGAGAATGAACGTCTGTCCAACCTCGTCGCGCAAGCGGAGCGGCCTCGGTTGTCGGGCGAGCAAGCCGCGGAATTATTGCGATTGCGGGGGCAAGTCGGGCAATTGCGAACCGCCCTGGCCGCCAGCCGCTCAACCGGTGCAAATCAAACCCCAGCGGCGGCCAAAAATGAGGCGACCAATGACGCTGCCCAGCCATTTACCACGAAGTTAACCGCCCGCGTCGGCGATGGACAAACGCTGGTCACCGGCGGATGGTCAACCGCTCCCGGCAAACGCACCTTCATTCTTATGACGCCGGCCATCGATCCAGTAACAGGCGTTGCCACACAAGTCTCCACCGACGGCAGCACCTTTGACATGCCCAAAGCGAAACTCACTGTCAACTATTGCGCGATGGAGATTCCCGAAGCGATGCTCGCCCAATTCGGCCTGGACCAATTCAAAGCCGATGGCCTCGATAGTTCGGTGCAGAGTCTCCTTGCCGCAGCGGACGCTGAAGCCTTGCTCAAAGCGTTGGCCACCCCGCCCGATGGCGTTGTGGTGACACACGGAAGATTAGTCACCGCCGATGGAATTCAAGGGACGATGTCCTTCGCCGGGCAGGATCCGTCCCTGCCTGCCCCGCCCAACTACATCATCGGATTGACTCCAAATCTGACGGCTGACAAGACAGCGGTAAACATGTCGATAAATGCACAGGTGGTGCCGCCCGGCGTTTCATCGTCGCACAATTGAGTTTTAAGATGGCGAAAAAGCCCGCGCTTGGACGGATGTTCTGCTAACTTTCGCTCCATGAGTGCGCGACATGTGGTGGTGGTGGGCGGTGGCCCCGCTGGTTTTTTTGCGGCGATCACCTGCGCGGAAGCCATGCCAGGGGCGGACGTCACGGTGCTGGAAAAAGGGGCGCAGTTCCTGGGCAAAGTCCGCATTTCCGGCGGCGGGCGCTGCAATGTGACTCATGCCTGTTTCGATCTGCGCGAGTTCACGACGCGCTTTCCACGCGGCCAGCGGGCCTTGCTCGCTCCCTTCCAAATTTTCCAGGCGCGCGACACCGTCGCCTGGTTCGAATCCCGCGGTGTCAAACTTAAAACTGAAAGCGATGGACGCATGTTTCCGGCCAGCGATTCATCGCAGACCATTATTGACTGCCTGATGCGCGCGGCCAGGACGGCCGGGGTGAAGCTGCTGTCCAATCGCGGCGTGGCGCGCGTTGCCAAACAACCCGGAGGCGCCTTTCAACTGACGCTGGCCAACGGCGAATCGCTCATCTGCGACCGGTTGCTGTTGGCCACGGGCGGATGCCGGGCCGCGCTGGCAGGCGAACTGGCGGTGTCCCTCGGCCACACCCTCGAACCCCCCGTGCCGTCATTATTCACCTTTCACATCGAAACCCCGTGGGTGCGGGAATTGTCCGGCGTTTCCGTTGCATCAGTCTCGGCCTCGGTGCCGGGAACGAAGTTGCGCGAGCAGGGAGCGTTGCTTTTGACGCATTGGGGCTTGAGCGGTCCGGTCATACTCCGGTTATCGGCCTGGGGCGCGCGCATTTTGCGCGCTTTGAATTACCAGTTCCCGTTGCGCATCAACTGGCTCCCTCATCTTGACTCGGAACAAATCGCGGCGGAACTGCGCGCGCGGCGCGGGGCGCAACCCGCCCGCCTCATTGTCAACACTCCGATTGCGCCGCTGCCGGGCCGTCTTTGGGAACAACTGGTCCTGGCGGCGGGCATCCCGCGCGAAACCCGCTGGGCCGCGCTCCCGCGTCCGGCGCAACACGCCCTGGTCCAGCAACTCATCCGCGCCGAACTGAAAGTGGCCGGCAAAAGCCTGAACAAGGACGAATTCGTCACCTGCGGCGGCGTGCGATTGGGCGAAGTCAATTTTAAAACGATGGAGAGCCGGATTTGCCGCGGATTGCACTTTGCCGGCGAACTGCTGGACATTGACGGCATCACCGGCGGCTTCAACTTTCAGGCCGCCTGGACCACCGGCTGGATTGCAGGCCGGGCGATGGCGGATTAGCTTTTCTTAAACAAAAATGGTCTGTGCCCGCGCCGGCCCGACCGACACAATTTTCAAACGCGCGCCGGTTAATTCGGCCAGAGCCTTCAGATAATTTCGCGCCGCGCCGGGCAGTTCCTTCCATTTCGCGCAACGGGTCGTCGAAGTTTTCCAACCCGGAAACTTGGCATAGACCGGTTCGCATTTGGCCATCAGTTCAATGTCCGTCGGCACATAATCCAGGCGCGTCAGCCCCGTTCGGTAGCCAAGGCAAACCTTGATCGTTTCCACGGTGTCCAAGCCGTCCAGGCACGTCACCGCCAGTTCATCAATACCATTGAGGATCGTGGCATAATGGGTGGCCACCGCGTCGAACCACCCGCAACGCCGCGGCCGGCCCGTCGTCGCGCCGAACTCCCGCCCCATGGCATGGAGCATGTCGCTGATGTCGGCGCTCTCCGTCGGCAGCGGCCCCTCGCCCACGCGCGTTATGTAGGCCTTCATCACTCCCATTACGCTGTCCATTTTGTGGGGCGGCATTCCGGAGCCGGTGCAGGCCCCGCCCGCCGTCGTATTGGACGAAGTGACAAACGGGTAGGTTCCGTGATCGATATCCAAAAACGTGCCTTGCGCGCCCTCGAACAAAATATTCGCCCCGTCCCGGGCCGCCTCGTGCAGCAACACAACGGTGTTGGCCACAAACGGCCGCAATTGGTCTCCCGCCGCCCGGTAAGCGGCGTGGACCTTGGAAAAAGAAAGGGGCTTCGCCCCAAGGGCCTTCAGAATCCCGTTGTTCTCCTGGATCTTCGAACGCAGCAGCGCCTCGAATCGATCCGCGTTGATCAAATCGATCATCCGCAACCCCGTCCGGGCCGCTTTATCGCCATAGGCCGGCCCGATGCCGCGCTTGGTCGTCCCGATTTTGTTTTTGCCTTTGAGGATTTCCCGTTGCTCATCCAACTCCCGATGATAGGGCAAAACCAGGTGGGCCGATTCGCTGATAAACAAACGTTTGACCCGCACTCCGAGCTTGTTCAGATCATTGATTTCCGCCACCAAACTCACCGGATCCACCACCACGCCATTGCCAATGACGCACGTCTTGCCGCGGCGCAGGATGCCGGACGGAATGAGGTGCAGGATATATCTTTTCCGGCCGATATACACCGTGTGCCCGGCGTTGTTGCCGCCCTGGGTGCGGACAACGATGTCGGCCTTGTCGGTCAAGACATCAATGATTTTTCCCTTGCCCTCGTCGCCCCACTGGGCGCCGACTAAAATCGTATTGGCCATAATTTTTTTGCAGGTTCCATGTGCGCTGTGCCGCGACAATAAAAATCCCGGAAAGTAAATTCCGGGGCAGCCGCTCAAGTCTTTACGTTCGGAGCCTAGGGAGAGGACGCTCCGGTGTCAAGGAAACCGAAAGGCTTTTGCATTTTGGCCGGCCCGGGCTACACTGCGCCCATGAAATCGCGGCTTTCTTCAATCCTGGCCCTTCTGGCTCTGGCTTTGGGCGGGCCGGGTCAAAGTTTATCCGCGGCCCAAGTGACCGCCTTCGCTTTGGTCAAGGAGGGCGACAAAGTCATCCCCCCGCAGGCCAAAAACAGAATAATGCAAATGCATTCGGAGAAATCCACCGGCAGTCTGGCCCCCAATGCCTGGCATATCGACTACTTCGATCCCACCGCCGCCTTTAAGACGATGGAAGTCACGTTCGTCGCCGGCAAGGTGACGGAAATCACACGGCCCAGGCATTTGTTCAATTCGCTCACCGGCGCCAAGCCATTGGACTGGAAGAAACTGAAAATCAATTCCGACCATGCCCTGGCCATTGCCCTGAAGGAACCAATGCTGAAAAAGCTCCATTTGCGAGCCACTCAATTCTGGCTGGAACGGACGGCGATCGCTTCAACCTGGAAGATCCGCTTCTGGTCGGCCCGGCTGGGCAAACCAGATCAGACGGTTGAGATCGGCGATCTTTACCTCTCCGGCAAAACCGGCGAGATCCTCAAAAACGACCTGCACACCCAGGGCGCCGATTGATATTCCGGCAATGGCGAAGTTACAGTCAGAAAATTCCCGGATGGATGGAATTATTTGGCGAACATTCTGGCCAGCGCTTCCAGAACTGCGGATTGGGTCGATTCGTCAATTCTCCCGAGTCGCTTGACCAATCGGCTCTTGTCCACCGCTCGAATCTGATCCAAGACAATTTGTCCGCTCTTGCCCCCGAAGACACATGCGGCGCGTGAAGGATAATCCCGCGAGCGCGTCGTCATCGGGGCGATCAAGATCGTGCCGATGTGCCGGTTCATTTCGTCAGGGGAGATCACCACGCAGGGACGGGTTTTCTGGATTTCCATTCCACGAGCGGGGTCGAGCGTTATGAGAAAGACCTCAAAGCGTTCGACTACCATTCCCATTCCTCCTCATCCCAGCGGTTGCGCGGAGCATCATTGAGAATCAGCTTGTCATCTTCGCTCGCGGCCATTTTGCGAAAGGCCTCCTCCCACCCTTCGCGCGCGGGTTTCAGGCTGCGTATGACCAGGCATCCACCCTGCGCCTCCACTTCCACCTCGTTCTGCAAGTGGCAGACATCCAGCAGCGGTTGCGGCACCGGGATGGCCGGCGAATCGGCCAGGTGAATTATTTTGGATTTCACGTTGGCAATCTAAGAGTCAAGCCCCGCAACGTCAAGAGTGGAAGGGAGCATGTCCGCTCTTGATATTCCCGTCCTGAGCAACGATGATATGCCCAGGAACCAGCCGGGATTCGCAATATTGCCCCGTCGTGCGAGTCCATGAATCGAAAGTTGAAAAATGTCAGGTTTAATCGCCATTGTGGGACGGCCCAACGTCGGTAAATCCGCGCTGTTTAATCGCATCGTCGGAAAGCGCATCGCCATTGTCCACGACGAACCAGGGGTCACGCGCGACCGCGTCACCGCCGAGGCTGAATGGCATGGGCGCGTCTTTACCCTCGTGGACACCGGCGGCATCGGACTGTCGCGGCGGGAAAAGGCGCAAACCCTCATCGCGCAAGCGGCCATCGGGCAGGTGCAATTGGCCATTGACGCCGCCGCGGTCATCATCCTGGTCGTCGATGTGCGGGAAGGGATCGTCCCGCTGGACCGCGAGGTCGCGCAACGCCTGCAGCATTCCGGCAAGAAGGTGCTGGTGGCTGTCAACAAGACCGATAACGACCGCGAAGAGGCCGGGGCCGATGAATTTGCCGCGCTGGGTTTTCCCAAAATCTTTCCGGTCAGCGCCATTCACCATCGGGGCATTGATGCGTTGATGGACGCCGCCGTGGCGCTGCTGCCGCCCGAAACCGCCGGGGCGGAGAAGAAAGTTCCCGACGCCGAACCCTCTCTCAAGCTGGCCGTCGTGGGCCGGCCCAACGTCGGCAAATCCTCCTTGATCAATGCCTTGACCCATTCGCAACGGGTCATTGTCACCCCCATTCCAGGCACGACGCGCGATGCGGTGGATGTTCCCTTCGAAGTGGAGACGGACGGGGTGCGGCAAAAATACGTTTTGATTGACACCGCCGGCGTCCGCCAGGAACGGCGCATCGACGATTCCGTCGAGTTTTTCAGCGTTAAACGGACGGATGATTCCATCGCCCGCAGTGACATTGTCATTTTTGTGATGGACGCGGAATCCGGCATGACGAGCCAGGATAAAAAGGTCGCCGGCAAAATCGTCGAGGAGCGCAAGGCCTGCATTTTGGTTGTCAACAAATGGGATCTCGTGGCGCCGGAGCTGGAGACCGCGCGAAAAGAATTGCGCCGGGAGGACGGCAAAAAAAGACGCGAAGGCCAGGACAAACCGCTCACCAGCCTGTCGGAATTCGCCCAATGGGTGCAGGAACACTTGTTTTTTCTCGATTATGCCCCGGTCCTTTTCACCTCGGCCAAATCGGGCTTCCATTTGGACCGCCTGCTCGAATCGATCCGCTACGTCGCCGCCCAATTGCAACAAAAGGTGCCCACCGCCATCCTCAACCGCACTTTGCGCGATGCCATCGAACGCCGCCAGCCCGTCAGCTCGGCCGGGCACCGTTTAAAGTTCTTTTACGCCACGCAGGTCAGACAATCGCCGCCCACTTTTCTCTTGTTCGTCAACCGCGAAGATTTGTTTTCGGACCAATATAAAAAGTATTTGGCGGGCGAAATGCGGCGCGCTTTCGGTTTCGAAGGCTGCCCCATCGTGCTGGTGGGGCGGGCGCGGGCCAAGACCATTGCGCCCGTTCGCAAGGCAAAACCCGGCAGATCCCGTCCCCAAACCCACAAACCCAACCGCAATCGACACCTTCGCAGAGCAAAATGACCGCCAGCCACCCTGAAACCGCCTAAAGTTGTTCACAATGGGCCGCCCAACCTTGTTCACAATGCCTTAAAAAAGAGCGGTTTTTGGGCGCAAATCGAGGCCATTGCCCGTGAACAACCCCGCGAATAACTTTTTTTTCAGATTTCTCTTGCCGACACTATATGTGGTGTTAGAGTTGCCCGAACTCCCTACTGAATGGGGCTGGCGGTCTGGAAATGACCGCCTTTTTTCCGAGAGTGGGGGCCGGATATTTGTATTTTGGAGAATTTTTAACTGAAGACACGAAAATAAGGCATTTTCTATGATTGATGCGCGTGAACATGTTCGCTCAGCCGTTTCGACTCAAGGTCGGCGGCGTTCAAAAACAACTGCCACTACTGCGGTTCGTGGCCGTCTGACCGGTGCGGCTCCCGCCAAATCCCTGCCCATCGAAAGGGTTTTCAGCCACGCAACCGTTAAACCTTTCGACCAAATCGAATGGGAAAACCGCACGGCTGAAATCACCGACGACGGCGGCAAAGTCATTTTCAAACAGGAGAACGTCGAAGTTCCAAAATCATGGTCGTTTCTGGCCACCAAGGTGGTCGTTTCGAAGTATTTCTACGGTGAACTGAATACAGCGGAACGGGAGACATCCGTCCGCCAACTGATCCATCGCGTTTGCCGGACGATTGCCGATTGGGGCGTTGCGGATGGTTATTTTGACAAGGCCAATGGGGAGGTTTTTTACGATGAATTGGTCTGGCTCTGCCTCAATCAGTACGGCGCCTTTAATTCCCCGGTCTGGTTCAACGTCGGTCTCTACCATCAATATGGCGTCGGCCGCGTCTCCTCGCGCGGCAATTGGTTTTACAATCGCCAGACTCAATCCCCCGAACGGGCCCGCACCCAATACGAATTTCCCCAAGGCAGCGCCTGCTTCATTCAGTCCGTGGATGACAACATGGAAAGCATCATGCATCTGGCCCATAGCGAGGCCATGCTTTTCAAATACGGTTCCGGCACCGGCACCGATCTCAGCCCGATTCGTTCCAGCCGCGAAAAACTCAGCGGCGGCGGCCGTCCCAGCGGCCCCCTCTCCTTTCTCAAGGTCTATGACCAGGTGGCCAATGTCGTCAAATCCGGCGGCAAAACCCGCCGGGCCGCCAAGATGAACACGTTGCGCGATTCCCACGGCGACATCGAGGAGTTCATTGACGCCAAACAGAAGGAGGAAAGGAAGGCCTGGGCCTTGATCGAGCAGGGCTACGACGGCTCCTACAATGGCGACGCCTATGGCAGTGTCATGTACCAAAACGAAAACCTCTCCGTGCGGGCCAGCGATGACTTCATGCACGCCGCCCTCGGCGGCAAAGAATGGCTCACCCGCACGGTGACCGGCGCTCCCCTGGAAAAGAAGGATGCCGCCGCTTTGCTCCATAAAATTGCCGCCGGGACCTGGACCTGCGGCGATCCCGGTTTGCAATACGACGGCGCCATCCAAAAGTGGCACACCTGCAAAGGCACCGAGCCGATTCATTCCACCAATCCCTGCTCCGAATACGTCTTTCTCAACAATACCGCCTGCAATCTTGCCTCCCTCAATTTGATGAAGTTCAAATGCGACGATGGCAGGTTTGACATCCAACGGTTCAAAGCCGCCGTCCGCATTTTCATCGCCGCCCAGGAAATCATCGTCGATAACGCCAGCTATCCGACCCGGGAAATCGCCGAAAACTCGCATGTCTTTCGCACCCTCGGACTGGGCTACGCCAACCTGGGCTCCCTCATTATGAGCTACGGCCTGCCTTACGATTCCAACGAAGCCCGCGCTTTGGCCGGCGCCCTGACCGCCATCATGACCGGCCACGCTTACGAGCAATCCGCCGACCTCGCCAGCGTCATGGGGCCGTTCAAGGGTTACTTCGACGCCCGCTGCGCCCATGTCAGCCGCCCCGCCGCCAGGGACAACGTTGCCGCCATGCTCGGCGTCATCCAACAGCATCGCGCCGCCGTCGAAGACATTCATCCCAGCACCGAGTTCGCCTGCCTGAAAGAGGAAGCGCGCCAGTGCTGGACCCGCGCCCTCGATCGCGGCCGCGAATCGGGCTATCGCAACGCCCAGGTCACCGTCCTGGCCCCCACCGGCACCATTGCCTTCCTCATGGATTGCGACACCACCGGCGTCGAACCCGACATCGCGTTAGTCAAGTATAAACTCCTCGCCGGCGGCGGCATGTTCAAAATGGTCAACCGCGGCGTCCCGGACGCCCTGCGCCGCCTCGGCTATGCCGAAAAGGAAATTGCCCCGATCCTCGCCCACGTCGAAAAATTCGACACCATCGAGGATGTCGAAGACAATGGCGCCACCCTCTCCAGCGGCCTGAAACCCGCCCATTTGCCCGTGTTCGATTGCGCCTTCAAGGCCTGGCGCGGCAAGCGCAGCATCAGTTACATGGCCCATTTGAAAATGATGGGTGCCACCCAGCCCTTCATCAGCGGCGCCATTTCCAAAACAGTCAATCTGCCCCACGAATGCACGGTCGAAGACATCAAGGACGCCTACGTGCAAGCCTGGAAAATGGGCCTCAAATGCGTCGCCATTTATCGTGACGGTTCCAAGCGCTCGCAGCCGCTCAACACCAGGAAGACCAGGGAAGGCGAAGAACCGGCCGCCGCGGCCCGCCTCCACGAATTGGAAGCCGAGATCGAAAGGTTCAAGGCCCGGGACGGCCAGCCCTTGCGCCGCCGCCTGCCCGACACCCGCACGGCTGTCACTCATAAATTCGACATTGCCGGGCATGAAGGCTATTTGACCGTCGGCCTGTTTGACAACGGACAACCCGGCGAGCTGTTTATCACCATGGCCAAGGAGGGATCGACCATTGGGGGGCTGATGGACACCATAGGCACGCTGACCAGCCTCGCGCTGCAATACGGCGTTCCGCTCGAAGCGTTGCTGCGGAAGTTTGCGCATCAACGCTTCGAGCCGTCCGGCTTCACCAAAAACCCGGAAATTCGCAACGCCGCTTCCATTATTGACTACGTCTTTCGCTGGCTGGCCCTCCAGTTTATCCCGGGCTACCGCGAGGCCAATCTCGCCTCGCGCACCCAGCCCGAACTGGCCATGCCCGGCCTCATGGAAGAGGTCAAAAAAAAAATAAACCGGCCGGTGCCTGACCTGCCGCTCTCGGAAGACACCGACATTCTGATTCAGCCGGCGGCGCGCAGCCCGGAGGGCAAGGGGAATGGCCATGGCAATCCGGCGGCTCCCTCCAACGGGCGTGTCCTTTCACCTTTGAGCCAGCAACTCGGGAATTTTCAAACCGACGCCCCCACCTGCCCCAATTGCGGCCACGTCGCCGTGCGCAACGGCGCCTGCTACAAGTGCCTCAACTGCGGCGAAAGCCTGGGGTGCAGTTAATTAATGATTGAAGCTCAACCAACGGGGCAGGCGGAGTTTGTCACGCGAATTCCTTTGCCGCCGGAACGGCTGGATGCCTTGTCGCGCGATATTCTCAAGCTCAAACACAGCTTGAACGCCATTATCCTGGCCCATAATTACCAGGTGCCCGAAATCCAGGATGTCGCCGATTTCGTGGGCGATTCCCTCGGCCTCTCCCAACAGGCCGCCAAAACCAACGCCGATGTGATTGTTTTCTGCGGCGTGCATTTCATGGCGGAAACGGCCAAAATCCTCAATCCAACCAGGACCGTTATTCTTCCTGACAAGGACGCGGGCTGTTCCCTGGAGGAAAGCTGCCCCGCGCCGAAATTGAAGGCCTTGCAGGCCACCAATCCCAATTTTTACACGGTGACCTACATCAATTGCAGCGCGGAGGTCAAGGCCCTCAGCGATGTTATATGCACCAGCGGCAACGCGGTCAAAATTATCAATGCCGCCCCCAAAGACCGCGACCTCCTGTTCGTGCCCGATGAAAACCTCGGCGCCTGGGTGATGGAACAGACCGGGCGGAAAATGACTTTGTGGGCCGGCAGTTGTTATGCGCACGTCGAGTTCACCCACGCCGGCGTCATGCGCATTCGCCGGGATTTTCCCGACGCCCCGCTCGTCGCCCATCCGGAATGCACCAAAGCCGTGCGCCTGTTGGCCGACGAAATTTGTTCGACGGAACAGATGGTCGCCTTTTGCAAACGCTCTCCGGCCCCGGCCTTCCTGATTGCCACCGAGGCCGGCATGATTCATCGCCTGCTCAAAGAGTGCCCGGGCAAACGGTTTATTCCCGTGCCGGTGGAGAATTGCCGCTGCAACGAGTGCAAATTCATGAAAATGAACACGCTGGAAAAACTTTACGATTGCATGGCCCAGCTCAATCCCAGGGTGGAATTGAGCGCCGACATCATGCAACGGGCCAGGTTGCCGATCGAACGCATGTTGCAAATCTCTTCGCAACCGTTGGCCAATGCGGGATGAGATGCAAACCAATGAGCCTTCCAGGCGCGCCTGGATCACCGGGGCGGGCGGTTTGATTGGCCGTTATCTGGCCGATACAAAAACGCCCGGCCAGGCCCCATTCGAAATCATTCCCCTCATCCGCCCCATGCTGGACTTGACGGATTTTGCGTCCGTCGATAAACGGTTTCGCGCGGACCGTCCGGCCCTGGTCATCCATTGCGCGGCGCTGTCCCAGAGCACCGCCTGCCAGGCCAATCCCGCGCTGGCCAAAAAAATCAACGTCGAGGCAACGGCCCATCTGGCCGCCCTGGCGGCGGAGGCTGATTTTATATTCTTTTCCACCGATTTGGTTTTTGACGGGCGCAAAGGCAATTACATTGAGACGGACCTGTCAATCCACCGGGCGTTTATGCGGAGACAAAAGTTCAGGCCGAACAAATCGTGTTGACAAATCCGCGGCACACGATCATTCGCACTTCGTTGAACAGCGGCGCTTCGCTAAAAGGCGGCATCGCCTACAACGAGCAGATGCAGGCCGCCTGGAAAAAGGGCTGGGCGGTGAAGTTGTTTTTCGATGAATTTCGCAGCCCGATTCCGGCCCCGGTGACGGCCCGCGCTGTCTGGGAATTGGCCGGGCAACGCCGGTCCGGGCTGTATCATCTGGCCGGAAGCGAGCGCCTTTCACGCGTGGCCATTGGCGAATTGGCGGCGGCCCGCCATCCTGAACTCAAGCCCCGCATCGAAGCCTGTTCGCTGCGGGAATACCAGGGCGCGCCGCGTCCGGAGGACGTGTCCTTAAACTGTTCCAAAATCCAAAAACTTCTCTCCTTTCCCCTGCCCGGTCTGACGCAATACCTGCGCGACCACCCGGAGGAACCCTTTTGATTCCCAATCCTAATCCTGATCCTAATCCTAATCTTAATCCTAATCTTGTCCCTTTCGGCCCTTTGGTCCCTTTCGTCCCTGAAGAAGATTAAGATTAAGATTAAAATTAGGAACCAGAACCCGTCACCAGCGAGCGCAGCACGGCCAGATTGGCCGCGTCTTCATGCAGGTCGTCGGATTTGGGCGTCTCCAGGCAGCCTGGGGAATTTTCGAAGCGCGCGTCGTTGACAATGTGGCGGAACCCTTCCAGCCCGATTTTGCCCTTGCCAATGTCCTCGTGCCGGTCCACCCGCGAGCCGAGGTCCGTTTTCGAATCGTTGAGATGAAAGGCCAGTATCTCCTTCCGGCCAATCAGCGCCTCAATCCGCCGCATGGTTTTGTCCCAGCCCTTGCCCGTTCGAATATCGTAACCCGCGGCGAAGAGATGGGCCGCGTCAATACACAATCCCAGGCGTCCGGGGGTTTCCACGCCGTCGTAAATGGCCGCCAGATGCTCGATTTGATTTCCCAGGCAACTCCCCTGCCCCGCCGTGTTTTCGAGGGCGATCCGGACTTTTGCGTCCTGGGTCGCGCGCAGCGCTTCATCCAATCCCTCCACGATCCGCCGCAGGCCGGCCGTTTCGCCCGCGCCCAGATGCGCCCCCGGATGCAGGACAAGAAACGGCAAACCGAGCGCCCCGGCGAAGGTGATTTCCTGGATCAGCGATTGCAGGGATTTGGCGCGGTTGCCGGACGGCCCCGCGCCCAGATTAATCAGATACCCCGTGTGCCCAAAAACGGCGGCGAACCGGAGGCGCGCCTCCTCCCGCTTGAACAGCGCAATGTCGGCGGGCGGATGCGGCCGTCCGAACCACTGCATATTATTCTTGACAAATATCTGGACGACCTCGCAGCCGATGGACGCCCCGCGTTCCAGCGCCCTGGCCGCCCCGCCGCTGACAGACATGTGCGCCCCGAAAATCATTTGCCACAAAGGAACGCAAAGAACGCAAAAAAGCAGCAGAGGAACTCCGAAAGCTTTCGGGGTTGTGTTCCCTGCGTTCTTTCGTGGCTCATCACATATTTCTTGATCTGGAATTTGTAGCTGCCGAAATTGATCAGTAGTCCGTCGTCAATCTTTGCCGACTTGAGATAGCCCAGAATTTGCGCGATATGCTCATCCGCCGTAGTCCGGCACGCCTTCAACTCCACCACCAAACGCCCCTCCACCAGCAAGTCGGCGAAATATTCGCCGATCAAAGTCTCGTCCTCGTCATAAACATTGAGCGGATGCTGCTGTTTGACCTCGATGCCAGCCTTGCGCAACCGGTTTACGAGGGCGTTTTCATACACTTTCTCCAAATGCCTGTGCCCGTGATACACATGAATGGCATAAGCCGTTTTCCGCACCTCATCACAGAGTTCTTTGATCGTTTTCATCTTTTGTGTTCCTTGCGTTCTTTAGTGGCTATTTTTGGTATTGACTCTGCAGCGTTCTCATTAGCGCCGACAATCATGCTGAAATGCTGTATGAAAAGTGGATTTACGCAATGGGAAAAACCGGAGCCACCATTGAAGCCTTTCCGTGCCCAAACGTCCTGGCGCGGCAGAAGCCGCAATGAAAGATGAATTTGCCACAAAGGAACACAGGGATCACACAAGATAAACAATATAAGCTCTTATCTTTGCGTTCTTTGCGTTCTTTTGCGGCAATTCCCTGTGGTTTGTTGGTGGACAGAGCGGGCGGGGCATGGAGTCCCGGCTTTAGCCGGCAGACCGCGTAAACGCGGGACTACGAACCTTGATCAGTTCTGCGCGTCATGGCGCAAAAATCAACTGATGCAGGGCGGCGTGCGCCGGGAACGGGACCCTTTCTCAACCGCAGGTCCCCATGACTCCAAATCATCAAAATGTTGAAATGTGAGGAACTGACGCCTTTACGGATCGGTGCCTCCGCCTCTGGGGGGTGTGATGACTGGGAGCGTTATGTTTGGAACGGTCTGATTGATGACGTTCGCATTTACAACCTTGCCATGTCAGCGTCAGAGGTTCAGCAACTTTATGCCTACGAGTCAGTACCCCAACCAGTTTCTATAACTGTTCAACCGCAGTCCCTGGTGGTCAATGCTTACGACACCGCGTCATTCAATGTGACAGCCACGGGCAGCGAACCCCTGAGCTACCAATGGTCATTCAACAGCACAAACATTGTCGGAGCAACATCCAACAGTTTGACGATTCCACATGTGGTGCAGACCAATTTGGGAACGTATGCCGTTGTCGTCACCAACGCTTTTGGAACGACCAACAGTTCCAATGCCACCCTTTCAATGTATCCATTCTTGGCCCTTCCTTTTGGCGGGTTGGATACTTATTGGGGTTATACAAACACGTTGAGCATAGTAGCGTGGGGAACAGGGCCGTTGGATTATCAATGGTTCGATGATGGGAACGCCATCAATGATGCGACCAATGAAACATTGACCTTGACCAGCATCCAAGCCACAAATGCCGGCCTTTACTCGGTCGTGGTCTCAAGTGCGTTGGGCAGCGTGACGAACACCCCGGAACAAGTGGTTGTCAATCCCGCCGGGGTTTCCCTCGGATTGTCTCCAACACTGACAATCAGTGGCGTGGTTGGCTACAACTACATCATCGAGAGCACGACTAATTTAAGCAACACGAATTCCTGGGTCACGATGACAAACTTGACTTTGACCCAGCCAATTCAGCTTTGGGTGGACACCAATACCGACGCGTCGCTGCCCGGAAATCCGCAACGGTTCTATCAGGTTTTGCCCGGTCAATAAAGGCTTAGACCACCCTGCATGGGAATTCTCGCGCAGAGACGCGGAGAGCGCAGAGAAATACGAGGAGAGAACACGTGAAATTTATGCTTTCCTCTGCGACCTCTGCGCCTCTGCGCGAAACATCCGGCCCCGCCTATAATTTCTCCGGCTCTTGCAGGAGCGCCGCGACTCTGGACAGCAATCGCCCGGCCGCGCCGCCGTCCAGCACCCGATGATCAAAACTCAGGGTCAGATTCGCCTCGGTCACGGGTATAAATTGCTCTTTCTTTTCGTCCCAATGCGGGACCATTTTGCCCGCGCCCAATCCGAGCACCAAGGTTTGTTCGGGCAGCGGAATGGGAGTGGCCCAAGTCAGGCCGAAGGTGCCAAAATTTGTCACCGTGGCAATGGAACCGCCGGTTGCCTCATTGGGCAGCCGCCGCTGCCGGGCCAATTCGACCAATTCATTGTAGCGTCCGACCAATTCGCCCAGCGGGCGGGCGTCGGCGTTGCGCAGCACCGGCACCAGCACACCCTCTTCCGCTTCGACCGCGAAACCGAGATCAATGGAGGGCGGATGAACGATTTTATTTCCAATGAGCCGTCCGGCGACGGCGCTATTCTCGGCCAGGGCCACGGCCAGGGCGCGCAAGGCATAAAGAGCAGGCCCGGCTTTCGGCCGGCTGACTTTTCGATGGGCCAGCATGGCGTCAAATAAGCAGGGCAGCGCCACTGTGGCCAGCGGCCGGGTCCAACTCCGCCGCATCGCATCCGCCACCGCCACGCGCATGGTCGAGGCGTTGGTCAGTTTGTTCTTTTCCAGATTGGCCAGAAATCTTTCGAAGTCCTGAATGGTCACCCGTCCGGCGGCCCCGCTGCCGGGCAGGCCCGCCAGGTCCGCCGCGTGCAGGCCCAGTTCGTTCATGCGCGCTTTCATCCGGGGCGACATGTAACTGGCGCCGGCGGCATGAGCAGGAACGGGCAAACCCCGCACCGTCGGTTCCACCTTGCGTTTCCTCTCCGTGTCGCCGGACTTGGCGCCGCTGCCGCCGTTGGCGGTTGTCTGGGCATCTTCGGGCGCCGGGGGGGCCAGCCCCAGACGGCGGGCTTCCTCGGCCGGTATTTCCACATAACCCAGCACCGCGCCGACCGGATAGCTTTCCTTCAATTTGGCCGTGAGTTGGCGGACGATGCCCCGGCACGGCGAAGAGACGTTCATGGTCGCCTTGTTGGTTTCCACTTCGATGATATCCTGATCGGCCGCCACCTCGTCGCCCGCCTTGATCAGAAAGGTGATGACGGTGGCTTCGGCGATGGATTCGCCCAATTGCGGCATGATGATGGGAATCTGCTTCATGTTTACATTCGCAACAGATTGCGCGCCGCGGCCACGATGCTGCGGGCGGTTGGCCGATGCACCGACCAAAGATTTGGATGATAGGGAATCGGCGTGTCTTTTGCGTTCAGACGCTGGGGCGGCGCATCCAGCAAATCAAAGCCTTCCGTGGCCACCCGGGCGATGACTTCCGCCGCGACCCCGCCCCACGGCCAGGCTTCGCCCACGCACAGCAACCGGCCCGTGCGCGCCACCGAGGCCACGACGGTGTCCGTGTCCAGCGGCTTGATGGAGCGCAAATCCACCACTTCGATTTCCGTGCCCTCGCCGGCCATCTCTTCCGCCGCGGCCAATGCCTCGTGCAGCATCGCACTGTAAGCCACGATGGTCAGGTCCCGTCCGGCCCGGGCAATGCGCGCTTTGCCCACCGGCATCGCTTCGGTCGGCAGGCGCGGAGCCTTGAGATGGTAATACAAGTATTTGTGTTCGCAAAAGATGACCGGATCATCAATGGCCACCGCCTCCAGCAACATGCTGTAAGCGTCCTCCACCGTGGCCGGCGTCATGACGATCAATCCCGGATAATGCGCGTAAATCGCTTCCATGCTCTGACTGTGAAAAGGGCCGCTCCCGGAAGTTCCGCCCGAGGGCAAACGGATGGTAATCGGGCAGGGAACATTCGTTCGCCAATAGAGCGCGGCCGCGTGATTGACGATCTGATTAAAGCCCGGCGTCGAAAAATCGGCGAACTGCATTTCGACAATCGGACGGAAACCCTCGATGGCCGCGCCGATGGCTGCGCCGACCATGGCGTCCTCGCTGATCGGGGCGTCGAGCACGCGTCCGGGAAATTCCACGGCGAGATTTTTGGTCGCCTTGAAAGCGCCGCCGAAAGCCCCCACGTCCTGGCCGTAGATAAAAACACGCGGATCGTCGGCCAGCGCTTTGGCCTGGGCTTCGCGAATGGCTTCGAGGTAGGTGAGGCTCATGGGCTGGCGGCGGAGTCGGGAGTTTCGAACCGTTCGCTTAAATGGCGCGAGGCCAGGGCGCACCAGTTTTCCTTGTAAGGATCCGGGCCAGGCTCGCGTTGCACCAGGGCCACGGCTTGCTCGACCTCGAGCGCGGCCTCCTTGCGAAATTTTCGAATGATGGCGGCGTCGGCCCAGGCCCGGCGCAGCAAATGATCCTCGGCCACCTTCAGGCAATCGCGCCCCAAGTGCGACTGTTTGAATTGCGCCGAGATGTATTGGGCATCATCGTGTTCGCCATGCCCGCAGAGGCGCAACAATTCGGCCACAACCAGTTGCGGCCCCCCGCCCCCGCGGGCTTGCGCCACTGCCTCACGGAGGGTGTGCAGGCATTTTTCCAAATCGGTGCCATCCACTTTATGGGCGGTCACGCCGTAGCCGATGGCTTTGTCGGTCAGTTCGCGGCAGGCGAATTGGCGCGAGTTCGGCGTCGAATAGGCATATTGATTATTGGCCACGACCAGAACCAGCGGCAGTCTTTCAATCGCCGCCTGATTTAACGCCTCGTGGAACGCGCCCGTCGAAGTGCCCCCCTCGCCAATGCAAGTCGCGCCCACAATGCCCTCGACTTTCTTAAATCGCCGCGCCAGCAACGCGCCGTTGACCACCGAAATCATCGCGCCCAAATGGCTGATCATGGGAAACAATCCCTCGCGGGGACGTCCGCGGTGGACGTTGCCGTCGCGTCCGCGCATGGGGCCCAAGACTGAACCGAGGTAAGTGCGCACGGCGTCCAAAACCGGTTCGCCGAAGGCCAGCCGTCCGGCGCCGTCGCGGATGAGCGGCGCAAAAACATCCCCTTTCCGCAGCGCCAGACCCACGGAAACACTCAGGGCCTCCTGTCCGCGCCCCAGAAACACGCCGCCATGAATCTTTCCGCCGCGGTAAAGGCTGGCCATCTTCTCATCCAGCACTCGGGAAAGGAGCATGAACCGAAAAGCCCTTACATATTGCTCGCGGAAAGAAGAGACGACATCCGCTCTTTCCCGGCTTTCCACAGTCTGCAACATGGCCGCAGTTTATGCGGTTTTGCCCCCTTCACGCAATGGTTTCTTTGACTCCGCCGGGAATTGTTTCCGGCTTGCCAAAAATATGGAATTATTTATGCGTGACCCTTTTTGCGCTTTCCTCCAGCCTTGGACGAAATGGCAACAGCCCGCACAATATGATCCGCCAACAGCCCCCGCTCAATGCTGCCGCCCGCGCGACCGGCCGGGCTAAACGCTGGCTGGCGCCGGTGGTCTGCCTTGTGCTGGCCGCGATCACCTTTGCCGTTTTCGGCCAGACGCTGACTCACGAGTTCGTCAATTACGATGACAATCCGTATGTGTATGACAATCCGATGGTCGCCCAAGGTCTGACGCTCAAGGGAATCGTCTGGGCGTTCACCGGCATTCACGCCAACAACTGGCACCCGCTGACCTGGCTTTCCCACATGCTGGACTGTCAGTTATACGGATTGCATCCCGGCGGACATCATCTCACCAATGTCCTCCTCCACACCGCAACGGTCATTCTGCTCTTTCTGGTTCTGCGGGAGATGACAGGCGCCCTTTGGCGCAGCGCGTTTGTCGCGGCAGTCTTTGCCATCCATCCGTTGCGGGCGGAATCGGTGGCGTGGGTGGCCGAGCGCAAGGACATCCTCAGCGGGCTGTTCTTCATGCTGACCATTGGGGCTTATGTCCGCTATGCGCGCCGTCCGTGGTCGCTGGCCCGTTACGGGCTGGTGATGCTTCTGTTTGCCATGGGCCTGATGTGCAAGCCGATGCTGGTGACGCTGCCCGTGGTGCTGTTGTTGTTGGACTACTGGCCGTTGCAACGGGTGGAACCCGGAAAGCTTTCGGGGTTGTTGCTGGAAAAGCTGCCCTTGCTCGCGCTCTCCACCGCCTCGTGCGTCGCGACGTTTTTGGCGCAAAACAAAGGCATTCAATCGGGCGGGTCATTTTCGCTGCTGTACCGCTTGGGCAACGCGTTGGTGGCCTGCGTGGTTTACCTTCGTCAGATGATCTGGCCGGTGGGACTGGCGGCGCATTATCCCTATCACCACTACGGACTCCCGCCATGGGAAGTGGCGCTGGCCGGGACGCTGGTGGCAGGTCTTTCAGCGGCCGCATTGTGGCAGTGGCGGAAGCAGCCGTGGCTATTGGTCGGGTGGCTCTGGTATTTGGCGATGCTGCTGCCGGTGGCGGGAATCATCCAAGTGGGCATACAGGCCCACGCAGATCGCTACACTTACCTGCCCCAGATCGGGATTTATCTGGCGGTGACATGGCTGGCGGCGCAGTGGAGGGTGAGCCGTGTGGCTTTTGGGGGCTTGATGAGCGGCGTGCTTGCAGTGTTGATGGTCTGCGCCTGGAAACAGACCGCCTATTGGAAAAACAGCGAAACCTTGTGGACTCACGCACTCGCCTGCACCACAGACAACGAAGTGGCCTGCTCCAACCTTGGCACCGCCCTTCTCCAAAAGGGACGGACGGACGAGGCGATCTACCAGCAGCGACAGGCGCTGCATATCAATCCCAACTACGAGATACCGCAGTTCAACCTCGGCAACGCTCTTTTGCAAAAAGGAAAGGTGGACGAAGCCATCTACCATTTCATGTATGCCCTGCACATCAATCCTGACTGCGCGCAAGCCCACGCCGGCCTCGGCAGCTCTCTGCTGCGCAAGGGAAGAGTGGAGGAAGCCGCCGGCCATTTCCAAAAGGCGCTGCAGATCGATCCCGACAATGCGCTGGCGCACTGCAATCTCGGCAACATTCTTCTCAAAAAGGGCAGAGTGGACGAAGCAATCGCTCATTACCAACACGCCCTGCAAATCGACCCGGACTACCCGCAAGCGCACTACAATCTCGGCGACATTCTTCTCAAAAGGGGCAGAGTGGACGAAGCAATCGCTCATTACCAACACGCCCTGCAAATCGATCCGGACGACCCGCAAGCGCACTACAATCTCGGCAACATTCTTCTCGAAAAGGGCAGAGTGGACGATGCAATCACCCATTACCAACACGCCCTGCAAAACGATCCGGGCTACACGCAAGCCCACGTCAACCTCGGCAACGCTCTGCTGCAAAAAGGCAGCGTGGACGACGCAATCACTCATTACCAACACGCCCTGCAAAACGATCCAGACTGCGCCCCAGCCCACGTCAACCTCGGCGGCATCCTCCTGCAAAGGGGAAAAGTGGACGATGCGATCGTTCATTTCCAAAAGGCCCTGCAAATCAAGCCCGCTTCTGCGGAAGCGCACAGCAGCCTCGGCAACGCTCTTGGCCAAAAGGGAAAAGTGGCGGAGGCGATCACCCAGTTCCAACAGGCCCTGCAATTCCAACCCAATGATCCCGAATTCCAAAACAGCCTGGCCTGGCTGTTGGCCACGTGTCCGGAGGCGTCGCTGCGCAACGGCGACAAGGCGGTGCAACTGGCTCAACGGGCCAATGAGCTTGCCCGCGGAAAGAACCCGGTCGTGCTCCGCACCCTCGCCGCCGCCTTCGCCGAGGCCGGCCGGTTTGATGACGCCAGGCGCAGCGTCCAAAAGGCCATTGAGTTGGCCCAGGCCGCGGGACGGCAGGATTTGGCGGGGCAGCTAAACGTTGAATTGAAACGCTACGAGGCGGGACTCCCCTTGCATCAGTAGCCTGTGTCGAATTACATTGCCGGCATGATGGTGGATATTCGCTCCCAAACGCGGGAGGATCTGCAAAACCAATTTATTCTTTGGGATCAGCCGGTGTATCGCCTGGCCCAATTGTTGCAGTGGCTCTATGCGCATCGGGTCGAAAGTTGGGAGCAGATGAGCAACCTGCCCAAAGCGCTGCGCGTTCTGTTGCAACAAACTTACGCCATCCGTTTCCCCGTCCTGGCGCGCAAACAAGGTTCGCGCGATACGACCGAAAAATTCCTGTGGCGCCTGGCCGATGGCGCTTTGATCGAAAGCGTCCTGATCCCGGCGTCGGCCGGCTTGTTCGGCGAGGCGAGCGACCGGCATACGTTGTGCGTTTCCACGCAGGTCGGCTGCGCTTACGGCTGCAAATTCTGCGCCAGCGGCCTGGACGGTTGGAAACGCAACTTGCAGCCGGAGGAAATCGTCAACCAGGTCCTGGCCGTGGAACGATGCGAAGGGCCGGACCGGGATGGCCGGTTGATTAACAATCTGGTCATCATGGGCATGGGCGAACCCCTGGCCAATTACGACAACCTGCTCAAAGCGCTGAAAATCCTCAACGCCCCCTGGGGCGCAAATATCGGCGCGCGCAAGATCACCGTCTCGACCTGCGGCCTGGCCCCGCAAATCCGGCGGCTGGCGGAGGAGCCGTTCCAGTTCCGGCTGGCCGTATCCCTGCACGGGGCCACGGACGAAACACGCGGCAAAATCATGCCTGTTAATGCTAAATATCCATTGCGCGCCCTCGCCGCCGCCTGCGAGTATTATCAGGAAAAAAAAGGCCGCATGATTACCCTCGAATACATCCTCATCGCCGGGGTCAATGACGGTTTGGACCAAATCCAACCCCTGGCGAAACTGGCCCGGCGCCTGCGCGCCAAAGTCAACTTGATCCCTTACAACAAGGTCGAAGGCCTGCCCTGGAGCCGTCCGGATGAACCGGCGCAGAACGCTTTTCTGGCCGCGCTGGAGAAGGAGAAGGTTGCGGCCACGTTGCGCCGCGAAAAGGGGCATGACATTGACGCTGCCTGCGGCCAGCTCCGATTGCGAACCGAACAAGAGTTGCAGCTTTCCTAATCCTAATCTTAATCCTAATCTTAATCCTAATCGAATGATTGCTTTGATTGACTATGATTCGGGTAATTTGCGCAGCGCGCAGAAGGCCCTGCTCAAAGTGGGCGCCGACGTGCGCGTGGTGCGGCGGCCCGATGAATTGAAAGAGGCCGCCGGCGTGGTGCTGCCGGGCGTGGGGGCATTCGACGATTGCGTCAACGCCATGCAAAAACAGGAACTGCTGGGAGCCATCCGGGAATATATTCAGAGCGGGCGGCCGTTTCTGGGAATATGCGTGGGCTACCAGGCCTTGTTCGAACGCAGCGAAGAATTCAACAGTTGCGCGGCGGGCCTGGGTGTTTTTGTGGGAAAAGTGGTGCGATTCCCGGATCAAACCGGCCTCAAGGTCCCGCAAATTGGCTGGAACCAGCTCAACATCCTCAGGCCGGACTGTCCGATTTACCAGGGGATACGTCCGGGCAGTTATGTGTATTTTGTCCACAGCTATTTTCCCCAACCCGCGGACGCCTCGATCATCGCGACGGAAACGACCTATGGCGCGCCCTTCGCCTCATCGGTTTGGCGCGACAACGTTTATGCGACGCAATTTCACCCGGAAAAAAGCCAGGAAACGGGCTTGCGCCTGCTGAAAAACTTTGTGGCGCTGGCGCGCTAATGTGTATTGTGGCAACAATTTACAAAACATGCGTCTTAAAAATTACAAAGACAATTTGCTGAAACGGCTGGAAGACCCGCGTTATGCCGCGGAATATCTCGCGCGGGTGCTGGCGGAAAAGGACAGCGCGGCTTTTCTGATTGCGCTCAAAGACGTCGTCGAGGCGGGCGGCGGCGTGGGCAATCTGGCTGGTCGCGTTGGTCTCAAACGGCCAAGCCTCTACAAGATTCTCTCAAAAGGCGGCAATCCGACTTTGGAAACATTGCAGGAAATTTTAAAACCGCTGGGCTTGCGCGTTTCTGTGGCTTTGGATAAGGCGGCTTGAACGATGCTTTGGCTTGGGAATGTTTATGCGACGCAATTTCACCCGGAAAAAAGCCAGGAAACGGGCTTGCGCTTGCTGAAAAACTTTATGGCGCTGGCGCGCTAAAGTGAACTTATCAAAATATGTGAATATGTGGAGCCGATCCCTTTATGCACTTAAAAGCTCTGCCGCTTACATCGTAGCCTTCATTATCCTTTTTGGCTTAACGCAAGGTTGCAAGCGGAAGCTTTACAGGGAACAGCTATACATGCAGATCCCCAAACTGGGAATGATTTATGAGCAATGGATTGCCGCTGGTCGCCCAACTCATTATAATCTTATCAGTTCGGTGTACGCTTCCGATGGAGTTTATCTTGAGGTTACTAATATAGTCTGCGTCGGAGGGAAAACATACCATTGCCGTTTCGGATTTCGCCCGACGAGTTCGCTGCCGGTCACTTTTTTGCCACAGGGTATTTTAGCGATTACTGATGAAGAAGTGATGCTGTGGATACGGGAGCGAGACGGGAAAGTGTTCATCTCGCCTGAGCGGAGTGGTATTGAGCCATGACCTGCCCACTTCTATTAAGTTGCTGCTTCAAGTGGCAAAACGTTTTTTGTCCGGCGGCCAAAAGCGGCGGCTTGTGTTCGGGCGGATCTTTGCTATTTTTGGAGAGTCGTTGGCCGATGTGACGGCCTCAATAAAATTGGAAATTAACAGAAAAATTAACACGCAAAAATTATGCCTTACGAACTCCCTTCTCTTCCGTACCCCAAGGAGGCGCTCGAACCCTGGTTCGACGCGCAAACCATGGAAATTCATCATGACAAACATCACGCCGCTTATGTGGCCAACCTGAACAAGGCGGTCGCCGGCAAAGCCGATCTGGAAACGAAAAGCGTTGAACAGCTCATTGGCAGCCTCAAGACGGTTCCGACCGACATTCGCACCGCCGTGCGCAACAACGGCGGCGGCCACGCCAATCATTCCATGTTCTGGAAACTCCTCGGCCCCCAAGCCGGCGGCGCGCCGAACGGGACGTTGGCCGACGCCATCACCTCGGCCTTCGGCAGTGTTGACAACTTGAAAAGCGAGGTCGAGAAGGCGGGATTGGCCCGCTTTGGCAGCGGCTGGGCGTGGCTGGTGGTGAATCATGGTAAACTGGAAGTTTGCTCCACGGCCAACCAGGACAGTCCCCTCATGGGCAAGGCGATTGCCGGTTGCGAAGGGCGTCCCGTCTTTGGCGTCGATGTTTGGGAACACGCCTACTATTTGAAATACCAGAACCGGCGCGCGGAGTACCTGAAGGCCTTTTGGAACGTGATCAATTGGTCCGAGGCCGCGAAGAATTACGAGGCGGCGAAGTAGTGGAACAGCGGGGGGCTGGGGAAAAGACCGATTAAGATTAGCAGTTTCCGGCTCCTAATCTTAATCGTAATCCTAATCCTAATCTCCTTCTCTTTCGCGCAACCGGCCTTAATCCTCAGAGATTAGGATTAAGATTAAGATTAGGATTAGGACGGAAAAGAGGCACAGGAACCATGATTTTGCGCGCGCGGCAATTTGAATTCGTCTTCCCCCGCCCCGCCCTGCTCATGGGCATTGTCAACGTGACGCCGGATTCGTTTTACGACGGCGGCCGGTTTGCCACCGCTTCCGCCGCCGTCAGCCACGCCCTGCAATTGGCGGGGGAAGGCGCGGAAATGATTGACGTGGGAGGGGAATCCTCGCGCCCCGGAGCGGCGCCGGTGACGGAAACGGAAGAATTGAAGCGTGTCATCCCGGTGATCGAACAACTGGCGGGCCGGCTCTCGATCCCCATTTCCATTGACACGGTCAAAGCCGCGGTGGCGCGGGAGGCTTTGCGGGCCGGCGCCAGCGTCATCAACGATATCGGGGCCAATCGCAGCGATGAGGAGATGTGGCGCGTGGCGGCGGAAAGCGGCGCGGGCTACGTGGCCATGCACATGCAAGGCTCGCCCCAAACCATGCAGGTCAACCCCTCCTATGCCGACGTCACAAGGGAGATCAATGATTTTTTTGGAGAGCGATTGAGCCGATTGCAGGCCTGCGGTGTCAAGAGGGAGCAAGTGGTGCTCGACGTGGGAATCGGGTTTGGCAAACGGGAGGTGGACAATTTGCGGTTGCTTGTGGAACTGCGCCACTTTACAAAATGGGAGCGCCCGCTATTATTGGGCGCCTCCCGCAAATCTTTTATGGGACGATGGGCCGGCGCAATGGACCGGCTCGCCCCATCGCTGGCTTGCGCGTGTTGGGGGGTGAAAAATGGAGCGCACATCATCCGGTGCCACGATGTGGCGGCGACGCGCGGGGCGTTGCGGATGACCGAAGCTCTGATGGAACAGCAAACGAATGCCGAACATAATAAACATGGTGCATGACGGCTGGCGGCCGGTCCTGGAGATTGCCATTCTGGCGGTCGGCATTTACTACAGCTTCAAATTCGTGCGCGGCACGCGGGGAGCGCCGGTTGTCTATGGCTTTATCCTGTTGGTCTTGGGCCTGACCGTCGTGGCCTTCCTGCTCCATTTGGAAGTGCTGAGCTGGCTGCTGCGTTCCTTCGTGGCCTTTGCGGCGGTGGCGGTCTTGATTATTTTCCAGCCGGAACTGCGCCGGATTCTGGCTGAATTGGGCACCCATCCCCTTTTCGCCACCAGCCACGAACAACGCGAAAACATCGAGGTCATCATCCAAACCGTCGAGCGCCTGGCCGAAGTGCGCATCGGCGCTCTCATCGCCATTGAGCAATCCATCAACTTGCAGGAAGCCACCGAATCCGGCCTGCTCGTGGATTGCGAGGCCACGCCCGAAATGTTGGAAACGATTTTCTTTCCCAACAACGCCATACACGACGGCGGCGTCATCATCAAAGGAGACCGCATCGCCTTCGCCGCCTGCATTTTCCCGCTCTCACAACGGCAGGACCTCAATCCCTCCCTGGGCACGCGCCATCGCGCGGCCATTGGGTTGACCGAAGAAACGGACGCGGTCGTGGTAGTGGTCTCGGAAGAGACCGGCTGGATTTCCTATGCTTACAAGGGCCAGTTGGTGCGGCAAGTGACTGCGGAGCAATTGCGCGCCTTCCTGACTTCGGTTCTGATCAAGCCCGGCAAGCAGCATAAGATTCTCAACTTGTTTCGTCCCGCGCTCGGTCCGGCCAAAACCGGCCCCGCGGTGGTGAGCGCGGCCCCCAAATAAAAATGATCCTGCCCGACCTCATTCTGCGCAATTTCTGGCTTAAATTCTTCTCCGTCGCCCTGGCCGCGGTGATTTGGCTCGGCATTCATTATGGCATCCGCCACGAATTATCCATCAGCCAGCTCAACATCAATAATATCACTGTTCCCGTGGCGATCGTTGCGCCGCCGGGCGATGCCCGTGTTTTCAAAATCACGCCCAACGAAGTCGTGGTGTTCGCCGTGGGCGAAAAAGCGGCCCTGCGCAAGGGCATCAGGGTCTATGTCGATTTGACAAAGTTTCACTCCAGGCAAAGCGCGGCGGAAGAACTGCATGCCGACGCTCCCCCTGAAATAAATGTGATTTCCACCGTCCCCACGACCGTGGCCGTTGAACAAGTTTCAAAGTAACGAGGAGAAAACATGAGTCGCAAAAAGAAAATCTTCGGCACGGACGGCGTGCGCGGCACCGCCAACGTCGAGCCGGTCACGGCCGAAACGGCGCTGAAACTGGGCCAGGCGGCGGCGCACGTCTTTAAAAACCTGGAATCGGAATCGCGCGGGCATGGCAAACACAAAATCGTCATCGGCAAGGACACCCGGCTCTCCGGCTACATGTTGGAAAACGCCCTCACCTCCGGCGTGCTCTCGATGGGCGTGGACGTTTTATTGATCGGCCCCCTGCCCACGCCGGGCGTGGCCTACGTCACCCGCAGTTTGCGCGCCGATGCCGGCATCGTCATCACCGCCTCCCACAATCCCTACGATGATAACGGAATCAAATTCTTTCATGCCGACGGCTACAAGCTGGATGAAAGGATCGAAAACCGCATCGAACGCCTGGTCTTCAGCGGTGAGATTGAGAAAATCCGGCCCGTGGCCAGGGAAATCGGCAAGGCGGTGCGCATCGATGACGCCTTGGGCCGCTACATCGAATTCGCCAAAAGTTCCTTCCCCCGCCATCTCACATTGGACGGCCTCCGCATCGTCGTCGATTGCGCCCACGGCGCGGCTTATAAATCCACTCCGTGCGTCCTGCGGGAATTGGGCGCGCAAATCTTTGTCCACGGCAATCAACCCGACGGGTTGAACATCAACAAGGATTGCGGCTCAATGCATCCCGAACACCTCTGTCGTCTGGTGCGCGAGCACAAGGCGCATTTGGGACTCGCCCACGACGGCGACGCCGACCGCATGTTGCTCTGCGACGAAAAGGGCAGGCTGATCGATGGCGACGATATTCTGGCCATTCTCGCGCTGGAGCGGCTGGCCGGCGGAACGCTCCCCAAGAAAACCCTCGTCGCCACCGTGATGAGCAATGCCGGATTGGACGCGGCCATCGAGGCGGCGGGCGGAAAAATGGTGCGCACCACGGTGGGAGACCAGAACGTGCTGGCGGCCATGCTGAAACTGGACTTGACGGTGGGCGGGGAACAAAGCGGCCACATTATTTTGCGCGACTTCAGCACGACCGGAGACGGCCTGATCGCCGCCTTGCAAATCCTGCGCGTGATGAAGACGACCAACAAATCCCTCTCGGAACTGGCCCGCTGCTGGACGCGTTTCCCGCAGATGCTGACCAACATTGTCGTGCGGGAAAAGAGGCCGCTGGAGGAACTGCCCGGAATCGGCCGCCTGATCGCGCAAGCCGAAGCCGCATTAAAGCCGCAAGGCGGCCGGGTTTTTTTGCGCTATTCCGGCACCGAACCCAAAATACGATTGCTCCTGGAAGGACGCGACGCCAGGCAGATCGAGCAATGGACCAAAAAAATAGCGCAGGCGCTCAAAGAGGAACTGGGCTGACGCCAGCGATTTTCCAACTAAGAAAACATGGCTCCTAAAATCGTTCCCCCGAACATTGAGATCGCCCGCCAGGCGAAAATGTTGCCGATCGAAACAATCGCGGCCCGCCTTGGCATTCCCATCGAACATCTCGATCATTACGGCAGATACAAAGCCAAGGTCTCGCTCGAATTCTTCCAGCAGCTCGAAAAAGCCGAACCCGGCAAACTCATCCTCGTTACGGCCATCACTCCAACCCCTGCCGGCGAGGGCAAGACCACCACGACCATCGGTCTGGCGGACGCGTTGAACCGCCTGGGCAAGCGCGCTGCCATCTGTCTGCGCGAACCATCGGTCGGCCCCTGCTTCGGCGTCAAAGGCGGCGGCACGGGCGGTGGTTCTGCCCAAGTCGTGCCGATGGAAGACATCAATCTTCATTTCACCGGCGATTTTCAGGTCATCACCACCGCCAACAACCTGCTCTCGGCCATGCTCGACAATCATCTTCACCACGGCAACGCCCTCGGCATTAATCCGGCGCGGATTGTCTGGAAGCGCGTCATGGATATGAACGACCGCGCCCTGCGCCAGATCGTCGTCGGTCTGGGCGGCCTGGCCAACGGCGTCTGCCACGAGAGCGGCTTCGACATTACTGCCGCCTCCGAAGTCATGGCTGTTTTCAGCCTGTCTCAATCCGTGGCTGAACTCCGCGAACGGCTCGGCCGAATCATCGTCGCCTACACTGGCAACGAACAGCCTGTCACCTGCGCCCAACTCAAGGCCAATGGCGCGATGACCGTGTTGTTGCACGAGGCCCTCAAACCCAACCTTGTGCAATCCCTGGAAGGCAGTCCGGCCTTTGTCCATGGCGGGCCTTTCGGCAACATCGCCCACGGTTGCAACAGCGTCCTGGCCACCAAACTGGCCATGCGCTTGAGCGAATATACCGTCACCGAGGCCGGCTTCGGCGCCGACCTCGGCTTGGAGAAATTCATCGACATCAAATGCCGCCAATTCGGCATCCGCCCCAACGCCGTCGTGATCGTGGCCACTGTCCGCGCCTTGAAAATGCATGGCGGTGTCAGCAAGACGGATCTCAAGACGCCGAATCCAGCCGCCGTTGCCCGGGGTCTGGCCAACCTGGACAAACACATCGAGAACATCCAGTTGTTCGGCTTCCCGCCCATCGTTGCCATCAATTATTTCGCCACCGATACGGACGATGAAACAGCCCTCATCCGGCAGCATTGCGGGAAACTCGGCGTGCGCGCATTCCTGTGCGACCATTGGGCCAGAGGCGGCGCGGGCGCCGTCGAACTCGCCGCGGAGGTGATCAAACAGGCGGACCAACCGAACGACAGTTTCCGTTTCCTTTATGGCGACGAGATGACTTTGTGGGACAAGGTCCGGGCCATTGCCCAAAACATCTATGGAGCCGGCGACATCATGGCCGATGCAACGGTCGTGAAGAAATTTCGCGCCCTGGAGGATCAAGGCTTCGGACGTCTGCCTGTCTGCATGGCCAAGACGCAATACTCCTTTTCGACTGACCCGGCCCTGATCGGCCGCCCGAAAGGATTCTCCGTGCCAATCCGCGACGTCAAAATTTCCGCCGGGGCCGGCTTCGCTGTTGTCCTGTTGGGCGACATTATGACGATGCCCGGCCTCCCCAAAGTCCCGTCCGCCGAACTCATAGACATCAACGAACAAGGCCAAGTCGTCGGCCTGTTCTGAGCGACAAGCCGCAGTGCCCCCCGCCTGGCATCAGCCAGGCGCAGCGTCGGTGTTATGTCCGTGTCATGTCCGTGTCACCCTCACTATTGGCACTTTTTGGGTCGTGAAGTCGCTGGCTTCCTGAAAGGGCCAGTGAAAGAGAAAGGGTGGTAATCCTGTCAAAAATCTTTGTGTTCTCTGCGTTCCTTTGTGGCAAAAATCTCAGATCCGCCCCGCCGCGTTACTGTTCGCTCCCCCGGTTATCGACCACCTCGATGAACACCGGCGCAGTGCATTTCCAAAACGATTGGTAAGCATTCCCCAGTTCAGCCACCGAGTAATTGGTCATGACGTTGACCGTCCACCACCAGCCCGGTTTGAAGACGGTGCGGCCATGCCCCCACATTTCAGTCCTGCGGTAGCCTAGAACATTTGCGTTGGAGTGCAGCATCATGCCGAACTGCATCACCGGTTCATCGCTGGCGATGCATTGCCAGCTACTCGGGTCATGCGCCGCGCTGCCGCTCTTTGTCATGTAGTCTCCGGTCCGGGCCGACGGCGTCCAAAAATTCATCTGCCGTGTCTCTCCCATGGACGTCTGGCTTCCGTTTGCCTCGACGACGGTCGGCACCCAAAGTCTCCGCGCTGGCGGCGCATGTGGGGCCAGGAAATAAGCAACCAGCACGATCGTCGCGCACACGAAAGCATACGGCAGCGTTCCCCACACCGTTCTCGGATAGGCGACAGTTACGCCGAGGAAGGACACCCCTTCGTTTTTCTGTGGTGATTCATTCATAATTGCGATTGCTTGGGTTTCATCGGGAACCACCATGCCCAAGTTTTCAAAAACAGTCAATCACGCGATTGCCCCAGGCTATCAGCGGTGCGCATATGCAAACTGAGATGCACCCGCAGGCCATAAACTTGGACTTTTGCATTTGACGGCATTCCCCAGCCTGATACAGTGGCCGGCCATGAGCCGGCGACATCCGTTACATCCCGTTCCTCCGCGTTTATTGTATTTGGCATTTTCTTTTGTTCTGGCCTGTTGCACAGGCCAGGCCGGCGTCAAGGAAAATTCCGGCTCCGGGGTTGTCCACCGCCATGGCCGGCTTCAGGTGAAGAACGGGCAGTTGTGCGATCAATCCGGCAACCCGTTTCAACTCCAGGGAATGGGTTCATACGACTTGAAAATCTTCCCGTTTGGGACCAATACCGTGGGCCATCTGGTGGATGACTGGCGTGTCTCCGTGGTCCGGGCTTCCATGTACACGGATAGTTATGGTTCGAGTTACATCCGGGAACCCGGGGTGAAACAGGCGGTCAAACTCATCGTGGACGCGGCGCTGCGTCACGATATCTATGTCATCATCGACTGGCATATTCTTGAGGACGGCAACCCCAACCGTTACAAGGAGCAGGCAAAGGAATTCTTCGAGGAGATGGCCGGGGCCTACCTCGGTCATCCCAACGTGATTTATGAAATCTGCAACGAACCCAACGGTCCCGGGGCAACCTGGCAGGAAATCAAGGCTTACGCCAATTTCATCATCCCCGCCATTCGCGCGATTGATCCGGATGGTGTCATCATTGTCGGCACCGAGTCATGGAGCAAGGGCCTGGGCGCGGCGGCGTATGCTCCGCTGGACTTCCCGAATGTCATGTATGCGCTGCACTTTTATGCCGGCTCGCACCGCGGCGAGCTGCGCCGCGCCGCGGATTACGCCTTGTCCAAGGGGTTGGCGATTTTTGTCTCAGAGTGGGGGCTGACCGATTACACTGGAAAAGGCGGGCTTTATTTTGACGAGGCTGCGGAATGGATTCGTTGGATGGACCAGCACAAGATCAGTTGGATCAACTGGTCTTTCAGCCCCGCGGATGAAGGCAGTGCCGCCCTCAAGCCGAAAGTGAATATCGATGGCCCCTGGCAGGCTTCGGACCTCAGCCCGTCCGGAAAATGGATCAAATCGAAGATTCACACAGATTGATCGGGCAGCGGATCGCGAAAGGATCACGAACGGGTCAGTGGCAAACAAAATGAGCGAATGCCAATTTCCGAAGACCCCTTCATTGGACAACATTCAACCGGATTGAGCAGAAAGCGATTTACCGTGTTGCATGACTGAAAGATGGCTTGCCGGGCCGTAGCCCGCCGGTTCGGTGGCACAACCCGCCCGCCTTCGCGCCGGACGCGGCAGAGCGGGGTGTTGCAAAAGAGAGCTTTCTTTGTTACGGTTGCCAGCCATGTGTGGATGGCGCGCTTTCTCTTGCGTTTTGGATGCGGTCGCATTGCCGTCCGCTTCCTTCCCCTTCGATTGACCTGCGATGATGCCGTCCACCCACCTCACTGAACTGATTCCGGTGCTGCAAATCGCCATCGCCCCGGTCATCTTGATTTCCGGCGTGGGGTTGCTGCTGCTCTCGCTGACCAACCGTTTTGGCCGCGCCGTGGATCGCACGCGCCAAATCCACCGGGAGATGCGCAAGGCCGCCGCCGCCGACCGTCCGCGGCTGGCGAACCAGGTGGAGGTTATTTATCGCCGGGCGCGCCTGATTCAGTTTTCCATTGTCATGTGTGCCCTCAGCGCCCTGTTTGCCGCGATCCTCATCCTCGCGCTGTTCCTTGCGGCCTTGATGAAGTGGGAATCCTCCGTCGTCATCAGTCTGATTTTTATCTGTTGCCTGGTATCGCTGGTGGTGTCGCTGATCACTTTCATCATGGACATTCGTCTCTCCCTCAAGGCTCTGAAACTGGAGTTGACCCGCCAGCCGGAGGCTTAAGCGCAAATATTGGTGTAAAAGGGATTTGCCGTGTTGCGACACTGAAAGATGGCTTGCCAGGCCGTAGCCCGCCGGTTCGATGGCGAAATCGGCCCGCCTTCGCGTCAGACGCTACGGCGCGGCATTTTTCGCGGAGCGAAAAATGGGTTGGCCGGGACTCGAACCCGGGACCAACGCCTTAAAAGGGCGCTGCTCTACCAACTGAGCTACCAACCCACGACGATTCGAGCGGCAAAACGTAGCGATGAATCGCCTTTGGCGCAAGGCATTTTTAACAGTCCAAAAACCAGATCGGCCGACGGCAAGCCGTGTTTTATTGACGAATTCGCAGCATATTTGCGCCTCGACGGGGCGCTGGAAACTCTGGGTTGAGGCTTTTAATGAATCCAGAAAAGAAGCTACATGTTGCCGCTTTGTTGCTTTTCGTGTTGGGTTCCTCTCTGTTTTCAGAGAAATAGAAATGCGGCCAGTGTCGCTTGGATTCTGGCCTCCACGCCGCCTTTGCCATGAGCGGACGCGGTGGGTGTGCTGCCAGGGTGCTACAGGTGCAACAAATAAGCCAAATTGTAGCACCCTTGTTGCACCCTAACTTTCAAACTGAAAGGCAAATCTGACTTGCGCCTCCCGGCGGATTTTGAATTGATGTATCGAACCGGAAGGTCTATTTTCCAGACATGCCGATCTATGAGTTTCATTGTGAGAAGTGCGGGGCGGACAGCGAAATCCTCCTCCGTTCCAGTCGTTGGAAGGGGACCGCTTGTCCCAAGTGCGGCGCAAAGCGATTGACGAAGAAATTGTCGGTTTTCGCTTCGAGCGTGGGCGGAGGATCGTCGGAAGCGGCCTCTTGCAGCGGCAATCCCGGCTCGTGCGGCTTATGCGGCACGGGCAGGCCGCACTCGCACTGATTAGTTTGCGCCCATCACTTCCTGCACGGCGATTCTTGACAAATCCGGCACGGCCCAATCGGGCGCGTGCCGCAACAACTCCTCCACGGTGAACGAGCCGGTGGCCACGGCCAGTGCCTTGGCCTGGATGGCGCGGGCGCAACGGATGTCCATCGGCGTGTCGCCAATGACCAGGATTTCGTCGCCGCGCAAGGGGCGGCCGAAGCGTTCGCTGCCCCGTTCCCGGGCGATGGCGGCGATGCGGTCGCGTTCCTCATGATCGTCCGCAAAAGCGCCAAAGGGAAATTTTTCCCACAGGTTGTAATGTTGCAGCTTGATGCGCGCGCCCTCGCGGATGTTGCCGGTCAGCAGGCCAAACAACGGAGGTTGCGGCAGAATTTCAAGGGAGTGATAAAACTGCAGCGCCCCCCGGCACGCGCCGCCTTTGCAGTCGCGAATCATTTGTTCCAGCCAAAACAAATAGGCCTGGAAAAAACGCCCGAAATTTTTGGGCGACGCTTCGATTTGCTGGTTGGAAAAGAATTCGCGCACGAGGGAGACATCCGTCCGTCCGGCAAACTTAAGGCGTTCGGCACCGTTGTTGACGCCAAATTCGCTGGCGAAGGCGCGGGCAAAGGCCTTCACCCCCACCCCACCCGAGTGGATGAGCGTCCCATCAACATCAAATAGAACCAGCCGGATCATGGAGGGGAAAGCTAAGTGGCGGCGGCGGAAATTGCAATGGCGGCGGCAACGGGGAAAAAACCGGGAAATGCTTCCAAATTGTCTTTTGGCCGTATATAAACGCGGCGGAAGTTGCGATGAAAAACATTGTTTATTTTGATCTGGAAACGCAGAAGTCGGCCGATGAGGTGGGCGGCTGGGACAAAATTCGCGACATGCGCATGAGTGTCGGCGTCACTTACAGCACGGGCCGCGGCGGGTACAGGATTTATGGGGAGAATGAAGTCAACGCCTTGATTGACGAATTGCGCCGGGCGGACTTGGTGGTGGGCTTTAACAGCCTGCGTTTTGATTACGAGGTGCTGTTGGGACATAATCCCTTTTTCGACATCGAACAGGTGCCGACGCTGGACATGCTGGTGGAGCTGCAAAAAACGTTGCAGCACCGGCTCTCCCTGGATGCCATTGCGCACGCGACCCTCGGAGTGGAAAAGACCGGCGAAGGGTTGCAGGCGATTCGCTGGTACAAAGAAGGCAGGATGCTGGAACTGGCTGAATACTGTTGCTACGACGTGAAGCTCACCCGGCTGGTGCATGAGTACGGACTCTCCCACAAGCAATTGCACTACACCAATCGTTACGGCAAAAAATTGAGCGTCGCCGTGGCGTGGAGTTAGGTTTTGGCGGGCGCTTTTTTGACGCTGGCCAGCGTCTCGTTGACGCTCCGCAGTTTGAGGGCCAGGTCCTGGGCGATGTTGCGCATCACCACCATGCCCAGATTAGGCTCGCGCCGCACCACTTCGGCGAAGGCCGTCCGTTTCATGACCAGCAAAATGCTCGGCTGGGTGGCGACGGCAAAGGCGGCCCGCGGCGACCCATCCAAAAAGGCCAGTTCGCCGAAAACTTTCCCGTCGCCCAACTGGGCCACTGCCGGAGACTCCGACTCGAGTTTAATGCTGATTTTTCCCCGCAGCACAATAAAAGCTTCATCGCCGGAATCCCCTTTGGCAAAGACCTGCTCACCGGGCCGGTAGAGCTTTTGCACGAACAGACGCGCGATCTTGCGCAGTTCTCCATCGCCCAGCCCCGCGAACATCGACAATGGCCGCAACAGATTGATAATGGCCAGCCCCAGTTTTTGGTCCTCGAAATTGCGGTCAATAATTTTAACCATGTTCCTGGCGTGCGCCGTGAATTCGCCGCTTTCCAGCGAATAGGGCAAATTCAATTTCACCATTTTGACCACGTCCGAAAACCTGCCCTTGCCGCAAAAGAAGGCGGGCAGATACGCCACCGGCACAAAGCCCAGTTGCTCGGCGCTTTTGAGCAGGCGCGGCGCCGTCGCCAGAATGTCCACTTCCGTGTAAACGGCGTTTAACTGTTCCTGCACCGAATGCAACGCATGAGCCAGCAGCGCCCCCATCGATAGATCGTCGCAGCAAAACGCCTCGGTCACTCGCGCGCACCGGTCCTGTTCGTCAAAATAATAACTGAGGCCCGCCACCTTCTTTTTATCCTGCTCCCCCAGCAAAGCCCGCATCGCCGGACTCCCGGGGATGCGCATCAGACCCAGCCCGTAATTGAACCGCCCCGACACTTCCGCAGGCGGATTGGAACTTTCGGCCTGGACGCGCCACAGTTGGTACTCCTCCATCGTCGCCTCCTGCACCTTCAAGTCGCATTGCAACGGATACCCACTGGCCCCGTCCCGCACCACCATCGCGTTGGGAATCTGCAATTTTTCCAGCACGGCTGCGCCCAGTTCGCTGACGTGAGGAAGGGACTCCGAAAGCGGTGTGCGGGTCACCAGGACCGAGTTGGCCCCGTGAACATAGAACAAAACGCCCACTCTTTGCTGGAGCATGTGTTTGAGCGGTTGAAACCCCACACAAACATAACCCAGATTCTCGAAGAGAATCTGTTGCGCGTTGTCCGTGGCGGCAATCCTCACGATGACCATTTCGTTGCGTTGGGCCGTCAGGTCTTTGACTGATCGCAGCAGCTTTTCCGCTGAACCGTCCGCCACGCCTTCCGGCCGAATCAGGTTGCGGCCCAAATTGGCCACCGGATTGGAACTGACACTGTCCGGCTTCAGAAAGGAAACACTGCCATTGAACCGCCCATCGACTTCCGCCACCCACGTTTCCTGGCCCGTCTCGACATCCAGTTGGCTCGCGATCCAACCCGGATCGTAAATGGCTTTTACGGGGTATTGGGCGCCCAAAGTCGCCTGGACTAAATCCAGCCACTTCGGGGCGTCAGCGGCGCTGGCGCGTCTGATTTCGGTGCCTTTCAAGTGTCCTCATTGTGCCCGCCCCCCTGATTAATTTCAAGAGATAATTCCTCTCTTCTCCACCACACTGATTTGACGGCCTTTGCCATCACCTGTTCAACCGGCAGACAACCTCCTTGGCGTCCCGTGCTTTATACCCGGTTCCTGCCATCTTTCCATACGAGGCCCGCAATTGAATCTTGCAAAGAGATTCTTTCAGGTCGATGGCATCCGGGCCAAACCACTGCTGTCCACTCTACGCTTTGGGAATGGCATCTTTGATGCTTGATATTAGCCATGTTAAACCATCTTGGACAGCAACTTACGACCCGCTGCCAAAGACGCGCAACATCCAGTTCAAAATCCCCCTTTTTAGCCCGTTTTGCCCCATTTTTTGATCTAATCCGTGCCACGTTGCCGTTGTTGGCGCTGGGGATGGTCTGCAACGCCGCGTTCGGAGCGCCTCCGGTCATTGTCACGTTGCCCGCCAATTCCACCGGCGCGGAAATCCAAAAGGCGCTGGACGGCTTGCCGCCCAACGGCGAAGTGGTTCTCAGCGCCGGAACCTATGAAATCTCCCAGCCGCTCCTGTTGCGGCACGATTACCAGACGTTGCGCGGCAGCGGCCCGGCCACCCTCCTGCATCTGGCGGACGGGGCCGATTGCCCGGTGGTGATTCTTGGGCCGCCCATGACCCAAACACAGCCTCCGGCGGCGCATCTGCGCCTGGCGGACCTGCGGATTGACGGCAATCGGAAGAACCAGAAGCTGGAGTTTTGGCGAACCGCCGGCGACGGCTCCGAGTTCAATAACAATGGCGTGCAAATTTGGAACGTGACCGATGCGGCGGTCGAACATGTGGTCTGTTGCCGTTGCCGCTCCGGCGGCCTGGTCACCGCCGCGGTCCGCCGCCTCCAGGTGAACGATCTCGACTCCTATGACAACCAATTCGACGGACTGGCCTGTTACCAGACCGAGGAAAGCCGTTTCGACGGCCTGCGCCTGCATGACAATCTGGGGGCGGGCATGTCATTGGACCTGGCCTTCAACCACAATTTCATCACCAACGCGGAGTTGGCGGGCAACGATCTGGGTATTTTCATGCGCGACTCCCGCAATAATTCGTTTCAGAGGCTGACCATTTCCAAGAGCCATCACGATGGAGTTTTCATGGCCCAGGCCGCCGCTCACACCGCCCAGGGCTGGCGGCTCTGCCCCGACACCCAATGCATCGGCAACAATTTTCAAAGCCTGGTGGTCAATGATTGCGGCGGGAAGGCCTTTCAGGTCAACGACGCCTCCTGCACCAACAACGTTATTTTTGGGGCGAGTTTCCTGCGCAACATACTGGGTGGGTTGGGCCAGCCCTCCACCAATCCCGTCAGCCTCCGGGAAGTGGCCGAACGGCAGCCGTGGATTAAGTAATCGCAGGGCTCCTCCATTAGCCCGTTTAGGCAAATACCAATTTCCCGGGCCTTTCATTACGCACAACAAAACCGCGTTTTGGAGCTTGACGGTTGCGCCGGGTTGGGTATGATGAACCGGCAACGTACAGTTTGTTTTGCTGGATTTGTCCAGCGCGGAAGTCGGAGAGCCAGGTTCTGCCGGCTTTTTTATTCCCCGTGTGGGGAAAATAGAAATGTTATGAACGCGGATTTTTTGGCAGTGTTGGAATTCTGGGAGCGCGAAAAGGGCATTAGTCGCGACGTCCTGGTCCAGGCAGTGGAAGAAGCGCTGGTTTCGGCCGCAAAAAAGGCGGTCGGTCCGGCGCGGGAGTTGCGTTGCGCCATCGATACCAAGAACGGGGACATCAAGGCCTTTGCCAAGCTGGTTGTCTCTGAAAAGGTCGTTTCCAAGCACGACCAGATCTCGGTTTTTGACGCCCGCCGCATCAAGGCCGACGCCCAATTGGGCGACGAGTTGGAGAAGGAAGTCACCCCGGCGGGATTCGGACGGATCGCTTCGCAATACGCCAAGCAGGCGCTGATGCAGCATATTCGCCGCGCGGAAAAACAACTGATTTTTACGGAATTCAAAGACCGGGTCGGTGACATCATGAGCGGAGTCGTCCGCCGTTTTGAGCGGTCCGACGTGACCATTGATCTGGGAAAATATGAGGCGTTGCTGCCCAACCGGGAACGCGTCCCGACCGAGGAATATCAAATTGGCGAACGCATTCGCTGCTATGTGAAGGCCGTGGAAAGCGGGCCGCACGGCCCCGAGATCATCCTTTCGCGGGCCGACCCGCAGTTTGTCATAAAGCTTTTCCAACTGGAAGTTTCGGAAATCAACGACGGCACCATTGAAGTCAAAGGCATTGCCCGTGAACCCGGCTTCCGCACCAAGCTCGCCGTCCATACCCGCGACCCGAAGGTGGACCCGGTCGGCGCCTGTGTCGGCTTGCGCGGCCAGCGTGTCAAGAATATCGTGCGCGAGCTGAACAACGAAAAGGTCGATATCATCAAGTGGGACGCGAACATCAAGAACTATATTGCCAACGCGCTGGCCCCCGCCCAACTCAAGGCGTTCATCGTGGATGAAGCCCGGCACCGGGTGAAAATCATGGTGGCGGAGGACCAGCTTTCCCTGGCCATCGGCAAGCGCGGCCAAAACGCCCGCCTGACATCGAAGCTGACGGGCTGGCAAATTGACATCGAACCGGAAACGGTTGTCATCTTTGGTTTTGAAGAAAAGGTCGCGCAAGCGGTGCAAACCATCGCCGCCGTTCCCGGCCTCACCCCGGAAATCGCCAGTGTTTTGGTGCACGCGGGATTTTCGACTTTGGAAGCTTTGTTTCAGGCGGAATCGAGTGATTTGGAACAGATTGACCTGATCAAGGGCCAGGCGCCTGCGATCATGGAAGCAATCAAGGCCGAAGCGGCGCGGCGCAATGGCGGGGAAACCCCCGCCAAGCCGGAGTCGCCCTGATTATATGGGCTGGAAGTTCACAATGTTGGCATGTTAAGGTCATGAGAGCTTTGTGGGCCAATTGCCCGAAAAATTATTATGCCCGTTCGTATTTACGACTTAGCAAAGAAACTTGGCATCGAAAGCAAGGTCGTGCTTGCCAAGGCCAAGGCATTGGGCATGCCGGCCGCGAAGGTTCCCTCCAGTTCGCTGGACAAAATCACCGCTGAGTTTCTTGAGGAAGAACTGGTCAAGGAGCACCCTCAAACACCCGCTCCCGCACCGGTTCAAGCTGTTTCGATTGCCCCCCCTCCCCCCGGCGCCGATCACTCTTATATCTGAGCCGGCCCGGGAACCTGGCGTTTCCCCCGCGCCCGCGGAAGCATTGCCAGGATCCGTCGAAACCCCGGCCCCGCCGCCGGCAGTGGAGGCCGTCGGGACCTCCGCGCCCGCGGCCCCAGCCGCTCCCACGGCAAAGGTGGATCACGAACCGCCGCTTATGCCGGCGGAAATTCCGGCCCCCGCGCCCCCCGCGCCGCCGTTGCCGCCCCATTTGCCTGGAATTGGTGAAAAGGTCGGTTTTGTTGTGTTGCCGGCAAAGCCGGCGCCCCGCCCGCCGCCCGAGAAACCGGCCGCCCGTGGTTTCGCCGGCGGCAAAACTGATTTTGCGCGGCGCGGCGATATTCGCGCTGTTCGAGGCGGAGCCACGGCTCCGGCCGCCCAGCCTTTCCCCGGCCAAAGATTGGGGCAGAAATCAGCGCAAAAACCGCCGGCCACCCCGGCGCCTCCCAAGCCGGACAAGTTTGTTTCGCCCGCTTCCGGCGAAATGATCACGTTGAAACCGCCCATCATTGTCCGCGATCTGGCGGAGCAACTGAAGCGCAAACCCTTTCAAATCATCGCCGATCTGATGGAAGTGGGCGTATTTGCCAATGTCAACCAGTCCATCGACGAAGATGTCGCGCAAAAGATTTGCGCCAAGTACAATTTCCGTTTCGAGGTGGAAAAGCGGGAGCGGGGCGGCGGGACCCATACTCCGGTCAGGAAGGTCGAGCTGGACATCGAGGACAAGCCGGAAGAAATGAAGCCGCGCCCGCCAGTGGTCACCATCATGGGGCATGTCGATCACGGCAAAACGACCCTGCTGGACGGGATTCGGAAAGCCAACGTGGCGGCGGGGGAAGCCGGCGGGATCACCCAGCATATTGGCGCCTACACGATCTCGTTTCCTCATCCGGAGCGGAAAAATGACCTGCAACAAATCACATTTCTGGACACCCCGGGCCACGCCGCCTTCAGCGCCATGCGCGCGCGCGGGGCGACGGTGACGGATATCGTGGTACTGGTGGTGGCGGCCAATGACGGCGTCATGCCGCAAACGTTGGAGGCGCTGAGTCACGCGCAAGCGGCCAGGGTCCCCATTCTTGTGGCAGTCAACAAGTGCGACCATCCCAACGCCAATCCGATGAAAGTCCGCCAGCAACTCCAGGAAAGGGGCCTGGTGCCGGACGACTGGGGCGGGGAAACGATTTTCGTCGATGTCTCCGCGTTGACCAAGCAGGGCGTTGACAAGCTGTTGGAAATGATATTACTGCAGGCCGATTTGCTCGAACTGAAGGCCAACCCGGATCGTCGCGCCAAAGGCAACGTGATCGAGTCGGGTCTGGAACCCGGCGGCCCCACCGCCACCGTGTTGGTGCGCAAAGGCACTTTGCGGGTGGGCGACGTGGTGATTTGCGGCCCCTACTGGGGCAAAGTGCGTGCTCTGATCAGCGAGGAAGGCGCGCGCCAGAAAGAGGCCGGCCCCTCGGTCGCGGTGAAAATCCTCGGTCTCAACGGGATTCCCGAAGCCGGCTTGGAATTCAGCGTCCTGGAAGACGAAAAAGCCGCGCGGGACCTGGCCGACCAACGCACCCAGGAGGCGCGGACGCAATCGACCGAAATCCGGGCCAAAGTCACGCTGGAGAATCTGTTTGCCACGCTCGACGCTTCACAGGCCAAGGCGCTCGGAGTGGTCGTCAAAGCGGACATGCAAGGTTCGGTTGAGGCCATTGTCGAAGCGCTCAAGAAAATCGAAGGCGGCCTGGTTTCGTTGGAAGTGATCCACAGCGCGGTTGGGACGATTACGGAATCCGATGTGCTGCTCGCCTCGGCTTCCGAGGCCATCATTCTTGGCTTTCACACGCGCATCGATGTTGACGTGGCCGATCTGGCCAAGCGGGAGGGCGTGCAGATCAAACTGTATTCCATCATTTATGAACTGATCGATCAGGTCAAAGAGGCGATGGCCGGTTTGCTGGAGCCGGATGTCAAGGAGGTCGTGATTGGTTCGGCGGAAGTCCGCAAGATTTTCGAATTGTCCAAAGGCGGCAACGTGGCCGGCTGCATGGTGAGCAGCGGGCGCATCGTGCGTGGAAAAGCCCGCGTCCTGCGCCGCAAAGGCTTGATTTACGAAGGCATTATCCAGACCCTGCGCCGGTTCCAGGATGAAGTCAACGAAGTGCGCGCCGGCATGGAGTGCGGCATCCGCATCGAAGGTTTCAATGAAATGCAGGTCGGCGATGCCATCGAATGTTACACCACCGAAAAAACAGCCCCGAAAGTGGCTTGATACCCAGGAGGTTGCCATGTCCCTGAGAATGGAACGCGTGCGCAAATTGTTGAAGCGCGAAATCGGCGAAGTCATCCGCCGCGAATTGCCCGTCAGCGAAGTCGGCCTGATTAATGTCAACGACGTCAACGTCGCCCCCAATCTGAAAACGGCCTCGGTCTTCGTCGGGGTCCTGGGCGGCGACGCCCAAAAGAAAAGGGCCATGGAGGAGCTGGAGAAAAAGCGCAAACGCATTCAAGGCATGGTCGGCAGGGCCATCGTTCTCAAATACACCCCGCAACTGCGCTTCATCCTCGATGAGTCCATTGAACGGGGCAATCGGGTGTTGAGAATCCTGGACGAATTGGAGAAATCCTTCCCCCCGGAACCGGAATGAAATCCCACCTCAAGATCATTGACCGCATTCTGGACAGGATCGCCGAAAGCCAGTCCATCTGCGTCGCGGGCCATGTTCGTCCCGATGGCGATTGCGTCGGCTCGGAATTGGGCCTGACCCTGGCCTTGCGCAAGCAGGGCAAGGACGTTTCCTGTTGGAACGAAGACGACATGCCGCAAAAGTATGCTTTCCTGGATCCGGACAAACTCCTGCAAAAACCCGGCGGCGCGCAGGTGTTCGACCTGGTCTTCACGGTCGATTGCGCCTCTTTCGACCGCTTGGGCACGGTGGCTCCGGCCGTCGGGCAGCGCAAATTCCTCATCAACATCGACCATCATCAGAGCAACACGCGCTACGGGGATTTGAACTGGATTTCGGCGCGCGAAGCGTCCACGGGCGAATTGATTTTCCGGCTGTTGCAAGCGGCCAACTGGCCCATCACGCCTGCCATTGCCGATTGCCTGTTCACGGCGGTTTCGACCGACACGGGTTCCTTCCAATATCCCACCACCAAGCCGTTGACCTATCACACCGCCGGCGAACTGGTGAGGCTGGGGGCGAACCTGGAAACCATTTGTCACGAGGTCTATCAGTCATTTTCCCTCTCCCGCGTCCGTTTGCTCAAGCACGTTTACAGCCATTTTCACCTGACGCACAACAACCAGATCGCCTGGCTTTGGCTCAAGAAGAAGGATTTCGCGCGCACCGGGGCGGATCGCAGCGATACCGAGGGCCTGATCGATCATATTCGCGCCATCGAACCGGTGGTGGTCGCGTGCGTTTTTGAAGAAGTCGGGGAGGACCTGATCCGCGTGAGCCTGCGCTCGAAATCTCCGCAGATCAATGTCAACGAAATCCTCTCGCAATTTGGCGGCGGCGGCCACGCGGCGGCGGCCGGCGCGCGCATTGCCGGCCAACCCCTTTCCGTGCAGCGCCGGGTGATCGGCGCGATTAAAAAGGCCCTCGATTCCGCCCGCTGATTCATGCATTCCTTTGATCCATTCGATGGCGCGGTCCTGATTGACAAACCGGCGGGGCCGACCTCGCACGACGTGGTGGACGCGTTGCGCCGCGCCTTTCGACTGGAAAAGGCCGGCCATTGCGGAACCCTTGACCCCAACGCCACCGGTCTGCTCATCATCGTTTTGGGAAAAGGCACCAAGCTTTCCGAAAAGCTCATGTCCGATGACAAAGTCTATGAGGGCGCGATAAAATTCGGCGAGACAACGGATAGTTACGACGCCGACGGCGAACTGGTTTCCTCATTGCCCGTGCCGCCCCTCACGCTGGAGGAGTTGAACGCCACGGCGGCCACTTTCCAGGGCGACCTGATGCAAACGCCTCCCATGGTTTCGGCCGTCAAGATCAAGGGCGTGCCTCTTTACAAAATGGCCCGCAAGGGCATTGAAGTGGAACGCAAAGCGCGCCTGATTCACATTTACAGCTTTCGTTTTGCCAGCTACTCCGAGCCGCTCGGCCAATTCCGCATCGCCTGCACCAAGGGCACCTACGTGCGCGCCCTGGCCCACGAAGTCGGCCAAAAAATCGGTTGCGGCGCGCATCTGGCTTCCTTGCGGCGGGTCGTTTCCGGGAAATTTGACGTAAAGGACTCGATCCCTTTTGAAGACGCTCTCAAGCTCTCATCCAGTGAGTTGCAGAAGCGGGTCCTGCCCTTCTTGAAACTGGCGCAGCCGGGTTGAAACACACCGGCCTCCTGTTCGATGAATGTCATCCATGCCGCCGCTGATTTGAACCCCGGGCCGGGCGGCGTTTGCCTGGCCATTGGCGTTTTCGATGGCGTGCATCTGGGCCACCAAAGCGTCATTGGCCGTGCCCGCCAGGAAGCGCGGCAACACGGCGCCATTTCGGTCGTGGTCACGTTCGACCGCCATCCCAACGCCGTTGTCACGCCGCAAAATGTTCCGCCGCTCATCTATCCGCTCCCGAAGAAACTGCGGGTCATCGCCTCCCTCGGCCTGGACGCCGCCTGCGTCATTCATTTTGACAAGCCCTTCAGCGAAATTTCCGGCGAACAATTCGTTCGCAGCCTGGCGCGCGATTTCAAGGCCATTCGCGGCATTTGTGTGGGGGAGACGTTTCTGTTCGGCCACCGGCGTTCGGGCGATGTCGCGCTGCTCAAGGCGCTGGGAGGGGAATTGGGCTTCGCGCTCCATGCCCTGCCCGATGTTTTCCTGGGCGGCCAGCCCGTGAGCAGCACTCGCATTCGCGAGGCCGTTCGCGCGGTCCAGTTTGATTTGGCCGGGCAAATGCTGGGCCGGACCTACACCTTGTGCGGGCCGGTCATCGCCGGCGCGCGTCTCGGACGAAAGCTCGGTTTCCCGACGGCCAATCTCGATGTGGCCGGCATCCTTGTTCCGCCCGCAGGCGTCTATGCGGCGGACGCGCGATGGGGCGGGGAAACTCATCGCGCGGCGGTCAACATCGGCCGCCGTCCCACCGTGTATTCATCCGAAGGCGGATTGTGCGTGGAAGCGCACCTGCTGGATTTTGCGGGAGACATTTACGGCCAGGAAATCGAATTGACGTTCCTCAAGAAACTGCGCGAAGAACGCCAATTCCCATCGGCGGCCGCCCTGCAACAGCAGATTGAACGGGACGTGGAAGAAAGCAAGAAGCAGGAAGTATGAATTAAGAAGTCAAAAAAGGCATCCCGGCTGTTTTTCATTTTTCTTAATTCTTACTTTTCGCGAAATGGCGAACCGGCGCCATAAGAAGCCAGTTGCGCCCGCAGCGCCCCGGCCAGCGCGGAATCGCTCTCCGCGCCGGCCAACTGCAATGCGCGCCGCACGGTGGCGATGGCTTTTGGGAAATCCCCCGCTTCCGCATAAGCCGCGGCCAGAATACCGACCACCTTCGGGTCTTGTCCGCCTGAAAGTTGATCGGCGAGCAGGGCCAGTTGGACGGCCCGGGCGCCGTTGCGGAGGGAAGGGTCCGGATGGGTGGCCAGCATCCAGGCCAGGCTGGAGGCGGCCCTGGCGTGATGGGGGAGGATTTGCAGTGTTGTTTCATATTGACTGATCGCCTCCGCCGCGCGGCCCGCCCGGCGGCAGGCGTCGCCCAGCTTGCAATGGTAATCGGCCAAGCCGGGGCGGATTTGGACGGCCTTTTCCAAATGGGGAATGGCGTCTTCAGCCAGCCCTTGAGCCAGCAGAACGCTGCCGAAGTTGTATTGGGCAACAGGGTCGCGCGGGGCAAGACGAACGTGAATCTCAAATTGACTGAGCGCCTCGGCCACTTTCCCCCTGGCCAGCAACGCGGTGCCCAGGTTGTAATGAGGCAGCGGATAATCGGGAGCGAACTCCACGGCTTGAAGCAGGTGGGGCAGCGCCTCATCCACGCGGCCTTCCTGGAGAAGAACCTTGCCCAGATTGCTTTCCATGAGGCCGTTTTGCCCCGTGACTGCGAGAGCGTGGCGAAAGAGGGTTTCGCTGTCCTTCCAATACTGCGCCTGGATTCGAGTTGCCGCCAGGCAACCCGCCGCGGCCAGCCCTCCCAAAATGACCGGAGCCTGCGCACCCAAGCGCGGAACCCATTCACGCGCCGCCCAGATGATCATGATAAACAGTCCAACGCTGGGAAGATAATCGTAGCGGTCGGCCATGGACTGCGCGCCGACGTGAACCAACCCGATGACGGGCGCCAACATCCCCAGAAACCACAGCCAGCCCACCGCCAAATACCGTTGCGCGCGGACGCGCCAAACCACCCAAGCCGTTATCAGCGCCAGGAGCGCGATGGAGCCGGCCACTTCCCAAACCGGCCATTGGCGGGGAAGCGGATAATACACCGCCAAATCGACAGGGTTGAAGGTTCTTCCCAGATAGCGGGCGTAAGCAACGGGCACGTTTTCCAAACGCGCCCACAGCGGCACACTGGCCATCGACGCCAGCGAGCCGCCGCGCTGCTGCGCCACAAAAGTAACGACGCACGACGCAACAGCCAGAATGAACCACGGCATCTTTTCCGCCAGCAACCGGACGACGGGCGGCCGGAGGCGCTGCAAGGGCCAATAGTCAAGAAGAAGTAAAATGAACGGCAGCGTGACCAGCATCGGCTTGGCCATCAGCCCCAGCGCGAACAAGACGACCGACCCGATGTAAAAGGTTTTGGACTTCGGGCTGTTCGCCGCGGACTCCTCCGCATAACGGACGTACGCCCCAACCGACAGCACCCAAAACAACGTGCTCAACACGTCCTTGCGTTCGGAAATCCAGGCCACCGACTCGACGTGCAACGGATGCAGCGCGAAGAGAGCGGCGGCCAGCGCGCCGGGCCACCGCGCCCGGGTCATGCGTTGCAACAGCAGAAAAAGGAGGATGGAATTGGCCAGATGCAAAAGCAGGCTGGTGATGTGGTGGTCGGCGGGGTTCATTCCGTAGAGCTGAAAATCCACCATGTGCGAAATCCAGGTCAATGGATGCCAGTTGCTGGCATGGACAGTCGAGAATGCCCAAACGATGGCCGGCCAACTGACCCCTTGCTTCACCATGTCGTTGGAGGTGACGTAATCGTTATCGTCGAACAAGACAAATTGGCAATGCCACAGCGGACTGTAGGCGGCCAGAACGGCCAGCGCCAGCCCCAGGCAGATGAGCCAGGTTTGACGTTTGCCATGCGAATCGTCCATCAGGATAAGTAAAACGTTCCACGGCTCACTCCTCAAGCTCCAAGCGCAGAACCAGGGCATGCAATTCCCAACTCGGAAATGAACATGGGGCCGCTGGCAATCCACAGGCTCGCAAACGCGACATTCTTTCCCATCCCCCGAATGTGGCTGGTAATAAATTCCGACTCCAGCCCGTGCCAACGGTCATTTGTCCGGCTATTCGCCTTCTTTGAATTGTGGCACATTGGTTGCTTGGTGGTGGGTGAAGACATTGCCATTTATGATTGATACGCACTACAGCCAAGCCGATTACGCCGTCGCAAACCCGGAACAGGAGGCCCTCCAGGAATATGTCCGCGCCCTGCTGGCCCGCCAACAAGCCATCGATTTGCTCGAAACGATCCATCAGCAAATCAAACAAGTATGGACCGTCATGCGCAAATTATTGGACGGCGCAGGGGCCGCCGGCCGGGCCGCCCAGGCTGTCCGCATCGCCCGGGCCGCCCTGGCCACCCAGGCCCAAAACTCCTATCGCTTGCTCGAAAAGCGGCGCGAAGAGTGCATTGCCGCGCTCCATCAAGCCGAACGCCGCGCCAATGCCGCCTTGCACGCCATGCTGGCCGCCCGCTCGAAGCCGCCCTCCCGGAAAACACGCAACTTCCCCCCGTCCTCAAGAGCACGACACAACAGCCGCCCAGTGTGCCGCCCTGACCGCCGAAAACTCAGAACTGCCTTGTCTGAAAGCTGTTAATCCTCCAACTGGCATGACCGATGCTGTTAGTGGAATTGAATGAATTATTTCGCTAATGAGAATGAGTGTTCGGGGAAAAAAGCGCCAAAAGTGCCGTCCAGCACTGTCTCAGGCGCCCCGAGCGTGTCCAATTCTGGGGCGCAGGACGGCGAAGCGCCGGTGCGCCTGAAGATTTCCTGGCACGTCGCCCCGGCGCAAAACGTGGCCATCCTCGATTTGACCGGCAAAGCAGGCGGCCTTGGACTCGCCCCACTGGCCTCCACCGAACCCGTTGCAAACGCCGGCCAGTCCAGGCTGCAAAAATATAAGTGCTTGTGAGCGCTTCATCCCCTTCAACCGTGCTCGAGCACGCAGCCAGCCAAAATCAGAGGGATGTCATCGACCGTGATGATGCCAACGGGCTCGTCGCCGGCGCGGCCTTGGATCTGGCCATTATGGGCAACGGCTATTTTGTCGTGCGTGATCTGGTGACCGACGGGCGTTATGCCACGCAGGCGGGCCATTTTAGTGTTGACGGCAATGGCTATCTGTTGACCGGCGCCGGCGCGCGCCTGCAGGGAAGGATCGGGGGCGCCCTCTCCACCGTGGGCGACCTGCAAATCAACGCCGCGGGCCTGCCTCCCGGCTCCGTTCCCGGCTCCACCATGGTGTGCTATACCATCGACGAGTGGGGCAAAATCACCGTGCAACTTTCCGACGGCGCCTGGTTTTTGTGCGGGCAGGTCATGCTGCAGGATTTCCAGGACCCGCAGGCCTTAATCAGCGAAGGCAACGATCTCTACTCCAATATGTCCGCCGCCGGCCCCTTGCCGGCCCTGGCGGCTCCCGGCAGCAACGGCCTCGGCATCATTCAATCGGGAGCCTTGGAACTGGCCAGCGCCGGGCAAACAAGCTGGCCAAACTGATCCGGGACTTTTTTTTATGACACATGCACTTACAGAAACAACGAGAACAGCGCCGAATGGCGGGGCCGACACCGTCCAGGCGCCGGCCGTCACGAATTCCCGCGCGCCGATCCTGGCAGGCATCATAGCGTGGCTGCCCGCGCTTGTCATCCTGGCCGGCATGCCATTGCTGGCTCTGGCGACCACCAAGTATGTCCTGCTCCCGACGATGAAACAGGTTTACGCGCAAGAGGCCGCCGCGAGCCAGGGCGCAGCGCCCTTGTTCCTCGAGAAAATCCCGTTGAACGCCTCCGGCGCCAGGGGCACTCATTCCGGCTTCAGGAGCCTGGCACTGGTCGGCGCTGACAGCGGCTTCAAAGGGAAAGTGGATCAGAACAAGGCCAGACTCATGGACCTGGCGGCCAGCGACCTCAGAGGCAAAACGATCTCCGATCTGGAGGATAAGCCCGGCGCGCTGGATGCCATGCGCGCCCAACTCCTGGCCGATTTTAACCGCGCGCTCGGCGGCCCCGTTGTCAAAGACGTTTATATCGCGGTGTGGCCGCAGCATTAACCGGTTAACGGCGCTTCCATTGCACTTTCGGCGGTTCGGGCAGACCTTGTGCGCGCAGCGCCGTGCGAAAATGCATCTTGGCCACCTTGTTCAATTCCCCCGCTCCGCGTTTGGCCACGAACTCTTTGGCGGCGGCATCGACCGCGGCGGAAGCCCCCTTGGGAAAGGTCATTTCATATTGCTTTGCCATGTCCCGCAGGCGGCTGACAAATTCATTGCGGGCCAGGATGGAAGCGGCGGCGACGGCCAGGTCTTCTTCGGCTTTGTGGCGCTGCACCAGTTCGATGCCGCGTCCGAGCTTCATCAAGGCCTGGCTGATCACGCCCTTGTCATGGGCAAATTGATCGCTGACGGCGCGCACCGGCGGCGGATTCATTTGATAAGAGACGGCCATCAAGTTTTCGATGACGCGGGCGTGGCCCCAGGCGAGCAGGGTGTTGACGCTCTTCATCTTCGAGTAGAGCCGGTTGTAAGCCTCGTTGCCAATCGGCACCACGCTATGCACGCAGCCCGGCGTTCCGCGAATCAGTTTGGCCAATTCCGCGATCCTCCGGTCCCCGGAAATATTCTTTGAATCCCTTATGCCCGCTCCTTTCCAAGCCGCGATGACTCCCGGGTTGATATAAACGCCCGCGATGCATAACGGCCCGAAAAAATCCCCCTTGCCGCTTTCATCCACTCCGATGCGCGGGGCGAGCAACTCCGGATTGAGGACCGCTTCATAACCCAGCTTGACCTCCTGCAAAATATCCGGCTCCAGCACAAACTCGACAAAATCCTGCGTGCCCTTGCCTTGCACGACCAGTTTGCCGCTTTGGTAAAAGACCACCTGGGTTTTTTCCTTTCCGGCGGCGAAGCGCGCATAAGGGACGGCACGAAACTCGAAATGGTGGCTGCGCAAGTATTCTTCCAAGGCGGCGGCCTGGCGGTCGGTCAACTGGCAAGTATGGCTGGTCAGCGGTTGCACTGCCTGGCAATACTCATATACTGGCGCGCAGGCGCAAGCCTGAAACAGTCGGACCTGTCGGACAAGTCGGACGGGTCAGACAAGTCAGACGGCGGTTTCTTGCTGACAAGGACGACGAAAGACCGTAATAGAAGGCGGCAATAGAACTCAGCCATCTTGTGAGCGAAACACTTCGATATTTGCAGTCGGAATCCGCCGAGGCCGGAATTGAGATCGGCACGCTGGTCAAGTACCTGCTGCTCGACGCCATCAAGGCGGGGGCCAGCGATATTCATATCGAGCCGTGGGAAAGCACACTGGTGGTGCGCATCCGCATCGATGGCGTCTTGACGGAATTGGTGCATCTGCCGCTGGATTTGATGGAAAGAATATCCGGCCGCTTCAAAGTGCTGGCCAATCTCATAACCTACCAAACCAGCCTGCCACAGGAAGGCCATGTGCCGGCGGATCCCGAGCTGGGCGGGATCGAACAGCGCATTTCGACTTTTCCGACGACGCGCGGGGAAAAGATCGTGGTGCGAATTTTTGATCCGAGCAATCGCAGTTTTGATCTGGGCTCCCTGGGCTTTGATGACGACATATTGCAACAGTTTGTCAAGTTGATCACCAAACCGAGCGGGATGATCCTGCTGACCGGGCCGACCGGTTCGGGGAAAACCACCACGATCTACTCGGCTCTTTATACTTTGGTGCAGCGTCACGGCCCGGCCATCAGCATCGCGACGGTGGAGGACCCGGTGGAGTTTAATCTGCCGATGATCGCGCAGGCGCAGGTTAACCTGGCGCAGGAGTTTACCTACCCTAAAGCGCTGCGCTCGTTGATGCGGCAGGACCCGCAGGTCATCATGGTGGGGGAAATCCGCGATCCGGATACGGCGTCCATCGCGGTGCAGGCGGGTTTGACCGGGCATTTGGTGATCAGCACCATTCACAGCGGCAGCACCGCCGGGGTGTTCGCCCGATTGATCAACATGGAGATTGAGCCATTCCTGCTTTCCTCCAGCATCACCGGCGTGCTGGGAGTGCGGCTCATCCGCAACAATTGCCGCTTCTGCGCGCAATCGTATGTGCCGGAGGCGGCCTTCATGCGCCTGATCCCGTTGGAAGACCGGGAAACAGCCACTTTCCGCCGCGGCGTGGGCTGCGACCAGTGCCAGAAGACGGGCTTTTCCGGCCGCACATTGGTCGTCGAATTGCTCCCGGTGGACCAGGTCTTTCGCGATGCGGTCATGCAAAAGTTGCCGACCAAAGCGTTGCAGGAAGTGGCCGTGGCGCAAGGCATGCAAACCATGTGGCAGCGGGGATTGCGCCGGGTTTACAAAGGACAGACCACTCTGGAGGAAATCTTGCGCGTCATTTCCGTGGACGAACTCTAGCCGTGCTGGACCGGGTCTTTGCCATACTTGCGGTTTTGAGCTTTGTCCTCACCTTCTGGCGCTGGAGGGTCTCGGAACGCTTTCCCTTGCATCGCCGCGCGGTTGGGCCGGGCGCGCTGCCGGGCCTGACGCTGCTCAAACCGCTCAAGGGCTGCAACGCGGAAACGAAGCAGTGTTTGCGAAGCTGGTTCGCGCAACAGTACCCAGGCCCGGTGCAAATCCTGTGCGGCGTGGCCGCGCCGGATGATCCGGTGTGCGGGGTGGTGCGGGAATTGCTGGCCGAATTTCCCGGGGCGGACGCGCGGCTGATTATTTGCGGGGAGAACCTGGGGGCCAACGGCAAGGTCTCCACCTTGCGGCAATTGGAACCGCACATCCGCCACCCGCTGATCATGGTGAGCGACGCCGATGTCGAGGCGCGCGGGGATTTTGCGGCCGGTGTCGCGCCGCTTCTGGCCGCGCCGGGCGCCGGCCTTGTCAATTGTTTTTATCGGCTGGCCAACCCGGCCACGACCGCCATGCGCTGGGAGGCCGTCGCCATCAACGCCGATTTTTGGAGCCAGGTGCTGCAGGCCCGCAGCCTTGGCCCGGTGGATTTTGCGCTGGGCGCGGTCATGTCCATGCCCGCGTCCATGCTGCGGCGGATCGGCGGGTTCGCGCCGCTGGCGGATTATCTGGCGGACGATTATGAACTGGGGCGGAACATCGCGCGGACGGGCGGGCGGATCGAGTTTTCGAGCGCGGTGGTGGACTGCCGGGAAGCGCCCGTCGGCTGGAAGGAGGTTTGGAAGCATCAACTGCGTTGGGCGCGGACCATTCGCGTTTGCCGGCCCCTGCCGTATTTTATGAGCGTGCTGGGCAATGCGACGGCATGGCCGCTGCTCTGGCTGCTGCTGGAAAGGGATTCCACGGCGGTTGCCTTCTGTCTGGCGGCGCTGCTCTTCCGCATGGCCAGCGCGGCGCGACAGCAAAAACGCCTGACGCAATCCGACGCGCATTCGGCCTGGTGGTGGCTGACGCCGGTCAAGGATTTATTGGATGTGTTGATTTGGGCGGAGGCGTTCCGGGGCAACCACGTTGAATGGCGCGGCGAACAGTATCGAATTCTGGCCGGGGGCAAACTGCGGAAAGTCATAGCCTGATCAGCCTATCCCTGATGCAGTAGGGTAGCGCACGGCTGAAGTGACTGGGGTTCTGCCCCCCGCCTCCCCCGCCATAGTGCTACAAACGTTGATTATCAATGAGTTAGGGTGCAACAAGGGGTTCCTCAACGTTTTCAGTGGAATAGATTCTCATTAAAAGCCTTATCTGGGGGTCGGCCTGGAGCGAAGCTGCCAGGCCGCAGGCCGCCGCCGTGCGGCGGCTCCAAGAGGAAGAAGCTCATATAGAAGGAGTTATATAGGAAATGGCCCTGAAACATGGCATCACAAAATCACTCGGACAGCAGATCGTGGTCGGTCGTGGCGGATTTCTATTCCACCGAAAACGTTGAGGAACCCAACAAGGGTGCTACAATTTGGCTTATTTGTAGCACCTGTAGCACCCTAGCATCACACCCATCGCGTCCGCTCATGGCAACGGCGGCGTGGAGGCCATAATCAAACCACGCCTTCGCCGCCAAGACTGGCCAGAAACGCCAGATTGATAGATAGAGGTCCGGAAAATCGGCAACACGGCAACAAGCCTTATTTTACAAGGGTTTCGTTGAGCTTTTCGGCTGGCAACACAGCGGCAACAGGTGGCAACATGTTGCTGCTTTTCGTCATTCGCCGCCTCAGAAGCTGTATAAAATGAGCCATCTGATAAGCGAAAGGCAAAAAAGGGGAGCAAAACATAAATTGCCGCAATAAGGCGCAAGACACGCAAGATATGGATGATTGGTCTGGAAAATCGGCAACATCGGCTACATCGCTGATAGTCAACGGGTTAGCTGGCAACAAAATCGGCAACAGACCAGCAACAAGCCCGCTACGTTAACGATGATGTTCAACTGAACGGGCTGGAGGGCTTTTGGCGTTGCCGTACTTGTCGCGCCGTAGCCGCTGCGGCGAAGGCGGATTTGTTGGTGTCCAGAGCGGGCGGGCGCGGCATTCTCCCGGTATGGCGCGACAGATTCGTCTGCAATGTCCGGTGGCCATAATTTCATCGGATGAATCGCCGAAGACCTGGGCATCAAGCCCCGCGTTAAATTCGCCTGAGAACCCGCCGTGACTCACGGCCATGAAAGGCGAACAATACGAAAATATGCGATTATGCGGGTCTGACCCGTTTACGTTTACGTTTATGCGCGAGACTTTCATGTTTTACTCGATTATATTCACTCTTATGAGCAAGAAGTGGTTCATCCGCTTGGCGTGTGTTTTCCTTCCCATCCTCAGTGTGGTGGGGGCGCAAGTTGAATTGTCCTCATCGGATCCCTCGTATGGCGGGAAATCCCTGAGTTCTTGGCTGGATGCTTACGGCACCGGACCAGGCGGCTACAAACCGAACCCGCAGGCTGATGATGCGCTCCACCACATCGGGACAGACGCGGTGCCCTATCTCCTGCGGCTGCTTTATGCCACAAATTACACTGGCAAAGGCAAGCCGTTCATGGCCGTCACTCCTCCGGCAAGCTGGGAGCATTGGAAGGCTTTTCTCGGCTTTCAAGCTCTCGGCCCCCTGGGCGAGGCGGCGATCCCCGAACTGGTTAAATTGGCTCATAAGCCGGACGGCACGGGCAGGTACTCAAATCTCCAAGGAATGAAGAATATGACCTTGGTTGCCAGCATAGCCGACAACAGCAGCACCTATGGGGCGGTTGACGACCCCCGTCGGCACCAGGGTGGAGAGGAGCGCTTCACTGCGCCTTTCTTGGAGGACGGCGACATCGCGGCACGGTCACTGGCGGCAATCGGCGCGGATGGTGTTGCGCCATTGGTGGAGTTGCTTGCCGACCCCAGCCCCAGCCTCAGAGTGCGCGCGGTTCAAGCCTTGGGATTGGCGGGCGGGGCGGCGGAACAGGCGGTGCCCGCGCTGATAAGAACGCTGAATGACCCGAATCTGGATGTCCGAATCGGGGCGGCGGACGCTTTGGGGGGTATAGCCAGGCAGCCGGACCTCGCAATCCCGGCCCTGATTGCGGCGCTGACCGATCCAATGGAGGGCGTGGTTTTTTATGCCGCCGTTTCCCTCGGCGAATTCCGCGAGCGGGCCACCAATGCCATTCCGGCTCTGCTGCTGGATTTTCGTTCACACGATTACCGCAATAGAGATTCGGCGGCTTTGGCCCTGGACAAAATCTCGCCGGAAATATGCGCCAAGGAAGTCATCCCTGTCCTGCTTGGCGAAATCAAGGACTCGCGCGGGCGTCCACAGACAAGGGGTTTGCAGTCCGCCAACATGTCTTTGATCACCATCGGTCAAATGAAAGATTCAGCGGAGGTGGTGATTCCGGCCATCATTGAGATGATAGGCGACACCAACTATAGTGAGATAGACCGAAACAACGCCGTAATCATCTTGGGCGGGTTTGGCCCCGCAGCCATGTCAGCCGTTCCTAAACTGAACGGTTTGACGAACGATCCAGACATTAAGGTGCGCGATCAGGCCGTTCGCGCTTTGCAGAAAATTGAACCCTGCCCGATGCCTCTTAGATGATCGAATGTCGAATGTCGAATGTCGAATGGTCGAATGGGTCAAACCGTATATTTGCATTGTTCTGTTCATTCATTCGTGCCTTTTCTCTCTTGAAGGTTTGTACTCAAAGTGTTCCGGGTTCCCATGTGCAACCTCTGCGCAATCTGCCCGATGGTCAGGGTCGTCTCCTGGCGCAATTTGGCCGCCAACCCCACTTTGCCCGGATCGCTTTTGGCCCGCTTGCTCAAATCGCCCCCTTTCCATCCCAACCGCCTCAGTTCTTTGGCAATGATCGCCTCCGCGCGCACCCCGCTCGCCTCCTGCTGCATCTGCCCCGAATGGTTTGGCCCCAAATGCCCGTGCAACCGCTCCAGCAATCCCTTCTTGAATTCGGGCGTTCCAATGCACCATCCCCGCCGCATCCCCTTCCACTGGCGGGCATCCCCCTCGCCGGCGCGGCGGCTTTCCATCCTGCGCTCAAATTCCAGCCGCCCGCATGCCGTGTCCTTTTCAATTCCATGCTCGCCGAGCAACCGATCCACCCGCAGCCATTTGGGCCGGTGTTTCACATCCGTCAAATAGAACCCAAAACTGCTCCACGGATACTCCAGCAGCCGGCTTGCCGCTGGCAACAATCCCGCCCGGACCGGATTCAGGTGAGTGTAATCGCACACGGTGCGCAAATACCCGCTGCTGGCGCCATCCACCACCAGCGCCTTGTAGCGACCGCTAAAAACATGGCCGCACTGATCATGCCGATGATTGAACCGGTTGGAATAAGTGCTCAAAAGCCAGCGCATTCCGGCCACCAGATTGCCTTCCGGCGTTTCGACAACCAAATGAAAATGGTTTTTCATCAGACAAAAGGCATGAATCTCGAAACCGGTTTTCAGGCAAGCCTCGCCCAGGGTCTTGATGAAATCGTGGCAATCGCCATCATCGAGGAAGATGGGTTCCCGACGATCTCCCCGGCTCAGGACATGATAGATCGCCCCAGGATACTCAATGCGAATTTGACGTGGCATCAGTCAATCCTGCCACAAAAAACGCAGGGTGGCAAGTGGCATAACGGGCAAATATACGGTTTGACCCCTATACTTCTCCTCGCTGCAATACTCGAGCATGAATACGCTCGTCTATGCCGATGTCACCGAGGAAGAGGCCAGCAGCGCCAGCACCATCGCCAGCACGCTGCAACAAATGTCGAACAGTTTTGGCGTCGCCTCGGCCTCGCTGGCAGCCGCGTTCTTCATTCCCGATCGATTTAGCTCCAGCGCGCCGGAAATGATTCACGGCATTCACCGAGCGTTTTTCGTCCTGGGCGGAATGACCATTCTGTCCACCCTCGTTTTCCGGGAGCTAAAACGCGGCGACGGAGACTCTGTGGCTCGTCAGAAGGGCGCGCTGCCCGCCGGTTGACTCCGCCTCCAACGGATAAATGGATAAAACTACGGCTGACCCCGTTGACGCAAATTTCTCAAACATATCTGTTTCAGAAGCCTGCTAATGCGTAGCTTCCCCATTCCTGAGCGATCTGATTAGCTTAAGGTCATAAATGCGCAGGCTTTTCAACGCACCGCTTTGAAGGTCGAATTCAGCATCAACCGGGCAATCATTAGCGGTCCAGTGTTCCTGATTTTTGACGTTCAGCCAATTTCGCCAGCAAAGATCGACCCGCGCAATTCCCCTGCTGCCAATTTCCGGTGGCTTTCTGGCCGGCCGAGCCTGAATTCCAGTAATCGCGGCAGATGGGATTCCGAGTCTCGGAAGCACCACTGTTTCCAAATTCTTGGCCAAATCCTCCCATCTTTTTCTAATCTCGCCTATAAAGGGATTCCATTCATTTGTTGCCCTGAGCCCCCAATACCCGACGTAGCATGCATCCGGTGCGGTATAACCAAAAACGGTGCCGTCCAACGACTCCATAATGGATCCGTCAGTGAAACCAGCCCTTAAGATGTCGTTTGTTGTGCGGAGATACTCGGGATCTGGACGCACCCAGGTTTCACCCCAGTCCACGTCGCTTAACTTGCTTTGGGACATTGGAATCCCTACGTTGCGACAGAATATGCGGCAGTTTTCAATCGCCTCTTGAACTGTTTGTTTTGCAGGTGGATGAAGGTGAAATTTCTGGACGCGGGATAGATGAGGATTTCTTATATTTTCAAGGAGCGTTGGCTGATTAGTTACACCTTGGCGAGCAACTCCAGATGGATACTCGACTGCGCTAAAACGCGACACAAGATTGCTGCGCTGCTGCGGAGAGAACGCCCGGAACTCAGCGTCAGATATCGCTAACAACTGATCCTGATCTTTAATCAAAACGGAAGGGCGTTTGGAGTACGATTCGTCGTCCTGCCTCAAAGATATGAGCTCGCCTGTGACCCCGGATAGCCGTACGGAAACCTTTGGCACAAGAGCGTCACCCCAAGTAACGCTGAATAATGGCAAAGGAACTGGATCGCTTCCATTCGTGCCAACTACGTGCGAATAAAAGAATTCTTGTTCGACCCTATGGGGGGCATCCTTTTCGAGGCGCGCACAATCTACATCAAGAGCAGTGAGCCAATTGGTGGCAAGTTGGTAGGCACCGTTCGTATCAAGCTTCGACCGCAACTTGGACATTTTTTGATGATACTCATTTATTGACAGGCTGTGGCGTTCGTCAAGCTGTATGATATAGCAAAGTTTACCCGACTCTGCGAAGGAAAAGAAAAAATTTATTGTCTCAATTCTTCCCATAAACCCAGCTATTCTTGGATCATACGCAGCCGCTACCCGAATCGTATCAGTTCGTAATGGAATTTCGATTGGAAGGTGCAGCCGTTTTGCGCAGAAGTTGATTTCCATGAGCATCATGGCAATCGCGACATATTTGTAAGCAATTGAGACGGTACCCATAAAGGCGTCAATTCCTAACATTTCAACATTTTGATGATTTGGACTCTTGGCAACCTCCGGTTGACAAAGGGTCCCGTTCCCGGCGGACGCCGCGCTGCATCAGTTGATTTTTGCGCCATGCCGGGATAATGCCGCGCTCCGCCCGCTCTGTCCACCAACAAATCCGCCTTCGCCGCATCCCCCTTCGCCGCAACGGCTACGGCGGACGAGGCGGCTACGGCGCGACCCTGAGTCCCACCGCCGCAGCCATTTTCCGCTGGCGCCCGTCAAACGAAACAAACTCCACCGCGCGCAGAGATTTCGTCGTTGCCACATGCAGGATGTCAAGACTGCGCGTTCCGATGATTGAGGAGTGGCGATCACTGATTTTAGACCCCTATTCCGCTCAGAACGCCTCTTCCTCGCGCTCCAAAAGAACCACATTCGGAAGAACGCGTTCACCGCAGATGCGCCTGGCGCGCGCTTCCACGTCGGGCCATTTTACCCGTTTGCTCTTTCCTTTGGGTTTATGCGGAACGTGTTCTTGAAATTGCAGAACCGCGACGAGGAATTTCTCCCGCTCGCGTTCGGGCAATGCGCTGACCTTTTTAAGTAATTCAACCGCGCTCACAACAATAAAATAGCCGATTTTTCAACGGGCGACAAGCGCCGTTTTCAACTGGACGACTCTTCATCCCTGATGCAACACTTCGCCGGACAAATCGAAACGCTCGAACACCCCGCCCAACAGCCGGATGCCAATGCCCGCTTCGATCAGGAGGAACACGGCGGCGACCGCGCCGCCCAACAGCACACTCAGCGCGGAAGGGAGCAGGCGCGAGGTCAGGAAGAAAACAACGGTGAAAGCCGCGGCGGCGGGCGCCAGCGACAAGGCCAGGACCAACAATTGCCCGAACATCAGGATCAATTGCTGTCCGGTTGTTTCGAAACCGCGCGGCCCGTCTTTGCCCAGTTGAAACCAGGCCGGGAAAAACAAGACCGCCGCATTCGGAATGAGCATGGCAATCAAATCCACACACGGCAGCACGACCGCCGCGGCCAGCGCAAAACTGATCCGCTGGCCCAACGGAAGCGAATAGGCGCCCAAGTGGTTTGGACAAAGAAACGCAGCAACGAGCAGCAACAGCCATTGCACCGCAGCCAGGATGGTTGCCGGAGCCAGCACTTCGCCCAGCACCACCTGCCAGCCGGGCATGGGAAACATCTTCAGGACATCGGTGGCGGGCAGGTCCTGGCGCAGATCGCAGCGCAACATCTGCGGGCCCCAAAAAAGCGACATGGCCGCCACTCCGAGGGCCATGAAAGCCAGCGCCGTGCCCAAATCTCCGGATGGCTTCGTTTGCGGCAGGAACAGGAACCCGGCAATAACAATCATCCAAACCAAAAAAACCAACACCCTTGCCCTGACCAGACTTCCCGCGCTTGCCAGGTTTTTCCAAAACAATGCGGCTGCCGGCAGGCCGGTTGGACGCAATTGAAATGGACTTCGCCCCGCCTTCTTCGGTTTTCGCGCGGCCTGCCAATTGCCGGAACGGACCATTGCAATGCGTTCGGCTGTTTTTCGCGAAAGTTCAACCGACGCCTCCTCGAAAGCGACGTTGGAACGGATGACCCACCAATAAAGCAGCCCCATCACGACCAGGGCCGGGCCAAGGGCGAGGAGGAATTGCCCGGCGTTTGCCGCAAAACAGGGCGCGACCACCAGGCGAAAGGGAAAGAGCACATAAGGGAGGGGACCGGAATGCAGAATCTCGTTTGCATAACGGCCAAGCCGGCTAAAATCCGTTGTTCCCCCGGCCATGGGCGGCGGCGGCGGCACGGTGTAATCCAGCCAAAGAATGATTCCCGCCGCCATGAGGCCCACCGCCCCCAAAACAAGAATGCGCCGCAGCCAGTTGGAGAGGCCGCGGTCCATCAGCCTGGTCCGGGCGAAGGAACTGCCGAGCGAATGCAGATTCAGGGTCGCAAACACCACCCACCATCCCAGCGCGCGAACGACAAAATCTCCGCCGCCCCATGACCGCCCGATGAGCGTCATAAAAATCGCGCTGAAGAAAATGACGGTTTGGGATTTGAGCAGTTTGAAATGGATCAATGTTCTCCGCCCGATCGGCGCCGGGAAAAGAAAGGCCACTTCGGCTTCAGTAAAGGACAGCGCGGCGCGGGAATGGGGCAAAATCCAGGCCAGCAGGACCGCGACAAGCAAGAACAGCGCGGCGACGGCCTGCGCCATGTCTTGATGTTCCGGTGAGAAGCGGACGCCCCGCCCGCCGCGGCCCAAGGCGCGGAAAATGTACCAGTAAAAATAAAGGCCGCCCACAATCGCCCCAAAGAGATACTTGGGCTGGCGCAAGCGCCGGACTCGCGTCAGCAGCCGGTTGCGCCACCAGTTCCGCTGGTAATAGAACAGCGCGCCGGCAATCATGGGGCGCCCTTGCTTTCGCCCGTGGCGCGAAAGAAAACCTCCTCGAGGGAGGTGTCGCCGGATTGTTCGGAAAATTTTTGGCGCACTTCGCCGAGAGTGCCGTCAATGATTTTGCGGCCATTTTTCAAAATGAGAACGTGCGAGCACACCTCCTCCAGCAAATGCAAGAGATGGGAACTGATTAAAATCGCCGCGCCCGCCCGGCCGCGCTTGAGAATGGAATCCTTCATCCGCCGTATGCCAATCGGGTCGAGGCCGGTCAACGGTTCGTCGAAGAAGATGACTTCGGGCGAATGCAGAAGGCCGCAGGCAATGGCCAGTTTTTGCTTCATGCCGCGCGACAATTCGCCCGGCAGCTTGTCCGTCTTGTCGGCCATCTCCAGTTCCTCCAGCAAGGGGCGCGCGATCTCCCGGTAATTGGCCACCCCGTAGATGCGCGCCGTGAAATTCAGGTGCTGGTCCACAGTCAAGTAATCGAACAAGCGTGGCTCATCGGAAAAAAAGGCCAGGCGCCGCTTGGCTTCGATGGGCTGGACGGCCAGGTCCCGGCCGCAGATCCGCACGGAACCGCGCGTCGCCGGAATGATGCCCGCCAGACAGCGCAAGGTGGTTGTCTTGCCCGCGCCATTCGGCCCGACCAGGCCAATGACCTCGCCCGGCCGCACGGAAAAGGACAAATCCGTCACCGCCGGAAAATCGCCGTACAATTTGGTCAAACCGTCCACCTCGATGAGAGCCGGGGCGGCGGCTTGAGAAATGATCGGCGGCGCAATTTCCATGCGCGGAACATAACAGCCCGTCCGCCGCGAAAGAACCCCAAAGTTTCAGTCCAGGCCCTGGAATTTATGGCTGGCGCCGATTTTGAGCAGGTGCAGGCGAAGGCCCGCCGCGCGGAATTTTTCCACGGCCTTTTCGTGGTCGATCACGATGGGCGGAAAGGTGTCGTAGTGGACGCCGACAATGTTGTCGCAAGCCACAAATTTCGCGGCCCGAATCGCGTCGTCCACGTCCATGGTAAAATTCCCGCCGATGCATAAAACGGCAAAGGTCAGGCGCACGGATTCGCCCACCAATTCCATGTCGCGTGTCAGCGCGGTGTCGCCGGAGTAGTAAAAGTTTCCCGCCCCGCTCTGCACGACAAACCCGCCCGGGTTGCCGCCGTACGACCCGTCAGGCAGGCTGCTGGAGTGGATGGCATTGACCAATTTGACCCGGCCAAAATCAAATTGACAGCCGCCGCCATGATTGACGCCATGAATTTTTGGCGCGCCTTGCTGGCTCAACCACTGGGCGACTTCGTAAGGGGCGATAATCGTTGCGCCGGTCCGTTTGGCGATGGCCGCGGCGTCGGCCAGGTGGTCCGCATGGCCGTGCGAGATGAGAATATAGTCCGCCTTCAGGCTTTGCGGGTTGATGGCGGCGGCCAGCGGATTGTCGCTGATAAACGGATCGAAGAGCAATGTCCGGTTTCCGATCTCAACCGCAAAACAAGCGTGTCCGTAATAAGTGAAGTTCATGGTGTTAAATAATCCACAAATTCGGTCACTGGCAAGTTTTCCAAGGCGGCCGCGTTCCGGCACAACTCGATGATGCGTTCGGTCTGCGGCGGATTGAAGTGGGTGGCCAGATTTTCACGGGCCTTTTTGACCAGCAACGGCATCCCCTCCGCGCGCCGGCGGCGATGGCCCGCGGGATATTCCACCTCCGCTTTTTCGGTCTGCTCCCCGTTCTTGAAGATGACTTGCACGGCGTTGGCGATGGAGCGCTTGTCCGGCTCCAGATATTCGCGGCTGTAACGCTTGTCCTCACTCACCACCATTTTGGACCGGAGCGCGTCAATGCGCGGGTCGGCGGCTGTTTTGTCTTCGTAATGCTCCGCGCGCAGTTCGCCGAAAATCAATCCAATGGCCGCCATGTATTGCAGGCAATGATCGCGGTCGGCGGGATTGTGCAGCAAGCCCTGCTTGTCAATGATGCGGAGGGCGGATTCGTGGGTGGTCAGGCAGACGCGTTCAATATCCGCCAGGCGGTCTTTGACCCGCGGATGAAGCTGGATGGCGGCCTCGACGGCGGTTTGGGCGTGGAACTCGGCGGGAAAGCAAACTTTAAAGAGCACGTTCTCCATCACATGGCAGCCCAACGGGCGGGCCAGGCGAATGGGATTGGAGCCGAAGAGCGCGTCGCAAAAGCCCCAGGTTTTGGCGGAGAGAACGGAGGGATAACCCATTTCGTTTTTCAGGGCCATGAGCGCGTGTTGCACGGCCCGGGCCGTGGCGTCTCCCGCCGCCCACGATTTGCGCGAACCGGTGTTGGGCGCGTGCCGGTAAACGCGCAACGCCCCGCCATCCGCCCAGGCATTGGAGAGGGCGTTGATGATTTGTTCGCGCGTGCCGCCCAGAAGCCGCGCGGCCACGGCCGTCGAGGCCACGCGCACGAGCAACACATGATCCAATCCCACGCGATTAAAACTGTTCTGCAAGGCGAGGACACCTTGAATCTCGTGGGCTTGAATCATGGCCGCCAGCACGGCCCGCATGGCCAAAGGCGGCTGGTGCGGCGGCGGCGCGCGGCTGACAAAATCGGCCACGGCCAGGATCGCGCCGAGATTGTCGGAGGGATGCCCCCATTCGGCGGCGAGCCAGGTGTCGTTGAAATCGAGCCAGCGAATGAGACAGCCGATGTTGAAGGCGGCGGTGACGGGGTCCAGTTCGTGGCAGGTGCCGGGAACGCGCGCGCCGTTGGGCACGATGGTTCCGGGCACGACCGGCCCCAGCAGTTTGGCGCAGGCCGGAAAACCCAGGGCCAAAATGCCGCAGCCCAACGTGTCAAGCAGACAGTAACGGGCCGTCTCATACGCTTCGCCGCTGAAAGGCGGCGGCGCGCACACGTAGTCCGCGATTTCCGCCAGGAGCGGATCGGGCGGCGGGCGGACGTTGACGGTCTGCGGACTCATCCTGCCTCGTTGCGGCCGGCGAGCGGCACAAACGCGCGCGGGGCCGGCCCGGTGTATTCGGCGGTGGGGCGGATCAGGCGGTTGTGGACGCGCTGTTCGAAGATGTGCGCGGACCACCCGGAAATGCGCGCGATGACAAAGAGCGGAGTAAACATCGCGGTCGGAATGCCCAGGAAATGAAAGGCCGGGGCGCTGTAGAAATCGAGGTTGGGAAACATGTTTTTCTCCCGCCGCATCACGGCTTCGAGCCGTTCGGCAACCGGAAAAACGCGGGGGTCGCCGGCGGAGGCCGACAATTGCTTCGCCCACGGCTTGATGATCTCACAGCGCGGATCGGCTTTTTTATAAACGCGATGGCCGAAGCCCATGACCAGCTTTTTGTGGCGCAACATTTCCAGGAGGCCGGCTTCCGCTTCATCGGGCGTCTGAAATTTTTCCATGAGTTCCATGGCCGATTCATTCGCGCCGCCGTGCAACGGGCCGCGCAGCGCGCCGATGCCCGCGGTCACGGCGGAATAAAAATCCGGCAGCGTGGAAGCCACCGTGCGGCAGGCGAAAGTGGAGGCGTTGAACTCGTGTTCCGCATACAGAATGAGCGCGGCGTCCAGGGCGCGGACGTGCAGATCGGACGGCCCTTTGCCGTGGAGCAATCGCAAAAAATGCGACGCGATGCCGGGCGCGTCCGTCGCGGTTTCGATCCGTTTTCGACTGGCGTGAAAATGATGCCAGTAAAGCAGCATGGAGGGGAACAAGGCCAGCAGGCGGTTGGCGATCTCCAGTTGTCCATGGGCCGCTGTTTCAGGCTCAAAGGAGCCGAGCGCCGAGCATCCGGTGCGCAGAACGTCCATCGGCTGGGAGTCCGCCGGCAATTGTTCCAGAATCATTTTCAATGGCGCGGGCAAACCCCGCAGTGACATTAGCGCGCGGCGGTACTTCTCCAGTTCCGCCTTGTTGGGCAGCGCGCCGTAAAGCATCAGCCAGGCCACCTCTTCAAAGGTCGCCTGCGCCGCGAGGTCTTCGATGGAATAGCCGCGATAAGTCAGCCCGACGCCTTCCTTGCCAACAGTGGAAATGGCGGTTTCGCCGGCCACGATTCCAGCCAGCCCGCCCGTTTTTTTGACATCGCTCATGGCTTTTTCTCCTTTGTGAAAAGCTGGTCGAGCTTTGCTTCGCAGGCCTTGTAATTAAGAAATTCGTACAAGTCCGCCCGGCTCTGCATTTTTCCGACCACGCTTTTTTGGGTGCCGTCGCGGCGGATGGCGCCGAAGACTTCCAGGGCCGCCGCGCTCATGGCCCGGAAGGCCGAAAGCGGGTAGAGCGCCATGCTCACGCCGGCCGAGGCCAGTTCATCGACCGTGAACAACGGCGTTTTGCCAAATTCGGTGATATTGGCCAAAACCGGGACCCGCACCGCGCGGCAAAAGGCGGAGTATTCCTGCAAAGTGCCCAACGCCTCCGCGAAAATCATATCGGCCCCGGCCCTGGCATAAGCGCCGGCGCGCTCGATCGCGGCCTCCAACCCTTCGCCGGCGGCGGCATCGGTCCGCGCCATGATGACGAAGAGCGGGTCGGCTTTGGCATCGACGGCGGCCTCGATGCGGTCGCACATTTCCAGGGAGTTGACCAACTCCTTGCCCGGGCGATGGCCGCAACGCTTGTTCGCCACCTGATCCTCCAAGTGAAGACCCGCCGCGCCAGCCCGCGTCATTTCCCGGACCGTGCGTTGAATGCCCAGGGCGCCGCCCCACCCGGTGTCCGCATCCACCAGCAACGGAAGCTGGCACGCTCCCGTGATGCGGCGGACATCTTCCAGGACATCGTGCAACGAAGTGACGCCGAGATCGGGCAGGCCGTAAGAAGCATTGGCCACGCCCGCGCCCGAGAGATAGAGGGCGCGAAAGCCGGATTTTTCAGCGAGCAAGGCCGCATAAGCGTTGATCACGCCAGCGATTTGCAGCGGTTTCTCCTCCGCCAGCGCCGCGCGAAAACGGCCGCCCGCCGGGGTGCTGATGCTGGATTGCGACATGGGCAAAACTTATCAGTTCCCCTGCCGGATTGTCAGCTTAAAACTGCCAGCTCCGCCCTGACCAGTTTGACCAGCGGCTTGACTGTTTTGCGGCTGAAATCAAACCGGCAGCCCGCCGCTTGAAACAACTCGGGCAACGGACGCGAGCCGCCGAGGGAGAGAGCATGATGGTATTTCTCCAACGCTTGCGCTTTGTCCTTTTTTGAATTGGCCCAGACTTGCAACGCGCCGAGTTGCGCGATGCCGTATTCGACGTAGTAAAATGGATGGATGAATATGTGGAGCTGGCGATGCCATAAGTTGGTCCGCGCCTCTTCGTAACCGGCCCAGTCCACGTCTCCTCCAAAACGGTCCATCAATCCGACCCACGCTTTTTGCCGGCCGGCCCGGCTGTGCCCCGGATGACTGTAAATCCAATGTTGAAAGGCATCGACCGTCGCGATCCAGGGGAAGATTTCCACGATGCCTTCCAGATGATCGCGCCGCGCGCGCCGGGCGTCGCCCGGTTGATAGAACTTTTCGATAAATTCATTGCCGAGCAATTCCATGCTCATGGAGGCGACTTCACAGAATTCAATCGGGGCGCTGCGGTAGGCGTGGAGGTCTTCGCCGCGCGCGGCCAGGGCGTGAAAGGCGTGTCCGGCTTCGTGCAGGATGGTTTCGACATCGCGCTGAATGCCGATGGCGTTCATGAAAATAAAAGGCAAACGGGCTTCGGCCAAAGTTGATTGATAGCCGCCCGGCGCCTTGCCTTTGCGATTGTCCAAATCGAGCAGATGCAAATCGCGCATCAAGGTGAATTGCCCGGCCAATTTGGGATCAAGTTGGACAAAAATGTCCCCGGTGTTGGAGACCAACTGCTCGATGCGCTCGAAGGGACGCAGGGCCGGACGGTTCAGCGGATCGACTGCCAGGTCCCAGGGACGCAACGCCGCCAAGCCAAGCTGCCCGCGCCGTTGCGCCTGCAATTGGCGCAGGGCCGGCATGACTTCCCCGGCAATGGCTTCATGGAATTTCCGGCAATCCTCCGGCGTATAATCAAAGCGGCCACGGGCGCGGAAGGCGTATTGGAGATAATTGGGGAAACCGGCGTTGGCGGCGATTTGCTCGCGCAATTTCAAGAGTTGCTCGAAAATATGCTCGATGGCTTCCGCCTCCCGCAAACGCCGGTTGGCCACCAATTCCCACGCCTCCTGGCGCAAGGCGCGGTCCGGGTCTTCCAGATAGCGGCCCATTTGCGCCAGGGTCCGTTCCTCCCCGCGAAACAGCAGGGTGAGCGACCCGATCAATTTCTGGTACTGTTGCGACAGCTTCGCCTCCTCGGTTTCCAGCGGGACATTTGCAGGCCGGAACAACTCGACCAGCAGTTGCGTGGCGCGGTCAAATACAAAATAGCGCTCCCTGGGCAGCCGGGCGCGCATGGGATGCGCCAGAAAAATTTGGGCCAGCTTGAATTGGCGCGGTTTGAGTTGCGGCTCGATTTGCTCGACAAAATGCAGGAAGGCCGCTTCCGCGCCGGCATTTTCGGTATGACAGGTCATGGCAATGTAGCGCCGGGAAGACTCCTCATCGAGTGCGGCGGTCAATTCGCTGCCATCCAGCAGCCAGCGCTCGAACGCGGCGGAGGTTTGACACTGCGGGGCGCCGGCTTCGAGCTTGTCGAACAAGGGCGCGATTTGGCTCCAATCCCCCAGATCCATTTTTTCCGGAACGAAGCGGCGCGGCCGGAAGACCGGCAATTCAGCGAATGGCAGCAAATTCATGCGCGCAGGATGCCTTCCCAAACAAAAGCTTGGCAACTGCAATGCTTTGAATTTCTCAAGACAACCCGCCCCGCAAAAAAACAGTGAAAATTTCCGCATTTTATCCATTAAATAGTCGTAACATGTTGTCAGCAATACAATTACGAAAGCTCAGAGGGTTCTTCGCTGGTTTCAGATTGATACATTGGTTTGGAAAATCGGTAACACGGTAACAAGTGTTGATAGTCAACGACTTAGCCGGTAACAGGAGAAGTAACAGATCGGTAACATGTTACTGGTTTTCGTCTTTCGGTGCCTCAAAATCTGTATAAATTTAGCCATCTGACAAGGGAAAGGCAAAAACATAAAGTTGCGGCGATGAGGCGCAAGATACGCAAGATATGGATGATTGGTCTGGAAAACCCGCAACACCGCAACAAATGTTGATAATCAACGACTTAGCCCGCAACATTTGCCGCAACAAACCCGAAACACACCTGTTACATTAACGTTAACGCTGGGTGATTTGGCAAGACAGGGGCTTCTTGTGATTGCGGCCCAGCCCGCAACACGACCCGCTACAGACCAGCAACATGTTGCTCCTTTTCTCCATAATCAGGCGACGGCGGAAACCGCATGTCGGCCAAAGCTCAGCCGGAATGAGCGATGGCGGAAGCCTCCTCTGGCGACTGCGGAAACCGTCACCACCCCGTCACGTTGCAGCATGCCGCGCCTATTTCCCACTGATCTTTTGCTTGATGCTTTCCAAATCGTTTCCGAACGGCATGACGAAAAGGCACTTTCTGCCGCTGCGTGATTCCCAAACCGCCCCAACCGCGCGTTTCTCTTCTGCGTCTGCATATAAATGTTCGCCCTTGTATTCGACGACGAGCACCCTCCCGTCGTTTAACTGGCAAAGAAAGTCGGGATAAAACCAGTCGGTGGATGTTTGCAGGCGGAAGGAGGTCGCTTTGCGCGCCAGATTCCGCACCCAAAATTTCACTTCCGGCAGTCCATCGAGAAACTGCGCGCACTCAAATTCCTCTTTGATTTTGCCAGCCGGTGTCCTTTCAAGCAGTTCTCCCGGCTTCGGGCCGAAGTAATGTTTTTTGAACTGGAAGCCGCCTTCGTAAAGCCAGCTTGGTTCGTAGCTCATCGTTTTGAAATTGATGACGCGCTCGTCGCTGACAGTCAGGGCCGAACCGTCCAGCAAAAATTGCTGGAACGCCGCTTTACTTTCGCCGTTGCGGTGTTCCTGGATGCGATTCTCAATTTCATCTCGGAGACGAAAACGGTCCAGCGCCAGCAGGCTCAGGTCGGCGATGGCATATTTCGCCATGAGTCCGCGAATGACTTTCCTCAAAAATTCCGCCGATTCCCCGGCGGGAATGTCTTGATGGTCAATCTGCCTGTCAAGCCAGCCAACCAGATTTTCCAGCGTCCAGTCGCTTGCACCTCCAAGCGCAAAAACTTGCTGGTGTAATGTCGTGATGAAGTCAGAGCCAGGAGTTTCCTGTAAAACGCTGGTCTGCACTTCACCTTTAGTGCCAACGTCAAGGATGCCGGCCTTGCCTGTTGGCCGTTGCAGCGGATTGTAGCTGTTGGAAAGCGCAGCGTCTTTGGCGCTCAATTCCCACGGATGCTCCAACAAAAACGTGCGCTCAAATTCAAACAGCATTCCGCTCTCCGACACGCAAAGCAACGGCACGATGAAATCCATCTGCTTTTCGTAGGGCGACGGGTCGCGCGGCTTGCCGCTGCCGCCGAATGCCTTTTCGGATTCACGCACCAGCGCGACGGCCTCCTGCACTTTCGTTTTGGCTTCGGGCGATTTGACGCAACTTGTCAACTTGTCCGTTTCCTCCGTGTCCAGCGGCACCAGCACGGTGATTTCACCTTTGGCGGCGTCAATCCGCGCCTTGCCAGCCAGCGCGACCACCTGCACCTGGGCGACGGTGGCGTCAATTTCTGCGGGCGACACCTGCACCGTTTTCGGCTGCACCCCCAGCGGCAGCGTTCCCTGCGGCACAGGAATGATGATGCGTTCCGCCTCGGCAGCGGTGAAGCCATTGTTTTCCAGCGCCTCTCGCAGTTCCGCCAGAACTGCCGTGATGGAATCCGAAACAGAAAAAGCGTAGGCGCAATTCAGGTCGGGATGTTGTTTCGCCTTCGCATTAGGCAAGCGCAAAATGCGCCCGGCAATTTGCTCAATCGCGGTGGCGGAGCGCGTTTCCTTCAAGCTGCACAGCACATAGGCAAAGGGACAATCCCAGCCCTCGCGCAGTTTCTGAACCGTGATGATGAAACGCACCGCCGGTTCCTTTGGCGATTTGATTTCGTCCGCGCTCGGAAGCTCGTCCAGTGCGCCAACCGAAATTTTCACCTGTTCCTTGGCAATGCCAAACTCGCTCGCCAGCCGCTCGCGCAACGGTTGGCAATCACTGACGCGCTCGGCTTGCAATAGAATAATGGGGCGCAAATACTCGCCGGTCTTCTGCGCCTCGGCGATGGCGAGTTTTTCCAGGTCGGCGCGCAAGGTGATGGCTTCCGAAAGCAACTGATCCCGCTGGCTGGGATGCCGCGTGATGACGCGCAACGGCAGTTTCACCATGTCCGCCGCCTTCAATTCTGCCGCCGAAACGTGATGCAGCACGTTGGACGGGTTTTTTGTCCGGGCAGGCGTGGCAGTAAATTCGACGATGCACGATGGCAAGACATTTCCCAGCGTGGCAAAGCTCAAGTCCGTCCGGGCGTTGTGCGCCTCGTCCACAATCACGACGGGACGGCGCAAGCGCAGCATGTTGACCAGCGATGGTTTCGGTTTTCCATCCGCGCCCGGCAGCAACTCTGCCAGCCGGTCGGCGGGCACGTTCAACAAATGTTCGGCAAATGAGCCGTTCTGCTCATAGACCTTCCGCCCGGTCGTATCCTCAACGCGGAAAGCCTGAATCGTCGCAACGATGACAACGGTTTGCCCTTCGACTGTCGCGCGGGACAGCCGCAAGGCTTCTTCAATCGTCAGCACTTCCACGGAGCCGCAAGCCATGTCCAATGCGCGGCGGTAGGCGTGGCGCTGATCGCGGAGCGCGTCGGCCGTCTGGTCGAGAATGGTGTTGCTCGGCACAAGCCAGAGCACGACGGCGCGGTCGGCGCGGAGCAATTCAGAAATGGCGAGTCCAGCGGTGTAGCACGCCAGCAAGGTTTTTCCGCCGCCGGTGGGCACGCGCAAACAGACGTAAGGCATCCCTGGCGTCAGGCCGGTTGCCTGCACGGGAATGTAGGGCACGGGCGGCATGGCGTTTTTCGCCAGCACCGCGCGGAACGCCTCTTCCGGTCGGCCATCCTTGGACGACTGCCGTAAAAAATCCCGCAGCGAATCGAGCACGCGCAATTGATAATTTTTGGGCGAGATCATGACACTTTGATTTCGTAGGGCGTCTGGCGGATGATGATGCGTTCGGCCTGCAAGCGATCTTTCTGCCCTGTCAAAAGCGCGGGCTTTAAGTTTTTGCAGGTCGAGATCGAGTGCTGTTGTCATGGGTCTTCTGTGGAGACAAACATATCCCGGCACCCGGGCAAAGCCAAGCCCGCCAGAAAGCTGCCCGCGGGCAATTTATTCTTCCGGCTGTTTCAGTAATTCTGGCAGGGGTTCATTCGATTAAGATTAGGATTACGATTAGGATTAGGAGGGGCTGCCCAGAAAACAGGGCATTACAAACATGGGGGAAATTTTTGTTGTCAAAGCCGGGGGAAAAGGCATTGTTAATCCCAAACCCGCTTTGGAACAAATCGGGGTTGTTGTGCATCATAAACAAGGACTGTATATGATAAGGCTGGTGAATCTGATCTTTTTTCTCGGGTGCGCCTTGGTGGTCGCGCATTATTATGCGTTGGGCAGCATGGTTCAATTGCTGGGGGCTGTTGGCGTCGCCTTGGTGCTGATGCGCGTGTTGAGCAGCAAACGCATCCATTGACGGGCGGGGTGGGGAGCGCGACCGTCCCGGTCGCGGTGTGGCGCGTCTCGCGACCCACTTCTTTGCCGATTCCTTCCCTGTTCTTCTTCGGATCAGCCCCGCTCAAAAGAAGGCCGACCGGAATGTGTTTGGCGGGACGCCAAACACCGCGCGCGAGACGCGCGCGCCCCCCAAAATCGCATTTCTGTCACACAATCGTCACAAAAAATCCGTTCCTTTGCCATCTGGATTCTGTAGAATTTTCGCCGGTCCGTCCAATTACCACCTGATTCGGTTGAGGCGGACGGAATGCGATTTTATGCAAGAATATTTTGACGAGGAACTGGGCAGCCTGAAGGAAAAACTCCTGTTCATGGGCAGTTACGCGGAGAGCGCGGTCAGCCAGGCCGTTCAGGCCGTGACCGAGCGCAACGACAAGCTGGCCCTTCTCGTCCAGGCCAATGACGACATCATGGACCAGTACGAAATCGAGATCGACGATCTGGCCATCCAATTGTTGTCCAAGGCGCCGCCAGCGCCGGATTTGCGGCTCATCACCGTGGCCATGAAAATTTCGCAGAACCTGGAGCGCATCGGCGACGAAGCCACCACCATCTCGCGGCGGGCGGTGGAATTGAACCAGGACGCGCGGCTGAAAGCGCATCTGGATATTCCGCAGATGGCGAGGATCGCGCTGGGCATGCTCAAGGAATCGCTCGATTCCTTTGTCAATAAACAGCCGGAAACAGCCCGGGCCATCATCCCGCGGGACAAGGAGGTGGATGCGATGAACCGCCAGTTTTACCGGGAACTCTCCAGTTATATGGTGGAGGATCCCTCCGCCATTTCCCGGTGCCTGAACCTGATGACGGTCTCCAAAAGCCTGGAACGGGTGGCCGATCACGCGACCAACATCGCCCAGGAAGTGGTCTATTTGTGCGAGGCGCGCGACATCCGGCATGAGGCGCACCAGCCATGAACCTGTTTCTTCTACGCCATGCCAAAGCCTGTGCGCGCAGCCCAAAATGGCGGCCCGACGACACGCGCCCCCTGACGCGCGACGGCGAGAAAAAAATGTTCACTGTGGCCCGGGGCATCCAATCCCTGGATTTGTCCATTGATCTGATTTTGACCAGCCCCTATATCCGGGCTTTCCGCACCGCGGAAATACTTGGGGAAGTGTTCGAGTCAAAGAAAGTGTTCGAAACCAAAAACCTGATTGCCGAGGCGGAACCCAGGGCGGTTATCGGCGAAATCAACGAAAATTTCCCCGACCTGACGCAAATCGTGCTGGTTGGCCACGAACCTTTTTTGACCCGTTTGATTTCGGTTTTGCTGTCGGGCAAGGAGGGCTTGTCCATTGATCTGCGCAAGGGGGGCTTGTGCAAGTTGTCCGTCCAGAAGCTCTGTTTCGGCCGATGCGCCTGCCTGGATTGGCTGATGACGCCCCGCCAGTTGGCGCGCCTTCGCAGGGGAGGGAAGGAATGACTAATGACGAAATCCGAATGACCAATAGCCCGGAAATGACTAATGACAAAATCCGAATGACGAATCAATGTCCAAACGACCCAATGACGAAAAGAGTCCCGGCGATCCCGGTGTCTTTGCCTTCGTCATTGGAGCTTCGTCATTCCTTGGTCATTCGGATTTCGTCATTCGTCATTTTCGGCCTCACGTCATCCATCCGAACGCCCGCCCCAGCCAAACCAGGCCGTAAGCCAGCAGCGCGGTCGCCGGAATGGTCATTATCCACGCCCAAATAATCCGCTCGACCAAGGTCCAGTTCAGCGCGCTGAAACGCCGCGCGCACCCTACTCCCATGATGGCCGTCGTTATGACGTGCGTGGTCGAGACGGACATGCCGAGTTTTCCGGTGACGAGCAACACGGTGGCCGCGGTCGTCTCGGCGGCAAAGCCATGCACCGGACGCAGGCGGACCAGCCTGCGGCCCAGCGTCTGAATGATGCGCCAGCCGCCAATGTAAGTGCCAAAGGCCATCACGATGCCGCAAGCCCAGATGACCCACCGCTTGATTTCAAACTCGGGAGTGGTGAGAAATCCGAGCCAAACGGGAACGTTTTTCAAGTCGCCATTTTTCGTCGCCACGAAACAGGCCAGCGCCACGACGCCCATTGTTTTCTGGCCGTCGGCAAAACCATGCGCCCATCCCATGTAGGAGGCGCTGACCAATTGAAGCCTGCCAAAAAGCACATCGACCAGCCTGGGACGCATCGGGCGGATGACAGCGAAAAGCAGGCCCATGACAATCATGCCGCCCACGAACCCCAGCAGAGGGGAGGTGATCATCGGCAGAATGACCTTGGGGTAAAGGCCGTCCGCCGTCACCAGCCCGGTCATGGCATTGAAGTGCGGCACGGACCATTTAATGACATTCCATTGATTATGGGCCGAGGCAAAGGCCGCGCCGAGCAACCCGCCAATCAGGGAATGGCTGGAACTGGACGGAAGGCCGAAATACCAGGTCAAAATGTTCCAGGTAATGCCGCCGATCATGGCGCAGAAAATCGTGGCGGCGGTGATAAGGTGGGCCTCGACCAGACCCGCGCCGATGGTTTTGGCCACGGCAACGCCGGACAACGCGCCGATAAAATTGGTCACGGCGCCCATGATGACCGCCTGGCGAGGCGTCAGGACACGGGTGCCGACGACTGTGGCAATGGCGTTGGCCGCGTCGTGGAAACCGTTGGTGAAGGTAAAGAGCAGCACAACGGCAATGACCAGGAGGAGGAAGAGCACCGGTTCCATGCGCGCTCAAGAGTGTTTCAACACCACATTGGCCACGACATTGCCGACATCCCGGCACCGGTCCACCACTTTCTCCAGCAGTTCATACAAGTCTTTGACAATGATGACCGTCAGCGGCGGATGCTGGCCGCTGTAGAGTTCGGTCAACAGTTGCAGCATGAGCTTGTCGGCATCGCCTTCAATCGTCTGAAGTTTTTCATTGAACGCATTGACCTGCGCGAAATGCGACTTTTCCAGCGCCTTGATCATGATGGCGACCGTGTCGGTGGACTGTTCTGCGAGGGCGATTTGCGCGGAAAAGTCGACCGCGCGCAATTGCGCGGCGCAAATCGAGTAGCGTTCGGCGAATTTTTCCACGGTCTTGGGAATCTTGTAGAGGGCGTTGGAAATGGCCTCGACGTCTTCGCGGTCCAGGGAAGTGATGGAGGTTCGCGCCAACAGTTCCGTGATGCGCGCCGTGATGAGTTTGTCCTGGCGGCGCATGGCGGCGAAGCCCTCCAGGCTGTGCGCGGTCTTGTGACTTTGCAGGGCTTCCTTGAGGGCGTGGACGCTGGCCCGGCTGGCCTTGGCGCTGGCTTCCAGCAATTCAAGAAACTCATCGTCTTTGGCAAACCATTTTTGGATCGAAAACATATCACTTGTTGACCGGCAAAATTTCAACGGATGCGTTCATACGGACCGCGCGGCTTCAATGCCTTTGAGAGTAAAATGGAAAGTTGCGCCTTTGTCCAGTTCGGCATTGGCCCGGATTTTGCCGCCATGAAGCTGAACAATGCGCTGGACGGTGTGCAGGCCAACGCCGCTGCCTTCGAAGTCTTCCACCCGATGCAGCCGCTGGAAAACGCCGAAAAGTTCATGCGCACATTTCATATTGAAGCCGACCCCATTGTCGCGGACGAAGATCTCCGTCGCGCCGTCCACCGGTTCCGTGCCAATCTCAATGACGGCCCGGGCGCGCGGACGGGTGAATTTGATGGCGTTGGAAATCAAGTTGGCGAAGACCTGTTTGATCAATCCGGGATCGACCGTGGCCGAAGGCAATTCGGCAATGCGCCACTCAATGTCGCGATTGGCCACTTCCGGTTTCAACTCGGCCAAAACTTCCTCCACGAGGGTGTTGAGCCGGATCGTCCCGGGTTTGAGTTCGACGCGGTCGATGCGCGAAAGCTTCAACAAGTCATCCACCAGCCGGCCCATGTTTTGGGCTCTCAGGCGGATGCGGCTGATACTCTGCCGGGCGGCGGCGGGATTCTTCTCCATTTCATCCTCCAAAATCCGGGCATAAGCGTCGATGTGCCGGAGGGGAGCGCGCAAATCGTGCGAGACGGAGTAAGCGAAGGCCTCCAATTCCTGGTTGGCGGCGGCGAGTTCGGCGGTGCGGCTGGTGACGCGATCCTCCAGTTCGGCGTTCAGAGCTTGCACCTCTGCCGCCGCCGCCTCGGCAGATTGCAAGGCGCGGCGGAGTTGCTCCTCGTGTTTGCGCAACGCCTCATCCTGCGTTTGAATCTGGGCCAGCATGTGGTTGAAAGCATCGGTTAAAAGACCCAACTCATCGTTGCCATGTTTTTTGGCCCGCACCGAATAATCGCGGTTGACGGAGACCACCCTGGCCGTATCGGCCAGTTCGAGAATTGGCCCGGAAATGCGCCGTTGCAGCACATTGGAAACAGCCCGGGCGACGCCCAGGGAGCCGATCAACATCAAGGCCAGTACCCCGGCATCCCAACGGAACCGTTCGTGGCCGATGAACACGGCGGCAGTCAGGAACACAGCCACGGTGCTGGTCAGCATGATGGCCATGGTCAGCTTTCGCCGGATTGGAGCGTCTCTGAGATTCATCACTTGACGGTTACCCAGCAAGCTCCCCGCCGCCAAGCAAAAAGAATGTTACGGTTCCGCTTCAAAGATGCTCATGAAGAGGACTTCCTTGATTTTCCAGAGGATGGCCAGGGTCATGGCCAGCGGCATCAGGCCCAGGAATAATATGAACCACAAGCCCCGCGGATTGTCGCCGGTGATCATCCTTCCGATGGCGCGGGGCAGAATTTGCGCGTGCGCCAATCCCAGATAAACGGCCAGCCCGATGAAGACGGCCAGGAACAGGGCGATGTTGAGCGTGGTGAACATTTTGGTTTCCACGCGCAAGGCCTCGTCGGGCAGCATGGCGCAGAGGCGGCGCAGCACCTGGTTGATCTGCATCAGCAAAAGCAAAACCGAGAAGGCGAGCACGACAACGCAAATGACGTAGAAGGGAATGGCGGGGAATCTGTGCCACCAAAACAAAAACGGCGCCAGGCCGGCGTTGATGATGGCGAAAATCTCCGCCCGATTCAGGGCCTGATGCCAGATGCGCTCCTGTTTTTGGAAATCGCGCAATTGACGCAGACCGTAATACAATGCCGCCCCGCCCAGCACCGCCGGCACAAAGGCGGCATCGCCCAAAAAACCGAGCCAATCCGTGCGCGCCGTTTCCACATCAATGAGCAGCGTCACAGGCAGCCCCCAGAACAAGGTGGACAGGCCGCGCACCAGTCGTCCCAGAGCACGCAACAGTTCGACTTTTGCGGCGTCCATTCCCTTCTTAAATGGTGAGGTAGGTGTATTCCTTGAGGCCCCGTTCGTAATCGTCCAGCAGGCGCATGCCTTCCGACGGTTTGAGACGGTCGGATTTTATCGCTTCGTCTATTTGCATCTTCATCTGCCGTTTCAATTCGTTCTCGTCATACTGCACCGATGTCAGCGCCTGCCCAATGGTCGAGCCTTCGATGATTTCTTCAACGTAATATCCCGCCGGCTCATCGGGATCGAGGAAGACGTGGACTTCGTTGACGCGCCCGAAGAGATTGTGCAGATCGCCCATGATGTCCTGATAAGCGCCCATGAGGAAAAAGCCCAGATAGTAAGGCTCGGTCCCGTTCCCGTTGGCCCGCGGGGCGTGGAGCGGGAGGGTGTCGCGCACGTCCACCAGATCGATGAATTTTTTCACCTCGCCATCCGAGTCGCAGGTGATGTCGACCAGCGTGGCTTCGCGGGTGGGTTTCTCATTGAGCCGGCTCAACGGCATGACGGGAAAGAGCTGCCCCAGCGCCCAGTGATCGAGGAGGGATTGGAAAACGGAAAAGTTGCAGAGGAACTGATCGCCCAAACTGTCCTCCAGCATGCGGATTTCCTCCGGGACATAATGCAGGCCGCGAAAACTTTGCACCACCGCCTGCCCGATTTCCCAATAGAGCGTCTCGATTTTCGCTTTGTCGGGCAAATCCAGCAGGCCGAGCGTAAACATGTTGTGCGCCTCTTCGCGCCGCTCGGAGGCGTCGTGAAAAGCCTCCAGCATGTTGAGACGGGGCAGATTTTTGCGAATGTCCAGCAGGTCGCGCACCAGCGCCTGCTCCTTGTCCCCATATTCAATGGCGGCTCCGACGCTGATTTTTTCGATGGTGCCAAACGTTTCGACCACCAGAACACTGTGGTGGGCGACAATGGCGCGCCCGCTTTCGCTGATGATTTGCGGGTGCGGCACCTGCTCCTGGTTGCAAACCTCGCCGATGTAAAAAACAATGTCGTTGGTATATTCCTGCAACGTGTAATTGGTCGAGCTGTCGGAAACGGACCCGCTGCCGTCGTAATCAACGCCCAATCCGCCGCCAACGTCGAGGGACTCGACGGCAAAGCCCATTTTGTAAAGCTTGGCGTAAAAGCGGGCCGCTTCCTGCACGGCCTTCTTGATGGTCAAAATATCCGGCACCTGCGAGCCGATGTGGAAATGAAGCAACTTGAAACAATGCTCCATTTTTTCCGCCCGCAACATCTCGGTGGCGGCCAGCAGTTCGGCCGTGTTCAATCCGAATTTGGCATTTTCCCCGCCGCTGTCCGCCCATTTGCCGGCGCCTTTGCTCAAGAGGCGCGCGCGGATGCCCACCAGCGGCTCCGTCCCCATCTGGCGCGACACGGCGATGATCTGCTTGAGCTCCTCGAGCTTCTCCACCACCATGATGACCTTCTTGCCCAGCTTGATGCCCATGAGGGCCATGCGGATAAAAACGGCGTCCTTGTAACCGTTGCAAATAATCAAGCTGTCTTGCTGGCTTTGCAGCGCCAGGCCGGCGAACAACTCCGGCTTGCTCCCCACTTCCAACCCGAATTGGTGCGGTTTGCCCGCGTCCAGTATTTCCTCCACCACTTCCCGCAGTTGGTTGACCTTGATGGGAAAAACCCCGCGGTATTTGTTCTGATAATTGAACTCGGCAATCGAGGCCGCGAAGGCCTGGTTCATCGCCTCCACCCGGTCGCGCAGAATGTCCTGGAACCGGATCAGCACGGGAAATTTCAATCCGCGCCCCTTCGCCTCCTCGATGACATCGGTCACATCCACCACCGCGCCCTTTTCCCGCAAGGGCATGGCGATGACGTGCCCGGCATCATTGATGTCGAAATACTTCGCGCCCCATCCCGTGATGTTGTAAAGGGCGCGCGCCGCCGGGATGTCCCACGGCGCGATTGGCGCGGCAACCTGGCTCATTTCTGTATCACTGCAATGCGCACTATAAGAACCCCGTTGCGGAATTCAATAGAGCGTTGCAAAAATCTTTCGCCGCGCATTGAAAATTCGCCCGTTCTCTGTTTTGATGCGTTCATGCCCAAAGCTAATTTGGCCCTTATGGTGCGCGATTGTCAAAGACTCCTTCGTCCCGAAACGTTTGCCGACTGGGAAGGAGCGGTCAACGGCTTGCAGGTGGAAAACTCCGGCACGGTCACCCGCATCGCCGCCGCGGTGGACGCCTCCCTCGCCACCCTCAAGCTGGCGGCGGCGGCCCGGGCCGATTTGCTCATCGTCCATCACGGCTTGTTTTGGGCGCCGACCGTGCCGTGGACGGGCCGGCGCCGCGAGATGTTGGCCTTGCTCATCAAAAGCAATCTGGCCGTGTACAGTTCGCATCTGCCGCTGGACGCCCATCCGCGCCTGGGCAACAACGCGCAATTGTGCGCCGCGCTCGGCTTCAAGAAACTCAAACCGTTTTTTTTCGACAAAGGCCGCTTCATCGGCTGGCAAACGCGGCAAAGAATTTCACGCCGCGCACTGTCCGAAAAACTGGCCAAAGTTTTGGGCCGGCCACCCGTGCTTTTGCCCGGCGGTCCGGCACTGTGCCAAAGAATCGGCGTCGTGACAGGCGGCGCGGGGGCGGAGTTGAAAATCGCGGCCAACGAAGGCGTGGACACATTTATCACCGGAGAAGGCCCGCATTGGACCCATGCGCTGGCCGAGGATGCGGGATTGAATGTTTTTTACGGCGGCCACTACGCCACCGAGACATTTGGGGTCAGAGCTTTGGCCGCCGCCTTGTCGAAAAAATTCCGGCTGCCGTGGACATTTTTGGACCATCCTTCCGGATTATAGTTATGCCCCTGCCCTACAAAATCGCCACCCTGCTGTATTGCTTCAACCAGAAGGATGAGGCGCTGTTGTTGCGGCGCGCGCACAAGCCCAATCTCGGCTTGTGGAGCCCTTGCGGCGGCAAGCTCCACATGGCCGATGGCGAATCCCCCTACGCCTGCGCCTGCCGCGAGGCCGGCGAGGAAATTGGACTGAAGCTGACCCCTCGTGATTTGCATCTGACCGGGATCGTCAGCGAATACGGCTATGAGGACCGCGAGCATTGGCTGCTGTTTCTTTTCGAGGTTCTGCCGCGCCTGACGGCGGTCCCGCCGGCGCATGAGGAGGGCGATTTTGCGTTTTTCGCCGCGGAAAAAATTGCCACCCTGTCCATCCCGAAAACGGATTTGGAACAAATCTGGCCGCTTTTTTGGCGGTATCGCGGCGGATTTTTTGCGGCGCATTGCCGCAACCTGGGCGGGGAGAAGTATCAATGGACCCTCGAAGAAAGCACCAATGGACGAGCCGATCATTGATTTGCAGAGCGACCACTACTTCATGGGCGAAGCCTTGCGCCAGGCCGCGCAGGCTTGCGCGGCGGAGGAGACGCCGGTGGGCGCGGTCATTGTGCGGCAAGGGCGCATCATCGCCCGGGCCTTCAACCAGGTCGAACTGCTCAAGGACGCCACCGCCCACGCCGAAATGCTGGCGTTGACGCAGGCCGAGGAAGCGGCGGGCGACTGGCGTTTGACCGATTGCACCCTTTATGTGACAAAGGAACCGTGCCCGATGTGCGCGGGCGCGATGGTTCATGTGCGCCTGGCCCGGGTGGTCTATGGCGCGGGCGATCCGAAAGCCGGCGCGGCGGGCGGCGCGCTCAACCTGCTGCAATTCCCCACCTTGAATCATCAATGCGAAATCACGCGCGGAGTGCGCGAGGCGGAATGCCGCGCCCTGTTGCAGGAATTCTTTGCCGGACAAAGAAACAAGACCAAACCCCCGCCCGGCCCGGTCCCTTGATCAACTCACCGCGATCAACGACACCTTTTCATTCTGTTCATTGCGCGCGATGCCCTGTGCGCGGGGATCCAGGACCGGTTTGCCATCAACCAGGAATTGATAGTGATGATGGCCGTGGCCCAGCGCGACCTGCCCCGTCCAGGAACCATCCACGTGCCGTTTCAGCGGCAGGGCTGCGGGGTCCCAATCATTAAAATCGCCCACCAGCGCCACCTGTTTGGCGTGAGGCGCCACGCAGGCAAAGTTGACCGGTTTGACCGTTTTCCTGACCGAATAATGAGCACCCGGGCGGCCCGGACGAAAATGCGAATGCGGCACAGACATATCTTAAAATAAAGTCGGGCGATTAAAAAGCAAATGCCCGTTCAACTATCAAGCCGGAAGATGCATTTTTGTCTTTTTCTTCCGGGCTCCTTTTCCTCCATAATGGGTCGTGAGCGAGAACTTTTCTGACGCCGCCCTGGTGCTGGTGGGGCATGGCTCGACCGTGAACGCGGATTCGGCCGCGCCAGCCTGCCAACATGCGGATGAGTTGCGCCGGCGCAATATCTTTGCCCAGGTGCAGGAGACCTTCTGGAAACAGGAACCCTGCCTGGCCCAGGTCTTGCGCGGCATTTTCGCGCCGCGCGTCTTCATCGTGCCGCTCTTCATCAGCGACGGCTACTTCACCGAGGAAGTCATCCCGCGCGAACTGGGATTCCGCGGCCAGGGAGAAACGAATTTCCCGCGCGTGCTGAGGCGCGGCGGACAAACGTTGCGTTACTGCCGGCCCGTCGGCACGCATCCGCGCATGACGGAGCTCCTCCTGGCCCGCGCGCGCGATATTGTGGAAAAATATCCCTTCCCGCGCGCGCCCAAGCCGGGCGATACCGCGCTGTTCATCGCCGGCCACGGCACGGCCAATAATGAGAACTCGCGCCAGGCGATCGAGGCTCAGGCCGGATTGATCCGGGCAAAAGGCCTTTACGCCGGGGTCCATGCCGTGTTCATGGAGGAGGAACCGCGCATTGCGGATTGCTACAAGCTCGCGCGATCAAAGAACATCGTGATGGTGCCCTTCTTCATCAGTGACGGCCTGCATTCGCACGAAGACATTCCGGTCATGCTCGGCGCGCCCAAAGACACGGTGCGCGAACGATTGAAGAGGGGGCAGCCGACCTGGCGAAATCCAACCGAGCGGGAAGGAAAGCGTCTTTGGTACACGGCCAGCATCGGCAGTGAGCCGCTTATGGCGGAGGTGATTTTGGAGCGCGTCAGGGAAGCGGCGGAAAAATTCAGGATTTAACGGCTTGTCTTTCCGGGGCGTTTTGCTCATCCTCGTTTCCATGCCTGATATAGCTGATTTTGTGCATCGCGGGGCAGCGATGATTACACCCACGATTTTAAAAGGGGTGCACAAGAAGCTGCCTTTTTTGAAACTCAAGTTCACTGAGTTGGATGATCCCTCTTTTCCGCATCTGACGGATCAATTGGAATTCCTGGCCGACGTGCTCGAGGACTTCGCCGAAGGGGTCGAGGACGGTTTGCCCTATTCCACGGTGGCGGCGGTGGCGTTCGCGATTATTTATGCGCATCGCCAATTTGATTTGATTCCAGAATCGATTCCGGAAGGCGGCCTGGCGGATGATTCGGCGGTGGTTCGCACCGTTTTGTTTGAACACGCACGGATGCTGGCCGCGTATGCCGACCGGCACAACATGAAGTGGAACGCGATTTCGCTGAAGCCTTGAGCGGGGCATTCGGTTTGGCCGCGTCCTGACGGAAGGCTTCCCGGCGGCTGGCCTACTGCTCAGGCAAAGAATTCAGCGGCGTCGCCGGAGGCTCCGGCCGAACCTTGAATATGCCCCAATGATCGGCGTTCCTGGCAATCAAAAACACAATGACGATCAGCACAACGGCCATGGCGCAGCCCATAATGATATGCCACCTTGCTGCCGGTTTCGTGTCGCGCATTTGGCGATTGCGCTTTCGTCGTCTTAATTTGGGCGCTCGTGGCTGGGCGGAAGTCGAATGCGAAGGCGTCGCGGCCCCATTGGCCAGGCCGGCCGCGGCAGCGGCGGCGTTTTGGGGAGCGCCGTTGCCCGGCGCCGGAACGTGCGGAGGCGGCGGACGCCGCCCCTCCCGAGCGCCCAAAAGCGGGCGCGGTTCCGGGGGCGCCGGCATTGAGAAAGTCGGATCCCACGAGACGGGCAGCGCGCCAAAGTCTCCCCTCTGGTTCGGACGGGGATCGCCCGCCGGCACCAGTATCGACCAGGCGGATTGCGCGTGGATTTCCTGAATCGTCTCGCGATGTTCATCGAGAGATTCCGGCGGCACGGCGTCCGCCAGGGTGGACAGGGTCAATTTCATCGTCCAACAACCGGCCAGTGTTTTGCGGAGGCGGGTGAAGCACAGATAGCCCGACTCAATGCTCCGCTGCTGGATAACGGCGGGGGGCAAAGCGACGGAATGCAATTCAATGGTATGCACTATATTGCATGGATGCGGCAGGGCAAAGGGCGCGCGGCGCGGGCCGGCATCGGGCACTTTCAAGAAATTGGCGGCATAATCGTTGGTTAAATCCAACTTATACCATTTGGACTCGGGGTCGAGGGTGAGAAAGTCCTTGATCTCAAAAATCTCGGCCAGAAAAAACTCATTGGCGGCGCGGTCGTCGCGGTATTCCAGCGGGCCGACCCTTCTGGCGCGGGTGAAGCGATCGACGCAAAGGCGCAGCCTCTTTTTGGCCAGAGCCTCCAACCCTTCGCTTTCAAGTTCCTGGCGAAGCGCCTCGGCATGGCTGCCGCGCGCCGCGACCACCACTCCCAGCCGGGACCAGGCGCCGGATGTGTCGAGTAAAATGGATTCGTTTAACTCATGGACGCTGTTTCGGACCGAACCGCCGGGCAGTTCAACCAAATGAGAGGAAAGGCCGGCAATGGGAAGGCCCGCGCCATAATCGCCAATGACCCGGTTCAATGAACCGCCGCCCTGGCCTTTGAGGGTCGCATCCACCCAGCGGGTTTCGCCGCGGACCTGGTATTCCACCAGGAGATGATTAAACACGCCGGGGGCCGGCAATAATTCCGCGATGGATTTGCGCAAGTCGGTGTTGACCAGCACGAGGCGGGCCGGAACGCCCAGCCGCTTGAGCAGATGCGCCAGCAAGAAAGACAGGTCCTTGCAATCCCCATAACGCCGCCGCACCACCACTCCCGGCGGCATCGGCGGCTGGCCGTCCAATTCCCAATTGACCGCCAGATGGCGATATTCGTCCTGCACCATTTGGATCGCCCTCTCCGTCTGCTCAAGGATGCTGCCTTCTCCAGCGGCTATTTCCCCGGCGATTTCCCGCACTGTGGCGTCCTCCTCAACCTCCTCCCACGCTTCGGCGAAAGCCGCCGCGATCGTTCCCCAATCCGGGCAGTCGGAAATCTGGATCCAAGGATGGGCAATATGCCAGTCGGGCGTGTTCTCCTCCGCCCGCAGTCCCGGATAATTGTCCCGGGTCCAGATCCAGAGAATCGCGCCGTTGTTCTGCTTCTCGACCGGCTGCCATTCTGGCACAGAGGATCTCCAGTGCATGGGACGCGAGGGGTTGAAGAGCAACGAAAAATAAAACTTCCCGACCGGCGCTCCCGCCGGCAGGGTGAAGATCGACGCGCAATGCTCCGGCAACAAAAGCGTCAGGCTCTCGACAGTATAGCACCATTCCAAAACGTCGCCGGGCCGGAGGTCTTCCAACATGAGCAAAAGGGCCAGCCGGTCTTGCAGCGTTGAACCGGCGGCCTGGCGATCCACCACGCGGGCCGATGACAAATTGGCATGATCGAACTGCGCCTCACCCCGCCACGTTTTGATCGAATGCAAGGTGATCTGCTGATGACGGGGTTCGAAATCCAACCGCCACGGGGACTCATCCTGCACGGCCTGCATCGTCTCCAGGCGCAGCGCCACATGGAAATACGTTTGGCGAAGCCCGGCGTGGACCTGCTGATCAAAAAGCAGATAAGTAACGTGCCCCGCCTGCTTGGCCTTAAAATCAATCCGAAAAGGACACGAATCCACCCAGCCGGGGACCGGCCCCATTTGGATGCGATCTTTGGCAGCGATCAAAGACTTTTCAGGCTGCGTGGCTGAACCGTCGGCGACCATTGCAGGTCTTATATCCTGTAAGGGATTCCCATTTCAAACCAAAAAGTGCCTCGAACACCGCCTTGACTTGCAAAATTGGCAATGTTTGCTACTTGTTGGAGTTGACTGGATGAAGCGATTTCTTTTCTTGATCGCGGTAATGATGGGTGTGCAGCCGGCCTTCGCTCTTCCGAGGCTGGAAGCGGTGCATGTGACGCTGGATTACGTGGCCAGGAAGGCCGAGTTGCGCGCGCACAAGCCTTTTCACTCGCCACGGGCCGATCTGCCCGCGTTTTTGAGCCAGTTGACTTATGACCAGTATCGCCAGATTGCTTTTCGGGCCGATCACGCGTTGTGGGAGGAGGAACGGTTGCCGTTTCGGGTCGAGTTTTTCCACCTGGGCTATATGTACAACGAACCGGTGCATCTTAATGAGTTCACCCCGACCCATGTGCAGTCGGTGCGGTTCGTGCCGGACTTCTTTGATTACCGGTCGCTGCATTTGCCGGCGGAAATCCCGGCCAATACCGGCTACGCGGGTTTTAAGGTTTTGAATCCGTTGAATACCCCGGACAAATGGGATGAGTTGGGGGCCATTCAGGGGGCCAGCTATTTTCGGCTGCTGGGGCAGGGGCAGGTCTATGGCATGTCGGCCCGCGGACTGGCGCTGGATTGCGGCGAAGACAGACGGCCGGAGGAGTTTCCCATCTTCACCGATTGGTGGCTGGGCAAACCGCAACATGACGAGGACGTGCTGCTGCTCTACGCGATGCTTGACAGTGTCAGTTGCGCGGGGGCCTACGAGTTTCTCATTCATCCGGGGACGACAACGGTGGCGGAAGTGGAGGCGGTGGTGTATTTTCGGGATCAGGCGAACATTCTCGCCGCCGACCCGCAGCGCAAACCGCTGGCCACCCTCGGCTTGGCGCCGCTGACAAGCATGTTCTGGTTTGGGAGCGCATCGGAACGGAAGTTTGACGATTACCGCCCGGAAGTCCACGACAGCGACGGCCTGCTGCTGAATCTGGACAGCGGGGAGATGGTGTGGCGTCCGCTGGTCAACGGCACGGCGCTGCGCCACCAGATTTTCCCCGCGAACAATATCCGGGGCTTCGGGTTGTTGCAGCGCGACCGCAATTTCAGCCATTACCAGGATTTGTTTCACTCCTACCAAAACGTCCCCAGCGTTTGGGTGACCCCGCACACCAACTGGGGCGACGGGGAGGTGCATCTGGTCGAGTTGAGCACGCAATACGAGGGCATGGACAACGTGGTGGCGTTTTGGAACCCGGCCGCCAAGCCCGCCCCCCTGCAGCCGGTGCGTTTCGGCTACACGCTTTACTGGACGCGGGAAACCGAGATGCCGCTGTCGTCCAACCAGGTGGTGTCCACCCGCGTGGGAATCAACCCGCGGGAGCAGGAGCAGCGGCAATTTGTAATTGACTTCGACCTCCCCAGATACACGGTGGAGAAGTATCCGCCTGAAGTCGCCGCCAGTTGCAGCACCAACGGCACGATCACTGAGGCGCAGATTTTCCGCAACACGCCGGAGAAGACGTGGCGGGTGTTTTTGAATTTGTTGCCCAAGCCCGGCCAGCACCTGCCGGTGGACCTGAAATGCGCGCTCAAAATGGGTGAGCAGACGGTGAGCGAGACTTGGACCTATCATTGGAGCCCGCCATGAGCGCAACGGCCAGGATCGACGCGCCGGGACAGTTGGCAGGCCGTCCGTTGGAAGAATGGAACGGGGCTTACTCGAAAGTGGAAAGCTATTTCCACGCCCTGAGGGTGCTCAACAAAGTGCTGCTGGGCCAACTGGTCGCCCTGGTCCTGGAGCGGGCCATGCAGCGGTCGGCCACCGAGCCGCTACGGTCGGCCACCGAGCTGGCGGTGGAGGAAATGGACCGTCTGGTCAACGAATGGTTCGCCAACGTCTTGCAAGCCCCGCCCGCCGGCGCGGAAATGCTCTCGACCCGCGGACGCATGGCTCTTTTGCTGGCCGACATGCCGGGCCGGTGGCAGGACCAATTCCTGCGCCCGGGGCCGTGGCCGACCGAGTTTGTGCTGGCGATGCGAGACGGCTATCTGCGCGCCGGCCCGAATTTTCAATTGGCCCAGATGACTCCGCGTCCCCTCGACCTGGGGCCGATCGCCACCCTGACGCATTGGAGCACTTTGCCGTACGTGAAAATGGCGGTCAGTTGGGCTTTATTCGGCTTGCTGCTGATCCTGATTTTCTATGTAACCCACCAGTGATGCCCTCCGCTCCGCCCATTTCCAACCCTGCCGCAGGACAGGCCCCGCCGCTGGTGATGTCGCAGATGCCCCGCGTGCGCCTCGGTTGGCGCGTCTTTCTATTTTACTCCTCCGCCCTGCTGTTGACCGGGCTGGTTTCGATGCTCTTCGCCGATCTGCTCTGGCGGACGGGTTGGTCGCCTTCCGGCGTTATCCTGCTGTGCTTGTTCATCGTGTTGTTTTTTCTCATCGCGATGGGGTGCATGCACGGAGTGTTCGGGTTTGTCTTGCGCCTGACCAACGACCGGCGCCTGACGCGCCTGGGAGATTATCGCTCGCAAAGCATCCAGGGCGTCAGCACGGCGCTGGTCTTTCCCGTCCACAATGAAGAAGTCGCCCGCGTTTGCGAGGGCTTGCGCGCGACCTACGAATCGTTGGAAAAAACCGGCCGCCTTGAGGGCTTCGATTTCTACATTCTGAGCGACTCCACCGAGCCGGACAAATGGGTGGAGGAGGAACAACGGTGGTTTGACCTGACTCACGACCTTGATGCGCTGGGCCGCGTCTATTATCGCCGGCGCGTGTCCAATGAGGGAAAAAAGAGCGGCAACATCCGGGATTTTTTGAGCACTTGGGGGCCGCGTTACCGCTACTTCGTGGTGTTCGACGCCGACAGCGTGATGCGCGGGGAGACGCTGGTGGACCTGGTGAAGTTGATGGAGGCGCATCCGCAGGTCGGCCTGGTGCAAACGGTGCCGGCGCTGGTCAACGCGGGATCGTTGTTCGGGCGCATCCAGCAATTTGCCAACCGCCTTTACGCTCCGATCTTCATCACCGGCCTGAATTTCTGGGCGCAGGCCTTTGGCAATTACTGGGGGCACAACGCCATTATCCGCACCGAGCCTTTCATGCAGCACTGCGACCTGCCGCAACTGCCGGGGCGCAAACCCTTTGGCGGCCAGATTCTGAGCCATGATTTTGTCGAGGCCGCCTTGTTGCTCAAGGCCAACTGGGAGGTCTGGATGGCTTACGATCTGGAGGGGAGCTACGAACAGGCCCCGCAGACGATGATCGAGAACGCCCGGCGCGACCGGCGCTGGTGCCAGGGGAATTTGCAGCATTTCATGGTCATCTGGGCGAGGGGCCTGCGCGGCTTGAGCCGTCTGCACCTGGCCCAGGGCATCTTTGGCTACCTGGCCAGCCCCCTCTGGTTGTTTTTCCTCTTGACATTTAACTGGATGCTGTGGTACGTGGGCCACACCGGCCTGTCCAAAATCACTGTCCGCGCCTTCACCCCGTTTCTTCGCGTCAACGCCACGGAGCACGCCTTCCTCATCTTTGTCATTTGCATGGCCGTGCTCTTCCTCCCCAAGGTGCTGGCGCTGGTGGACCTGGCTTTTGACACGGAGCGCCGCCGGGCTTTTGGCGGCCTGGCGAACGCCACAGGCGGCGCCGTCGCCGAAACGGCTTTTTCCGCCCTGCACGCTCCTTTGCAAATGCTGTGGCACTCCAAATTCGTCGCCGCCGCGCTCCTGGCGGCGGGCGTGCAATGGGGGCCGCCGAAACGCACGGCGGACGGCATCGCCTGGTCCGAGGCGGTGCGGCAGCATTGGGCGCATACGGTCGTCGGCTTGATCTGGGGCGGGGCCATCTGGCGCCTGGACCGGCCGACGTTCTGGTGGTTCATGCCGGTGATGATCGGAATGGTCGTGAGCATTCCGTTGAGCGTGCTGACCAGCCGCGTCAGGCTGGGCGAACACGCCCGCCGCCTCGGTCTCTTCTTGACACCGGAGGAAACCTCGCCCCCGCCGGAACTGGCCGCCTTGCGGGCGCGCATGGCGGCGCTGGAGGAAAATGGGCAAATCGCTCCCCGCGCCCCGGATTCCGGCCTGGCGGACGTGGTTCTGGACCCGTACGTCAACGCCATTCACGTTTCGCTATTGCGGGAAAAACGCCAAAACCCGGTGTTTGCGCGGGCGCTGTCGGACCTTGGGGTGGGGCAACCGCAAGTGCGGACGTTGTGCGAAAAACTGCTGGCGCAAGGTCCGGCACAGTTGCGGCGGGACGAGAAGCTGCTCATTATGAGTGATGCCGATCAATTGCCGTGGCTGCATCGCCAGGCCTGGCTCCGTCCGAGCGCGACGCTGGCCCGCTGGTGGCAAACCCAAATCAGGCAATACGCCCGTTAACGCCGCCACAATTACGCCCGCGCCAAGCTGCGCCGAGCGACAAATACGGCGACAGCAAGAGCGAACAGTGACCAAGTGCCTGGTTCTGGCATTGGCATTTGACCTGCAAAGATGGGCGTGTTTGGGGTTGTTTCGTAAGCGTAGTCGTAAATCCAGCCCCCGTTGATTCCAACTATGGGAGCGCCAGCACGCGCCCAGCCGTAATATGTCTGTCCCGCCTCTTGGAATTGCAGACCGATGTATGCCGACTCAATGCCAGTGAAATAACCAACAGTCAATGGACCTTCCCCAATGATGCCACTGTCTCTCCCAGCGGTGAGGGTGTCCCCACCTAGAATGTTTCCCAACCAACTGTAGCCCGCTGCATCGGGGCCAATCTCCTGGCCAGCCGTGAGTGCCACCGTGAACGCGGTGGGGTCGTTGGGATTGTTGGACAAATTCGGTTGGACGGCGATTACTGTATTGAGTGAGGAAGGCTGTATGTCAAACTCTGTCCCTGAGTAAAAAGTGAAGGCCGTTTGCCCATTGATAACCAAGTTGTAAGTTTGCGCAGGCATTCCATCTTCCGCCCAAAGGCGAAGACCATTCGCATCCTCGGGGAATGTGGTGCCCCCGGTTACCGGGAACTGCCCGTAAATGATTCCCTGGGCATAAACGCGCGACGTTGACAGTGTCAACAGCATGACCAGTGCCGGGATTGGCCAGCACTGGCGTATGGATTGGCATTTACTCAACATAATATATTATACCCTAGCACAATTATTACAGGATTTCAACGCACCTGCAAAATGCGGTAAAACCGTTGCGCGTTCGTAAGGCCCGTGATCGTTACGGCCGTGTTCGTCTTCGTGGCGCTCAATTCGGCGGTGGCCGCCGACCAGTTGGTGGACGCCAAATTTGTAGTGGTCAGAACTTGGAACACCCGACCAACGTCACCTGACCATATCAGGGCCAAGGTGTTGGATGCGTATATCGGCAGTACTTCCGTGATCTTCGGCACGATTGGCGGCTGCGGGACATTGCCAGAGAGCATCAGCGATACATTCTGGTAACTGGTCACACCCTGATCGTTGACCAGGTTTCCCTTGTGCGTGACGCGCAAGGTGTAAACTCCGTTGCTGGGGGTTGGGAGATAAACCTGTTCCTCATTATCCACGGTGTTGTCGCCTTTGGTTGCGGCGCTGGTTGCGGAATATTCATTTAACACGTAAGGGAAGTTTGTCGCACCACTTGGGCTGACGACTCTGAGGTCAAGGTCATTTACCAGCATGTGATTTGTTGGAAAGACCGACGGTGTGGTCGGCCTCCCTGGCGGGTCAGTCCAGGCGATAGTCGCCCTGAATGGATTGCCGTTGGTCAAAGTGACAGGAAATTCGATATGGTCACCGCTCACCAGTCGAACTTCCTTGATGAAAGCGAGCGAACCGCTTGCGTAATTATTTGTAATCAAAGTTGCCGCTGCCACAGCATCAAGCAATCCCCATCCATACGTGTAACTTGGCCCAACGTTGGTGCCAAGCTGGTCCGCCGTATGGATTACGATGCCTCTGAGCGTGGAAGACAGGGGAGGATTGTTCGTGCCATAAAGCTGATTATAGAGGCCGGACAAGAGACCAAGTGTCCCGGTTACTGCTGGTGCGGACATGCTGGTGCCGCTCATGTTTGTGTAAGCTGAAGATGATTCTGCAACGCTCGAAAAAACGTTCACACCGTCTGCAACCACGTCTGGCTTGATACGCCCTTCCGCAGTTGGCCCCTGAGAAGAGAAATTGGCTATGGCGACACTGTTTGTGCCTGTGTAGCCGTTGGTGTTGGCTCCCACAGCCCCAACAACGAGGGTGTTTTTGCAAACGGCATCGGCAGTCAGCGTAAACAAACCTCCATAATAATTGTTCAAGGGACGAATGGCGGAACTAACAACAACGACCCCATTTGAGTATTCATAATGAGCAAATGGCTGAATCGCGGGGCCATCGTCATTGGGGTCGTTGGCATTGCCGGCGGAGAACACCGGCAAATAAGTTTGCGCGGTGTAGGTAATCTGATCATTGGTCACGGAGTCGGCGTTGTAAAAACCAAAGTGCCAGTCCCAGTTCGTATTTATAACAGAGTCACCATTCCACAACCAATAATAATTGGTGCCGATTTGAATAATTTCCCAACCGCCGACATAACCATAGCTGTGGTTGGACTCCCGGACACCCATCGTTGCAGCCACGACTGGCATTTCCACAACGTCTTTGTTTAAGGTTGATTCAGTGACCTTGGCGCGATTTGCAAAGCCCTTTGCGGAAGCATTAACTCCCCATGCGGCAAGCGTTCCGGCAACATGCGTTGCATGGTCGATGACGCCGTATGAAGTTGGGCCGTCCAGAAGGCTGACGCGATAACCATTTGTCGCAAATTCCACATGGTTGGTGAGAACATCGCCCCCGTCCCACTGCGCGAGCAAAACATTCGTGCCCGTCAGATTGAATCCTGTGCTGCCGCCTGGCCATAATTTTTGCGCGCCAACTGTTTGGTAGAGTAGGCGGGGAGGTCGGGTTGAGAGGCACAAGGCCAATGACCGACTCTCTCCCGCCCCTCATCGAACCGAACGGACGGATTTCCCATATTCGGCTCTCCGGGCTCATTCATCGGGCTGCCTTCCACTTCGCCGTCGTCGGCAGTTCATAGAGTCCATAGTGTTCATGCAACTTCTCGGAAGCATAGTGCCTCCACAGGCTGCGGCGACAACCGTGTTTGCGCCACAGCCAACGCCGCAAGCGGTTTTGGCTGTAGTCTTTCATCCGCTTCATCACCGAAGTGCTGTTGCCGTAGTGGAAATAGCCCGCCCATCCGCGCAGCACTCGATTGGCTTCTTCCACCACTTCCCGGATCGGACGCCACAGCGTCCAGTGGTTGAGGATGCCGCCCAGTTTCCCGCGCAGGGCGCGCCGACTTTTCTGGCTGGGTTCAGCGTGCAGATAGCCCCGCCCTCGAAAGGACTTGCGCCACGTCAGATTGAAGCCCAGGAAGTTGATGCCCTCCTGGCGGATGTTCACCAGGCGGGTTTTGACTTCGTTGAGCGTCAGCCCTTTGGCCTTGAGCCATTTCTTGAGCCGTTCCATCACGCCCCCGCCGCACCCGGCGGGGCAGGCGATGACAAAGTCATCGGCATAGCGCACCATCCGGGCTTGTCCAGGGGTTTTATCGTTGACTCCGTGGTCCAGCGGATTGAGGTAGAGGTTGGCCAGCAGCGGCGAGATCACCCCGCCTTGCGGCGTGCCGCGCCGGTTGGGTATCACTCGTCTTGTGCCGTCCTTGTCCTCCTCCACGACCGGGGCGCGCAGCCAGCTCTTGATGAGCCGAAGCACGCTGCCGTCGCTGACCCGCCGGGCCACTGCCTTCATTAGTTCCCGGTGCGGTATCGTGTCGAAATACTTCGACACATCCGCATCGATGATTTCCACATAACCTTGTTGCACTGCCTTTTGGATTTCAGCAATGGCTTGGTGCGCCCGGCGTTTGGGCCGAAAACCGAAGGAGCGCGGATGAAAGTCCGCCTCCCACATCGGCATCAGCATCAGGCACAGCGCCGTTTGCACCACCCTGTCTTTGACCGTCGGGATGCCCAGCGGCCGTTCTCCCCCGCTGCTTTTGGGTATCCTCACCCGACGCACCGGACTGGGCCGATACGTCTTGGCTTTGAGCTCCTCTTGCAGGCGGTCGAGCCATTGTTGACGCGAGGCGGCAGTGGCGTGGATGGAGGCGAGACTCTCGCCGTCCACTCCCGCCTGCCCGCCATTGCGCTGTTGCGCTGCCAAGGCCGTGTCGAGCACGTCCCTGCGGCACAAATCCCCATACAGACTCCAGAACCGATACTTCGGTTCCGCTTGGGCTTTCCGATAGAGCGTGATTTGAAGCTGCCGAACTTTGTCCGGGGTTTGTATCCGGGTTGCCCCGGCCATCCCCGCGTCCTTCGCTTCGCCTCCCCGCATTGAGCAAGTGTCCCCCCTTCGCGCTTTGGCCGAGAACTCTCCGCTGAAATACGCGTCGAGTACTTCGGACTTCACGTCACTATGGGGGACTCCGACTTCTCCGGCAACGCCGCCCGCCTGACTGGGACTGCCAGCTTGCGCGGTCGGTTGGGTTTTGCACCCGTTGCCGGAGATCTCCCAGCTTACCTTGGTTGAACTTGCAGACGTGCCATCCACGCCGACCCCGCCGGAGCGTTGAGGAAACGCTGGCTGTTGCCCAGTCTCCTCCCTGCGGCCTTCGCCGATCAAACAGCGGCTCGGCTCTCCGGTTCTAAAGTTATCGAGGCTCATTAAATGTGGTTCACTTTTGTTATGGCCCATCTGTTCATCTTCCTCAGCTTCCAACCCCGCCTCACGGCGACGCTGTTGAGGTCGTGTTCCGTCGTGAACAACCTAATTCGACGGGTGGGACTTTCACTCACGCTCCAACCAACTTCACTGGCGCAACGGCTGATTCAACATTGTGCGTTACCTTGACGGCGGCAGCTCCTCCTTCGTCGAAGTGGTCGAAGTAATAAATATTCCCTTCGGGGTCAGTCCAGTTGAGAGGAAAGCCCAAGGCATTCGTTTCAACGTAATTACTGACAGCGGCCTGCTGTATCACTACCGTGTTGCTGATGCTCGTTGAGAGCGATAGCAGGTTGGTATATGCCTGCGATGCAAGCTCCGCTTGGGTCACGCTCAAATCCGTCACAATCCACGGCGCAAAATCCGTCGCGAATTGTGCTGATTGGTCTGGCGATGTATATACCGAGTTGGTTCCCGGTCCCGATGGGAAGTTTGTTGGGAATGGAGGCAATGCTGGTTGGGCCAGTAGTGAGTGTGCGAGAAAAAGCCCCACCGACAATGCGAGGAGCTTCCTTATAGTGGTCGTAGTTTTCAAGTTATCTTTCTTCCTTGCGCAAATCTTCAACGGCAACGGAGTCCTCGAAATTAGGGGCGCGAATCTGACGCACCCTGACCAGAGGCACCGCGAAGCGCCTTCCAACAAAGTCCGCCAAGCCGCGCCCGATGGGCGCGTGCTTGGTCGGTTTGTTGGAGGCTGGGAAATTTCGCGGTTTTCTGGTCAGCCCGTAGCCAAAGCTACGCAAAAGATTGTTCGTTTTGTTTACATGGTACACCTTCGCCGCAGTTTTACGGCAGAACAAAGAATGTTTACACCCGTTAATACGAAAGTGGAAAGCGAATTCTTCCAACAAATTCAAATGATTCCGTGACAAAAAAGGGAGAGGGTTAGGGTTCGAGCAGTTCCTGGATTTCTTCCCAACTCAGGCTCCGCACCCATTGTTCCTCGTCACCCAGCATCGCCTCGGTGAGCGCGCGCTTGCGGTTTTGCAGGTTGAGGATTTTCTCCTCGACGGTCCCGCGGGCGATCAGCTTGTAGCTGGTCACCACTTTCTTCTGGCCAATCCGGTGGGCGCGGTTCGTGGCTTGCGCTTCCACGGCCGGATTCCACCAGGGATCAAAATGAACCACCGTGTCCGCCCCGGTCAGATTCAAACCAACGCCGCCGGCTTTAAGGCTGATGAGAAAAACGGGGATGGCCGGGTCGCTTTGAAATTTTTCCACCACCTGGGCGCGGTCCTGGGTCGCGCCGTCCAGATAACAGAATGCGACTTGTTGCGCGGACAATTCTTCGCGCAACAGGCCGAGCATGGAAGTGAACTGGCTGAAAACCAAAACGCGATGGCCGCCATCCAGTGCTTCCTCCAGCAATTCCAGGAAGAGTTCCGTTTTGCCGGAGGGCGTCGCGGCGGCAGCCCGGTCCAACTTGAGCAGGCGCGGGTCGCAACAAATCTGGCGCAGCCGCAACAACGCTGTCAACACCATCATGCGGCTTTGGGCCTGGCCGCCGGCATCGGCGGCGTTGAGCATCTCGCGGCGGCCGGCCTCCAGCACCTCCTGGTAGAGCGCGCGCTGGTCTTCGCCCAGTTCGCAGTAACTGACTTGTTCGATTCTTTCCGGAAGATCGGACGCGACGTCCCGCTTCAAGCGCCGCAGCAGGAACGGACGCAGCCGCCGCGCCAGCCTGCCTTGCGCCGCGCTGTTTTTATCGCGCGCGATGGCCTCTTCGTAACGTTCGCGGAAATCCTGCGCCGCCCCCAGGTAGCCCGGCATCAGAAAATCGAAGATCGACCACAAATCGAGCACGGAATTTTCCAGCGGTGTCCCGGTCAGCACGAGCCGGTGGCGCGCGCGGGCGGCTTTGACAGACTGCGCGTTTTGTGTCTGGCGGTTTTTGATGTGCTGCGCTTCATCGAGCACGAGGGTGTCGAACTCGATCCCGCGGTATTGTTCCGCGTCGCGCCGCAACAAGGCGTAACTCGTGATGATCAAATCGTGCCGCGGGATTTGGGCGAACCTTTCGTGGCGCTGCGGACCGTGGAGGGACAGAACGCGCAGGTCCGGCGTGAACTTCCCGGCCTCGGCTTCCCAGTTGAAGACCAGGGAGGTGGGGCAGACGATCAGCGACGGGGCGGCATCCTGTCTGTCGTTTGTTTTTTTAAGCGCGTCGAGATGCGCCAGCACTTGCAACGTTTTCCCCAATCCCATTTCATCGGCCAGAATTCCGCCGAATCCATTGGCGCGCAGAAAACGGAGCCAGGCCACGCCCTCCTTCTGATAGGGCCGCAAGACCGGCTCCAGCGCGCCCAGGGGCGGCGGGTCCAGTTTCACCTCGCCCCGTTGTTGGGCGGCGCGCACGGCCCAACTGGCGGGAGCCTGCACCCGCCAGCCGGATTGTTGACGCAGGGTCGCGTCCAGAAAACCGGCTTGCGCGTTGTGCAAACGATACCCCCCGGCTTGTTGTTGCGGCGCGGCATCCACCAGCACTTGCTCCAGCTCCTCGACCGCGCCGGTATCCAGCAGCGCGAATTTCCCGTTGTTCAGCCGGGTGTGGCTTTGCCCGCAACGCAACAGGCGCTGGATGTCGGCGGGCGAAAGGCGTTCGCCGCCCGCCGTGTCGTACGTCACATGCAAGTCAAACCATTGTTCGCCGGAGGGCGTGATTTGAAAGCGCGGCTCGACACGTTCCAAATTCCGCGTGCTCCGCTCCAGCCGCTCTTCCAAAGTGACCGCCCATTCCTTTTCCAGGCCCGGATAATGGCGCGCGAAAAAGTTCAGCACGGCGTCCTGTCCTTTCAGATGATAAAGCCCCTGCCGGTCGGGACCCATAAAGCCGCCGCGCGCCAGGCGCGAGAGGGCCGCCTGTTCCGCCGCCAAATCCCGCGCGTCCGGCGGCATGGACTGGACGGATTTCCCGGCGTAAAAGCAATCCAGCCTGGCCTGCAACACGGCCAGGCCGCCGGCCAAATGCAGCTTGAATTCCGGCCGCGCTGTTTCCTGAACGAAATCCACCGATTGCGTCCTGCCGGGAGTAACGGGTGGCTGGCCAGTCAATCGCGGCAAAACCTCCGGGATCTGCTTCTTCAGGTAATGCAATCCAATCGCAACCGAGTGGGCGCAGATCAACCCGCGCTGGCGCGAGAGGCGGCAGGTGCAAAGATTATCGGCGTCCGACGCGCTGCGGATGACCAGACCGGCGCGATAAGTGGCGGACCCTTCCTGGACCGTGCCTTGCAACTTTGGCGGCTGCCAATCGGAAGCAAGCACGCGCTCCGCCGCCACCAGCCCTCGAGCCTGCTTGACAGCCTCCCACCCCGCCAGCGTGGCCAGCAGTATGTCGGACAATTGCACATCACCCTGTTCTGTCATTTACGACCTGACTCAATCAGAAATGCAGGGCAGACGCATCTTAATTCCGCCGCAAAAACCCAAATGCGACGAATTCTTTGCTGGAAACTAAATTGCATATTTAATCGGTCCTCCATGTCAACGAAAAACAATCAAAAAGTGTAATGCGTCAGTTGGATGGTGGGGCGCGCAGCCGCGTCACGGCTCAATCACTGCCTTTCCCATCACGGCGCGCTGCCGCAATGCCGCGTAGGCTTCGCCCGTTCCGGACAGCGGATAAACTTTATGGATCACCGGTTTGATTTTGCCGTCCGCCGCCCAGTCAAGAATCGCAATGATGTCTTTGCGATTGCGCCCGTAACTGCCGGCGAGTGTTTGCTCCTTCACAAAAAACGGCCAGAGCTTCAGCGGCACTTCCCGGCCGCCCGTCGCGCCGCACGTCACAATGGTCCCGCCCCGCGCCAGGCAGGTGAAACATTGCCGCAGCACTTCGCCCCCCACATGCTCCACCACCAAATCCACACCGCGCTTTTGTGTTATCTTGCGCACTTCCGCCAGCCAATCCGCCTGGCTCGTGTCCACCACATGCTCCGCCCCAAGACCCGACGCAAAACGCCGCTTGGCCTCCGTCGAACCGGTGCTGATGACGCGCGCGCCCAATTGTTTGGCAATTTGAATCGCCGCCGAACCCACCCCGCTCGTTCCCCCGATCGCCAGCACCCAGTCCCCCGGTCGAACCTGTGCGCGATAAGTGAGCATGTGCATGGCCGTGCTGCCCGCCAGCGTCAAGGCGGCGGCCGTGGTAAAATCAACCTTCCCCGGCAAACGGACCAGCGCCGACACCGGCACCGCCACGCGCTCCGCAAAACCGCCGTCGCGTTGTATGCCCAGCAATTCGCCGTTCAGACAGCGGGATTCCTCTCCCCGCGCGCAAAATTCGCAATGACCGCAAAAAAGATTGGATTGGACCGCAACCCGGTCGCCTTCGCGCCAATTGGCAACGTTCTGGCCCAGCGCCAGTATTTCGCCGGCAACTTCGCAACCGGGAATGCGCGGCAAGGGGAGCGGGATCGGCAAATTGCCCTCTTCAAACCAGAGATCGAGCCGGTTCAACCCGCAGGCCCGGACGCGCACGACCGCTTCATCCGGATCGGGAACGGGATCGGGCACATCGTGGTATTGCAATTGGCCCGGAGCGCCGTGAGCGATAAGTTGAACCGCTTTCATCCGCCCAGTATATCAATCCCGGCCATTTCACCAGCACCAATTCCCGCCCGTCCACATCGGTTTGAGCGTGGACTTTTGGAGAAGAGCAGGGTATGTTATGGCAATGCTGTCAACTCTTTTTGCGGAGCCGGAGAAATCAACCTTGCGCGCCCGGTCCGACGGATGTTTCATCCGTAATGGTTCCGCGCGCGCGTTATTCGGGCTGCTCGTCACCGCGGCGGCGTTGTTCTTCGCCGCCTCGCCCGCAAGCGCCATTATTAATGCGACCCTGCAAATGCAATTGGGCAATCCCAGCAACGCAACGGCGGACACCAACAATCACGACCATTACCTGATCCAGCGTCCGGTGGAGGCCATTGATTACAGCGATCATCTGGGCGAACCCAATTGGGCAAGCTGGGATTTGACCGCGAGTGACATCGGCAGCAGCGGGCGCTCCAGCAGTTTCTTCACCGATACAAACCTGCCACCCGACTTTTACTGGGTGACCGATGCCGATTACGACGGAGTGGGCAATATCGACTTCAATCGCGGTCACATGTGTCCGTCGGATGACCGCACCGATAACACGACTGACAATGACATGGTTTTCTTCATGTCAAACATCATTCCGCAGGCGGCGGACAACAACCAGGGTGTGTGGGCAAACTTTGAGAGCTATTGCCGGTCGCTCGCGCAGTCCGGCGACGAATTGCTCATCACTTGCGGGCCGGGCATTTTTAACGGCACCTTGATTCCGAGCGGCAAGGCGGCGATTCCCGAATTTACTTGGAAGATCGCCGTCGTGGTTCCTCCGGGCGGCGGCACCGCGCTGAGCCGGATTACGACAAACACCCGCGTGATCACGATCAGAGTCCCCAACACGAATGGCGTGAGCACCACCTGGCAAAATTTCATCACCTCCGCCAGCCAGATCGAGGTGGACACCGGTTTTACATTTTTTACCGCCCTGCCGACGAACATCGCGGCGGTGTTGCGGAACGAAGTGGACGGCCAGAGCGCCCCCCCGCCGGGCATCACCAGCTTCTCGCCGACCAATGGCGCGGCCGGCACGAGTGTGGCCATCACCGGCTCGAACTTCACTTCCGCCTCGGCGGTGACATTCAACGGCACGGGCGCGACGTTCAACGTGAATTCATCCACGCAGATCACCGCTGTGGTGCCTGCTTTTGCCACTTCCGGCCAGATCAGCGTTACGACGCCCGGCGGCACCGCCATCAGTTCCGGCAGCTTCACCGTAACCGGCACATTCATTGACCTTGCCATCACGGAAACGCACAGCGGGAATTTCACCCAGGGCAGCTCCGGCTATAACTATGCCATCATCGTCACCAATGTCGGCACGCTGCCCTCTTCCGGCACGATCACCGTGGCCAATACGCTGCCCGCCAGCCTCACCGCCACAGCGTTGAGCGGCTCCGGTTGGACGCCGAACCTGGGCGCGCTCACCTGCACACGCTCGGACCCGCTGGCTGCCGGGGCGGGTTATCCGCCCATCACACTCACCGTCAACGTCGCTTCTAATGCTCCCGCCAGCGTCACCAATATGGCCGCGCTTTCCGGCGGCGGCGATACGAATGCCGTCAACAATATCGCCAGCGACCCCACGACCATCAATCCCACCGGCGGCGGGAGCGGCACCAACGCGGTCACTCTAATCGGCTGGGATGTGAACGGACTCTCAAATTATGGGCCTTCCCCCTTCTCACCGACCACCAATGCGCCGAATCTCACAACCGTGGGCCTGACGCGCGGATCGGGCGTTGGCACCAGCGGCACGGGGGCGGCCCGGGCTTGGGGAGGCAATGCCTTTACGAGCGCCAGTTCGGCGGCGGCCATTGCCGCCAGCCAATTCGTCACTTTTGGCCTGGCGGCCACTTCCGGTTACTTGGTATCCTGCACATCGGTCAGCACGTTCGATTACCGGCGCTCACCCACCGGCCCGGCCAACGGCCTGTTGCAATATCAAATCGGTTCGGGACCGTTCACCGACATCGCCACATTATCCTACTCCGTAAGCGCCAGCAGCGGAGCGGCCTTGAATCCAATCGACCTGTCCGGGATTGCCGGCCTGCAAAACGTCAGCACCGGCAGCACCATCACTTTTCGCCTCGTCAATTGGGGCGGCGGTTCCGCCGGCACATGGTATATCTTCGACGTGGCCGACTCGTCCGCGCTTGATTTTGCCCTACAAGGCACCGTTGCCGCTCCAACTCCCATCCAATCCTGGCGGTTGCAATGGTTTGGCACGGTGGCCAACAGCGGCGCGGCCTCCGACACGGCCATTGCCAGCAGCGACGGCATGCCGAATTTGCTCAAATACGCCTACGGCCTGGACCCCCTCGTCCCGACCAACGACCCCATGGTGGCAGATATTACGACCGGATACCTCCGCATCACGCTGCCCAAAAACCCGAATGCAACCGATGTCAGCTTCCAAGTCCATGTGACCGGCGACCTGACGCAGCCGTGGACAACCAACGGGACCACCATTGACCAAAATACCGCGACCCTGCTCCAAGTTCACGACAACACCGCCGTTGGCACGGCGGTTGGAGGCCGCTTCATGCGCCTGGAAGTCAGCGATCCGTAGGCAGTTTCGCCGGTCAGGGCAGGGATGCCATCACGCGCGCCATCTCCAGCGCGGTTTGGGCCGCTTCCGCGCCGCGATTGTGTTCTTTGTCAAGACAACGGACAATGGCTTGCGCTTCGTTCTCCAGCAGCAAAACTTCGTGGATGACCGGGATGGCGCGCTGGATTTGCAGTTGGGCAAGGGCCGTGCTGACGGCGTCGGCAATTTGTTGGGCGTGGCTGGTTTGACCGCGCAAGATCACGCCCAGGCAGATGATGGCGGACCAGGCGGGCGTTGACTGGGCCAGCCGCGCCGCCACAGCCGGTATCTCAAAGGCGCCCGGCACTCGCAGGACGCGAACCGTTTTTGCGCCGGCCTTCTTCAATTGCTGCCGCGCCGCTTTGACCATCGCATCGACGTAGCGGGCGTTGTAGCGCGAGGCAATGATGGCGAATGAGCCGCGGGAGGCGCGGATTCTTGATTTCCTGGCAAGGGTGAGCATCGGGTTCCTGTTTTTAACGGGCGCGCGGCATTCTCAGAGCCAGTGGCCCAGTTTTTCGCGTTTGGTGCGAAGATATTTTTCGTTGTGCGGATTGGCGCGGATTTTGATGGGGAGTTGTTCGACGATCTCCAGCCCGTAGCCTTCGAGGCCGACAACTTTTCGAGGGTTGTTGGTCAGGAGGCAAATCGTTTTCAAACCCAAATCCACCAGGATTTGAGCGCCCAAACCGTACTCGCGCAGGTCCATGCCGTAGCCCAACTTGAGGTTGGCTTCGACGGTGTCGTAGCCGCGTTCCTGCAACTTGTAAGCCTTGATTTTCGAGGCGAGTCCGATGCCCCGCCCTTCCTGCCTCATATAAACAATGACCCCCTGCCCCGCCGCCGCGATCAGGCGCATGGCCTGGTGCAATTGCGCACCGCAATCACAGCGGCGCGAACCAAAAACATCGCCCGTCAGGCATTCGCTGTGGACGCGAACCAGAACGTTCTTTTTCCCTTCCACCTGGCCCTTGACCAGGGCGACGTGGTGCTGGCCGTCGGTGTGGGAACGGTAGAGGTGCAGATTAAAATCGCCGTGAGCGGTGGGGAGCTTGACGACCTCGATGCGCTCGACCAATTTCTCGCGCGTGCGCCGGTAATGGATCAACTCCGCGATGGTGCAGATTTTCAGCTTGTGGCGGCGGGCAAAACGTTGCAACTCGCCCAATCGCGCCATCGATCCGTCTTCGCTCATGATCTCGCAGCAGATGCCTATGGGGCGAAAGCCGCTGAGCTTGACCAGATCAACCGTGGCCTCGGTGTGTCCGGCCCGTTGCAGAACGCCCCCCGGCTTGGCGCGCAAGGGAAAGACATGCCCCGGTTGCGCCAAGTCTTCGGGAACCGTGGTCGGGCCGGCCATGATCTTGATGGTCAGCGCGCGGTCGGCGGCGCTGATGCCGGTGGCGATGCCCCGGGCGGCATCCACGCTCACTTGAAAATCGGTGCGAAAATTCTCCGAGTTCTGCACCACCATTTGATCAATGCCCAGTTGTTTGAGCCGCTCGAAAGTGGTGGGAACACAAATCAGGCCGCGGCCCTCCCTGGCCATGAAATTGATGGCGGCGGAAGTCACGCACTGGGCGGCCATGACCAAATCCCCCTCATTTTCCCGATCGGCATCATCCACGACAATGACCATCCTGCCCTTGCGGAGATCGGCCACGACCGATTCAACGGAGTCGAACCTGCATTTCATGGGTGAATCTTAATCCTAATCTTAATCGTAATCGTAATCCTAATCCTAATCTCTGAGGATTAAGTTTAGGAGCCGGATTTGGCAGAAGCAAGCAGATGCAGTTGCCACGGACGCGCAGCAGCGCGTCCCTACCGCATTGGACCCGGCAGGGACGACCTGCCGGTCGTCCAGCGAATCTTACGTCGTCTTGTGTTTCTTGTGCTTTTTATGTGTTTTCTTGTGTTTGACGAGAGTCATTCCGGGTTTGGAACTTTCGCCCGCCTGGACGGGAGTGCCGATCAAAGCCCAGGAAACCATCCCGAGCAGCGCCAATGCAAATAGCTTTTTCATTGAATTCAAAGTCAATCCGTTACGAATGCTGTCTGGAGAAGATTTAACACGGGGAGTGGGGAGGGTGTCCAGCTTTTTCGTGAAGGGGTCATGGCAGGGGGCCCGCACAATCGCATATTGTTGTTTCCTTTCTGTATCGCGCAGCAGGTTGGCCGGGGAACCCGCTGCAGTCAAGCAAAGCCGATTCATTTAGTTGGCCCGGATGCGATAGAAGGCATTCCCATGGTTCGGCGCCAGATTGTCCTGGAGATTGGTGGAGAATCCGATGGTCTGAAACGATTGCAGGGTTTGCCAGCCATTTGAAGTCAAGTCGCTGGATTTTTGCAGTGAGTAGGAAAGGCCAGGGGTCAGATTGGTCACGGCCAGCGACAGATGATCCGGCAAAAGCGAGACGGAACCAAACAACGGGGACACGTAGGCTGGCTGATCGCTTTGGAGCACGATACCGTCCATCGGTTGTAACCGCACGGTCGAGGCCGGCTGACCATTGTTGTAACGGGACAGGGAACACACATGCAAGGCGTCGGCAACGCAAATGCCTTGCGCTGAGGTGAGCCGGACATGCGCCGCATTCGTCGCGAAGAGTTGCACGGTGGCGAGGGCATGCCATTGGTCGCCGCCGGTGGTTTGATCGACATTGGTTGAAGCCACCACGATTCCACCCGCTAAAACTTGAAAGCTGGCCTGGCTGGTCCAGTTGCTGGCCTGGGGCGCCGCCGGCCACCAGGCGGAGATGGTGTAAGTGTCGTCTGCCGGAACGGACAGTTGCCAGTCGGCTTCGCCACCCGCGCCTGCCTGCTGATGCAGCGAGCCAGCCCAACTGTGATAATACGGGCCATTGACCGTTTCATAGCCGCTGTCATAAACGACGTTTGTCCAGTTGCCGGTGGTCGAAAACGCCGGGTCCTGATCGTCGATGATCCATTCATACATCGGCGCCTGCGCACCGGTCAGGCGGTGGAATCCAGAGCCAACACTGACATTCTGGACCTGGCGGGTGGCGTTGAGCAGCACACTGCCGTAGTTGAAATCGCGCCGATAGATCAATGGCGGACTTTGAGTCAAATGCACATCGTCCAGCCAGACGGTGCCGGTGCTGGCGCCCGCGAAAAACTGCAGCCGGGCGTCGGACACTGTTGCGTTCGCGACAAAGGAGACGGTGTATTGCTGCCAGTTCGTGGTGATCCAGACCTGCTGATAAAGCCCGTAGTTGTCCCAATTCGGGCTGCCCTTTTGGGAGGAAACCGAAATGTACCGGCTGGTATTAGCCCTGGCCCAAAAAGTATCGTCATAGCTCACACCCTGGATGAGGGAACGGTTGTATTGCGCGAGTTCAATGTTCCAATCGATGCCGGTGGTTTGGGAAACATCAATGCGGGCGCAGGCGTTGCCGACGGCCGCGTTGCTGGTCTGCTGCGTGAACGCGGCGGTGCAGCCTGCGGCGGCGTACCAGTTCCACGAATCCGAAAGGGGATTCTCGAACCCGCCGTTGACGATGAGATTGGTGGCGGTTGGTCCGGGCAGGGAAACGAGCTGCGCCGGGCCGAGGGGATAACCGAGATTATAATTCAATTCGTCATACCACCAGTCGTTCCCGTGATAGGTATCGCCGAATTCGTGGGCGAAGAAACCGTTGTTCAGCAGTGTCAGCGCGAGGCCGAACCGGACATAAGGGTAGTAAGTGCGGGCGAACTCGAGCGTGGACGGCGGGATGGCGGTCAACGGCGAGTAACCATAGCCGTAGGAAATCCACTGCATCGGCGAAGATTCAATCATGGTGTTGGGCGGCGGAACGGCCAGGCTCAACCAGTCGTTGTACGTGGTAAACAAGGTGGAGAACGCCATCCGGCCCTCCAGCACGTCGGAGGTGTGGAAGCCGATGCTGATGCCGTTGAATAATCCGGCAATGCCGGGTTCATAAATGTCCGTGGCGTGGCTGCTGATGATGGCATTGGGCATGAGTTGCCGGAAGGTTTGAAATTCGCGAAATACTCCAGCCTTCCAGGCGGCATCGAGCGTCGCCGGATCATCGGGAATGCCGTCCTCGTTGGCATCAATCTGCACCGGGTTGCCGTAGATGTCGGTTTTCAGCCACGATTGCGTGGTAAAGACGTTGTCGAAGAACACGCCGTCAGCCATCAACCCGGTGCCGAGGACGGTCTGATACGCGAACTGCGCCTGGTAATCCGCGACGTACGGTTTGGTCATGTTGAGGCGGTAGGAACCAGGCCAGACTTCAATGCGGTTTCCATGAATGTCCTTCAAATAATAATCATCAGGCAAACCGCTGTTCTCCACGGCGTTGATGGAAGTGAGAATCCGCAGATGGGGATTGAGCTGGCGCAGGGCAACGGCCTGACTGGCGCTGGGCGCGGCCCCGAGCCAGAGATCCACCTTGGACATATACGGCAGGCCATTGGTGAACCACAGCCACCAGCCCCACAGGTTTCCCTTGCGCGGATAAGGCGGGTTGGCCTCCGAAAGCGCGCGGTATTGAAGATGCAATACGTAGTCGGGCTGCGCCGCGCAGCGCACGTAAACATCGTTGACGAAATTGGGATCGGGATTGAGACCGCTGATGACCGTGCTTTGCAATTGCGACCCGGCGCCCGAACTGAACGCGCTCATTTGAGCGAAGGGCAGCGCCTGGCCCACGGCGTAAGCGCAAGTGGTTTTGCTGGCGGTTTGCACGGTGAGGGAAACACTGGTGGCGCCGACCGGCAACAGAGTGCTCGGCGGCTGGGCATTGGTGATGGGAATGCCGTTCCAAGCGTACGCGCTGCTCTGACAGGCCGTGCCGGTTTGAGTCACGCTGACGGGTGTAAATTCAAAGACCAGTGAAGTGCCGGTAGGGACATTCGTAACAGCCAGCCAGACTTCGTTGGGCTGCGAGGCGCTTGTCCGGCGCGCGCGGGCGGCGATCTCCGCCGCGTCGGCCACGCGGCCGGAAACCCTCAGTTCATCAATGAAGTAATAAGCGTCGTTACCCCAAACGTCGCCCCCGATGGCACAGCTTCCGCCGCCTGCATTCGGCGCAAAATAATGGCCTTCGTTGTTCGCGGCAGTCAGCACCCCATCCACATAGAAGCTCATAACGTTGAGCGCGGAAGAGTAGGTAAAAGCCAGATGATGCCAATCACCCGCCTTCCAGCCGGACATGGTGCCCGCGGAACCATAGGCGCTTTCCCACTGGCCGTTGACGTCGCCGCCAGCGTAGAGAATCTGGCTGCTGCCACTCTGGTCAATCTGCATGAAATCGCCGTTGGGGGAACGATACTGGAACAAGAACATGGTCCTGCACGGAGTAAACCGGATTTGTGGCATCAGCCCGCAGCGCCACCCACATTTCAATGGTGCCCTGGTTGAGAGAGAGATTATTGGTTGTTGAAAATTGCAGGAGGCCGTTGGTCGGCAACGCAAGGCACGATCCCCATTTGCCGGACGCATAGGAGATGTTTTGGGCAAGTGCCGGCGTTTCGCCGTTTACTCCGTTGGCAGTGCCATCGAAATGAAGCAGGAGACCTTCCGCAACTGCCCCGGTGGCCAGTGGCGCGCCGTTGGTCAGCCATGTGAACAGGCTGCCGGATTCCGCGTCCCCGCTGCCATCGGAAAAGCCCGCACTGCCGATGAAATAAGAGTAATCGGAATTAAGCGAAACAGCAGCGCCGTGGCAGGTGGGCGGAGCCGCCGGGGCCGAATTCACGGCGCATACAACCGGTAAGGCCACCGACAACAAGATAAAGAAGAATCGTCTCATGATGCGACCAACGCATGGCCACCGGTTGACTCCCGCATAATATACACAATGAAATTCGCAGATTCAAGAACTTTGATTTGACGCATCGCAGTGCCATCCCGAATTCCCAATTTCAGTGTTGTTGTAAATACTAGTTTCTGCCGTCTTTTGTAAACACCCTGCGGACAACATGTTGTGACTTTGCAAAATGCGGAAAATTTCACCATTTTTTTCAGGGCAATATAATTCAAAGCCGGTTCTCTTGAGAGAATCACAGCATTGCAGTTGCAAAGCTTTCGGGGTTCGGGGTTGCAAAATGAAAGCTAATGAAAGGGTCAGTGAAAGTGAAAGGGTCTGAAAGGGTCAGTCCTCGGAATCGAGTATTTTGCATTCTTCACTGTTCTTTCTCGCTTGTTTGAGCCAGCGCCCATTCATTTGTTTCACATTTATTGCCGTTATCTTACATCCCCCGCTTCCAGCCGTCAAGCCCATAAATACTTGATTCCGAGGACTGACCCTTTCACTTTCACTTTCACTGACCCTTTCACGGATATACTACAAAGATGCCGCGCCTACGGCGCTTAATGGAGCAAGGCCCAGTAGCGCAGGCCGCGCGTGCTCACGCCCAAGGGTGTCAGGCCGAATTGTGCCATGATGGATTCGTAGATCGCCGTGCCGGTCAATATAACGTCGCCCCGATTGGGCGGCACGCCGACGATTTGCTGGCGTTGCGCCAGGGTCATTTGCCATTGCTCTTGCTGTTGGGCCTGGATTCGGGACAGGGGTATCTGGGCCGCCTCGATTTGGTCGCGGTCAAACCCCGGCATCCGGGTCTCAATGCGCGCGAGGATGGTGGCGGTGCCGCCGGTGCCGACCAGGCACACCGGCCCGCGGCAGGCCCGCAATGCCGGTTCGATGCAGGGCGCGACTTGCTTGACAAGAAAATCCTTCAACCAGGCGCGGCATTCCGCCAGCGCGGCAAGGCCGGGCGGATCGCTCAAGCGCAAATGCTCCAGCAGCCGCACAGTGCCCAGGCTGTAACTGCTGCGAATATGCGGCTCCGCGTGGTCGCCGACAATGAACTCGGTGCTGCCCCCGCCCACATCCAGGATGAGCACGGGCGATTGGGCCAGGCGGGGATTGCTGGTCACGCCGCGAAACACCCATTCGGCTTCCTTGTCACCGGAAAGAATTTCCGTTTCCAGCCCCGTGCTTTGGCGCACGGCGTCGATCAATTCGACGGCGTTGCGGGCGTCGCGCGCGGCGCTGGTGGCGATGACGCGGATCAATGAGGCGCCCAGTTTGGCGGCGGTGGCGCGAAATTCGGCCACGACCTCGGCCGTTAAAGCAATGGCGGACGGTTGCAATGTGTGTGTGACATAAAACCCCGCGCCGAGGCGCGTCTGGCGGCTCATTTCAGAAACCGGGGTGAGCCGCCCCTCCGCCACGTCCGCGACGAGGACCTTGACGGAATTGGTGCCGATGTCGATTACGGCGCGACGGTTTGGAACTTCAGGGTTCAAGTTAAAAACTTAAAGTTAAGGCATCCGGCGGCGATCCACGGCCCGGCCGGGTTATGATTTTTCTTTGGCTGCCCTGCGGGCCAGGACGGCGGCGCCGATGATGCCGGCATCGTCGCCTGTTTTGCTGGCCACAATTTCAATGCCCTTGCTGGTGCCGCTCAAGGCGTAGTCCTCGGCGGTTTCCACGATGATGGCCATCATTTCATCGCCCAGGGCGTCAATGACCCCGCCGCCAAGCACGACGGTTTGCGGGTTAAAAATGTTGATGAGATTGGCCACGGCGATGCCGGTGTATTCGGCGGCTTCCTCGATGACTTTCTCGACGAAGCTGTCGCCTTTGCGAATGGCCTTGCGCAGATCGCCGCTGCGCAAATCATTCAATTCGGGACCGAGCATATCGGTGAGCAGGGTTTTTTGGCCGTCTTTGACCGCCGCATGAATTTTCCGGAAAATGGCGGTGCGGCTGGCCAGGGCTTCGAAGCAGCCGCGGTTGCCGCAGTTGCATTTGGGGCCGCCGACTTCGATGACCATGTGCCCGATTTCGCCGGCGGTGCCATTGAAGCCGGAATATAATTTTCCATCCACGATAATCCCGCCGCCAATGCCGGTGCCGATGAAAATGCCGACAACGTGACGCGGTTTGGCTTGCAGTTCCGTTTCAAAAACGCCCAGCATCGCGCTGTTGGCGTCGTTTTCAATCGAGACGGGGACGTCCAGTTCTTTTTCCAAAGCCTTCTTCAGCGGCACGTCCTGCCATTGGAGGTTCGGGGCGAAAATCACGCGGCCCGACGAGACATCAATGGCGCCGGGGGCGCCGACGCCGACGCCGCGGAGTTGTTTGAAGTCCAGATCGCATTCATCCACCGCGTCCCGCGCGCAACGGGCGATGCGTTCGATCACCTCGTCCGCGCCGCGCTCCGGCTTGGTGCTCATTTTATTGCGGCCCAGACAAGTCAATTGCGCGTCGAAGACACCGGCCAGAATCTTGGTGCCGCCGAGATCGACGCCGATGAAAAAATCTCCTTTGGCGGCGGCTTCAGGCATGGCGGGGAATGGGGGGTTGAGGCCTCATGCGGTGAGCACGCCGGCAATGCGCCGGCGCAGTTCGATGTGAATCTCTTCCGGGGAACGCCGGCCATCGAGGATGGTGAATCCGTAAGTGGCCTGCAACTCCTTGAATTTGGCGGCGACGCGGCCCTGGTATTGCAGAAAGCTGTCAAACATATCGCGGGACAGTCCCAGGTCCATGCCGCTTTCCCAATAGTCCAGCGACTGGTTTTTGGCGAAATTGCGCTGCACCAATTCCTCAGGCTCGACGTTGAGATAAAAAACGGCGTCCGGCACCAGGGCGATGCCGTAGAGGTTCTTGAGCCAGGCCAGGTCGATGCCGCGAACCATGTCGCGCACCATCAGGGTGTAAATGTAGCGGTCGGCCAGGACCATGAAACCAGCCCGCAAGCCGGGCAAAATAATATTCTCCAATTGGTCGGCGAAATCGGTCGCGTAAAAAAGGCTTAGTGTGGTATGGCTCAGAATATTTCCCTGCTGCGCCTGGTCCAGCTCTTCACTGACCAGGGTGGAGCGTTTGAGGCCGACTTGCACGGTGGCATGTCCGCCGCCCTCCAGCCATTGCACCAGGCGGGCAATCTGCGTGGAGCGCCCGGAGCCGTCGGCCCCTTCGACCACAATGAGCTTGCCGGCGAGTTTGGACAGATCAACGCCCGGCACGCCCTGGCCGTAAAAACGGCGGGGCTTTCCCTTGGGCACGACGATGTGGCGAAGATTCTTTTTAATGGATGGGCGGCGCGCGCTTTTCATGAATGGGAATAGGGCCTGTGCAAGGCAAACTTGCCCAGGTCCAGCTTGACGGCCACCAGATCGCGCACGACGCTTTGCTGCTCTTCAATCGGCTGATTGGCGTCGATGACCAGAAACTTGAAGTCGGCGCTCATGGCCAGATACTGTTCGAGAATGCGGCCCTGGAAAATGCGGAAACTTTCGTAGGGATCGGTCGAAAGGCGCAAATCCATGCCGGCTTCGAAATACTTCAACTGCGGGCGGCCGTCGAGGATGCGTTGCAGGGAAATTTCCAGGGGCGTCTTGAAGAAAAACACCAGGTCCGGCAGCGCGGCGAAATTATAGATGCCCCGGACCCATTCCTCCGGACAACCCCGCACCGTGTCGCGGGCAAAGGCGGTGAAAATGTAACGGTCACACAAGACGATATAACCGGCGCGCAGGAAGGGGACCAACTGCCGCTCATAGCGGTCGGCAAAATCAGTGGCGTGAATGAGGCTGAAAGTGGTGGGCGAGAGCAGTTCCCGCTTTTTTCCCTTGCTCGTGGCGTTTTTGACCAGCGCCGAGGAATTCCATTCGCTGAAAAAAACTTTCAGTCCCTGCAATTCGAGCCAGCGCTTGAGCAAATAAATCTGGGTGGATTTGCCCGAGCCGTCCAGACCTTCGACGGCAATCAACCGGCCCGGGAATCCCAATTCAGCAAAAGTTTTCATCCGCGCCCACTTGTTTACGGTTTTCAAAGTGGAAAGGGAAACAAAATCTGCCATTGATTTGCACCTTCAACTTGCGCAGGCGGCGCGATGGGGGGAACATTCCTGTCATGACGACGGCGAACAAGATCACGATTGCGCGGATTCTGTTGGTGCCGTTTTTCATCAGCCAGATTATCTACTACGCGCGCACCGGGCAGGAATGGTATCGCCTGGGGGCGTTGCTGTCGTTCGCGATTGCCGCCCTGGCGGACGGACTGGACGGGTATGTGGCGCGCCGCTATAATCAGCGGAGCGAGTTGGGCGCCATTCTGGATCCGCTGGCGGATAAATTGCTGCTCATTTCGGGGATCATACTTCTGAGCCTGGAAAACCACCGGTATTTTGACCGAATCCCGATGTGGCTGACGGTGACCGTCCTGAGCCGGGACGTGATTATTCTGATCGGCATGGCGTTGATCCATTACATGATGACCAAAGTCAAGGTGCGGGCGCGTCTGAGCGGCAAAATCTCCACGGTCCTGCTAATGGCCACAGTTTTGTGGATTCTTCTGGGATGGAACCCACGCGCACTGCGGTATCTGGTGGCGGGGGCCGGCTTCTTCACCGCTGTATCAGGCCTGTTTTACATACTGGACGGCGTGCGCCAGTTGAACACTCATCCTGCCAGCGCCCCTGCGCCGTCACAGGAAGGATTTTAAAGTTGGACAAAAGCCTTGCAATTCCGGCGGCGATAGACTAGTTTACGACTAGTTGATTATGAATTCCAAAGTGATTTTTGGGGCTTTTGAGGCCAAGACCCGATTCTCGGAACTGATTGAGCGAGTCAATCGCGGAGAGGTGATCACCATCACCCGGCATGAAAAGCCCATTGCACAACTTGTGCCATTTAATCGGCCCAGCCATGCAGGCATCCAAGAGGCGTTTCGGCAACTGGATGAGATCGCGCGCCGGCATCCGCTCAATCCTCCCGGCAAAGAGAAGATTTCATACCGGGAGTTGATTGAAGCAGGAAGACGATGAGCGCGATTATTCTTGACTGCTCGGTCGCTCTCAGTTGGGTGCTGCCGGACGAATTCACCGCCAGCACTCAAACCATTCGAGCTTCCATCGAAGCGGGAAACTGGACGATTGTTCCGTCACACTGGGCATTGGAGATTGCCAACGCCTTGTGGGCTGCGGAACGGCGCAAACGGATCGCGCAACCGGACACGACCGCGGCCCTGGCGGCGCTGGAGAAGATGTCGATGGAATCCGACACCGAAACAGCGCGGCGGGCCGGACGAGAAACGCTGGCTTTGGCCCGCCAGAACGCTCTCTCCGTGTATGATGCCGCCTACCTCGAATTGGCCATGCGACAGGGTGCGGTCCTGACGTCGCTCGACGGATCATTACGAGCTGCCGCAAAAAAACTCAACGTGCCTCTGTTGCCAGAGAGTATTTAGATATCTTGCAGCCTGCGGGTCGTAGTGGTTTGCGCTTTGCGCTTAGAGGGCTACACTGCCGGGGATGCAAGCGAATCTTGAGGTGTTGTTCACTCCGGCCGAATTTTCCGCGCTGAAGCAGCATGAATTGTCGGAGACGGTTTGCGTGGTGTTCGACGTGCTGCGGGCCACGACTTCGATGCTCACGGCGCTGGCCCGGGGCGCGCTCAGAATTTTCCCGGTCAGGGAAATTGCCCAGGCGCTGGAATTGCAACGCCGGCATCCCGGCGCTTTGCTGGCCGGCGAACGCGATGGCGTCCGCATCCGCGCCGCGGCAACCGGAGGGGTCGATTTTGATTTGGGCAATTCGCCGCGCGAGTTCACCGGCGCGCGCGTGGCGGGCCGGGAAATCATCATGACCACAACGAACGGGACGCGCGCCTTGCAGGCCTGTCTGGGCGCCCAACAAATTCTGGCCGGCGCGGTTTTAAACCTGGCTGCCGTGGCTGAATGGATTGAAAGGGAGAGGCCGGCCCGCTTGCTGGTCGTTTGCGCCGGCACTTTCGAGGAGGCGGCTTACGAAGACACCTGGGCGGCCGGCGCCTTGTGCGAACTGGTCTGGAAACGGTTTCAAGGCGATGGTGTGGCGGACTCGGCCCATATCGCGCGCGAAATTTACCTCGGCGCGCAAGGGGATCCGGGCGGCATGCTGCAACGTTCCCGGAACGCGCGGCGGCTCCTGGCCAATCCTGAATTGCGCGATGATGTGGCGTTTTGCTGGCAACGCGATGTCCTGGAGTTGGTCGGTGAATTACGCAATGGCGCGGTCGAAAGGGTAAGTGAAATGCATCCCTGATTCTGATTCGCTCCCATCCGACGGAAGCAGCGGGCGGGATGCGGACGACGTTCTCCCGCCATGCTGGCAGGCGGCCTGGCGTTGGGGCGCGCCGGCGCTGACGCTGGCGGCCCTGGCCTTGCTGGCTTGGAATTGCGTCTTCAACCCCAAGATCCGCTTTCTGACTCCCGGACCCGGAAAGTGGATTGTCTATCCGCTGCCTCCAGAGGCGCGTCCTTATCCTGCTTTTAAGTTGACCGGCACTTTCCGGCGCGCTTTCGTGCTGCCCGAAAAACCCGCCGCCGCGTTGCTTTCCTGGCGGTGCTTGACCAACGGCGAACTCCGTGTCAACAATACGGTCGTCCCGCGCTCCGGCTCTTCTTCCGGGAACTGGAAGACAACGTCGCAATTGGAGATCGGGCCTTGCCTCCGCCAGGGGACCAATGAGATTTCGGTCACGGTCGTAAACCAATCAGGCCCTCCGGCATTGAGCCTGGAACTCAAATCAGGAAACTTTTTGCTCACATCCGATGAAGCCTGGGAGGTTTCCGTGTCCGGTTCCAATTGGCGTTCGGCCCGGGCCGCCTCAGCGACTCCCAGGCCGGGGAAGGGCAACGAGCTTGACTTGTTGGAAACCACGAGCGGCGCGTTGCGGCGATGCTGGCCGTGGCTGTGTCTTTTTGCGGCGATCTCTGTTTGCGGGGTGGCGCTGTTGCGATATTACATTGGCCGAACCATATCCTCTGGTCCGGCAACGGCCTTCCCGAAAATGATTTTGGTCCTGCTGGCGGCGGTCTGGGCGCTGCTGTTCCTGCACAATTTCCCATTCATGCCAGCCGCTTCCGGTTTCGATGGTCCGCAGCACCTGGATTATGTGAGCTATATTCAGGACCACCAGCGGCTGCCCAATGCCCGGGAGGGTTGGGAAATGGTTCAACCGCCATTGTATTACGTGATGTGCGCGAAGCTCCTGGATCTGGGCCGATGGAAAGCTTTGGAGCCTTCGGGCATGGTGTGCTTGCGATTCCTGAGCCTGGCGATCGGGGCGGTGAATCTGGCGCTGATCTTTGCAGGTCTGCGCCTGATTTTTCCTGGCGAATGGAAGAAGCCATTGGCCGGCCTGGTTTTGGCCGCGTTTTTGCCGGCGCAACTCTGCCTGCTGCATTACACGACCAACGAAACACTCTCGGCCATGTTTGTCACCGCCGCGCTGTGCCTGGGGTTGCGCCTTTTGCGGGCGGGGCAGCCTTGGTGGGGATGGTACGGCGTCCTGGGAATAGCGCTTGGGCTGGCCTTGTTGAGCAAAGCCTCGGCTGTGCTGGCCGTGCCGGTGATACTGGGCGCGCTGGCGCTGAAATTGATGCTGCGCCGCGAGCGGGCACTGCGGGTCTGGCTGGGCGCGATTGTCGCGCCGCTGCTGATCTGCCTGTCCATGAGCGGCTGGCATTACCTGAAATTGTGGCGTGATTACGGCAATCCGCTTACCGGGGGTTGGGACCCGAAAGTGGCCGCGCCATGGTGGCAAGCCAAGGGGTTCCAAACTCCCGGCTATTATTTCTCCTTCGGAGACTCCCTGACCCGTCCGTTCTTCAGCGGCTTGCACAGTTTCTGGGACGGTTTCCATACGACCCTTTGGGGCGACGGCCTTTTGGGCGGCAAGGTGGATGTTTGGGGTCGTCCCCCTTGGAATTACGATTTGATGGCGGTGGGATTTGTTCTGGCACTGGTCCCCGCCGCGCTGGTGCTGACCGGGTTGGTCCGCGCCCTGGCCAGATGCTTTCGCGCGGCCAACCTGAACTGGTTGTTGTTGATCGGCTTGGGATGGCTTTTTGCTTTTGCCATACTGGACATGAGTTTGAAGGTGCCGTCCTACTCGCACACGAAGGCATTTTTCGGACTTCCGGTCCTGCTGCCGTTTTGCGCGCTGGGGACGTTGGGGTTTGAATTCTGGGCCGGCCGCGGCAAAGTGGCGCGTTATATCTTGGGGGTGGCCGTGGGAATTTGGCTGGTCAATCTTTACGCCTCGTTTTGGATCAGGCCCAACACCGTCCATAGCGAGCTTTCGTCAGCCATCGCCACCTCCGTTTTTGCAAAGGAGGATTCTACTGAAGCCTTTTTGAACGTGCTGCATCATTATCCAGGCAACAGGCAAGCCACGATTTGGCTCGCGTCGTTGGAATCCCAAAAGCATCCAGAGCAGGCCGTGAAACGGCTTGAGCAGGCCCTCAAGCACGACCCCACCGACGCCCCAATGGAATCCGAACTGGCCTGGGCCCTCGCGCTTTGCGATCGGTTGGACGAAGCGGTTGTCCACGCCAAACGCGCGTTTGAACTGGCGCCCGAAGACGAGGTGGTCTCGCGGAACTGGTGCGTGGTGGCGTTGCGTCACACAAGCTACGAGGAAGCCGTTGCGGCGGGGCGCGATGCGTTAAGTTTAAACCCCACCGATCCGGGAACCCATTTCAATCTGGGGGTGGCCCTGATGAGACTGCGGCAAATCCCGGAGGCGATCAGCCATTTCTCGGCCATAGTTAACGCCAAACCAACATGGGCCGAGGCGCAGTTTTACCTGGGCCTTTGCCTTCTGGATCAGCCGGGAAAACGGGACGAGAGCCTCGGCCATTTGAGGGAAGCGGTGTATCTCAATCCGACAAATGCAGCCTGGCAAGCCGCGCTGCAATACGCTCTCAAGAGGCCCTGACCGCGCCGATGGTTTTTTTGGCTGTTGTGTTTTCCTTTTATCGTTCAATGTTCCGGGAATGACGCCGATTGCCGCATGGATCGCCCTGGCCGCCCTGATTGTTTTTTCCGGGGCCAGCTTTTTCTTTGCGCTGGCCGAGACGTCTCTTTTCTCGCTGGGCAAATGGCAACTGCGCCAATTGGAGGAGCGCGCGCCGGGTCCGGGAAAAATCATCAGCCGTTTGCTGGCCGAACCGCAGGATCTGCTGGCGACGCTTGTGTTGGGCAACAGCTTTGCCAACGCCGGCATCGTGGGCGTGGCGCTTTGGGTGGCGATGGGCCGCGGCTGGCCCCTGGGGGCGGTGATGCCGGGGCTGTTGGCGCTGATTCTATTTGGCGCGGAAGTGGCGCCCAAAACGCTGGCCGTGCGGGCGCCGGAACTCTGGGCGTTGCGCGTGGGACGAGTGATGCTTTTGTTGCAGGATGTCAGCCGGCCCTTGCGCCGGGTGGCGCAGACGGCGACCAATTTCGTTTTGGGTTTGTTCGTGACCGCGACCGCGCCGCCGCCGGCGGGCCTTACCGACGCCGAATACCAGGAACTGTTGGAAATGGCCTATCAGCAAGGCGCCCTGGCGGCGGGAGAAAAGGAAATCATCCTGCAAATCATCAGCCTGGATCGCCGCCAGGCCGGGGAGGTCATGAAAGCGCGCACGCAAATGGCCTGTATTGCCGACGATCTTTCCGTGGAGGAATGGATCGCGGCGGCCCGGCGCTTCAAACATCGGCGGCTGCCGATTTACGATGAAACGGTGGATACGATTGTCGGCGTTCTGAATACGCGGTCGTTCCTGCTGGATCCGGCGGCGGATTTGGCCCTGGCCATCGAGTTTCCCTCCTTCGTGCCGGAAAGCGCCAATCTATTGCAGCTTCTGAAAAGTTTGCAGCGGCAGCAGCGCGGTCTGGCCATTGTCCTGGATGAATTCGGCGGCACCGCGGGCATTGTGACCATCGAAGACATTCTGGCGGAAGTGCTGGGGGAACTGCACAGCGAACACGGCTCGGAGCCGCCCGTTTTGGAAAGGCTCGGTCCCAACCGCTGGCGTGTGGGGGGGGCGTTGCGCCTGGACAGTTTTCGGCGCGAATACGGGCCGCTGCAGGATGTGCCGGGCGTGGAAACCATGGCCGGGCTGGTGCTCAATAAACTGGAGGTAGTGCCGGCGCAGGGTGATTCGGTGACGATTGACGGTCTGCGCCTGACCGTGCAAGCCGCCGATGAACGGCGCATCCGCGAGTTGTTGGCCGAGGTCGTCAAGAAACGGTGAGCCATGACAGATCGTGACATTTTAATCGCGTTGATTGTGCTGGCATGTGTCGCCTTGTCGTTCCTGTTTTCGGGCATGGAGACGGGGGTGCTGGCCTTGAACCGATTCCGCGTCCGGCAACGCATGAGGACGGGAGACCGCCGCGCGGCCGTGTTGCATGGCTTCCTGGAAAATCCGGAAAACTTTCTTTGGACAATCCTGGTCGGGAACACGGTGGTGAATTTCATTATTTTCAGCCTGTGGGCGATCCAATTGTATTATTGGCTGGGAGACTGGCCGATCTTGTGGGCGCTGGTTTTTCTGCTGGCGGTGTTCGCTTTTTACATTGCCTGTGAACTCATGCCCAAGACGCTGTTCCAGCGTTATCCCAATCGTCTGACGTTGGTGCTGGCGCTGCCCTTTCGTTGGATCCATCGGATTCTTGCGCCGTTGGTGGCGGTGGCGGGGTGGTTTTCGCGCGGCCTGCTGCATTGGACGGGCGGGAAGGCCTTTACCGGGCGGCTCTTTGGCAGCCGGGAAGAACTGCGTTTCATCATGCAGGAATCGGCGCCGGGTTTGACTTCGGAGGAAAAGACGATGATTAACCGCGTCCTGGACCTGCCGAACCTTCGCGTGCGCCATGTCATGGTTCCTTTGGCCAACACGATCAACGTCGAGGCGTCCCTGCCGCTGGGACGGGTGCTGGCCCTTTGCCGCGAACGGGGATTGACGCGCGTGCCGGTGGTGGATGCCGCGACGAAACGGATCCATGGCGTGATCAATCTGGAATATATTCTTTACCTGGACGAATTGGACACAACGAAAGCGGCGCGGGAATATATTCAGGCGCCGTTTTTTCTGCCGGAGGAACTGCATCTGGAAGAGGCCTTGCGCCGGATGCAACATACCGGCTGCCGCCTGGCCGTGGTGTTGGGGCCGGACCATCGCGAGACGGGAATCATCAGTTTGCAGGACATTCTCAAAGTGATTTTTGGAGAGGTGACATTATAAAACGAACCCATGGATAGCAATGCCATAGCCGCCAATGTGCTCCGTTTGCTCGGCCTGCTGGCCATTGTTTTGGTCAACGGGTTTTTTGTCGCGGCCGAATTTGCCTTTGTCAAATTGCGCGACACGCAATTGGACGCGCTGATTGTCGGGGGGCATCGCCGCGCGCGCCTGGCGCGGCACATCCTGCAGAACCTGACATCGTATCTGAGCGCGACGCAGTTGGGCATTACGATGGCGAGCCTGGGTTTGGGGTGGCTGGCGGAACCGGTTTTCATGGAGTTGCTGAGTCCGCCGCTGGGCTGGCTGGGGGTTCATTCGGCAAGCCTGTTGCATTCGATTGCCTTTGTCACCGGATTCTCCATTGCCACATTTCTGCAAATTGTCCTGGGCGAATTGGGGCCGAAATGGATTGCCATACAGAAGGCATTGCCGACGGCGTTGTGGGCCGCCCGTCCGTTGGATTGGTTTTACCGGGCTTCCTATCCGTTCAATTGGGTGCTCAATCAATCCGCCCAGTGGCTGTTGCGGCGCATCGGCATTGAGCCGGCGGGTTCATCGCTCTTCATTCATTCGGAAGAGGAATTGCGGCTGATGCTGGCGCAAAAGCGCCCCGGCGCCACCCGCCTGGGCCGCGACATTATTCTGAACGCTCTGGACCTGGGCCGGCGCATCGTGCGCAACGTCATGCGCCCGCGCCAGGAAATCGCGGCCCTGGACACCGAAGCCACTTTGCAGGAATGCCTGGAAAAAGCCGAGAAAACCCGCTATTCGCGCTTCCCCCTTTGCGAGGGGGGCGACCTCGACAAAACCCTCGGCGTGGTTCATTTCAAGGATTTGGTCGCCGTCCGGGCCAAAGCGCAACGCGGGGCCGATTTGGCGGCGGTGGCGCGCAAGTTGATTTACGTGCCCGAAACGACGCGCCTGGAAAAATTGCTGGAGCTGTTCCTGGAACGAAAACTTCATTTCGCCATTGTTGTTGACGAATACGGCGGCACCATTGGCATGGTCACACTGGAAAATATTTTGGAGGAATTGGTCGGGCAGATTCAGGATGAATTCGACCAGGAAAAGCCGCTGCTGCTGCGCCGCGATGACAACCATTGGGAATTGGACGGCGCATTGCCGGTGCATGAGCTGGCGGAAGTTGTCGGCCAGAATTTGTCCGATGACGGCATGGCGACGACGAGCGGCTGGGTCACGCAGCGGCTGGGAGGATTCCCCAAAACGGGCGATGTTCTGCAACTGGGCGCTTACGAACTGCGCGTCGAAGCCACCGAGGGCGCGCGGGTGGCGCGATTGAAACTGACCCGCCAGCCGGAACAGACGGCGTTGCCGCCAACGGAATAGCCTCGAAAAAGCGTAAAAAAGGCAAGATTGATATGTAGGTCCGGAAAATCGGCAACACGGCAACAAGCCTTATTTTACAAGGGTTTCGTTGAGCTTTTCGGCTGGCAACACAGCGGCAACAACTGGCAACACTTTCGGTTCTTCGCTGTTTTCAGAATAGAGTTTCATTATCAGCCTTCTTTGGCACCAAATTGGAGCGGCCAGCCGGAGCGAAGTAGCGTAGCGCACGGCTGAAGTGACTGGGATTCCGCCCCCCCCACCCCCCCCA
>CAWFAZ010000048.1:0-41778 GCA_963813995.1 uncultured Verrucomicrobiae bacterium | reverse complement strand
ACGCGCGTGCGCACCTGGCTCAGGCCGACCATTTCCAGAAGTTCTTCCGTTCGCTTCCTTCGCTCCGCCGGCGGCAAATCGAAAAGATTCCCAAAAAAATTCAGCGTCTCGTGCGAGTCCAGGAATCGATAGAGATAGGATTCTTCCGGCAGATAGCCGATCTTCGCCTTGGTTTTGACGTGGCGCGGAGAATGGCCGAAAACCTCGATATGCCCGCGCGTTGGATAGAGCAAGCCGAGCAACATCTTGACCGTGGTCGTTTTGCCCGAACCGTTGGGACCCAGCAGGCCGAAGACTTCCCCCCGCCGCACTTCAAAATCAACGTTATCCACCGCGCGCGCCTTGGGCCGGCCCCAGAAATCCTTGAAGACTTTGGTCAAACCCCGGACGGAGACGATCGGCTCCCCCGGTTTTTGCCTGTCCCCCGTCGCGGAAGCAGATGGCGCAATGGCAACAGCGGCATTCATGCGCTCACGGGGCTTGGCGTCAATGAGGCGCGCGCCGAGGGCATGGCGGAGCCGGGCGGTTCACCGGCGGCGGCCAGGTGCGGTTCCAGTTCTTCGCCCTGCCGCACCAACCGCGCACTGTTGAACACAACAATTAACGAACCGACGACATGCAGGACAGCCGCGACAATGGGAGGAAGGTAATTCAACACCGCCAGGACCAGGCCCCCAATCACGAATAGAATTCCAACAAAAAAGTTCTGGTTGATGACCGAGCGCGTTTGGCGCGAAAGCCTCACCAGGAACGGCAGGCGCAGCAGGTCATTGTTCATCAGCGCGATGGTCGCGCTGTGTATGGCCACCTCGCTTCCCGCCGCGCCCATGGCGATGCCGAGATCGCCGGCGGCAAGGGCCGGCGCGTCGTTCACCCCGTCTCCTATCACCGCCACGCGGTATCCCTTGGCTTTGGTCTGGCGCACAAACTCCACCTTGTTTTGCGGCAGGCACTCGCCGATCGCCTCTTCGCAGCCAATCTCGCGCCCCACTCGCGTGGCCACTGGTTGGCGGTCCCCGCTTATCATGGCGATGCGCCGCACGCCCGTCGCCTTCAATTGCGCCAGCGCCTCGCGCGCTTCGGGGCGCGTCTGATCCTGCAATCCCACCCACCCGATGCACTTTCCATTGCGCGCCACAAATATCAGACTGAACCCTTCGGTTTCGTTCAAATCCACGGATTTGAAAAAATCCCCGGCGATGCCCTGCTCCTTGAGCCATTGCGCGCGCCCAATGATGACCCTGGCCCCGTCGATTTGCGCGCTGACCCCGCGCCCGGCGCTTTCGGAAAAGTCTTTTGGCTCGGACAGCGGCACTCCTGCTTCGACGGCCAGTTGCGCCAGCGCCTTGGCTGTGGGATGGTTGCTGTACTTTTCGGCCGAGGCGGCCGCGCGCAGCAGTTCGGCCGGCGTGGTTCCCTCCATCGGCGCCAGGCGGCTCACGGCCAGTTTGCCCGTGGTCAGCGTGCCGGTCTTATCAAATACAAAGGCGTTGATCTTCGCCGCCAGTTCGATGTCCCCCACGTTCTTGATGAGAATTCCCAATCGCATCGCCGCGGACAGCGCCGCCACCATCGCGCTCGGTGTGGCCAGGATGAAGGCGCAAGGGCAGGTCACGATGAATACAGTGATGACCTGGTTCAAGTTGCCGGTGAAGGCCCAGACCAGCGCGCCTATGACCAGCACCAGCGGGGTGTAAAAGCCCATGTAGTTATCAATGATCCGCATGATGGGCAGCTTTGTTTTTTCGGCCGCCAATATCAGTTCCCGCACTTTCCCCAATGTCGTGTCTTCCCCCGCCCGCGTCACCCGGATTTCCAAGGCCCCGGTCAGATTCTGGGTGCTGGCAAACACTTCATCCCCGGGTTTCTTGTCCACCGGCAATGATTCCCCGGTGATGTTGGCCTGGTTGAAAGAGCCTTGACCGGCCACGATCACTCCATCGGCCGCGATATTATCGCCGGGCCGGACACGAATAACATCGCCCACCGCCAGAAGGCCCGTGGCCACTTCTTCCTCCCCCTGTGCGGTGATGCGCCGCGCTTTGGGCGGAGTCAATTTGATGAGCGATTCAATGGAAGTTCGCGCCCCTTCGGCGGTGCGGGTTTCGATGATCTGCCCCATCAACATAAAAAAGGCGATGATGCCGGCCTGCTGGTAGCCGCCCACCTGGTAATTGGCCGAGCCAAAGGATGCCAGCACCGCCAGGGCCACCAACTCGTTGGTTGTCAGAAGCCCCCGGCGCAAATCTTCCAGGGCCGTCCAGACAATGGGGTAGCCCAGGATGATCGCCCCGATCATGGCGCTGAACGCGGCCACCGGATTGCTGTTGTCCGAGAAGGCCCAGGTCACGACAAACGAATTCAAAACAAAGAGCAGACCGATCAACGTTTGAGCCAAAGGCAAAAAAGCGTGGGAGTGGTCGCGGTCGTGGTCGTGTCCGCAACTGGCGCACGAGTCGCCATGCTCGTGATCGTGTTCGTGCCGGCTTAAAAGTGATGTAACTTGCATAAGATCATGGGGTGACGGAATTGGTGGAGGACCCCTGCGGTTCCCGGCCCAAATTCAAGCGCAATTCGCGCGAGTTCTGGTGCGGCTCCAATATTTTTTCCTGGGCGTTGGTGTAGATTTGTTCCAGCGCCATCATCTGCCGCACGCGTTTGAAGAACTCCGGATCGCGCTCATATCCAGGCCGCACGTCGATGAATTCCCTGGCTTGGGCGCCCACCATTGCGACGAGGCGCGAACGGGCGGATTCGGCCACGTTGGTGCGCGCGGCGACCGCCCCCCGCGCTTCCGCCAGGGTTATGGTCGCATAGCTCTCGGCCTGGGTGCGGGCGGTGTTGCGTTTCTGGGTGGCCGTATCGACTTCATTGAATTTGCTCAATAAATAACTGGGCGGAGCCGATTCGACATCCAATTGGTCCACTTTGATGCCCAGGCCCTGCGCGTGAATCAACTCGTTCATGCGCACCGTGACGGCTTCCTTGAAGGCGGTTCTTCTTCGCGTCAGCACGTCATCCACGGGAAACTGGCTGGTGGTGTATAACAAGGCGTTGTTCAAGGCATTGGTCACAAAGACCGTGGCGTTGGAAAAGTCGAAATGAAAATGAATCGGATCGGTGATGCGATAATGCAAAACGGCCACAACGTGAATGATATTCGTGTCCGCTGTCAGGGCGTAGCTGGTCGAAGCCGGATCGAGGGAATTGCCGCCCTGCGGCGGCGCGGCGCCTTGCCGGCGCTCTTCCGGGGTGAGCATCCAGCCGACGGAAGATTGCGCCTCCTGCACCAGATTAAAGGGAATCCTCTCAATGGCATCAATGGGTTTTGGCAAAGCCCAATGGGGACCCGGCATGAGCAACGCCTGCTCTCCTTCGCCCACCGGCTTGCCCAGGCGCAAAAGGATCGCCTTCTCCTGCGGCCCGACTGTGAAAAACCCCGAACTGAGAAACGCCAGGACCAGCACAATCATTATGATCTTGACGATGAAAAAGCTGCTGCGCAACGCGTCTGACAGCGCCTGCGAACCGGCGTCTTCGGCGGGCGGAACCTGGCCCGGGGGCGGCGTCTGATGGGGGTCCTGTTCGCTCATGGGATTTTCCCGGCGGGGGCGTTGGTGGACGCATTTTTTTCCGGCTGGATCGGTTGCAGCAAATTGAGCGGAGAGGTGCTTTGATCCAAAACCAAAGTGGCCTTTTCCTTGAGCAACTGTGTCAGGGCCGTGATTTGCATGTTAAACCCGGCCAATTCGGGATTCTGCTGCAAAACTTCCAGCGACTTTATCATCTGCGCCTCGCCCTCGGCCCGGATTGTGTAGGCTTGCGCATCAGCATCCGACAGCAGCTTGGCGGCGGTGCTGTCGGCGGCGGACCTGATTTTGGACGATTCCTCTTCGCCCAAAGACCGGATTTGCGCACTGTAGTATTCACGCTCGGCTTGCATCCGATCGAAGACGTTTTGCGTGACGCTTTCCGGCAGGCCGATTTTTTTGATCTGGACGAACTTGATCTCCATCCCGTAATTCAGATCCTTCACCTGCTGCCTGACCTTGTCCAAAATCTCGCCCTCGATTTGCGTGAGCTTCATCTGTTTCTCATCCGTCGAAATGAAGTCGGAAAAGCGATGTTGTCCGGCCACCTCGTTTTTGGCGCTGCGCACCAAATCTTCCAGGTTTCCTTGCGCGGCCGTAACGGAGCCGTTGGTGAACCTGGGAAAGAAAAGAGCCGGGTCGTCGATGCGCCAGCCCACATAGACGAGGAGAAAAATGAGGTTTTGATCGGGCAACTTCACTTGCTCGAACTTGCCCTCAAAATTTTGAATGCGCTGGTCCAGTTTATAAACATTCTCAATCGGCCAGGGCAGGCGGAAGCCGGGCCCGGGCGTGTCCTTCACATGGTCCACCTTGCCAAACAAGGTGACCACGGCGACTTCGGATTTGCGCACCTGATAGACAAAGAGCAACAGGCCGAAGATGACGATTAAGACGAATGCGACGGCAATGGTAAGGCGGCTTCGTTTCATATTACTTTTTAGAGGGAGCTGAAAGTTGGTCCAACAAATCGGGACGGACCTTGTCCTCCAGATTATAAATGAGAATATCCGGGGTATTGGTCGTGATGATGATGTATTTGCGGGCCTGGCGGCTGCCATCAACCAACGCCTCCAGCCTGGCGCGCTGTTCATAGACCCCATTGACGCCCGGGGCGGCGGCGTAGGCCAGCGCTTGATTGGTGAAGAGCATGGCGCGGGCGGCGGCATTGGTGATCGCCCGGTGTTCGTCGGCTTCGGCTCTCCACACCCGGTTGGATGATTCCGCGCTGGCCCAGGCGTTGGTGCTGATTGAATAGGCCTGCGCTTGCAGGATTCTCGCTTCCCGGGTCTCGGCGGCGCCGACCACGTTTTCGAAATACTTGGCCACTTTCGAAGGAGGATGAATATCTTCCAAACCAACAAATATGACCCTGACCCCGAGTTGCAACTTGTCCGCTTCCGCCTGCATGTTCCTGCGTAAAATGTCACCGGCAACAGCGCGGCCACGCGACATCAGATCGTCGAAATCAGCACTGGCCAAATAATGCACCACTTCGCGCGTCGCGACGCCCTTGAGCAGGGCTTCAGGGTCTTGGTTGATGTAGGCCCATGACGCGAGATTCGTGATCTGGTACTGCACCGGAACGCTGACGGCCAGCAGGTTGACCGGCGGGCTTTTGGCCCCGGATGTGTAATGGGTCGATTGAGCCGGCCCATGCTCGCGGCTGGCCACAAGGAAATTCTCCTCCGAGGCATGGGCTTTGGTCCAAACGATCGTGCTGGCCTGATCGGGAACCGCGCCAACAATAAACTTTTGGATTTGTTCGGTATGGTAGTTGGTCGTCCAGTCAATCGGCGAAGGCAGTTTCAGGTGCAACCCCGGCCCAATGACGCCATCCCGTCCCAGAGGCCGGCCAAACCGCTCCAACAACGCCTCGTCCCCGGGCTGGATCACCACAAAGCAGGTGGACAGGACGAAGACGCCCAATTGCGCCAGGATCAGCCACCCGAGGGCTTTTTCCAGGAAACGATAGAACCAGCTTTCCGAAACTTTGAACCCAAATTGATAATCCAGCGCGTGCGCGGCAGTGGTGATGATCGCCTCCGGCTGGCCGAGCAATCCCACCAACCGGCTCTCATAGAGTACGCGCGATTCTCCGCCCTGCACCCGCACGCGGTAAATTTCCAGGATCAATCCCAAAAGGGTCTCCAACGCAATGAACCCGATGACGACGCACAGGAACCGGGCCACGATCACGTCCGTCCTGGCAAAACCGGCCAAAACCGCCGCGATGTCCGCCGCCACCAAAAAGCACGCATACGCGCTCAACAGCAAATAGGCCGCGCCCGGCCGCAACTGTTTTTGTCCTTGCAGCCGAACCAGTCCGCTGGAGAACTTTCCCAGCAAAAACAGGATCAATCCAAACATCCCCAGCAAGGCCATGGCCAGCGTCGCTCGATCGGCAATGATCGGCGCCATGGACCCCACTTTTTTCCAGAGCCAATAAGCGGCGGCAGCTTGCAGGATGAATAAAACCCCGGTCAAACCAGGGACGAAATAACGCTCGAACTGCTCGCGCGCACGCCTGGCCGGAAAGGTGTCCGCCCCCGCGCCGGCAAAAAGCGACTCGCTGCCGCGGGACTTGCTCAATTCTTCCAGTTCCAGCCGTTCAAAGTGCTCCCGCTCGAGCAGATCCATCTGAAAATAGCTCAAGAACGCCACCAGCAAGCCAAACCCGGCCAGCACCGTGCCCAGCGCGCCCGCCGCCGTGCTGACGTAGCGGGTCACCATCAACAGGCCAATCGTGGCCAGCAACAACGCCACCCAGTTGATTAATCCGATTTTCTTTGCGCTTTGGTCCATTGCAGTTTTAACTCAGTTCGCGATCTTCAAACAGCGCCAGAGCCAGGGCCAGGATCGCCCCGATATAGGCGCAGGCGTAACCCAACGCCTTGCCCAAATAAGCCAGGGGAATCCGGTTCTTTTCATCCAACGCATCCGCCACCCAGAACAGTTGCCAGTTCGGCGTCACCGTGTAAAGTGCCGATGCCCACCATGAACCGGCCTTGGCCCGCGTCCCCCAAAAATAATCCGACACCAGCCCCATCAAAAACAACGCTGAACAAATGGCCAGCGCCGGCACCACTTCCACACGGGTCGAGCAGGCCAGCGCCAGCGCCGCCAATATCAGCAGCGCCATCAGTATCAGGGCCGACGCCGGAACGACCCGCCAGTCGAGTCCCATGTAATCGGCGCCCATGCGCCCGGCTTCCCGCGGTATAAACTGCAGGACGCCAAACGCCAAAACCGCCATGATCACCACCGCCAGGACCGTGTCCGAGACAAACGGACGGTTCAGGAAAAAATTGGTCAGCCCGCCTATCCCATAAGCCAGGACCATCGCTCCGCAAAAGATTTCCAGGCCCGGGTAATCAATGTCCCCATAGGCATCAAAGGCCATGCGCGTCGCCAGAAGCGCCGCAATGCAATTGACAAACGTCAAGACGGTCAGGGCCAGGGCCAGGCCCGCGTATTTGGCCAGCAGGAATTGCGCGCGTCCCACCGGTTTGGCCAGCACAGCCAGGGCGGTGCCGCTGCGGATTTCCCGCGCCACGGACGCCGAGGCGCTCAGGACCGCCCCAAAAAGCCCGGCCAGAAGCATCACCGCCAGCGCGCTGGTCTTGACCAGTTTGGGTTCGTCGCCAAACCCGAAATAATTGATGCAGGCCAGAAAAACCTCAAACAGCGCCGACGTCGTCATCAGCAGCAAAAAAACCGGCTGCCGGATCAATTCCATGAACGCATTGCTGGCGATGGTAATAAATTGTCGCATGATTTCAGGCGCGCCGGGCGGCCGGCGGCGGCTGACACGTTACGATGACTTTGCTCATTTGCAATGAGTTATTGCCTGTCTGCATGGACAAATTTGAGACACCCTTTTTATGGAAAGATTCAAAAACGGCAAGACAAGAATTTCGATTACTCCTGGTCCGTGACAGCGTCGTGGAACTTGAGAATGTCCCCTTTCTCGCCTTTGAGTTCCCCTTCCTTGAACTTGATGGCCGCGCGCGGATGCAGGTTGCGCAGGCCGGTCAACAGATAGGGCAAGTCATAGCCCCAGAGCAGTTTCGCCCGCATCGGCTCAATGTGATTCTGCACGCAGTCGAGGATGGGGCGGAGCTGGTATTTTGGGTTGTGCAGAAAACCGATGAGCAATTCCATCGGGCAATTGCCCGCGCCGCGGCCCAAGCCGGCCATGGTGGCGTCGAGGAAATTGGCGCCCAGAATGATGCCTTCGATGGTGTTCGCGTAGGCCAATTGCAAATTGTTGTGCGCATGCACACCCACCTCCTTGCCGGCCGGCTTGCAGTGGGAAAGATATTTCTTCACCAGGTAACGCATCTGCTCGCTGTAAAACGCCCCGAAACTGTCCACCAGATAAATGACTTTGGCTTCGGATTTGGCCAGCATCTCCAATCCTTCGTCCAATTCCCGGTCGGGAATGATTGAGGCGGCCATCAAATTGACCGTCGTTTCGTAGCCTTTGTCGTGCGCGTCCTTGACCATGTCGAGCGCGGTGGGAATCTGACTGATATACGTCGCCACGCGGATCACGTCCACGATGCTGTCCTTTTTCGGCAATATATCCTGATGGTAATCACATCGCTCCGCATCGGCCATGACAGTCAGTTTGAGATCCGTTTTGTTCTCACCGACCACGCGGCGCATGTCCTCCTCCGTGCAGTATTTCCAACAGCCGTGTTCCCCCTGCTTGATCCCTTTGCGCGACGCCTTGTAGCCCAGCTCCATATAATCAATGCCGGCGGCGATGCACGTCTCGTACACCAGCCTCACCGTTTTGTCGTCGAAATGGTGATTGTTCATCAATCCGCCGTCGCGGATGGTGCAATCGAGCACTTTGATTTCCGGCCGGTAAGAGAGCCAGCGGCGCTCCGCCGTATCCCTGGTTTTCGCGGTCTTGGAACTCATGTCGGGCCTCTTTGTATATGATTCACGCCTCATTATGAAGCAAACCGCGCCAAAGAGCAAGTTTTTCAAGGGCGACATTTTTGAAGGGTGTGCGGGACAAAATTCTTCGCGGGTTTTGCCTTTCAGTTTGAAGCGCCGGAAAAAACCCGAAGTCCATCTTTGAAATTCCCAGGAAAACCCGCCCAAAAAAACAGTGAAATATTCACGGTTTTGGTTTTTCCCTGATGTCTGTCGGCTGTTTTAATTTGTTGCAACTGCTTTATCTTGTGATGTTTGTGACTTGCGCCGTTTTTTCTTGACAATAGTTTTACTTGACAATCATTTGGGTCTGCCCTCTCTTCTTTCACTCCGATGGTGAAGGACGCGCCTGATAATCCGGCGTAGGATAAACATGTGGTTAGGGCTGGCTCATGAAGGCCAAACGATCCCTTTTGTTGCGACCGTTTTGGGCGCGCGGCAGCGCGTCCCTACCGCATTGGGCTTGGTAGGGACGACCTGCTGGTCGTCCGGGTGTTGCCGGAAGGCTTCAAGAGCCAGCCGTGCATGTGGCCTTTATGCAAAGTCCGCACTTGCAAGGGGCGCCGGTTCGTCTTAGGTTTAGCCATGAATGCCGGAACTTTCGCGGTTTTTTGGGATTATTATCCGCATTTGAAAGCGTGATGAAACACGCCGTTTATAAAGTGAAGTCGTTTGCCATTGTTGGGCCTTATACCTTGAGTGTTGGCTTTGACGACGGCCTGTTCAGGGAAATTGATTTCAGCCCCATCCTCCGGGGCGAACTTTTTGGGCCGCTGCGCGACTTGCGCCTGTTTGAACAGGTCATGCTGGATGGCGAGGTTCACACGCTGGTGTGGCCCAACGGCGCGGATTTCGATCCAGCGACACTGCACGATTGGCCTTCGCAGTCTGGCGAGGCAACCAGCGCCGTGGAGCACTGGCGGCAGCGGAATGAAACAGCGTCGAAAGCGACTTAATCCCGGTTTTTGCCATTGTCTTCGACATTCACAAGCAGATTGCAAAACAGCGGGCGAAGCGGGCGACATCGCCGGACAATCTTGGGCCACCGCCACCCGAAAGCCCCGCGTAGGATTTCGCACCGGATAAACACCATTGGCCAGTTCCGGTTTTGAAGATGAGTGTCCGGCAAATCCAGTCGCACGAGTTTTCAATGGGACGGCGAACGATTCTCCTTCTCCGTGGGGAGAAGGCCGACTTGAGCGAGGGCGTGCAAAATCAAAATGCCGGGACGAAACGGAATGCGTTGGCGAAAATCTAATGAGGGTTGCCGGTTGGCGGACTGTATCCTTGTTCGAGTGCCTTGCGAGCCCATTTAAGTGCTTCCGCATCATCCTTCACCACGCCTTGGCCGTTCCGGTAGCAGGCTCCCAGATTGTATTGAGCGGGGGCATAATTCTGATCGGCAGCTTTGCGAAACCACTTCACCGCCTCCACACCCTACCAGTTGTCGCTTCGTGCGCCTCGTGTCCTTTGTGGTGGAAATTGGGTTGCGGCTTGGCTGCGCTGGAAAGACTGGTATTACATTCGCGAAAGGCCAACTGTCTGGGTGGCGGCGGCGGTCAGGCGGCGCCAGAGTTCGCGGATCGGTTCGAGGTCGCAATTCGGCGGCAGCTTCGTTCCATAGGCGGCATGGGCGTAGAGACGGGCCAATTGCTCCAACTGCAAATCCAGTTCCGGACGGTTTTCACCCAGCCGGCCGCAAAATTCGCGGGCGGTTTCCTCGGGACGCGCCGCCATCCCCTGCTCCTTCGCCCAGACCTGGACGGCTTCGTAACTGTAAAGTATGATTTGCTCCGGCGGCCATGCGTAGTCCTTTGCGGCGAAGAAAGGATTTTTATATTCGGCGAATGAACTGAATTTGGCGCGGGCGGGAGCGGGTTGGGTTTTTTTGGCGGGTTTTCGGGATGGAGTCAAATCGAAAAGTTTTCTGAAGAATTGCGCGAGGGCGGCGATGATTGACCGGGCCATTTCCAGCAGCATATAACGGCGACGGATAATCCATCCGCCAATGACTAAAACGGCGGCAATCAGAAACGCGGTTCGCAGGAAGTTGTAAATGTTGCCGGCCTGCGCGCTGGAAACCGTGGGAGCGGGATTGGGTTGCGGCGGGTTTTGTGTTTCGCCGGACTTGTCCTGGCTGGCGGTCTGTTTGTTCCCCTGCTCCTGGCCGGATTTTTGGGCGCTGCCTTGTTTGCCGCCGGTCTCGTTGCCAGCCCGGCCCCGGCCCTGGCCGGGCGGATTGCCCGGAGCGGCGTATTCGCTGGCGCGGCGCAGTTGGTAATTTATTTGATAACGCAATGCCGCCCAGGCCTCGTTCGCGCCGGGACGGGGCAGAAAGACCGCTCCAATCAGAACAATGCAGGCCATGCCGACGCCAAACTTGAGCCAGGCCACGGCGATGGCCGGAGGCATTTTGAGGTAACGCTGCCGCAAGTAACGCCGCAGCCCCAGGAAACTGGTGGTGACCAGTAACCCCAACGCGGCGGCCAGGTAGAGGGCTAGAAAAATAAATCCTGTCCGGCGAGCCGCCACCGCGTCTCCAGGCAGAAGCATCTGCCCCACGCCGAACAGCGGCAATGCGGCCAATGAAAAATAAACCACCCAACGCCCGGGAGCATGCGGCGCGAAGACCTTGCCCGCCGGTTTCTGTTTGGGGGTGGCGGGTTCCCGTCCTAATCCTAATCTTAATCCTAATCCGTTTTGCTCGAAGGGATTAGGATTAAGATTAGGATTAAGATTAAGATTAGGAGGCGGGGCCTTTTTTTGCAGCAAGCCCTGGCCTGAAGAATCCTGGTCCTCATCGATCAAGGTGCAGTCCCAGACGAGTTTATGGGCGCAGAACCAAACCAGGGCCAGCAGCACGATTCCCAGAAGATATGAGGGTTGTGTTCGCATCATGTAGAGCCAGGTGGCGACGGCCAGTCCAAGCCCATAAATGACCGCGTGCTCCGTGCTTTTCTCGATGGCGATCCGCGAGACGAGCACAATGCCAATGATGAACCAAAACATGACCCAGCAGACGCCCCCGATCATCTGGCCGCGGTAAACAACTTCGACCAGAAAAAAACACAGGCTGCCCACCAGCGCCATGATCAAAACCGGGCTGATCGCGATCACCATGTAGTCGGCAACGGTTTTCCGGGGCTTGCTCATTTCATCTCACAATCGCCTCGGCGCACAGGTTGATGATCGCCTCCTCGCTGTTGACGACCCGGAAATCAATGCCCTGCGCCAGCAGCATTTCCGCCCAAGCCGGGGGTTTGGCCCAATCCGGTATCGGTTCCAGGTTGAATGAAACCACCACCGCCGTGACCAGCAATCCGCGCCGGACCAGATCGCCCAAGGCAGCGGCGATGCCGGGGGTCACGATGCCCAGAATCGCAACCACGGTGGCGTCGCGGGATATTTTCGAGACGGCTTCCGTCACCATGGCGGAGAAATCCAGCCCGTCGCTATGCTCCAGGCGGCCCAACGCGGCCAGAATCCGCGTGAACCGGTCTTCGCCTTTGCCTGTTTCGACCATGACGGGCCGAAGGCGGGTGTTGGCGGGGGTTTGGGAAACCCGGCGCCGGGCGTCACTGCGGGTCAGAAAATCGGCCCGCCAGCCTTCTTCCCGGATGCGATCGGCCGCATCGCGCCCGTTGCTGATGAACCCGATTTGCCGGCCCATCAGAAATACCGCATTGGCCAGCGAGGCGGCGGTGACAACGGCCAGTTCCGCCGAACCTACGGCGGACGCCCCTGGAAAACTGTCCGCATGAAAATCGAGCAGGAAGATTGCGCCCGACACGCAGGAACTTTCATAGGTGCGGGTTTGTAATTGCCCGGTCCGCGCCGTCGCCCGCCAATGAATCCGGTTCAGCGGATCGCCTTGTTGATAAGGACGAATGCTGGACATGCGCGTCGGGTCTTCAAACAGGCGATGGGTCAGGCGAATTTCCCCGACCGGACGGCGCGAGGCCAGGCTGTAACCCTTCAGCGGCAGAACTTTCGGCAGCACCAGCACGTAGTGCGGCTCGGTCAGAATTCGATGCCGGCGATGCAAACCAAAAACATCCCCGGTCTCGACCAGCAACGGACCGATCTGGTAATAGCCGCGCATGAGAAATTTGACACGATAGCTCAAGACTTTGGTTTCGCCCGCAGCCAGGCGGGCCAGGGCCAGCCGCGCGCCTTCCGCCTTGATGCGCGCTGGCATTTGCGCCAGGGCATCCTGCGGCAGGGACTCTTCCAAAATCACCCACGGAATCGAAAGACGGCCGGTATTTTGCACCGCGACTTTGCTCTCAACGCCGGCGCCGATTTCCAGAACTTCCCCGTCGCGAAAACGCCGGGCATCCAGTTGCTCCGTCCAGACCCGCGTGAAGAAACGGCTCAACAAAAGAACCCCCAGCAGAACATACATCGCATAAATCAACAGGCTGAGTTTGAGGATCAATCCCAGGACAAGCAGGCCCAGCGTGGCGAAAATCCATTTCATCTGGCGGGGGCCGTGGCCGGCATTTGCGGCACAGGGACCGTGTTCAAAATTTCATCGAGCACGCCGGCCACGGTCTTTTTGCGCAAACGGCTTTCCGGGCGGAGAATCAAGCGATGGCCCAGAACGTGGCGCACCACTTGTTTGACATCATCCGGCATCACGAAATCAAAGCTGTGCATGGCCGCAAACGACTGGGCGCAACGCAGCAGCGCCATCGAGGCGCGCGGACTGCCGCCCAGGGAAAGTTCGGGATCCGCGCGGGTCGCCTGGATGATTTCCACGATGTAGCGGCTGACTTTTTCATCCACATGCACCTGGCGCACTGCTTTCTGGCAGCCGATGACTTCCTGGGCGGTCGCCACCACTTCGAGCGTCTCGATGGGATGTTGCGCTTGCAGCCGATGCAGCATGGATATTTCCGCCTCCAATTGCGGATAGCCCAGGGTGAGGCGAACCAGGAAACGGTCCAACTGCGCTTCCGGCAGCGGAAAGGTTCCTTCGTGGTCAATCGGGTTCTGCGTGGCAATGAGAAAGAACGGAGGAGCCAGATCGTAATTGATGCCGTCGGCGGTGACCTTCCGTTCGGCCATCGCTTCGAGCAGGGCCGATTGCGCCCGGGGCGTGGCGCGATTGATTTCGTCCGCCAAAACAATTTGGGCAAAGAGCGGCCCCGGCCGGAATTCAAAATTCGTCGTCTTGGGATTAAAAACGGAACTGCCGGTAATATCGCTGGGCAAAAGGTCGGGGGTGCATTGGATGCGTTTGAAAGAACAGCCAATGCTGCGGGCCAGGGCGCGGGCCAGCATGGTCTTGGCCACTCCCGGCACATCTTCCAGCAAAACATGGCCTTCGGCAAAATACGCGACCAGCGTAAAAACAATCTCCGCCCGCTTGCCGACAATGACCTTCTCGATATTGTCAATAATGCGGCTGGAAACGGGGGCGACGGGCGACGCGCCGGGTTCGCGCACGGCCGGGTCCTTGAATTTGGGGATGCGAATGCCGGGCGGCGGAGGAACGTCGAGCCGGGTTTTTGCACCGCAATTCGGGCAGGCGACCTGTTCGCCAGCCAGTTCATCCGGATGCTCGATGTGTTGTCCACAAGAAAGGCAAATGCTTTTGGCCATGCGAGAAACCTAACGGATAAGCGGCAAAGTTGGAAGCTGAATGAAGAATTACGGAGAATGACGAATGTCCAAGCACGAATGACCAATTAATGACGAAACTCGAATGACGAAATTTCGTCATCCGCCGTCGCCGGGGCGGCTAAGGCGGACAGGTTGGGTCATTTGGACAATAATTCGTCATTCGGATTTCGTCATAAGAGCGTGTTTTGAAAAGCCAGTTTGGAAATGAGCTTCAGGGTTTGGAGTCCCGCCTTCAGGCGGTTTCGGCGCCGTGCCGCCTAAAGGCGGGACTCCAAACCGAATTTCAAAACACGCTCTTAGACATTTTCCTGGTCATTCGTTAAAGTTGCCAACAAATCCATTTCAGGGCATATCTGCCCCATGCGATTTATCGCCCATATTATTGAAAAGTTGCAGCGCCACCCCAAACGGGTCGTTTTCCCGGAAGGCACCGAGCCGCGCGTGCTTCAGGCCGCCCGCCAGTTTTATTCCCTGCGCCTCGGCGCGCCCGTTCTGCTGGGTGACCGGACTCAAGTCAAACAGGCCGCCGCTGAATTGAACGTCTCGCTGGAAGGCGTCCGCATTATTAATCCCGCTGAAAGCGAAGACCTTCCGGCTTTCGTCAAACGTTATGAATTGCTCCGCCGCTACAAGGGTGTCGAAGAAAAAGAAGCGCGCCAAACGATGCTCAACCCCAATTATTACGGCGCCATGATGCTCGCCATGCATCAGGTGGATGCCTTCATTTCCGGGGCCAATCAGAGTTCCGGCAGTGTCCTTCGCCCCTTGTTTCAGATTGTCAAGGTCGCGCCCCAAGCCACCACCGCTTCCAGTTGCATGGTGATGGAAGTCGAGGACACGCGCTTTGGTGATGAAGGCACGCTGTTCATGGCGGATTGCGGCGTCATTCCGGAGCCGACCGTGCAGCAATTGGCCGACATCGCCGTCTCGACGGCCGATTTGTGCCGTCAACTCACGGCCATCCGTCCCCGCGTCGCCATGTTGTCGTTTTCAACCAAGGGCAGCGCCACCCATGCCTCCATCGGCAGAGTGCAGGCGGCGACCGCCCTGGCCCAGAAACTGGCGAAAGAGAAAGGTATGGAGGCGGATTTTGACGGGGAACTCCAGGTGGACGCGGCCTTGATTCCGGAAATTGCCTCGCGCAAGTTGCCGGAGAGCCAGGTTGCCGGCCGCGCCAATGTCCTGATCTTTCCAGACCTTAACGCCGGCAACATTGGCAGCAAGCTCATTCAACACGTCGCAAAAGCTCATGCTTACGGGCAAATACTGCTCGGCTTGGGGCGCCCGGCCGCGGATGTTTCACGCGGCTCCAACGCCCACGATGTCCTCGGCGTGGCCGCCATCGTCGGTGTGCAATCCATCGCCTACAACGACCTTTATCCGCCGGAGGATTTGACAAGGGGGATCCTGCCGGCTGATCAACCATGAACACAGTCACGCCCCGCGTTTATATTGCCGCGACCCGTCAGAATGAGGGGAAAACCACCACATCGCTCGGGCTGCTCGCCGCCTTGCAAAAATTTTACCCGCGCATCGGCTACATCAAGCCCGTCGGCCAGCGCTTTGTCGAAATCGAAGAGCAAAAAATCGATGAAGACACGGTGCTGATGGACCAGGTCTATCAGCTCAATTGCCCGCTGGTCGATATGAGTCCCATTGCGGTTGAGCCGGATTTCACCCGCAAATATTTGCAATCTTCCAACAACGAAGCGCTGGTCAAAAAAATCACCAAGGCTTTCGACCGCGTCGCCTGGGAAAAGGATTTTGTCTTGTGCGAAGGATCGGGCCACGCCGGCGTAGGCTCGGTTTTTGATTTGTCCAACGCGCAGGTGGCCAAAACCCTGGGGACAAAAGTCATCATCATCAGCCAGGGCGGCATCGGCAAACCGATTGACGAGATTTATCTCAACCAGGCGGTGTTCGAAAGGGACGACGTGGAAATCATCGGCGTCATCCTCAACAAAGTCACCTCCGACAAATTGGATTACATCACCGAATTCGCCCGGCGCGGCCTGAAACGCAAGGGCTTGGATCTCCTCGGCGTGCTGCCCCATCACCACCTTCTGTCCAGTCCGACCATTGACTCCATCCAGGAAGACCTCAAGGCGGAGCGCCTTAACCAGGCCGGCCGGGCCAACAACCTGGTCGATAGTGTGGTCATCGGAGCCATGGGCGCCCAAAATGCCATCAGCCTTTTCAAGCGCGGCTGCCTCGTCATCACCCCGGGCGACCGGGAGGACATCGTCATGGCCGCCGCCGTCGTGGCCTCGGATCCAAACCAGCAATTGGCCGGAATCGTCCTGACTGAAAATCTCCGGCCCAATCCCGCCGTCCTGCGCATCATCGAAAAGGCCGCCTTTCCCGTGTTGCTCGCCGTGGAGGACAGCTACGAAGTCGCCTCCCGCGTCCACAACCTGATTGTCAAGACGCGCCCGGGCGACACGGAGAAAATATCCGTCATCCGTGACATCATCGCCGCGCACATTGATGTCAATAAAATATTGCGCGCCCTCTGAAAATAAAGATATGAGCCTTCCCTTTGCCCTGAACCCCGTCCTGCAACATCTCCCGGTTTATCAGCCGGGGCGGCCCATCGCGGAGGTCGCCCGCGAACTGGGGTTGTCCGAACGCCGCATCATCAAGCTGGCCTCCAACGAAAATCCGCTCGGCCCCTCCCCCGCCGCCCTGGCCGCGATGAGGCTGGCCTCCCGGCAAGTGCATCTTTACCCGGATGGCAGCGCGTTTTATTTCAAACAAAAACTGGCGGCGAAGCTGCAAGTCGATCCGGCCAATCTGATTTTGGGCAACGGTTCCAATGACATCATTGAATTCCTTGGCCACGCTTTGATGGGGCCGGGCGACGATGTGATTGTCTCTGAATTTTGTTTTGCCATTTACCCGATTGTCGCGCGGTTGTTCGGGGCCAATGTCATCACCGTCCCGGCAAAAAATCATGGCCACGATCTGCCGGCCATGGGCAACGCCATTACGGCGCGGACCAAGGCCGTTTTCGTGGCTAATCCCAACAACCCCACCGGCACGCTCGCCCCGCCGGAGGAAGTGCGGCGTCTCATCCAGACGATCCCCGCCCATGTGGTGCTGGTCATGGACGAGGCTTACATCGAATTCCTGGAAGAACCTTTGGACCTCGTTTCGATGGTTCTTTTCAGAGAAAAGCCGAACCTGATTCTCATGCGGACGTTTTCCAAAATCCACGGCCTGGCCGGCTTGCGCCTGGGCTATGGCATCGGCCACCCGGAGTTTATTGCCGCTTTGGAAAAAATCCGGCAGCCCTTCAACATTAATTCCCTGGCGCAAGCGGCCGGGCTGGCCGCCTTGGACGACCTGGAGCACGTTCGCAAAACGCGCGAGAATAATCTCCTTGGCCGGAAATTCCTGCAAGACTCCTTTACGCAAATGGGCCTGCCCTTTGTGCCCTCGTTCGCGAATTTCATCCTTGTGCAAGTCGGGCAAGGGCAACTTGTCTTCGAGGAAATGCAAAAGCAGGGAGTGATCACGCGCCCCATGGGCGGCTACAAACTGCCGGAATGGATCCGCATCTCCATCGGCACGCCCCGCGAAAACCGCCGCGCCGTGAAGACGCTAAAACGAGTGCTTAAAGCCGTCGGCAAAACGGCTGCCCCCGCGTAAAACCAAAACCGCCGCCAGAAATCCGAGATGCATCCCAACGGAAACCGGCATAAAACAAAAGCCCTCTCCTTTCGCTCCCTCTCCCGCCGGAGGGAGAGTGTCACCGGTCACTTCAAAACCAGCCAGTCAGGGTCGAATCAAAACCGGCCACTCTGAGGTGCTAAATTCATATCAGTTTTCTTGATGCAGGCAAGGGGCAATTAAATTACTCCAAACCCGCTGGTGCAGCCGGATTTCACCACCCATACACCACATGGAAATAATAATACTCCGAGAACTGGAGGACGCAGAATATCGGGAAAATAATTAACAGGAACGCCACAAGCTTCGGCGCGAGCGGACGGCGCGGACACCAAATGAAACATGCCGTGCAGGCACACGCGACAATCAAGGCAATAATGACACCCGGCAGTTGCACATAACCAATCCTTGTCGGAGAAGAAAATCCCACCGCAATTGGAATACCAATCAAGATGCAGGCGGTGCTCACTTTCACATATCTCCAACTCCCGCAGCGTAAACAAGTCGTTTTTGCCGATGTATTCATCTGTCCCGCAACCAGTGTGGCCGATTCGCGGCCAAAATCGAGCGTTTTCCATAAATTCGTAAGCAGCGAGATAATGAAGGGGTCGGTTCCTCACATTTCAACATTTTGCCTGCTAAACCCCACACCCATAGAACACAGAAAATACAAATTCACGCCTTCGTCTTTGCGCTCTTTGAGTTCCTTCGCGGCCATTATGCAGCCCCCTTCCCCGAAAGCTTTCGGGGTTCGCGTATTCCGGGTATTTCGTGGTTATCAAACTCTTTTCTTCGCCCGTGGTTTAGAACTTTCTTAAAGCGTTGCAATGCAGCGTGTTACAGCCGTTTGCGAAAACAATCACACTTTTCTTAACAAATGTTAACAAATCTATTGACGAATAAATATATTAACTGTAATGTTGGTCTAATGAATGACCAATTAAGGCCATGTCGAAGAGGAGGAAGTATGAATGGAGACATTATGGAGGGGGTTCAGGCCATGCCGATGGCCCTGGCATCCAGTACGGAAAATAGCCGCGAAAAAGCGCAGAAGGCCCATGAAGGGGTCGGTTCCTCACATTTCAATATTTTGCCTGCTACACCCCACCCCCATAGAACACAGAAAATAGAAATTCACGCCTTCGTCTTTGCGCTCTTTGAGTTCTTTCGCGGCAATTATGCAGCCCCCTTCCCCGAAAGCTTTCGGGGTTCGAGTAGTCCGGTATTTCGCGGTTAAAAAACTCTTTTCTTCACCCCGTGGTTTTAAAGCTTTCTTAAATCATTGCAATGCAGCGTGTTACAGCCGTTTTCGTAAGTATCACACTTTTTTAAAGAAATGTTAAAAAATCTGTTGACGAATAAATGTAGTAACTGTACTCTTCGTCTAATGAATGACCCATTAAGGCCATGTCGAAGAGGAGGAAGTATGAATGGAGACATTATGGACGGGGTTCAGGCCCTGCCGATGGCCCTGGCATCCAGTACGGAAAATAGCCGCGAAAAAGCGCAGAAGGCCCAAAAACAAAAATCCCCTTTTGAGACTCTTGCGCTTTTTAGCGGCCATTCTGTTGGGCAGGCTCGCCGTGCCGAAGCAGGGTCAAGCCCGGTCAAAAAGGTCAGACCGATCCGGTTCTTTCTTGCGCCCTTGAGTCTTCGCGTCTTTGCGTTTCGTCCCCATTCTTTGTTGTTAAAAAACCAAGGCCGGTCAAACCCGGTCAAACCGGGTCAAACCGATTCGCTGGGTCAAGCTGCCGGTCGAAATCCATGCAAAGCCTTAAAAATGAACAACTTGAGGAATAAGCAGCTTCAGTCCGGTCAAACCATGTTAAACGTAGTTACATGTGGTCAAAATTAGCCAATCCGCTTCGTCATTCATTGTTCTTGGCGTTGTCCATTATCCATTATCAATTGCCCGAATTAGCTTGCTGCCAACTTTGACTCGTCCAACATATAGGGAATCTGTTTGAATTAAAGACTTAGGCATAAAATCGCATAAAAAAGTGAAACTGACCGATCTGCGAACCATTTTGCAATACATCCCGCGCTTTCGGGAAAAGATCTTCGTGATCAGTGTGGATGCGGCCATCGTCACCAGCGAGAATTTTCCCAATATTCTCCTGGATGTCGCGGTGCTCCGTTCCTTGAGCATTCGGGTCGTCTTGGTCCATGGCGCCGCCGCGCAAATTGACGTTCTGGCCAGGGAACTGAATATCCAGCCTTCCAATCTGGACGGCGGCGGCGTGACCGATGCCCCGACGCTGAAGCTGGCCTTGACCGCCGCGAACCGGTTGACGCATGAGATTCTGGAGGGCCTCAGTGCCAATGATCTTCGCGCCGCTTGTTGCAATGCCTTGATCGCTCATCCGCTGGGCATCATTCGTGGTCAAGACCATCTTTTCACGGGCAAGGTCGAGCGGGTCGATGTCGAAATGCTTCAGGGGTTACTGGCCCAGGGCATTATTCCCGTCGCGCCGCCGCTCGGATTTGACGGGGATGGCAAGACCTATCGCGTCAATTCTGACGCGGTGGCCCTGGAACTGGCCAAGTCGCTCAACGCGGCCAAGCTCATTTACATCACGACGTTGGATGGATTGATTTATCAAGGCAACTTGATCCGGCAGATTCTGGTGGCCGAGCTGGATGCGCTTCTCGCGCAGAATAAGGCCGGTTTTGCGCCCGAAATGACCTCCAAGGCCCAGTGCGCCTCGGCCGCCTGCGCCGCCGGCGTGTCGCGCGTCCACGTCATCAACGGGCGCGTGGACGAAGCGTTGCTGGCCGAAGTTTTTTCCAACGAAGGCATCGGCACCCTCGTTTACGCCAACGAATACCAGCAAATCCGGCGCGCCATGAAGAAGGACATCCGCGCCATCCTGGCCTTGACCAAGAATTCCGTGGTCTCGGAGGAATTGATCAAGCGCACCCGGCCCAATCTTGAAAAGACCCTGGGCGACTTTTACATTTTTGAAACGGACAAAAACCCGGTGGCCTGCGTCGCGCTGCATTTATTGGACCAGAACAAGGGTGAACTGGCCTGCCTCTACGTCAGCCCCTCGCATGAGAACCAGGGCATCGGCCAGAAGCTGGTCGCCTATGTTGAATCGAAAGCGCGCGAGCTTGGCCTCAGCGAGTTGGTGACCCTTTCCACTCAAGCCTTCACCTATTTCCAATCCAAAGGCGGTTTCAGCGAGGGCAGCCCCGACGATCTCCCGCCGGCGCGGCGGGAAAGATACGAACAGAGCGGCAGAAACTCAAAAGTGCTGATCAAGAAACTGGCTCCGAAATGAAATCAAAAAGGGGTCTTTCTCCGGAAGCCGTCCGCGCCTGCGCGCGCCGCGGCGTGGCGCCAACGCGCTATTTTCTTGCCGTGGATATTTCCCGGCAGACCACCTCCCTTTTTGCCCGTCCGGCTTCAGCCGCCGCGCCGGACCGCCGCCACAAACTGGTCAGGGCTTTTCGCTGCTCGACTTCAAAGTTCGGCATTGGCGAAACCGCCCAATCGAACAGGACCCCGCGCGGCCTGCATCGCATTGCAAAAAAGATCGGGGGCGGCTGGCCGGCTGGCACGGCCTTCACCAGCCGGCAAGTCACCGGCTTCACCTGGCTCGGCAAGCCGATGGCCCGGATTACCACGCGCATTTTCTGGCTGGAAGGTTTGGAGCCGGGCCTCAATCGCGGCGGCAACGTCGATTCACACGCCCGCTGCATTTACATTCACGGCACCGGCAACGAATTGACTCTCGGCCGGCCCGATTCCCACGGTTGCATTCAGCTCGCCGCCGCCGATTTGGTCCCCCTTTATGATTTGCTCCCGGAAGGCACCCTGGTTTGGATTGCCGAATCCGCCTCCTAATCTTAATCCTAATCTTAATCCAGTTTGACAAACCCCGCCCCGCAGCTTACTAAGATCAAGTCAGAATAAATTATGAAAACAATAAGAAACTCCATCGCACTGCTCTCCGCGCTCGCCTTTGCTTTTGCTGCGCAACCGGCTCTCGCCGCCCATCCACCGAAAGTCGGTGACAAGGCGCCCCGGGTCAGCGGCCTGGATCAGGAAGGCAACAAATGGAAGCTGGCCGGCGAAATCGGCAAAAACGTTGTCCTGCTTTATTTCTATCCCAAGGACGACACCGCGGGTTGCACCAAGGAAGCCTGCGGCTTGCGTGACCGGATGGGCGACCTCAAGGCGCAGGGGGTTGACGTCATCGGCGTGAGCTTCGATTCAGTGGACAGTCACAAGAGCTTTGTCTTTAAGTACGGCTTGAACTTCCCGTTGATCGCCGACACCAACGGCAAAATCGCCGATGCCTACGGCGCGCGCATGGGACCGCACAAAAAAATGGCCCGCCGCGTCAGTTTCCTGATTGGCCTGGATGGGAAGATTGTTCATGTGACCGATTCGCCCAACCCGGACGTTCATCTGAAGGAAATGCAGAGCGCCATCAAGGATTTGAACGGCAAGAGTTCTCCGTGACGCTGTCATAAACGGCTTCAAGCGATCCAGCCGCCGCCCACCACCAGGTCGCCGTCGTAGAAAACGCAGGCTTGTCCCGGAGTGATGGCCCGTTGCGGCGTGTGCAGCGTCACCTTCGCTTCGCCGCCGGCCAGCGCCTGGACGGTGGCCGGCGTGCCGGGATGGTTGTAACGAATTTTGGCCGCGACTTGCATTTTCTCCGGCGGTTGATCGAACGGAATCCAGTTGCAATTGCGCACGGTAAACTCAGCGCGATCCAAAGCGGAATCGTCCCCCACGACCACGCGGTTCCGGGCGGCGTCCAATTCGATCACATAGAGTGGCTTTGGTGTTGACAGCCCAAGGCCCTTGCGCTGGCCGATGGTGTAAAACTCAATCCCTTCGTGATGGCCGAGCACCTGCCCCTGGAGACTGACAATTTCACCCCGGTGCTTTTGCGCCAGCCCGGCGGCGGAGAGAAACTGGCCGTAATCCTTGTCCGGCACAAAACAAATTTCCATGCTCTCCTCCTTGTCCGCGGTTTTCAAATGGCGCTCGCGGGCGGCCTGGCGCGTGTCTTGTTTGGTTTTTTCGCCGAGCGGAAACAGGGCGCGGGCCAACTGGTTCTGGCGCAGGGAAAAAAGGAAATAGCTCTGGTCCTTGCGCCGATCACAGCCCTTTTTCAGGAGCATGCGGCCGTCGGGGCGCTTCTCCAGCCGCGCAAAATGGCCGGTGGCAATGTACTCCCCGCCCAGTTGCCGCGCGCGGTCCAGCAGCGCGCCGAATTTCAATTTCTCATTGCACATGACGCAGGGGTTTGGCGTGCGTCCGGCTTTGTATTCCTCGGCGAAGTAGTGGATGACCTGTTTTTGAAAAGCATCTGCCTCGTCAACAAGATAATATGGAATGCCCAGCGTGTAACAGACGTTGCGCGCGTCCGTGACCGCCTGCGGGCCGCAACATTTGTCCTGGGCGCGGGAGACGCAATCCTGGGGCCACAACTTGAGCGTGATGCCGACCACGTCGTAACCCTGCTCCAAAAGCAATGCCGCCGCCGCGGAAGAATCGACTCCGCCGCTCATTCCTACGATGACCCGGGTTTTTGTGGTGTCCGGCACGCCGGAAAGATAGGCGCGATTGCCCTCCACGCCAAGCCGCGAGTGGATCAATCCGGCTTGTTGGAGTTGATTTCGGCCACAAATTTTTGCGGATCATCCGGCGTAATGACGACCGTTTTATCGGAAAAGCGCAGCACGACGGCTCTTCTCGTGTCGGTGGCGTAGGCCCGATAAAAGCCAAGCTTCTTGTTGCGAAACCAGCCTGTAAATGAGAAGAACCCGCCGTTGCCGAAGAGGCGCAGCGACCGTCGAAAAGCGTCCGGATCAACGGTCGCCGAAATCAGCCGGGACAAATCCAGGCGGCTCTCCCATCCCAGCCTTTTGATGATGAGCGAAGTGTCTGTCAGGACATATCCCCGCACCATAAAGGCCGCGCTCACCACCAAGGTCAGGAGAGGAACCGCAACGAGGAGCCAGCCGGCCCAGGGTGGAATCATGGACATTCCGTGGGCGCGAAGCACGACGCTGCTGTCAAGACCGATTATCACGCCCGGCAATGGAACGAGAAGGCATATCACGCTGCATACCGCAGTCATGAGGGCGAGCGGAGCGCCCCACGGCGCGTTGAATGAAACCTCTTTCATGGCACAGGCTGTGCCGGCCTTAATGAATGTGCCACTCTAAAGTCATCATTTTTGCTCATCATTATTCTTGAAGTTTGGAGGGCAACCCTGTAACATAAGTGCTAATGGAAGGAGTTTTGAAAACCAACCTGGGCTTATAAATCGAACTATTTCCATCTGTGTTCCAAGTGTCAGAAGGAAGGTGACAAATGCCCGCTGAAAAAGGTTTGTTTTTGGTCTGCCGAAAGACTGGCAGGATTGTGGGCCTCAACCGCAGGCGCTGGTGGGGCAAGTGGCTGTTCCCCGTCATGGGGCTGGCCGCCTTGATCTGGTTTCTGATCAGGGTGATCCCGAAGCCGGCCCGGGCGTCTTATCCGTGCCAGCGGGTGGCGGCGCCCATCGCGCTTGGAGGCATCGCCTACTTTCTGAGTTTGTTCGGCGTGGTTTCCGCATACCGGCACACCAGAAAGTTTTTTCGCCAAAGCCGCTTCGCGTTGGCGGGTGTTTGCCTGGTGATAGCGTTGGTTTGCGGAGCAGTGGTGATAAGGCAACACGGATCACGCGCTCAGGCGAGTAGCGCCTCCAATGCTCCAATTGGCATTGCCCGGGGCATCAATCCGGGCCGGGTGGTATGGAGCTACGATCCCGCCACTTGCCTCTGGGACGGCGATCAGGACAGCACCCACTGGTGGGATAGCAACATGATCGTGCAGGCGCGCGTCGATGCCATGCTCTCTGCCGCATTGCAGAACCTCACCAGCACTACCACCGACTCCAACGCCTGGGATGCCCTTTTCCGAAGCTTCAATGTGCGTCGCGGCAACGGCAATATCAGCTATGCGCAGTCGCCGAACCAGACCATTGCCATCAAGATCAACCAGAACCCCTGCAATTACGACAACACTAACTATTATGCTCTGAATGCTGTTGAAGGCGCGGCGGGGAACCAGTGGTCCATCACCGCGAATCCCCATCTCATTCTCTCGTTGGTCAAACAAATGGTGGCGGCCCAGGTGCAGCAGACCAACATCATCGTCAGCGATCCCACCGGCTTGGACCGGGGCTGGGGCGGCCAGCGCACGATCGGGGACAACATCTACCTTTACGTCCATCCGCAATTCCCCAACGTCCAATTTGTGGATGGCGTGGGCCTGCAGGGCCGGGAACTGGCGACTTGGCCAGTTACCAATTGCATCGCTTACCCCGGCGTCTATGACGGTGAAGGCACGGACGGCACGATGATCTGCCAGCAATTTCTCAACGCTGGGTTCTTGATTGACATGGCGATCGCCAAGGACCACGGCGATGGCCCGACGCTCTGTTTTAAGAACCTCTACGGAGCCATTTCCGGCCAGCGCATGGGCGGCGTGATGTACGGCACCGGCACCCCTGAATACTATTCCAACTTTATCGAACCCATGGGCCACCAGGCGTTGGGTCAGAAGATCATGTTGTTCATGATCGACGCGCTCTACGGGGCACCCGGCCCCAACGCCGATCCGGTCAAATGGACCATGTCTCCATTCAACAATGCCTGGCCATGCAGCGTGTTCCTCTCCCAGGATGCCGTGGCCATTGACTCAGTGGGATTCGACTTTCTGAATACCGAATTTGGCTTGCCTGTGAATACAGACTACTACCTGCATGAGGCCGCCTTCGTCCCCGGCACGAATGGGCAAAAGCTCTCGGGGATCGTTTACCAGCCCAACGTGGGCAGCACCCAGTTCGTCGGCAGCCTGGGAGTGGAAGAGCACTGGAACAACGCCACGAGCAAACAATACACACGCAATCTCGGGACGGGCGACGGCATTGAACTAGTCAGCGTTCAGACAGGCGTTTACTCGCTCAACATCATCAGTCCAGCCGGCGCAAGTTCGTTTGCCGCTGGCACCAATCTCCCCATCACCGCGCTGGTCCAGGCCAACACCAACCCCGTCAGCCAGGTCGCCTTTTACCAGGGTACAACGCTCCTGGGCGTATCCACCAACAGTCCTTACAGCTTTACATGGAGCAAGGCGCCGTCCGGCAGCTACGCCCTGACGGCGGTTGTCACCGATTCCATGGGCCTGACGGCGACTTCAGCCGTCGTGAATATCACAGTCTCCTCGGGGCCGCTCACTTGGAACGCCGATCCGGCCATGATAGGCCCACAGGACGGCGGCGGTGTTTGGAACCTTACTTCTTCCAACTGGTGGAATGGCCAGACAAACGTCCTTTGGAACAATAACCAGATGCCCATTTCGACAGCTCTGGGAGCGGCCAACGGCCCCGCGGGCACCATTACCCTGGGGGCGCCCATTACGGTGAACAACCTCGCTTTCAACCCCGCTGGCAGCGGCAACTACACCATCGCTGGCGGCGGCTATGCGCTGACGCTCACCAACACGCCGACCATCAGTGTGGCTTCCAATTGTTCTCCGACCATCTCCGCCCATGTGACGGGAGCTGGCTTTTCCTTGACTGGCGGCGGAGCGCTCACTCTCAGCGGCACGAACACCTTGAGCGGCGCCATCACGATCAACGGCGGAACGCTCGCTCTGACTGGCAACAACACCGGTTCGACCGCCAACTGCACGGTGGCCCCGGGAACCACGCTGCAATTGGCCAATGCCAACGCCTTCACAGGCGCGCTCGCGTTGAACAGCGGCTCGACACTCCAGCTTCGCGCGGATAACAACACAACCTTCCCGCCGGCCAGCATCACGTTGGACAATAGTTCGGACACTTACAACTTTGACGTGAATTTCCTGACGGACGCCACGGGCAGGACATTGTCGCTGACCAACACATTGACGTTCCTTGACAGCGCAACCCAGGCGATCAACGTGACGGGCAACAGCAGCTACACGCTGGCGTTGGGAACGATTGTGGGAACGACGACCGGTCACAACCCTTATCTGGTTCTGGCCATTAACACCCTGGCCGGCGGCGCCGGCCTGACGATTGCCTCGTTCCAGTCGGGGAATTGGAGTCAATGGCTGAACCTTCAGGGCGGCGGCAAGGTGACCATCACGGGCAACCTCACCAATCTGTCCGATGGCAGCAGCGTCCTCTATGTCACCGGGGGCACGACCGCGACGCTGCAAGGGCGCTCCGCGCTTTGGGCGAGCGCCTCCGCCACGGCTGACGGCTACAAGTACTGCGTGGCCAATGGCGCCCTGGTCCTGGACAACGGCAATGCGCTGACCAACAACTCCAGCGGCGCTGGTTTGACCTTCAGCGCCTTTATCCTTGGCGCAGTGACCAATGTCTTTACAGGATCCGGTTTCAGTGCTCCGGCTGGCGTTCTGATTAACTCCAACAATTATTTCAGCGCGGCGGTCTGGCTAGGCGACGCCAATTTCCCGGGTGGCGGCATCACAAACAACGCGAGGAACACAAACTATGTGGCGGATGGGGATGCCGGCTTTGCCAACAGCGGAACATTTACGATCGGAGGTCAGAACACAAGCGGAACGAATACTTACGCGAACCCGATCATCCTGGGTTGGACGGCCAACAAGGGCAAGAGTGTGACACTGCTGGCGACGACGGGCGGCGAGGTGGATTTCACCGGCGGCATTTTGCATAACGGCACGGACACGACAGCGGGAGTCCAAGTGGGCGACAGTATGCATGGCGGCCTCATCAAGTTTACCGGCGCGAACACCTATGCGGGCGGGACCACGGTCGCAAACGGGACGCTGCTGGTCAACGGCTCGCTGGCTTCGGGCGCGGTCACCGTCCAGAGCGGCGGGGCGCTTGGCGGCACGGGCACGATCAACGGACCGGTCACCGTCCAGAGCGGCGGCACGCTGTCGCCGGGGGCGCCCATCGGCACCCTGACAATCAACAACAGCCTCACGCTGGCAGGCAATCTTCTTGTTGCGATCAATAAATCGTTATCGCCGTCGAATGGGCTGGTGGCTGTCAGCGGCGTGTTGACCAACGCCGGCGCCGGTGTTTTGACCATCACCAACCTCGGTCCCGCCCTTGCGGCGGGCGATTCGTTCAAACTGTTCAACAAACCGTTGCCCAACGGCGGGGCGTTGACCATCGCTCCACTGGTGCCAGCCATGGGCTTTGGCTGGGTGAACAATCTGGCCGTCAACGGCACACTGGGCGTCGTCACCGTCGCCACGAACCCGACGAATCTGACGGCCAGTTGCTGCAACGGCGAGCTGACATTGTCCTGGCCGTTGAATCACACCGGCTGGCGGTTGGAAGCGCAGACCAATCCGCCGGGCGGCGGTCTGGGCACCAACTGGGTGGTGGTGTCCGGATCGGCTTCGACCAACCTGTTGAACATCCCAGTTGTCATCACCAACGGCAGTGTGTTTTTCCGCATGATTTACCCTTGAGCAGGGGTCCCTTCCAACCATAACCGTGTCGGATGGAACAGCGCGGCGGATTGAACTCAAGATGTTCAAGGCGCGATCATCGGTATTGCCTTGGATAAAGATACTGTTTCGGGCTTGGCATTCATAGACGGACACGGATGCCACCTGAAGAAGATTAGTTTAGAACAAGGGTGGTGTCGATGCGCTCACTCATGGCCCAGCCGACGATCTTGCGGCTGTAGAGGTCCAGGATGGCCGCCAGGTAAGGCCAGCCTTCCTGGGTTTCAATATAGGTGTCGTCGGTTTAAGGCCGCGACGACCTTGGGCCGCGTCATGAATATGATGAGCAAAACGGGATAGACCAAGCTGCCAACGGTGGCGATCAGCGATACAATCATCATTATCCCTGACGTGTCACTCCTCAGCGTCACGATGCCGCCGACAATACATGTCACGCTGGAATAAATGCCATCGATGATCGAAACAATTCGCGCCCAATTCTGCGACAACAACAATCCGATTCCCGCCGCCAGGAGCACAACGGCGGCAATGCCATCCAGCGGCATTGTTATTTTTGTCCAATGATTGTCATGCATCTGTTTCAGCAAAGGAGTGGCCATGTTCATCCTCGGCAGAACAAACATTGAGAACAGCGTGACGAACAGGTCGAAAACCCCAAACCCGATATTCAGTATCCCGAAAATCGTCACCGAAATGGGCCGTTGTTGCATATCCTTCCTCTGGTTCGAGTTAATATTTTTAGAGAACTGCCGGGTTCCAGCTTAAAACCCCCGCCCCGCGATTCAAGGGCAAAGCGCCTCTCAACGCATCCAAAACCGCGCTGTCGTTTTTGTTGCGCCAAATTCGCGCGTGACGATGCGGGAACTTTGTGTATTTTTGTCTGGCTGTGACGACCGCCGACGCCATCAAACTCCTGGAGAGATTTCGCCAGGGCAAGATAACCCTGCCTGCGGCGCTCCAGGCCTTTCAGGCCCCGCCGGTGACAGACCTCGGGTTTGCCCAAGTGGATACTCATCGGGCCTTGCGCAAGGGTTTTGCGGAGGTCGTTTACGCCGCCGGCAAGACAGGCCCGCAGATTGTCAAAATCGCCGCCGCTATTCTTGCCCGCGAAGAGCGCCTCCTGATCACGCGCCTGACGCCAGATCAGGCGCGGATGGTGCGAAAAAAATTCAGGTCCGCTGTCTTCCATCCTGTCGCGCGTTGCGTGACAATCGAGAAAAGGCCTTTTGCCAAACGGCCGGGGTCCATCGCCGTCGTCTGCGCGGGGACAAGCGACTTGCCCGTGGCCGAGGAGGCGGTTGTCACCGCCGAAATCATGGGGAACCGGGTGGAACGGATTTATGACGTAGGGGTGGCCGGGCTGCATCGGTTGTTGAACAAGTTGGAGCCGATCCGAAGCGCTCATGTGGTGATTGTCGTGGCCGGGATGGAAGGCGCTCTGCCCAGCGTGGTCGCCGGGCTGGTCAGCCGTCCGATCATTGCCGTCCCGACCAGCGCCGGTTATGGCGCGAACTTTGGCGGGCTGACGCCATTGTTGAGCATGCTCAACAGTTGCGCGAGCGGGGTTACGGTGGTCAATATCGACAATGGGTTTGGCGCGGGCTATGCTGCCAGCCAAATCAATTCCCTCTGCGCAGGCGGCTTATGAAAACACTTTATCTCGACCTTTTCAGCGGCATTAGCGGGGACATGTTTATCGGCGCGTTGCTGGATGTGGGGCTTGATTTTCCACACCTGGCCGGCGAGTTGCAAAAGCTCAATGTGGAGGGTTATCACTTGCAGGTGTCCCGGGGCAAACGCGCGCAAATCGAGGGAACAAAATTTGACGTTCATCCCGGATACCATTCGCACGGACACGGACATGAGCACGGACGCGATTATGCGGAAATCAAGCAACTGATCCTGCAAAGTGGCATTTCAGCATGGGCCAGGGAAAAGGCCGTCGCGGTTTTCAATCGCATCGCGGCGGCCGAGGGGAAGATTCACGGCATGCCGGCTGAGAAAGTCCACTTTCATGAAGTGGGCGCGGTGGATTCCATAGTCGATATCGCGGGGGCCTGCATTGGGCTGGAATTTTTGGGAAAACCGCGCGTGCTGGCCAGTCAACCGATCGATGGCACGGGCTGGATCGATTGCGCGCACGGACGTCTTCCGATTCCGGCCCCGGCCACGCTCGAAATCCTGGCGGCGCGCGGCATTGCTCTTACGCAATGCGAAGAACCCCGCGAATTGATCACTCCCACCGGCGCGGCATTGCTGGCGGAGTTTGTGGAGGAATTCGGGCCGATGAAAAATTTCGCCCCGGCGCGCGTTGGTTTCGGCCTCGGCTCGCGCGACAACCCAACGCGCCCCAACGTCCTGCGGGCCATCCTGGGAGAAACTAGCGCGGCCCTGGAGCATGATTGGGAGAGCGATGCCATCGCGGTTCTGGAAACAAATCTGGATGACGTCAGCCCGGAAATTCTTGGGCGCTTTATGGAAACGGCCCTGGCGGCGGGCGCTCTGGATGTCAGTTACGCGCCCTTGCAAATGAAAAAAAACCGGCCCGGCTTCCTGCTCGCTGTTTTGTGCGCGGCGGCCCAGGCCGACAAGTTCAGCGAATTGATTTTGCGGGAGACGAGCGCCTTTGGTGTCCGCCGCTGCATGGCGGAACGCCGCAAATTGCGGCGCGAGTTTCAAATGGTGCGGACTCCTTTTGGGGAGGTGCGCATGAAGATTGGCAAGCTGGACGGAAAAGTGTTGCAGGCCGCGCCCGAGTTCGAGTCGTGCCGGGAATTGGCCGAAAAGGAAAAGGTGCCGCTGAAACAAATTTACGAAGCGGCAATGGCGGCGTGGACCAACGCGCCCTGAACCGGATAAATTTACGGCTGCCAGACCGCCCGGTAGAACTGTGCGACGGATGACATGGTGTTGGTAAGAAGCAAACTGCCGGTGGCTGGCGTGGTGGTGGAAATCGTGATCCAATTCGCCGAAGCCAGATTGGTGGACATTTGAATCAGGTAAGGCACGCCGGGCTGGCCTTGCAACTGGAAGATGAACTGGCGGGACGAGGATTGTGGCGGAGACAGCGTGGCCAGCGAAGGCGCCGCCGGCGCGAGCTGAAGCACCGTCGCCGAATACGGCGGGAACGTGGCCGTGAAACTGGAGCCGGCGACCACAAGATTGTTGGCGGCGATGTCCAGCGCGGCGGCGGGACCGTTGAAGAATGCCGCCTGATCTTGCGGGATGCCATACGAGTAAGCGATTGCATTGGCGGCTGGCACATAACCGGTGAGGTTGATGGCGGCATTGAGGTTGGCGTAACAACTCTTGTTAATCACGAGCAACGTCAAATAACCGTTGGTCCGCCGCACGGCATAGGCGGAAAGCAATTTGTAATCACTGGTGGCGGTGACGACCGTGTCGCCCCCGCTGGCGAAGTATTTCATCAGCTTGCCGCAATAGTATGCCGGGTAGCGGTTGACGGCCGTGTTGCCCAGTCCCGCCACGATGCCGAGATCCTCATAAAAATTCCCGGTGTTGGGATCGGTGCGCCAGCCGTAGAGCGCATTGTCGGAATTGGTGATGTCGGCCTGCCCGTTACGCAAGTCCCACCACAGCCGCGAGTTGAACTCGGTCTGGAGAATCTGGCCAATGCTGTCAGCCCAGAACAGGCCGCTCACCAGGCTCACCAGTTGACGGTCATTGCCGCCGCTGCCATTTTCAGTGACGTCCAGTTCCACATTGGTGCTCAAACTGCCCAGATAATCCACCAGCATCATACGCAAATTGTTCGCGTTCACCGTCCAGACCGTGGAGTAGAGCAGATCGCCAATGTCGCTGGTGCCGGGTCCATAGGTGTGGTCAATCAAGAAATCGCAGATACAGCCATTGGTCAGCATCGTGTGCAGCATCACCGGCGTCCAGCCGTTGTGCGTCACGTCGGTGACAGGGTTGACGACCGGATGATTGGTGTAGTTGGCCGTGCCGTCCTCAGTGACGTCCGCCGACGAGCCGATTTTGATGGCTGGATCCACCGCCTTCATGGCGGTGCAGTATTGTTTGAAACGCATGGCGTAGGTCCAGGGATCATGCGGTTGCCATGGCGCGTTCGTGTTGTCATCCGTCTCCCAAAGGCCGCCGGACTCGTTGCCAACCTCCCAGTATTTGAAGCCGCAGTGATTGGTGATGTTGCAACACGCCACCCAGGCGGCAGCCTGTTGCGGGGTGCCGGTGCCGTAATTGACGGTGAAATAGACCTGCGCATCTGTGTTGGTGGCAACTTGAATGAAATTCATTGTATTCGCCAATGAACTTGAATTGGACATGAAATAGACATCCGCCCCGCTGCCGCCCGGCCAGGGCAACGCCTGGTTGTTCATGTTCGTCAAAATGGAAATGGTGGCGGGTGTGTTAATGTAACCGTCCCAATCCGCGGCGTTGATGCCGAAAATCCGCGCGTCCACGGTGCGCGCGGTTTGCGTGGCGTTAACGTCCACATGGACGGTGTTTGGCGGCGTTTTGGCGGTCAATGAAATGTCGTCGAGATAGAAAACAGGCTGCGCGCTGCCGCTCCAGTTGTTGATCCAGAGGTAGTTCAGGTTCGTCGCATTGGCCACACCCAGAGCGGCGAGCGGGACGGTGAATTGCCGCCAGGTGTTGCTTTGGAGCGGGCCGATGTCAACCCAAGTCCCGTCAACGCCGTTGGTGCTGGCGGCCACTTGCAAATACTGCCCGCCGCCCGGCCCGCCATTCGCCCGGAACGCAAAATTAGTGTAGAGCGTGACGTCTATCATGTTGTGAACGAACCAGATTTTGCTCCAAGGGGGCATGGTGGCACTGATGGAAAAGGCGCCGGAGTAAACGGGAGTGGTGTTGGCGAAGTTGAGGATGGAGCCGTAATTCCAATTGGCCCAACCGTTGTTCAGGTTCGCCTGCCCGTCATAGATGATCTGGTCATCGTTGGCCGGCTCATTGTTTTGCGCCTGTGTCAGGCCGATGTCAAAAACCGCGTCATAACCATGACTGCTTTGATAGGTCATGGTGCCACCCCCGCCCGGAATCAAGACCACTTCCCCGCCGCCATACGGATTGCCGCTGCTCACGGCCAGGGCGTCGTAGCCGCTGGACACACGGCTGAATGAATAAGCATAAGTCGCATTGGCCGTCAGTCCCACGGAGAGACCCTTCCATTGCAACCAGTCACCGTCCGTGTAGCTGAAAGAAGACGGGCTGGTGTAAGTATTTATCAAAGTCGCGCTGCTGCTGGAAACGGAGAATATCTGAAGTTGATAAGCTTGTGGCCCAAGCCCGGCGGAATTGTCGTCCCCGGGCATCCCGCCCGTTTTGATGGATAAAGACGTCAGCATCATCGAATTGGTTCCCATGGTGAATGTCTGCCCCGGCGGGCTGGAATTATCCGTAAAGTAATTGAACCCGCCGGAATGACTGATCAACTGCGTGTTCCCGTTGGTGCTCAATTGCGAGATGTCATTTGGCCCCGGGGTTGGATTGTTGGCGCCAATGTCGGTAAGACTGATCTGGGCGCGGACGGACCAAGGCATGGCTGCAACCAAAAAGGTGACGAACAACACAACGTCCGCCAAAGAGGACAACCGGCAGCAGGTTAAATTCGAGGAAAATATTCCTGGTGATTTCCGGGGTTTGACGCAGAAGAAAAGGCTGTATGTACTCACGGCTTTCCGATTAACTGGCAGTGATGATGACGGATTGGAGGCCGGGAGGCAAGCAAAGAATGGATTGAATAGTTGTAAATCCGGCGCATTATGATAAAAGAAAATAGTTTGACTGTCTGCCCGACAGGGTGCCCGACCATCCCAAATCATCATGCCTGATTCAGCAAATAACCCCGGTCGCCGCGCTTTTCTCGGCCACGCGCTCAAGCTCGGTGCCGGTTCGCTGCTTGTTGCTTCTTCACTGCCCGTCAATGCTTCCGATAAAACCGCGATTGTTGTTAAAAATCCTCATGCGCTGGCCGCTCTGCCGGAACTTCCAACGCGTGTTTTGATTGAGCATGAAGGCAACCGCCTCCAGGCCGCCGACCGCCAGGGCTCGCGTTTCACCTCGGATCGCGCGGTCGTAAATCTGGCTATCACGGCGGCGGGTCAGGAGGTTCGTGTAAGCTGCCCGACGGGGCCGCTGTCGCGCGTGGTGTTGCGCTGGGAGACGACTTTTCCCGGCGACACACTTTTCTTGGGCGACCATTGGGAGCGCAGTTACGGCGATCTGCAATGGCGTTTTCTCCAACCCGAACGAATCATGCCGTGGTATTTCGCGGCGCATCAGGAGGCGAGCGGACGAACCTTCATGGCTGGCGTGAAAACCCAGCCGGCGGCATTCTGCTTCTGGACGGTGGACGCCGCCGGTATTTCGCTGTGGCTTGACTTTCGCAATGGTGGCGGGCCTTCGCGACCGGGCGACCGCGAGCTTGTCGCCGCCACCATCATATCGCTGGCAACGACAAAAACGGAAACACCTTTGACGGCACTGACACGTTTTTGCCGCTTGCTTTGTCCGTCGCCCCGTCTCGCCGCCAGTCCGATCTGCGGCAACAATAACTGGTATTACGCCTACGGTCGCAATTTCGATTCCGACGCCATGTTGCGCGACGCCGCGTTTCTCGCCAACCTCGCTGCCGGACATAAGAACAGTCCCTATTGCGTGATTGACGCGGGTTGGACCCCCGGTTCGGTCTGTCCCGGCGGGCCGTGGACGGCGGGCGATCCGAAGCGTTTTCCCGACATGCCCGGCCTTGCTGCCGGCATGAAAAAACTGGGCGTTCGGCCCGGCATTTGGATGCGCCCCACGGCTTTGATGAAAGTGGATGATCCGCGCCGGCTGCGCGCCGGGCCAATCAACGCCGGGGAAAAGCCGCTCGACCTCACACTGCCGGACAATCTGGCCCTTATTCACGATGACGTCACGCGCGTCCTTTCGTGGGGCTACGATCTCATCAAACACGATTTCTCGACCTATGACGTCTTTGGCAAATGGGGATTTGAAATGGGGGCCGAGTTGACCGAGGGCGACTGGCACTTCGCCGATCAAGCCCTCACCAATGCGGAAATCATTCTGCGACTCTACCGGACTTTGCGCGCTGCAGCCGGCGACGCGGTTCTGCTCGGTTGCAATACCATCGGTCATCTCGGGGCTGGTCTGTTTGAAATCCAGCGCACGGGTGATGACACCTCGGGCCGGGTTTGGGAACGCACCCGCCGGATGGGCGTCAATACACTGGCTTACCGCCTGCCGCAAAACGGCACGTTCTTTGCCAGCGACCCCGATTGCGCGGCGCACACCGATCAGACGCCGTGGGAATTCGATCGGCAGTTTCTCGACTTGGTGGCGCGCAGCGGCGCCGCGCTCTTCATTTCCGTTGATCCGCAGACGATCCAACCCGGGCAGAAGGCCGCCTTCCACGCCGCCATGCAGACCGCCCTGTCCGGCGGCGCTCCGGGTGGCTGCGAACCGCTTGACTGGCTGCACACCACAGCTCCACAAGAATGGCTTCTGGGGAAAGAGAAAATAACTTACCATTGGGAAGAATCATACGGGGCCAGCCCGTTGAGGGTATAACTCACGACCTTCATGACCTGAATTACCCAAAAGACAATCCTGATGAAAACATGGATAAAGTGACCTTCGCCAATCATGAGGTTGATTGCCGCTGTACCAAAGGCGGATTTCTCGCGCCATAGCCCCTGGCGACGACGGAAACATTCCAGATCTGACGGGGTTAAATCAGTGAACCTGATTGCGCCGAATTGGCTGTGGCAACGGAAATTTATGCTTTGGAAGCCATTTTCAGCGCGTTTGTTGGTGACTTTGACTTCGAAAAATGGTAGATTGAATTGTCATGAAAGGTAATGTCGCGAGGATGTCGAGGTGTCTCCCGGTGCTTTTGGCCGGCTTTTACTTCGATGGCTCTGCCGCCCTCGTGATTCCCACGAACTTCTCCATCGTCACGATCCAGGCTGCCATGCCCCTGGCGTCGGAGCCGGGCGATAATCCCGCCATTTTCACCTTTTCCCGCGCCGGCAATACCAATTCCGCGCTGACCGTTTCTTTTGGAATCGGCGGCACGGCCAGTAACGGCGTCGATTACGCCACCATAACGAATTCCATCAGCCTGGAGGCAGGACAGACTTCGGCCAATGTTGTCATCACGCCGGTCAATGAACCGTCGGCCAATGGGTATAAGACGGTGGTTCTGACGTTGCCGCGGCGCCTTGTTGCGGAACCGCCTGGCAGCGCGGACTTTAGCATTGGATCGCTCAACAGGGCGGTGGCTTATATCGCGTATAATTACACCAATGTTCCGCCTGCGGTCAGCATTGTCACCCCGACCAATGGCAGTTCTTTTCTTTCGTTACCCAACATCGAAATTGCGGCCAATGCGTTTGATTCGAATGGATGGGTGACGACTGTGGAGTTTTTGGCCGATGGCAAGGGTTTGGGAGTCGTGAGCAACAATCCGTTCGGAAGCCGGACGGCGGAGCCGCTGGTCTTGCGGGAATCGCATGGTTCGATCGTGCCGGTATTGCTGGGGAGCCATGTGAACCGATACCAATTTGTCTGGACCAATGTCCCGTCCGGCAACTATGCCTTGACGGCGGTCGCGACCGATAACGCGGGGCTGCAAATGACCTCTGCCGCCATCAACATCGCCGTCAGCACCAACTTGCCTGTGCCGGTGGTGCGGATTGTCAGTCCGGCGCCCGGGGCGGAATTTCCGGACCTGGTCAAAATCAATATTTATGCGGCCGCGGCCGAGGTTGGGGGCGTGGTCAATACGGTGGAGTTCCTGGCCAATGGCAGGAGTTTGGGCGTGGCGACAAATTACCTGGCGGCGGAACCGTCCAGCCAGTTTCATTTGAGGATGCAGTGGCTGCCGTATTATTTCCGGTGGACCAACGCACCCGCCGGGAGCAATGTTTTGACAGCGGTGGCGACGGACAACAATGGCACCCAGGCCGTCTCCGCTCCCGTCAGCATCAACGTTTCGACCAACGCGTATCATTTCCGGCCCGGGCGGTAAGCCGGGGCGCTAAAACATAGTAGTGACACATAGAGGCCCGCCCAGGGACTGTTCCCGGCATGAAACACACAATGAATTGCGGCAACGGCTTTGGCCGCATAGACTGCCCGGAATGAAAGGCAAAGGGATGGTTTATCTGGTGGGCGCCGGGCCTGGTGACGCGGGCTTGATGACGATGCGCGGGGCGGAGTTGCTGGCGCGGGCCGATGTGGTGGTTTATGACGCGCTGGTCAACGGCGATTTGCTCCGGCTGGCGCCGGCTGGCGCGGAGTTTATTTTCGCCGGCAAACGCTCCGGCCTCCATGTCATGCCCCAGGAAGAGGTGAATCGGTTGCTCGTCGAAAAAGCCCGTGCCGGCAAGTGCGTTGTCCGGCTCAAAGGGGGCGATCCCTACGTGTTTGGCCGCGGTGGCGAGGAGGCGGAAGAATTGGCCGCCGCCGGGATGCCATTTGAAGTGGTGCCGGGAATCTCTTCCAGCATCGCCGGTCCGAATTATGCCGGCATTCCTTTGACGCACCGCGACCATTGTTCGAGCTTTAGCGTCATTACCGGCCACGAAGACCCGGCGAAAGAAGATGTCGATGTGGATTGGGCGCAGGTGGCCAGGGCGCCTGGAACGAAGGTTGTGCTGATGGGAGTGACGCGCATCGGAAAAATTGCGGAGGCGCTCATGGCCAATGGCATGGAGGCGTCCACGCCGACGGCGGTGATTCGCTGGGCGACAACCGGACGGCAGCAATCGGTTTTTGGGACGCTGAAGACCATCGCGGATGTAGTTGAATCGGCCGGGTTTAAACCGCCGGCCATCATTGTCATTGGCGACGTCGTGCGGTTGCGGGGGAAGCTGAATTGGTTCGAGAATCGTTCGCTGTTTGGAGAGCGCATCGTGGTCACTCGAACCCGCGAACAAGCCAGCCAGCTCTCGCGGCAATTGCTGGAACGCGGCGCGGATGTGCTGGAAATACCCGTCATTCGGACCCTGCCGCCGACCGACCGGCAGTCCATCGCGGATGTTTTGCTGGAGTTGAATGCCTATGACTGGCTGATCTTTACCAGTCCAAACGGGGTGAGCGCGTTCTTCGAGTTTTTCTTCCGGGCTTTCGGCGACCTGCGCGATATTGGCGGTGTGCGCATCGCCGCGGTCGGCGCGGCGACGGCCGCCAAAATCCGGGAGCTGCACCTTACAGTCGATGTGATGCCGGACGAATACGTGGCCTCCAAAATTGCCGGCGCGCTGGCCAAATACGAGAGCATCGAGAATCTGAAGATACTTTTGCTCAGAGCGGAAGTGGCCAACAAGGACCTGCCCAAGGAACTTGAGATGATGGGCGCCATCGTGGATGACGTGGCCGTTTACAAAACAACGCCGGAAACTGAAGACCGCAACGGCGCGGCGGCACGGTTGATGGAAGGCGGCGCGGATTGGATTACATTTACGAGCGGTTCCACGGTGGAAAACTTCAATGCGCGTTTCAGTTTGAAAGAGTTGGCCGGGCGCTGGCCGCAACTCAAGCTGGCCTCCATAGGACCGGAAACCAGCAAGGCGCTCATTGCCCTCGGCCTCAAGCCAGCAGTGGAAGCGAAGGAGCACACGATCGAGGGTTTGGTCAAGGCGATCGAGTCAATTTCAAGCCTTTCGATACATAGGTCTGGAAAATCCATAAGCATTAACCTAACGATTCAAAATTTGGCCGACTTGGATTAATTGCATTGGACGGCGCGGTCGCAGAACTCGCCAGGCCCTTGCTATATCTGGGTCTGGGCCTCGCCGCAGAAAGTTCGGCAAGCTCAAAGCCGGTGCCAGCACCTGCAATAATGTGTCACGCGCCTCCAACGTGGCGCGCCAGCGGCTCAAACTCTGGCAAGCCATATCCCCAGGGGGAAAAAATCTTTGCCTCCAGCAACAGTCGCTCCAGCAGCAGTGCCGTCAGTATCTTGGCTTGCATCCAAGCCCGGGCTGACTGGTCGTTGCTTTTGGGCACATGACCAGTTGAGAGCAAACTCTTCAGGCGCTTGAAAGCCAGTTCCACCTGCCAGCGGCAGCGGTAGAGCGTCAGGGCCTGGCTGGCCGTAAATTCTCTGGGCAGGGTGGTCAGCACCAGGACGTACTCGGCCAATTCCAAGCTTTCCGCACTGGCCTGATAGCCATGAATCTGGGCATTGTCCAAGACTTGGCGCCGCGCCCGCTCCGTCGCCAGCCGGTTCTTGCGGATGGCGCACAAGCGCAGACGATAAACCTTGCCCTGATGAAAAAATTGGACCTTCCAATGATCCGAATTGTGTTTGGGCAAGCCCCGCAGAAGTGCCAGCAGGTCCAGCGCCCTGCCGTGAGGATCCTGCACCGGAAGCGCGGTGGTATGCCAGCGCATCAACAGCGCCGCGCCGCTCTCCAGGACTTTGGCCACTCCAGTCGCTCGGCTGTAGCCCCGATCCACCAAGATGAGTTGATCCTTTTTAAACTGGAATCGCCCCAGGCTCTCACCGCCATGCTGGTCGGTGACTTCATAGTGGTCGCAAACCAGTTCCGGCAGAGTGATGCTGTAGTGCAGACGCCAGGCGCTGCCCGTACTGCCGGGTTCCTGGATGTCCGTCGCATCGATGGCTCGAACCCGGTATTGGCTGGGCCATAGGCACTGGCCCAAACGGTTCTGCTGCTCCGCCAGCAAATGTTGGCAGAGGCTTCCCAGCCAGGCTTCAGCCTTGCGCAACCGCTTGAACAAAGCCACCCCGCTGATGCTGGCCAGCCCCAATTCCCTGGCCCGCAAGGCGGTTTGTTCCAAAGACAGTCCGCCGGCCACATGCATGAGGATTAACCGCAACCACCGCTCACCGTCGGTCAAGCCCCGCGTCCGCTGGAAAAAGTCAAATCGTTTGGCCCGGGCATTGAGATCTTCGGGGAGCCACCGGCGCAGAATCTCCCAATCTTCTGGAAGGCAATCATCATTGTTCATGGCTCCCCAGCATAGCCCGTCCAAACCATTTGGCAAGCCTTTAGGTTAATGCTTATGCCCACCTCCCCCCGCTACAGTGCTACAAACGTTGATTATCAATGAGTTAGGGTGCAACAAGGGGTTCCTCAACGTTTTCAGTGGAATTAAACATGGGGCAGGCGGAGTTTGCCGGCGACCAGATAGAGGATGGTGATCAGGTAAACCGTGGAACGATAGCCCCGCGCCTTGCGCTTGACCGCGCTGAAGACGCTATTGAGTCCTTCCATAAAGGCGTTGGTCAGGCCCCATTTCCAGTGGGCCAGGATTCCGGCCAGATGGTTCTCCACCATGTTGGCCAGCTTGATCATCGCTCTGAAAACGTAGGATTTGTAAAACCGGGCCACCCATCGCACCCAGCGGCACCAAACCTTAAAGCGCTTTTGGGCCACCATGGCGTTGGAGCTGCGATAGATGTCCTGCAGGACCAGGCGCATCTGATAAGCCTTGCCGGTGCAGAGATTTTTTTCTTTGATTTTGGCCAACCGGCTCTGTTCGTCCCGGTCGAGGTTTTCCGGGTTCTTGCGCCAGAGCCACTGGCTCTGGCGGAGGGACTCCCGCACGTCGTTGCCGCCCACGCTGAACTCCGCCCGACGCACTTGGTTGACCGACTTGTTGGCATTGGCCAGGACATGAAACTTGTCAAATACCACCTGGGCGTTGCGGCAGTTGTCTTTGACGCCCTTCTCGTAGCCTGCGCTCATGTCCATGCTCACTTGGGTGATGGCGTACTGGTGCCCATTGTGCGCCGCCAATGCCTGGACAAACGCTTGCCAAGTCTCGTGGCCGTGGCCTTCTGTAGCAAAGATCACCCGCTTGGCCACCAAATCAGCAAACACACTGATATACTCCTGGCCTTTGCGCACGCCCATCTCATCGACTCCGACGCAGCACACGTTGCCAAAGTCGGCTTGGGCGTAAGCCCCATCCACATGCTTAAAGAGCATCCGCCACAGGCGCATGTCGCTCTCCCCGGTCACTTCGGCTACTTTGGCCATGGGCATCTCGCGCATCAGCAGCAGTGCGAACGCTTCAAACTCCTTGGTGAAGTGCAGGCTTAATCCTTCCCAGGGCGGACGCACCCGAAAGACATGGCCGCACTGGCGGCACTTGCCGCGCGGCAACCGGCAGGTGATCTCACAGCGATGTTGGAAGATATTGAGATGGCGCCAAGTCAGCACTTCGGTATGGTCATAGCAAAAAACCAACCCTCCATCCTGGGGACAACGAAGCGAGTCCCATAAACGCGATGTTTCCTTGATTTCCAGGCAGACCGTTCCGCTGGCGGCGTCAAAGCGGCTCTCGACTACTTCCCAGTTCAAGCTCAAACCCAACAATTCATGAAATAATTTTTCAGGTGTCATCCCAAAAACTACCAAGACTCCACCTCTATTCCACTGAAAACGTTGAGGAACCACACAAAAGGTAACAGATCGGTAACAT